>NZ_JBFLUS010000003.1:3917500-4462500 GCF_050474045.1 Bacillus sp. S2(2024)
TCTTATTATATGGTCTCATTTGCTACAGAAATGATTAGTAAACAATATATGAAAATAAAAGGTGAAGAGGCCGCCTCTTGTCATAAACATATGATTGTTGTCGGTTGGAACGAACGTGTGAAGCATGTAGTAAGTCAACTGCGCGTATTACAACCAAACCTTGATATTGTTCTTATAGATGAGACACTCCCTCTACTCCCTAAGTCATTTCATCATTTACAATTTATTAAAGGTTGTCCTCATCATGATCATATTTTACTCAAAGCAAACATTCGTACTGCACATACTATTTTGATTACAGCTGACAAAGAAAAAAGCGAGAGCTCTGCTGATACGCAATCTATTTTAACCATTTTAACAGCGAAAGGATTAAACCCAAATATTTATTGTATCGTCGAAATGTTAACTTCCGACCAAGTCCATAACGCCAAACGAGCAGGCGCAACAGAAATTATTGAAGGAAATAAATTAACAAGTTATGTGTTTGCCGCTTCTTTATTATTTCCTTCGATTTCAGAAGTGCTGTTTACAATTTACAATGAAATTACTGCAAATAAATTACAACTCCTGCATATTCCCGAGCAATATGATGGTGAAACATTCGAATATTGTAACTGTGCTTTATTAAAACAAAATATACTTTTACTCGGCCTACAACGTGATGGAAACTATCATATAAATCCTAGCCATTCATTTACTCTGAAAAAAAATGATTTACTGATTGTAATTAAACATTAAGCAAGTATCCTTCTAATTCCCGAACTAAAGCTTTTCCAATATCAATATATTTTGCTTGAATATCTCCATCTGAATCTTTTGGTTCTGCAAACTGATCAAAAGACGTTATCCCTGCTGTAAATGTATTCACTTCATCATCTAGTTCGTCTTGATACACATGCGACAGAAGGTACGGTGTATCAAGACGAACGATAACTCCATTTACATCAAGCTCTCCTTCAATAGCTGTAAACGGTAATCGTAAAAATTGATATCCTTCCTCTTCATCTATTTTATAATCGAAACATCCTTTCTCATAATCCCAATTCCCGCCGATTGTATAGCCGAGCGGCTTTAATATTTCTTCTAACTGGAAAAGAGCAAATGTTTGTCCTTCTAATTTTGAATGAATCCCAATCAAATGTATCATCCTTTCTAGATTTTTTTTAGCATACCCATTTCGCGCTCCATATATCGGTGCTTCGACATAATATAAAGACCCTTCGGTAATATTCGAAACGCACATAAAAAAAGCTGTTGGGATCATCCCAACAGCTTTTCTTATTTCAAACGTTCTTCCAGCTCTGCTTTTAGTTCTTCGAATCCTGGTTTTCCAAGTAGAGCAAACATGTTTTTCTTGTATGCTTCTACACCTGGTTGGTCAAATGGATTTACGCCTAATAAGTAGCCGCTCATCGCACATGCTTTTTCGAAGAAGTATACAAGATAGCCGAATGTATACTCATTTAGTTCAGGAATATTGACGATTAAGTTTGGTACACCGCCATCGCTATGTGCAAGTAATGTTCCTTCGTATGCTTTTGTGTTAACGAAGTCCACTGTTTCACCAGCAAGATAGTTTAATCCATCTAAATCGTTCTCATCCAATTCAATTTTTAGTTCGTGTGTAGATTTTCCTACTTTTAAAACTGTTTCAAATAGATCACGGCGTCCTTCTTGAATGTATTGACCTAAAGAATGCAGGTCAGTTGAGAAGTTTGCAGAAGATGGGAAAATACCTTTTTGATCTTTTCCTTCACTCTCACCAAATAATTGTTTCCACCATTCAGCAAAATATTGAAGTGCTGGTTCGTAGTTAACAAGCATTTCAATTGTTTTACCTTTATTGTATAGAGCATTGCGCACAGCTGCATATTGATAAGCTGGGTTTTCTTCAAGCTCTGATTTCGCAAAGTCATCACGAGCTACAGCTGCCCCTTGCATCATTTCTTCAATATTTAAACCACTTACAGCAATCGGTAATAAACCAACTGGTGTTAATACAGAGAAACGGCCACCAACATCATCTGGAATCACGAATGTTTCGTATCCTTCTTCGTTAGCTAATGTTTTTAAAGCACCGCGCGCTTTATCTGTCGTTGCATAAATACGTTTACGTGCTTCTTCTTTTCCGTATTTCTCTTCTAATAGCTTACGGAAAATACGGAACGCAATTGCAGGCTCTGTTGTTGTACCTGATTTGGAAATAACATTAATAGAGAAGTCCTTACCTTCTAATACATCCATTAAATCTTTCATATAAGTAGAGCTAATGTTTTGTCCAACAAATAGCACTTGTGGAGTTTTACGTTGTTCTTTAGACAGCGTATTATAGAAGGAATGATTTAACATTTCAATCGCTGCTCGTGCACCTAAGTAAGAACCACCAATCCCAATAACCAGTAAAATGTCAGAGTCATTTTTAATTTTCTCAGCGCATTTTTGAATGCGAGCAAATTCCTCTTTATCGTATGCAAGCGGAAGTTCTACCCAACCTAAGAAGTCGTTTCCTGCTCCTGTTTTTTCATGAATTGCATGATGTGATACTTTTACTGCATCACGTAAA
Source organism: Bacillus sp. S2(2024) (assembly GCF_050474045.1). Taxonomy (NCBI): domain Bacteria; kingdom Bacillati; phylum Bacillota; class Bacilli; order Caryophanales; family Bacillaceae; genus Bacillus; species Bacillus sp. S2(2024). The sequence goes on from NZ_JBFLUS010000003.1 coordinate 3,920,064, forward strand.
TATGTTAGTTCTTGTTCACTGATGAACGATAACGCCTTTGAATAGTCAAACGTTACATGTGTGCTCATCTTTTTCCCTCCAATACAATATGTATATGTATTTCTGTCTTCACTTTAGCGAAACCACAGTTGTAAATCAAGCGAACTACAAATTGTAAGCGTAGCCAATTTATTTTTTTTACAAAATCGTCATAACTTCCGTTTTTTGGTATAGACAAGTATACAATGAGAAATTTTAATTTTTTGGGTATAAGAACAACAAAAGGTATCCATTCTATAAAGGAAGCTTCATTAAACGAGCAAATGTATCTCGTTGTTGCTTCATCATTTAAGGAGGGACTGCTTAAAATGAGTACATTACAACGCATTGCCTTAGTATTTACGATTATCGGCGCAGTAAACTGGGGACTCATTGGCTTCTTTCAATTCGATTTAGTAGCAGCTATCTTTGGAGGGCAAGATTCAGCACTTGCTCGAATTATCTACGGTATTGTAGGTATTGCAGGTTTAATTAACCTTGGTTTATTATTTAAACCTTCTGAAGAGCTCGGAACACACCCAGAAGCACGCGAAGTACGATAAATCTAATAGCATTCTAAAATGATATTATAAAACATGCATCTCCACTTGTTTTTAAACAAGTGGAGATATATGATGCTTTACTAACTTCCGACATACGGACGTTTTTTTATACTGATTAAAGTGCAGGAAAAGAAACGTTTGATTATTTTATATCATAATCTATAACATTCACCGACTACTTGGTGAACAAGAAATAAAAGCAGGGAGCTATGCTCACTGCTTTTATTTTGTGATTTGAGATTCTTCAATCCACTCTGTTAACTTTTCTCGCAATGTGTTAAATCCGTTTGCAGACGGATTCGGTATACGCACTTTTCCTTGTTTACGTTTGGCAGCCTTCAATGATAAACTCATCTTTCCGTTCTCTCTATTAACTGAAAGCACCTTTACTTCTACTTCATCCCCGACTTTTAAAAAATCATGAATATCTTTCACATATCCATTTGTAATTTCAGATATATGCACAAGACCTTGCGTTTCTTCATCTAATGCAACAAATGCACCGTAATCTTGAATTCCTGTCACTTTTCCCTTCACAACCACTCCTGTTGTGTATTTGTCTGACATAAGAAACACTCCCATATGTTTTACCTATTGTATTAGTAAATTATACCACTTACTAGCATTTCATTCAAAAGTCATGAAAAAATTTTCCTTATCATGTATAAATCTTCAAATATCGGGATAAAATACTAACACATGGCTTTCTAGTATTCCCCCCCTTTTATGGACAAAACGTATTATGTTTTGTCCTTTTTTCGTTCTCTATAAACCGTTTCATACGTTTCATCGCTTCCATAAGTTGTTCAAGTGATGTTGCATATGAACAGCGAATAAATCCTTCACCACTCTCCCCAAACACACTTCCAGGTACAACAGCGACTTTTTCCGCTAATAATAATCGTTCGGCAAATTCCGCCGAAGATAATCCCGTTGAACGAATCGAAGGAAATACATAGAATGCTCCGCCTGGCATATGACAATCTAATCCCATTTCATTAAATGAAGCCGTTATAAAGTTTCGACGTTGTTTATAGCTCTCACGCATTCGAACAACTTCTTGTTCTCCAGAGCGAAGTGCTTCTAATGCTGCAAATTGCGACATCGTCGGCGCACACATCATAGAATATTGATGAATCTTTAACATTAATTCCATAAAATATCGAGGGGCCGCAATTAACCCTAGGCGCCAGCCTGTCATCGCAAACCCTTTCGAAAAACCAGAGATTAAAATTGTATGATCGCGCATATGCTTCACACTCGCAAAGCTTGTATATGTCTCATCATAGACAAGCTCTGCATAAATCTCATCGGATAGTACGATTAAATTGTATTTCTCTATAATGACCGCAAGTTTTTCTAGCTCTTCTTTATTTAAGAGCGTTCCTGTCGGATTGTTTGGCGAACATAATAAAACCGCTTTTGTTTTCGTTGTAATTGCAGCTTCAATCTGCTCCGGCTGCACTTTAAATTCGTCAGTTGGAGATGTCGAAACAGGTACAGGTACTCCGCCAGCTAGCGTAACAAGCGGTGCATATGATACAAAACTCGGTTCAATAATAATCACTTCATCACCAGGATTTACAATTGCACGCATTGCTACATCTAACGCCTGGCTTGCTCCAACCGTTACAATAATTTCTTCTTTCGGGTCATAAGATACCGCAAATTGTTTTTCTAAGTATTTCGCAATTTCCTCGCGAAGCTCTAATAATCCAGCATTCGCCGTATATGCCGTATACCCTTCTTCTAATGAACGAATGCAAGCTTGTCTTACATTCCAAGGCGTTACAAAGTCAGGCTCTCCAACACCTAATGAAATAACGCCTTTCATGCCGGCCGCTAAATCAAAGAACTTACGAATACCGGACGGTTGTAAAGATTGTGCAACTTTCGATAATTCAAATTTACTCATGGTGTTACCACAATTCGCTTATCATCATCTTTGTTTTCATATATAATTCCCTCATGTTTATACTTTTTCAAAATAAAATGCGTTGTTGTTGATACGACAGATTCAATTGTTGCTAACTTTTCTGCTACAAATGTCGCAACTTCAGCCATCCCTTTTCCTTCTATGGTAATGGAAAGGTCATACGTACCTGACATTAAATAAACCGACTTCACCTCTGGATATCGGTAAATTTGCTCCGCTACTGCGTCAAAGCCAACGCCATGCTTCGGTGTAACTTTAACATCAATCATTGCTGTTAAACCAGTATGCTCTTTTACCTTTGTCCAATCAATTAGCGTAGCATAATCTACAATCACTTTTTCTTTTTCCAATTTTCCAAGAATCGCTATCACTTCTTCTACATCTATGTTTAACATTTTAGCTAATGTTTCTTCAGATAATCGGCTATTCTTTTCAAGACAAGCTAACAATTCTAATTCTTTTTCTGTCATCATATTCGTCCTTCCCCTTTTGTGTATTTTCTAAATTATACAAACTTCTTTTCCTATTTGAAAAGAAGATTTTTTCAGAGAATTATGTAACAATAAAGTGAAACTTCCTTTTGGAGCGTTCTTCTCCAAAAGGTTAGTTGAACCAATCGGGCTCTTACGGACGCTCCTTCCACGAAAAGACTTTAAGCAATAGCGTCCGTTAGAGCGGGGTAAAGTGAAACTTCCTTTTGGAGCGTCCTTCTCCAAAAGGTTAGTTGAACCAATCGGGCTCTTACGGACGCTCCTTCCACGAAAAGACTTTAAGCAATAGCGTCCGTTAGAGCGGGGTAAAGTGAAACTTCCTTTTGGAGCGTCCTTCTCCAAAAGGTTAGTTGAACCAATCGGGCTCTTACGGACGCTCCTTCCACGAAAAGACTTTAAGCAATAGCGTCCGTTAGAGCGGGGTAAAGTGAAACTTCCTTTTGGAGCGTCCTTCTCCAAAAGGTTAGTTAAACCAATCGGACTCTTACGGACGCTCCTTCCACGAAAAGACTTTAAGTAATAGCGTCCGTTAGAGCGGGATAAAGTGAAACTTTCATCAGTGGAGAGTTTTTTCATCCCCCACCGATGGGAAGCTCTCACCTATCTTCTTTGTTCTCTTAGAATCTTAAGGTGAGAGTCTTACTGCCCAAAGTAGCAGGATAATATAAAAAGGAGATGAAACCATGAAACAAAGAGTATACATTGCAGAACAAGTTCCTGCCTTTGTTGAAGAATACATTGCTGAGCATTACGAATACGAAGCATGGGACAGGAACGAAAAAGTCCCGCGCCATGTACTATTAGAAAAAGTAAAAGATAAACACGGATTATTAAATTTCGGGGCAATTATTGATGAAGAACTACTCCAAGCAGCTCCACAGTTAAAAGTGGTAAGTAATATTTCCGTCGGTTATGACAACTTCGATATTGAAGCCATGAAAAAAAGAAACATAATCGGAACAAATACACCATACGTGTTAGATGATACTGTTGCTGATCTCGTATTTGCATTAATGTTATCTGCCTCTCGCCGTGTTTGCGAACTTGATCGTTACGTGAAATCCGGAAAATGGGATGCAGAAATTAGCAAAGAGCATTTCGGCTTAGACGTTCATCATCAAACGATTGGAATCATCGGCATGGGGCGCATCGGAGAAGTTGTTGCGAAACGCGCGAAATTCGGATTTGATATGGACGTTTTGTACTACAATCGAAGCCGTAAAGAAAAAGCAGAACGAGAACTTGACGCAACATATTGTGAATTAGAAACGTTACTGCAAAAAGCAGACTTTATCGTTCTACTTACACCACTAACGGAAGAAACATATCATTTAATTGGGGAAAAAGAATTTGATCTTATGAAAGAAACAACTGTTTTTATTAATGCATCTCGCGGAAAAACAGTAGATGAAGCTGCATTAATTGAAGCGTTGCAGCAAAAGAAAATTTTCGCAGCAGGTATTGATACATTTACACAAGAACCAATTGAAAAAGATAACCCGCTGTTATCTCTGCAAAATGCCGTTACGCTCCCTCACATCGGTTCCGCAACATTAAAAACGAGACAAGCGATGGCGATGACAGCAGCAAAGAACCTAGTAGCTGGATTGCAAGAGAAAACACCGCCAAACCTCGTCAATGAACTGAAATAATCATTGAACTCCCCCCACGAATAGCGGGATAAAGAGACAAGGCCATGTCACAATGGTTTTGTCTTTTTTATATACTTTATATACAACAAAATTCCCTTCGAGGACGCTCTTCTCCAGAAGGTTACCCCTCACTAATTGGGACCTTATAGTTGGTTTGCTTTTTCTCCTGTTTTCACTTCCTCCATGGGATAATTTCTCCTGAAAAGGAGATGATATGAACAAAAAACGACGGAGTGATGAAGATGGAAAAAGAAGTTCACCTCCCCCACTTCACCTTTTCTACAAGAGGAATTACGGTTCATTATGAGCTCTATCAGTCTTTCTTCGAAGAAAAAAAACCAACATTTGTCTTAATTCACGGTTTTCTCTCTTCAACCTTTAGCTATCGGCGTCTCATCCCACTGCTCGCTCAGCAAGGGAACGTGATCGCTCTAGATTTACCGCCATTTGGAAAAAGTGATAAATCGTATCATTTCACATATTCCTATCAAAACCTGGCAACAATTGTTATTGAACTCATAGAACATTTACAAACCAAAAACGTTATTTTAGTAGGACATTCGATGGGTGGGCAAATTGCGTTATATGTAAGTAAATTACGGCCTGATTTAATTCAAAAAACAGTTCTTTTATGCAGCTCAAGCTATTTATCACGAGCAAAATTACCGCTTATTTATACTTCTTATTTACCGTTCTTTCATTTATACGTAAAAAATTGGATTATAAGACGAGGGATCGTTCACAATTTGATGAATGTCGTACATGACCACTCATTAATCGATGACGAAATGATGCAGGGCTATGCAGCACCTTTTTATGATAATCGCATCTTTCCTGCTTTAACACGAATGCTTCGTGACCGTGAAGGCGATTTAACATCAAAAGAACTACAAACAATTAATATCCCTACTTTGCTCATTTGGGGAGAAAAAGATCGTATTGTTCCTATTAATGTTGGACACCGATTGCACAATGACCTGCAGCATTCACACTTTATCTCTTATAAAGACACAGGACATTTATTACCAGAAGAAAAACCGGAACACGTATATGAAGAGATTATGACTTTCTTGGCAAATTGAACACATCGGGTGTATGTCAGCAGTAAGCTCCCATAGCGGGATAAAGAAAGAGACCAATATCCAAAAGTCAAGCTTCAATGAACTTTTGGATGTCAGCCTCTTTCTCCCGCTACTAACCTTATAGCGTACAGCTTCCACCATCTTTTAATAGTAACAATTGTTCTGCTAACCATTGACACTTTTCAATAGGCAATGTTTTTTCAAATGATAGTACATAAATATGTTGTATTTTCTTTGCGATATATTTCGCATCATCAAATGTACTTACAATGTAGACGATGTCACTTGCTTCTGTTTCATAAAATTCCGGTCCCATTTGAAACGGATCCCAATTCTTCACAAAGTCTATCATCTTCTCATATGTCCCCATACATTTCCCGCCTTTTTCTTATTTTCCACTTTTCTTTATCGTATCATATCAGCTATGCTAGAAGAAACAGAGGAACATTCAGTATTTTCAATCTACTATTGAAAGGAGTAATAAATATGGGGAACTTTAACGAAATGATAAATCGCCGCGGAACAGACTCCGTTAAATGGGATACACATAAAAACGAGGAACTTCTTCATGCCTGGATTGCAGACATGGACTTCCCTGTTCCTTCACCAATTCAAGATGCCTTAAAAAACCGGTTACAACACCCTATTTTCGGTTATAACACTTCAAGTGAACAAGTAAAAGAAGCAATTTGTCATTGGGTAAAAACACAATACAATTGGGTGATTGAAAAAGACTGGCTTGTCTTTAGCGCCGGCATCGTCCCTGCACTTAGTGTTTCTGTACAAGCTTTTACTGAAAAACAAGATTCAGTGCTTGTACAGCCGCCTGTATATCCACCATTTTTCGAAATGGTAAAAACGAATGGGCGCCAAGTGCTAACCAATCCACTACGCTTAGAAAACGGTGTTTACCAAATGGATTTTGAACAGTTAGAGAAACAATTTCAGCAAGGTATAAAACTGATGTTTCTGTGCAGTCCACATAATCCAATTGGACGTGTCTGGACAGTGGAAGAGTTAACGAAACTCGGTACGCTCTGCGAATTATATGATGTAACTGTCATTTCAGACGAAATTCATGCCGATATTATCTTCAATGGGCGTAAACATATACCACTTGCCTCTTTATCAGCAAGCTTAGCAGAGCGAACTATTACATGCATCGCTCCAAGTAAAACGTTTAATATCGCTGGACTGCAAGCATCGGTTATTATTATTCCAAATGAAAAGCTGCGAGATGCCTTTACCGCTGTGCAGCATCGCCAAGGCTTTCATGGCTTAAGCACATTTGCTTATACAGCAATGCAAAGTGCATACACAGAATGCAATGAATGGCTAACAGAGCTATTACCTTATATAGAAGAAAATGCACGATTTGCATGTAATTTCATTAAACAGCATATTCCAAAACTCTCCGCCATTCAGCCTGATGGTACATTCTTACTTTGGATTGATTGTTCCAAACTTGCACTGACTCAAAATGAGCGAATGGAATTATTAGAGAAAAAAGGAAAAATCATTGTAGAACCTGGAGAAAAATTTGGTGCTGGCGGTGAGCAACATATTCGTTTAAATATCGGTTGCCCACGCCCTGTATTAGAAGATGCGCTCCACCGCCTACAATGTGCATTTTCCTGTACTTCCAAGGAAAAGCTATCTATGTGACTTAAGCCTGATTATTATACACTCCGATATTCTTTGATTGAACTACCTCCACCTACCGCTTTTGCGCTTGAGGTCGGGGGTCTTCTTGCCAGATATGATAAAAATCCGCTGCTGTGCCAAACCCAAATCTATATGGTGGTAGATTCATATAAGATTCGACGCAGTAGCGGTAATTAAAATTTTCCGAAGTCAAAAACTATAGCGAGCACGAAAAACACGGTAAGAAGACAAACCAAACTCAAATAAATTAACATGCAGCGTCTAAATGTAGAAATTGAAACACCAGAAGCTTGCGCATAATGGGAAGCAGTCAAACCAGCCAAAATACCCATAATGACAAACCACGGTTCGTAAAACAAGAGATCCCATATAGCTAAGCTATGGACATCGACTACAGTCCAGCCAGGGAAGTTAATCGTAATGACACCTGCCAAAAGCATAGCTTTTGTAATCATGCCACCGACTCCATGAGCAATTAAAAAGGCAGTTCCAATGAGAGTAGGAATTAATAAAATAAGACGATGAATCTTTCTGCCTCCAATCAACGGCACCCATTTCGGCATGACCTTTCCCCACGGTTTGATGAGCGCAAGCAAGGCAAAACCACATAACATGATGACGACACCGGCGATGTAACTCGCCATGTAAAATGATTCAGGGTCATTCGCTTGGCCCGAAAGGTCTATCCTTCCTCCTGCCGCTTCGTAAAATCGAACGAAAACCGCATACATAAACGCCAAAAGGCAACCGACGTAACCAGGCCATACCGCTTTCTTTGTAAAGCGTTCAAAAACATTCAATATTTGCATGGAAGATTCCCCATTATTCGTTATTTTGTTCCTATTCATACAACTCTCTTTTTTCTGCTTCAATTTTGATCGTCTCTCCCACAATGCGTACACTTACCACGACGACGATAATAGTAAGCGATGGCTGCAAGACCAAGTGCTACTCCCCATGGCACCCAGAAAATCATAGGCCCAATCGTTCCCCATATCTGACTGAGAAGGAGGCTATCGGCTGGCATAAAGTGAAATGCCGCAGCAAAAAAATTAAAGGTAAAGACAAATCCGGCTGCAGTTACAGCAATGGCTATAATAGAGGCTGGAACCACTGCGAGCATGATGGGTACTCTTTTACCGCCAATGAACGGGAACCAACGGGGGAAGATTTCACCCCATTTTTGAATCAAACCAAGTGTAAGAATTCCTCCACCTACGCAAACAGACCCAAATACCCATTCTGTTATATGCGCCATAGAATTAACTTTTGAAAAATCGTGAAAGAACTGCTGATCCACCCCTAAAGGGATATTAAGTGCCCACGCAAAACGTGTCAGAGCATAAGGAATAGGCGCAAGAGCCGCGATAATGGTCAACCATCTTCCCCAGCGTACCAATAAAAATTTGTTTCCACTCTCTGTTCGTCCACAGTATTCACAAGCATCGCGAGTCCTACGTTGATATGCAACAGCAGTCATGATCCAAAGCAGAGCACCTATAATACAAATAATCTGATTGAACATACTCCAGTTAAAAGCAAACTTAAATAAAAAGGCATAAGCCATAACTGCAATTAGGCTAATATCAGGAATAAAAAGAAGCAAAGCAACGGCAAAACACCAAGCAAAAGCAAGCATTAGCCACCGCCGCCGAACACCTCTCCAGGTTTTTTGCATAGCTACGCCAATCACTGTTCCTAATAAACAAAGAATAACAAAAATAAGGCCACAAGCTTTGGATGGAAGATACGTAACCATTGCCGCAAACAAATCCATTTCACCACGTTTGAAGGGATAACCCACCCCTCCAAGTAACCAGTAGAGCTGTACAACCCCATAAAGCAGTGACCATCCTGCAGCGCTATATCCAATCCATAAGGGCCATCGTGTAAAACCTTTTCTAATCTTTTCTTCAATTATCGGCGATGAAGTTTCCATTGAAATTCTCCTCTTTTCTTTACTATTTTAAATACCTACGAAACCAACCGAATGGGGTATTGGCACTTATTTCTGTTTCAAAATTTAACCCCACCATCATTCTAATCAGTGAAGATTAAAATGATGGTGGGGTCTAGTTTAAATTTCGTTTAACTTTTGCCAGGCGAGCTAATACATGTACAGTGCTTATTTCGTTTACAGTCCAACTTTTTCATATAAATAAATGCGAGTGCCGTTCGTAGAACTTGTTATTTTCCATTCAAGATTCATTTCTTGGAGCATCAATGAAACAATTGATAAGCCGATCCCTGCTCCTTTTTCACTGGAGATGCTATCCATTCCAAGCCCTTTGTCCTCAATAACAATAGCAGTTCTTCCATCTAACTCTTCCAAACTTACACCAACATACCCTCCAGCTTTTGCGTGTCTAACAACGTTCTGGAATAGATTATCTAATATACGGGTAAACCAGTGCGGATCAACATTCCACATTAAAGCTTTTTCTGACAAACGAACCTCTACTTCAAATTCTTCCTTTTCAAATACAGGAAACCACCCTGCAGCGGAAGTTCGCGTTAATCGGATAATATCTGTCCTCTTCTGTTGCAAAGTATATTTCCCCGCGGATAATAACGTGTAGGAAAGAAGGTTTTCGAGCAATTGGCTAAGAGCATCTACCTTTCTTTCAATCAAATAAAGCGATTCCCTCCCTTTAGGAGACAAAGTTTCCTTTTGCAATGAATAAGCATGTCCACGGATGGTGGTGAGCGGTGTCCGTAAATCGTGTGATATATTAGCAATCCATTGTTTACGAAGAGCTTCCTCCTCCAGTTCACGTTTTCTACTGTTTGTCAACTCGTCAATCATATGATTGAATGCCGACCCTAGCTGCGCGATTTCATCCTTTTTACGAACGAGAATTTTCTTAGGAATGCCGTTCTTATCGACTTCGGCCATTGCGGTTTGTAGTTGAACGAGACGCCTGCGAATTTTCGAGAAAAATACCCAAGATGCAATTAGAAAAATTGCAAAGACAAGCACACCATATACTAACAAAAACTTATCATCGATGACGGACACACTGGGTGGTTGTGTAACAAAAAGAGGGACTTGAAAAACCATAAAGCCTTGGCTCTGGTCGCCGCCAATGAAAGCGATAATTGTGAACAGGTCATTATCAACATTTTTCTTCATAAACTTAGTGCTTTCCTGAAACGTCCATTGGTCAGGTATACTCTTTTTTTCGGGAATTTTGAGCTGCGTTTTGCCTGCGGCATCAACCCAGAACATTGTCGCCATTAAATACCGTTCTTTTAACGAACGGAGTTGTTTGTTCACTTGATCCAGGGGTGCCCCGTCCAACTTTGCCGCCTCATCATTCCACATTTGTTCCAACTTTTTTGTATCCATATACTTGACCTTTTGTTGCATATCCTTGTCTAGTGTATATTTCGGCAAGTAATAAAGAGGTAAAACAAACGGCCATAAAACGAGCGCAGTTGTAATGATCAACAAATATCTAGCTAACAGCGAATGTCGGAATTTCATTGTTTCACCCTGTATCCAATACCGCGAATTGTTTCAATTATTTGTGGCTGACTTGGCTCCTGCTCTATTTTTTCGCGTAAATGGCGGATATGTACCATTAAGGTTTTATCTCCTTCGATATATGGATTTCCCCATACAGCCTCATAAATTTGTTCTTTTGTTAAGATTTGGTTTGGATGACGGAGTAAATAGGTGAAAATTTGAAACTGCTTAGCCGTAAGTATGACATCATTATTCGATCTGGAATCCACAATGCGGTTCTCATTCAAATAAATGCGGAGATGTGATAGTACAATGAGCGCGGAGCATATCTTATCAAACCGTCTGAGAAGCACTTCCACCCGTGCCGCGAGTTCATCGGGGTGAAAAGGCTTTGTCATATAATCATCTGCAAACTGCAGCCCCTGCAACTTATCATCTATCGATGATCTGGCGGATAGCATTAAAATGGGGGTCTTGGGAAATTCCTTTTTCAACCGCTGTCCAACTGAAAAGCCATCCAATCCTGGAAGCATAATATCAAGAATTACTAGGTCGATTTCCGCCATATGTTCAATGGCACCTTCACCTGAAGTAATCCAAGTTACCTGATAGCCCCGTTCGAATAAATCTTCACATACCCAAGCACCAATTTCCTTATTGTCCTCAATATATAGAAGCTTCTTTTTCATGTAATCCCCTTTCTTTATCTCCCGCCTATCTTCTATAGAAAAGCGGAAGCGGCTCGCCCAGAATCGCAGGACGCCCGCGCTCAAGGCAGAGAGGCGCTTTTTGCCTCGTCCGAGGAGGCGAAACGACCGGAGATTCTAGCCGCTAGAGCTGGACAACGCTTCTCTTTCAATCTTGAGGTGGGGCCCTACTGCTCGTGAATAGCGGGATAAAATGGAAATGTTGTATATTGATAGGTTATATGAATACAAACTGAGGTATCAAGTAGTAAAACAAATATTTTCAGGTGATAAAGTGAAACTTCCATGTTCGTTCTTCGACGGCTGCTTGTCGTCGTGAAATTGTCCGCCGTTGCTTTAGCGAATGTCGCACGCAAATATGAGTTCTTTGTGCCCGCATCCAAGAACTTGTATCAACGATTTTGACATCAAAATATATAAAGGCTGCCGAGACTTTCACGGCAGCCTTTAAACGTTCAGTTTTCCGAACGTTTTCTTTATTTCCCTTTTTCTTTTTCCTTTTTTATATCCGAAGCTTTTTTCACAATCACACCGCATGCAATTCGTTTTCCTGAATTTCCAGTCGGTTGTGTCATCCCGTCATCTGCATTTTCTGTAATAATAAGTGATGCACCGTCTTTTCTGTGCATCGTTGTTTTCCCTTCTTTTAAAGACACTTGCGGCGCAGTAATATCCGCCTTAATCTTTCCCTGACCATCTGCAATTACATTCGGTAAGTCTCCGTTTTCAGACCCTTTCGGATGTAATAATCCATGCTTCTTTTTTTTCTCGAGATTAAAATGATTTCCAGAAGAAGCAAAGTCCGGTGCTTTGCATTCACCTATTTCATGAATATGTACTCCGTGTGCACCAGGCGTAAATCCTTCTGCTTTAATAGAAATCTTTACACCGCTTGTCTGCTGAGTGACCTTAGCTGTTCCAACTTTATCTCCAGAAGCATTGTAAAGCTTCACTTCTATTTCTGTCGGTTTCCCTTTCGCACATCCAGCAAAGAGAACAGCTGCGAAACATCCCAATACGAGTTGCTTTTTCATCCGTATTCCCTCCAAACTCATTCTGTTCTTATATTGTCCGAGCCTAGAAGGAAACATACAAAAGCAACTTATCCCGCTCTAACAGTCGGTAAGGTGCTTAGCTACGAAGTAATGACAAACCGTCTGTAAGAACCCGATTGGTGAGGGCTAACCTTTTGGAGAAAAACGCTCCAAAAGGAAGTTTCACTTTACCGCTTCTCTTGTCCCATGATACGTTTTTCCATCTCTTTCAAGTTCTTTGCTTCTCGTTCTGATGATTTAATAAACATACGCCACGTAGCAACTGCTCCGATAAGAAATAGTACACATACAATAGCAGGTATAATATATTCTGTCTTGTCTTCTGGAAAGTATAAAGGCATCATAAATCTTCACTCCTTTGTTCATTCCTCTTATACAACCGATTATACAGAACTTTCAGTCAAAACAAAACTTCCTTCTCCTTTGACTCCTTCTCTTTCATTGCTTACTATGAGAAAGAGGTGAAAAACATGAATGAAACATTCCAAATTGGTGATGTCGTAACAGGCATTTACAAAACGGGTAAGTACATTGGCGAAATTACAAATGTTCGTCCACAACATTATCTTGTAAAAGTGCTCGCAGTTGTAAAACATCCAATGCAAGGCGACCTACATAATGTAAAACAAGCTGACGTTCCCTTTTTCCATGAACGCCGCGCCTTAGCATTTCGTGAACAAACAAATATCCCGCAGCAAATGGTCAAGCACTATGAAGGTGAAGTGCCTGATTATAAAGAATCGCTTCAAAAAGCATTAACAGAACAAATGCGACAATTACAAGAAGACGACTCTCCATTTGCAGAGCGAAGCTTACAAATGCTAGAACAATTAAAGCATGATTATCAATTGTAAGATTAGTAGCGCTAAACAAACAAAACAGCCAAATTACAATTATAATTGTAATTTGGCTGTTATTGTGCACTTACCTTTTTTAATACTTTCGAAAAGTCTACAAGCTCGCCAAGTGTTGGAGGAGCTGGTTTTACTAAGTATTGCTTATCTTTCTCAACAAGTTTAAAAATGTTATATGTCGTCATCGCATCATCTAACGCACAGTGATGCTTACCTGTACCAACCTTTCCATACGCTTCAATAGCTTTCCATAATCCAGTTTGGTTGCGGTCCCCAAAAAAACGCTTATACTCTAATGATAAATCACGGCACTGCCCCGCAAATGGATACGGAATATGCGCTACTTCGCAATTATGTTTCAGCACTCTCATATCCATATTTCCCCACGTCACAACTGTTGTACTGCAACGTTTATCATAGTTTGCTAGCTTTTCAACAAGTGTTGCAAATGAAATCCCATCGTCCACTGCTTTTTGCTGAATTCCTAAAAACTTTTTACACCGATCTGTTAACGTTGAAAAAGTTTCCGGTTTTACATAAGAAGAATACGTATCAACTACAACATGATTTACAACCGAGACAATTCCTACTTCAATAATTTCCGGAAAAAATCCTTTTGGCTTTTTTCGATTCTGAGGCATCGTGAACTCAAAATCTAAAAATAATAATTGTTGTTCATCCATACGATCCCTTCCTTATAAATTCTTCCATATTCATCCATTATATCACAACAAATAACCACGAACACTTTACATACATGAATCCTGATTGCGAAAGAGGCAGCGTCCATAAAAGCCCGAGTGGTTCAATAAGATGTATCTTATATATATGTCAAATAGCAGCAAATATTTTCAAAAACAAGAAAATAGCTCAATTCATTTGTGCAGAAAATATGACAAAATAAACGCTTTCGTTTACATCTTACATTTTTCTACTTTATAATGGCTTTAATTGTGTTTATTACAGAGTTGTATCAAATAATAAGAATAACTACTGAGAGGAGATGGGATTTTTGCACGAAACAACACAAGAAATTGCAAACTGGCAATACTATTTTGCAATTGCTGTCTTTTTAGTTACATATGCCATCATCATTTCTGAAAAAATTAACCGTGCTGTCATCGCGCTACTTGGTGCAGCCTTAATGGTAATTGTAGGAGTTGTTGATTTACATAACGCTTTTACGAAGCATATTGAATGGGGAACGATTACCTTACTCATTGGTATGATGATTTTAGTTAACATTACGAGTAAATCAGGGGTCTTTCAATATGTTGCGATTAAATCGGCTAAGAAAGCGAAAGGAAATCCAATTCGGATTTTAATTATTCTTTCTTTACTAACTGCAGTTGGCTCCGCTTTTTTAGACAACGTAACAACTGTTCTTCTCGTTGTACCAGTTACACTCTCTATCACACGTATTTTACAAGTAAATCCTGTTCCGTATTTACTATCAGAAATTATTTTCTCAAATATCGGTGGAACAGCTACACTTATCGGTGACCCTCCAAATATTATGATTGGTTCTGCAAATAAACATTTAGACTTTAATACTTTCTTAGTGAACTTAGCTCCGATTGTGGTCATCATTATTGCAGTGACAGCAGTTATGCTGTATTTCATGTACAGAAAACAATTAGTCGCTGATCCAATCCAAATTAAAAAGTTAATGAGCCTAGATGAAAAGCAGTACATTAAAGATCCAGTACTTATGAAAAAATCACTAACTGTACTGGGGCTTACAATCATCGGATTCATGACACATTCTATTTTTCACGTTGATGCAGCGATTATCGCCTTAACAGGAGCAACGGTATTAATGTTAATCGGTGTAAAAGAGCATGAAATTGAAGATGTATTTGCTAATGTAGAATGGGTTACAATTTTCTTCTTTGCTGGCTTATTCGTACTTGTTGGCGGTCTTATCGATATTGGTTTAATTAAATCGTTAGCACAGCAAGTATTAAATATAACTGGCGGTGACATTTCCTTCGCTGCTGTACTTATTTTATGGGTATCTGGCATCGCTTCTGCAACGATTGATAATATCCCATTCGTTGCAACAATGATTCCACTTATTAATGATATGGCAATTGGACTCGGCTTAACACCATCTGATGCACAGGTCGACGTACTCTGGTGGGCACTTGCACTTGGTGCTTGTTTAGGAGGAAACGGCACATTAATCGGGGCATCCGCAAACGTAATCGTTGCAGGCATTGCAAACCGCGAAGGACATAGCTTTAGCTATATGGAGTTCTTAAAGGTCGGCTTCCCAATTACAATTGTTTCATTAATCATTTCGAACATTTATATTTATTTACGTTACTTAATGTAAATATGGAGCTGGATAAGAAAAACGGAAGGAAACCCCTTCCGTTTTTTTCTTATCCTCAATACCTCGGTTCATTATTTCGAATTACAAATAAGTGAATCGGAAGAAAAATAGAACATGTAATAACGTGTAGCACCGTAAATAGTACTGCATTTGTTGTGTATCTTTCTAATAGTAAATATACGATATAAATACCTAACACAATCAATAGGACTGAAGATATGGTATACAAAAATGGAATCCATCTGATAATACAGCAGGCAACATACACACCAAATAACTTCCACCCGGATTGAGGCTCCATAAATTGCGGTAATTTCTTTCCAATTAAATCTCCCCATATTTTACAATTTAAAAATGGAATAAACGCAAAGAAGGCATCTTCCAATCCATCAGCTTTTGCCATGTTATACAGCGCGAATGCTGTTAATAAATAAGCAACTACAACCCAGACTAAAAAGATAATAACAAAAATAAGTCCTAACGCTAAAAAACCGGCTATAATCCCATCATTCGCTGTCCCACTTATTACAACTTGATCCCCCATCTCAATACCCCCTTTTAACTTAGTTCCGTTCTTTTTCTATATATTCGTAACGGAAAGTATTAAGAAGCGGATAAAAAAATTTTTATCTTTTCCAAAAAACGTTACAATTAAATAAAAAATAAGAATAAGGAGGAGTGAACATATGCATCCTTTCACCGAAAGCTTACAAAAACATTTCGAAGCACACCGCAATCGCGAAAAAGCAGAATCAATGGAACGTTATTTGAAAAATCACTTTCCATTTCTCGGGATTCAAACGCCAGAGCGAAAACAGTTATTTCGTGAAGTACTACAAAACAATGAAGCACCAAAAGTAGCAGACCTTCCTGTCATTCTTCATGAACTATGGGCATTGCCAGAACGAGAGTTTCAAATGCTCGCTTTAACTCTATTAGATAAATATCGCAAACATTTAAATGAAACGCATTTACCACTCTTAGAAGAACTCATTACTACAAAATCATGGTGGGATTCTGTGGATATGCTTGCAAGTCATTTTGTCGGCCTCATCTTGGCGGCGCATCCGCATTTAATCGAATCATATGTGCAAAAGTGGATGACTTCTAACAATATGTGGCTGCAACGAACATGCCTTTTATTCCAGCTTAAGTATAAAGAAAAAACGGATACGGAACTCCTCTTCTCTTTAATTGAACAACTCAGTCACTCTAAAGAATTTTTCATTCAAAAATCAATTGGCTGGGTACTTCGTGAATACGCAAAAACAAATCCGCAAGCTGTATGGGAATTCGTACAAACACATCATCTTGCACCGCTTAGTAAACGGGAAGGTATTAAACATATTAAAGAAGTATTCCAGCAGTAAGTTTTGGGCTATACTACATAACAGACAGTGCATATACTACACTAAACACGTCTCTCTATTGTGAATTAGAAAAGAACATGATAAAATATGGTCATCTATTTTTTAAATATGGTAGCGATGAAGGACAAATAAGTACTTGCAAAAACGAAGCGATTCAGGGATGGTGAAAGCCTGAAACTGCAAGGAAAAAGGCAGTCCCGAGCAATACAATATAAAGTGGACATACAATTTTGTGTGTCAACTAGGGTGGAACCGCGGGCAAACGCTCGTCCCTAGGCTAAATAAGCCTTGGGATGAGCGTTTTTTTGTATTTAAAAGCGGTCCGTCCCCAGTTATCACTTCTGCAAGTACTACTCTATCCTTCATCGTCAATACGTTACCTTTCAAGGAGGAATGGAAAATGGCTTCAATGGAACAAATTGTAAACTTAGCAAAACATCGTGGTTTTGTTTTCCCGGGTTCTGAAATTTACGGCGGTCTTGCAAATACTTGGGATTATGGTCCACTTGGTATCGAATTAAAAAACAACGTGAAAAAAGCTTGGTGGAAAAAATTCATTCAAGAATCTCCGTATAACGTAGGTTTAGACGCGGCAATTTTAATGAACCCAAAAACTTGGATAGCATCTGGTCACGTTGGTAACTTTAACGACCCAATGATCGACTGTAAAAAATGTAAAGCGCGCCACCGTGCTGACAAATTAATTGAAGATGCTTTAGATGCAAAAGGTATCGAAATGATTGTTGACGGTCTTACTTTCGATCAAATGGCTGGATTAATGAAAGAACACGAAGTAAAATGCCCAGATTGCGGCAGCGAAGACTTCACTGAAATTCGTCAGTTTAACTTAATGTTTAAAACATTCCAAGGTGTTACAGAATCTAGCACAAACGAAATTTTCCTTCGTCCTGAAACAGCACAAGGTATTTTCGTAAACTTCAAAAACGTTCAACGCTCTATGCGTAAAAAGCTTCCATTTGGTATCGGCCAAATCGGTAAAAGTTTCCGTAACGAAATTACACCTGGTAACTTCACATTCCGTACGCGTGAGTTTGAACAAATGGAACTTGAATTCTTCTGCAAACCTGGCGACGATTTAGAATGGTTCACATTTTGGCGCAACACTTGTAAAAACTGGCTTCTTACACTTGGTATGAACGAAGAAAGTATGCGTCTTCGCGACCACGGTGAGGAAGAATTATCTCATTACAGTAACGCAACAACTGATATCGAATTTAGATTCCCATTTGGCTGGGGCGAACTTTGGGGCATCGCGTCTCGTACGGACTTTGACTTAAACCGTCATATGGAGCATTCTACTGAAGACTTTAACTACGTAGACCCACAAACAAATGAGCGTTACGTACCATACTGCATCGAGCCATCTCTTGGCGCAGACCGCGTAACATTAGCATTCTTATGTGATGCATACGAAGAAGAGCAATTAGAAAACGATTCTCGTACAGTTCTTCGTTTCCACCCAGCATTAGCACCATTTAAAGCAGCAATCCTGCCGCTTTCTAAAAAGCTATCTGAAGGTGCTGGGGAAGTGTTCGCAGAACTTGCAAAAGACTTCATGGTAGACTTCGATGAAACAGGTTCTATCGGTAAACGTTACCGCCGTCAAGACGAAATCGGTACACCATTCTGTATCACTTATGACTTCGACTCTGTTGAAGACAAAGCAGTTACAGTACGTGACCGTGACACAATGGAACAAGTACGTATGCCAATTAGCGAATTAAAAGGCTTCTTAGAGAAGAAAATCCAGTTTTAATAAAAAAAACGATTGCTTGAAGCAGTCGTTTTTTTATCTTCTCAATATAAATGCAGCAAAAAAAAAGAAAAAACGATTGCCTATATCGGCAATCGTTTTTATCGTTTCTCTTTCACCGCAACTGTACATCTTGAAATACAAATTAAAGTATTGTCTTCATCAATAATTCGAATATCCCACACCATTGTCGACTTTCCTTTATGAAGTGGTGTTCCGATTGCTGTTACAATTCCGTCTCGTTTTGAATGCAAATGATTTGCATTAATTTCAAGGCCAAAGCACAGATATTTATCTTGATCAATTAAATTATATGTCCCAATACTTGCAACTGTTTCTGCTACAGCCAGAGATGCTCCTCCGTGTAAAAAACCAAGTGGCTGATGCGTACTTCCATGTACCGGCATTGTCGCTACAACCTTCTCCTCTGTCACTTCTAATAATTCAATACCTAATGCTTCCATTAATGTTTTAGGCATACGACTATCCCCTTTCGAATTACCAAAAAATGCATAATATTATCTATTTCTTTTCAAACTATCAGTGAGTCTATAATACATGGAGGTACATTTCATGAAGAAACTATTATATATTATATTATTTTTTTGCTTCTCTATCGCTATTGTACCAAAAAGTGCAATAGCAGCCCAACCATCTAACCTTACAATTAAAGTTCATACTATGACCCAAAAAGGTAAAAAACCTTATTTTGAATATCAACTCAATTATCCACAATTTCATAATATTCCAGATGAACAATTTCAAAAAAAATTAAATACATATTATGAAAAAAGCACAAACCAGTTTAAAAAGAAATTAGAAAAAGATGCGAAAACATATTATGAACAATCAAAAGAGACAGATGCTCCATTCCATCCATACATCGCGAATGTTGACTACAAAGTAGGATTAAATAAGTTTCCATTACTCAGTCTATATGTAAATCGCTATCAATATACGGGCGGCGCTCATGGCATGTACGAATGGAAAGCAAATACATTCGATCTAGAGAAAAACAAACCGCTTCGCTTAGCAGATTTATTTCAAGAAGATGGTCAATATGAAACAATCATTAAGACAGAAATCGTTAGACAAATTGAACAAAATAAGGAAAACTTCTTCCCTGATGCTGCCGAGAAAGTAATGAGCGAAAAAAAACTGAAATACGTTTTAGAACAAAACCATCTCATGATTTACTTTCCGCTGTACGAAATTGCACCGTATGTAAGCGGCATTCCACAATTCCGTATTCCTTATACGCTGCTTCGTGAAGTATTAAAGCCAAGGTATCAAAATATTCTAATTGACAATGCATAGATACATTCAGTACGATAATGTTAACTACAAAACAACAGGAGGTTAACATTATGAACAAACTTCGTGCATCTGACTTAGCCTTAGCCGCAATGTTTGTCGCACTTATGGCGATCGGTGCAAACATTACATCTTGGGCACCATTTCTACAAGTTGCTGGTGTTCCGCTTTCTATGCAACCGTTCTTTGCTATTTTAGCTGGTCTCCTTCTTGGAAGCAGAATCGGAGCCTTATCTATGATTGTTTATGCACTAGTTGGAATTGCAGGAGCACCTATATTTGCTGGCTTTCAAGCTGGATTTAGTACCCTATTGAGCCCAACTGGCGGATTTATTTTTGCTTTCATTATTGTTGCCTATGTAACAGGCAAAATCGTTGAACAGGTCAAAAATCCAAAATTCGGTACATTTGCTACTGCTTCTGCTGTCGGAATCATTCTTGTCTATATTATTGGAACAACTTATATGTACTTAGCTATAAATAACTGGGTAGGCGGTCATATTAGCTACGCAGCTGCTTGGAAAATTATGATGTGGTTTGCTGTAAAAGATATCGCCTTCACTGCACTTGGAGCAATGGTTGCACCGCGCATTTATTATGCTGTGCGCCGCTCAGCTTATCAGCATTCGCATTCTACAATATCTTAAAAAAATCCCTTAGCCAAATATGGCTAAGGGATTTTCTATCTTATAATTCTTTTGTTTGTTCTTCTAGAATCTTTCTCATCATCTCAAGCATATCATCTTTTAACTCATGATGCTGAAGCGCCATTTCAATCGTTGTCTGTACGAATCCTAATTTTTCTCCAACGTCATAACGCTTTCCTTCGAAATCATATGCAAATACACGCTGAATTTCATTTAATCGTTGAATAGCATCCGTTAATTGAATTTCGCCGCCCGCTCCAATTTGCTGCTCTTCTAGGAACATAAAAATTTCTGGCGTTAACACGTAACGTCCCATAATCGCTAAATTAGATGGTGCCGTTCCTTGTACAGGTTTCTCAACGAATTGTCTTACTTGATAACGACGTCCTTCTTGCTCAAGTGGATCAATAATACCATAGCGATGTGTTTCCTGCTCTGGAACTGTTTGCACACCAATTACAGAAGAAAGTGTTTTTTCATATTCATCCATTAATTGACGTAAACATGGTTTTTCAGCTTGTACAATATCATCACCTAATAATACTGCAAACGGCTCATCACCGATAAATTTACGTGCACACCATACCGCATGTCCAAGTCCTTTTGGTTCTTTTTGACGAATATAGTGGATATCAACCATTTTAGAAGAAGCTTGTACTTTTTCAAGCAATTCATATTTCTTCTTCTCTAATAAGTTTTGTTCAAGTTCAAACGCGTTATCGAAATGATCTTCGATTGCACGTTTCCCTTTCCCCGTAACAATAATAATATCTTCAATACCAGATTTAACAGCTTCTTCTACAATATATTGAATCGTTGGTTTATCAACGATCGGGAGCATTTCTTTCGGCATCGCTTTTGTTGCTGGTAAAAAGCGTGTTCCTAAACCAGCTGCAGGAATAATCGCTTTTCTTACTTTTTTCATGTAAGGTAACCTCTTTTCTATTTTATTTCCTCATACATCTCTTTCTATTATATATGTACATGTTCTAATAGTCCTATAAAAAATTTGTCATTCCAAGCATAAAAATCCATCAATTAAACCACTTTCTTTTCTAGGAACGAAAAGAGGAGATCGTATATATCCGCTCTCCTCTCACTTATTTACTTCTATTTTATCACAGAAGATTCATAACAGCTTCTTTAATCGCTGCTAGCTTTTCTTCACTATGTTGCAAGGAATCACTCTTTACACCAAAATAGAACTTAATTTTCGGCTCTGTTCCAGATGGGCGTAGGCAGAACCAAGAACCATCACCAAGCTGGTATTTTAATACGTTTGATTTCGGTAAGTGAATTTCTGTTACATGACCATCTTTCAGAGATGTTGCCTTGCTTGCTTTGTAATCTTCTACCGCTGTTACTGTAATACCAGCTACTTCTTTCGGTGCACTTTCACGGAATGATGTCATCATCTGTTGAATCTTCTCCGCACCGTCTTTTCCTTTTAACGTAAGCGATACAAGATCCTCACGGAAATAACCATACTTGCCAAACACCTCTAATAAACCATCATACAGTGTTTTTTCTTGCGATTTATAGTATGCCGCTACTTCACAAGCAAAGAGCACAGATTGAACTGCATCTTTATCGCGGCAGAATGGACGAATTAAATATCCGTAACTTTCTTCATATCCGAACTGGAACTCATATTGTCCGCTTTCTTCGTATTGTCTAATTTTTTCACCAATAAATTTAAAACCTGTTAATGTATCAACTGTATCTAAACCATATGCTTCTGCAATTGTACGACCAATTTCAGAAGTTACAATTGTTTTTAACACAACGCCGTTACTTGGTAATGTTCCATTCTTTTTCTTTTGCGATAATAAATAATCAAGCATTAATGCACCTGTTTGGTTTCCAGTTAACACTTGATATTCACCGTTATGATCACGAACAGCAACACCAAGACGGTCTGCATCTGGATCTGTGGCAATTAATACATCTGCATCTGTTTCTAAACCGTAGCGAATCGCAAGTTCAAATGCCGCATGCTCTTCTGGGTTTGGTGATTTTACTGTAGAGAAGTTTGGATCTGGTAATTCTTGTTCTTTTACAACCGTTACATTCGTAAAGCCCGCTTCCTCTAATCCACGGCGCGCTGGAATATTTGACGTTCCATGAAGCGGTGAGAATACAATTTTTAAATCTTTGCCAACTTCTTGTACAAGCTCTTTGTTAATGATAACAGTTTGTAACTGCTTGGCATACGCATCATCAACTTCTTTTCCAATTATTTGCAATAAGCCATCTACCTTTAATTGTTCCACATCCGCAACTGTTACTGTTAACTCATCTTCTACTGCATTAACATAATCGATAAGCTCATCAGCTTCTTTCGGTGGAAGCTGCCCGCCATCTTCTCCGTATACTTTATATCCATTATACTCAGGAGGATTATGACTTGCTGTAAGAACGATCCCACTTACTGTATGTAAATAACGCACTGCAAATGATAGCTCTGGCGTTGGACGCAAGCTTTCAAATACATATGTTTTAATACCGTGTGCACCAAGTGTTGCTGCAACTTCCATTGCGAACTCAGGAGATTTATGACGAGAATCATAAGCAACGACAACACCGCGTCTTTTCGCTTCTTCCCCTTGCTTAGCAATAAAGCGCGCTAGTCCTTCTGTCGCTTTACGAACTGTATATACATTCAGGCGATTTGTACCAGCACCAATTTCTCCGCGCATACCGCCTGTACCAAACTCTAAGTTTTTATAGAAGCTGTCTTCTATTTTCTTTTCATCTTGCCGCATCGCTTCTAGCTGTTCCTTTAGTTCTGCATCTAAATTTGCAAATGACATCCAGCGACTATATTCTTGTTTCCAATCCACGTTGTCCTCTCCCCTCGATTAACATACTCCCATTATATGAAAAAAACTACACCATCCTCAATATGTTTTGACATTTAGAAAGGATTTACCTTTTATATTTCTATATTTTGTGCAAACTAACGATTAGAATCAATACTTCACAAAAAGGGGATTACCATGGAAGAATGGACACTATCAGAAAAACTAAAACACCAAATTAAAGAATCCATTCAAAATGTTGAAGTGGAATTAACAAAAATAAAACAAGCCTTAGATAATGAGCATGAATGTATTTTATGTAAAGTTGAGGAAATCCAACATATGCTCATGCATATTCAGGCAAACGCTGCTTCTTATTATATGAAGACATATTTATCACCATTTACCGATTGTTACATCTCCTTAACAACAGCTATGCAACACCTAGCAGAAAAAAAGCACGGTGCTTTAATTGCCATTGAAAGACAAGACGCACTCGATAACTTTATTCAATCTGGAACACCGCTCACTGCACAGCTGACGGCCCCTTTATTGGAATCCATATTCTATCCAGGCAATCCTTTGCATGACGGGGCTGTACTAATCAAGGAGAACCATATCATTTCTGCTGCTAACATTCTCCCGTTATCTCAGCGTGTAGCAAAGGAACGAAAATTAGGTACTCGGCACCGTGCTGCGATTGGCTTATCAGAAGTAAGCGATGCCTTTGTATTAGTTGTATCAGAAGAAACTGGACGTACTTCTTTTGCTTTGGATGGTACATTGTACACAATTTCTTTATAAGAAAAATGACTGGTACGTGTTTGAAACTATGTACAAGACATAACTGCTTTATTTACATCTTTTTTCATGATTTTCACATTACTGTCGTTATCGATTTGATATGAAATTTTATTTTTTTGTAAGCATTTCATAGCATATTGTTTTATTTCATGATCCGAATGCTGTGCCCAAATCACATCATAGTTTTGTTTTAAATCATTGTAAAATATACTTACTGTCAAAAGTACAAATAAACTTATCATCATCGAAATGGGGATAAACATTTTCTTCATAGATTGTAGCTCCTTTCAAAACATACTAAAAAATGACGTGCAAACCTTCTATCTGCTTGCACGTCATTTCATATATTATATATACGTATTCATTCTGATCTTACTCTTCCCCAAAACGCTCAACAAATGTTGCTAATGTGCGCACCATTGTTCCTGTTCCGCCGGCAGGACCTAAGTCGTTTGCGCTCTTTGTATCAGATGTCCCTGCGATATCTAAATGCACCCAAGGTGTTTCTTCTGCAAACTCTCCAAGAAATGTTCCAGCCATGATTGCATGACCATCGCGTCCTGGCGAATTGTTTAAATCCGCAAATTTACTATTGCGAACACGCTCTTTATCACGTTCAAAAATTGGTAATTGCCAAATTGGCTCATCTGTTTCCATCGCTGCTTCTAACATTTGCTCATAAAGTGCTTCGTTATTTGTCATTGCACCTGTTGTATGGTTTCCAAGAGCAACGATAATACCGCCTGTCAATGTCGCTACATCAACAAGATAATTTGCACCAAGCTTTTTCGCATACGTAATACCATCAGCTAATGCTAAGCGACCTTCTGCATCTGTATTTAATACTTCAATTGTTTTACCGCTCATTGAGGTAATCACATCATCTGGTTTAAATGCAGTTGCGCTCACCATATTGTCCGTAGAAGGAATAATCGCAACTACGTTTTGCTCTGGGCGAAGCTCACCGATAATTTCCATCGCTCCAAGAACAGCTGCTGCGCCGCCCATATCGCCTTTCATACCAACCATGCTTTCGCGCGGTTTCAAAGAATAACCACCTGTATCATATGTAATCCCTTTACCAACTAAGCCAATTACATCTGTCCACTCTTCTTTACCTTTGTATAAAAGAGCAATCATTTTTGGCGGTTCTGTAGAACCTTGGTTAACTGCAAGAAGCGCACCCATCCCAAGCTCTTCCATCTCTTCTTTCTCAAGTACTTTATAGTCCATATCATATCTTTCCGCCAGCTCAACCGCATAGTCTGCTAAAGCTGTTGCCGTTAATACGTTTGGCGGCAGATTCACAAGCGTACGCGCAGAGTTTGTAGCACGGCCGTGTACATAACCAACTGTTAACGCTGCTTCAATTTCTTGCGGATCTTCTTCTGTAATAACAACAAAGCTTTCTAATTGATGTGCTTCTTTTTGATTTGTTTTATATGTTATTAATTCATATGTACCAAGGCAATATGTTTCTGCTGCAATATGCGCTACATCAATTGCGTCCATCTTTTCAGTAACGAATGAATCTAATACAAATGCTACATTTTTTACTTTTGCACCGTGTAACGTTTTCGCTAACTTACCAAGTGCACTGCGCAATGTTTCTGTTGTACATCTTTCTTTTTTGCCAAGACCGACAAAATAGTAACGCTTTACATTTGTTTTCCCTAAGCTATGTACTTTAGAAATCACTTTTTTCTTCGGAGAAATTTCTTTTTCGTCTAATAGCACTTGTAACTGTCCAGCAAACGCTTGATCTAATTCTTTTACAAAACTACTCATTACCTCATCTTCAAATAAGGCTACAACTACTGCTTCATGACTTGCTAGTTCTTTTTGTATTTGAAACATGCTAGCACCCCCAGATTTTATCTGTCTCTATTATAGACTTATTTTCGGGAAAATGCGACAATTCAAACTTCTTCCATATATAAAATAAACTCTGGGAGCTGAGGCAAGGTTTGAACTTGCTCGTATGGAATTTGATTTATCTCTTTCGGTAAAATTTTGCGACACATTTGAATAAAGTGTACGACTTTTTCAACATTCAAATTCCAATACACAGGACAATATGGAGTTAAATACTCTTCCGCTACTTCCATCATCATTCGTGCTCCCTTTATATTCCCATAGCTATAATGATATTGGGCAACTGCCATTTGCAATAAACCTTTTAAAAACAAATTCCCCCGATCTTCGAGCCACATTTCTTCCAATAAATCATGACACGTATAATAATCGCCTTCGTTATATCTTATAAAAAACTCATAATACGCTAAAGGATAGTCTTCCATTCTTTCTCTCCCTTTGCTGCGTTTTTTCCCTTCATTTCACTTTATAATTACAAGAGAATTTAAAAAAGTCCAGCGCTATAAGCGTCTAGACTATCGTTGTTTTAAATATTGGCCGCGAAACACTTGCATCGTTTCATCTTCATTTAAAAGTGTTAAATCTTCTTCTGTAAGCTTTCCATTTCCCATTTTCACAATATAAACATTCAATTTTTTCTTTCCCCATTGATTATATACATCCCGCACAGTTTCATAATACAAATCAAGGCGATTCCCTTTAATCGCACCGCCTTTATCTGCTACAACACCATAGCCATATCCAGGAACAAATAAAATTGTTCCAATCGGAAATACGCGCAAATCAGCAGCAATTGTTGAATATAAATCTCGCTTTACTTTCACACCGGAATATGTAATCCCGTACTCAGGATGCCCTTTTGTCTTCCCAGTTGACTCCATACCTGCTGTATATCCTGTTGCTGTAACTTCCATCGAACGATATTTTGACCAATCCTTTGTATTCTCAAGAGCACGAATGACTTCCATACTTGGAATTGTCCGCTTGTCTTGCTCAGCTGCGTGTACTTCTTTCACTTCATTTTTCTTATACATATGAATCATTTCAGAAAGAGAGATTCCTGACACAGCTTGCCAAGTTACACATAGTGCAGCCAAAAATAAGCAAACCATCATCACGCGAATGCTATATCGTTTTATCATTTTTATTTTCCACACTCCTTCATCATTATTGTTTCCAAACTGATGAAGAAAATACTCACAAGAAAAGCGTAAGCGTCCTGTTTAACCACGAAAAGCACTGGAACCAACCCTCAAGAGTGAAGCGACTCGTGGGGCTGGGCGCTGAAGCTAGACAAATAAAAAAAGCTCCTAAGAAAGGAGCTTCAAAACATTTGATATCCACGTTGACGTAGTGATTTAATCACAACACCAGATAAAGCGGCACCAACTAAGCCAGTTGATAAGATCATGATATCAGCTTTTCCAAGATGAAGAAAACTTGTCCCTAATAAAGAAAATGCTTTTTTCGGTTGTACAAAATAATCGAAGAAATCAACTTTATCAATAATAAACACACAAATAAGCGGATATACAACGACCATCACCCATGTTGCTCGTAAAATCATATTTAATAAAAAACCAATTCCAAAAAATAAGACTAAAAATAACATCATTGAAATTAATAAAACAGGTATGCTCATGATTTCTTCACCCTTTCTTACTTATCGATCTGCTCTTCCTACAAAAACGTTATATACCGTATAACCAAACTGGTCTCCTGGATTTAACGTCTCGTCCATTTTAAAAAGCGGTGCTGGCATTGCTTCTAACAAATAACGTATTAATACTGAAGTGTTTTCATCATGTGCGATATCTTCTGGAAATAAAAATGCTCCTTCATACAATTCTCTCTTTTGGATGACAATATCTTCTCCTTTTGGCTCTAAAAGAAAAATAATCATATTATCACTAATCTCACCGCGTATCACGCCAGATCGTGCACCCATTATCCCTTTTACATTTGTGGCAATTCCTGTTTCTTCTAATACTTCACGCTGCACTGCTTGATCAATTGTTTCTCCTTCATTCACAAAACCAGCAGGCAATGACCATTTCCCTTTTAATCCACCATATTTTTTCTTAACGACAAGCCACCTGCCATCTGCTGTGATAACAAGACCGCTTACCGCCAGCCACACATTTCCTCGCTTACTCATCGTTGCAAACCCCTTCCAATCAAACGAACAGAATATTCATTCTTTTCTTTCATTATACTATAAAGTAAACCTCCCGTCAGTGGGAGTCTTACTGCCCGCGATTAGCGGGGTAAAGCCCTCAAAATGAGAATGTTTGAAAATGTGTATCCTTTATAAAAAGAACTTTTTATTTTAGAATGTTCAGTAAAATCAAATTAAGGCACATTCTATCTTTTTAATGAAGTTCCCAATTAAATATCGCCTACACTCCCTTGAAGGTTTATTAAAAGAAATAGTAGAAGAGCAAAATCAGACTAAAAAATAAAAAAAGCAGAAACAGCTTTCAGCCATTTCTGCTTTACATTACATATTAAAATAATTTTAACTTACCTTTTTTAAGAACTAATAAAGGTCCGCCAAGCATGAATAGGTAACGGTTGTCGATTACTTTCTTCATGAATGAAGCTTTCCAACCAGTTAATTTTTTTCCCATTACAACGCCCATTGCATCGTCGTGACCTAATGAACATACAGAACCTTTGTTATCGAATACAAACTTCTGCATTTCGCCTTTACCACGAACAAGAACAGCTAAGTTATGTGCAATGTTGTAACCTTGTTGAATTGCAATTTGTGCTGTTGGTGGGTATGGACGGTTAATTTCTTCGTTAATGATTAACGCTGCATCACCAACCATGAATACTTCTTCATAACCTGGAGCATGCATGTACTCGTCCACTTTTACACGGCCGCGCATTGCTTCAAAGCCAGACTCTTCTACAATACCGTTACCGCGAACACCTGCAGCCCAAACTACAGTTGCAGCTTTCAGTAATTCTACATCGTCACCGTTTGCAACAAGAATACCTTCTTCAGTTCCTTCTTTAATTGCTGTACCGATGCGGAATTCTACACCTTTTTTCTCTAATTGTTTTACAGCGTACTCAACTAGCTCTGGATCGAAACCAGGAAGCGCTGTTGGAGCAGCCTCAACACAGATGATACGTGCTTTTTCACGAGGAACATCGTACTCTTTGCAAAGCTCAGGAACACGGTTTGCAAGTTCACCTACATACTCGATACCTGTAAATCCAGCACCGCCGACAACGATTGTAACTAACTCGTCACGTTTTTCTGAAGCATATAGTGAGAACATGTATTCCATATGCTCACGGATTTGACGAGTTGCATTAATGTTAGCAATAGAGAATGCATGCTCTTTTAATCCTTTAATACCAAACGTTTCAGACTCGAAACCAAGACCGATTACTAAATAATCATACTCTAGCTCGCCATTTTTTAAAATAACGCGCTTTTCAGCTGCTTTAATTTCTACAACTGTGTCTTGTACGAAGTTTACTTTATTTGTGTCGATTACATCTTTGATTTCTAAGCGAACTTTGTCATGATGCAACGTACCAGCTGCACTTTCATGTAACCAAGTTGCTTGATAATGATAGCTGTTGTTATTTACTAATGTGATTTCAGCTTCACTTACAGATAATGTTTTTTGCAGACGAACAGTAGTAATCATTCCGCCATAACCTGCGCCTAGAACTACGATTTTTGGCTTCTTCACCCTAATCACAACCCTCTTCTTTATATAGATAGTAAAAATAATGCTAAAACAATTTAAATGCTAAGAATGTAAACTTTCTCACAATCTAGACAAAATAAAAAAATTAATCTTCTTTATATAGATAGTAAAAATAGCAAAAATAATGCTAAAACAATTTAAATGCTAAGAATGTAGACTTTTTCACAATCTAGACAAAATAAAAAAATTAAGTTTGAAAAATGTTACGAAATTTGCCATAAAAAATTAACACATTTACTTTCCTATATTAGTCGTTTTCTCTTTACTTTTCAAGCAGTTGTAGAATTATCAATATTTTAAAATAACGAGGTCTTTTTAAGTTTTTTCACATTCCTTTATGTACTCAGCATGTAACGGACAGTTACAGTCTTTTCACCTTCAAATGCGGAACCATAATCTATAATTTTATTTCACCAACTACAAATGGTTATACTTTCCATAAGATGTATACTTCACCTATTTGGATATTCTTTTCTAACAGATTTATACAAAGTGTATACACAATTCAGTCGTTTTCTAACGCTTTTTTTTATAAAATATGATATCATTTGTCTTGAGTGCGCTTGCACTCTGTTCACGGAAGTTTCGTATAACATACATACGAGTGTATATAGGAGAATCACGAAAAATTTCCTAATTATAGGGGGAGTAAACAGTGACAGAAAATCAAAAGGTATACGACATCACTATTATTGGTGGAGGTCCAACTGGATTATTCACAGCTTTTTACGGCGGTATGAGACAAGCAAGCGTAAAAATTATTGAAAGCTTGCCACAACTCGGTGGTCAATTATCTGCATTATATCCTGAAAAGTACATATATGATATCGCAGGTTTTCCTAAAATTCGTGCACAAGAACTCATTAATAACTTAAAAGAACAAATGAGCAAGTTCGAATCAACTGTTTGCTTAGAAGAAGCTGTTCAAACGTTAGAAAAACAAGCAGATGGTGTGTTCAAGCTTGTAACAAATAAAGAAACACACTACTCTAAATCAGTCATCATTACAGCTGGAAACGGTGCATTTCAGCCGCGCCGTTTAGAATTAGAAGGTACAGAGAAATTCGAAAAAGCAAACTTACATTATTTCGTTGAGGATATGAATAAATTTGCTGGCAAACGCGTTGTTGTGTTTGGCGGCGGTGACTCTGCGGTAGACTGGACAATGATGTTAGAGCCAATCGCAAAGGAAGTAACAATCGTTCACCGTCGTGATAAATTCCGCGCACATGAGCATAGCGTTGAAACGTTAATGAACTCGCGTGCACAAGTCAAAACGCCATACATTCCAGTTGAACTGATTGGTGAAGAGAACATTGAACAAGTTGTACTTCAACACGTGAAAACGGAAGAAAAAGTTGTCATTGATGTTGATGATGTCATCGTAAACTACGGCTTCGTCTCTTCTCTTGGTCCAATTAAAGACTGGGGTTTAGATATCCAAAAGAACAGTATCATTGTGAACTCAAAAATGGAAACAAACATTCCTGGCATTTACGCAGCTGGTGATATTTGCACATACGAAGGAAAAGTAAAACTAATTGCATGCGGCTTTGGCGAAGCGCCAACGGCAGTAAATAACGCAAAAGCGTACTTCGATCCAAATGCGAAGCTGCAACCAATGCATAGTTCTAGTATGTTTTAATTGAAATAGATACGTTGAAGAACTCCTTTCTAATGGAAAGGAGTCCTTTTTATAAAAAAATAACCATTTTCAAGCACCTCCTCTTTGGATAATTATGGTATAATAAAAAAAGAACATTCGTTCTATAAAAAGGAGGATGATACGATGATTCAACCTACAATTGTAAAAAAAGAAACTTTTCAAGCCATCGGTATTTCCATTACTACAAACAATAAAATTGAAATGTCCAGCGATGGAAAAATCCCTCACCTATGGGATCAATACTTCCAAGAACAAATCACCAACCAGATTCCAAATAAAGCTACCCAAACAGAAACGATGGCACTGTATTCAAACTATGAATCTGATGAAACAGGTAACTACACGTATACAATCGGTGTTCCAGTTTCGACTATAAGCAATACACCTGAAAATATGACGGTACTCACTATACCTGCCGCTACATATGCCGTATTTACAACTCGCAAAGGCCCATTATCAGAAATTATAGCAGAAACATGGCAAGACATTTGGAAATGGTCAAAAGAAAACAACCGTGCATTCACAACAGATTTCGAGCTGTACGATGAACGATCTTTCGAGCCAAATAATGCACAAGTTGATATTTACATTGCATTAGTTTAAAGTGTAAATAAGAAGATGCCTCGGCACCTTCTTATTTTTATGCTTCAGCAATCTGCTGGGCAAATTCCGCTTTTTTGAATACAATGAAAAAGTATCTGTATAGAAAGATTAGAAACTGTTAACAAAGATAAAAAGACATATGACAGAAAGGGATTCATATGGAGGAATTACATAAAAGTAAACTTGCTGTAAAAGAAATGGGAACGCCTTTATTAAAAAATACAAATTTCCTGTTTCTTTGGGGCGCTACCTTATGTTCAAGCTTTGCCTTAGCATTTTTTACGTTTTCGCAAACTTGGTACATAGCAAAAACATTAAACTTAGAAGCATCACTCGGAGTTGTATTTGTTGCTCTTAGTGTTCCGCGCCTAATCTTTATGATTATCGGCGGAGCCGTTGCAGACAAATTCCAGAAAAAAAACATCATGTTTTATTCTAATATTGTGCGCGCGCTTCTTGTAACGATCATTCTCATTTGGTTCATCATTGGGCACGTTACATTATACACATTTGCTTTCTTTGCGCTCTTCTTTGGTTTAGCTGATGCCTTTTTCTGGTCAGCTGATGGCTCTATCTTACCGGATCTCGTAGAGAAGCATCGCCTTACACAAGCAAATTCACTCACGCAAATGACAAACCAAGCATCTGTTATTCTTGGTCCTGTCCTTGGCGGGATACTAATTAAATTCAGTAATTATGAAACAATCTTTGCGATAGCGATTTTATTATTACTTATTGCTGCCATACTTATCCAAAAAGTTCACACAAGTACATTGCAAGAAGAAACAAACCAAAACAAAGGCATGTTTACTTCTATTAAAGAAGGCATCCTTTATGTGAAAGAATCACCATTTTTATCAACGTTTCTTATTTGCAGCGCCTTTTTGAATTTATTTTTAATCGGACCGATGCAAGTCGGTTTTCCGCTGTTCATTAAAGATGTACTGCACGGTGACTCGCTCCACTTTAGTTACTTAGAAGCTGCTGTTGGCGGGGGAATGGCCATTGGTGCAGTTATCGTCGGGCTGCGAAATATTAATCGGCGCCGCGGTTTATTTTGCATTATTATGATGCTGCTATCCGGTGTTTTCTTCTTATCTATTAACTTTAGCACAACACTTTGGCAAGCAGTTCTAGCAGGTTGCTTTTACGGCATTTCAATCGCAATGGCCATCGTACCATTAATGGCCATGATTCAATCAACTGTGAAAGAAGAAATGATGGGCCGAGTTATGAGCTTACTCATGCTATCATCGATGGGCTTTATCCCGATTTCTTATGCCCTGACTTCACTTGCATTAGCTGCTGGGATACCGATTGTCACGATTATGAAAAGCGGTGCAATTGCTGTCATTCTATTTGTGTTATTTATCGCAATTCGCGTTCCGATTGTACGAAAATTTGATTAAAACTAGAGAGTTATGCTTCATAAGCATGACTCTTTTCTTTTTTCACCTTCAAATGGATTATATAAAACAATCCCGCTGTTCCTTCTCACTGCCGCTCCCCACTCTAATGCGACATCTAAAAATAACGCCTGCGTCGTACCATATAAAAGTGCACCAAAATCTTTGCGAATCTCACCGTACTTATATGCCCTTACAACACTTTTTGTCCGCCGAATGATTTGCATTTGTATATCATCATGCTTCATAATCTGTTCCCACAACAACCCTAGCTCAAATAAACCGCTCTTTTTATAAGCGAGTTCCACTTTACTCCAAGCAAAATTAATTGTTTGCGGATGACGAGACATTGGTGAAATCGCATCTACAAATTGCACTGGAATATCATGACGGCAATACGTTTCGTCCATATCATACGTTTTTATTTTCTGTTGTATCTTTAAATTGTTTTCATAAACACTAGTTTCCGTTTCCTCATTCAACTGCTCCTTCTTACACTCTCCTGCACTCTCGCCATTTTCACATGCGGTCATTTGCATACGGTCACTCATGCGGTCAACTGCCCGTTTACAAAACACATACAAATTCGCACTATATCCCCCGCGCTTATATCTTACCTTCGTGAACACACGCTTAATAATACTAAGCTGCTCAAGCTTTGCGACAGAACGGCGTACAGTTCGTATACTTTTCCCTAATTTCACCGCAACCGTTTCCATTAATGGACATGCAACACCAACCGTTTTTTGCTTTTCGTTTATCGCATACCTTCCTAACAAACAGATCACAAGAAAATCTGTTTTATTCAAATGCGTTTGATACTGCGTCAAAATTTGCTGTTGATATGTATTAAACTCTTCTTTACTTTGAAATTCGCTATATTCTTTCATTAATGTATACAATTTACTCATGCTCATCCCCCTGTTTATCCCGCATTAACGGGCAGTAACCCCACACCGATGGAAGTTTCACTTTATAAATAAGAAGAAAAACATAAAAGTGGCGAAAGATTTTGTTGTATGATGAAAGTAAATCCATCAAAATGAGGTGAAAACATGATTGTAATCAGTGCGTGTTTAGCTGGAATTGCTTGTCGTTATGACGGAAATGATAATCTCGTTGCAAAGATTCAAGAACTGCTAGAAAAAGAAGAAACGATTCTTATTTGTCCGGAAGTATTAGGCGGATTGCCAACACCTCGTACACCAGCCGAAATTGTCGGTGGAAACGGTGACGATGTATTGAATGGAACTGCAAAAGTAATAGACCAAAACGGAAATGATGTGACAGAAATCTTTATTGCGGGGGCCTATGAAGCATTACATCAAATAAAAGATTTAAACCCTGAATATATTATTCTGAAAGAACGCAGTCCATCTTGCGGAAGTTCCGTCATTTATACAGGTGAATTTAATGGTCAAAAACAAGATGGTTACGGTGTTACGACTGCATTATTCAGACGACATGGTTTTACGGTGATTTCAGAAAATGACTTTGTAAAAAAATAAGGAGATGGCTTTTTATCCATCTGTTTATTTTAATTTTCAGAATTTACCGCACTATGTATAGAGTAAATATTTACATAAAGGGGGATACATATGCCATTTGAACACACATTAGAAAGATTGTATGTTATCAAGACTTAGAATTTAAAAATTAAGGGGCGCACCTATTAACTATAATTGTATGAAATGTGTTATAGGAAGCAGGTGAACTGAGAGTGAAGAAAATTAAAGCAGTTGTTTTAATTTTAGTGCTTAGCATACCAATATTCCTATTAAGCGGTTGTTTTACAAAAACAAAACTAAATAAACCAATAGGAGATTATTTGTCAAAAAACTATGGAATAAAGAATGGAGAGTTTAAAATTCTTTCTGCTGATAATAATTGGTTCGAAGGTATTGATCATCAGACTTATGTAGAAATTAATAAACCCTATCATACCTTTGCTTATTTAATTGTAGACAGAAATTCACATGAAATAGATAAAGATAGTGGCGATGATGTTTTCTTAGAAATATTCAAAGGAGCTTATGTTGAACAACATAGTGATGTTTTGAAACAATCCGATAAAATTATAAAAAAGTATAACTTATTAAGTGAATCCCCTAACGACTACGATAAGGGAAAACAAAATTTCTATTACTATTTACATGTAAATATAGATGAACACCAAGAAAAAGAATTGATTGAAGACTTTAAACAAGAACAAAAATTAAACACTGACAAAATAATTAAAAATGTAAAGGTTAGTAAACCTAGAAATAATGCCAACTATATAGGAGTCATCAATTTTATTTACTATTACAACACCTATAAAAATAGTGGCAGTGTGCCTAATGCTCAAAGTATTGTGGATGATTTTGAAAAAAGCCACGTATTAACAGAGGGAGTTTATAACATAGCAGTTCGCACCATATATTCTAGTCCTGCTTCTATACAACAAGGGGTGGATATTAGGGATAGTAATGTCATGTTCATCGTAGATAAATCAGGAAAGTTTAAAGTAACAGAACCAAATTTGAATTTTTAGATTCGATGATTCCAAAAATTTTAATGAAAAAACCAGCCATTATGAGGCTGGTTTTGTAATTATATAACGTTGTTCAATTCTTTGTTCAATTCTTTCCAACTCTTGTTTATCATTAAGTATCTTTTGTTTATTTTCTTGCACTAATTCTTTAAATGTTTTACTGAGTAATTGACGGGACTTTCTTGTCATAATCATTCCTCCTCATTTTCTTTGGCATCAAAGATATAGAATGAAAAATACAATCACAAAATTTTTCGCGCTTTGTAAAATATTTGTCTTAATTTGTCGAAAAATTCGACTTACCTAAATAATACTATAACTTTTAGTTTTTCAAATGTTATTTATTTGAACTTTATGTGAAAAAATTATTTGTTCCATAGTTACTATTAATCATCTAAAATTTCTTGCAAAAACTTTTTTAATGAAAATACCAAAACAAAAAGGCCGCTTTACACGACCTTTTTGCTCTTAGAAAGTGATATTCCTTTTTAAGCTAAAAATCTCTATTTCGATTCCTTTCTGCCAACCAAAATAGATAGAACAGATAAAAGGATAAGAATACTTGCGCATACAATAGAGTTAATTATATTCCCTGCATTGAACAAGAAGAAAATAAAAATAATTGCCAAGGCAGCTGCTGCAAACAAGGTGCTGTATGGAAAGAACCATACGCGAAAATACGGCATTTTAGGATACTGTTTACGCAACTTGAATTGCGCAAGGCAGATGCTAGTCCAAATAAGCAAAACAGTAA
The DNA here is from genome assembly GCF_050474045.1 of Bacillus sp. S2(2024). Lineage (NCBI taxonomy): Bacteria > Bacillati > Bacillota > Bacilli > Caryophanales > Bacillaceae > Bacillus > Bacillus sp. S2(2024). The sequence continues at coordinate 3,957,175 of NZ_JBFLUS010000003.1, forward strand.
AGCCCGGGATAGACATCAAATAGCCAAAGACATGTTCTGGTGTAAGGAACGCGATAAAAGCCCCAATTAATAGACCAGTGCAACTAACAAGAACCCCCCATACAGGAACACCACGTTTAGTAAGACGAGAAAATAGAGCAGGAGCTTCGTTATTTTGCGCCAGAGAGTACAAAATGCGGGAAGTAGCATACATTCCTGAATTGGCAGCCGACAACACAGCGGTCAATAAAATAAAGTTCATAATATGTGCTACACCTTGTAATCCAGTTGCAGAGAAAACCTGTACGAAAGGACTGCCTTGCTTTCCTACTTCGTCCCAAGGGATAAGTCCAGTGATGATGAGAATAGGTAATGTGTAAAATAAAACTACTCGGAACATGACCCCTTTTATTACTTTAGGAAGCGTTTGTTCCACGTTTTTCGTTTCTGTTACAGTTAATCCGATTAACTCTGAGCCTCCGAAAGAAAAGACAACGATTAAGAGTGCTGTAAAAACACTTCCCCATCCTTGCGGAAAGAATCCGCCGTGACTTGTATAGTTTGTAAAATATACTGCTTCATGATTTGGAATGAGGCCAAATAATAAGGCAAAACCAAGCAAAATAAATAAAACAAGCGTAATAATTTTGATACTCGCAAGCCAAAACTCTATTTCACCGTAAAGTTTGACGCTAATCAAATTGATAATGAGAAGAAACGCAGTACATACTAGACTAAGCAGCCATAAAGGAGCGGATGGAATCCAGTATTGTAAAAAGCTCCCCCCTGCCAAAACCTCAACAATAATAACTAAAATCCAGTCGATCCAGTAGAGCCAACCAACGACAAAGGCGAAACGAGAACCGAAAGCTTTTTGAATCATTCCTTGAATGTTTAAGCCCGGGTAAGCAATAGCCATTTCCGCTATTGCGCTCATAACAATGAGAAGAAGAAATCCTGCAAATAAATAAGAAAAAACGATGCCGGGCCCTGCGGCTGAAATCGTATCTGCACTTCCTTTGAAAATTCCCGTCCCAATCATCCCGCCTATTGCCATAAGCCTGATGTGACGCGGTTGCAGTTCGCGTTTCAATTGTTGCTGTGCCATGTCTAATCCCCCTTTAGTAATAAAATAGAAACAAGGTTAATATCTTTTTCTCAAAAGTGATTATGTAACATCACTAACTGCTGTATAGTTCTTTCTAGTTGATTTAATATTTAAACTATACAATAATCTTTTTGATTTTGGCATATATTTTTGAAGCGTATGCTGAGAGAATTTGAGGGAGAACGTTTCATAATCAACAGTTTTTGGAACATCCTAAGTTAGTAAAAAGATCCTTTTTATGAAATTAATAATTTTATAGGTATAGTGATATTTTTAATTTTTAGCTCTTGATTTTTGCTTAAAATATAATTTTTTTGCACAAAGCAAAAAAAGTGGCGATTTTTTCATCGCCACCACTGCATCAATTTTTTCTATTTAGGACTGTTTTTGAGTATTTGAATATTTTTATCTCTTTCTCCGCCATCGGAAAGCTCCTCTGAAAATTCATGGTCTGCTTTCTTCCCTAACAGGAGTTCAGATGACCGAATTGTGCTGGATGGCAAATTATTATTTGGTGCCGCCTGTTCATTCCATTTTCCCATCAAAATCACCTCTTTTTTTATTATCGGATTTTTGTCATGATTTTATTAAAAATCACCGATAAAAAAAAGAAGCCCTCCGATTTGGAAGACTTTTGTTCCGTTCACATTATAATTCTCTACTTACTGAACAACCATGACCAAAAAGATTTTTTCTGTTCTGATGTTGCAATCTTCTTCGTCTCTTGTGTCGCCCGTATAACAATCATTAAATCACTTGCTCGTTACGATGCCCTTTATTCGAATTTAAGTAAATCTTTTTTAAATCCAATTCCGAAAGTTTTCGTTTTTCCGCCACCGCTCTTATTAGAGCTATCTCGTGATACATAGCTTTAGAAAGAATTCCCTTTTTTATGTTCCTGCTAATTTCCACGAAAAAACCCGCTAAAAGATCGTCCGATAATTCTTTGTACGAAAACAAGAATTTTCCTCCTTACAATAGATTTGCGTATACACAACATTTACATCTTCTATAATAGAGATTAAAATCCTTTTTTAACTTTTGATACTGAAGAAATCATTTCATCATTTACGCCCAAACATATGCATTCCTTCATAATATTTCGTTTTTAATTAGCAAGGTATAATGATCGAAAAACGTGTTCCCTTTCCTTTTGTACTCCTTATTTCTATATCTCCGTTTAATTCTTTAATAATGCTATAAGCAACCATAGTACCTAATCCAGTTCCTTTTTCTTTTGTTGAATAAAACGGCATGGCAATTCGCTTTATTTCTTCGCAGGACATTCCAATTCCTGAATCGATAATATGAATCACAATATTACTTTTTACTTTTTGTGCGTGAACTTGTAATATTCCTCCATTTTCCATAGCTTCAATTCCATTTTGTACAATATTTATTAGGCATTGTTTTAGTTTTTCAGGATTAGCATCTATATACAGGTCACCTGTAATACTTCTCTTAATTTCAACATTGTGTGAAAGTGCTAGCGGTGCAATCATTTCTGTTACTTCATGAACAATACTACTTATATTCAGTGGTTTTTTTATCGTGTTTTGTGATTTTGTTAAGGATACATAATTATTAATAATCACTTGTACTTTTTCTAACTCCATTAACATAATTTGTAAGTATTGATCTTGAGATGTTTTCGGAATTTCATTTTCATGAAACAACTGAGTAAATCCATATACGGTAGTTAGTGGATTATGAATTTCATGTGCAATCGATGCAGCTAATTCACTAACTGTATAAAATTTTTCCGCTCTTTGAATTTTTTCTTTCATTTTAAACTTCTCAATCATTCCTTCTACTAAATAAGCAGATAATAGTCCTGTGAAAATGTTAATGATTATATAATTGATTAGAAGTTCAATAAAAACCGCTTCGATTTTACCATTTATTTTAATTTGATTGATTATAGCGAAGATAGAAAGAGAACTTGTATTAATCAAAATAAGCAGTATATTGAACAATATTTTATTTCTCTTGAAATGAGTAGGTACAACATAACGGGATATGACCGTAACAATAGTAGTTATACTAAATATAATGAACGATGGAAAAAAACCATTTCCACCCAAATAAAATCTATAAGAAATATATATACCACTTATAACAATAATACTTCTTGTATTGCCATATAAGAAAACCAAAATAATAGGAATAAAACGCAAATCATAAATATACCCATCATATAAGCGAAAAGGGAATGTCATACAAAGAACAAGTGCAATCGACGCAAGAACAGCAATCAATATCTCGTTATATGGTTCTTTTTCAGTCTTATCTAGCCAAAATACTTGATAAGTAAGGATACAAATGATAATAATAAACGCATTTAATAGTAGTGTAGAGATTCCCATATTCTATACCTCCCTGATTTTTTGTAAGAGAGATGGTGAATTCATTTTATCAAGTATTTCATTTGTATATCTACACGTTACAATATTCCTCATCATATCAGATTTACTATTTAATGGAATAAAAGTAAAGTGAAGTAAAATAGCTTTTTATTGCTTATATTAAATTTAATAATGGTGTCGAGGAAAAATACTTTGGTAGGAAAGTACAAAAAAGAAATAACTGGGGGAAAATCAAAGCATTATCCATTAATAACTCTCAAAAATTATGATTTTTACAAATTTTTTTATTATTTACATTATAATTATTAAAGTACCATAAGAATAATCCAATTACAACTTTCAAAACTGAAAATTCTACTTTTTTCGTCATTTTATGTTACAAGTAACTTGAAATTATAATTGCGTTTTACTACTTCTAGTTTCGCACAAAATAAAAACCTTCTTAACGATTTGATTTCATCGCTAAGAAGGTCGTTATCCACAACCGTATATTTGAACGTTTTCGGGTTGTTTATATACCCGAAGATACTTGTTTTCCTGCGTTCTAAACCGTGTAATCCGTAACCCATCGGCTCAGTTTTCGCTTAGACTGACGAAGCTAGAAACTTAGCACTCTTCAGGCTTACCAGCATTCGTCGCTGTGCGGAAAGATGAACCACATCCGCATGATGCGATCGCATTTGGGTTATCAATCGTAAACCCGCCGCCAAGCATCGATTGTTTATAATCGATTTTTACTCCTTTTACAATCGGAGCACTTTCTTTATCAATAACAAATTCAACACCGAAAAATTCAAGAACTGTGTCGTCTTCATTTGGTTCTCTTTCAAATCCTAAACCGTAAGAAAGACCGCTGCATCCACCGCCGTGTACTGCAAGACGAACGTATTTCTCTCCATCCTCGGCATCTTTTAACATATCTTTAATTTGATATGCCGCTTGTTCTGTTACAGTAATCATAGAATCCACCTTCCTTTCTTTTCTCGTTCTATTATACATCTTTACTCTTCAATCTTATAATAATATACACCGCTGCAAGTGACTTCTGCAGGACCATTCATTAAAACTGTCCCTTCTTCTGTCCATGTAATCATTAAGTCTCCGCCTGCTAAATGAACAGTGATTTCTTGTCCACGCTTCATCTTCCCATTCAAGATTGCAGCTACAACCGCAGCACACGCTCCTGTTCCACATGCTTGTGTAATACCAGAACCGCGTTCCCATACACGGAAATGCATTTCGTGGTTATTTAGTACTTCGATAAATTCCACATTCACACTTTCTGGGAACATCTCGTGTGTTTCTAGCACAGGGCCTAATGTTGTCAGCGGCGCTTCTTCAATATCATCTACAAAAATAACAGCATGCGGATTTCCCATTGAGACAGCTGTAAATGCATAGCGGTGATTGCTGTAAAGGAAATCTTCACGAATAAATGGTGTTTCTCCTTCACCTAGCATCGGTAAATCAACGCGTTTTAATCGCGGTGCACCCATATCAATCGTAGCTGAAGTTACAATTCCATCCTCAACTGATACTTCTGCTGTAACGATTCCGGCTAACGTTTCAATTGTAAAAACAGTCTCTTCTACTAATTTATGTTCATATGCATATTTTGCAACGCAGCGCAGTCCATTCCCGCAGCTTTTTCCTTCTGAACCGTCTTTATTAAAAATACGCATCTTCACAGGAGCAACTTCAGATGGACAAATTAAAATCATTCCGTCAGAGCCGATTCCCGTATTCACATTTGACACTTTTTCAGCAACTTTCGCTAGATGCTCTTCTGCAATTTGTTCTTCAAGCATATTCACATAAATATAATTATTTCCAAGACCGTGCATTTTCGTGAAAGAAAGTTGTTCCATATTGTTTCACTCCAAAATTTTTTATTGTTATAAGTATAAAATGTGCGCTTTTGGAAAACAATAAGAATGTCCCCCGTTTCTCATATTCAACGACAATTTTGGCGTAACAAGGTCGTGCTTACACGTATTGTGTAAGAAAAAAGCCCTTCAACAAAGGGCTTTCTTTTTTTATATATACATATCAGCAATTGTTGCACTTGTTAGCTTGTTCCTTCAAGATAATTTTATGTGTTTATAAAAAGACGCTGCCTCATTGCAACGCCTTAAAACATCGGATTTTCATCTAAATAATCATATATGTTTTTCACAAGTTCCTCCGGTGTTTCGCCTTTTACAACTTCACCGTTCACAAGTGCATATGGTCCTTCAAAACAAATACCGCAATAACCAAGACAACCATACTCAATCACATCTAAATTCGGATCTTTCTCTAGTTGTTCCTTTGCCTTTTGCGCACCACTTGCAAGGTTGCCGACACAAAATTCAATTAACGGTTTAATCAACCTTATCCCCCCTATATTTATATATTAACCCTTGTTTTATAACAGTAAAACTAAGATGTTGTATAAATTGAGCTGAAACGACTAAAATTTTCAATCGTTTCATTCTGTAATCCTTAATAAAAAGCACTTTTCGGTCGAAAACTGCAACATTCTACAGTTTTTTCACAAATCGCCCCACTTTTCTTCTTATTGTACAACAGATTATGCATTCATACATTGTTATTTGCTTCTAAATTCGATATAATTTGAATGGGTAAAGTCAAAATATTTTTGTAATATAAAAACTTTTATTTTTATGATTAGGGGATATTTCAACAGAAAAGGGGTAATCCATCATGAAGCACCTCGTAATACTTGGTGGGGGCTACGGTGGAATGAGAGTTTTACAGCGTCTTCTTCCGAGCAACCAACTTCCGGATGATGTTCAAGTGACATTAATCGACAAGGTACCGTATCACTGTTTTAAAACAGAATACTACGCATTAGTAGCAGGAACGATTTCTGAAACGCATATTCGCATTCCATTTCCAGAACATCCACGACTTAATATTCAATACGGAACTATAACGAATGTTGATTTAGAAAACAAAGCCGTTCATCTTGATAGCGGTGAAGTTGTTAATTATGATGACTTAATTATTGGACTAGGTTGTGAAGACAACTATCACAACGTTCCAGGGGCGCAAGAAAATACGTATAGCCTTCAATCCATTGAACAAGTTCGTCAAACATATCAACAACTAAACGGTTTAGAACCACATGCAACAGTTGCTGTTGTAGGAGCTGGCCTAAGCGGCGTTGAAGTAGCAAGCGAGCTTCGCGAAAGCCGTCCAGACTTAAACATTTATTTATTTGACCGAAAAGATCGCATTCTTTTCCCGTTTCCAGAAAAATTAAGTAGATACGTAGAAGAGTGGTTTTTGAAACATAATGTTACAATCATTCGTAACTCAAACATTACAAAAGTAGAGCCAAATATTGTGTATAACCACGATGAACCACTTGAATGCGACGCAATCGTATGGACAGCTGGCATTCAAGCAAGTGAGGTTGTTCGTAATCTACCTGTTGAGCACGATAATAGCGGTCGGGTTGTATTAACAAAATATCATAATATTCCAGAATATGATAATGTATATGTGTTAGGTGACTGCGCTGCATTGCCGCATGCACCATCTGCTCAGCTTGCAGAAGGACAAGGCGAGCAAATTGTCCAAATATTATTAAAACGTTGGAATAATGAAACATTACCAGAAGAACTACCTGTTATTAAATTAAAAGGTGTTCTCGGTTCTCTTGGTAAAAAACACGGCTTCGGTTTACTTGCAAATCAGCCGTTAATGGGCCGCGTACCTCGCCTTTTAAAATCAGGTATTCTGTGGATGTATAAACATCATAATGGTTAAACAAAAAACAAGAGCCGCCTTGCAGCTCTTGTTTTTTCTGTTGCCTATATGTGTTAAATTACAATGTTGAAGTAACGAATTCGTAGCACATACTATTTTTAAAGTGGTGGATTTTCCACTCCTAAATGAATCCAATCTTCTTTTGGTGGACCATACACTCCAAATGGTTTTATGCCTGCTTGACGCATAAGAATTGTAACTTGTCCGCGATGATGAACAATGTGCTTAATTAGCCCCATTAGGATTGTAGCGTTTGATTCCTGTCTTCCAAATGCTTCTTGTATTTGCTTTAGTGATTCATCTGTCCATTGTTCTTCAATAACTTTAGCTGCAGCGAGACTTATATTTTTAAAAGCTTCAGCAATTTCCTTCGCTGATGTTGGTACACTTTCTACATTTTCTACTCCATCTATCTTTAATCCGAAATGAGCTAAATAATCTGGAATATTTGTTGTAAAATGCCACGCAATTCTCCCTAAAGTACGACCTTCTGGATAAACTTGTTGTTTTAATGATTCATCTGTCAAACCATCCAAAACTTTCTGGGTTAGCATTGCTTCCCTATTCCATTCAGTAATAAAGTCTGAAATTGTTACATACATAAATAATCTCTCCATAATCAAATTTTAATTGCCAATTTATTTCTTGAAATACAGATGGAAGTTTCACTTTATCTTCCCCACTTCTTCTTACATTCCTCTATTCCAAACAATAAATACTTCTTCGTCATCTCAGCACGTCTCCATCTCGATAGGGACGGCTTCATCTCTTCCTTTTGACGCATCCGATACACATCTTGCAGTAACGGTTCCCATTGTTTAGAAGATTTCATCATATATTGCAGACCTTCATCTTTAGAAACAATCCGTTCCGTTTCTAGCGTGTATATAATACGTCCCATTGTTACAACTGCAAATTCTACCCATTCTGTGGATAAAAATAAATAGGGACGTTTTATTTTCTCACTCCAATATTGTTCCACATTGTATTTCATTGTGCTCACAACATCATCCCACGTTATTGTATATGGAAGCTCGTTTGCCTGTTTACCCCAAACAGTAATACCTTGATTTTTTAATGTCCACCACGTAACAGAATTAATATCCCAATGCCCTTCATTCGTTTTTCCATCTGAACAATATAAATACGGTGACATTTCATGATTTTGCTTTCCTACATCAACAAGCGAAATATACATACCATCCATTCGCTTACCAAGATCATGTTTATAGAGCTCCTTATGTAGTTCACGTATCTTCACTTTCTCTACTTCATTCACTTGTTCTGTCGTCACCGTTACAAAATCAACATCACTCGTTTCCAAATGAAAAGCTCCTAATGCTAGTGAACCATACAAATACACACCAACCAACTTTTCTTTAACAATAATTTCCTGAAGTCCATTCACGTATTTGTCTAATAAGAGTTTCACTTCTTCTGGTATAGAACGCTCCATTACGATACCCATAAGTATACTCCTAACGCAGCTACGACATTAGGAATCGCTGCAAACGCATTCGTTTTAGCAGATTGAAAACGAGATTCTTTTCGCGTTGGCTTTGCCGAAGCAAATGTCCCCCGCGCTCCTAAAATGAATCCATCTATACAAAGAAATGCTGCACTAGCTAAGAAAAAGAGGCTCAGCCAACCTGCTAACGAGTAAATCATCGCTGCATCTCCTTCCATATAGGCAATACCGCTGACTGCAAAAAGCCCTATACTCCCTATTACAAAGCCCTTCTTCATCTCATCCACCCTTTCGAATACAGAAAAAGCCCCTGCGTTTCGTCGTCTACGTTGCAAGAGCTCTGTGAGTTATATTATAGATATTTCTCAATTTCTTCGTATACATCCTTTAAGCGGGGATTACCTTCTCCTACAATTTCACCATTTACAAGTACAACAGGGTAAAATAAGTCTTCTTCAATCACGCGCTCAGCAAAAGCTCGTTTTTCTTCCCCTTCTTGCTGCTCGTGAATGTCCACATATTCAAAATGAAACTTTTCTTCTTGTCCTTCATACTTCCTGCCAATTGCTGCTTGCAGCCATTCATACGTTTCCGTTGATGACGGCATCCCAACGCAGCTAGCACACACAACCTTTGCCCCGTAAACGCTAACTTTTATCATATTCTCTCCCCCATTTGCACATACATTTTTTTCTGCATCTTATTGTCACATATAAGAAGGAAATTTCCATAAACTATTTTGACAACATAAGAAAGATATAAAAAATAGATTTTCCCCTGTATCTTGATTATAATAAAACTAATGAAAGGAGTCGATAAAAATGGAAAACGAAAACTTACACGAACAAGTAGCTGAAGTATTAGATAAATTACGTCCATTCTTACTTCGCGATGGCGGTGACGTAGAATTAGTAGATGTTGAAGAGGGTATCGTTAAATTACGCCTTCTAGGTGCTTGCGGCAGCTGCCCAAGTTCTACAATCACATTAAAGGCTGGTATCGAACGTGCACTTTTAGAAGAAGTACCAGGCGTAATCGAAGTAGAACAAGTATTTTAATCTAAAAGCGGAAGCGGCTCGCTTAGAATAAGAGGGGGATGGAGCTTCTGACGTAGGGGTGTTTTTTACCTCGCAGGAAGAAGCGAAGCCACCGACTATTCTAGCCGCTGGAGTTGGATAATGTAAAATCTTTAGTGGATTCTTTAAAATAGCCACTAAATCTAAAGAAAAGAGACCCACTATGGTCTCTTTTTTCAAAACTACATATTACGTTAACCAATCTAACTTACGAATTCCTAACTTATCCACAGGTAAATGAATAAGGTCATAAAAGCGCTGAAGAAATTGTTCCGATTGATTTACCTGTTGCAAAATGGTTTCCAGCCGATCTTGGTATACATATTTCTGCGTCTCGTTTCCAGTTAAGTAATACCCTTCAACTGTTTCAAAGTAATGAAGAGGAAAGAGAAGACGCGCAAATAGGAGCCGCCACCCAAAGGAAGATAATGGATAGTTACGTTCATAATCCGTTAAAAACTGGACAATCGTTTCTTCCCATTTCTCTCTTTTTTCAAAAGAAACGTGACGGACCCACTCTGCTAAGTCGCGGCTTGGATGATCGTATACCCAATCAACCGGCAGCTTTAGTCGCTTCGTTTGCTTCCAAAGTAACGGTGTAAATCGTTCCTGACAAATTGTTGCAGCATCAGCAAGTTGAGGAGTATCATCAATTTCTGTATCTACTACATATTGAATCGCATTTTCGGCAAGACCTAAGTAGTAGGGAAATGATTCAATAAATAATTGTTCAAACATATCAGTAGGGTGGCTCATTATTTTGGATTGCCAAAAGCGCTCGAGCTGATCTAATCGTTTTTCCCACAGCGCCTTCCATTCGCCAATTCGACTTAGATGTTCAATGTCATCTGAAAAAAATGCACCGCGCTTATGAAATAACGATAGCTCACTTCCTGGAGACATTGCATTGCGATCTAGCATACGCATTCCTTTTAGCAAGCAATAATTTGCATCTTCTATCTCGCTAACATAATAACCTTGTATGTTTGGAACAAAAGTCGCAACTGTAATATCACCTTGCTGATTCATATAATCACTTAACTTCTTCATTTCAACAAGCTCTTCTTCTTGCAAGCTTCCCGTCGCAAGAAGCACATAAATTTTATTTCGAACCCAAAAGCTCTGATAGGGCCCGAGGGGTGTAAATTCTTTGACGTGTATATGATAATGCTCATAAATATGTTGAATCATCGTACTCGCCACCTATATTTTTTCTATATATATATGAGCTTCTGATTAACTTTCATTCCTATGCACATAGTACACCTATACGTATACAATATTAAAAAGAAAAAAAGGTGATAATCATGACACAACGAAATGAACTACAAGAAAGAGCATTACAATTACTACAAGAACGCGGTGTAACAATTGACGATATTGCAGAGCTCGTTCATTTTCTTCAAAAAAAATATCATCCAAATTTAGCAATGGAGGAATGTCGTTATAATGTAGAACGCGTCTTATCCAAACGCGAAGTGCAAAATGCACTCATTACAGGAATTGAACTGGACGTCCTTGCCGAAAAAGGATTGTTAAGTGCACCTCTTCAAGACATCATACATCGTGACGAAGGATTATACGGTGTAGATGAAGTCGTTGCCTTATCTATCGTCAACGTATACGGCTCAATTGGTTTCACAAACTTTGGCTATATTGATAAATTAAAACCAGGTATTTTACAATATTTAAACGACAAATCAACAGGAAAAGTTCATACATTCCTCGATGATATCGTCGGAGCGATTGCAGCTGCTGCATCCAGCCGTTTAGCGCATAGAGCTGCACATGCTGAATAATATAAAAACAAGAAAACCAGCTTCTTTATGAATAAAGAGCTGGTTTTTCTTATTTATTTTTACATCCCGCCGCGTCATACTCCATAAGTAAAAACTCCCTTCCCCTGCTCATGAAAGAAGCCTTCTTTTGAAAACCTGCTTTCATATACAGATGAATGGCACGTTCATTAAAAGCGGCGACACTTAAACGAATCTTCTCTGGTCTAAAGTGCTCTTTCGCAAATTGCAGTCCAGCTTGTAAAAAAGATATCCCCAATCCCTTTCCGGTTAAAGCTGGTTTCATTCCAAGACCAATATCCACAACACATTCACCTGTGTATAACTTTGCATCTCTTCCGCCCGGCACTTGCGCATTATTCCCAAAACAAAAATAACCGATGATTTCATTATATTCATTACGAACGCTATAATATGTACCATCCAACAGTTCTTCTAGTGTCTCAGATGCCCCAGCAAAACTATATAGTTCATACGGTGCATCATATTGCCATACATTTATGTTTTGCGCTTCTTCTAATGTAAGTGTCTGTATGTTCATTTGTACCTTCACCTTCTCTTTCCTTGTACATATTCGCTTACGTTAGGAAAACTCCTGTTTCTTAATCTACAAGAAGCCTCTTCTTTGACACCTCAATAAAATGTAACTACACTTGTTACAAAATATGTTTTATTTACACTTTTGAACATACTACTAACATATCCACAGGCAGGAGGAATTGTAATGAAACACTTACTTGTTTATGCACACCCGAATCCACAAAGTTTTAACTATGCCATTTTAGAAACGCTGCAAGGACAACTGCAAGAAAAAGGACATGAAGTACGTGTTCGTGATCTATATGCGATAAACTTCAATCCTATATTAGCTGCCAATGATTTCATTTCCTTTTCACAAGGAAATACGCCGGCTGATATTCAGGCAGAACAAGAACATATTACATGGGCAGATGTAATCACATTTATTTATCCAGTTTGGTGGACAGGTCTTCCTGCCATTTTAAAAGGATATGTAGACCGTGTGTTCAGTCATGGATTTGCTTATGCATACGGTGCAAATGGCATTGAAAAATTATTAACAGGTAAAAAGAGCTTATTGTTATCCACAATGGGCAATTCGCAAGAAAATTATGATGCAAGCGGTATGTTTGAAGCAATGAAGAAAACAACTGATGCAGGTATTTTTGATTTTACTGGTATTGAAACGGTAGAGCATGCATTCTATACAAGTGTTCCTTCTGTGGATGACGCAACGAGAAAACAATACCTTGAAGAAGTAAAAGAACTTGTAAATCGTTTATTTTAACGAAAAATCCACCTTGTGAAGGTGGATTTTTAATTTCCCAAAGAAGCCAAACATTTTTGTTCGACCTCTAAACATCAATTACAATTCATTTCTTCTTCGACTATAAGCTACTGCATAGATAGTTGCACCAATTAATATGGTAACAATAAAAACAAGTAGTAAATTACTATACAAGTACGCTTTCGCATTTTGTATAGTGAAAAGTAACGGATAGTCTAGAATATGTTTTGTTAATAACCCTCCAACAATAGCGATCCCTATTCCCTCTGCTAAGAAGCAGGCGAAGTTAAGAAACCCCATACCTGTACCAACTTCCTTCGGCTCCAGAGCATCTGCAACACTCGTAGAAAGTACTGTTTTAACGAAGGAAAGTCCACCAAACATTAGAATCAACATACCAGAAACCAACCATGGTGTTTGATCTGCAAATAATGAAATGATAAGAAAACTCGCAACAATGAAAAGTGAGCCCATCCATAGAACAAACGTAGTTCCTCGTTTATCAACTAGACTGCCACCAACTATACCGAATAACATCACACTCATAGTTCCTGGAAATATAACCCACCCAATCATACTTGCAGACAGTTGGTGTACATCTCTCATCATATAAGGAATCATTGATATACAACCTGCTACGGTTCCTAGCAGAATACCCCCAGTTAGAACTCCCAATATAAACTTTCGATTTAAAAATAATCTTGGTTCTATAAAAGGTTGTTCAACTTTGTGTATATACAAAGCGAATCCTGCAAACAACGCAAAACTAATCGCCAAATACAACCAGTTATATTGCGTTGTGTATATAGTAAATGTGACAATCCCACAGGACAGTAACGCTAATCCCCAAGTATCTAACCTCTCTCCCTTTGTGGATTCATTAGGAAGTTCTTTTAGAAAAAAGGGGATAGTAAAAAGTGTCAGCATCGGAATCAGAAAAAGAAAGGGCCACTGTACATAATGGGCAACCGTCCCGCCAAGAGCTGGACCTATTCCTTCTCCCATCGCTACCAACGAGCCGATTATACCAAATGCTTTACCACGATTCTCTGATTTCACGTAACGTGCAACGATTACCATAATAAGCGCTGGTACTGCTGATGCACCAACACCTTGAATAAAACGTGCAGCAATTACAGCAAAAAAATTAGAATGTGCCAACACACCTAAAAGTGACCCACCACTATAAGCTAGCAGACCGAAAACCAGTAATTTCTTCACACCATATTTATCACTTATTGTTCCGTACGTGATTGACCCAATAGCAAATGAAAGCATAAAACTTGTATTTACCCAATTAGCCAAAGACGGTGATATGCGAAGGTCTTTCGCGATATCGGGTAAAACTACATTAAAAACCATTTCGTTCAATACGCTGAAGAAAGCAAGAAAGCCAAGCCATAGAAAAGCCTTCTTCACATCATTAAACACATAATTCGGTAAATCGGTTGCTGTAGTTGTTACATTACTATTCTTTAATTCTTGTAAATCCTTTTCCACTAGGATGATACCCCCATATAAAGGGGAACCACGCAGTTTATAGGGTAAATGATGCGTTTCCCCTTAAATTTGTACCCCCATCATTTTTGTGCACTTCATAAATACGCCTCCTCATTACATTTGTTCCATATTATACCATTAATCTGTTCAGCAAGGAAGGAATGAAACTTCACACAATTCGACCATATATATCACCAGAACGAATTTTTTGTTATAAAAAAATAGGCAACCATTTACGATTGCCTATCTCTTCTTATATCTTTTCAATCCACTCTGTCAAACTGTGGACAACGTGCGTCGGTTGCACATCATATTCTGTTAATTTTTCCACAGATGTGACTCCTGTGTGGACAAGAAGCGTATCCAGCCCCGCATTCATACCAGCTAAAATGTCTGTATCGTAGTTATCCCCAACCATTAACGTTTCTTCTTTCGTTGTACCAAGCACTTTTAGAGCCTGTTCCATAATAATGGATTCTGGTTTACCAATGAAGATTGGGTTTACCGTTGTGGATACCGCTACAACAGACGTTAAAGAACCGTTCCCCGGTAATAAGCCGCGTTCTGTTGGAATTGCAATATCACCGTTTGTTGAAATGAATGTTGCCCCGTTTCGAACGGCTAAGCATGCTTTTGCTAGCTTTTCATATGTAACTTCACGATCTAATCCAACAACGACAAAGTCCGGATTACTATCCACAAGTGTGAATCCTTTTTCCACAAGGGCATCGCGTAAGCCTTCTTCTCCAATCATATATACAGAAGCATTTTGCTTTCTTTCATATATAAAATTCGCCGTTGCCATACTTGTCGTAAATACTTGCTCTGGGCTAGCTGGAATATCAAACTGCACAAGCTTGTCTGCAACTTGCTCTGGTTTACGCGTTGAGTTGTTCGTAACAAATAAATACGGTAAGTTACGTTCTTGCAGCGCTTTTATAAAATCACTTGCCTCTTCAATTCGTTCTTCGCCTCGATACATTGTTCCATCTAAGTCAATTAAATAGCCTTTATACATAGGTGCCACTCCTTATTGATACATACTCTTCTCTTATCGTATCCTCTTTTTCAAAATAAAAAAACGCTTTTTCGAAAAGCGTCCTATAATGTTCATTTTTTTTCTTTTATTTGATACGAACAGAAGCAATCCCCATCACACATACTAGATAATATTTTCACATCAGCATCTGGCAAAAGTGTATCATACATATTTTTCTCATCATGACAAATTTGCGGAAACTTTTCAGCTACCTCTATTAAAGGACAATTTTGCTTTTGTAATAGGAAGGAATGTTCACTTTCTTTTTGTACGCGAACCATATAACCATTTTTCTCTTGCACAGCTGCAATTTCTTTTAATCGCTCTACTGTTGTTTCTTTTCGATTTATACGGTTTGCTAATTGTTCTTCCATACGGTTCGTACGTGCCCTTAAAAGCTTCTTAACGAGTTCCTCATCGCCAATATGCAGCAAGTCTTCTAGCATTTCGACTGCAAACTGCTTATATTGTTTCGGAAACAGGTCTTCCCCTTTTGTACTTAAACGATAAACATACATCGGTCTTCCGACATGTTGGCGTACCATCTTCGCTTCAATCAGCTCTTCCTTTTCAAGCCTGCTTACATGACGACGCACTGCCATCTCCGTAATTTGCAATGCTTCTGCTAATACCGCAACAGTTTGTTCTCCCCTTACTTTCAAAAGTTGCAGAATTTCTTCTTTTGTAGAACGTGCTGCTTCCCCCATTAATCAACCCTCTTCCCTTTCCCCAGCTCTAATAAACAAAATACATCACTGTCTATTAAAACCGCATGAATTTATCCCGCTATTCGCGGACAGTAAAACCCCCACCTCAAGATTCTGTGAAAACAAAGAAGAGAGGTGGGGACTGACTGTTGGCATGCGCCTGCCTGGTGAGAGATTTCCATCAATGGAGGTGAACCTCCATTGATGAAAGTTTCACTTTACTCTCCTGCAAACGCAGATACAGGACCAAGTTCTTGCTCCAAATAACGACGAATATTAGCAGGATACTGTTTAATCATATCAATATGTTTTTGAACTGTATCATACACTTCTGTATGGTTCATATCTACATACTCTTGTACAATCATTTTACGAAGACGAACGACTTCTTTTAAACGTTCTCCTTCTTCATTCGTAACAACTTTTTCATCCATTAAAATATCAATAATATCTTCATAACTACCTGGATCACGCATAATAAATCCATCAATCATGGCATTGCCTACGTCTAGAATACAATCAATCATAAGATGTGCCATGCGCTCTAATGCATATTCATCAAGCGCTCCGCGGTATTCTTGTTTTGTTTGAAATGCTGCAACAACTTTCTCTAAACACTGTAACATTTGTTCAATTTTTTTACGGTCTACAAAGTACATATATGTCACCTACCTGGAAATTAAAGCATTTTCATTCCCAATTGTACCCCTTTATTCAAAAAAAATCGACAATTTTTCGAATTCACCTTTTTCTCTTTCTTTGTTATAGTTATACGTGTATGATTTTCGGAATTGGGGGAATGACACCTTGGAACGTGAACTCGCACTAGAAATTGTCCGTGTAACAGAAGCAGCAGCCCTTGCATCAGCACAATGGATGGGCCGCGGTAAGAAAAACGAAGCAGATGATGCTGCAACGACTGCAATGCGTACGATGTTTGACTCTGTTAACATGGCAGGTACTGTGGTAATTGGCGAAGGGGAACTTGATGAAGCACCGATGCTTTACATTGGTGAAAAGCTTGGAACGGGAAACGGCCCAGAAGTAGATATCGCCGTTGATCCATTAGAAGGAACAAATATCGTAGCAAAAGGTCTTGCAAACGCAATGGCTGTTATCGCTATCGCTGATAAAGGAAACCTTCTACACGCTCCTGATATGTACATGGAAAAAATTGCGGTTGGCCCAAATGCAGCTGGTAAAATCAGCTTAGATGATCCAATCGAAAAGACAATTGAAATTGTAGCAGAAGCAAACAATAAAAAAATTCGTGACTTAACAGTTATCGTACAAGAGCGTGAACGTCATCAAGAGATCATCGAACGCGTACGTGCAAAAGGTGCACGTGTAAAATTATTCGGCGACGGTGATGTTGGTGCCTCTATCGCAACAGCTCTTCCTGGAACAGGAATCGACTTATTTATCGGTACTGGCGGTGCTCCGGAAGGCGTTATTTCTGCTGCAGCTCTCAAGTGTCTTGGCGGAGAAATGCAAGCGCGTCTCGTTCCAATGAATGAAGAAGAAGAATCACGTTGCCACGCAATGGGCTTAGAAGACCCACGTCAACTTCTTATGCTAGATGATTTAGTATCCGGTGATGACGCAATCTTCTCAGCAACAGGTGTATCTGCTGGCGAGTTATTAGATGGTGTGAAATTCCTCGGCGGAGATTTAGCAGAAACATATTCTATCGTTATGCGTTATAAAACAAGAACAGTGCGCTTTATTAAAACGCACCACCATTTAGATTATAAACCACACTTAAATTTAGATATTTAAAAAGGAGTCATGTTCATGGGAGAACGCTTTTTTCTTTACGATGATACAGTAGAAACAAAAACGCGTTTCGTAAGCTTTATGGGAGAAAACGAGCGCCACGATTTAGCACTTTTGTATTCTGACCGTCATTATGGTAAAACAATCGTCCTAGATATACAGCGCAATAAATTTGCCATTATCGGTCGTGATGACTTAGAAGAACCTGGCTACTTAGAACATGCATTTTCTATTTCTGAAGAAAATGCAGAAGAATTACGTTCATTTTTATATGAACTAATGTAATCAAAATTACCAGCTTGTAACAGGCTGGTAATTTTTCGTGCTATTTATTTTGAATTTTCAGTTTACCATGATATACTAACGACAAATCTATTTGGATAGAAAGGATATTACACTACGTATGCCAACATATACTTTGTAATGGATCAGCAACTGGATAGTATTACTCTCAAAAAAGCACAACGCTTTTTTCGTGGGAGTAGTCTGCCCAATTCCCATTACAAAGGAACGTAGCACATCTGTAGTATGATTGTTACGAAGGTTCCTCACAGGGGAACCTTCTTTTATTTTTCTCTGTTTTCTATATTTCATACTGCAAGACATCCAAATAGATGTCTCACGTTCCTTTATCTAAATACGAGGTGAAGGAAAATGCAAAACGTACAACTTTCTTGGAACTTATATAAGGCAGAATTAGAAGCAATTATAGAAAAACATTGTAAAAACTGTGGTCATACAGCTCTTTTTACTGATACACATATTCGTAGACATAACGCGAATGGTAAAAACATTTATCGTTTTGCGATTTACAAATGCGAAAAAGGACATACATGGAATAAAAAATTACACATTTATAAAACGTATTCTGAGCATGTTGAAACAGTGGATATGCTTCAAGAAGAACGCCAGGAAACGATAAACAACATTTCAATCCTGCCCTATGAAAACGCAGGATTGACGGAACTAACCATACTATTAGAATTCGTGCATGGATTATTTCGCATCGACAAAGCACTCGCAACCTATATTTCAGAATGGAGTCGTGCGGTAATCATAGAGAAAATTAAAGAAGGATCTATTCACTTAAACGGTCAACGCATTAAGCCAAGTGCCAAACTTGCAGCTGGTGATTGTATTTCTATATACATGCGATAGGCAAAAAAACTCCTCTTACCCGATGCAAGAGGAGTTTCTTTACTTCTTCACTTTTCGCAGTACAAAGTATGCACATCCAAAATTACAATACTCGTATAAATACTCCGATAACGTACTAATTTTCGTATCATACGTTGCACGCTGGTTACTGTCATCAAAGAATCCGCGCAATCGAAGCTGATCATAGCCCCAATCACCCACGATGTAATCATATTTATTTAAAATTTCTGCGTAGCGAGCTTTAAATGCTTCTTCATTAAATCCATTTCGATTTTCTGCTATTACTTCATAGTGGATATTATTCACGTAAACTGTAGTGCGAATCTCCTGCTTCTGCTCCATCTTCCATTCCCTTTCCTCTTCTTTCTTCTTTTTATCGTATCATAAAGCCACAAAACCAACAATTTCAAATACAAAAAATCTCTTAAGTGGGAAATGCTATAGAATGCAACTTCCTTTTAGAGCATTCTTCTCCAAAAGGTTAGTTGAACCAATCAGGTTCTTATGGATAGTTATCTCCCACCTATCTTCTGTAGAAAAGCGGAAGCGGCTCGCCCAGAATCGCAGGACGCCCGCGCCCAAGGCAGAGAGGCGCTTTTTGCCTCGTCCGAGGGGGCGAAACGACCGGAGATTCTAGCCGCTAGAGCTGGACAACGATTCTCTCCCGATCTTGAGATATGGGTATTACTGCCCGCAAATAGCGAACCAATAAGGAGGAAACAATCATGAAAAAACAACTGCTCTTATCCCTTCTTACTCTTTCCATCTTTGCTGGATGCCAAACAAACAAAGCGGAAATGAAAAAGGAAGAAGGAAGCCGCGTACTCTTGTCTTCGCATAGAGACATATACGGGAAAGAAGTGCCAAACGACATGCTGACAAAAGTCGGCTATTCTCAAAAACAAAAACATGAAGTATCCAATCGCCAAGTTGGTACAATTAACAAGGAACGATTAGCAGAAATGATTACAGATTTAACTGTGAAACTACCCGATGTGATGAATGCAGCAACACTTGTAACAGATGATGAAGTGTTTGTTGTATACCGAGCAAACACGACAAATCCAAATTTAGTTGCCGATCAAGTACAAAAAACAGCATTATCTGTTGTTCCCCGCTATTACAAAGCATATGTATCAACAGAACAAAAATTAATATCCCAAATTCAAGGATTGAAATCTGGCACATTAAACGATAAAGAATATGCACAAACACTTGATATGCTCAAGCATGAAATGAGCAAAAATCCGCATTTAAATAATACGCAAAATAATACGCTCCCTAATACAATGAAATAACCTGAGAATACACTCTCAGGTTATTTCATTTCTTTTGACCACTATATCTCATCTTCAAAACATAAAGGGTAGAACTCGATTATAAATCTAAATATTCCGCACTTTTTTTGCGTAGTGAAGCACTTCCTCCTTTTAGGCCATTTTTTGAAAAAATTTTTTCGCTCAATGTATAATAAGATTATAAACTAGTGAAAAGTGGTGAATTTAATGGTTTCAAATGCAGCAATTGGAAGTATGATTGTGCAACTTGTTATTTCTGTTCTCATCCCGATTATTGCGCTCCTTTACTTCCGAAAGAAATATAGAATCTCTTTCAAAATTGTCGGTGTCGGGATTGTATTTTTTCTCGGATTCTCACAAATTTTAGAAAAAACGTTACATGTCTTTGTACTTGGAAATCCAGCAACAACTGAGCTATTTAAAAATCCGTTTATCTATGCTATATATGGCGGATTAACTGCTGGTATTTTTGAAGAACTGGCTCGTTTTATTGCCTTTTTCTTTTTACTTAAGAAATACCAGAAGTATGAAGACGGCCTTGCTTATGGAATCGGTCACGGAGGAATCGAATCCTTATTAATCGGAGCAACTGTCGGAGTACAAAGTCTTGTATTTGCTTTCTCCATTAATAACGGAACCTTTTCTAAAATGATTGAGAAAGCACCACAGCTTAGCGCTGTCCATGATGCATTAGTACATACTCCGCCTTACTTCTACTTATTTGGCGCAGTAGAACGGCTCGTTGCTTTTATCATGCAAATTGCCCTCACAATGCTTGTCTTATATGCTGTAAAATATAAGAAATACATATTTATAGGGCTGGCAGTATTCCTTCATGCATTTATTGACTTTTTCGCAGTACTCTACCAACGCGGACAAATCCATTTATTTGTAATCGAAGGACTTATGATACTGTTTGGTATTGGTGCTTATATCCTAATTCGCAAAATGAAAACAAAATTCCTGACAGAACATGCAAGCTAAGCTACTATGTAATGTTAAAGGCCAATGAAAGTACGTTCGGTTTTTAAGAACAATAACTTATCTATAATATTGCACATTATATTAACAAAAGTAGCTGGATAAAAATCCAGTATAAAAATCACCTTTTAGTCAAACTAAAAGGTGATTTTTTTATGAAACTATATTAAATGTTTCTAAGTTATATTTAATGAATATCATGTTTTCTGAAATTACCACCCTTTACTTCTGCTACGTCATATACCGTAACAAAGGCATTTTCATCAATTTCATGAATGATTTCTTTCATTTTACTTTCTTCTAAGCGGTTAATGACACAAGTGATTTCTTTAAATTGTTCATTTGAATAACCGCCGTAAACTTCATTATAAGTTGCACTTCGACCTAATCGCTCTCGAATTGTTTCTACCATTAATTCAGGTTCCTTTGTGATAATTTTAAATGTTTTAGAACCACTTAAACCTACTTCAACAATGTGAATGACTTTAGAAGCAATAAAGTAAGCAATGGCTGAAAGAATAGCCCCTTCAAGACCAAATACTGTTGAGACAACAATAAAGACAAACATGTTTAAAAATAAGATAAGGTCACTTGTCCCAAAAGGTAATTTTCGAGAAAGTAATACGGCTAACATGTCAATTCCATCTAATGCGCCGCCATTACGCAGTGCTAACCCCATACCAAAACCGATGATAATCCCGCCCACAACGGTAACTAACAATGTATCACCGTGAATAATCGTTTGTACGTTGTGCATAAGAATTGTACCAATTGCTAGTGAAGCAATACCGATAATCGAATAAATAGCAAAATTTTTGCCAATTTGCTTATACCCTAACCAAACAAACGGGATGTTAATGACTGCAATTAGAATTCCTAATGGTAATCCAAGTAATTGTGAGCTAACGATACTTAAACCCGTCACACCACCGTCTGAAACGTTGTTTGGGATTAATACCGATTCTAGTCCATATGCTGTTATAAATGCTCCAATAATAATCATTAATACTCGAAAAACGATTTTTACTTTATTGGGCTTGCGCTTTTTGTTTATACTCATATAATTCCTCCGTTTCAAATTATGTTTTCTTTTCATTCCTACACGTCTTTTAATTAGCTAGACCCATTTCTAATAATTATTCTAACATATTACCATCAGGTTATTTAACGAAATGGCACAATTGTGGAATTTCAGAACGAGCATATTTTTAAATATAGTGTATTTTCAAATCGAACTCCCCCCACCTCCCCCTTCACGCTTGATGTAGGAATCTTCTCGCCAGGGATGATAAAACGAACCGGCTTTGCTTTTTACTCTGTAAGAAAATCCACTCCATTTACCAATAACTAGAAAAAAGAGGATTCTTCACTCTATTTGTCGAAGTACGTACAAATTCGTCTATTCGTAAGCGAGGGATGGAATTATGAAGAAATTAATTGTTGTCCGCCATTGCGCTGCAACTGGGCAAGAACATGATGCACCACTTACAGAAATAGGCCAGCAGCAAGCTAAAGCTCTTGCCAATTTTCTCATCACAGAACAGCTTCCTATCGAAAAAATTATCTCGAGTCCGTTTGCTCGCGCCGTTCATTCGATTGCACCTTATGCGTCACAAGTACAACTTCCTATTCAAGAGGATGATCGACTAGCTGAACGTATATTAAGCAGTGTACCAATGGATAATTGGCTACAAATTCTCGAACAAACATTTACAGAAATTGATGTCGCCTTTCCTGGCGGAGAATCAACGCGCCAAGCAACAGAACGAGTACAATCACTTATCCACAGCATAGTACAACATCAGAAGCAAGAAGTAACGCTGCTCATTACACACGGTAACTTATTCACACTCATTTTAAAGATTTTTGACAACAGCATCGGTTTTTCCACATGGAAAAGCTTAAGCAATCCAGACGTATACGAAATTACAATAGAGCATGGTACAACCACTATCCACAGATTGTGGGGGATACATTGTGTAACGAATGAACGTAACTACCAATAATCTAGAAGCAGAACATATTTGCTGCGCTATATCTGACAATAGAATGGCACACGGAGTTTTGCAAAAGAAATGCATATTGAAACCAAAGAAGGATTGGTCGTGCATTATACAGATCAATGCTCATTTACGGATTATTATGTCCATGAAGAACTGAAAGATATTGAACAAAAATACAATATTCCTGTTCAGCGCTATAAAGTAAAAATTCCTTTTGAAGTGCTCTTCTCCAAAAGGTTAGTTGAACCAATCGGGCGCATGCCAGCAGTTATCCCACACCTATCTTCTGTAGAAGAGTGGAAGCGGCTCGCTCAGAATCGCAGGACGCCCGCGCCCAAGGCAGAGAGGCGCTTTTTGCCTCATCCAAGGGAGCGAAACGACCGGAGATTCTAGCCGCTAGAGCTGGACAACGTTTTTCTCTAAACCTTGAGGTGGGAGTCTTACTCCCCTAAAGTAGCAGGGTAAAAAAATTCGAAAAATTACGGAAAACACTCAAGAAGTGAAACGAAAGGAGTCTGCATTACGATGTACGAAGAAGTCATCTCGTTACTACATGAAACGAATGTTTTATATGAAAAGTTTGAACATGAACCAGTTCTAGATTATGAAACAGACCGCATCGTTCGAGAACGCCTTGGCTTAGAAGGCGAACCAAGTAAAAGTCTCTTTATGAAAACGAAATCTGGGACTTACTATGTCTTCTTTACGTTAGAAGGAACCCGCCTTGATATGAAGCAAATGAAAGAGCTTATCGGTACACGCGTATCTCTTTGTTCATCTGATGAATTAAGAGAGAAAACGGGATGTCTCCCGGGATGTGTTGCACCGTTTGGTTATACAAAGGATGTAACAATTATTGTAGATCCTTCTATTTATCAATACGAAAAAATATTAATTTCACCTGGTGTCCCTGAAGTTACAATTTCTTTATCCACAGCAGAATTACATAAACTTTTATCCACATGTGGAAATACTGTACTGGAATACAAATAAAAGAGCTGACATTTCCAGCTCTTTTACCTTTAATGTGCACCCGAACTCGACACATTTAATACAACAACTCCGCCAATAATAAGCACTAGGCCAACGAACGTTTGCCATGTGAAAGCGTCCTTCCAAATGAGAACACCAATTAATGCCATTAGCGCTGTACCAACTCCGGACCAAATCGCATAAGCGGTACTAATTTGAAGATGTTGCAGCGTTTGGGATAAAAAATAAAATGCAGATGCAAAACCAAGAACAACACCGATACTTGGCCATACTTTCGTAAATCCGTCTGACAACTTCAGCATCGTTGTCCCAAATACTTCACTCACAATTGCGATTGCTAACAAAACAAACCCTTTCATGGAATTCTTTCCCCTTTGTTATTTCTACAATACTTTTCATAAAAAAATCCCCCTTAGTTGCTTCACTAAGAAGGATCTTTTCTCATTATTTTGCTTCTGCTGTATTTTCTCTTGCAGATTGTACTTGCTCATCTGCATGGTAAGAAGAACGTACAAGCGGACCAGCTTCGCAGTGACTAAATCCTTTGCTAAGTGCAATTTCTTTTAGCTCTGCAAATTCTGCTGGTGTGTAATACTTAATAACTGGTAAATGCTTTTTAGACGGTTGCAAATATTGACCAAGCGTTAAAATATTAACGTTGTTTGCACGCAGGTCATCCATTGCTTCGATAAGGTCTTCTCTCGTTTCCCCAAGTCCTACCATGATGCTTGATTTTGTTGGAATGTCAGGCTGCATTTCTTTTGCACGACGTAAAAATTCTAGGGAACGATCGTATTTTGCTCTAGCGCGAACTCGGTCAGATAATCGACGTACTGTTTCAATGTTATGATTTAAAATATCCGGACGTGCATCCATTAACATTTTTAAATTCTCTTCTACTCCACCCATATCAGATGGTAAAACTTCAATAGACGTAAATGGATTTTTGCGACGAACAGCGCGCACTGTTTCTGCAAAAACAGCTGCTCCTCCGTCTTTCAAATCATCACGTGCAACTGCTGTTATAACAACGTGTTTTAAGCCCATTTGTTCTACAGAATCTGCTACGCGTTCTGGCTCTTGTAAATCAAGCTCTGTTGGTAAGCCTGTTTTAACCGCACAGAAACGGCATGCGCGTGTACAAACTGCACCTAAAATCATAAATGTTGCTGTCTTACGAACAGCCCAGCATTCATGAATATTCGGACACTTCGCTTCTTCACAAACTGTATGAAGGTTCTTAGAACGCATCATTTTCTTTAAGCCTGTATAGTTTTCATTTGTGTTTAATTTAATTTTCAACCACTCGGGCTTGCGCATATATTCTGTTTGTTTTGTCATGTTCATCAACTCCGCACAATTATGAAATAGTTTACCATGTTCGCTTCTTTCAATGTAACATATCTATTTTATCGTATGAAAGCGATTTGCTCAAATGAAGATTCAAAGAATTCCTTCCAATTATTACTTATAATGAAATATCGTGTATATCCCACACTAAAGGTAGTGATTTCGAAAGGAGCTTACTGCCGTGCATCGAAAATTTTTCCTTCTGCTTTCTATCTGTTTTCTTCTCCAAACAAACATTGTGTATGGACAAGAAAACAATCAAGAAGACATATATATGAAGCGAATGACATTATACAAAGAAATAGAGACAATCTTCCATATTCCATGGTACTACTTTGCTGCCATCGATCAATACGAGCGAAATATCCGTGCTGTTCGCCGTGATATTCCTAAGAAGCCAGATGCTATTATCTCTATTTACTTCAAACCAGAAGTATGGTCCGGACCAGCAAATCCAGACCCTCATGATACGAAACCGTATACAATCTCCTTATTTGGAGGCATGGGGTTAGACGGAAACAACGATGGATTGGCAGATGCAAATAATGAACAAGATGTTCTCTATACAATGGCTACTATATTAGGGAAACGTGGGACAAATCGTGATCAATTAAAAATTATGCTGTGGGAATATTATCAGCGATCTAAAACAGTAGAGTTAATATTAGGTTATGTTCGTATGTACAAACATTTCGATCGAATTAATTTACAAGGTAACGCCTTCCCTCTGCCGATTCGCAGCGATCATAGTTACCGTAGTACATTTGGCGCTAAACGAAGCTTTGGCGGACGCCGTATGCATGAAGGCACAGATATTTTCGCCGGCTATGGTGTACCTGTTCGTTCTACTTGCTATGGCATCATTGAAACGAAAGGATGGAATCGTCTTGGCGGCTGGCGCATTGGTATTCGCGACTTATATAACAATTATCATTACTACGCACACTTAGGCGGATTTTCAAAAGAAATACAGCTTGGACAAATCGTTGAACCTGGAACTGTTATTGGATTTGTCGGCAGCACTGGTTATGGTCCTCCTGGGACAGCTGGTAAGTTTCCGCCTCACTTGCATTTTGGATTGTATAAAGATAACGGCTATACAGAATGGGCGTTTGATCCATATATGCATTTAAGCTTATGGGAGCGAAAAGAGCGAATGAATTCAAAAAGATAACCGCAGTTTGATGCTACAGTTATCTCAAATTAACAATTTCTTTATCTAAAAAGGCGGATAACATTAGTTATCCGCTTTTTTCTCCTTTTTTTCCGGTACAACAACTCCGCCGCCTCCGTAATAGCCAGGCACTTCCCCTTGAATGATACGTGTGGCTATCGGAATATCTTGCTTCACAGTTACTTCTTTTGTATGGAAAGGAATAATCACCTGAAGCGTCACTTCAATTTCCATCACAATTTTAATAGCTGTACTATTAATTCCATGCGCTTCAAAGTCTTGCTTAATATTCGTGTACACATCACCGATTGTTGTAAATTTAATTGGAATATCCGGTCCTAAATTACCAAGTAATGCATTGTCTGTAATTCTCCCAAGTGGAACTGATAATGAAATTCCTCCGTCCTCTGGCAAACCTAATGCCTTCGTATCTCCCTGTTCTGCTTGATGTAAATATTTCTCTATGTACGTTGTAGTTGATGTGAGAATTTGATTAACTTCTTCTGTATTTACATCCATCGTCGCAACTTTTCCATTCTTGTCTGTCTGCACCTTCATTAATGAATCGACATTAATCCCTTGTGCAACCCTATCTTTCACTGCTTTCGTCATGACAACTGTTGCTGTTCGCTTCGTCTGCATTTCTGCATATTTCATTAATGTCGGCTGAATACTTCTATTCACAAGCCATAATCCTTGTACGGTAAGAAGAATAAAAATAGCAAATGAAATAAGCAATACGTAACGAAATGGCAGTGGCCCTTTCCGAAACCGAGAAGTCCGGGGGCGAAACGCACGCATAACAAATCCCTCCTTCTTACACATGTATATGCAAAAAAGAGGGACGATATATTTAGATCATTTTTAGCAGTGCATCTTTTCCAATTGTACCAGCTGTAATGCCTAACCTTTCAGCTTCAAATGTAACCGATTCAAGCGGTGCCTCTAACAACTGCTCAATCGTTCTTACACCAACAGCGCGCCCCGCAAGAATGCCGCGATCGCTTAACTTTTCGTTTAACAATCCCACATCTAACGCCCCGCACATAATGTATCCTTTATCGCTCATAACTGCTAACAAATTTGTCTTTGGAAGCTTTACACTCACTGCTATAAACGTGTATTCATTTATTATAATTGGTTCTATATTAACCATAGTTCACACTCCTCTCTCCTTTATCTGTATGAAAAGAGAAAAAAGAATGTGAACCCAAAAAGCCTACTGCTATCAGTAGGCTATAATTTTACAGATGACGCATATTTCATTAATGTATCCTTCAAAACATCACGGAGCAATTCCGGCATATAATATTCTTTTTCTGGCACGACCGCAAGCTCTGGGTATAAGTAACCGAATGTGAACATATCAATCGTTCCTACTGTATAGACTCGTTCTAGGTCTAATGATTCTCCGTTGATAACGACATCTTCAAGTAATATTTTATTACCCGGAATCGTATCTAGTACAACTTCTACGCCATCATATATCATTTTCCCCATGACTTTCCCCCGAAAACCTAAACCTTTCACTTCAAGCTGTTCCATGTTTGGACGGCGTGCTTTCAAAATCACATCTCGCAATGTTTTTCCTTTCACTTGCAAACGGCATGGATTAATCGGATGTGGACAAATGCGATGAATATCTCCTCGGGTAACTACACCTTCCTGCAATCCTTCGAGTAATACCCCTGCATTTACCATACCAATTTCAGCATCGCACCATTCTCTAAGAGATTCGGCAAGCATATGAGCAAATTTCGTTTCCTGAAACCAATCAACTTCTAGTGATTCTTTTAAATTTACAACAGGCTCTGCCATGATGAACTTACTTTCTTGTTCAAGCTTCTCTAACAAAGCATGAGACCCTCCATAGGCTCCGAATCGCTTCGTATTAATTGCTCGTCCATCCTTTTTTATCACTTGCTTTGTTTGTAAATCCACTGTTATTTGTACATGCCCCACATAATGCCCCCACTTCTCGCAGCAGCAAAGAAGTGTTCCATTCACTAATACACCGCGATCAAATAAATGATGGGTATGTGCGCCTAAAATAACATCTATATCATAATGCTCTGCCATGTATTCATCTGCATTCTTTCCTAAATGGGACAATACAACAATGATATCCGCCTTTGAACGTACCTCTTCTAAAATCGCTTCTAAATGTAGATATGGATCTTCAATATGCCAATCTAACTTCGCATAAAAATCAGGATACGCTACTGTTAAACCGATAAAAGCAATTGTAATCCCATTATCAAGTGTTTGCAGTACATATGGTTTTACCCAGCTAGGACGTGTTTGATTTGTTTCAAATAAATTTGCAACGAGCACTTCAAAATTCGCATTGTCATATAAATGATCCAGTTGCTCTTTCGCAAGTGTAATCCCCTCATTGTTTCCAATCGTTACATAATCGTACAGCGCTTTATTTAATAGCTGCACATTTCCTTTTCCGCTCGTTGCCTCAGAAATCATATGAAAGCGATCAACGTGATCGCCAATATCTAATGTAAAGACCGCTTCACCAGCAGCAAGACGACGCTTTTTCTCTTCTACAACAAACTGAGAAATTTGCGGCCAATTTTCAAAATGACTATGTATATCATTTGTATGATAAAGATGAATTGTTACTTCCGTATCTATACGCAGAGAAAAAACCTCCTCTCGATTCCATACTTCTTGTTTACGCTACATGTAAGCTTGAATCCTGTAAATACTTTTCGTCTTTTCTTGCTATTTTACATTGTACTCTGATTGATGGAAAAAGCAAAAGTTTCTTCTTTAAAAGTTAAGGAGAAGATGCAGCATGATTATAATTAACAAAAGCTTTTCGCATGTCGAACTTCTTCAGAAGGTCTTTATATTGTGTCAAAGCGCCGATATATTGTAAAAAGTACCATTATATTTGCCGCCAATTAAAAAAGTGCCCTGTAAACAGGGCACTTCGAACATATACATCATCTTTAATTATAACTAATATTAGAGGTTGGGTATAATGTCGTTCCGCCAATCCAGATGTTTATTTCATTTGCTAACGGAACATTTTGTTCATTAATAACTGTTCTCCACCATTCCCATGCAAGACCTGTACATTCCCATGCTACGACTTTTAAATTTTTTGAATTAGGCGGAAATGGTATAACTGTAGAGAAATGAGCAGTTTTGTTTCTGTCGTTTGCTTCCCAAGCTTTATGAGTTAATACTTCATTTCCATTTTCATCATATGAAAATTCATCCCAAGTTATTTCAAATTGAGCAACATATGCACCATAATGATCAAGCCTCATTTTAGCACTGGAATATTCTGTAGATGTAGTCTCGATATACTCTGTATTGTTATGAACAGCAGCAATTGAATTATCTTTTAAGAAAACGCTTGAATATGAAATTGGGTATGCTGGATTTTTAAGACTAAATTCTGCATTATCTTTAATTACATTTCGTATTTCATTAAAATCTTTTGTAACAACCTTGTTATGCTCTTTTGCATCTCCGCCTAATACTACAGCAGTAAAGGAACTGTTCTCATAAATATCTTTGTACTGTTGATTCGTTTGGACGCCTTGATTCTCAATTAAAGCTTTAAAGGCAGCTTGTACATCTTTGCTCTTAGAAGTTGTTTCTAATTTCACATAAATTGTTCTGCCGTAAGCTACATTTGACACCATAACAGGCGGGGCCTCATTACTTACCCCTTTACGGGCTAACTCTTCAAACGTAACACTATTATCAAAAAGGTCTGATGGATTGTCAGGTAGTTCTGCACTTACGGTATAAAATATTTGCTTATATGCCGCAACCATCACTTTTTTCTCTCCATTTGCAATCGCATTAAAGTCAATGTTCAGTCCGTTATCAAGATATTTAGCGTTAACGTTAAGAGCACTTGCTATTTGAGATTTACTATAAACCATAGATTCTGTATACTGCATTCTTGCAGGTAACGTATGTGTTGCTGAATATTTTTCACTCCAAGCAGATACTAAATCATCTACTGCTCCGGACACATTACTATATGTTGGATTTTGGACAGTTGTTGTATTGTTTTTTCCCATGCCAGGTAAGTCTATACTAATATTCAAAGGTTTTCTCTTGGCCACTAATAAACTAGGTTGATTATCTGCAAACGCTTTATTTGCAAGTTGTACTGCTCCTGGATATGTACGATTAGCCATAGAATCAATAATTGAAATATCGACTGGTGAAGCTGAAAGTGATTTTTTCTCACGTTCAACCACTACAAATTTACCATTTGAATTGATGCCTTGTTTCGGAACAAAACTCTCTACTTTATCACCATTTACTGCTAAAACATCTCTACTATCATACTTTAAATTCGCTATGCCAGTATCAATGCCACTAGCATTTTTTGTTGCATCAGCTGAATTATCTGTTTGTGTTTCCGCGAAGGAAATAAATGAATAATTAATAGTGCATAAACTAACGAATAAACATGCTAGAAACTTTATTCCTCTGATGTTTTTTATAATTTTCAAAAAATTCAACTCCTTTTTTAGAATAATTTTGTTGCACCAACTGAATTACTTGTTTAATTTTCAGCGAAGGGAATAAACGAATAATGAATAGTGCATAAACTAACGAATAAACATACTATGAATGTTATCCCCTCAATAAAGTTTAGAATTCTCTAAAAACTAACCTCCTTTTTCAAAAAATTATATCATAAAATGTCGATTTTTGTATATTGATAAAATTTTTTTAGATAGTTTTTTAGCTACTTTCATGCACCCGGTCCTTTTTACTTCTTAATATCTTTATACCTATAAAGTGAAACTTCCACAAAAATAAAATGCGTGTCCGAGCGTCCTAATAAAGTAAATATCGTATGAAAAGCGCCGTTATATTTGCCGCAAATGAAAAAAGCGCCCTGTAAACAGGGCGCTTCCACTTTTAATATTGTCTAGCTCCGCATTTCTAATTAACCGATAGAACCTTCCATCTCAAACTTGATTAGAC
This sequence comes from Bacillus sp. S2(2024), assembly GCF_050474045.1. Lineage (NCBI taxonomy): Bacteria > Bacillati > Bacillota > Bacilli > Caryophanales > Bacillaceae > Bacillus > Bacillus sp. S2(2024). Next base: position 3,989,010 of record NZ_JBFLUS010000003.1, read on the forward strand.
GGTTCATTTCTACTGCGTATTCCATTGGAAGTTCGCGAGTGAATGGCTCGATGAAGCCCATTACGATCATTTCTGTTGCTTCTTGCTCAGAAATACCGCGGCTCATTAGGTAGAATAATTGTTCTTCTGATACTTTTGATACTTTCGCTTCGTGCTCAAGTGATACGTGATCGTTTTTGATCTCGTTGTAAGGAATTGTATCAGATGTAGATTGGTTATCCATGATTAACGTGTCACACTCGATGTTAGAGCGAGAGTTTGTCGCTTTTGGTCCGAAGTGTACGATACCACGGTATGTTACTTTACCACCATGTTTTGCAATCGATTTAGAAACGATTGTTGAAGACGTGTTTGGTGCTAAGTGAATCATTTTCGCACCAGCATCTTGGTGTTGGCCTTTACCAGCAATCGCGATAGATAATGTTAAACCACGAGCGCCTTCGCCTTTTAAGATAACAGCTGGGTATTTCATCGTTAATTTCGATCCGATGTTACCGTCAATCCATTCCATCGTTGCGTTTGCTTCACAAACTGCACGTTTCGTAACTAGGTTGTATACGTTGTTTGCCCAGTTTTGGATTGTTGTATAACGGCAATATGCATCTTTCTTAATGATGATTTCTACTACCGCACTGTGAAGTGAGTTTGTTGTGTAAACAGGTGCTGTACAACCTTCTACGTAGTGTACGTGTGCGCCTTCGTCTACAATAATAAGCGTACGCTCGAATTGTCCCATATTTTCAGAGTTAATACGGAAATACGCTTGCAGTGGTGTTTCTACTTTCACACCTTTTGGAACGTAGATGAATGATCCACCAGACCAAACTGCAGAGTTTAATGCAGAGAATTTGTTATCAGTTGGCGGGATTACTTTTCCGAAATGCTCACGGAAAATATCTTCATTCTCTCTTAACGCGCTATCTGTATCTTTAAATACGATTCCCAGCTCTTCTAAATCTTCTTTCATGTTGTGGTATACAACTTCAGATTCGTACTGTGCAGATACACCCGCTAAATATTTTTGTTCTGCTTCTGGAATACCTAATTTATCAAACGTCGCTTTAATTTCATCAGGTACTTCATCCCAAGACTTCTCAGATTTCTCAGATGGTTTTACGTAGTACGTAATTTCATCGAAATCTAAGTCGTTTAAGTCGCCGCCCCATTGTGGCATTGGCATTTCATAGAAGTGATCCAGTGATTTTAAACGGAAGTCTAACATCCACTGTGGTTCTTCTTTCATACGTGAAATCTCTTCTACGATTTCTTTTGTTAAACCGCGCTCAGCACGGAAAATTGAAACGTCCTTATCTTTGAAACCATATTTATAATCGCCGATATCTGGCAGCTGTTTCGCCATGTTCGTATGTCCCTCCTTGGATAAACTTCGTATTTAGGAACTCATTTGCATTACTTGTCTTCGTTCAAGCCTTTTTCTAACGCTTTCCAAGCTAATGTTGCACACTTAATACGCGCTGGAAACTTGCATACACCTTGTAATGCTTCAATATCTCCTAAATCAATGCTGTCATCATACTCTTTTCCTAGCATCATATCCGAGAAAATTTTTGAAAGCTTAAGTGCCTCTTCAATTTTCTTTCCTTTTACTGCTTGCGTCATCATAGAAGCGGAGGACATGGAGATGGAACAGCCTTCTCCTTCAAACTTCGCTTCTTGAACAATTCCTTCTTCTACTTTCATTGTAAGTTGAATGCGGTCACCGCAAGTTGGATTGTTCAAATTAACCGTAACACTATCTTCTAATACGCCATGGTTACGTGGATTTTTATAATGATCCATAATAACTTGACGATATAACGTATCTAAATTATTAAATGACATTTGTGAAATACTCCTTTGTTTTCGTCAGCGCTTCGACAAATGTATCAATTTCTTCTTTTGTGTTATATAAATAGAAGCTTGCACGTGCTGTAGAAGAAGCTTTTAGCCACTTCATTAACGGCTGTGCACAATGATGCCCTGCACGAACCGCAATACCTTCTACATCCAATACTGTTGCAACATCGTGTGGATGTACGTCATCAATATTAAATGTAACAAGACCTGCACGGCGCTTTGGACCATAAATTGTAACACCGTCTACTTCTGATAGTCTTTCTAAAGCATACTGCGCTAATTCATGTTCATGCTTTTCAATATTATCAAGACCGATTTCTTCTAAGAAATCAATCGCAGCTCCAAGTCCGATTGCGTTGCCGATAATCGGTGTACCTGCTTCGAATTTCCATGGAAGCTCTTTCCATGTAGACTCTTGTAAGTCTACGAAGTCAATCATTTCACCGCCAAATTCGATTGGCTCCATATTTTCAAGCAATTCCTTCTTACCATATAATACGCCGATACCTGTAGGACCGCACATTTTATGAGCGGATAAAGCGTAAAAATCACAATTTAAATCTTGTACATCCACTTTCATATGCGGTGTACTTTGCGCACCATCAACGATCATGATTGCTCCGTTTTGGTGTGCGATTTCTGCAATTTCTTTTACAGGGTTAATCGTTCCAAGTACGTTTGATACGTACATAATAGATACGATTTTCGTATTTGGTGTAATTGTTTGGCGAGCATCCTCTAATGAGATCGACCCGTCTTCTTGAAGGGGAAGATATTTTAATGTTGCGCCTGTTTTCTTAGCCACTTGTTGCCAAGGAATAATGTTACTATGGTGCTCCATGTAAGTGATGACGATTTCATCGCCTTCTTTTACATGTTCCATGCCATAGCTTGCTGCAACTGTATTTAACGCTGTTGTTGTACCGCGCGTAAAAATAATTTCTTCCATAGACTTCGCATTAATAAACTTACGAACTTTCTCGCGTGCGCCCTCATACGCATCGGTTGCTTTCGTACCGAGCGTATGAACACCGCGATGCACGTTAGAGTTGTATTCTTTATAGTAACGTTCTAACGTTTCAATAACTTGAATTGGTTTTTGAGAAGTTGCTGCACTATCGAAATAAACAAGTTGTTTGCCGTTCACCTTTTGATCAAGAATTGGAAACTGTTTGCGTATTTCATGAATATCCATTAGCGAACTTTCCTTTCAATTACCTCAACAAGCTGTGCTTTTACTCCTTCGATTGGAAGCTCATTTACTACAGGTGCTAAGAATCCATGGATGACTAAACGTTCTGCTTCTTTCTTCGGAATACCACGGCTCATTAGGTAGTATAGTTGAGTAGGATCTACGCGTCCTACAGAAGCTGCGTGACCTGCCATTACATCATCTTCATCGATTAAAAGAATTGGGTTTGCATCGCCGCGTGCTTTTTCGTTTAACATCAGAACGCGAGAAGATTGCTGTGCGTTTGATTTAGAAGCACCGTGCTCGATTTTACCAATTCCGTTAAAGATAGATGTTGCACTATCTTTTTGTACACCGTGTTTTAAGATAAAGCCTTCAGAATGTTTACCGAAGTGAACAACTTTTGTTGTAAAGTTTTGTGTTTGGTTACCACGGCCAATTGTTACTGTTTTTGTATCAGCAAATGAACCGTCGCCCATTAAGTTCGTTACGTTCTCAGAAATTGTGTTTCCATCGTTCATAAGACCTAATGCCCACTCTAGACGTCCATCTCGTCCAACTACGCCGCGGCGGTTTACGTAAGATGTTACATCCTTTGCTAATAAGTCAACTGCACCAAATTTCACTTGTGCGCCTTGTTCTACTATTACTTCTGCCACGATATTTGCAATACCAGTAACATTTTCATTTGCCACGTAGTTTTCTACATATGTTGCAGAACTATTTGCATCTGCTACAAATAATACGTGGTTATAAACGTTTGCTTCTTCACCGTCTACTAAGAATACAGCTTGAAGTGGTGTTTCAAGAACAACATTTTTCGGAACGTATACGAACGCACCGCCGTTGATTAATGCAGCATGAAGTGCTGTTAAACGATGTTCGTCAACTTTCACGCCGCCCTGCATTAAATACTTTTGTAAAAGTTCAGCATGCTCAGTTGCAGCTGTTACGATATCTGTAAAAATAACGCCTTTTGTTTTTGCTTCTTCTGATAAAGAAACGAATGCAGTTGTACCGCTGCGCTGTACAAGAACGTTATTCTTTTCATCAATTAAATTTTTCACTGCTTCTGGAAGTTCTTCTACAGAACGTACAGGCTCTTGCTTTGCAGTTTGACCTTTGCCGATAAAGTCCCATTTATCAATCTTTGTTTTATCAGGCGTTGGCATTGGAAGTTCAGTTGCCTTTGCAAGAGCTTGTAAGCGGAACTCAGTCAACCAAGCAGCTTCATTCGCTTCGCTTGCACGTTGACGTATAGAATCTTGATCGAAAGGTAATGTACCAATTGTCATGTTTATGCTCCTCTCTTACGCTTCTTGCTCTTCTGTTTCGTCTTCAATACCTAGCTCTTTTTTAATCCAGTCATAGCCTTCAGCTTCTAAACGTTGTGCAAGCTCAGGGCCGCCAGATTTCACAACACGACCATTCATCATAACGTGTACATGATCTGGAGTGATGTAATTTAATAAACGTTGGTAGTGCGTAATCATTAAGCAACCGAAATCTTCGCCGCGCATTTCGTTAATACCTTTAGATACAACTTTTAATGCATCGATATCAAGACCAGAGTCAATTTCATCTAAGATTGCGATTTTTGGCTGAATCATCATTAATTGAAGAATTTCATTACGTTTTTTCTCACCGCCAGAGAAACCTTCGTTTAAGTAACGTTGTGCCATTGATGGATCCATTTCTAGGAATTCCATGTTTTTATCTAATGTACGGATAAATTTCATAAGAGAAATTTCATCGCCTTCTTCACGGCGTGCATTAATTGCAGAACGTAAGAAGTCAGCGTTTGTTACCCCGCTAATTTCACTTGGATATTGCATTGCTAGGAATAGACCAGCTTGTGCACGCTCATCTACTTCCATTTCTAATACATCTTCACCGTCGATGATGATGCTGCCTTGTGTTACTTCATATTTTGGGTGACCCATAATTGCAGAGGATAAAGTTGATTTACCCGTTCCGTTAGGCCCCATAATTGCGTGGATTTCTCCACCTTTTACTTCAAGGTTTACACCCTTTAAAATTTCTTTGCCATCGATTGATACATGTAAATCTTTAATCGTTAATGTAGAACCAGCCATCTCAATACCTCCATTAATCATCTATATACATTTTAAAAATTCCTAAAACGTTCACATTCTCATTTTATTCTCATTCTAATTTTATATCAAATAAAATGATATCGCAAACGTTGAAAAAAAGTAACAATTTTTCTACAAATACGAGCAGGAATTTTCTGCACATTATATTATGATACACCTTTCTTCCTACCTATATAAAGAAAAAAGGGCTGAAAAATCCTAGCCCTTTTTCGCCTTATTCACTTACAGGAAGTACAGCTCCCTTGTACTCTTTCTTAATGAAATCTTGAATTTCTTTTGAGTGTAATACTTCTACAAGTGCTTTAATTTCTTTTCTGTTTTCATCACCTTTACGAACAGCAATAATATTTGCGTAAGGAGAGTCTGATCCTTCAAGTGCAATTGCATCTTTTGTCGGATTTAGTTTTGCGTCAATTGCATAGTTCGAGTTAATGAATAATGCATCGCCTTCATTGTTTTCATATAATTTTGGTAAAAGTCCTGGTTCAACATCTGTTTTAAATTTCAAGTTTTTCGGATTTTCTACAATATCTTTTTCTGTAGCTTTTACGATATCTACACCATCTTTCAGTTTGATAATGCCGCCTTTTTGCAATAATGCAAGCATACGTCCTCGTTCCGCTACGTTATTACTCATAATCACTGTTGCACCATTTGGAAGATCTTTTAAACTTTTATATTTCTTAGAATAAATGCCCATAGGCTCTAAATGAATTTTCCCTGCATTTACAAAGTTATACCCTTTTTCTTGAATTTCTTTCTCTAAATACGGAATGTGTTGGAAATAGTTTGCATCAATTTCTTTATCAGCTAACGCTTTGTTTGGTAATACATAGTCTTGGAATGGTTGAATTTTTAATGTAATACCTTTTTTCGCTAATAGTGGTTTCGCTTTTTCTAAAATAACTGCATGCGGTACATTAGAAGCACCCACTACAAGTGTTTTCTTATCCTTGTCACTGCTACCGCAAGCAGCTAATGCAAATACAAAGACTGCTATAAAAATTGAGAATATAATTTTCTTCATAAAATGTCACCTTCATTTTCTTAATTTTCGGAATTTCTTTTCCACATCCATCTTACTGGTTATAAAGTAAGAGCTGGCATTTACCAGCCCTTTTTTCACCTTATTCACTTACAGGAAGCACAGCTCCTTTGTATTCTTTCTTAATGAAATCTTGAATTTCTTTTGAATGTAATACTTCTATAAGCGCTTTAATTTCTGGTTTATCTTTGTCGCCTTTACGAACAACAACTACGTTTGCGTATGGAGAATCATTGCCTTCAATCGCAATCGCATCTTTTTCTGGGTTTAATTTCGCATCAATTGCATAGTTTGAATTGATTAAAACCGCATCGCCTTCTTTATTGTTATACACTTGTGGTAACAAGCCCGGCTCAATGTCTGTTTTGAACTTCAAGTGTTTCGGGTTTTCTGCAATATCTTTTATCGTCGCTTTAACAGGGTCTACACCATCTTTAATTTTTAAAATGCCCTCTTTTTGCAAAATTGCTAACCCACGTCCATGATCAGCTACAGAGTTACTCATAATAATTGTTGCCCCATCAGGAAGATCTTTTAAGCTTTTATATTTTTGGGAATATACACCAATTGGTTCTAAGTGAATTTTCCCCGCTACTTCAAATTTATAACCTTTTTCTTGGATTTCTTTCTCTAAATACGGAATGTGTTGAAAATAGTTCGCATCAATCTCTTTATCAGCTAATGCTTTGTTTGGTAATACATAGTCTTGGAATGGTTGAATTTTTAATGTAATACCTTTTTTCGCTAATAGTGGTTTCGCTTTTTCTAAAATAACCGCATGCGGTACGTTAGAAGCACCAACAACAAGTGTCTTCTTATCTTTCTCACCACCGCCGCCACAAGCAGCTAATGCAAATACAAATACAGCAAGAAGTGCTGAAAATAATACCTTCTTCATGTTATGATATCCCTTCTTTCTCAATATTCGAAATATAAAATCTATAGGGAGTTTTCGTGTTAGACGAAAACTCTTTATCCCAATAATCCCTAAACTTCCCTTTACCTTTTATCAAGTCGCTTTGTAAGAAAATCACCAAGCATTTGAATAATAAATACAATAACAAGCACAAGAATTGTTGCCATGAGAGTGACATCACCATTATTACGTTGGAATCCCTCTAAATAAGCAAGTGTACCAAGCCCGCCTGCTCCAACAACTCCAGCCATCGCTGTGTAGCCCACAAGTGCAATCGCCGTTACCGTAATACCCGAAATAAGTGCTGGCAATGATTCTGGTATCAATACTTTTAAGATAATTGTACTCGTCTTTGCTCCCATCGCTTTTGATGCTTCAATAACACCCTTATCAATTTCACGAAGCGCAATTTCAACCATTCTCGCATAGAACGGTGCTGCTCCAACAATTAATGCTGGCAATGCAGCACTTGCTCCAAGAATTGTATTAAGAAGAAGCTTCGTAAATGGAATCAGTAAAATGATTAAAATAATAAACGGAATCGAACGAAAAATATTTACAAACGCGCTAATTACAATATTGACCGGCTTGTTCTCCCATAGATTATCTTTTCCTGTAAGAAACAGTACTAATCCAAGAATAAGGCCCAATACAAACGTTGCAAGTGTAGCAATTGCCGTCATGTATAACGTCTCTTGCGTAGCTTCTAACATTTGATTCCAATCAACATTTTGAAACAAATTATCCATGTGCAATCACCTCCAGTTCTACTTGCTCTTGTTGAATCGTTGCAACTGCCTCTGCAACTACATCTTCGTCACCTTTTAAATGAACAATTAAACTTCCATACGCCCCGTTTGTCGTTTGAGCAATATTCCCTTGCAGAATGCTCACTTCAATGCCATCTTTCTTCATTAATTCCTGCAGAACTGGTCTTTCCACTGCTTCACCAATGAATTGCAGTTTCACGACTTTTCCTTCCGGGTACTTCTCTACTAAATGCTCAATTGTTTCATCTGCATCTTCAGAATCTGTTATTTGCTTAACGAAGCGCTTTGTAATGTCTTGCTGCGGATTACGAAATACATCTAACACGCTGCCGCTTTCAACAATTTTCCCTTTCTCCATAACAGCAACACGATTACAAATTTTTTGAATCACATGCATTTCATGCGTAATGAGTACAATCGTTAAATCGAGGCGTTTATTAATATCGAGAAGCAAATCTAAAATTTGATCTGTTGTTTCTGGATCTAATGCTGATGTTGCTTCATCGCATAATAACACTTTCGGGTTATTTGCTAATGCTCTCGCAATACCAACACGCTGCTTTTGTCCACCACTTAACTGAGATGGATACGCATCTCCTCGTCCTTCTAACCCAACAAGACGAATCAATTCATCCACACGCTGCTTTCTTTTCTCTTTTTCCACTCCAGCAATTTCAAGCGGAAAAGCAATATTTTCACGGACAGTTCGTGACCAAAGTAAGTTAAAGTGCTGGAAAATCATCCCGATTTCTTGACGAGCTTCTCGAAGTTCTCTTCCTCTAATTGCTGAAATCACACGCTCTCCAATAGTAATTTTTCCAGACGTCGGTTTCTCCAGTTGATTAAACAAGCGAATTAAGGAACTCTTTCCGGCACCGCTATATCCGATAACTCCGAAAATTTCGCCTTTTTCTATTTGTAAATTCGCATTATCAACAGCAGTAACATCGCCATTTTTGGAGCGATATATTTTCTTTACATTTTCTAACACAATCATTGATGTCACCCCTTTTTAATTAAAAAGCGTAAGCTGCTCGTTTAGAACCGCAGAACGTTGGAGCTTCAGGCCGAGAAGTGTTTTTTTACTTCGACCGAGAGAGCGAAACGACCGGAGATTCTAGCCGTTGGAGCTAGATTATACAAAAAGTGCAAGCGGCTCGTTTAGAACAAGAGGGCGTTGGAACTCCTGACGCAGATGCGCTTTTTGCCCCGCAGGAAGGAGTGAAACGACCGATTGTTCTAGCCGCTGGAGCTAGATTATAAAAAGCGTAAGCGGCTCGCCGCTATAACTATAAAAACGATTTGTTGTTTGAGCGTCCTCCTACACTAAAACAACAAAAAAACCTTTCTGCTTTAAAATGAGCAGAAAGGTTTATATACATAAATTACTATTATCCTTTCCTCTCATCTCTCAAAGCATTCGCTTTGCAGGAATTGGCACCATTTCAACATAAGTTGACGGTTGCCGGGTTTCATAGGGCACAGTCCCTCCACCTCTCTTGATAAGAGAAAATCAGATGTAAATTTCGTCTGATTTTGTCGTTATGAAGTTTTCGTTATTTCATGTTTTGAATTGTATCAACGCATGAAATAGATGTCAACAGAAATTTTCGCCAAGAAAAAACTTTCTGAAACTTAAGCACCTACTCGCAGCGGCTTACAAATGTGAAATACAGATTCTAATAATAACATTGTTTTATATGTTCCTCTATATGTAATGGCCTTTCTACGCAATAGTGACTGCAAACGAACTTGTCCAGTAATCAATAACTGCAAGTCATCTTCTTGAAAGCAAACAAGTTCTTCCGTTCCCATTGCACCATTCATAAGCTCAATTTTCTCTCTTGAAATTTTTAACGAATAATGCTCATCTTGAAAAGTAAAGCAAACAGCCCGTTCAAATTGCGGCAGTAGCGGTTCTAAATGACACTGCGTATTGGCATATGTTACAAATGATTGAAGCAGTGAATACAATTTCATCTTCGTCACACTCCTCATATCACGTTCTACATAATACCATTCCATTTCTATAACGAGCTCTCCTGTATCTTTCTCTCGACAAAAGTTGTACGAAAAACAATTTGTTGCTTATATTTCCCAAGAAATATGTCGAGGCGGCAAAATATTTGCCGCCTATTGTAATTCCATATATAAATATTCCACAGATTGAAATGCATATATTTTTTTCACAAGTTGATTTTTCTCAAATATAAGTAAACACGGAACACTTTCAATTTCATACTCCCGCGCAAAATGCGGTGCATAATTTACATTCAACATTCCGATTTCCAAATGAGATAATGCTGCTTCAACAACCGTTAACATTTTTTTAGCAAGTTGACACGTACCGCACATTGGCGTATATACGTATAATACCGTTTTATTTTGATCTCTAACTGCGGCTACAGCTTCTTTTCCTGTCCAATCGATCATTCTACCATTCCTTACCGTAAAAATTCTGTATAAACGTCAATGTCAGCTCCCCATAAAACGTTCGCTAAATGATTTGATGGTGCAGTTGCAACCTCACGATACGAACGGTCAATATAAATATGTTCAGCATGTGGAAATTCTCGGCGAAACTGTTTGCGTAGCTTCTCTCCTGCATCATCTGCGTCCACAAGTACATACACTTCTTTATCGTACAGCTGATCAATAAGTTCATCCATTTTCGACAAACTAATTGTACCATTTGTACAAACAATTTCCACCGGTTCTCTAATAATCGTTTCAATCTTCTTCTTATCTGATTTACCTTCAACAATAATTACTTTTTCCACATAGACCACTTGGCATCACCCGATCACCATATACTATGATACAACCTTGCCTTTAGTATATATTATATTCGTTATTTCAATGTTGTTTCCTGTTTATTTTTGTGAAGAAAAGTGGAAGTGGCTCGTTTAAAATTTTAGGTGGCACAAATAAAAAGGACAGCTATTAGCTGCCCTTTCCATATTAGTCTTGATTGATCATTTCTTCGTATTGTTCTGCAGTTAATAAGTTATCAACTTGGCCTGCATCTTCAATCTCAACTTTAATCATCCATGCACCTTCGTATGGAGATTCGTTAACAAGCTCTGGCTTGTCGTTTAATTCTTCATTTACTGCTACAACTTTACCCGCTACAGGTGCGTATAACTCAGAAACTGTTTTAACAGATTCTACGCTTCCGAATGGCTCGTCAGCTTCGATTGTTGCACCAACTTCAGGAAGTTCCACGAATACGATATCTCCTAATTCGTGTTGTGCGAAATCTGTAATACCGATAACAACTTGGTTGCCATCAACTTTTACCCATTCGTGTTCTTCAGAGTAACGTAATTGTTTTGGAATGCTCATGTTTGTACCTCCAATGAATGTATTAATTATGTAAAAATACCTTATTGGTACTTTTTCCACACGCTTTCAAATTGCTCTTCATTAAAGCCAACTGTTACATGATTACTACCTGTTACAATTGGTCGTTTGATTAACATGCCATCAGAAGCGAGCATGTCCAACATTTCCTCTTCACTTGCATCTTTTAGCTTATCCTTTAAACCAAGCTCGCGGTAACGCATTCCACTTGTATTAAAGAATTTTTTTAATGGTAATTCGCTTTTTTCATATAAATTGCGAAGTTCTTCCTTAGAAGGTGGACTTTCGACAATATGAATCATTTCATATGCTACATCATTTGCTTCTAACCATTTTTTTGCTTTTTGACATGTTCCACATTTTGGATATGAATAAAATGTTACTGACATACATTCACCTACTTTTCACTAACCTTTACCTTATCATATAGAAAATATTTTTTCATTTCAAACTTTAACTTATTTCGCTAAGAATTTCTTTTATCCTGCAAAATCTTTTCTTTTTCGCAAATTTACCAATAATATTTTACAATTCCAAAAAAATATTATTTAATCATAATATTTTTTATACCAAATATAACGCTTTTAAAATACGAAATATTAAATCAATTTATATTGTTTTTTAGTAATTTGTCATGTATTCTCTTTAAGGAACAATAAAAATGTTTAATTTTATTTACTACTTGAAACTACTATATTAATTCTTTTGTTCTATATTTCTATCTTTATAGCACATAAAGAAAAGGAGATTATTTACTATATGGAACTACAAATTCACTCAACAATCCAGCAACAAATTCAAAACTGCTCAGATCAAACTACAATCCATTTTCAACTTGAAGAACTTGATGAATTAACAGACACAAAATTAAAATCAACAACATTGTCCATCGCTATAAACAAAGAAGTTCTTCAGTTTCAAGTGATAAAACAAACCGGAATAAGTAATACGAATACATATCGTAAAACATATGCCATTCCTATAAAAGCATTTGACTATCTTCTCGTATCAACACAAGAAGATTCAGATCAAATAAATGCTCATATACAAGTATTTGGGCATCACGGGGAATTTCTGTTAAACGAGAAACTCTCTTTACAGCATGTAGATAACATTCGCACGGACTGTTCAGAATTCACAGACTTTTTCATGAAATTAAATGAAAGCGTAACTAAATACATAAACGAATATAATCCATCTATTTAAGCCCTTACATAATATTTTGTTAAAATAACAAAATTCTAACTTTTTTTATTATAATATATTTAGTAACAGAAAAACACTTCATTTTTTGAGAAGTGTTTTTTTATTTTTTCACAAAAGATGTGCAGCATTATAGAACATATATCTTAATCAAACGTTTAATTAACACCTTGAACTACCCACCACTTAACACCCTTACGGGTCGTTTGAAGTGGGGGATTCCTACGAACACCAAAGTATCCTTGGGCTATCTTAGTAGGCTAGCTCCGCAGTCCCTGCGGTTAGAAGTCTTACGGCTTCATTTTTAAGATTTATACTTGCGTTAATATCTCTATCGTGATGTGGGTTACATTCTTCGCAAGTCCATTCACGAAGATTTAGATTCTTAACGTCCTTGTTTTGATAGCCACAGCACGAACAAAGTTGACTGGAAGCAAATGTTTTTGATACAACAACAACTTGTTTACCATACCATTTTGTCTTGTATTCAAGCATAGTTCGAAATTGTGACCAAGATACTTCGCTAATCGCTTTGGCTAACTTGTGGTTCTTCAACATATTCGATACTTGCAAATCCTCAATACCAATTACATCGTGGTTTTTGATGATATGGGTTGAGATTTTTTGTAAGTAGTCTGTTCTTGCATTAGTAATACGTTCGTAAATGCGAGTGACTTTGATACGCTGTTTATTCCAGTTTGAAGAGCCTTTCTTACGTTTGGAAAGAGTGCGTTGTGCATTCGCTAATTTTTCTTCAAGTTTGCGAAACCATTTTGGATTGCAAAATACTTCCCCAGTTGAAAGGATAGCAAAGTCTTTTAATCCGACATCCAACCAACAGATGAGCCTGTTTTGGGTAATTCTTGCACTTCTGTTTCAGCAAGAATAGACACAAAATATTTTCCTTGAGGAAGGAGTATTCTTGGCTAAAGTGATAAAAAATAAGAGACGCCGTTAAATTCGCTGTCTCTTATTTTCATTATGTTTATAAATAATTCTTATTCCTCAATTTTAAATTGTGAAATCAATCCTTCTAATTCTTCAATTTTGTTCTTTATTTGCATGGATTGATTCGTTATTTCTGTAATGGATGCCGCTTGTGTTTGAATGGCTTGTACGGTTTGATCCGTATCTTTTGCTACCCTTGTAGAAGTTTCTGATACTACTGATAATGAAGCGTTAATTTCTTCCGTTCCAGCAGACATTTCTTCTGTTGTAGCTGATACTTCTTGAATTTGATGTGTTATCTTATGAATGTCTGTCATGATTGTTGAAAACGCTCGCTCTGCTTCATTAGCAGCATTTCTTCCTTGTTCCGCTTCTTCCTGACCTTTTCTCATAATTTGAACGGTATCTTTTGTATCTTGTTGAATTGCTTTAATTAAATCATTAATTTCATGCGCGGATTGCTTTGAGTGTTCAGCTAAGTCTCGCACTTCAGCTGCAACAACTGCAAAACCTTTTCCATTTTCCCCTGCACGCGCTGCTTCAATTGCAGCATTTAAAGCAAGCAAGTTTGTTTGTTCCGCAATATTCGTAATCGCATTTAAAGCTTTATCTATGTCTTGCGTACGTATAACAAGACGATCTATCATTGTAGATGTTTCTTCCACAGCTTTATGTACATTATTCATTTGAGTAATAGATTGCTTGATTACTTCACTTCCGCTATCCACACGATCTGTTGTAATAACAGACACTTCAGCAACAGTTGATGCAGATTCAGCTACTGTTTGAACTCCATTTGCTACGTCACTCATTGCTGTTGAACTTTCTTGAATACTCGTAACTTGTCCTACTATTTGTTTGTTCACTTCAGCAATCGTTTGAACAGCTTCGTTAGAGATTTGAGATGCTTGTTTTGTATTTTGCAACATACGATCAGTCGAGGAAGTAACCTCGTGTGCCGTTACTTTTATTTTCTCAATTAGTTGTTGCAAATTGTCTAACATGTGATTAAAAGAAATAACGATATTTCCTAATTCATCATTTGCTTCATAAGAAGTACGTATTACTAAATTCCCATCTGCTACTTCTTTCATATCATGCTGTAATAACGTAATTGGACGTTGAATAGCTATTTTAATAATATAACCAATCAATATAATAGTCGCAGTCGCTATAACTGAAATAAGGATAAATATCATCATTGCAGTTTTAGCGCTGTTAGCATTATGTTCCTGTAATTGTTCTGCTTGGTTACTATTACAATTAGCGAATTCTTGAATAGACTTAATTGATTTTTGCATAGCGGGCTCAACTTCTTTTAAATAATAAGCATAAGCCTCTTCGTTTTTATTTTGCATTGCTAAACTTTGTGCTTCTTTCATTTTCGGTCTTAACTCGCCGAAATTTGCTTTGAAATTTTCATATAACTCCTTTTCTTGTTGGGAGCTTATCGTTGATTCTAGCTTTTTTATTAACTGATCATTTTCTTCACGTACTTTAGACAGGTTATTTGCCAACTCTTTATTTCTATTTTCATCTGTTGTTATCATAAGTTCCATAAAATTATTATTACCATAATAGAAATTAGCTTCTACGGTCTTTACCCGTTGAATTGGAAGTAACATGTTTTTATACATACTTTCAGAACTTTTGTCTGCATTCTTTAATGCGATTATCCCTATGAACGATAAAATAATACATGCAATACTAGCTATAATCATTAACACGTTTAATTTCGTACCAATTTTACTATTTTTTAACAATGCCATCACAACACTTCCTTCTTTGGATCTTTATATTACGTTATATAGTTTATAACAAAAAATGACAAAACACGACATATTTTTTAATATCGATGTTTGTCATTTTCACTTGGAATGAATAGCACTTTTATTTACATGTGACAATCCCTTTAGACTATGTATTTCTAGTCTATTAAACAAACGTTTGATTAAAAGCTAAAAATGGAACATATATATTAATTAAACGTTTGTTTAAGAATCGTTTCACCCATATCAGCATCCTACAATATGATACATATAAGTCGCTGCAATGCAGAACAAAACATGACCTACACTCGCTTTTTCCCCTTGCATGTGGCATGAAAAGGCCCTGCCCGACCTAAAAAGACCAGGAGTTTTAGGTCATTTTTTAATTCGTATTTATCGAAAAATGAACAAGAACGCCCCATCTTCAAGATTCGAAGGAAAGAAGGAGTTTTCAAATAGTGACAAAACTGTAAGTTTATTTGTAAAAAATGTTAGAGAAATCGATAGTTCATTTACATTTTTTATATTATAATTTTTCAAGTTTCAAGTCATTACACTACAAATAGGAGAATTACTATGAAAAATAATAAATCTTCAGCCTTTATTCCATTATCTTATATACTCCTACTCGTACTTGTAAGTCCTCTTTATAGCGCACTGAATCATTCAACAGTAGATGCTGTGAATGTGACAACAAAAATAGACGAATGGATTCCATTTACAAAAGAATTTATCGTTCCATATTTACTTTGGTTCCCTTACTTATACGGTGCTCTTATTTATTACTGCTTTGCTGATCGAAAGCTCTATTACGTTACATTAAGTAGTATTTTATTAGGTAACCTTACTTCCTTTAGCATTTATTATATGTGGCAAACGACGATAACACGTCCCGAGGTAATCGGCAATGATGTGTTTGCTAATTTAGTGCGCTATATTTACAGTATCGATCAACCTGTGAATTGCTTTCCTAGCATTCACGTACTCACAACATTTGTCATTATGATTACAGCACATAAGAGGAAAAAGCAAAACAAGTGGGAATATGGCATATTAACATTCATTGGCGTACTCATCATTTTATCTACTTTATTTACAAAACAGCACGCCTTTATGGATGCAGTAGCAGGCACTGTAGTAGCAAGCTTCCTTTATGCCGCTATGTATTATGTCTTTGAATCACGTGAACAAAAGGTTACTGTGCAAGCCGGAGTATAATCTATGACAAAAAAAGCAGACTGCGGCTTCTTCAGTCTGCTTTTATCTATGTAAGGGGAGATTTTCAAATTGGCATGTTTTTTAGGATTGCGGTACAGTCATGTCCCCAGGTTTAATGCGACCTGCTTTTTTCAAAATCATATATAGTATATAAGAAACAGCTACTGGAATTATGATGTAAGTAATCACCATCGCTGGAACAACACTTAATCCTTTGCTTCGCCAACTGCTCGCTCATGATTAAGATCAATTAACGCTAATTCTTCACAGATTCCTTGATTCACAATAGAATACGCTCAGCTTGATCCAACTAATCCAGTACCGATAATTGCAATCCTTCTTGTATTTCTATTCATGACAATTTCACCTGCTTCTTAGTGTAATTTTCTGTGCCTTGTGCTCTTTACACTTTTTATTATAGAAGTTTTTGCCATGGAAACCATGTACAATTTGTGAAATATACCACAAATAATATGGACGTTTTATGTCCCCTTGGAAATAATTCCGACAAAGTTACGAACGTTTCACTTTCACAAAAAAACGAGCAACGTCTCAATCACGTCACTCGCTTTAAAGCCTCTTTCCTTATTGCGCATTTAATTGGCTCTTCAACTGCTGAACAACCATTGGATTTGCTGGAGCTGCTGGTTGATAATATCCCTTTTGCATCGCATATTGATATAAATTACGCTGTCTTACTTCATCTTGGTTACGAATTTGAATCAATGTTTGGTGTAATTGTTCATTATTCGTTTGAGCAATGTAATTCGCATAGCCTGTTAAACTCGCATTTAATCCAGCTAAATAATCGTTCACCATGTCTTTTTCATTCATGTTCCGTACACTCCTATCCTAGAAATGACATTAATTGTTGTTTCGTATTTCTTGCATCCTGTGCATCTTTTTGCAACATCTGTTTTAATTGCGGATCTGTACATGTTCCCGCATATTCTTCTAGTTTGTTAATAATCATGGAATGTCCGCCAATAAGATGACGTAAATTTTCCACTTCAAGCTCAGTTAAGTTTTGCATCGCACATACCTTCCTTTCATGGTTCATTCAACATTTAGTATCTATTTATTTTTGGATTGTATGCACTTAAAAACATTCTGCAACATAAAAAACCTTAGAATCTCTTCTAAGGTTTCACCACTCTAGTTAAGCTAAAATGTCGCGCAATCTACTGTGAAAAATTACAAACAACAAAAAACTCGTATTTTCTTTTTTCTTATTTATTCTTTTATAACATGTAGCCCTTTAATAAACGTTTCCAATAATAAATGTAAACTTGTATCTAAATCCAGCGGCAACCCAAATCCACCTTGCTGTTCAATCGATGCAAATCCGTGACAAATACTTCTTAGTCCACGAGTCGCATGAAGCGCCTGCTCACCTTCTAAACCGTATTGTTGTAAAACACGAAGACAAAGCTCTACAGTTCCATCACCTGCTTGTTGCACTTCTTCATCTCGTAAAAAAGTTGCTTCATACAATCCAGGATGTTTTCGGACAAACGATACGTATGCTTCTCCTAATGCATAAATTGCTTCATCCATACGTTTACCCTCTATCGCCTCTTTCAGCGCCTCATGCAGCTGTTCTATTCCGTAAACACCAAGATTTTTCCGTACGTCTTGTAAACCTTTCACATGATTATATAGAGAAGGAGAACGTATTCCAAGCCTTTGCGATAATGACGCTAATGTTACTTCTTGTATCCCATTTGTATCTGCGATTTCTGCTGCTGTGTCTACGATTTTCTGTAATGTAAGTCCGATTCTCGGTGACATAAATTAACCCTCTTTCATACTTTCTACATTTCGCTTTGCTTCCTCAATCGCACGGTCTATTGCAGCGACTGGATTATTTATCATTTTCCCATGCCCTGCCGCAAGTAAGGAAGGCTCATATTCTCTTAGCTTCTCTGCACTCTGTAATGCTAATTCTTTACTCCATGTTGCCATTGCAGGAAACGGAAACCAAAATTTCATTTGTCCCGAAACAGCCATGCCCCCTCTTGTTTGAAATGCATCCCCGGCAATAAGGGCGTTATTTCGCGTATCAAGAAACGACATGGAGCCTGGTGTATGTCCCGGTGTCATAATCGCAAGAAGCGATCCAATTCGATCTCCATCTTCCAATAAAACATCCGGTCTCGTTTTCACTTTTTTAGGTACACCGCCTTTTATTGGCGTATTTGGTTCATCTCTTTGTAATGTCGTATCTCCTTCTAACAACCGTGCATCCCGCTTAGAAATATAAACCGGAACATCTGGAAGTACTTCCTTTAATGCATCTAGCGCACCGATGTGATCATCGTGTGCATGTGTTAATACAATATTAGTAATCGGTTTTCCTATTTTTTGAGCTGCTTGCAAGATACCTTTTGCGCTATATGGCAAAGCCGCATCAATTAAAGTTAAACCGTCTTCTTCCTCCACAAAGTAACAATTTACAGGAAACGCTCTTGGCAAAAATGACAATTGATATACCGTTTTTTCATGAATCATTCTCATATTTCCAGCTCCTCTTCACATAAAACTAATGTCGTTAGTTTTATTATAACTAACGACATTAGTTTTTGTCACTAGAAATTCCATTTTTGTGCAAAAAAAGGCAGGAGTCGCTCCAAACGACTCCTGCCTTTTTACATATTAAACTGTATAACGCTCATCCTCTAACACTTTCGCTGCGATTTCACGTTTCTTTGGAATCACATTAAGCGGTGTATGACGAGTGAATTTACGAAGCGCAGATAACATCATGCGCAGCATATCGCCATTTTCTACAGCAATAATTGTTTCTTTCGCATCTGCTTCGATTTGATTGAACGCCTCTTGGCAGAATACTTCAGTGTATAATACTTTCTGTTTGTTCTTCTCAAGGCCAGTTGTTTTAATTGCTTTTTCTGTACGAAGAACTGCAGATTCCATTGCATATAGGTTGCTTACGATATCAGCGATATTAACAAGAACTTCTTGTTCTTTATCTAACGCTTTACCGTATTTTTGAACAGCTAAACCAGCAACCATTAAGCCAATTTTCTTCGCATTTTTCACTAAATGTTTTTGCAGTGCTAATGGCTCATCGCCTACTTCTTCCGGCATCATCATCATTAATTCTTCTTGTAATTTTTGTGCTTTTTGCAGAAGTGGTAATTCACCTTTCATTGCTTTACGCAAGAACGTACCTGGTACGATTAAGCGGTTAATCTCATTCGTACCTTCGAAAATACGGTTAATACGAGAATCGCGGTACATTCTTTCAATCTCGTACTCTGCCATAAATCCGTAACCACCATGAATTTGAACACCTTCATCTACTACATAATCTAGCACTTCAGAACCGAATACTTTATTTAAAGAACACTCAATTGCATATTCAGCGATAGAAGCTGCTACAGCTTTCCCGTCTTTTACTTCTTCTTCTGATAATGTACTCATACGGCTTTCAAATAAACCAACTGTACGATATACAGAGCTTTCAGCTGCATAAATTTTCGCTGCCATATTTGCAAGCTTCTCTTGAATTAATGGGAAGCGAGCAATTGGTTGCTTAAACTGCTGACGTTGATTTGCATATTGTGCTGAAATTTCTAACGCACGTTTTGATGAACCAACTGTACCAACACCTAATTTATAGCGGCCGATATTTAAAATGTTAAATGCGATTACATGACCTTTACCGATTTCACCAAGTACATTTTCTTTTGGCACTAGTGCGTCTTCTAAAATTAACGTACGAGTAGAAGAACACTTAATACCCATTTTCTTTTCTTCCGGGCTTGTGGATACGCCAGCGTATTCTTTCTCTACGATAAACGCCGTGAAATGCTCGCCATCTACTTTTGCGTATACAACAAATACATCGGCGAAAGCGGAGTTTGTAATCCACTGTTTTTCACCGTTTAATACATAGTGTGTACCTTCCGCATTTAAGCGAGCTGTTGTTTTTGCTCCTAATGCATCAGATCCAGATCCTGGCTCAGTTAATGCGTACGCAGCTAGCTTTTCGCCTGTTGCTAATGCAGGAAGATATTTTTTCTTTTGTTCTTCGTTACCGAATAATACGATTGGTAACGACCCGATACCAACGTGAGCACCGTGCGTAATCGCAAAGCCGCCCGCACGAGAGAATTTCTCTGCAATTAACGCAGAGCTAACTTTATCAAGGCCAATACCGCCGTACTCTTCTGGTACATCAGCACCTAATAATCCAAGCTCACCTGCTTCTTTTAATAAACGAACAGAGCGATCAAACTCATGCTGCTCTAAATATTCAAGCTCTGGCAGTACTTCATTTACAATAAAGTCCTCTGTTGTTTTCGCAATCATTTTATGCTCATCTGTATAATCTTCAGGTGTAAACACTTGATCAATTGTAATATCATCAACTAAAAAGCTGCCGCCTTTCACTGCACTTCCTACTATTTTTTCCATGAAAAATTCCTCCTTCATATTTTCATAGGCTGCTTCTCTTGTTACGAGAGAAGCTAGCCCTCCCTTTATTTGTTTTCGTACCCTTTAGTCGCTTCCATTCTTTATCTGTCTAACTTCACTTTTATTAAATCCAGTTCCAGCGGCTAGAATGTTCGGTGGCTTCACTTCTTCCTCACATTCTGAGCGAGCCGCTTCCACTTTTTTTATAATAATTCAAACACTCCAGCAGCACCCATTCCGCCGCCAATACACATTGTCACGATACCGAACTGCTCATTACGGCGCTTCATTTCATGAATAAGAGATAATGTTAGTTTCGCTCCTGTACAACCAAGTGGATGTCCAAGGGCAATCGCTCCGCCGTTTACGTTTACTTTTTCTTCATCTAATCCAAGTTCACGAATAACTTGGATCGATTGAGATGCGAATGCTTCATTTAATTCAAATAAACCAATATCAGATAACTCTAAACCTGCTAATTTTAACGCTTTTGGAATCGCTGCAATTGGACCGATTCCCATTACTTCTGGCGGTACACCAGCTACTGCGAAGGAACGGAATTTTGCAAGCGGCTTTAATCCGTCGCTTACTGCTTTTTCACGATCCATCA
Source organism: Bacillus sp. S2(2024) (assembly GCF_050474045.1). Classification (NCBI taxonomy): domain Bacteria; kingdom Bacillati; phylum Bacillota; class Bacilli; order Caryophanales; family Bacillaceae; genus Bacillus; species Bacillus sp. S2(2024). The sequence goes on from NZ_JBFLUS010000003.1 coordinate 4,010,458, forward strand.
GTAATACTGCAGCTGCGCCGTCGCTCAGCTGCGAAGAATTTCCAGCTGTTACCGAACCGCGCACGTTAAATGCTGGTCGCAGTTTCCCAAGCACATCTAACGTCGTATCTGCTCTTACCCCTTCATCCTGTGAGAACACAATTGTTTCTTCTTGTAACTTGTTGTTTGCTGAAACAGTGCGAAGTGTTACATCCACCGATACTGTTTCATCTACGAACTTTCCTTCCGCTAATGCTTTTGCTGCGCGTTGATGGCTTCTTACCGCAAACGCATCTTGCTCTTCACGGGAAATTCCATATTTCATCGCTACTTGCTCCGCTGTATGTCCCATGCTCATATAATATTCTGGAGCTGCTTCAACAAGGCGGTTATTCGGACGAACAACGTGTCCCATCATCGGTACTAAACTCATAGATTCAGCACCGCCGGATAATACAGCTTCCGAATGCCCAAGCATAATACGCTCTGCACCAAAAGCAATACTTTGCAGTCCAGAAGAGCAGTAACGGTTAATTGTAATAGCTGGAACATTATAAGAAAGTCCTGCTAGCCCGCCGATATTACGCGCCATGTTTAAACCTTGCTCTGCTTCCGGCGTCGCACAACCAAAAATTAAATCATCAATTGGACCGTCGTAGTTATTCGCACGTTTTAATGTTTCTTTTACAACTAATGCCCCTAAATCATCAGGACGTACTGTTTTTAATGATCCTCTCTTCGCTTTCCCAACTGGCGTTCTTGCCCCTGCAACAATAACAGCTTCTCTCATGAACACTCTTCCTCCTTAGTTACGTAATGGTTTTCCTTTTACAAGCATGTGCTGCATTCTTGCTTGTGATTTCATTTCGCTCACTAAACTGATAAATGCTTCGCGTTCCACATCTAATAAATATTGTTCATCAACTTCTGTTCCATATGGAATTTTTCCGCCAGCAATGACATATGCAAGTTTTTTCGCAATGTGTAAGTCATATTCGGAAATATAGCCAGATAAGTGCATTGCTTCTGCCCCAAGTACGAGCGTTGCATATCCTGTTTCACCGACAACTGGGATCTTTTTACGAATTGGTGCTTTATAGCCCGCTTCATATAAGGCAAGTGCCTTTTGTTTTGCATCATATAGTAAGTGATCGCCATTGACGCTAATACCATCTTTATCGCCTAAGAAGTTATGAGAAGCTGCTTCTTGTGCAGATGTTGAAACTTTCGCCATAGCTACTGTTTCAAACACTTTGTTTGCAACTTTTTGCAGGTCAAACTCAACACCGTTTGCCATTTTGTTCAAATGTTTAATGTATAGCTCTTTGTTACCGCCTCCGCCAGGGATTAAACCAACACCGACTTCTACTAATCCCATGTATGTTTCGCTAGAAGCTTGAATACTAGCAGCTGGTAAGCAAACCTCTGTACCGCCGCCAAGTGTCATACCATAAGGCGCTGCCACGACTGGTTTTGAACAGTACTTTATTTTCATCATTGCATCTTGGAAGTTTTTCACGACCCACTCAATTTCAAAGTAGTTATCGTCTTGTGCTTCCATTAAAATCATTGCAAGGTTCGCACCAACGCAGAAATTCTTCGATTGATTTCCAATAATAAGCCCTTTATAGTTCTTTTCTACTTCATCGACAGCGTAATTAATCATTTGCGTAATATCCATACCGATTGCATTGCTCTTCGAATGGAATTCTAAGCAAAGAATACCGTCACCTAAATCAATCAGGCTCGCACCGCTATTTTTCTTCAGTACGCCATTTTTCTCTTTCAGTTGTTTTAGAGAAATTGCCTTTTTATTACGAACGATTTGTTTATATTCACCGTTATCATAGTAATAGCTCTCGCCATTATCATGTTTATAGAACGATGTAATACCTTTCTCGATCATTTCTTTTACCCAAGCTGGAACTACTTGACCGTTTTCCTCCATTTTCTGAACGGACTTCTCAACGCCAATTGCATCCCAAATTTCAAATGGTCCTTGCTCCCAGCCAAAGCCCCACTTCATCGCATTATCAATTGCGACAATATCATCAGCAATTTCTTTCATTAGCTTTGCTGAATATAGAAGAGTTGGTGTAATAATGTTCCATAACAATTCACCAGCGCGATCTTGTGCATATACAAGCGCTTTCAATTTATTCGCTAATCCTTTTTCTTGTTTACTTAATTCAACAGAAGCCGCTTTCATTTTTTTACGTTCTTCGTATTCCATTGTTTCTGGATTTAACTCTAAAATCTCTTTTCCTTGTTTTAAGAAGAAGCCTTGACCTGTTTTACTTCCAAGCCATTTTCTTTCTAACATGTCGTGCATGAAAGCTGGTACTTTGAAAACTTCACGCTCTTCTTCTTGTACGTTTTCATATACGTTATTTGCAACATGAACAAATGTATCTAATCCGACAACATCTAATGTACGGAACGTTGCACTTTTCGGACGGCCAATTAATGGGCCTGTTACAGAATCTACTTCGCCAACGCTATAACCGCGTTTTACCATCTCTTGCAATGTTACAAGCAGTCCGTACGTACCGATGCGGTTTCCAATAAAGTTTGGTGTGTCTTTTGCAACAACAACACCTTTTCCAAGTACATCTTCGCCAAATAGTTTCATGAAGTCTAACACATGAGGAGCCGTTTCTTTTGTCGGTATAATCTCAAGAAGTTTTAAATAACGCGGAGGGTTAAAAAAGTGCGTTCCCAAGAAATGCTTTTTGAAATCGTCTGAACGCCCTTCTATCATTTTTTCAACGGAAATACCAGATGTATTTGAGCTAACAATAGAACCTGACTTACGAACAGCGTCTATTTTCTCAAATACTTTCTTTTTAATTTCTAAATTTTCTACAACAACTTCAATAATCCAATCAACGTCAGCAAGGCGTTCCATATCATCTTCCATATTGCCAGCCTCAATTAACGTTAAGTTTTCTTTCATTGTAAGAGGAGCTGGTTTTTGCTTTAACAATTTTTGCAGAGCTCCGTTACTGAAACGATTTCGTACACTTTTATGTTCTAATGTAAGTCCCATCGCTTCTTCCTCTTTTGTAAGCGATGGCGGTACAATATCAAGCAATAATGTCGGTATACCGATGTTAGCTAAATGCGCAGCAATTCCAGAACCCATTACACCAGAACCAAGAACTGCAGCCTTTTTAATTTGGAACATCCAATTCTCCCCCTTATTCTTGAATGAATGCTCATTCAATTTTTTGACAAACGTCGCAATCTATGAATGAGCCTCTACTAATAAATATATGATATAGTTTAAATTTTCGCAATATATTTAAAAATAAAATTTTCTGAACTTATTTCTTTTTTTCTATTTTGGGCATGATATGTAGTGAACTTCCTTTCTTAAACACCTTACCCTAAAGGGTTCGTTACAATTTAAAAAATCCATAAAGTGAAACTTCCATCAGTGAATGATTTTTTCACTGATGGTTAGTTTCACCAATCGTGCTTTTACGGGCAGTTATTTTTCTCGCTTTTCTCTGCATCTTGATGTGGAAGTCTTACTGCCTGTTAAAGCGGGATAAATTTGATCACACGGAGGCATAACTTATGGCTAAAATTAAGAAAAACCCATCAAAAGCAGGTATTAGTTCTACAAGCGTGACAGGAAATGCTGGTCCAGTTGATCGAGGTATCGAAAAAGGCCGACAAGGAAACAATCAGCAATATAAAAAACAAAACATGGGTGAAAAATAAGAGTACAAATATAGGCAGCGAACATGGCATAATAAAAAATAGGCTATATCGCTGCCTATTCCATACATAAAAGAGGGTACAGAATGAAACGAACGATTACACTACTTGTTATTACTGCTACATTATTTATTGCAATGATTTTTTCTTTATATGCGCACAGGCAAAAAGTAGCCAGGGCCAACCAGCCTGATATATACGGGAAATACGGCGTGACAATTGACGCAAATACAGGAGAAATTTTATACGGAAAACATGAACATGACCGTTCCTATCCAGCGAGTGTAGCGAAAATGATGACCGCTCTTCTTCTACTGGAAAACGTAAAAGAAGATGAGGAAATTACCGTTACAGAAAATGCGATAAAAACAGAGAGCCAAAGTAAAAAAATTACACTACATGCTGGGGAAAAGCTAAAGCGCGATGAGGCATTAAAGTTGATGCTTGTTATTAGCGCCGATCCAATCGGTGAATCGGTTGCAGAACATATTGCCGGTTCCAAGGAAAAATTCGCTAAAATGATGAATGAACGAGCAAAGCAGCTCGGAGCGACACATACAACGTTTAAAAATGCAAGCGGGGCTGATGCACTTGGAAATAAAATTTCACCATATGATTTGGCACTTATTACAAAAGAAGTATTAAAGTATCCACAAGTCTTGCAAGATATGAATACAATTCATACAACTATACATACATCCATGCAAACGAAAAAAATCGCAAACTATGGACGTGAAGAATTGTACGCTGATCCACATGCGATTGGAAGTAAAAGCGGTCTTTCTGCATTAGCAGAATATACAGTCGTTACAATAGATGAGAAAGACGGTAAAAAGGTTATTACGGTTGTCCTCTCTTCTGGTCGCAAAACACTGTACCCTGATGCAAAAAAGATGACTGACTATGCTTTTGGACAATTAAAATAACCAAGGAAGTCTATGCTTCCTTGGTTATTTTTTAATCATTCCTTTTAATACGAATGCTACGTTAGCTGGACGTTCTGCTAAGCGACGCATGAAGTATCCGTACCAATCGTTTCCATATGGTACATACACGCGCATTTTATATCCTTCTTTCACAAGCTCAAGTTGACGCTCTGTACGAATGCCATATAACATTTGGAATTCAAACTGATCACGCGAAATGTTGTATTCCTCAGCAAGTTTTTTTGTATATTCAATAATTGCATCATCATGTGAAGCGATTGCTGTATAATTACCATTTAATAAGTGCGTTCTAATAATCTTTTTATAATTGTCATCTACATCTTTCTTTTCTGGAAATGCAACTTCTTCAGACTCTTTATAAGCCCCTTTTACAAGACGCAAATTTGGGTTATACGCATTCAAATCATCTATATCTTTTTCAGTACGATATAAATACGCTTGAATTACTGTACCAACATTGTCATATTCTTCTTTTAACAGCTTGAAGATTTCAATTGTTTTTCCACAACGTGAGTAATCTTCCATATCAATTGTTACAAACACACCGTTTTCTTTCGCTGCGTCTAAAATACGGCGCATATTGTTCATAACTAAATTTTCTGAGATGTCTAAACCCATAGAAGTCATTTTTAATGAAAGCTGAGAATCTAGCTTTTCGCGACCAATTGCACGAATCGCTTCAATCGATTCATCCGCCATTTCGTTTGCCTCTGCTTCGTTATCAACAAATTCCCCTAAATAGTCGATCGTAACACAAAGGTTTTGCTTGTTTAAATCTTTAATTGCAGCTACTGCTAAATCAATTGTTTCCCCTGCAACAAAGCGTCCTGCTCCAAAACGTAAACCGTATTTTTTCGCTAGTTTTGTCATCGCTTTATTTTTTGATAAAAACAAGAAGGAATTACGCATTAATTGTTCCATGTACTCCACCCCTATGACTGTACTTTGTCTGTTTTTTACCCCTCTTCTAAATTATATCATTGTTTAAAATTATTTGATACAAATAATTATTTAGATAATTAACACAATAATACGAGAATGTTTGTATAATTGAATTTTAAAAGGAAAAATACGAAATAAAAATGTTTCGACATATAGAAATTCCAGGTGTATGAGTAGCAATATAGGAAAACAACGCCTATGAGAAATAATTTCGACAAATAATCTTTAATACTTTCTTCTCTTTATACAAAGAAAAAAACACTCCCTTTATTTCGTATAAAGATGGCATACACATAACCAAACATTATATAAAAATAACTCATATACATGTTCATCAAAAAATACAAAAAAAGACTACTTGATTACAAGTAGCCATTTCTCATTTGTCACTTATTTTGTCTATGTTCATCATTGCGCTTTTTAATTTCTGTAATTAATTTTACCATCTCTTCTTTCGCATCTGGATACGTTTCATTCCAATGCTTTACAAGCGCTGGCATTGTTTTAGCAATATACGAATATAACGCCCATTTCTCAACCTTTTGTTTATATTCTTCATCGCTCTCTCCTAATAATAGCTCTGTATACTTCTGTAGCAACCCATCAAACTGTTCTTGAAATTTTTCATTCACCCTATAGCCCCTCCTTCATATTTCTTTACACTTGATAATAAAGAAATTTAAAGGCGGAAACAAATTTCTTGCCCTTCATACAAAAAGAAGCAGCTCTATTTAGCTGCTTCCCCTATACTTACTTCATCTCGCTACCTTCGGACAGTAAGGCTCGACTGATTCCACTAGTTAAGGTTCACTCTATAACTTCGACTGTACAGATTGTAACTTCTTCTCCATAGAGCTAACTTTATCACGGCGGTCATCAACGCGAATATTTGTTGCTACGCGGCCTGCACCTTTTGAAAATGGAACTTCATGCATTTGTTGAATAACTTCAAATAACACCGGAAGTTCTCCTTCAATAATTGTATTCATTGGTGTTAATTGATACTTCACGCGATCTGCATTTTTCTCAAGTACTTTTTGTATTTCTGCTACATACTCACTTACACTTGTAGTACCTGTTCCAACTGGGATAATTGTAACATCAACAATTGCCATTTCTGTTCACCTCTTCTATAGATTCTTTATTATTGTACAAAATTTTCTCCGCAATTTCCTACATTACATACTTATGTAAATCAAATTTTCATCTTTTGAACTTCCTACTACCTAATATCTTAGCTTAATGCTCTATAAATTAATTTATTTTCTCTGAATATGCTTATCTACCGTAACTCTTTTCTGTCCGCCTTGCATATATTGATATCACTTCTGCAAGAAATCGCTTTTTCGCAACTTTGAAAGGGAGTGAACGATGAAACGTTTATTTATTACTTCATTATTAGCGGGCAGTCTTCTACTCGGAACAACAGCTTGTGGAAAAGAGAAAGAAAAACCAACTTCTTCTCCTCCAGTTGAAAAGCCGGTTCCACCAGAACAACAACTACCTCCTACTCCACAACCTGCTCCTCAACCGAGCCAACCTAATCCATCTCAACCAGCACAAGTTGAGACAACTCGAACTATCCAAGAATTTGTCTCAACTTTTAACAGTCTCGGGAAGCCATCCGGATATAACTTAGGGAATGTTAAGCTATTCACAGAGGATCAAGCAACTGTTACGTACAATGGGACATTCAGCAATGGTTTAGGATTTGGCATGACAATTTATAAATCTAACGGCAATATCGGCGCTGTTGCTGTTGTCGGTTCAGATGCTTCTGAACAAGACATTTCAGCCTTTTATGCAACGGTAGGTCTTATTATTTTGAGTTTAGATCCTTCTCTTGGTCAACAAGGTGTTATGTCTATTTTAGAACAACTTGGATTAACTGATCTTACATCTCATCAATATACAACACAAGCTATTGGGGGTACATTAAAAGTAACAGAAAGTAACGGTACCCTTACATTTCAAGCTGTCCATAATTAAATATGAAAAGAGCTGCAATCTCAACATGTAGACGCTTCTCATGATATATCGGTGTTTCTACAATATACGATATGAATAATTCAAAAATGGCTGTCGGGAAAATCCCGACAGCCTGAAATTTTATTTTTCTATTTTAAATTGTTCTACCAGCTTTTCCAAATCGCTCATTTCCACTGTTAATTGCTTCATCGTTCCTGATACTTGTTCTAGATGCGATACCTGTGTTTCTGTCGCTGCATTAACTTCTTCTGATACAGCCGCACTCTCCTGACTTGTTTCAGCGATGGTTTGCATAACTTGTGTAATATCTTTCTGCTCATGTCCAATATTTCGCACTTCAGTAGAAATGTTTTCAATTGAAGTTACAATTGTATTTACTACAGACATAACAATTTTGAATGCTTTCTCAGCATCGACCGTTACATGGCCTTGTACATTTGCAATTTCTTTTAAATTACCGACAACTTCTACAACGCGAGATACTTCGCGCTGTACTTCCCCAATAATAGATGCGATATCCCCGGTCGCTTCTTTTGATTGCTCTGCTAATTTTCGTACTTCTTCTGCAACAACAGCAAAGCCTTTTCCTTGTTCCCCTGCACGCGCTGCTTCAATAGAAGCATTTAATGCTAATAAATTTGTTTGATCAGAAATTCCTTTAATAAGCTCAACTACATTTTGAATAGACTGCACACTATGTTCAAGCTTATCAGCTGCCGCTTCTGTTTCAGTCACAATCGAAGAAGCTTCTTCTCTTGTATTCACTAAACGCTGCATCGTCTGCAAACCATTTTGTGACGCTTGTTCTGCCTGGCTCGTTACATCTTTAATAGAAATTACTGATCCATTTACCTGTCCCACTGACTGTTCCATATTTTCTAGCTGCGCTGAAATTTCCTCAACACTATTTGCTAGCGTCGATGCACCGCCCGTCACATCATCCATTGCACTAGAAACTTCCTTACTTGCGGCAACTGTTTCATTTGTTAAATAATGCAAGTTATCCGCTGACTGTTGTACTGATGATACGTTATGCTTAATACGGCTAACCATTTCATTCATTTGTCCAACCATTTCGTTAAAATGCTTTGTTAGCACACCGACTTCATCATTCGTTTGGACGTTCATTTGTAGCGTTAAATCCCCTTCTGCTACTTTCTGTACTTGTCCCGTTAATGATTGAAGCGGTCTTGTTAATCTTCTTGCAAAGAAATACGATACGAGAAGTGCAACAAGCATACCAGCACACGCTAACCATATAAACGTATTTCTTAGCTCTGTTAATAAATTATCAACATTCTCTTTCGGATAAACAATTGCTATCTTCCATTGCATTGATTTCATTGACTGACTATATGCAATTACATCTTTCCCCTTTAACGTAGAAGCAACAAAATCATTTTTCTCTTGTTTGAAACTTTGAATCAGCGGTTCTTTTGATACATCTTTTCCAACTTTATCCGGATACACTAACGCTATGTTTTTATCATTCACAATAAGCGTTTGTCCTCCATAGTTATACTGGACGTTATGAAGCATCTGCTGGACTCTGTTTAAGGACACATCCATTGCTACAACACCAATTACTGAACCATCTGGTGATAACATCGCTTTGGAAACACCAACACTTAATTGTCCTGTCGTAAGTTCATACTGAGGCTGTCCCCAATGTATAGTTTTCGGGTCCTTTATAGCATCCTTATACCAGGCCCTTGTTGTAGGATCATATCCTTCTGGCAACTTCCCGCCATCTGCAACACTCGCACTTAATGTATTTTTATCTTTCGTCCCAATATAAAGATCTAAAATATCAGGGTGATTTTTTTTAAAATCTAAAAACTCCCTCGTTATCAGCGCTTCTTCTTCTGGCGTAACACCATCTTGTAACATTTTAATGGTCATCTCACTACCTGAATAGTATTGCATATCCTCTCCAATCCCATTAATAAACCCATTCATTTGTTGTGATAACAAATCCATCGTATTATGAGAATATTGATCAAGGATACGTGACTGCTGCGTTTTTTGTAAATGATATATAGTTGTCCCTAAAATCACAAACAACATTGAAATAAGTACCGAAAATACAATTGTTAATTTCCAACGTAAACTTCTCATAATCTCTAATCCCCTAGCCCCTTCTTAATAAATTTTATTTAACCGCTAATATTATTATATTAAGAAAAAGTAATTCTTGTAAAATCTTATTCATTTCCATAACCAAAAATTCTTATATAACCATTTCCGTATAGGGCAAAATAACTGTACTTGTATTCATAAGGAGAGTTCCTTATTCTTAAGAAAGAAGAAATTTTCGTTCAGGAGGCACTATGTTACAAAGATTCGGTTTTTCACAATATGAAAGTCAAGCATACGAGGTCCTCGTTTCAAGCGAAGGGCCGCTTGATGCAACGAGCATCGTGAAGTATTCTGGTGTTCCGAAAGCAAAGATATACGAGGTATTAACACGTCTTATTGATAAAGGCATGGTGATGGATTCTGTTTCCGAAAAGAAAAAGCTATATACAGCCTTGCCGCTGCAACTTGCTATTGAAAAACTAACCATAGAATTTCAATCACATATTGAAGAGTTACAAAACAACGTATCGAAAAAAATATTTACAGATGACCGGGTTTGGAGCTTAAAAGTGCAATCTTCTATTCACGCACAAAGTAAACAACTTGTACAGGAAGCGAAAAAATCCATTCGTATGTCTGCATGGAATGATACGTTCCTAGAATATATGCCGCTATTAGAAGAGAAGAAAAAGCAAGGCGTAGAGATAGAAGCACTTGTTGTAGGGAATCTTGATACAACACTAGAACAGATTCACCTTCTTATTCCAACAGAAGAACATGATGCACTTGAACGCTTTTTACTGATTATTATCGATGATCGTGAAATTTTATTTGCGGGCGTTGAGCAAAACTCATGGCAAGCAATGAAAACAATGTCTCAACCATTCGTTAAATTTTTCACAGAATTTTTCTATCACGACGTTGCTCTTGCGAAAATTACAGAGAAGCATCATGACTTATTTATGAACGATGAGGAAATTCGAGGCCTCTTAATGAAACTACGTTATTAAAAAAACGGACATGTATTCCCACTCATGTCCGTTCTTCATTTTGCTTCTTTATATCCGATAACAACGAAATGATTTGCTGATTTTGCCTTATTTGTTCTTCTGAGTTTACATATAAAAAACGGATCCATCGAAACACAAAAGCAAGTACTACAACAGGAATTATCATAAAGAAAAAACCAATAACAGACGATAACATTGCCACTAGCATCCACCTCCTTTTAACAACATATTCCACAATCCCTTTCAGCATCCTTGCACAAAAAAATAGGCATCTCCAAAAGATGCCTATTTCAAAATTTCATTATCGACTAACTTACCTTTTTCTTATTCAAATTTACCTCTTTCTTATTCAAATACCAATACACCGGTAATCCAGTCAATACGATACCAATTGACAAGAAACAACTTACTGGATCATTAATAATCGCACTTCCAATTACAAATAACGACCCTAAAATTGCTAATATTGGCACGATTGGATATAAAGGAACACTATATTCACGTTTTTGTCCTGCATTACGTTTTCGTAAAATAAATACACCGATAAATGTCATCACATAGAAAATATAAATAATAAATACGGAAATCTCGGACAATTTATTCGGGTCACTTATGATCATCAAAATAATACCAAGCATAATCTCAACAAAAATTGCATTTGCTGGCGTTTTAAACTTATCATTAATTTTTGCAATAAATTTTGAAAACGGTAGCTGACCAAGCTCTGCCATTGATACTGGAATACGTGGGAATGTTAAAATCTTTCCGTTTAAACATCCAAAGATTGAAACAATAACACCAATACTAATCAATTTCCCGCCATATTCACCTAATAACATTTCAGCCGCTTTCGCTGTTGCATTCTCGCTAAGCACAACAATTTGCGGAGCTGGTAACACTTTTAATAATGCAAGATTAATTAACACGTACGCTGCTGTTACCACAAGAATTCCAACTGTCAGCGCTTTTGGCAATAACTTTGTTGGGTTTTTCATTTCACCGCCGATAGACGCGAGTAGAATCCAACCATCATATGCAAATAATGTTGCTAAAATTGCCATCCCAATACTTTGATTTGCAGACTCTGGTACAACAACGTTAAATACATCACTATTCCCCTTCCAAAATCCCATCACAATAATAAGCACAATTGGAATCATTTTTCCAATCGTTGTCGCGGTTTGAACAATGCCCCCATACTTTGTTCCAACACTATTTACAACACCAAGAAATACAACCGTTCCAATCGCGATTGGCAAATTCCACACTTTATCAATATGGAAAAAATTCATGACTAGTGAACTAAAATACAATCCTAATGTCCCAATAATTGCTGGTCCATATACAAGTGTTTGCATCCACCCAGATAAATAACCCCAAAATCTTCCATAAACCTCTTCTAAATACGTATACAAACCACCGTTTTTCGGAATTTGTGCCCCAATTTCCGCAACAGTTAAACCGCTTGCTAAGGTTAAAATACCACCTATTACCCAAGCGAAAATTGCCATGTTAGAACTTCCTGCATAATCCAATACTTTACCTGGCTTCATAAATACACCAGAGCCGATAATTGTTCCGATAACGATTGATAATGCGACTGTTAGGCCAATTTTATTTTTGTCATCGTGATGCATGCTGCGTTCCCTCCTTCTAATTCTAGTTTGATTTAAAGTAAAATAAAAAAAACACTCATCCCTAAAAAAAGGGACGAGTGTTTGATTCGCGGTTCCACCCTTGTTCCAATTGACACGAAGACACAATGCGCCAATTGCTCAAGTTTCAGATAACGGCTGTTGCCGGCAAGCAATTACTAGATGTTCGTTCACTGCTACAGTTCAAAGGTGGTAAACTATTCTTTCGTATTAGGAAGCTCACAGCCTAAGGCTCCCCTCTCTGAGAATCGTAAAAAACAGATCATGTCCTTATCAATACTTTTATAATTTCGAATGTTGTTGTTATTGTTCATTATATTGAATTTTTTTAAAAAAGCAAGAGTGTTTTATATTACATACAGGAATTATTTCAGTATAATATAACAGATGTAAACTTTCTTCTACACCGCTGAAAGAATTCAAATTTCTTTTCCTACTCATCAATCATTTTTCAAAATTAAATTATATTTTCAAAAATAAGTATTATAGGAATTTTTTGTTATTTATTGTTACATTATTCAAAATATTGTTATATAATATTATTCGGATTTTAATTACATTTTTTGTAATACTATAGGAGAATACAACGTTATATCCGCGGCAACGTCTTTTTACTATTCAGAAGTGAAAGAAGGAAACTTGAATGTCTTTTATGAAAAAGTCTTCATTAATTAAACAAATTACTCTATTTATTACTCTACTATTATGTATCCCGCTCACCATAGCCGGCTATTATTTCTTTACAAAATTAAATGATGACATAACAATTGTAGAACAAAATCAAATGAAAGAAGCTGCCCGCGCTTCTGAAAAACTACTGCAATTTCAAGGCAGCAACTTGCTAAAATTTACTCAGACAAATTCACAATGGGAGGCTAATAGACAAGCTGTTGAACATAAAGATGTGAAGTGGATTGAGGAAAATGTAAACGTAAACACGAAAATCAACCCTGATATTGACTTTATCGCCACTAGTACCTTTGATGGTACCGTTTTGAGCCAAATAGGAGATATAAAAGAATTTACAGGAACGATAAATGACAAAACGTTACTGCAGACGGTTCAACAAAAGTCAGACTTGTATACTTTTGTTCAAACTTCTAAAGGACTAGCAATCATTGCTGCCTCTAAAATTATAAATGAAAATGAAAAAATGGAGCCCGCAGGAATTTTAATATTCGGGAAATTTTTACACAACGAAAATCTTACTAGTATAAAAAATACGTTAGGAACTGATCTTTCCATATTAACTGCTGATGGAACGTATTTAACAACGTCTCAATCTCTTTCTAAAACAATCATGAATGAATATTCAGAGAGATTAAAAAAGGATCCCAAAGGGGATATTTTTCAGATCCAGCATACAGATGGACAAAACGTTCTCCAACATCCTGTCTTACTAAAAGACTTGGATAATCATGCATTAGGAGCGCTCGCTGTTAGTCGAGATGCGAAAGTAAGCGCGATGTTTAAGAAAGAACTTACAAATGTCAGCATTGGGATTGGAATTGGATTAGTTATATTGATTATCGTGCTAATGATTACAATCCACCGCATTATTGTACAACCATTGCAACGTTTGTCTGTTATTTCAAATGAAGTATCAAATGGTATGTTAACGAGTGAAGTACCGCCAAATCTTCTAGAACGCAGTGATGAAATCGGTTTTCTTAGCCAATCTATTGGCGGCATGGTTACGAATTTAAAGAATTTAATTAGCGATGTTTATACCACGTCCGATCATGTAGCAACCTCTGCTAGGCAGTTATCTGTTCATTCTGAAGAAACAAGAAGCGTAACGGATGCCATTGTTTCTTCCATGCAAGAAGTAGCAAGTGGGTCTGAATCTCAGCTAAACAGTGTGCAGCACTCTAAAATAGCGATTCAAGAAATGACTGAAGAGGTAGGGCATATCGCAGTTCATATGTCCAATGTATATGATAAATCGCTGCAAGCGACTCGAGAAGCAGAGGAAGGTAGCAGCAGCATGCAACTGGCGATTAATCAAATGGAGGCTATTAACGAATCCGTTCAGCACTCTCTTTCTATCATTCAAACGTTAAGCGAGCACTCAAAAGAAGTAGGCGAAATTATTTCTATGATTCAAAATATCGCCGATCAAACAAATTTGTTAGCACTAAATGCAGCAATTGAAGCAGCACGGGCAGGGGAAAATGGAAAAGGTTTCGCTGTTGTAGCAGAAGAAGTACGAAAGCTCGCAGAACAATCTACTAACTTTACAAAGAAAGTAACAGAAATCATTACGGGAATACAAAAAGATTCCCACTCCGCGGTTGGTTCAATGGAACGTGTATATAATGATGTCCAAGATGGAGTCCATACAATTCAATCAACAGGTAACATGTTTCAACATATCCATCTGACTACACAAAGTGTTTCTGATCAATCACAGGAAGTATCCACTCTTGCTCAGCAAATTTCTGCTGGAACGATACAAATTTTAAAAACTGTAGAGCATATTTCCGAAATTGCTGAAGAATCATCTGCAAGTACACGTGAAGTGGCTGCTTCTTCTGAAGAGCAACTAAACGCAATGGATGCGATTCAGCATTCTAGCAATGAATTGAAACAGATTGCTCATAAACTTCAAGAATTGATGCAGCAGTTCCGCATATAGAAATCACACAAAAAATAGACAGTGCTCATAACGAGCACTGTCTATTTCATTTTCCACTAAGGGACGTTCACTTTATAGTAAATAAATTTTTCTTATGCCCCTTGCCCTTGCACTTGTACATCTTCACGATCCAAGACTTTCTTCAATACTATAGTTTGAATCACAGTAAATAGGTTACTTGTAATCCAGTACAAGACAAGTCCTGATGGAGCAGCAGATCCCATAAACAAAATCATTGCCGGCATCATAAACTGCTGGACTTTCAATACTTGATTTTGAGCTTGTTCTCCTGTCATATTAGACTGAAATACTTTCATTTGCAAAAATGTTGTCATAGCAGCAAGGACAGGTAAAATGTGATAAGGATCTGGATGTCCTAAATTTACCCATAAGAAAGACGCTGTACGAATCTCTTCCGTATGACTAATTGCATAGTACAATGCTGAGAAGACTGGCATTTGCAGTAGCAGTGGTAAACAACCCATTAGCGGGTTTACACCGCTCGTTTTCATTAAAATCATCATTTCTTGTTGATATTGCTTTTGTTTTTCCGGATTGTTCGTCATATCGCCATACTTTTTCTTCAACTTCTGCAACTCTGGCTGCATTTTTTTCGTTTTTAATTGGCTGCGATATTGCGTAATTGTCAGCGGCAGTAGTATCGAACGAACTATAATCGTAATAATAATAATGGCAATCCCAAAGCTATGATTCGGCAAATGGTGCGCCACAAACTGCAACATAACAGAAATTGGATATACAATATAGTGATTCCAAAATCCTGGGCTATTCGCATCAATTGGTCCTGCATTCGCACTTGCATTACTACAACCAGATAAAACAACAACAAGTAATAAAGATAAACTTACGAGCCGAGCTCGGTATGATTTAAACATATATATGATTCCTCCAATGTTTCATAATTCTTTAGCGAAACATTGGCATATACGGACCTACATCCTCACTCTCTCCGCTTGCTTCTTGCCTGCGAACTGAGCGAGCCATTCCATGTTTATAAAAGATAGGGAAAAACGAGATATTCCCTATGTGCTCCTCACATGTTTCAACAACTGCAAAGGCTTTCTGTCTGCCCCTATATGTTTGCTGGCGTACAAAACGCGAAACATTAGTGAGAAATAAGACTTCTAATAAACAAAGAGCTGTTGTTACAACAGATATATATAACATTGCATCTTGCAATAGAAATTCCATCTCTTCACATCCTTATGACAGGATTATATCATACTACTTCAACATGTAAATTCCTTATATTTTACATATTCATGTTTTTATTTACACACTCGAATTGTAAAAATTTTATAAAATTTTCGTATAATAATAAAACTATTGCCAGTGCTTGAAAAAAGCATTATTCTCTTCTTGTAATCAAAAACGAATATGGAGATGAAAATAGACTATGGGCCAACTAGGAGACGCCGATTACGTTCCCGATACCGCCTTTTTATCATTCCCAGCCGCAAAAACATTACATTTAGAATTCATTATTCAACTTGTTGTTATTTCAGTTGCTTCAATTCTCTATGCAGTTTCAATGAATATGTTTTTTATTCCACACCACATGATTAGTGGCGGTTTTGCTGGCGTTGGGATGATTATCGGTTACTTAATGCACTACAGTATTGGTGCACTCATCTTTTTATTAAACATTCCACTGCTCTTTCTTAGCTATTTTTACTTAGGAAAGAAAACAACTTTTTTAACAGCATACTTTCTTGCTGTATCGACTCTTGCTATGAATATCATTCCAGTTCATCAACTTTCTGAGGATGTGTTGTTGTCTTCTGTTTTTGGTGGTGTATTGTGCGGAGCTGCAACAGGAATCATTTTCCGATTTGCTTCTTCGACAGGTGGGTTTGATATTATTGGGTTAATTGTGGCAAAACATAGAGATATTTCTATTGGATCCATTATTTTTGGCTTTAACCTTATTCTACTTGCAGTCGGTGGTTTTATTTTTGGATGGGATATTACACTTTACACACTTATTAGCCGATTTGTTGTAAGTAAAGTCATTGATACCATTCATACAAAACATATTAAATTAACAGTGATGACCGTTACAGAAAAAGGAAATGCCATAAAAAAAGCATTACTACACAACGGGATTCGCGGTGTAACAATGGTTGATGCTGTCGGTGGATATACAGATCATAAGAAAAAAATGATTTACACAGTTGTTACACGCTATGAACTAGGAGAAATTAAACGTCTAATCCGCCACGTTGATAGCCATGCTTTTATTAACATTACAGAAACAGTAGAAGTGGTTGGACGATTTAAACGTATATAACAAAACGCAAGGAGTGGATCCTTGCGTTTTTATTTTGCACATAAAGGGAAACTTCCATCAGTGGGGGTCTTCTTCATTCCCCACCTATCTTCTTCGCTTCCCTCAATCTTAAGGTGAGGGTCTAACTGCCCACGAATAGCGAGATAAATTCAAAACATTAAAAACTAGAAATATCAGATAATTATTTTTATTCAAATCTAAAACATGTTATACTATGTATATATTGTAAAAGTAGATAATAAATATAGCATCTTATTTAATTGCTATTAATTAAAATTCAGGTCCTCCTGTTCAAATGATGATGATAAAGGAGATGAACGTATGAACAAACAATTTAGATTTATAATCGCAACATTATTTGCCGTAGCAGGCGGCCTCGTATGCTTTTGGACAAATACGTATACTGGTGAAAATTTATATATGAATGGAATCGACTCCATTGTAAGCGCTTCAATTTTAGGTTCATTTATTTTCTTCCTTTTCAATCCGGAAGAAAACGCAAGAAAAACGACACTTTTAACAATGATTGGAATTGTCGGCGGTTGTATCTCATTTTCAACAACAACTTATGATTTACCTCTGCAACTTAGTACAGCATTCTTCCATGGCCTTTGGACTTGGTTCATCGCATTTTGCATAGCAGATGTCTTTGATTTACTACAAGATGAAGGACAAGTTCAAGTGGAAAGTAATTCGTAATAAAAAAGAAGGTGGTACGAGACCACCTTCTTTTTTATTACGCTATTCGCGGACAGTAAGCCCCAACACTGATGGAAGTTTCACTTTATTAGTAATATTTCAGTTCATTCTCCGGTGTTTGCACAATCACAGGACTTTTAGCAGGATCTAACCATCGTAAAACGGAAAGAACATTTTCCCGAGATGTCGCTGTACAACCGTATGTATACATGTCTGAAATATGGAAGAAAATCGCCGAACCAGCTCCAGGTATTCGTTTTGTATTATAGTTAATCACAAACCCATAATCATATTGAGGAATATCCATGTTTTCGGCACTGCTCCAACGACCATTCGCTGGTTTTTGCTGCCACGTATTATATAAAGATGAATTAGAATCATCCACCCAAACATCATTTGATGTAATTTGTCGATATGATAGTTTTGTTCCTGGATTACCGTAGCGACCGAACGCTGTTCCAATTGTATATTTACCGCGTGGAGAACTCTTTCCCGCTTCTGACATCGTATAAGCAAATCCGTCACGACCAATATATCCCTGCATAGCAGCATACACCGGATACCATTTATTATTTCGTTTCTCGAATGTTTGAATTTTCGCCTTATTAGTTCCGTAATCATTTGCTGTCACAAGAATAAGTTGCTGATTTTCTCCTATTGTATATAAATAGTCAGCAGCATTGCTTGCAACCCATACACCGTTATTCTCAAAGTAATACCATGTCCCACCTATTTTCTGCCAACCAATCTCCATTCCACCATTGTTATTCATATAAAACCAATTCGTTCCGTCAAAATACCAATCTGTTTTCATTACACCATTACTCGCAAAGTAATACCACGTTCCTTGAATCTTTTGCCAGCCTGTCTCCATTCCACCATTGCTATTCATATAAAACCAATTTGTTCCATCAAAATACCAACCTGTTTTCATTACACCATTACTCGCAAAGTAATACCACGTTCCCTGAATCTTTTGCCAGCCTGTTTCCATTCCACCATTGCTATTCATATAAAACCAATTCGTTCCGTCAAAATACCAACCTGTTTTCATTACACCATTACTCGCAAAGTAATACCATGTTCCCTGAATCTTTTGCCAGTCGCTTACCGGCACATTATTCGCATAATAATACCAATTGTTTTGTTCAAACACCCAACCATCTTTTACAACAGCTTGCTGATTTCCACCTGTATTTACTTCTGCAAAACTTTGTATAGGTGCTATTAATAAACTTCCTGCTACACATATCGATGCAATAATTCGTCTCATTACATTTCTCCTCTTTTTCTTTACAAAATATACAATTACACTTTTAAAATATTGAACTAAAAAACTTTCCTAGCATCCTATTAAAAAAATGCTAGCGAATCAAAATCACACTGCTGATTTTGACGAATTTCTTTCTTCTATAATAGAAGGGAAAAGAAACAGCTAGCAAGAAATATTTTAAAACTCCTTTGCATACTAATGGTAATGGTGATTTTATTCGGTATTAACAGATACTAATGAATAATACCTTTACTAAAAGAAATATTTCATACATATTAAAGAAATGTTTTTAACAATTTTGTAACATTCCTGTAATAAAAGTATTGAATTTGTTTTAATAACTAGATATATTAGTAGTAGGGAAAGAGAATTCCCCAATAAAGGAGCAGATAATTATGAAAAAACAAATTGCTGGTATGTTATTTGCTGCAGGTATATTGTTTAGCGCAATACAGCCTCATGTTTATGCAGAGACAACTAAACAATCTACTCCCGTAACTGGTTGGGTACAAAAACAACAAGCATGGTATTATTACATAAATGGAAAAACAGCAACAGGATGGATAAACACAAATAGCAATTGGTATTTCCTTGCTGAAGACAATGGAGTTATGAAAACTGGATGGCATCAAGAAGGACCAAATTGGTATTTTCTTGATAAAAATGGTGCTATGCACACTGGATGGTTAAAACAAGATGAAAAATGGTACTTCTTGAATAAAAGCGGTGCTGTGCAGTATGGATGGATTTTTGATAATGGAAAATGGTATTTTCTTGGTAAAAATGGTGTTATGAAAACTGGATGGCATCAAGATTCACCATATGATTGGTACTATTTAAATAACGATGGTTCTATGAAAACTGGATGGGTTTTTGATCAAAACAAATGGTACTTTTTAAATGCAAAGGGTATGATGCAAACAGGTTGGGTGCTCGATCAAAACAAATGGTACTACCTTGATAAAAGCGGCGCTATGAAAACTGGATGGGTTGTCGACGATCGATTACAATGGTACTACCTCGATAAAGACGGTGTTTGGAATTCTGATGCAAAACCAACTTCTATTCTATACAACGTTCAAGGAACATGGTCAGAACAAGAATTACCGAAAAAACCACCGTATATCGGTCCAGCTTTCACAATGATGCAGATTAGTCCTATTTCTGAAAACGAAGCAGTTGTCGGTGTATCTTCTTATTCCGATAATGCTGAAGATATTGCATATGTAGACGGTACTGTAACATTCAAAGACAATAAAGCAACTTTAGTTTTTGATCAATTTGGTAAACAAGGTCAAATCAATATTGAAATTGTAGATGGTAAAGTATTGTTAGATATTAAGCTCCTAAAAAGTGAAGATGAGTGGAACTTAATTCAAGGGAAACATACATTGCCTATCTATAAAAGATAAGATTTCATAAATAAAAAAAAGAGGAGAACTAGCATACTTTGCTAACTCTCCTCTTTTTGTAAGTATCTATTTACTTAACAAAAAGGCAGTGCTTCTTCTCTAAGCACCGCCTTTTTCGACATAGAATGGATTTTTTCAATTTACTGTTTGAGCAAACACACGTTTAAGTTGTTTACGGAATCTTACCGCTAAAGCTGCTGCCACGACCGCAACAACACCAATAATAATTTTTCCGATATGACCTTCAACCGCTCTAAAAATATTATCTAAGTTTCCACCTAACCAATAACCGCCTACTAGGAAGAATGATACCCAAAACACTGCCCCAGAATAAATCGTCATTGCGAAGCGGCGAAATGGTAAATTAATAATTCCTGCAAAATACCCTGTAAAATGACGCACACCAGGAATAAAGAAACCAATAAAGATTAAAAAATAACCGTACTTATCAAACCATTTATTCGTTAAATTAATTTTACGCTGTGTTAAAAAAACATATTTTCCGTACTTTTGTATAAATGGCATCCCAAGCTTGTTTCCTACAAAGTACTGAATTGTCATACCTACACTTGTTCCTACAAAAGATAAAAAGATTAGCGGTACTAAATGTAAATCACCGGTATGTGCTAAATACCCTGCATACGCTAATGTCGGCTCTCCAGGAAATGGAAATGCAATATATTCTAGCATCAATCCAATAAGTACAACATAGTATGCATGCTGTTGAAATAAGTCGTGAATCCATTCCATCTCTTTCTCTCCTTTTTGTTGATACTCATTCTTCTAGCACGTACTGATTTTCTACCATTATTGTATAATAGATTTTGTCGAAACTACCATTGCAATGACTTACAATAAGATTACATTTTTGTAAGAAAAGTGCTTTGTATATAATCATCAGTCGAATATCTTCTCTCACCTTCCATACGTCCGTAATACTGTATATTTCAAAATACAGTTCCTTACATCCTGCTTTTCATATATTGACGAAAAAAAGGATGACAGCTACAATCTTATATAGAATGTAATATCCAAACTCACACTTGCTTGTGAGAGGTGAAATTTTGTAGAGCCTTGACTCTGTTTCGTTCGCCCGTTGTCCATTTATGGACAGCGGGCGTTTTTTATTTCACAAAGGGGGATCTATTATGGGAAAACTGAAGTATTCATTACTAGTATTATTTGGCGCCTGTAGCTACGGCGTTCTTTCTACGATCTTTAAACTCGGATTTTTAGACGGTTTTTCTGCCCATGAATTGTTAGGCGGACAATATGTGTTTGGCTGGGTAGGACTGTTATTACTCGTCCTGTTCTTCTCACGTCATACGGTAACAAAAAAACAATTCTTGTCTCTGTTAACAGTCGGATCAACAATGAGTATGACAGGAATTTTCTACGCGATTTCTGTTGAAGAATTACCGGCATCCATTGCGGTTGTCCTACTATTTCAATTCACATGGATTGGTGTCCTTATTGAAGCAGTAGCAAACAAAACGTTCCCAAGTCGAGGGAAAATTGTATCTATTATCATTTTATTTATCGGTACACTCTTTGCCGGTGGTGTCTTTGAAAGGTTAGGACAGGGCTTATCAACAAAAGGAATCATCTTTGGGTTGCTCGCTGCTGTTTCCTTTTCGTTTTATATATTCGCAAGTGGCCGCATCGCAACAGACGTACCACCTTATACGAAAAGCTTCCTTATGACAACAAGTGCTACTCTTATTGTGTGCCTTATATTTCCGCCAACCTTTCTAACAAATGGAGCGCTGCAAGCTGGGCTTTGGCAATACGGGCTCTTTCTAGGTTTATTTGGCGTTGTCGTTCCCGTTATTTGCTTCTCAATCGGTGTACCGAAAGTAGGTACAGGACTTGGCACCATTTTGGGAGCTGCTGAATTACCAACCGCTATCATTGCTTCTATTACCCTTGTACATGAAGTTGTATCACCGCTGCAATGGTGTGGAGTTATTTGTATTTTACTTGGCATCGCTGCGCCGCAATATCTCACAATGAGAAAAGAAAAACAGAAAAGAGTTCAGCATGCTGTTTCATAAAAAATGTATGAAACCATAAAATGAAACTTCCATCAGTGGGATCTTTTCATCCCCCACTGATAGTTAGTTGAAAGAATCGGGCTTTTACGAGATAAAAAAAGATGATCCCTGTCAATACAGAGATCATCTTTTTAAAGCCGCCTAGACTTTTTAATGTCCTTTACAAAAGGCACATTTTAAGATTTGAAGGGACTTTTCATTCACATAATTAATGTTATCGATAGTTACTAAAGTACTCATTAGCTTAATACCTTACTTGCCATGTATTCCAGAAGGGAAGAAATAATATCTTGATTCGTACTTTGTAGCAAGCTTGGGATATCATCACGATAACGTAAATTAATAAGAAGTTAATTTTCTTTAGACTTGTTTCAGATAGTTAAGTTAGGCTTCTACTTGGTCGCCTATCTCACCATCGTTTTCTGCCGTACCACCGCCACCAACAGCGTGTTGCTGTTTCGTATTGGAACTTTCAATTGCCGCGTTTGTTCCAGCTGTACTGTCTTTTCCAGCCCCGCTTGCAACCTGAGTAGCAGAAGATTGTTCCTGACCCATATCGATTTGATTATTGATAACAATCACATTTTCTTGCTCATCGTGGCCATGTCCATGTTCATTGTGCGGTTCAGTCTGAGTACCTTCTATACCTGTATTTCTCGCTGTTCCGTCAGCTCCCACACTCTGTTGTTGTTCAGTATTCGATGAATCAAGAGCAGCATTATTCCCTGCAGCGCTGTTTCGTCCAGCCCCGCTCGCGATTTGTGTAGTATTTGGTGCACTAGTAAACTGGTTGTTGATGACAATCACATTCTTCTTTTTTCCAGATGGAGAAGGCATAACAACAAATCTTTCTCCGTCTCTTTCAAAAATGACAGTCGGCCGTTCATCGTTATCATGTTTTTTACCAAAATCCATTTTCAAATTTCCCTCCTTTTTATAGAGATAATAGAAGGGACTTTCATATTTTAACGTTTTTATATGCCCTGATTCCTTAACTTTTTCACTAGAATATGAATAGCTCCCCTTACTATAAAATGAAAATTTAAAAAAACTGCTTGGACAAATATATAAAATCTTAACATTCTCTCAAACACCTACGAACTTCACGCTGTTTAATCTAATAAGATATTTACTTTATACGAAAGACCCGTACAGCTTTTCTACTTCCTCCTCAATTTTCTTCACATCAATACGTTCAAATAATGGTGACACATTCGAAATAGAATCCGGGCATTCAGCAATGTAATCCCATTTGCTCTGAGAAACATCTAACATTTGTTGCACTTGTGCGGATGAAAACGGAAGAAACGGCGCTAATAGCTGCGCAAAATTCACTATAAGATGCATACAATTTCGCATTGTCGCATCACATTCTATCCTCTCTTCTTTAATTTGTTTCCATGGTTGTCTCTCATCGAAATATTTATTCGCATAGCGAATTGTTTCAAAAATTATTTCTAGCGCTTGTTTAAAATGGGCTTCTTCAATTAATCGGCCTACTTCCACATATAATTCTTTTAGTCTTTCTTCAATTTCTTGATTGATGTGTCCAGTTGGTACAGTATTCTCGTAATATTTTTCAAGAAACTTTAGCGTTCTATTAACAAAGTTTCCATATGCTCCTAACAATTCACTATTATGACTATAAATGAACTCTCGCCATGAAAAATCTGTATCTCGATTTTCTGGTGCGTTTACAGTTAAAAAATAACGGATCGAATCAGGATTATATTCCTTTAACATGTCTGGAACCCAAACAGCCCAGTTCCTACTCGTAGATAACTTCCTTTTTTCCACCGTTAAATATTCATTTGAAACAATATATTCTGGTAATGCTTTTGCTTGTATCCCCTGCAAAATAGCTGGCCAAATGATTGTATGAAAAGGAATATTATCTTTGCCGTGAACATAATACGTTCGTGTATCCTCTTGCCAAAATGGTGCGTCATCACAGTTTGTTTCTTGTGCCCATTGTTTACTTGCTGAATAATAACCAGACACAGCCTCAATCCAAACATACACCTTCTTATCTTCGTACCCAGCAACCGGAACGCTTACTCCAATTGGTAAATCCCTCGAAGCAGCACGGTCTTGTAATCCTTCTTGTAAATATCGCTGCGTCAGCTGCACGGCGTTCTCACGCCACGTGCCATTCTGCTTTACCATTTCTACATACTCTTCTAACTGCTTCTGTAATGACGTTAATGCAAAATAAAAATGCTCTGTCTCCTTAATTGCCGGCCTACTTCCGCACAACTTACATGTTTTCTCCAATAAATCTATCGGATCCAAAATAGCAGAACATGCATCGCATTGATCACCACGCGCTCCAGCACTGCAGTGCGGACAAATCCCTTCCACATAACGATCCGGCAAAAATTGCACGCAAGTCTCGCAGTACGTTTGCTCCACCTTCTTTTTATAAATAAGCCCTTTTTCTAGAAGCTCTAAGAAAATGTTCTGAACTACTTGATGATGATGAACACTGTCAGTACGTGTATAGCAATCATAGGAAAAACCCAGCTCCTGAAAACATCGCTCAAATTCCTCATGATAGCGATTCGCAATTTCTTTTACACTTACTTCTTCCTGCTTAGCACGAATCGTAATCGGTGTACCGTTACAATCACTTCCCGATACATATAACACATTGTCCCCTTTTAACCGATAATAACGTGCTAAAATATCTCCTGGCAGTAAGCTAGCAATATGGCCAAGGTGCAATGAACCATTTGCATACGGCCAAGCGCCTCCAATAAAAATATTCATCCTACATTCCCCCTTTAAAAATAAAAAAGCCCCGCCCTTATCTTCTAAAAAGATAAGGACGAGGCTGTATATACAGTCGTGGTACCACCTTATTTCATCAATCGCTCACACGATTGACCTCTGCAAGTACGGAGCTACTATTGCTCGTATACTGTGACTTTGATAACGAGAGCCAACACTCGTCGCCGCCTACTATTATCAACTGATAAGTTCAGGACGAAGCTCAGAGGCCATTGTTCGAATGCGCATTCTTGCTTCTTTTCAGCTACCGAAGCTCTCTGGAAAGAATGATTTCATTCTACTTTTCCTCTTCAACGCTTTTCGTATGTAATCTACATTGTATAGATATTATACAGAAAAATCAAACTATTTTATAAATAACAAGCAGGATTTTTCACTTTCATAAGGAAACTATATACCTTCACGGAAAGGAGCGATATGTTTGAATCAACAGCAATTAAGTGCAAAAAATAAAGCCGGCTGGAGCAAAGCCGCTTACAAAGCTTGGACGAATCGCCACGGAACGCCGCATTCTTTTGGCAAACGAATACGGGAAAATCCTACCGCCGAGGTTGCTTATTATTTGCCTTATCTCGGTGAATTGAAAGGTAAACGTATTATAAATTTAATGGGATCAAAAGGAAGTAAGGCAGTTGCCCTTTCATTATTAGGAGCAGAAGTAACAGTTGTCGATATTTCAGAGAGTAATGCAACATATGCTAGAGAACTTGCCGCAGCCGCTGAAACACATATTGAATACATCGTGTCTGATGTGATCGATATACCAAAAACAATAGGCTCATTTGATGTAGTATTACTTGAGCTTGGTGTACTCCACTATTTCATAGATTTAGAGCCTTTATTTACACTGATTTCTCAATTACTAAAACAAGGTGGAACATTCCTTTTACGCGACTATCACCCAATGTATACAAAGCTTCTGCAAATAGAAAATAACCGCGCAATCGCAAATGGTAATTACTTTGATGAAAATGTAATCGAAGTAGATGTGGCCTACAGTATGCTCTTATCAGTATCAGAGCGCTCCTGTTTACCTAAAAATACAATTCGCAGATGGACGTTGGGAGAAATTGTAACAAAAATTGCGCAAGCAGGACTCCATATCGAAGAACTCACAGAAGAATACGGCGCAAAGCAAAAATGGGTCTTCCCACCTCACGCTCCGGAAGGAATTGAACATCGCATCCCTGGACTCTATACACTAATTTCCAAAAACACATAGAAAAACCCTCTTCAAAGTGAAGAGAGTTTTTCTTCTATGTATAGCGCATACAAGTCAAAGCTGGAGATTACTAAATAGTCAAAAGCAGTATCCAAACAAGCTTCACTATCATTATTTTAGGATTATACAGCAACAAATTCGTTCATACAATACATATTTTTACTTTCATAATATAATTTTATTACCTTATATATAAATGTATACATTTCTTGAACAAAAGCCTTCATCTATTTCTCTCCTATATGCCGTTTGTTATAATTCCAGTGAACATACATTAGGAAACAAAGCGTTCTCTTTTCATTTAATATATATAAATCATAATAAAAAGATAAAAAGGAATGGTTCCAAATGAAGTATGTTAGTATTCGGAAGAAACTCATCTTTATGCTACTAAGCGTTTGTTCATTATTTGGCATCGCTTTAGCAGTGATTTTATTCTTCGCTACAAGTCAAGCGCAACAGGCAGAAACATTACAAGCTGATGTTTCTCGCAAAGCAACTATCTTAAAAGAGCGCGGAGATTTGTTTCAGGCTCAAGTTGCTGGCTTACAAGGCTATTTATTACTGCACGATGAAAAAGAGCTAGAGCGGTTTAATAAAGCTGGGAAACAATTAGCCGATACACGCGAACAAGTAACAAGCGATAAGAGTCTTCCACAAGAAATGAAAGACACCATTAACATGGGCGCAAAATGGCGTGGCGTAATGGATAATCAAGTCATTCCTCTTACACGAGAAGGCAAATGGGATGAAGCAACCAAAATTGCATTAGAGCAAAATGAAATTGTAGATACCATTTTAGGAAATTTCGCGAAATATACAGCGCAGGAAAACACAAAACGTGATGAATTAATCGATCAAATTAAGCATTCATCAACACTAATACAATTGATTATTTTCATCTCACTTATCACATGTACAATAGTAGCTCTTATACTAGCATGGTGGTTCTCTGGTAAACTTGTGAAGCCTATTCAAGAAATTGATTCTAAACTAAAAGAACTAGCATCTCAGGATGGTGACCTCACAGCTCGTTTTCCTATACGTAGCAAAGATGAGGTTGGAGAGATTGCAGCATCATTTAATCAAATGCTTTCAAACTTACAAAACATTATTAATCAGGTTAAAAAAACATCTGCAGACGTACAGGCAGCTTCTGAAAATATGTTAACGGAAACAACACATTCTATGAATGTAACAACTCATATTCAAACAACGATGTCAACATTAGAGCATAGTATTCACTCTCAAATTGCCAGCATTGAAGAAAGCTCTACTGCTATGGATGATATGGCTGTTAGTGTACAGCGCATTGCTGAATCCGCTTCTACTGTTGCGGAACTTGCTATAGCAGCTTCTGAGCAAGCGGATGATGGTGGTCACGTCATTGAAAAATCTATTACGCAAATGGGTACCATACACAAAGCTGTTCATGCAACATCTGAAGTTGTTGAGCGTCTTATTACACATACGAACTCTATTGATCATGCTGTACAAGCAATCTCTAATATTGCAGAACAAACAAATCTTCTTGCCTTAAATGCTTCCATTGAAGCTGCACGCGCCGGGGAACATGGAAAAGGATTTGCTGTTGTTGCTGATGAAGTGCGAAAGCTCGCAGAACAGTCTAAAACAGCTGCAATAGGCATTAACCAATTGCTTCAACATATTCAAGATGATACAAAAGCTGCAAACAATATGATGACACAAGGTCAACAAGAAGCTTCTCAAGGAATTACAGTTATACAGGAAGCTGGTTCTTCTTTTTCAACTATTGTAGAAAAAATTAATGCAGTAGCCTCACAAATGCAAGAGGTGTCAGCGACTGCTGAAGAAATGGCTGCAAGTGCAGAAGAAATGAATTTCTCCCTCAATAATATCGCTTCCATCTCTAATGAAGTAGCAGCTGAAACAACGCAGACTGCAAGCTCTGCTGGTAAGCAAGTAAATGTAATGAAAGATATGTCTGTAATGTCTAAACAAATGAAGCATACTGTAGAAGAGCTGGAAACACTCGTTTCTCGCTTTAAAACAGAGTAATAAGAAAGGCATTCCTTTTATAAGGAATGCTTTTTAATCTAGAAAAATTCTGTGAGCTCAATCACTGCATTTTCTCTCCTCATCTTGTATAATGAGAATAAATATCAATCATAAATAGAGGTGTTAGTATGTCTCAACCTTTAGAGGATAAAGTATATGCCAATTTAGAAGCTGTAATTGACCCTGAGCTTGGCGTAGATATTATAAACCTTGGATTAGTATATGATGTTACAACTGACGAACAAAATAATGCCGTCATTACAATGACAATGACTTCTATCGGGTGTCCAATGGCTGGTCAAATTGTATCTGATGTCAAAAAGGTATTATCGACAAATGTTCCAGAAGTAAACGAAATAGAAGTAAATGTTGTTTGGAATCCACCTTGGTCCAAAGAACGGATGTCACGTATGGCAAAAATTGCACTAGGGATTCGCGATTAAAAAAAGCATGATCGTAATACGATCATGCTTTTTTTTCTTATTTTACACCTACTGCATCATACGCTTTTGTTACAGCATATACCGCATCAGAGTTTTTACCATATAAATCCGTAGCCGCTTGAATAGCAGCTTGGCGCATCATGCTAAAGTTTGAGTTTGCAGTTAAATATTTTGTAAGAGCACGGTAATAAATTTTCTCTGTTGCTGCGCGTCCTACACCTTTTACAGTAACACCGTAATGCGTACCGCCCTCAGACACTAGATATGCAGCTTTGTTATTAATACTGCTGTTAATATGAACACCGCCGTTATCAACCGTTCCTGTGTAGCGCTTGCTATAATGATCTGGATAGCCTTCAGTTGGCTTTAATGGATTTGGAATAGAAGCCGGATCACTCAAAGAACGCAGTACACTTCCTCGCTTATCTGGTGCATAAATATCTTCTCCCATATTCCAATCATCACGGTCGACCATTGCGCCCATAATATCAGATAACGATTCATTTAATGCACCAGGTTCGTTCTTATACACTAGATCTGCGGAGTATTCCGTTACTGCATGAGTCAGCTCATGCGCAATAACATCAAGTCCTGCTGAGAACGGAATAAATGTTTTTCCATCACCGTCTCCATACATCATTTGGACACCGTTCCACGCTGCATTATTCCATTTATCCCCTACGTGAACAGTAGAAATTAACTTCGCTCCGTTGTTATCAAAGGAATTACGATTGAATGTTTTCTGATAGTAATCGTATACTTTCTCAGCATTAGCGTGCGCATCAACAGCTGCTTTATCCTCGAAGAATTTATTTTTACTTTCTACTTCCTCACCGGTATATCCAAGCCATTGTGAGAATAAGTTGAACCAATTTTCATCCATATTTTGTGCATCAAATGTATGAACACCTTTTCCACGTGTTCCATCGAATAAATAAAAAGCTCCAGTTTTTGAGTCCTGTGCCATTTCAAACATTGTTCGATTTCCTAACACACCATATCCAAATCCAGCCATATGATCAACTGCATTATATTTTTCAATCACATTACCGTTTGTCGCATCAACGAAATAATGCCAGTAGCCTGGTGCCGGCTTTGAAATAGATGCTTTTACAAGATAGGAAAGATAATATTGCCCATCTTTTTCATATACATATAAATCTTTCTTAATACCATCATAGTTGTCTACTTTTCCAATTTCTTTCTCAATACCAGCCTTTGCAATATTTACAGCCTCATCTTCTGAAATACTTGCAGTTGCTGGGATATTTTTATTTTCTAAATTTGGGATAACTTGTCCGAAAAATGCTTTCACATTATTATCTTTATCAAGTGCTACTGTTTGATCAGAGCCATATACAGGAATACCATTATATTTTTCAATAAGCTTCACATGTGTTGTGTCTGCCGCTGCGTCTTTTTCTTCTCCAACGATTTCAAAATGTTTCTCAATATTTCCTGCTAATTTAAACATGTCTTTCTTACTCTTTAAATACTCAAACACCGTTTCTTTTTTATCTAATCCTTCCGGTGCTTTCCACTCTTCCCCAATATAAGATGGTGTCTGGAATTCTTGATTGTATTGAACCTTTTGCTCTGCTGCATATGTACGTGACGTACCTAATGTCGCAAATGCCCCTATAGCTAGAGATAAAGCTAACGTTGAAGATAAAACCTTCTTTTTCAAAAACAACACTCCCCATCCCCTAATTTTTTTACACTTTTATACAATTCTAGAGAAAATAGTAATAACCTCTCGTGAAATCTTTATAAAATTTCGACAGAAAATTCATACAAAAAAAAGAGTAGCGCTATCTTTAGACGCTACTCGTGTTATATTTTTCATTATTGTTTCTTCATCTCAATTACTAAGTAATGAGCTGTTTCTGCTGCTTGAATGCGGATATCTTCTTCAATTACTTCTGCTGCATCTCTCATCACTAACGTTTCACCATTCACAATACCGCTTCCTTCAATTTGAACCAAATAAGCTTGACGTCCTTCACCAACTGAGAATGTAATCTCTTTTCCTTTTTCTAAAGCAAGAGAGTACAAATTTGCATCTTGATGAATTTCAATCGGTGCACCGCCATCAATTGGTGAAACCATATGGAACCATGTATTCTCACGTTTATTCCAATCAAATTTAAATTCACCGTAATTTGGCGTATGGCCAGCGCGGTCTGGTAAAATCCAAATTTGCAGAAGACGTAATGTTTCATCTCCTAAGTTGTGCTCACTATGGAAGACACCTGTTCCAGCGCTCATATATTGCACATGACCACGCTCAATTGTCCCGCGGTTTCCCATACTATCTTGATGCGTTAATTCTCCGTCCACTACATAAGAAATAATCTCCATATCGCGGTGTGGATGCATATCGAATCCTGTTTGTGCCGCTACTAAATCATCATTAATTACGCGAAGCGCACCAAATCTCATATTATTTGGATTGTAGTAATCTGCAAATGAAAAATGAAAATGTGTATTTAACCAACCGTGATTTGCTCTTCCCATTTGTTTATGATCGATTTTTTTAAACATATCCTTCACCTCATATTATCTCGAATTCGAGATATTTATTAAAATTTTTTATGATTGTAATTTACGAAGTAACGCTAACAGCTGTTTCTGTTCCTCTCGGTCCAACTTGCAAAATTGCGATGCTTGAAACCTTTCTTGAGGCGGAACAACTTCTTCATACAGTGCTTTACCTTTCTCTGTTAAAGAAAGATACTTCGTTTTTCCTTCTTGCTCTCTTTGAATCAAACCAAGTTGCTCCATTTTACTTAAAAGCTGCGTAACATTTCCTTTTGTAACGAAAAGCTTTCGTCCTAATTCTTGTTGCGTCAAACGATCCCCTGCCCCAACTTGTACTAATACATCAAATTGCGCAGCAGACAAATCCCACTTTTTTAAATGTTGATTCGTTTCTCTAATACTCTGGTTGTAAAAGCGTGATAAACGAAACCATACTAATAAACCAAGTCGTTCATCTGTTTTCATTCCATCACCTCACTAAGCTCTGTAACAACAGTTTAGAACTAAACTTATAAAAAGTCAATTACTTTCTTTTTATAAGTGCAAACTAAAACATAGAGCCGTGCTCAATATGTTTTAGTTTGCACGCCTTCTCATAAATTCTCTCATCTTTCTCTTCGCAAACACTCTTGCATCCTTCTCAATCCACCGCTGTTCATACATTTCATTACCGACATACAATAACTTTCGTTCATGCTGCATATCATGCCGAAACTCATGCAACAGCGTTTCTAATAATTGCTCATACTTCTCCCACATACAAACGAAAATTAAACGTTTTTCTTTATGATAAAATCCGTTCAACGGAAATAAAAATTCTTCTTCCTCTTCTCCTAATTGTACTAACACATCATTTGTTTCACACGTATCACAGAAAAATACAGGTACCTCACGCCGTTCAATTAATGAGAACACATCCCTCTTTACTTGATTTATATCCCATGGAAAATCGTCATCAAGTACATACCAGTTCCCAGCTTGTTGATATACCTTTTGAAATAGGAGCTGCATCTTCATTCCCCTTTCTATTTATTCTCTTTTATCTATATGTCACATTATCCTCTGTTTTAAACATACCGCTTCGTCACAAAATGTTTAAAAATTATATATGCAAAAAGGGTTGATTTCATACCCGTTATTAGATTATAATAATTATAAATTAGTAATTGATACAAAATAAAAACGTGAAGGAGATTGATAGTATGAATACACAAGTTATTGAAGTATTAAACAAACAAGTAGCAAACTGGAACGTTTTATTTACAAAATTACACAACTACCACTGGTACGTAACAGGACCTCAATTCTTTACATTACATGAGAAATTCGAACAACTTTATACAGAAGCAGCTACGCACATCGATGAAATTGCAGAACGTATTTTAGCAATCGGCGGCAAACCAGTAGCAACAATGAAAGAATACTTAGAACTATCTTCTGTTCAAGAAGCAGCTTACGGAGAAAATGCCGAAGGGATGGTTGAAGCAATTATGAAAGACTATGAAGTGATGCTTGGTGAACTGAAAAAAGGCATGACAATCGCGCAAGATGCAGACGATGAAACGACATCTGACCTACTACTTGGCATCTACACAGAACTTGAAAAACACGCATGGATGTTACGTGCATTCTTAAATCAATAAGAAAAGCGGAAGTGGCTCAGCTATATATCGACGATTCGACACGATATCTCGACGACATTCGACAATTATTACGCTAAAAAATCGAGCGGGACAATTCCGCTCGTTTTTTTATTTATCCCGCTATTCGCAGGCAGTAAGCACTGATGGAAGTTTCACTTTATCCCGCATTAACGGGCAGTAAGATTCCCACCTCAAGATTTAGAGAGAAACGAAGAAGATAGGTGGGGGATCACTGTCCGTAAAAGCCCGATTGGTTCAACTAACCATCAGTAAAAAAATCACTCACTGATGGAAGTTTCACTTTATGTTAACTGCTTCCATTTATTTCCCATCACTGGTCGTTTGTACTCTTTCATTTTAGGAACCAACTCATTAGCCGTTTTTGCAGATACAAGTAATTCTTTATTCGATGGGTTCATAAAGCCTTCCTCTGCCGCACGATCCACCATTTGTAATAACGGTGTGTAGAAGTCTGCAATGTTCAGCAATCCAACAGGCTTTTCATGAATCCCAATTTGCGACCAACATACCACTTCAAACAGCTCTTCAAATGTTCCATAACCGCCTGGAAGTGCAATAAATGCATCAGCAAGTTCACTCATCTTTGCTTTTCTCTCATGCATCGTTTCCACTTCGATTAGCTCTGTTAAGCCTTGGTGAACAATTTCACCTCTAAATAATCCGCGAGGCATGACACCTGTTACACGGCCGCCTAGCTCTAATACTTGATTTGCTACCTCTCCCATTAATCCAACACAAGAGCCTCCGTATACAAGCTCTATGTTATTTTGAACTAGTATTTCTCCAAGCTGCCGAGCTTCTGCTTGAAACTCTGGACGCTCTCCAACATTCGATCCTGCAAATACACAAATACGTTTCATTACTCCACCCCAAGACTACATATTGTTATGCTACAATGTAATCATACTACATATTGGGAGGATGGGAAAAGGATGAATACGAATGAATTTCAAAGCTGGGTGGAACAATTTTATTATGAGCGAGGATGGGCACAATATAATTCCTTTATTCGCGTTAATTTTTTAGCGGAGGAAGTTGGCGAAGTTTCTCGCGTCGTGCGTGCTATTGAAATTGGCCGTGATCGTCCAGATGAACAAAAAAAGAGCGAAGAAGAATTAACAATTGAATTAAAAGAAGAAATTGGAGATGTATTAGGGAATCTTATTATTTTAGCGCAAAAATATAATTTAGATTTACAAGATATTATGGAAACGCATGTTAAGAAACTCTCCAAGCGATTTGAATAATGAGTGAGAATTATTTTCAATTATGATATGATTATATCGTAATAATATGAAAGGGGGCTTTTTTTTATGTTATCTCCAAAATTACGCGACGCACTAAATGATCAAATGAACTTTGAGTTTTACTCCGCCCATGTGTATATGGCAATGGCGGCATATTGTACATCAGAAAGCTACGATGGATTTGCTAATTTCTTTCTTGTACAAGCAGAGGAAGAGCGTTTCCATGCTATGAAGCTGTACAATTATATTAATAATCGCGGTGAGCGTGCAATCATTACTGGATTTGATCATCCAAATAACGAATATGAATCGATTTTATCTGCTTTTGAAATCGCCCTTGAGCATGAACGTGAGGTTACAAAACGTATTTATAACCTATCTGATATCGCTTGGGATGAGCGCGAACATGCTACCATCACCTTCTTAAAATGGTTCGTTGACGAGCAAGTAGAAGAAGAAGCATCTTTCGATAGCATCATTCAAAAATTAAAGCGTATTACAAACGATTCAAATGCATTATTTATGTTAGATGCTGAATTAGAAAAACGCACGTTTACACCACCAGCTGAGTAATAGAGTAGAAAACTGAAACAGATGTCTTAGAGATGGCTTTGCCATCTCTTTTCTGTTCCAGCTTAGCTGGGCACGCAAACAAAAAAAGCATAAATCAACTGCTTTCGTCAATTTATGCTTCTTACATTGTAAAATTGAAATAAAACAACAGATATAACGCCCTGTAAGTTCGTAGATCATAGTCATTAAAATCGAATGCTTAATAATCATTTTTATGTTAACATAGGTGTATTGTAGTATATAATATACTCAGTTGGTAGACAAAGTCTTTTACTGGACAAGTCCATAAGCTAGAGGACGCAACTAGCCTTTTAAAATTTACTATTTCAGATTCGGTGATTACGTATAGTTCATTCGAATGTTGCAACGGTTTGAAAAGACGTATTCACCCGCAATAGTAACTTTAAGAGCATCTTGCCCTAAATCTTTGTGTAAAGTTTTACAAATTTCCTCGAGTTGTTACGGACGAAGAAATCTTACCTATAATGGGGAATCTTCTTTGATTCCCAAAAATTTAAGACGTATTGCTATCGTAAAGGAGAATTGGAGATGCCAGAAACAATCACTCAAACAAAGCCTGAACAAGAATCATTACAAATTTCTGCTAGTCAAGCACAGCTTGATGTACTTGATCAGCTATTAAAGCCTGAAGTTCAAGAATCTTTAACTACATTAGTAGAACAACTTCCAAAATTAACTGAGCTCGTTAACATTTTAACAAAGTCTTATGATTTCGCTCAAGCAGTCGCTACTGATGAAGTATTAAAAAATGATACTGTTGGAGCAATCCAAGAACTTGCAGAACCTGTAAAAGATACAGTGAAAACCATTGCTGCAACTGCTATCGAAGCGAAAGATCGCGCTGAAGAAAGCAACGAAGTTATCGGTCTTTTTGGCCTTTTAAAAATGCTAAAAGATCCGCAAGCACAAAAAATGTTTCGCTTTGTAAACGCTTATCTTCAAATTACTGGAGAACGCAATCATAAATAATTCTTTCTTACACAACAATTAGTAAAGACGGGGGATATCATACTATGTCAAAACAAATTGTCATCTTAGGTGCTGGTTATGGCGGACTTCTTGCAGCTTTAAATGTACGTAAACATTACAGCAAATCAGAAGCACAAGTTACAGTTATCAACCAATATCCAACACATCAAATTATTACGGAACTACACCGCCTTGCAGCAGGAAATATTTCTGAACAGGCAATTGCTATGCCATTAGAAAAACTTTTCAAAGGCAAAGATATCGATCTTAAAATCGCAACAGTTGAGTCATTCTCAGTTGATAGCAAAGAAATTAAACTAGCTGATGGCACTACTTTATCTTACGATGCACTTGTAGTTGCTTTAGGAAGTAAAACTGCTTACTTCGGTATTCCAGGACTAGAAGAAAACAGCATGGTATTAAAATCTGCTGCTGATGCAAACAAAATCTACAAACACGTTGAAGACCGTATTCGTGAATACGCTAAAACGAAAAACGAAGCTGATGCTACAATCTTAATCGGCGGCGGCGGATTAACTGGCGTTGAGCTAGTTGGTGAACTTGCTGACATTATGCCTAAACTTGCAAAAAGCCACGGCGTAAATCCAAAAGAAGTTAAACTTCTTCTTGTTGAAGCAGGTCCAAAAATCCTTCCAGTATTACCTGATCATTTAATTGAACGTGCAACTACTAGCTTAGAAGCACGCGGCGTTCAATTCTTAACAGGTCTTCCTGTAACAAACGTTGCTGGCAATGAAATCGACTTAAAAGACGGTCAAAAAATCGTAGCTAACACATTCGTTTGGACAGGTGGCGTACAAGGTAACCCATTAATCGGTGAATCAGGTCTTGAAGTAAACCGTGGTCGTGCAACAGTTGATGCATACCTACAATCTACTTCTCACAAAAACGTATTCGTTGCTGGAGACAGCGCTGTTGTCTTTGCTCCAGACGGTCGTCCATACCCACCAACTGCACAAATCGCTTGGCAAATGGGTGAGTTAATTGGATACAACTTATACGCAGCACTAGAAGGCAAAGCATTCGAAGAGTTCGCACCAGTAAACTCTGGAACACTTGCAAGTCTAGGACGTAAAGATGCGGTTGCTACAATCGGAGCAAGCTCAACTCCACTTAAAGGCTTACCAGCATCTCTAATGAAAGAAGCAAGTAACGTTCGTTACTTATCACACATTAAAGGTCTATTCAGTTTAGCTTATTAATCTGAATGATAGCCCGAATCATGTTTATCTATGATTCGGGTTTTTATTTGATTAAAATTCTCTATCTAACTTATTCGCTAAGAAAGTAACATACACCTTTCAAAATTTCTGAATATACTGTTTAATTTGTTACGATTTTGTGTATTGTAAATACTCTATGTACTCCTCTTTCTCACAAGACTGTTCTTTTTGCAAAAATCGTGCGAAGAAGTCTCTCCATTCGTACTCACATTTGTACAAAGTGCGGAACGGTATTGGATAGAGACTATAACGCGAGCCGGAGCATCTTATAAAAAGGATTAGAAGAATTGTTTGCCACAAACTGTAGGGCAAGGTTATGTCCGAACAGTATAAGCTCGCACTTCTAGTAAAAAGTTACTTTGTCACAGGGCTTCAATCTTAGAATTCCCCCCCGATTGCCTGTCAGTTACTAGGAAACTTGCTTCTTACCTAGACCGAACTTTCACTAGTGAGCAGTGTTCAGCTTAGCTGAACACGCAACAAAAAAAGCAATGAGCCCACTGCTCATTGCTTTTTTTCTTTTTTATAGCATTACCCCAACGATAATTGCTGATAACACACTTACTAATGTTGCACCGTATACAAGTTTTAATCCAAAAGAAGATACAACGTTTGCTTGTTTTGCGTCGATACTCTTCGTTGCACCTGCGATAATTCCGATAGATGAGAAGTTCGCAAATGATACAAGGAATACAGATAAAATACCAACTGTACGAGGTGTTAAATGACCTGCTACTTTTCCTAAATCAAGCATCGCAACGAATTCGTTTGTTACTAATTTTGTTGCCATAATTTGTCCAGCTGTTACCATCTCAGATGCTGGAATACCCATAATGAACGCTAATGGTGAGAACACATATCCTAAGATTGTTTGGAATGTAATACCGAAAATAGAATCAAATAGACCGTTAATTGCCGCCATTAATGCAATGAATCCGATTAACATTGCTGCTACTGTAACCGCAATTGTAAATCCTAACATAATGTACTCACCTAACATTTCGAAAAACGTTTGGTGCTTGTCCTCTTGTAACTCTAAAATATCTTCCTCTTCACTTACATCGTAAGGATTTAAAATATGAATGATAATAAATCCGCTAAATAAGTTTAATACAAGTGCTGTTACAACATACTTAGGGTCAATCATTTTCATATAAGAACCAACGATTGACATAGATACTGTTGACATCGAAGAAGCACATAGTGTGTATAAACGATTTTTTGGTAACTTACTTAGTTGATCTTTTACTGTAATGAAAACTTCTCCTTGACCAACAATTGCTGCTGCTACTGCATTATAAGATTCTAATTTTCCTAAACCATTTACTTTACTTAATAAAAATCCAACTGCTTTAATAATAACTGGTAAAATTCTAAGATGTTGCATAATTCCAATTAACACCGCTAAGAAAATAATTGGAAGTAATACAGAAAGGAAAAACGTATATTCCCCTTTATTTACAAGTCCGCCAAATACAAAGCTAATTCCAGCGTCCGCAAATTTTAAAATTGCAGTAAAACCGTCAGAAATCCCTTTAACTAAATAGTATCCAATCTGTGTATTTAGTAAGAAATATGATAATGCTAATTGAATAACAAGCATTATAGCAATTGGCTTGTATTTAATCTTTTTTCGATCAGTACTTACGATAAACGCTAATATAAATACAGCAATTAATCCTACAAGAAACATGACAAATTTCATATGTGAATCCTCCATTTTTTTCGTTTCACCTATCATTCCCTATTAGTCGTTGAACGATAGACGTCTGACAATTCAGATTAAAAAAATAAGTCCCTCTAAAAACCATTTAACACTTACATCAGTAAGCGTTTGTATTGCGCGAATTTATATACTACATAGTTCATGCGGAATATGAGAATGATATCATTTTGTTCTATCCATAAGCAAATTGTAAGCGTTATCTTTCAGAAATGCAATATATTTTTTAAAGGGAAAAATAGCCAAAAAAAGAACATAGAAGCTATCCCTTCTATGTTCTTTTCGGATCACTAACCTACTTGTTTTTCTTTTCCAGCAACTGAATCTTCCCAGCATTCCGCATTCTTTAATCCTGGGATAGAGCTTGCATGGAATACAGGATCTTTTCCTTGCTTCTTCTGTTTTAAATAGTCTGTAAGTGCAGCAAAGGCTGTTTTTGATAGGAATGCAATAGCAATTAAATTTATAATAACCATAAAGCCCATAAATAAATCCGCTAAATCCCATACAAATTGGACCTTTGCTACAGAACCGAATACAATCATGGCTAACACGCTTATTCGGTACACCATCAACCATACTTTACTATTGTTTAAGAATCGAATATTTGTTTCTCCGTAATAATAGTTACCAATTAACGCACCGAATCCAAATAGGAAAACAAAGATAGCTAGACAGCCTGATGCCCAAGAACCGATGTGTTCACTTAATGCTGCTTGTGTAAGTGCAATACCAGTTAGATCTGGTTGTTTGTATGCATCAGAAAGTAAAATAATAAAGGCTGTGCTTGTACAGATAATCAGTGTATCCGTTAATACGCCAAATGCTTGAATAAGTCCTTGTTTCACTGGATGGCTTGTTGTTGCCGTTGCGGCAACGTTTGGCGCACTCCCCATACCAGCTTCATTTGAGAATAAACCACGTTTAACTCCATTCATGAGCGCTGCACCGATTGAACCGCCCGCTATTTGTTTAAAACCAAATGCGTTTTGAACAATAAGAGAAAGAACTTCCGGCATTTTTGTTATGTTCGTAATTACAACAAATAATGCAACACCAATGTATAACACCGCTAGGAACATTACTTTATATTCAGCCATTTTGGCAATACGCTGCACACCGCCAAAGATAATCACAGCGAAAGCAATTGCCATGATAATCCCTAAAGTTAAACGATCTGTACCGAATGAGTTCTGAAAAGCAAGTGTAACGGTATTTGATTGGACAGAATTGAATACAAGACCGAAAGTAATCGTAATTAAAATGGAGAATAATACTCCCATCCAACGTTTGTTCAATCCTTTTTCCATATAATAGGATGGACCGCCACGGAAACCATTTTTATCTTTTACCTTATATATTTGAGCTAATGTACTTTCAACAAAGCTGGATGCTGAGCTAATAATAGAAATAATCCACATCCAGAATACCGCTCCAGGACCACCTAATGCAATTGCAATCGCAATTCCTGTGATATTTCCCGTTCCAACACGAGCGGCCATACCAACACAGAACGCTTGAAATGGGGAAATTTCATCTTTAGAACCAGCTTTCCCTTCCATTAACACACGGACCATTTCCTTTAACATTCGAAACTGTACAAATTTCGATTTAAATGTGAAATAAATTCCGCAAGCAATAAGCATAATAATTAACAATTTAGACCACATAAAATCATTCGTTATTCCAATAAACTTTTGTAAAATATCTATCATGTTTCACCCTCCCTTTTTTCCTCACATAAGTTAAATTATAATTTGAAATCGCTTAAAAAACAACAATTTTCGACAAAACATAACAACTACACATTTTTACCTCGCTAATTCTTTGTTTTTCTTATAAATACTCAATAATACTATCACTTGCATAAAAATAATCCATGTTACATTTTCTGACATGGAAATATAATTCACATAAAAAAGCGCAATTCTTTCTTGAAAGAATTGCGCTTTTTTATGGTTTTTTTCTTTTCTTTTCTCTATTATTCGGTTAACAGCCTAATATTTTATTACGAAATATTTTAGGATCTACAATAAACTATTAGAATGTTAAAAAATAGCGTTAGAATGAAAAAACAATCGGA
The DNA here is from genome assembly GCF_050474045.1 of Bacillus sp. S2(2024). Classification (NCBI taxonomy): domain Bacteria; kingdom Bacillati; phylum Bacillota; class Bacilli; order Caryophanales; family Bacillaceae; genus Bacillus; species Bacillus sp. S2(2024). Next base: position 4,051,732 of record NZ_JBFLUS010000003.1, read on the forward strand.
ATGTGTTGTATCTGGAACCTTCAAAAAATTATTTTAGGGGCTTTACGTCTTTTACAAAAGTAGTGAGTTCCACGGAGTCAAAAAAATACTATTTTACTTAAATAAGGTTTGCTACTATCGTTTTTGTACGATCATCCACTACTTCATAATAAATTTCTAATCCCTTTCGAGTACCTGCAACGACTTTAGCAGCTTTCAACTTAGATAAATGTTGACTAATTGTACTTTGAGGCATTCCTAATTTTTCATACATTGTTGTTACATTCGTAGGGCCTTTTGTAAGCATTGTTTCTACTAAGCATAAACGCACAGGGTGTGCTAATACCTTTAATACTTCAGCAATATCTTCATATTTTTCTATCATTTTCCTTATCTCCTCTTTATATATAAATATTTTGTTTATAGCTTTCCTCTATATTATTCGAAAGAACATACGATTTTATGTCCGTCGTTTTTTAAAAAATTTTAGAAATTAAAAATCCCAACGTTCACACTAACTCGAAGCGTTGGGATTTGTTATTATCTTTTATTTTTAGAAGGTGCTGGTGCTTTCCAATTTACTAACAAGTCAGGACTCGTTTTCTCTTCTCCTCGTTCTACAAGAACTGTTGCATCTTGGATTGCAGGAGTCCCTTTATATTTAATAGCTTGTAACCTCGAAAGGTTTGCAACAACTTTAAAGCTAAATTCCCCTGCTTTTGTTGCTTTTGGAATTAGAACACGGAATTTTTCACCTACGTTAAACTGTGTTTTTGCTTCGCCATTTTCATTCACAAACTTTACGCCTTCAGGGGCGTTCGTTGCTTGCACTTGATACGTGCCTTTTGTTGCATTTGTTTCCACTGTATACAAATCAGTTTCAAAGAAATCATTTTTTAACGTTGCTGTTTGCTTTTCTGTTGGAGTCACATTCATCGTAATCTCTTGCACTTCTGTGCTGTTCTCCGCATTTGTAACAATTTCTCTCATTGCTTTTCCTACATTTTTATTGCGATGATCTAAATCATTGATATCGATTTGCTTCAGCGCATTCCATACAGCTAGCTGCGTTGCATAATGTGCTTCTTCCCAAGTTGATACACCGAGCTCTTGCGGACTTTTTACCGGATATCCATTGAGTAATACACGGTATACCCCAATATCTGCTTTTCCTATTTCAGGTAAATCCTGACCGCTTGGTGATTTTAAATGTACATTTAAACAGTAGGCAATTTTTCCATCTGCTGTTTTAATAAGCTCAGTTCGAATTGGTTTCTTTAAAGACTTACTATAACTCCAATCCATTTGATACTTCGTATGATCCATTACTAGTGCAAATGCCTTTCCAAGTGGAAAAACAAAACTTGAAACGATAATTAACACACTCACTAAGGCAATCCACAACTTATACGGTTGTTTTAAAATCATGTTTACAGCCCCTTTTTAGATTATAATAAAAAATAGCAAATTTAATATGGTTAGTATTTAATTGCGGGGCGTTTTTATACATGCTATTTCTTATAAATTAAATGATCCGTATAGTAATGATTGCATGTAATTAGGTGAAACTAAGAAGAATACATAGTAATTCTTAATGCATATGAGACGGACGGTGATTACAAATAGAACAGCACTTAACTTATTTCATTTCCCATTATGGATATTTTGGACTGATTATCGCTTTAGTTGGAGGAATTATCGGATTACCGATACCCGATGAAACTTTGTTAACTTTTGTAGGGTATTATATATTTCAAAAAAAGATGATATTTTCTCTTGCCTTACTAACTGCCTGGTTTGGCTCTGCAGTTGGGATTACACTTAGTTACATATTAGGAAAAACACTTGGACTTCCCTTCTTAAGGAAATTTGGTCCTAAACTGCACATTACAGAAAATAAAATTGCCCGGACACAAAAGCTCTTTCAAAAAATTGGTCCACCTTTATTAGTTTTTGGTTACTTTATTCCGGGAGTTCGGCATGTTACTGCCTATTTAACTGGTATCTCCCGTTTAAGCTTTCAAAAATTTTGCCTTTACGCTTATACGGGAGCACTCATATGGAGTTTCACTTTTATTAAATTAGGAATGGTATTCGGGAAAGATTGGCATCTGATCGGTCATTCTATTCACCGTTACGCTTTTATCTTAGTAGTTGTATTACTCGTTCTCGCACTTTTCGTTTTGCTATATATTCGCAGTAGAAAAACAAACACTAAGCGCTGCACATAAAGTGAAACTTCCATCAGTGGGGATTTTTCTTCATCCCCCACTGATGGAAAGCTCTCACCAATCGGGCGCATGCCAGCAGTTGTCTCCCACCTATCTTCTTTGTTTTCTCGAAACCTTAAGGTGGGAGTCTTACTGCCCTAAAGTAGCGGGATAAAATTCAGAAAGAAAAAAGAAATTAAAAACAAAGAAAAAACACCTCCTCAATACGGAGGTGTTTTTCATAAACTTTTCGTAATTATTTATGTGTTTTATTCGGCTTTTTTTTGCCTGGATTCCCGTTACCTTGGCGCTTTTTATTTCTTTCAGCTTTCTCCTGTGTATCGTGCAATTTCTCTAAAAAGTTACTACTGTTGTCCACTAATGTAGCCTCCTTGATTATCGTTCCTTTGTTACTATAACCAATTGCACGTAAAATCATGAAGGATCGTTTTACTTTAATTTAATCTGAACTGGCGGCAATGTTTTCTCAGGGTGATACGATGACATATCCACTTCTAATACATAATCCTTTAAGCTGAAATTTTTCACGCCATATTTTCCGTCCAATTGGAACGTTGCTTGAAATTGCAGTTTTTCCTTATCTAACACTTTCACGGTACTTCCCTTTATAACATGACCAATCGGTGCAAATTCCTTATCTATATACGCAGAATCCATTACATTCATAACTTCACCACGATTCATTAACTCATCCATAGATATACGCTTTATATCCACATTTTGAAGTGTGTACTGCACGATTAATCGGCTGTTCTTATGTTGAATTTTATTCACAATAATTTTGAAATCACTACGTGTACTCTTAATTTCAAATGGTGTTTTTTCATCCAATTTCACAATTGCTGGTTTTTCAGATAAAAGAACAAGAGGATATAATGTAATAAATTCTGCACCATCAGGAATTTTTCCGAAAATAGAACGTTCTTCAGATTCTACATGATCACCTACTTTTTCTCTGCCAAATTTAATTCCTGAACTAGACAAATGAATTTCTTTTCCTTTGTCATCTGTTATTTTGCGAATTTGTGCTAAGTCGTTCTCTCCTGCAAGCGGATAAATCGCTTTGTAGTCAATCGTCGTTGATCCTTTACCGACTGTAATTGTTTCAAAATTAAGTCTATGCTCCTGATCCTCACTACTAACTGACTGCTGCGGGTTAATTTTTTTATTTTCTAATTGCTTTACTGGAATATCAAATTTCCAGAATCCTTTCGTTTCACCAATAGATGTAATGGTAATTGGCAGTGTTGTGTTCGGAGGTAATTCTTTTTCTGGATAATTAATATGGATATTACCAAGCCAACCATTTTCCGTTATCTTTCCCATCCAAGAAGCAGAACTTCCCCATTTTCGGCTTCCATCAACAAGTTTAAACTCATAATCAAAACTATTACCAAAAGTATTTTTTATCGCTACTTTTTCTGGATTATCAACTTTAAATGTTACACTAATTCTACCACCATCGTAATACACGCTGTTCATTGTGACATGAATTCCGTTGCTTACTGCTTGTTGATTCAACTCTGTTACAAGTTTACTCTCTGTAAGATCTTGCCCCACCGTATCATGAAAATAATCATATACTTTCCCTATAAGCGGAACTTCTGCAAGTACACGATTCATTTGCGGAAAAACAAACCCTGAACCTAGTACACACATACATACTGATGCAGCAGCTAACCATGCAATCTTTCTTCGTTTATCTTTTCGTTTTACTGGTTTTTCTTGTTGTGCTCTAGTAATACCTTTTGTTATGGCAATCTGTAATTCTTCCCGCGGCACTTCGATTTTGTTTATTTCATCATTAAACCACTGTTTATCCAATTCTCATCACTCCCTCCTAGTAGTTTCTTTAATGATTTTCTCGCTCTATACAAATACGTTTTGACGGTTCCTTCAGGTACATGCATATGCCAAGCAATTTGATTTATCGGAAGATCGTAATAATAATGTAAGATGATGACCGTTTGATAATTTTCATCCAATTGTCCAATTGCTACTTGCAAGTCAATGTTTTGTTCAATTCGGTTTGCTGTGTTTCTTACGTCCTCATAAACAGCTAATTTCTTGCTATCTTCTAATTTTTGCACCTTCTTCTTCTCATTCAACAGCTGATAAGCATTATGTATTAAAATACGCGTCAACCACGTCAGAAAAAAGTTTAGTTTTTGTAATTGCTCTAAAGATACGTACGCTTTATAAACCGTTTCTTGTACAATATCTAAGGCATCTTCTTTATTTTGCACATACATATAAGCTGTGCGATATAACTGGTCTTGATGGAGGCTAATGAGCTTCTCAAACGCTGCATCATCACCTTTTTTCGCTTTTTTCACTAATTTTATTTCATCCATCTTATCCCTCCTTCCACTTATTAGATAGAATATGGAATGTTTTGGTTTCAAAAATTTATATTTCTTAATACTTCAACATTACTATACAAGAAAACGCCTCGAGAAAACTTGAGACGTTTTTTTCATTAAAATAAAGTGGGATTTCGAAACATAAAAAAATGACCTTAAATCGGTCATTTTTCAACTATACTTCCTTGCAAAATATTTCATATCCTCCGCGGACTATACGTATATTAGCTTGATAGAGTGTGTCGTCTAAATAAAAAGTAACTGGTTTTACTTTGTTTGTAAATTCAACTTTTTCTTTGGATTCAGCAGCGTATTTTTCTATGCTTTCACAAATAGTTTGAGCAGACGGATAGGTCAGTGTTTCATCCAATTCAATAAAAAATCCCTTTTTAAAAAATCTTTTTAAAAATTCCTTTTCTATTTTCATTGTTAACCCCTTTCTCTACTGCCATGAATTGATATTTCACTTGTTTTTAAACAATATTAAGGTGAAGCGAAGTTTTATAAGAAGACCAAACTTTTATGGTATTTCGTAAATAAATTTTTCTGTTTTGTTGATTTTATATTTCCAATTTTAACACAAAAAGGTTAATTAGATTAAAAGTAAAATACATAAAATCCCACTTATAAAACCTTACGAAACTGTCACCTTTATGTAAGGTTATTAAATAGTTACTTTACTGTTTCAATGTAATAATAAAAGCATAAGAAACAGTCATATATTTTTAAAGATTATAGGAGAGTGTCGAAAATGATCGTAACAACAACTTCTGTTATTCAAGGAAAAGAAATTATTGAGTATATTGATATCGTAAACGGCGAAGCAATTATGGGCGCAAATATTGTACGTGACATATTCGCTTCTGTTCGTGACGTTGTCGGTGGCCGTTCCGGTGCATATGAAAGTAAATTAAAAGAAGCACGTGATATTGCGATGGAGGAAATCAAAAGTCTTGCGAAGCAAAAAGGAGCAAATGCAATTGTTGGTATTGATGTAGACTACGAAGTTGTTCGTGATGGAATGTTAATGGTTGCCGTAAGCGGTACGGCTGTACGTGTGTAAATATATGTAGGAAAAAGCACCTCATTGGAAGTTGAAGTGAACCCAAAAAGTTAGACACATATTTTAAGCAACTAATGAGGAATGCGTTCTGTATTGTACAGGACTCATTCCTTTTAATTTTGTTTTAATTCGGTCATGATTGTAGTAGTGAATATATTTTTCTAATTCTAATTTAAAATGTTCCATACTTTCGAACTCTTGTAAGTAGAGTAATTCAGACTTTAATAAGCCAAAGAAATTTTCGATGACTGCGTTATTTAAACAATTCCCTTTACGAGACATACTTTGTGTAATTCCTTTTTCTTTCAATACATGTTGGTATTCCTTCATTTGATAGTGCCATCCTTGATCCGAGTGGAGGATAGGAAATTCACCATTTTTTAATTGTTGAAAAGCCTTATTCAACATCTTTGAGACTAATGGGTAAACAGGACGTTTCTCTATGTTATACGCAATAATTTCACCATTATATAAATCAAGTATCGGGGATAAATACAACTTCTCACCATGTATGTGGAATTCTGTCACATCTGTAACCCATTTCTCATTTGGTTTCGTTGCTCCAAAATCACGTTTTAGTATGTTTGGTGCAATATTACCAACTTTCCCACGATATGAGCGATACTTCTTCATACGGACAAGAGATTTTAAATTCATTTCGCTCATTAAGCGACGAACTGTTTTGTGATTTAATATGATACCTTGATTGCGTAATGTCCATGTAATACGACGATAGCCATATCGACCTTGGTGCTTATGAAAAATCTGTTGGATCATTTCTTTCACTTCGTGATATTTATCTGGGCAATCCATTCGTTTCACCCAGTAATAATAGGTACTGCGCGGAATATCAGCGACTTTTACTAAGTCAATGATTTTAAATTCGTGCCTCAACTCATAAATTATTTGCGCTTTGTCTTGTTCTGTGACTTTTCCTTTTCTTGAATTAAGGCATGTAACTTTTTTAAATACGCATTCTCCATACGTAATCTCTCAATTTCCGCTTTTAATGCTTCTTCTGATCCTTCTACTTGTTGATTGTTCTCTGGCTTCTTTTTCATAGGTGGACGCCCCTTTTCCTTTGGTTGAAGAGCGTCAATCCCTTGTGTTTCAAATAAATGTTTCCACTTCCACACAGTGCTAGAAGTAGGAATATTAAATACCGTAGTAGCTTCTGCGATGGACGCTCCCATCTCGCTTATAAATTTAAGTACGTCCATTTTAAACTCAACAGAGTAATTTGTATATGTCTTTTGAAGACCTGCCAATCCATGTTTTTTAAACTTAGCTACCCATTTTTTTAACATCGTCATATCTACACAATGTTTTTGAGCTATATCTTTAAAGGATTCTACGCTGTTAAGATAATCGGTAACGGCAGATAACTTGGTTTCTAAAGAGTATCTTGTCATAAAAAAACTGCACCTCCAATTGTTAGACTGTGTCTAACAATTGGGGTGCAGTTCAAGTTGAGGCGCTTTTTCTTTTTATATAAAATGTAAAAAATCTATCGATATAGTTCTATTTAGTACCTGCTTTGACAGCATTCCATATTTGTATCAAAAACAATTGATACAAACAATGACTACATTTTCGCTACAACTGGTAATACAATAATAAATCGAACTATCCCATCCTCATATTCTGCCCGAATTTCTCCCCCCTGCATCTCCACAATACTTTTCGCGATTGCAAGACCAAGCCCCGACCCTTCTGAGACCCTACTTCTCGATTGATCTTTTTTATAAAAGCGTTCAAATACGTTCTCAAGCTCTTCTTTTGTAAATTCTTCACTATGATTCGCAACAAAAATGCAAATGTTACGCCGTTGCTTTTGAAGTGAGACTGTAATTTCTCCCTCATCTTTACTATATTTAATTGCATTCATCAATAAATTATCAAACACACGGACAATTTTTTCCGAATCCAAGGCAGCATATAGACGCTCTTCCGGAAATTCTTTCACAAACGAAAGATTATGTTCTTCTGCTTGTGGTACAAGCTCTTCGATTAATTGATCAAGAAGTTCGTTTACACATACTTCTTGCTTTTCTAATGTGATTTTCTCATTTGTTAGCTTTGTGTACTCAAATAAATCTTCTATTAAATTCTTTAACTGCTCTGACTTTGAAAATGCGATTCTTACATACTCATCATATTGTTCTTTATTTTCATATTTGGCATCGCTAAGTAAACGTAAATATCCCATAATAGAAGTAAGTGGTGTTCGCAAATCGTGTGATACATTTGTAATCAATTCATTTTTTTGCTTTTCAATTTTCCGTTCTTTTTCAATATTCATCCTAATCTCTTCTGCCATATGATTAATATTTTCAGTTAATAAAGCCAGTTCATCTTGTCCCTTTTCCTCAATTCGATATGCTAAGTTTCCCTTCGCGATTTCTTTCACCCCTTGCGCCATCGCTTCAATCTGTTTCATCTTTCGCTTCGTTATATAGAAGAAAGAAAAAATGAATACGATAACGCCAATAAGAAATGGAAAAGGCCCTTCTGTCGTGTTATATATAACATCCCCTCTTGGAATGCCGCTCACGAACATATATAAATTCTTACCTTCAATTGTAACTGGATAAAAAGTAATAAATTCCTTATGCAAGTCCTCAATTTCTCTTGAACCACTATTATCAATTGGACGATTAATAGCAAAAGACATCACATTGCGAATGGTATCATGCAGGTTGATTTGTTCTTCCTGCGCTTGTTTTGTTTTATACAAAACCTTACCTGTTTCATCTGTAACTAGTACTTTTAAAGCATGCTGACTATTTTCAGCCTTTTGATTTTCCATGTCAATCATGCTTTGCAACGCATCTACAGTATTTTCTCTCGCTATGGTCTCTGCTGTGCGCTTTGCTTCCTCATTAATTTCCTCCATACCATTACGATAATCAATTACTGCATGTTGATTTGCTTTTTCAAAAAATGGAGCTGATAATCTTGTTACAAAAAAACCTAACAATGCGCAAAAAATAAACGTAGTAATTAATTGAATTCTAATACTTCGGCGAATGTGATGATTTAAAACTTTGTTTGTTAACTCTATTATTTTTTTATTCATATAATAAAATGGTTTAAATATCTTTCTCAATCTTATAACCCACTCCCCACACCGTTTTTATATAACGAGGTTTCCTTGGATTTTCTTCCGTCTTCTCACGTATTTTTCGAATATGTACCATCACAGTATTATCAGATTGAAAGGACTGTTCATTCCATATTCGCTCATAAATTTGATCCGCACTAAATACCATCCCGCGATTTCTGGCAAGTAACTCTAAAATCGAAAATTCCCTCGGTGTCAATTTCACTTCTTCCTCTGCAACAATCACCTCATGTGTTGCAACATTCATTTTCATATCACCGATTTCAATTTCATTTTCGTTTTGTATAAAGCCTCCGCTCATTTTCATATATCTGCGAAGCTGCGATTTAATTCGTGCAATTAATTCTAATGGATTAAAAGGCTTTGTTACATAATCATCTGCACCAGTTGTTAATCCTAAAATCTTGTCCATGTCTTGTGTTTTTGCAGATAACATAATAATCGGCATCTCAGCTATTTCCCGCACTTTCATACACATATGAATACCATCTACTTTCGGCATCATAATATCTAATACGACTAAATGCACTTCATGTTTCTTTACTAACTCTAATCCCTCTGCACCATCCCCGGCCTGTAATACTTCATACCCTTCATTTTTTAAGTAAATGGTAATGAGGTCCCTAATTTCTTTTTCATCATCTACGACAAGTATTGTTTCTTTGCCCACAATAGCCCCTCCAACATTTTCAGCCTATCAAATCTTTAGATCCCTTCGATTCTTTACCTACAACTATCTGTTCTTTTCGCTGTCTATATAAATAAGAAGTACCAAATGCAATCGCAATAACTACTCCAAAAAACACGCCATACTTAGTTGTGAGTTCTACAATACGCTCTATGTTTCCTCCAAAGATAAATCCAATTATAAAGTATAACAATGTCCAAACAAATCCTGTAACATACGAGTACTTGGCATACGTTTTAAATGGCATATTATTGATTCCAACTAAATAAGGAACAATATGTCTCACTACTGGTATGAAATAGCTTGTTACCAATGCATAACGTCCGTATCTATTCAGTAGTTCTTGTGATTTTAAAAGATACTTCATCTTCTTCTTTTTCATAATCCTATCAAGAATTTTCGAACCAAACATTTTCCCAAGTATATATCCTAAAGATAGCCCTGACACAACACCCAAATATGTTAGCATAAAAGCTGGAATTGGTTTTAATATACCCATCGATGAAACAAATCCACCGCTCATCACAACCATTTCATCAGGAATTGGCATCCCAATAATCCCTAACCATAAACAAAAAAACAAAGCACCGTAACCGTAATGTTGAATGTATAATAACAATTCATGTAATCCCATTCGCTACAGTCCTCCCTTGTTCTTTTCCACAACAAAACACATACGCTGGCGGGAAATTGAACCACACCTTTTTAAGTGATATCGCTGGAAAGAACTTCTGGATAAATGCTTTCTTCACGAGCGAATATTGAAATGTGATGAATTCACCATTTCCTTGTAATGCTTCCATAACACTACTTAAAATACTGGACGACACTTCAGCCGGTAATGAAGTAAACGGTAATCCAGATAATACATAGTCAATTTTATCTATATTTAACTCTTTGATGTACGTTTGAATATTTTCAGCTGATCCATGTACAACAAAAACGCTTGGATCATTCTCAAACTGTTTCTGTAGGTCTTTGAAAAACACTTCATTAATTTCAATAAGAATCAATGTAGTATGTTTCTTTTTTCTCTTCATTATTTCTTTTGTAAAAGATCCTGTTCCAGGTCCTAATTCCACAATATATTTCGCTTCTTCAAAATTGATAGCATCCACCATTTTTTTTGCTAATATTTTCGAGCTCGGAGCAATCGCCCCAGTATTTTTCGGGTGCTTAATAAACTCAGTTAAGAATGTAATGAATTGCATAAAATATCTCCTCGCTTAATCACTATTGTGTAAGATGACTCTAAGTATAAATATTGTTTCTTAACAAATAGCGAGGAGGTTTCTTAAGATTTTCTTAAGAAAATGAAAATGTCCCAAAACGAAAAAGATACTACTTTTTCGTTTTGGGACACACATTTAAATAATAGAATAGGAACGGATACATCCATTCCTATAAAAAAACATATTTACTCAGAAATTGCCTCCATTACACCTGCAACTTCTGCAACAATAATTTGGTTACCTAAAATCGGTGATTCTTGCTGTGCTTCGTGAGAACCTGACTCTGGTCTTTTATGTGATTCTTTAAAAGCATCACTATTTCTCCAGTTCGTAAAGCTGTCCATGCTTTCCCAATACGTGTTTACACTGATTTCATCATGCTCAGGTAAGTTTTGTGTAATTAAAACTTCAACTTTCACAAAGCCTTCCATTTTTTGCAGTGCACCTGGACGAGTAAATGCTGGAGCCATCTTTTCTGCAAATCCTACTTTTGTTTTAATTCTGTTTGTAACAACGATCATCTTCAAAAACCTCCTTAATGTTTGAAAACTTCTTCGAATTGAATATCTGCATTACATATATACTTTTTTCATTCATCCTAATGCTAGAATGATCTCTGTTTCTACTTTCTTGGTAAATAACACTTAGCTTACTCTAGTTTACCGTCTTTCATTCGGTAGACTTTGTCACAGTATTCAAGCATGCGTTACCATAATGGTTACTTGATTTCTAAAATTTACTTCTTTTACGATAGTTGGACGACTTCATAGACTCTCTGAATATCAAGGCTTACTTTCAATTTATCTACTAGAATAATAGAATGACTGTCCATGACAGTACGAGAAATAATGTAAGTCACCCCTTTAGTTTTAAAATAACTAGTCACGTGTGACTAATTAAGGTTATTATATACACAACATTCTTATTAGTCAACCGTGACTAATAAAAACATGACTATAAATTATATCGTCATATTTAGCAACGGGATATGCAGCAAAAACACTCACATAAATAGCAAAAAAGAACCTGCTATACAGCGGTTCCATTGCCTTTAGAGCATTTAAATTTTAGAGCTAAGCGTTTCAATCGTTTTTTCAAGAAATGCAATTTCTGCTTCTAACATTGTTATTTTATGTTCTATTGCCAGATTGACTCCAATCCTCATCTCATGAGCTGGAGTTTGTTTAAACATATGAATGAACTTCTTATTTTTATTTAATCGTTCCTCTAGAGCCGGCAACGATTTTTCTAATGGAAGAAAGTCAATAAACATTAATCCTATATCACCTTGATAGTTAACACTCTCGGCTGATGATAAGTTGTCCAATAACAATTTGTAAAAATATTGCTTACCATTTTCATTAATAGAATACACCTTGCGCGATGGTCTGTTTCCTTCTTGCTCCAATTGAACATCAATGTATCCCTTTTTATGAAGTTTATCTAAAGTCGCATAAGCAGTAGGCTTTTTCATATCTGTAACTGTACTTAAATTTCTTTCAATAAATTCATTAATTTGATATCCATGCTGACTTTGGCTCATAAGCAAACCAAGCAGGACGAGCGAGCGCTGTTCCATAGAAATCATCCTTTCTAAACCATATTATAGCTGATGATGTAAATGAGAACTAGACAATAACTCAATTATCATATTATGAACCCCCCCGCACTTATCTCTTTGCGATCTTGAAGTGCGGGTTCTTCATATATCCCCTTAGATGCTTAACATGAGCAAAAGTGACACAGATAACTCCTAATAGTTCATTACATTAAAAATCAAAATTATCAGGATCTGGACCAACACGATGATCCTCATTCAAATCATCAATGCGTTTCATATCTTCTTCCTTTAACTCAAAGTCAAATACATCTGCATTTTCAACAATTCGATGTTCTTTTGTAGATTTCGGGATGGTAATAACACCATTTTGTAAATCCCAGCGTAAAATGACTTGTGCAACAGACTTGTTATAGTTGTTAGCAATTTCTTGAAGTACTTCATGATTTAGTAATTGCCCTTGCATTAACGGAGACCAGGCCTCTAACTGAATGTTATGTTCCTGACAAAATGCTTGCAGCTCTTTTTGCGTTAAGCGCGGATGGTATTCTACTTGGTTCACCATTGGTTTAATCTCTGCATCTTTCATTAAGTCTTCAAGATGATGGATTTGAAAATTACTTACTCCAATCGCTTTTACTCGTCCTTCCTTATAAAGGGTCTCTAATGCTCTCCACGCCTCTTTATATTTCCCTTCCACAGGCCAATGAATCAAGTATAAATCTAAATACTCTAGTCCAAGTTTATCTAAACTTGTCTCATAAGCAGCAATTGTGGACTCATATCCTAAATCTGCATTCCAAACTTTTGATGTCACGAATATATCTTCTCTAGAAATATTCGCTTGTTGTATTCCTTCACGAATCCCTTGTCCAACTCCTTCTTCATTTCCATAAATCGCTGCTGTATCAATACTGCGGTAGCCATGTGTAATCGCTGTTTTTACAGCATTCACTAACTCAGGACCTTCTTCTACTTTAAATACTCCAATGCCAAACCAAGGCATTTGTACACCGTTATGCAAAGTTGTTTTATCTTGTAAATGTTTCATCATTATAAATAAGCCTCCTAATTATGAAAGAAAATTTTCTATGCTGCACGTTTTTGATCGTTTTGTTCCAGCGTTTTGCTCCACCCTGTTAAAATCACAGCTCCTAAAACCATTAATGCTCCAATCCAAGGCGTATAAATGAGCCCAATCGAATCTGTAATTACACCACCTAAATAAGAACCAATAGCAATTCCAGCATTAAATGCAGCAATATTAATTGCAGATGCCACATCTACTGCACTCGGCACAAAACGTTCAGCTAACATCACGACATATACTTGTAATCCTGGTACATTCATAAACGCTAATAATCCCATTAAGATGATTGTAATAAGACCAGCTATCTTAAACGGAGCTGTGAACGTTAAAATAAAGAGCACAGCCGCTTGTGCAATAAACATATAGAATAACGCATGAATCGGATTCCGGTTCGCTGCTTTACCGCCAATGACGTTACCGATCGCAATTGCTACCCCATAAACGAGTAAAATAATAGTAACAGCTCCTGCCTTAAATCCAGTTATCTCTTGTAGTAATGGAGATAAATACGTAAAGACAACGAATGTACCTCCATAACCTAAAGCTGTAATAATGAACAAAAGAAGTAACCGACCGTTTGTAATCAAAGTAATTTGATCACGAAACGTTATTCGATTACCTTTTCGCAAATTAGATGGAACAAGAATACTGTTTGCAACGAAAGCAATGATACCTACTACAACGATCGCTACAAAAGAAGCTCTCCAGCCAAATTGTTGTCCAACAAATGTACCAATCGGAACACCTGTAACAGTTGCTACTGTGAGCCCTGTGAACATCATCGCGATGGCGCTTGCTCGGCGATTTTCTGGAACTAAATCAGCAGCAATCGTAGAGCCTATAGACATAAATAAACCATGTGAAAACGCAGAGACAACACGAGCAACTAACAACAAACTGATACTTGTTGCACTCGCGGCAATACTATTTCCAACAATAAACACAATCATAATCCAAAGTAATAAGAATTTACGTGACATACCGGATGTTAAAGAAGTTAAGATAGGCGCTCCAAATGTCACCCCTAAAGCATATAAAGAAACAGTTAATCCAGCTGTTGTAACAGTAATGTTTAAATCTTGAGCAATCAGTGGTAGTAACCCTACACTAATAAATTCTGTTGTTCCGATTGCAAAAGCACTTACAGCTAATGCCAATAGTGCCAATGTACTTCGTTTTTTATCTAAATTCATTCTTCCTCCTCCTCATCTTCTTGTTGTATCGTTCTAGCGCTTCTAAACAAACTATATAAAAACCATATGGTAAGAATCCGCTGACAAATGTTATTATGGGATATAGGAGAAATAAAGAAAAGTACGTACTTTTAAGTAATATAGGTACTAAGAGGTTATATAGGTACTAAAAAGTACCTATTAATTAGGAGGCAGAACATGGAGAAAAAAAAGTACAATATTTCCGTAGAAGCAACACTCGAAGTAATAGGAGGAAAGTGGAAATGTGTGATTCTTTGTCATCTTACTCATGGTAAAAAACGCACAAGTGAATTGAAACGTCTTATGCCAAACATTACACAGAAAATGTTAACGCAGCAATTACGTGAGTTAGAAGAAGATGGCGTCATCAATCGCATCGTTTACAATCAAGTGCCGCCAAAGGTGGAATATGAACTAAGCGAATATGGATGGAGCTTACAAGGTATTTTAGACTCTCTATGCACATGGGGAGAAAGACATATTACGAAAGTATATGGTGATAAATTTGCTGTCTTAGAGGACAATATTTTAAACGAGAAACTGAAACAACAAAATTGAAAATACACATACGAATTTCACTGTTCCGCTTTGTAACGTGAATGTTAGGAACATCTATAATGAAAAACATCCTCTTATACATAAAGTAAGAGGATGTTTTTCATTATAAACTACAACTTCAAAGCGTCTGTCCGTTATCAATTGTAAATATCTGTCCTGTAATAGACTCTTGAGTCAATTGAAACAGGATTGCCTCTGCAATCTCATCAGGTGTTGAAATTCTTTTCAGGGGTATGTTTCCCGCAAGTTGATGCATCTTCTCTTCATTGTCAGCCCACCATCTCGTATGAACTGCACCAGGAGCGATACTATTTATCCTAATCTCAGGTGCAAGTGCAATTGCTAACGATTTCGTCATCGTGTGAATAGCTCCTTTTGTTGCTGCATAAGGTACAGATGAACCTAGTCCCGTTATTCCGGCAACACTGCCTACGTTCACGATAGCACCCCATCCTTGTTTCTTCATATAAGGAACAACAGCCTTTACACAATGAAACATCCCTTTCACATTTACGTTAAAAAGAGAATTCCACACTTCATCCGTTACAGACTGTAAATCATCCATCGATATTTGCGCTGTTATACTTGCATTATTCACTAAACAATCTACTGTCCCAAAAGATTTCACAGTTTGCAGTACCATGTCCTCAACTTCTTTTTCTACCGCTACATTAGCTTTCAAAACGAGCGCTGTACCTCCGCGTTGTACAATTTCATCCCTTGTTTCTACTGCTTCTTTTTCCGAACGGCTGTAATTAATTACAACCTTCGCTCCTGCACCTGCCAATTTCAAAGCCGTAGCCTTTCCGATACCAGTACCGCCGCCTGTTATAATAACCACCTTATCTTTTATCTCCATTGCTCCTTCTCCTCTTCTTTTCCTATTTGTTATAATTGTATCTTCGCTCATACGAAAGGTATAATACGGAATAATGAAGGTGATATCATTTAAAATGATATCAGTGGAGGGATATATTTTTGGAAAGTCACGATTTATGGATTTTTAAACACGTTGCCGAATTGCAATCTATATCTAGAACTGCTGAAAAACTCGGATATGTGCAGCCAAATATAAGCCAGCGCATAAAAAGTTTAGAAGAGGAACTAGGCGTTCAATTATTCATACGTAATAACAGAGGAGTAACATTAACTGAAGACGGAAAAGTTTTATTAGATTATACAAATCAAATTATGCTGTTAATGGATGAAGCAAAAACAAAAATAAACCCAAAAAAGTGGAGGGAATCTTTAATCATCGGAGCACCCCAAACAATTTCTGCCGTGAAAGTTCCGTGGCTCTTCTCTTCTTTTTTGCGGGCAAATACAAACATTGATTTAAAAATAAAAACAAACAGTAAGCTAAAATTACAAGAAATGCTTTCTTACGGAGAGGTTGATGGAATTTTTATAAACGGTACATATAACGATTCACAGTTCGAAAATGTTTACAGTTATTGCGAAAACATTATACTCACTTCTCCAATTGAACAGCACCAACATCCAACGCTACTTATCAATAGTGATCCCAGCTGTATATATAGAAATAAACTGTTAGATTTTGCAGAGAAACAGAATTGGAAACAACCAAATATTATAGAATTTGATTCCCTTGAATCCATTCTCCAAGCTGTTCATGCAGGACTTGGTATAAGCATCCTACCAGCAGATGTTGCAGAAATGAAGACTATTCATCACGAGAAACTACCAGACAAAATTAAGATCAATTTTATTATTAAACGCGGCAAACGAAGGTCACAAAGTTTGGAGAAGTTTATTTTGTTTTTGAAGGAATTATAGTTTTTTACTTTTTCTTTAATTTGAAACCGATAAAATAAGCAAGACTAAAAGCTATAGTATACCCTAGGGATCCTAAAATGTGATCATTTGTGATGACTCCTGTATGTATATATCTAACTAACAAACCAAACGTGAAGACCATAACAGCCGCTAAAATCCATAAAACGGCCTTTGATTTCATATATTTGACCTCCTCCATCTAGACGATGCATTCCAGTACAATTACATTATATGATGAATCAAGAACGTTGAATTTCTTACAAGTACGTTTTTATTTGACCATCAAGCTATTGAACAAAAAAGTTATTCTCTCAATAAAATAGCGCTTTTTCTAAATGCAAGAATTCTTACAATAATGTAAGATTTTTGTTAGGCAATTCGATGTTTCCGCTTCTTAAATTCATGTAAGCTAACATTAAACCTAGAGAATATGATAAAGGAGCGGATTCTTATGAACGAAAATAAAGATTTATTATTCACCCAAATTGTTACTGGTTCTTGTTTAGGCGGCTTTGTGTTATTATCTAGTATTGCTGCTTTTATAAAAGTCGTTCAGCAAGTTTTCATGTAATAGCACTTATTTTTAACAACCGCTTAAAGGAGTTAGACACTGCGATGTTTACAAACTTTTATTCTTCGATATTCATTCATTTCAACAACATGATAAAAAAGAAAACAGATTAAAAAGGATTACCTCTTATAAACATACAAGGTAATCCTTTTTAATTTCTAAAAATACTTTATTTATGCCTTTTTAACAAATTCTGATTTTAATTTCATAGGTCCAAAACCATCAATTTTGCAATCAATGTCATGGTCGCCATCAACTAAACGAATATTTTTTACTTTTGTACCGATCTTTACGACTAGTGAAGTTCCTTTTACTTTAAGGTCTTTGATTACTGTTACAGAATCACCATCGTTTAACACATTTCCGTTTGCATCTTTAATAACTTTTTCATCTTCATTACTTTCCGTTTCTGAACTCCACTCATGCGCACATTCTGGACAAACAAAAAGGACTCCATCTTCGTAAGTGTATTCTGAATTACATTTTGGGCAATTTGGTAAAGTTGACATAAGTTTATTTCCTCCACTCGCTATATATACTTTTATATACTGCCATAGTCTTCTTTTATTGACAACCCTACCCGGACATAACAAAAAAAGGAAGCATAAACCCGCTTCCTTTTATGCTAACCCCAAAATAATTGAACTAACTTCATCCCGCCCCATACACCAATGATTCCCATAATTGCTGAGAAAACTGGGGGTGCAGGAATCGGAAGTTTTAATAAAGTAAATATTACTCCTACAATTAATCCTGCTAAAGTTGACATAAAGATTTCATGCATGTTACCTTCCTCCTGTTTTTCTCTAATTTGTAAATTATATATGGAACCCAGATAGTTGCTAACAAAGCTTGTATTAGCATTCCCTAAAATAGGATATTTTTCATACGTGTTGAGCTACCATTTAAACAAGGAAAACATTACCAAACTCAAATTCAGGAATCTGAATTGTCACCGGGTTCTTAGTTCGATCCAGCCGCTTAGTTCAAGATAGAAATTATGAAAGTCTTTCCTCCTATTGATTATTCACGCAATAGGGGATATCAGCTTGCTTCGAAAGAACTTCAGCAATAACCGAAAAGAAAAATAACTTCACCTTGAGGACTTGCACTGTACATATGCTTATAACATATACTGAATTTGAATCTGCCGTAAGCAAGTATGTTCCCACTGTTTTATCCCCTTATTCATGAAGGAGGAGTTCATATGGGTTTTGCTGGTTGTGGTGGTTTCGGTGGCGGGTTCGCCTTATTAATTGTGTTATTCATTCTGTTAATTATAATTGGATGTAGCTGTTTTGGAGGCGGATTCGGTTTCTAGAAAAACCAACCAACTATACGTAAAGCGAAGAGTCCTATTTATAATAGGACTCTTCGCTTTATTTAATGTTATCACACCTAACGAAAAGACCCCCATCTCGATTCTCTCTGAATCTTGAGATGAGGATCTTACTGCCCGCGAATAGCGGGATAAATTAATCTTTCTTCAAATCCCTTATTTAGAGAGATATAAAGCCACAACTAAAATGAGAATAGAGCCTGCATACAATAATGTTTCAAATGGTTCTTCATGAGAAACAATAATTAATCGAATTAGGGCCGTAATTCCTATGTAGATAAAATAACGCAGCGGAAAGTGATAATTCGATTTGAAATATTTAATAATCAATGCAATAAACTCAAAATATAAAAAGTAAACAATAATGCTTTCAACTAGTTTATACGGTGTGTATTTTTTTGATGAAAACACGTATTGTATAAATGTGAATGTTTCATTGATTAAAAAGATAGATAGAACAAGGGATAATATAATAAGAGCTATATTTAATATCCACTGTAAAATATTAGCGATATGATAATCGATTTTAGATCTTTGCATTTCATCTAGCACCCCTCTATATATATAAATTATGCTAATACATTATAGCAAAACCGCTTTACTACACAAAAGATTCCAATTTATTAATTACTATACATAATTAACAAAATATGAGTTGTACGCTTTTTTAAGTGGTGCAATTTTCAAAAGCATAAATTTTCTACAAATAAAAAGAATCCTATAATTTCCACTAATACATTATAATGGACAAATTAACAGCTAAACATATAGCACCACACTTTTTCGAGCGTATATTGATGTACTGACATAGAAAAAATATATATGGAGTTATTATTAATAAGCAAAAAAATAAACTCTCATATCAGAGAGTTTTCCATCGCGTACTTGGTTATTGAAAAAACAGCTTAAAGGGAACTGTATAATTTATTTTATCATATAGGTAACAGAAGTTATGTTGAGAAAATCTAATTCTAGTTAAGATAACAACGAAATGTTGGCGGGATCCCATATAGTAATCATTCTATATCACTGAATGAGAGGTTGTTCTATTCAAAAGTCTTTAACAAATTTTATTAAAATGGTTGTAAGCTATGTTTCCTTGCCAATCGGTTTCCTATCCATATTCATGGTTCCTTTTTAGCATTCTTTAAAAAATTTTAACCAGTAATAGTTGCGCAACTATTACTATTTAATGAGGTGTTACCCTTGAACTCTCAAACAAAAACTTTCCAAGAAGATCCCCATGTTCAGCAAAAACGCTGGACTATTTTGGTCATTCTCAATTTGTTTGTTTTTATGGCCACGCTTGATTCAAGTATTGTGAATATTGCTCTTCCGGATATTTCTAAATACTTTCAATTGTCGATTGCCAAAGCGGAATGGGTGGTTAGCAGCTATTTAATTGCTATTTGTACGCTTATTTTGTTCTTTGGCAAATTAGGAGATATGTTTGGTAAAATTAAAATATTTAAAATTGGAACAGTCATTTTTGTAATCGGTTCTCTTTTATGTGGATTTAGCATTTCCTTGTCATGGCTTGTTCTTTTTCGAATTGTTCAGGCCCTTGGTGCTTCCATGACCATGGCCAACAGCCAAGGAATTGTTACTGATATTTTCCCTGCTAATGAGCGCGGAAAAGCTCTTGGTCTTGTCGGGACGTTTGTTTCTCTCGGAGCTATTGCAGGACCGAGTCTTGGAGGACTACTAGTTTCTACTTTTGGTTGGAACTATATTTTCTGGGTTAATGTTCCCATTGGGCTGATTGCTATTATTTTTGGATGGATAATTTTCCCGAATGATCTTAACTTTTCACATGTAAAACTCGACATTGCAGGAAGTTTATTGTTCTCAATTTTTGTTGTTTCATTTTTTTCAGGGCTTTTGTTAGGACAACAAATTGGTTACACTGATATCCGGATTATTACCACTTTTGCCGTAGGGCTCATTAGCTTTATCATATTTTTATGGGTGGAATCCAAAGTATCTGAGCCTATGCTGCATCTTTCATTATTTAAAAACTCTTTATTTTCGTTAAGTATTTTGGTTGGTTTTCTCGTGTTCGTAGCAAATTTTTGTTTTAATATTATCGCTCCATTTTATACGCAAAGTATTTTAGGCCTATCACCGCTAAGTGCTGGATTTTTGCTCATGCTGTTCCCGATTACCATGTCAATCGTTGCACCAATAAGCGGAGCATTATCAGATAAAATTGGGCAGGAATTACTAACCTTTATTGGTTTACTCGTGATGGTCCTAGCACAATTTGGACTAGCTACACTTCATGACGGAAGTTCGATTACCCTGGTAGGAGTTCTTGTCGCCATGCTTGGACTTGGAAGCGGGCTTTTCCAATCACCTAATAATTCATTGGTCATGTCAACCGCACCAAGATCTATGCTCGGTGTAGTAGGAAGTGTCAACTCACTTGTTCGAAATATCGGAATGGTAGTGGGGATTTCCGTTGCCACTACTACCTTGTTCAGTGTCATGAGCGCAAAAGCTGGATACCGAGTTACAGGGCTCATCCCTAATCGTCCAGATATTTTTCTTGAAGGGATGCATATTGTTTTTATCGGTTCAGCTTCCATCTGTTTAGTTTGTGCCTGTTTAACAGGATGGAGGTTACTACAATCACGTGCCGCTCGTAATCGCGGTATCACAAGACAATAAGAAGTTTTTCGTCAAAGGCACCTCTTTTTTGAGGTGCCTTTTTAGCTGTATTACATGTAACAGAGCTATTTCGTGTTGTTGATGCTATCCCTAGTAGGATTATTTGAGTTACAACTTCATTATTCTTTTTCTATCCATATCAAAAAAGAAATGAAAGTAATTGTTATAATAAATGTTCACCAAAAACTAATGTATAATAATATAAATGATTTACAACTTTTTTAAAGGATTTTATGAAGGTAATTTTTGGAATATACTTTTGTATCATGAGCGAGAGGAGGAAATTATGTGAACTTTAATGTAAATGAAGCTGTTGAGGTTCTTGATCGCACACCACAAACATTGGAGTATTTTTTATCTGGTTTATCTGATGGATGGTTGCACTGCAATGAAGGAAAAGAAACATGGAATGTCTCTGAAGTGATTGAACACCTCATTGAGGGAGAGAAAAACAATTGGATACCGAGACTAGAGTTTATTCTCCAGGAAGGTGAAAGTAAACCTTTTCCTCATTTTGATCGTTTTTCCCACTTAAACAATAAATCTCAAGGATCTATTGAAGAAAAATTATTTGAGTTTAAAACCATTAGAAAATACAACATAAACAAACTTACATCACTTATTGATTCTGAACTACAACTTGAATTGACGGGATACCATCCTGCATTTGGTGTAGTGAAGGTAAGAGAATTAATTTCAACATGGGTTGTTCATGATTTAACGCATATTTCTCAAATCGTTCGTGTTATGTCTGAAAGGTACAGAGAAGACGTTGGCCCATGGGATGCATATTTAAGTGTATTAAAAAAGAAATAACAAAAATCATCGATTCCTGATACATTTCCATTAAAAATTAATTCAATTCTTTCGTGCGAAAAATCAGATTTTCTTCATCAAAAACCCCTTCAGCAATGCGGCAAAAAAAACGAGCCATCCCATGGCCTAATACATTTCTTCATACTCTTAACAGCCAAGAATCGTTCGAAATCATACTATCAATATTACCGCTCGCGAATAGCGAGATAAATTGTATTCTGTTCCTCGCGTTCCATGAAGAAGGAGAATAGGGGCATTAAAATTTTGCCCCTTTTGTTAATCTAGAACAGGAGTGTGATCAATCCAATGAATAAATTGTTGTAAATAACGCTGAAGATATTGTTTTGTTTTTTCGTCAGTAAGCACTTTTTGATCGGAATCGATTTTTTCATGTACTTGCGAAATCAGCATTTTTTGAAATGGAAGAACATGAACTTGCATGGCTTCTAGTATTTGTCTGATTTGCATTTGAGCAAAGGCGGTACCTAATCCGCCGGGAGTTGCTCCGATTAAGCCAACTGGTTTTCTACTAAGAACAGAGGATTTCGAAGGTCTTGACGCCCAGTCCAATGCATTTTTTAACGCACCCGGAATGCCAGAATTGTATTCTGGACTAACGATAATAATACCGTCAACTTCTTGAATAGATGACTTAAATGATGTTACTGCTTCTGGATCTCCGCCTACTTCTAAATCTTCGTTAAATAGAGGAAGCTCTTTTATCTCGATCCAACGAAACTGAACAGAATCACTCATATCTGTCAATGATTGAGCTATGATTCGATTATAAGAATTTTTTCTTAAACTGCCGCACATAAGGCCAATCGTTTTAGTCATTTCAATTCCCCTCCTTGTTCAAAGTTACCTTTCATGATACTATACTCTATCAAACATGGAAAGGAGTGCTAAAAATGGAAGAAAAAAAGTTACATGGTTAGAACTTTTTTATGACCTGCTATTTGTAGCAGCAGTTGCAACTACCACTCAAGTTCTCGTTCATGTTGAAAAGGGATATATTCACCCAGAATATTTATTAAAGTTCGCTCTCATGTTTATTCCGATATGGTGGTCTTGGACTGGACAAACAATGTTTACAAACCGGTATGGCCAAGATTTTTTACATCAACGTATGTTTATGATTCTTCAAATGTTGTTTGTTCTTATTATGACATCCAGCTTATCGGTAGATTTTGATCAATACTATCTCTCCTTTCTGATTGGTTATATTGGATTAAGAGCACTAACAGCTATCCAATATCTTGTTGTTCAAAAGTTAGAAGAAGGTAATCGAAAAAAGGTGGCTCGCTTTTTAGGAAGAGGGTTTTGGCTTGGAATCATAATCTCATTTTTTTCCCTCTTTTTTGATTCATGGATTCGATACGCCTTGTTATATGCAGGAATTATTGTGGATATTATTGTACCTATTTTCGGACGCAAGTATTTGGTGAAAGCTCCGCCAAATACAACTCATTTATTAGAACGGTTTGCTTTATTAACATTAATCCTTTTTGGAGAATCGGTCGTCAGCACCATTTCTGTGCTGCAGCCGCAAAAAGGGGATTGGCATTCAATCTCATTTTCGTTTATTTCATTTATTCTTATTATTTCTATGTGGTGGCAGTATTTTGATAATGTAGAGAAGAAAGTGGATAAATCAATCCAAACAACCGGCCAAATCATTATTTACGGTCATTTGTTTATTTTAATGTCTTTAAGCATGATTGCTGCATCTATTAAGTTGCTGTTTTTACAAGAGGTTCGTTATTTGTTTATCTTGTATTTTGTATTCGGTTCTGTATTACTCTATTTCATTGCAACTTCTATTGTTTTTCATCAATACAGATATGAAAAACATCGTTTGAAATATTATCACTTAGGGCTATTTTTAGGTATTTTAGCCATCTTTTTTATTATTGATTTAATAGTAATGGTTCCGAACATTGTCATAATGGGAGAATTAACCCTGTTCTTTATCATCTATGCTAAATTAACAACTACGTGAATAACCCCCTCCCTCTGAACCTTGAGGTGGGGGTCTTACTGCCCACGAATAGCGGGATAAAGATGAATTTAACTGTGTGATATAGCCTTCTTGATGTAGTCAGAAAGCTGGCTATCTATCCCAAATTTCTCTCCTATTTCAGGATTCTCTCTATAATAACGTTCAGCTGCTTTAGATATCTCAGGATCCTTAAAAGTCAACTTATTGAGGTATTCATTCCATCGCTTTGCCAATTGTGTTACATCTAGGTTTTCAGGTGGTGTCCCTTTCTCATATTCCGCGCGTATCTTTGCAGTTATTTCAGACCATTCACTTACATATTGCTTTCTTTTCTCTAATCCCATCTGTTTGAATATCTTTTCCTGTTGTTCTTGGGTAAAATATTTATCTTTACTCATATGAATCACCTCAATTAAATTTATAAATTGTTCTGCGCTCACTTCTTGTTGACTGTTAAGCAGCTCGTATATTCTTTCCAACCGACTGCACAATTGATCTTGTATCCGAATCGACTCTTTTACACTTTCTAGTTGTACTTTTATAACTTCGGCCGGATTCAAATTTGGATTTTCCATCATCTCTTTAATTTCACCTAAAGCAAAACCTAACTGCTTAAGTGACATAATTTGTTGCAGCTTGGCAATATCCGTTTCAGTGTAGATTCTATGTCCCTTATCAGAAGAATGCGAAGGAGAAAACAACCCAATTTTGTCATAATAATGGAGCATCCGTACCGTAAGCCTGGTTTGCTTGGCTAACTCTCCAATTTTCCAAGTGTTTTTATTCAGAATCAACCCCTCATTTCGTACGAATTATTTTAGCCGGCAACATTACTATACAACCTGACATAGTGTTAGGTTCAAGTACCTCTTTTAAATTTTTTTGTTGTTTATATTTATAATAAATGATGTCACTTTACATTAGCTGATAATGATTCATTTCCAAAACTTTAAGGAAGCATATCCTTGCACAACAAAAAAGGAAGCATAAACCTGCATTTTATGCAAAGTTATACTTCCTTTAGGGCTAAATGAAGTTTGTTAATACCAATAACGCTGATTATGTAAATGAACAGTACTTCCTGTAATATTCGATATTTCGCTATTATATAAGCCACCTATCAAGTATAAGGAGGTACAAACTCTTATTCATGCATGTAATAATCTTTCAGCAGCATGAATAAGAGTTATAACAAGTTATTAAAGAACTGAATATTTATTGTTATCCTTTACCATACTTAACATATCTCTTATTACACCAACAACAACTTGTGGTTGATCAGCATGTATGACATGCCCAGCATCTTCAACAACAATATGTTTGTTATTAGTTGATAAGTTAGCAAGCTCTCTTTGGAATCTCATCCAAGCAGCCATAGATTCCACTGTATGAAAAGGCTGCAAACCACCCGTTACAACAATAAGTGGAATGTTCCCAAAAGATTTAGAAGTACGAACTTGTTCTAAACTTTCTTCAACCTCATGAAGAGAACCTTCTAAAGTAAATTGATTAAAATACGCTTCCTGAACTTCTTTTGTAAATAAATAAGGCAATATTTTATTTTGATCCTCGTGAGTTGAGTCTAAGAGGATTACTCCTGCAACTTCCTCTGGATATGTACTTGCAAATAATCTTATGTTTAACCCTCCAAATGAGTGTCCTACTAATACATATGGAGGTTTTACACCTGCTTTTTTTAGTAATACACGTAAATTCTCAACACTTTGTTGACTATGACGAGGTCTGTCATCCATTCCACTTTTTCCAACACCAGCTCTATCATAAATAAATAGTTTTGAGAACTTTGAAACCTCATCTCTAATCGGATTCCAGCTTTCTAAAGTAGCTCCATACCCAGAATCAAAAACTAGAGTTGGATCTTCATTATGTTCCCCTAACAATTCATAGTATAATTCAATACCACCTATATCTAGTCTTTTTCCCCGTTCATTCCCAATACATTCACTCATATCCAATCCCCCATTTTTCATTTTGCTATAAAAAGAGGTTTTATTTTGATTTGTTTTAAACATTGAATTTATTTTTTAAATAATTGTGGTTCTTCAACTTTAAAAGATTGAACTTCTCCACATTCTAAACAAAATGTAGTTAATAACTTAGAACGAACTCCGCTTTTAAAAATGGTACTAGATATATTTTCACAAACATATGCATGGTATCCAAATCCAACTTTTCCTTCTTTTAAATTGGTAGAACCACAATTTTTACATTTATTATTCATGTTATAATCCACCCCTTTTACTTATATTAACATGTAACAAAAAAGGAATTTACCTAATATTTGTTAAAAACATCAATAAATAACCTATTAGGAATAAAAAGGATAAATATAACATCTCCTAATTGAGCAAACATCTATTCAGAAAATCCTTCCTTAACATACAAAGAAACGATTAACTTGTATCCTTTCCCATAATGGTATTGTGACCTCTATAAAATAGTAAGTAAAAAACGGCTTACTTTTTAAGCATAAAGCTGCCGGAAACCTTTTGTTTTTAAACAATTTTCCATGACTTCCTATGAAAAATGAAAGTATAAGTTTACCGCGGGCTAATCATTAATTCATAAGCTTGCCGTTAGTTTATGCAAGCTTTTATACATATGGAGTATAGGAAATTGGTTAAAATACGGAATATGTTTTTATAAATCATTATATTCGAAATCAACTGACATTCCACTTTTCTTAAATGGTATAATTAGGTAAAAAAGAAGAGTGGATGTGTCATGAATAAAAAACAGGTTGGACTAATGTGATTGGTTTAATCTAGTTAGGAACTATCGGGGCACTCTTATCTGTTTGTGCTAGGCTGATTCCTAACAATATTGTGTCCTTGGGAATCCTTGCTGTTGGAATGATGATTACATTTGGGGCTTCTCTTACAGGGCTTTCCTTACTTAGAAAAAACAGATTGCAAGAACAGATAACACTGATGGTTCACTAAGCCAATTTTTCATACGAGAAGCAGAAAGGAGTCATATGAAAAATATAAAAAAATTAATAACATTTATCGGAGTAATTATTATAGTATTGCTAACTATTGCACTTTTTTCCCCTACATGGACTTCGCATATAAAAGGTCATAACAGTATAAGTGCATTAGAACAAGTAGAGATAAATGGAAGTAGTCATGAAATTATGATACGTGGCAAAGATAAGGATAATCCAGTTATTATTTTTGTACATGGAGGACCTGGATGTCCAGAAATACCATATGCCCAGAAATACCAAAACTTATTAGAAAATAGTTTTACGGTTGTTAATTATGATCAAAGAGCTAGTGGAAAATCGTATCATTTTTTTGAGGACTATTCTAATCTTTCATCAGACTTATTAGTGAAGGACTTACTGGCTATGACGGATTATATATCAAAACGTCTTGGCAAAGAAAAGGTAATACTAATTGGTCATTCTTATGGTACATATATTGCAACGCAAGCTGCCTATAAAGCACCTGAAAAATATGAAGCATATATTGGTATTGGACAAATGAGTGATACAGTAGAAAGCGAGATTGACAGTTTGAACTACTCTATTAATCAAGCTCAAAATGCTGGCAATAAAGATGATGTTTTATCTTTACAAGGGTTAACTGAAAAAATCAAAAATGGTGATACATTTATCCCACGAAATTATGTTATGAAATATGGTGGGAGTTCAAGACTTATTGATAACCCCGATGGCAATAACATAGATATGTTATTCAGTAGTGAATATAACTTATTAGATGTAATCCGTTATAACTATGGGTTAGCTTATTCTCAACAGATTTTGTTAAAAGAAGTATTAAAAAATCCATTGCCTACTTTAGTAACAAAACTTAAATTGCCATGTTATTTTGTAATGGGTAAATATGACTATATGACTTCCTCTAGTGCAGCAAAAAAATATTTTGATATGATTGAAGCCGATAAAAAAGAATTTATAGCCTTTGAGAAATCAGCTCATTATCCACAATTTGAAGAGAAGGAAAAATTTTATGAATGGATGCGCAATACATTTATAAAATAACTACAATTGAGCTAATTTCATAATCCCAAGTCCAGTCAAATTAAGGACTATCGGTTAACTTTAGGAACAATTTAGTGTCAAATGTGCTTAAACTAACGGGTACTTTAGTGCAAAAAGGGGGGATCTGATGAAATACCAATGGCGTAACTTGATAACCATATTTCTAATATGCTCTTTTCTCACAGCTTGTTCGGAATCAAAACCTTTGCAGGTAACAAACATTACTCTAGATAAAAATAAGTTGTTTTTTAGTGATGCTCACAATTTAGGTATTCTAGATCTGAACCAGGATGATTTATCATTAGTAAAAAATAAAATATTCCTTCAAAGTCTCAATTATGACAAAAAGAAAAAACAAATCGTGGTCCCTGGGTATTCCCCTGATTCCAACTTTGCTGGATTATTATATTTTAATGGAGATAAAACAGAAGAAGTTAACTTTTTAAATCAAGAAAAAGGTTTTGCCCCTATCCAGTTGTACCAAATTGTAGATTTAGAATACAGTTTGATTAAAGTGAATTAAAAACCTTTATTTAACAGATAATACAAAAATTCCTTCTTAAAAAAGATTGATCAAAATGGAATTACTCTTTTCAACAAAATATGAGATGTTTATAAAAAAGTTTGATCATTTCTACCTATGTTGTTCAACAATCATTACCCTGAGAACACGACAAATAATGAAAGCACGGAAAATTTTCCCGTGCTTTTCCAAACATATATTTTATTTCGGAAGATTTAGTTGCCACGAGATATCGAACCAATGGTGTACTTACCCTAACTGGCGTTTAAATGCTTTACTGGCGAAGAAGTAAGCGAGGACCATGATACCGACGCACCAAGCAAGCGCGATCCAGATATCGTTGCCAACAGACCCTTTATATAAGAGGGCACGAATCGCATTCACAATTGAAGTCACGGGCTGGTTCTCAGCGAACGCACGGACAATTTTAGGCATAGTTTCGGTGGGGACAAAGGCCGAACTGATAAACGGCAGGAAAATCAGCGGGTACGAGTAGGCTGTCGCCCCTTCCATAGATCTCGCTGTCAATCCCGGAATGACAGCCAGCCATGTCAGCGCCAGCGTAAACAGCCCGAGTATCCCAGCTACCGCGAGCCAATCCAGGATATCAGCGCTGGAACGGAAGCCCATCAAGAGCGCGACGAGGATAACCACCACGATTGTAAGCGCATTGGAAACAAGCGAGGTCAATACGTGAGCCCATAATACCGACGAGCGCTTAATGGGCATGGTAATGAACCGTGCCATCAGCCCGCTCTTTACATCCGTAAACAGCCGCACGGAAGTGTAAGCGACGCCGGATGCGATAGCCATCAGCAAGATTCCCGGCAATAAATAATTGACGTAGTTGTCCGTGCCTGTCTTTATGGCGCCGCCAAATACATAGACAAACAGCAGCATCATCATAATCGGCGTAATCGCCACTGTGATAATCGTATCCGGGCTGCGCATGATGTTGCGCATTAAACGCCCTAGTAATACCCCTGTTTTGCTTTTCATTTACATCCCCTCCTTTTTGCCGATGATCGCGAGGAAAATTTCCTCTAATGTCGGTTGCTTCTCGATGTACTCCACTTTCGCTGGCGGGAACATCTCTTTGAGTTCGGTAAGGGTACCGGTCGTGATGATTTTTCCGCCATGCAGGATGGCGATACGGTCTGCCAGTTGTTCAGCTTCCTCCAGGTACTGGGTTGTCAGCAAGATGGTTGTGCCGCCGCCGGCAAGCTCCTTGACGGTATCCCAGACTTCAATCCGCGCTTCGGGGTCAAGCCCTGTCGTCGGTTCGTCGAGAAAAATGACTGCTGGCGTCCCGATTAGGCTCATGGCGATGTCAAGCCGGCGCTTCATCCCGCCGGAATACTGGTCTGCCCGGCGGTTGGCCGCATCGGTCAGGCTGAATCTCGCAAGCAGATTGTCGGCGACTTGAGCGGGATTGGAAACTCCACGCAACTTGGCAATCATCATCAGGTTTTCCCGCCCGGTGAGCATGCCGTCTAAAGCCGCGAACTGCCCTGTCAGGCTGATGCTCTGGCGAACATGATCCGGTTGACGCTGGACGTCAAAGCCGCAAATACCTACTTCGCCGCCATCAAGCTTCATCAGCGTCGAGAGGATGTTGACTGTCGTCGTCTTGCCCGCTCCATTTGAGCCCAGCAGTGCGAAAATTTCGCCACGCCGCACCTCAAAATCCACCCCCTTTAAAACTTCCTTGTCTTTAAAAGATTTTTTTAACCCTTTTACAGAAATCGCTGCATTGCTCATACTTTTTTCCTCCTTATAAAGTGAAACTTTAATCAGTGGGGGGGTTCTTCATCCCCACTGATTATTAGTTGAACCAATCGGGCTTTTACGGGCAGTTTATCTCCCACCTAACTTCTTTAGAAAAGCGGAAGCGGCTCGCTCAGAATCGCAGGACGTTGGAGCCCCCGACAGAGATGCGCTTTTTGCCTCGTACGAGGGGGCGAAACGACCGGAGATTCTAGCCGCTAGAGCTGGACAATGCTTTCGCTGAATTTTGAGGTGGAAGTATTACTGCCCGTTAATGCGGGATAAAAAGCGCTTTGCGGAGCTAGATTACCTATACTCCGCTATTTAGTCTGA
The DNA here is from genome assembly GCF_050474045.1 of Bacillus sp. S2(2024). Lineage (NCBI taxonomy): Bacteria > Bacillati > Bacillota > Bacilli > Caryophanales > Bacillaceae > Bacillus > Bacillus sp. S2(2024). The sequence goes on from NZ_JBFLUS010000003.1 coordinate 4,082,680, forward strand.
CTGATAATCTGTATTACTTAGTACTGGGTTAAAAATATAACTGAATAGCGATGGCAGCAATTCACATTTGTAACCAGCTAATCAGTCGGTACTATTTATTAAATTTATTCTTTTCTCAATCGCTTCATGATACTCTGATTCAAATCTTCACGATACTTGGCGACATAGGTTCTAGCATTTGCCACTAGTTCATCAGCAAAGGACGCCACGTCTTCCCCGGTGATTTCCAGCACTTGTCTACCTTCCGCCGCACCGGCTTCGAACAAATCGATTAATTCATACTGTATGTGCAGCATATCCATCCCGTTGCCCGCTGAGAAATTCCACATGTAGTTTTGAATTTTCTTAAATACAAACTGGTAGTCCTCTGGCAGAGCTCCAACCCGCGCCATCATCATTTTGTACTCTTTTTTATCACCAATCATTTTTTTGAACATTTCCATCATGTTATTTTTCCTCCTTTTTTATAAAACTGAATAAGACACTCCAAAAATATTAGACAGAATATCTTATGAAGCTAGATTGACTTTAAGACGTTGATTTTTGATGATACAAAATCCCATTTTTTCCAAAACAATTCAAGTTCCTGGCGGCCAGCCTCATTAAGTGAGTAAAACTTGCGGGGCGGCCCCATATCTGACGGTTTCTTTTCTATATTCACAAGTTTTTTCTTTTCTAATCTCACGAGGATGGTATAGACCGTTCCTTCCACGACTTCGGTAAACCCAAGCTCGTTCAGATGGCGGGTAATCTCGTAGCCATAGGTTTCATGGCGGCTGATGATTTCCAGCACACAACCTTCCAGCGAACCCTTCAGCATTTCAGTTAAATTTTCCATGTTTAGATCCTCCTCTACCTCCTCTATTCTGTCTGACTTATATTCAGTATTACAGAGTACTAAGGCAAATTTTTTACTTAATAGCTTTTGGGAAATTAAGCTATTAAGTATTACTTATTACATGTATATTGTATCACTGAGTAGAAGGTGTCAACTATTTTTATAACTTTTTTTGCAACCTCACTATTCAGTGCGACTTATTACAGGTATATCGTATCACGCAGTAGATGAACTGTCAACTGGATTTTCTAACTATTTTTAAAACCATCTATCCCCATTGGATACAGTCAATTTTCTTTATGGAGCTTTTACTTCCTCCTATGCTTCTTTCACAATGATTACACCCTTATTATTCCCATCCGGCAGCTGTTCATGTAAATATGGCAATTCTATTCCTCCATTATTTTTCGATTATCTTATTCACTACTTGCTCATTAACTTTTTTAAGTAAAAAGCCGCCTTCTACTTCAATGAATTCACCGAATAGATCTAGAAATTTGTTGTTCATTAGTATAGGCCTCTTATGTCTTTACTGGATTTATTATAAATTAAAAGCTTATCTCTGCGATTATTATTCCATTAAAACGCTCATTTGCAGAAGAACGGTATACAAGTGAAGTCCCCCTACAATTCAATTACTGCACCGTGAATAACCCCTCCTTATCCACCTTCCGGTCTGATTGAAGAAGGGGCTTCCTGTTTCATAGACCGTTGCATAATGGGGGGTCCCACTGCGTCCTACACAGTCTCCACAGGCGTAGTTTATACTGTTCGGACATAACCTTGCCCTACAGTTTGTAGACTTTAGTTTGTGATAAGCAATTCTTCTAATCCTTTTTGTAAGATGTTCCGGCTCGCGTTATAGTCTCTATCCAATACCGTTCCACACTTTGTACAAATGTGAGTACGAATAGAGAGAGACTTCTTCACACGATTCCCACAAAAAGAACAGTCTTGTGAAGTATACTTTGGTTCTACTTTGATAAGTACACCGCCATGATTTTCGCATTTGTAAGCAAGCATGTTTCGAAACATTCCCCACCCTGCATCAGAAATAGACTTCGATAATTTTCTGTTTCTAACCATGTTTCGAATGCTCAAATTTTCTACAACGATAACGGAATACTCTTTTGCTATATTGTAACTGAGTTTATGAAGAAAATCTCTGCGCTGGTTTGCTACTTTTTCATGTAGCTTGCGAACACGCTCGACTTGTTTTATGAAGTTAGCAGAACCTTTTTTCTTCTTAGAAAGTTTTCGTTGTGCTTTCTTTAGTTGTTTTTCTTTTTCATGGAGAAATCTAGGGTTTTCAAACTCTAAACCATTAGAAAGAACGGCATACTTATATAATCCCACGTCAATTCCTATCGCACGATTGGTATCGATATCAGATGGTACCACTTGTCTTTCGACACAGAAAATAGCGTACCATCTTTTCCCTTGACGTTTTAGGATCAGTTGCTTGATTGTTCCTTCGAGTGGTCTATGAAGCAGGATATCTATTTCTCCCAATTTTTTATTGTATAACTTACTGTTATCAGAAAAAGACATGGCATAGCGATGCTTTCCATTTCGTTTGAACCCAAATTGCGGAAACGTCATACTATTGTAGTCTTTATACTTTTTCTGTTTTGGATATTTTGCATCTTTACGAAAAAAATGATCAAATGCTTTTTTCAGACGTGCAAAAACTTCTTGCAAAGGCTGAGAAGGCATTTCTTTTAGAAAAGGGTACGTATTCTTGCCCAATGTAAGTTGTCTTTGCATATCATAACGATCGTAATTTTCTTTGTTTTGCTTATATTTTCGTTCTTTGTCTAGTAAGGCAGAATTGTAGGTTTGACGACAATATTGTAGCCAGCGGTCTAACACTTCTTTTTGTGCTTCTGTTGGAAAGATTTCATATTTTTGATTCAACAATATTGTCATCACCTCCCATTCGTTTTGTCCTTGTGTTTCGGTATTGTTTTAGAATTTCTAATGGTGTACCGCCTACAGTCAGCAAACAATAACTTTGAGATCAAAAGTATTCTTTACTATCATTTCTGTTTCATTTGAGGAAATTCCTTTTTCATTCCTTTGGCTTACGCCAACCAAAATTCATCCCCTCCCTACTCATTGGGCTTCACCCTTCTCATTCCTTGAGGAAGGGGAATTCTTTTGGAAGCATGTTAAAAATTTATGATACTATCCTCATCATGTCTTTTATATTTAATGTTTTAAGGAAAAAAGCTATACTATAAGCAAAACTAAAAATTGGAAAGGAAATACTAAAACATGGAAAATTATTTATTATTTATCCTTACAGCACTCCTAATCATAATAATGCCTGGTCCCGGTTTTGCTTTAGTTACAAAAAACACTATCTCTCATGGTAGAAATGGTGGGATAAAGACCGTCTTAGGAACGGTATCTGGAATGATGATTCATACAATAATGGCTACACTAGGACTCTCTGCTATCTTAATGAAATTTGCTATGCTATTTACATTAATAAAATATGCTGGGGCTTTTTATTTAATTTATTTAGCTGTAAAGTCACTTAAAAGTTCTTTTTCCAAAAAAGAACATATGTCAGGTTCAGTGGAAATGAACCCTAAGGATATTGGAACGGTTAAAAATTTTAGACAAGGATTTACCACAGCAATCTTAAACCCAAAAACTGCTGTATTTTTCCTTAGTTTTCTACCCCAATTTATTGTGAGCAATCAAAATCATCTCTTCCAATTTCTTTTGTTAGGACTCACATTTACGACTTTGACAGCAATATGGTATTTACTGTATATCTCACTAATACGTCAATTAAGAACTTTTTTCAGAAAAGAAAAAGTGAACCGTACAATAGAGGGTATTACTGGCACAATATTATTAGTATTTGGAGTTAAGTTACTTTTCCAAAAATAAATATGTATATGAAAAGAGAAATAATCAATGGTGGTTATTTCTCTTATTCACTTATTCTAAAATTTTTGGTACTAATGTTGAACAAATCCTTCTTAGATTTAATTCAGAAACATCAAAATTACCAGAAGCATAAGCTTGCCGCAAACAAAAAGAACCATAAGCTTGCCGTTTCGGCAAACTTATGGTTCAAATCATATACAAAATAAAAAAACCACCAAATATGTATTGGTGGAGACGGTGGGAGTCGAACCCACGTCCAAAAGTATCGGCACTTAAGCTTCTACGAGTGTAGTCGACATATTAGCATTTCGCAAATTCTTCGGCCTATCGACAGGCTTCCGAATTGCTAGTCTGGTTGTTCTCTTCCTTTGTCCTCAGACGGTGAACTCCGGCGTAGCCCACTTAGAGTGAGTCCGCTACCCTACCACATGGGCAATGGAGGGGCGAACCGCTAAAAGCTGTTATTAAGCAGCTAAAGCGAAGTTGTTTTGTTGTTTGCCAGTTATAGGCTTTGACGTTTTAACGAGGCCGATCCCCTCGACTCGCAACCTAAGCTCGAACTACCCCTGTCGAATCCGTAACGTCCCCATATAAGAAATGGAGCATACGAAGTATATTCGTGATAGCTGCTATTGAGCTGTTTTTCAATGTTCAACTGGCCTTACATTTGTTATTATAGCATACGTTCGACATTTTGCAATTGTAAATTTCTGTATTATGCTTTTTGACGATCACGGAATGCACGTGCAATTTCGCGTTTTGCTTCTTTCTCTTTTAAATCATGGCGCTTATCATATTGCTTTTTCCCTTTACCTAAACCTAGTTCCATTTTGGCAAATCCATTTTTCAAATAAATTTTAAGCGGCACAAGCGTATACCCTGTTTCTTTCGTGTACCCAATAAGCTTTAAAATTTCTCTTCTATGAAGAAGTAACTTTCTTGTACGAAGCGGATCATGATTAAAACGATTCCCTTGTTCATATGGACTAATATGCATATTATGTACCCATACTTCACCATTTTGTACACGTGCAAAGGCATCTTTTAAGTTTACACGGCCTGCACGAATCGCCTTAATTTCCGTTCCTTGAAGGACAAGACCTGCTTCGTATGTTTCTTCAATAAAATAATCATGATATGCTTTTTTATTTTGTGCGATGACTTTTCCTTGACCTTTTGGCATCTCGATTGACGCCTCCCTTCATTTTTATCATTGTAGCAAAATATGAAGAAAGAAGCCATATATGGCTTCTTTCTTACTTACGTTTTTTCTTTTTCTTCTTAAAGTTCGGTGCATTTTCAAAGAATGGCTTTTTCTTTTTGGCACCATTTCGTTTGCCATTCCCATTTCGGTTTGATTCTTTGCCTTGGCCGCCGCGATTGTTTTCACGGTCGCTACGTTTTCTTCTACTTCCTTTTGGCTGCTCAATTACAACAGGACGATCTTTTCGTTGTCGTTTCACATTGCCTTTCATGCCGACAATTTCAAAGTCAATTGCACGCTCATCTTTGTTTACATTCACAACGCGAATCGTAATTTCATCACCAATACGGAAGACGTTTCCTGTACGTTCGCCAATCATCGCAAAATGATGTTCATCATAACGATAATAATCATCTGTTAAATAGCTGACATGAACAAGACCTTCAATTGTATTTGGAAGCTCTACGAACAAACCGAAGTTTGTTACAGAACTAATGATTCCATCGTATTCTTCACCAATTTTATCAAGCATGTACTCTGCTTTTTTCAGTTCATCCGTTTCACGCTCTGCTTCAACAGCACGGCGCTCCATGTTGGAAGAATGCTCGGCAATATCAGGTAAGTTTTCACGCCACTTCGCCTGTGTTTCACTATCGACTTTTCCGTTAATGAGATACGTGCGAATCAATCTGTGCACAATTAAATCTGGATAACGGCGAATCGGTGATGTGAAATGTGTATAAAACTCTGTGGATAAACCAAAATGACCGATACTCTCTGCATCATAACGAGCTTGCTTCATGGAACGAAGCATAACTGTCGAAATAACAACTTCTTCAGGCTGACCTTGTACCATTTCAAGAATTTGTTGGAGCGCACGCGGATGTACTTCGTTCCCGCGACCCTTTACCGCATAACCAAAGTTTGTAATAAATTCAAAGAAACGCTCTAATTTATCTTCTTTTGGATCTTCGTGAACACGGTACATAAACGGTACGTTCATCCAGTGAAAATGCTCAGCGACTGTTTCGTTTGCTACAAGCATAAATTCCTCGATTAACTTCTCAGCTACAGAACGATCACGTAAAATTACATCAGTCGGTTTTCCTTCTTCATCCACTAGTACTTTTGCTTCTTTGAAGTCAAAATCAATTGCCCCGCGGCGCATACGCTTTTCACGTAAAATGGCAGCCAATTTCCCCATCTCTTGGAACATTGGTATTAACGGTTCATAACGAGCCATTAATTCTTCATCTTCATCGTCTAGAATCTGCTTCACATCTGAGTACGTCATGCGTTCCGTTGTTTTAATAACGCTTTGGAAAATCTCATGACTCACTACTTCCCCTTGATCATTAATTTCCATTTCACAAGATAATGTTAAACGATCTACCTTTGGATTTAATGAACAAATTCCGTTAGACAAACGATGCGGAATCATTGGAATAACACGGTCTACAAGATAAATACTCGTTCCTCGTTCAGCTGCTTCACGGTCAATTGCAGATCCTTCCGTAACATAATGGCTTACATCCGCAATATGTACACCAAGCTTGTAATTACCATTCTCAAGTTTCGTTACTGTAACCGCATCATCTAAGTCTTTCGCATCCGCGCCATCAATTGTAACAATTGTTTGGTCTCGCAAATCACGACGACCTTGTAAATCGTTCTCATCAATTGTTTCTGGTACACTGTTCGCATGCTCCATTGCATCTGCTGGAAACGCAAGCGGTAAGTTATGCTTATGAATCACTGATAAAATATCAACGCCTGGATCATTTTTATGACCAAGAATTTGAATAACTTCTCCTTCTGCACTTAAACGATCTTGTGGGTAGCTTGTAATTTTAACAACGACTTTATGTCCTTCTACTGCACCCATAGAAGCACTTTTTGGAACAAAAATATCGCTCGCCCATCGCTTATTGTCAGGGATAACAAACCCAAAATTTTTCGATTCTGTATATGTACCAACTAATTCTTTTGTTCCGCGTTCAATAATTCGAACAATTGTCCCTTCCTTGCGTGAACCGCTTGATTCCGAACTAATACGTGCTAATACTGTATCACCGTGTAGTGCACCCTTTAATTCTGTTGGCGGAATAAAAATATCATCTAACCCTTTTTCTTCAGGTACGACAAACGCAAACCCGCGAGCATGTCCAATTAGTTTACCGCGTACTAAGTTCATCTTTTCTGGAAGACCGTAGCGGTTACTTCTTGTACGAACAACAAGCCCTTTTTCCTCCATAATGACAAGTGCTTTCACAAACTCTTTAAAGTCAGCCGCATCTTCAATACCAAACGCTTCTTCTAACTCTTGCACAGTAAGTGGCTTATATGCTTCTTCTTTCATAAACGATAACAATTTATCGATGTTTTCTTGCATGATTTCTTCCAAGTACAAAAACCTCCTTATAAATCCTCGTATTTTATAGTCTATCCGAAAATATAGTCATGTATAAATGATGTTTGCTTATGTAAAAAAGAGGCAACTAGATCTTACCAATCTAGTTGCTCCAAGAAGTTATATACATCTTCGTGCAGCTCATCACGCTGTTTATCCAGCGTAATTACATGCGTGGAATCCTCGTACCATTTGATGTCTTTTAAATTTGACTCTACACCGTTATAAATAATGTTTGCGCTGTCTGTATTAATCATTTCATCATGGCGTGCTTGAACGACAAACGTCGGTGCATAAATCATGTCAATGTTATTGCGTACATCACGAATTAAATCTTGCAGTGCTTTTAATGTATTCATCGGTGTTTGCTTAAACTCAAACATCTCTGCTTCAATTTGCTCTGGTGATTTACGCTCACGTTTTTTATATTCACGTGCGTATGCCAGTATACCTTGATACATGATTTCTTCACTCTTAATGTACATCGGTGCACACATTGGTACAACTCCGATAATTGGCATTGTATAAGCAAGTTTTAACGAAAAAACGCCGCCAAGCGATAAACCAACAGCTGCAATCTTTTCATATCCTTTATCTTTTAAATGTTGGTATGCTGCCATAACATCTTTCCACCAGTCTTCTGGACCTGTGTGCACAAGCTGCTCCGGTGGTACACCATGACCTTTATAAATCGGCGCATGACATGTATAGCCTTTTGTCTCTAAATAACGTCCGAGCATACGAACGTCTGCAGAGTTCCCTGTAAATCCATGTAATAGTAAAACTGCACGTTCTCCCGCCTCAAATGTAAACGGTTTTGGGGATGCTAGCTTCATTTCACGTTCTCCTTCTCTTCCTATAATGTAATCTTCATGTATGATCTATTTATAGTGTATCATAGTTTCTTTTCCATAATCTAATCAGAAACTTTTTCGATAAAAAATAAAAAAGATTCAACCCAAGAAGGCGAATCTTTTCTATTTATACTTGTAAATACGTAACGGCAAATGTTAATACGAAGAATAATACAGCAAGAACAACTGTAATACGGTTTAATACAGCTTCGATTCCGCGCGCTTTTTGCTTACCGAATAATTGCTCCGCTCCGCCGGAAATTGCACCGGATAAACCAGCACTCTTACTAGATTGCATTAATACAAGTACAATCAATAACAGTGATACAATAATAAGTAAAACTGATAAAAACGTATGCACTTTACATGCCTCCTAAAGTTTCAATTACTTTAAATGTATCATAAAATAATTGGAAAAGCGAGAGCGTCTCATGGGCTCTCACTCACCGAATACTTCACCAGATTAAATAAAAAACGCCGCAAACAACGGACCAAGTAAACATGTTAAGATTGCTGTTAATGTCATTGTTACTGACCCAATTACACCTTCATGCTCATTATTTTTCATCGCACGCATAACGCCCATAATATGGGATGCACAGCCAAATCCAATTCCTTTTCCAACAGAATTTGTCACTCTGCTCCATTTTAATAAAAGTGGACCAGTAATGGTTCCAGATACTCCTGCAACTACTACGAAAGCTGCTGTTAAAGATGGGACACCGCCAACTTCTTCTGACACACTCATGGCCACCGGCATCGTTACTGACTTCGGTAAGGAAGATAAAATCAAGCTTTTATCCGTTCCCATAATTGTTGCAATTATCATATCACTTGCAATTGCAACGATTGTTCCCACTAATACACCGCCAGCAATTGGTACAACATACTTCTTCAAAACACTGCGTTGTTGATATAGAGGAATTGCAAATGCTACCACACCTGGACCAAGCAATTTCGAAATCCAGCCCCCGCCGCTTTGCATGTATTGTTGATAGGGTATATGGAATACAACTAACAACAAGATCATTAAAGCTGTTGCAACAAGCATAGGAACTGTAAACGGTGTTGGAATCCATTGATAAATCTTCTTTGACAGTTGATACAGTAAAGCTGTTACAATAATCCAACCAATTCCGATTACTATACTCATTGTGTCTCCTTTTCCTTTCTATTCGCAAGATATTGTCCTGTATGTCCTGCTACAACAATAATTAAAAACGTACTCGCGACAACAGTAATGCACAGCGAAATACCTTTATTCATAAAAAAAGAACCATAATTCATTAAACCAATGGTCGGAGGTATTAATAAAAATGGCATAAGAGCCATTAATGTTTCTGTTCCTAATTCAAACCATTTTACTGGAAGGACTTTTAAACCGAGCAATATGAGCAACAAGAACATCCCTATTAAACTTCCTGGAATCGGGATATGCAGCGCTCCTTGAATCCACGTGCCAATCATATTGAAGACGTAAAGTGCTGCTATTTGGACAATAATTTTTGTAAATTTCATCTGTCTATCATCCTTCATTATACGATTCTTTATCCCGCTACTTTTCAGCAATAAGACCCCCACCTCAAGATCCAGAAAAAGCGAAGAAGATAGGTGGGGGATGAAGAAAACTTCCACTGATGGAAGCTTTACTTTATATTTTCTATATTTATCATAGTATAAATTGTAAAAACCCGCAATTTCCCGAATTGACCAGGAAAATTGACTAAGGTATGCGCTTACATTGGCATTTTTACTGTATTTGTAAACAGAATCAGAGGTGGAATAAAGTTATCGCAGTATAAAGTTTATATTTTCAGACTTTTTATTGAGAATTTAACGCGGGAAATCGATTTAGTTATAAGATCATATATACATTAAAAACCTGTCTATAAACTGGATCATGCCCTTTTATATTTTTTCCATTTTTCTTGTTTTGTTAATACAAAAAAAATTGCCTTATAAAGCAATTGTACTCGTTTTTTAAAAAGGATTATTTTTATTTAAATTACTAAAGTCAACACGTGCAATTTCTTCCTGCTTTTTTATATTTTCTAAATAGGAGTTAATCTCTTGTTTACTCTTCAACGTAATAATAACCTTTTTAGAGCCTAACGATTGAAAGAACTGTAATCGTTCAGCCATTTTTCTCTTACGAGGATAGTAAGTTGTGTATATGAACTTAATGAAATCCCAATCGATTTTTTCCTTACATCCTGCGCCCATATCAGGCCTTGTTTTTCCAATGTTCGTTAACCAGCGCTTTATAACACGGTACAGGCATATATAGAGTGGAAGCTCTAAATAAATAATTGTATCAGCATGTTCTGCACGAATCTCAAAAGTATTGCTGTAATTTCCTTCTATAATCCATTGATGTTGATTTACAATATCCTGCTGTGCTGTTGAAAACTCTTCTATTGAAGCCTCTACCCAACCAGGCTTCCAATAGAAAGCATCTAAATGATAAACAGGTATATATAAGATTTCCGCTAAATTTCGTGCAAATGTTGATTTCCCTACACCTGCCGAAATTCCAATCACCATAATGCGATTCACCGCACATCAACTCCTTTTCCCCTTCTTTTTCCATTATAGGTTGGCTTTTAGATACTGAAAAGGAATTTTCCCCCATTTAAAATGAAACATAGTGTATGAGTCAAAAAACATATAAAAAACCTCCTATAAAAATAGGAGGTTAAAAAGCAATATCGATTGTACGACTAAGTTCAAATACTTACTACCTTACAGAAATTACTTCTTTAAGTTGTAGAAAGATTTTAAACCATCGTAAACAGCGATTTCACCTAGTTCGTCTTCGATGCGTAATAATTGGTTGTATTTCGCAATACGGTCAGTACGGCTCATAGAACCAGTTTTGATTTGGCCAGCGTTAGTTGCAACTGCGATGTCAGCGATTGTAGCATCTTCAGTTTCACCAGAACGGTGAGATACAACTGCTGTATAACCAGCACGTTTAGCCATTTCGATTGCTTCGAAAGTTTCAGTTAAAGTACCGATTTGGTTAACTTTAATTAGGATAGAGTTAGCGATACCTTTTTCGATACCTTCAGCAAGTTTTTGCGTGTTCGTTACGAATAAGTCGTCACCAACTAATTGAACTTTGCCGCCAAGACGTTCAGTTAATAACTTGTGGCCGTCCCAGTCGTTTTCATCTAAACCATCTTCAATAGAGATGATTGGGAAGTCTTTGCAAAGCTCTTCATAGAAATCAACCATTTCTGCAGAAGTTAAGCCAGTGCGGCCTTCGCCTGCAAGGTCGTATTTACCAGTTTCTTTGTTGTAGAACTCAGAAGAAGCAACGTCCATTCCTAGGAATACGTTTTCGCCAGCTTTGTAACCAGCTTTTTCGATTGCCTCGATGATTACTTCTAATGCTTCACGGTTAGAACCAAGGTTTGGAGCGAATCCACCTTCGTCACCTACTGCTGTGTTAAGACCTTTGTCATGTAATACAGCTTTTAATGCATGGAATACTTCAGCACCCATACGGATTGCTTCTTTGAATGTTGGAGCACCAACTGGTAAGATCATGAACTCTTGGAAGTCTACGTTGTTGTCAGCGTGAGAACCACCGTTGATGATGTTCATCATTGGAGTTGGTAATTGTTTTGCATTGAATCCGCCAAGGTAACGGTATAATGGAAGACCTACATAGTCAGCTGCTGCATGAGCTACTGCCATAGATACACCAAGGATAGCGTTAGCGCCTAATTTACCTTTGTTTGGAGTGCCGTCTAATTCGATCATAGCACGGTCAATTCCAGCTTGGTCAGTTACGTCGAAACCAATGATTTCTGGAGCGATAACTTCGTTTACGTTATTTACTGCGTTAAGAACACCTTTACCAAGGTAACGAGATTTGTCACCGTCACGTAATTCTACTGCTTCGTATTCACCAGTAGATGCACCACTTGGTACTAATGCGCGTCCGAATGCGCCGCTTTCTGTGTATACTTCTACTTCTACAGTTGGGTTACCACGAGAGTCTAAAACTTCACGAGCATAAATATCTAAAATTGCTGGCATATTATTTCTCTCCTTTTATATAAGTAATTATTTAATAATTGTTTTACCTGTCATTTCTTTTGGTTGTTCAACACCAAGAAGTGTAAGCATTGTTGGTGCGATATCTCCCAAAACACCGCCTTCACGAAGCTCAATACCTTCTTTTGTAACGATGAAAGGAACCGGGTTCGTTGTATGAGCTGTCATTGGCTGACCTTCTGGAGTTAACTCCTCATCAGCATTACCATGGTCAGCAGTAATAAGTGCTACACCATCTTTTGCAAGAATTGCTTCTACAACTTTTCCTAAACATTCGTCAGTTGCTTCTACTGCTTTAATTGTTGGTTCCATCATCCCAGAATGGCCAACCATATCACAGTTTGCAAAGTTTAGAATGATAACATCATGTTTGTCATTCTCAATTTCATTTACAAGAGCATCTGTTACTTCATAAATGCTCATTTCTGGTTTCAAGTCATATGTTGCGACTTTTGGTGAGTTAATTAAGATACGCTCTTCCCCTGGGAATTCAGCCTCACGACCACCGCTAAAGAAGAATGTAACGTGCGGATACTTTTCGGTTTCCGCAATGCGAAGTTGTTTTAATCCCGCTTGTGAAACAACTTCACCTAACGTATTGTCCAAGTTCATTGGCTTGAATGCTACATAACCTTTTACTGTTTCACTAAAGTGTGTCATACAAACGAATTCTGGAATGTGAGGTACTTTTTCACCACGATCGAACTCACGGAAGTCTTCGTCTGTAAATACACGAGCGATCTGAATTGCACGGTCTGGACGGAAGTTGTAGAAGATGATTGCATCATCATCATTGATTGTTGCAACTGGCGTTTCATCTTCATTTACCATTACAGACGGCAATACGAATTCATCGTAGATACCATTTGCGTATGAGTCATCCACACACTCATATGCTGTTTTGTAAGTAGGGCCTTCGCCGTTCACCATGGCACGGTAACATTTTTCAACGCGATCCCAACGCTTGTCACGGTCCATGGAGTAGTAACGACCGGAGATTGTCGCGAACTGTCCTACTCCTGTTTCTTTCATCACTTCATTTGTTGCATCGATATAACCTTTTGCTGTTTGCGGACCAACATCGCGGCCATCTAAGAATGCATGGATGTATACTTTCTCCACGCCTTCTTTTGCAGCTAAGCGAAGAAGAGCAAACATATGGTCAATGTGACTATGCACACCACCATCAGAAAGTAAGCCGAATAAATGAAGGGCTGTACCTTTTTCTTTCACGTGTTTCATTGCACTTTGGAATGTTTCATTCTGATTGAACTCACCTTCACGAATTGCAACGTTAACACGCGTTAAGCTTTGGTATACAACGCGGCCAGCACCAATATTTAAGTGACCTACCTCAGAGTTACCCATTTGACCCTCTGGAAGACCTACCGCCTCACCGCACGCTGTTAGTGTTGTGTGAGGAAACTTGTTCCAGTAGCCGTCGAAATTAGGTTTCTTAGCTTGTGCTACAGCATTCCCGTAAGTTTCTTCACGTAGTCCAAAACCATCAAGAATGATTAAAGCTGTTGGCTTTCTCATTTTACCGCCTCCAAAAGACCTAAGAAGGACGCAGGCTCTAAGCTTGCACCGCCAACTAAAGCACCATCGATATCAGATTGTGCCATATATTCTTTAATGTTTTCAGGTTTTACGCTGCCGCCGTATTGAATACGAACTGCTTCTGCAGCTGCCGGAGAAACAGCTTCAGCAACAACTTTACGGATGTGCGCACATACTTCGTTTGCATCTTGTGCAGAAGAAGATTTACCTGTACCGATTGCCCAAATTGGCTCATATGCGATAACAGTTACTTTTACTTGCTCTTCTGTTAAGCCTACAAGTGCTTTTTTCACTTGATCCCCTACAAGATCAAATGTTTTGCCGCTTTCGCGCTCTTCTAACGTTTCACCACAGCAAACGATTGGTGTTAAACCATGCTCAAATGCTGCTAACGTCTTTTTGTTTACTGTTTCGTCTGTTTCAGCAAACATTTCACGGCGCTCAGAGTGACCTAAAATTACATAGCTTACTTTTAAGTCGCTAAGTGCTACTGGGCTAATCTCACCAGTAAACGCACCGTTTTTCTCGAAGTGCATGTTTTGTGCACCTACTTGTAAGTCAGTTCCCTCTGCCTTCGCTACAAGACGCTCTAAGAAAAGAGCTGGAGAGCAAACAACTGCATCAACAGCCGCCCTAGCCGGGATTTGACCTTTTACTTCCTCTACGAAGCTAACTGCTTCAGATAGAGTTTTATTCATTTTCCAGTTACCTGCGATAATTGGTTTACGCATGCTTTGCACCGTCCTTTTTCTTGGCTGCTAATTATTTGTCGTTAAGACAAACTACACCAGGAAGTTCTTTACCTTCCATGAATTCTAATGACGCACCGCCGCCAGTAGAAATGTGGCTCATTTTATCAGCCATACCGAATTTTTCAACAGCTGCTGCAGAGTCACCACCGCCGATAACAGAGTATGTACCTTCTGCCTCTGCTAATGCTTGTCCTACTGCTTTTGTACCTTCTGCAAATGGAGCCATTTCGAATACGCCCATTGGTCCGTTCCATACAACAAGCTTAGAGTTTTTAATTACATCTGCATAAATTGCACTTGTTTTTGGTCCAATATCCAAGCCTTCCCAATCAGCAGGAATAGAATCGATATCTACAACTTGTCGGTTTGCAGTTTCAGAGAAGTCATCTGCAACGACGCAATCAACTGGCATGTAGAAGTTTACACCTTTTTCTTTTGCTAGTTGCATAAACTCTTTTGCTAGTTCAATTTTGTCATCTTCACATAGAGACTTTCCAATTTCATGACCTGATGCTTTTACAAATGTATAAGCAAGTCCGCCGCCAATGATTAAGTTATCAACTTTATCAAGTAGATGACGTATTACACCGATTTTATCTTTTACTTTCGCACCACCGATGATTGCTGTAAATGGACGATCTGGATTAGAAAGTGCTTTACCTAGTACTTCTAATTCTTTTTCCATTAAGAAACCTGATACTGCTGGTAAGTAATCTGCAATACCTGCAGTAGAAGCATGAGCACGGTGAGCTGCACCGAATGCATCGTTTACGAAGATATCAGCAAGAGCTGCAAATTCTTTCGCAAGTTCAGCATCGTTCTTTTCTTCGCCCGCATAGAAACGCACGTTTTCAAGAACTAATACGTCGCCTTCGTTCATTGCTGCAACCATTTCTTGTACAGCAGGTCCGAATGCTTCGTCCGCTTTTTTCACGTCTTTACCAAGAAGCTCGCCTAAACGTACTGCTACTGGAGTTAGACGCATTTCTTCTACCACTTGTCCTTTTGGACGACCTAAATGGCTTGCTAAAATCACTTTCGCACCTTGCTCTACTAAATATTGAATTGTAGGAAGAGCTGCACGAATACGAGTCTCGTCTGTAATTTTGCCTTCTTTCATAGGTACATTGAAATCAACACGGCAAAATACTCGTTTCCCCTTTAAATCTACGTCACGAATTGATTTTTTGTTCATTGGATTTCCCTCCGACTAGTTAGGATTGACAAAACCCATTCAAAAGCTTATCACATTTGCTTATAAAACGAAAGAAGAGAGAGGGAATAAACCCTCTCCCTCGTTTTGTCATTAATTACGCATAAACAAACTTATGAATTAAAGACCTTTAGAAGCGATATAGTCTACTAAGTCAACTACGCGGTTAGAGTAACCAGTTTCGTTATCGTACCAAGAAAGTACTTTAACCATGTTACCTTCCATAGTCATTGTAGATAATGCATCAATTGTAGAAGAGTTTGTGCATCCGTTATAGTCGATAGATACTAATGGCTCTTCGCTGTATCCAAGGATACCTTTTAATTCGCCTTCAGCAGCTGCTTTGAATGCTGCGTTTACTTCTTCAACTGTTACTTCTTTCTCAAGTTCAACAACTAAGTCAACAAGAGATACGTTAGCAGTTGGAACACGAACTGCACCACCGTTTAATTTACCTTTAAGTTCTGGTAATACTAATGCTACTGCTTTAGCTGCACCAGTTGTAGTTGGGATCATGCTCATTGCTGCTGCACGTGCACGACGTAAATCTTTGTGTGGTAAGTCTAAGATTTGTTGGTCGTTAGTGTAAGAGTGGATTGTAGTCATCATACCGCGTTTCACGCCGAATTTTTCGTTTAATACTTTAGCAAATGGAGCTAAGCAGTTTGTAGTACAAGAAGCGTTAGAGATTACGTTATGATTAGCTGCATCGTATTGTTCGTGGTTAACACCCATAACAATTGTAATATCTTCGTCAGAAGCTGGTGCAGAGATGATAACTTTTTTAACTGTTCCACCTAAGTGTTTTTCAGCATCTGCTTTTTTAGTGAAGCGTCCCGTAGATTCAACTACTACTTCTACGCCGTAGTCGCTCCATGGTAATTGAGCTGGGTCACGCTCAGCGATAACTTTGATTTCTTTACCGTTAACAACGATGCTGTCGCCGTTAGCAGATACTTCTGCATTTACTGCTCCATGAACAGAGTCATATTTTAAAAGATGTGCTAATGTTTTAGCATCTGTTAAGTCGTTGATTGCTACTACTTCCACGTTAGGGTTGTTAAGAGCTGCGCGGAATACTACACGTCCGATACGGCCAAATCCATTAATACCAATTTTAGTCATTTGAATTTCCTCCTTGGGGGATGTATATTAAGGGTTATTTACCCTCTACTAACTGTTTTGCTGCACCTTCATCTGTGATGAGTAATGAAGTGTGTCCTTGTTTAATTACCGCTTGAATTGCTTTTGCTTTTGATGAACCTCCAGCAACTGCAACGACATGAGATACATGTTGTAAATCTTCAAGTTGCATGCCGACCGTTTGTACTTTATGAACGACTTCACCTTGCTCGTTAAAGTAATACCCAAACGCTTCACCGACTGCCTGCATTTCTTTAATTTTCATCCAATCTGCTTCTAAAGTACTTCGTCTACGCGCCATCGTTAAGGCATCACCGATTCCGTGAATGACAATATTGGAAGATCGAATCAACTCAAGAATTTCTTTCACAGAAGGTTCCGTTATAATGGATGCGTATGCTTCGCTGCTCACATGATCGGGAACATACAATAAACGATAGTTGCTCATCGTATTTTGTGCCATTTTCGCACAGATTGTGTTCGCTTCTAGCTCAACACTCTCTCCTATTCCACCGCGTGCTGGGACAAATAATGTATGTAAATCCCTGCAATCCAATTGCATCATATCAGCTACGGCAGCTATTGTTGTTCCTCCGGTCACAGCAACGATATTATTCGCTGTCAGACGATCTTTTATACAAGCAACACAAGCGCGGCCCATCTCGAGCTTAACCCAAGGTGATTCATCACTATCACCAGGGACAACGAAAACTTCATCCAAGTCTAATGTTTCCTTAAGCTGTTTTTCCAAAACCTTTAAACCTGAAATTTCTTTCATAAAGTCTTCCAAAGCAAGAACAACAGCTGTTCCTTCTTCTGTTAATGTCATTCCAGAAGAGGCGACGTGAACCAAGTTCTCTTCTTTCAAAACCTGTACTTCACTTCGTAATACTCGTTCTGTCATACCAAGACTTGCAGATAAGTTTCTTCTGCCAATAGGTTGTGTTAACCGAATGTACTGAAGAATTTGCATTCTTTTTTGCATAACAGGTAGCAGATCAGGTAATAATTTTTTCGTATACTGAATCCATGAGCGCATCATATTGTATCTCCTCACCACATTGGTTCATCCCCTATATGGTCATTATATGTCCCGTAGTGACAATTTGTGTCCCACATAGAGTAAAAAAATAATCCCTGCTACGGTTATTATTGTAACAGGAGATCCAAAGTTATTCAACTCTTATTGCACGAATTATGCTGTTTATTATGACATCTTTGTGAATGATTCCATATTCTACCTCTTCCCCTTTAATTTCAACGACAGGAATCATAAGATGATATTTTTCTAACAGCTGTTCATCCTCATAAATATTTATTTCCTTTAGATCAAATCCATATTCAGTTTTCAGCTCTTGCAGAAGCTTTTTCGCCTTCTGACAAAGACCACATTCTTCTTTTGTATATAGAATAACCTCCATATTCATCACCTATACAATCGTTTTTCGCAGTGAAGACGCCGGAATGTTTAACTGCTCTCGATATTTCGCTACCGTTCTGCGCGAAACAACAATTTCATGTTCTTCCTCTAACATTTTTGAAATCTTTTGATCTGAAAGTGGTTTTTTCTTATCTTCTTTTCCCACAAACTCTTGAATAAGCTGCTTCACTCTCTTTGTCGAAATTGCTTCATCTTCTGTTGTCGCTACTGCATTACTAAAGAATGATTTCATCTCAAGTAAACCATATGGTGTTTGCACATATTTATTACGCGTTGCACGGCTGATTGTTGACTCATGGACACCTAATATCTCAGCCACCTCTTTTAATGCAAGCGGCTTTAAATATTGAGGACCATTCATAAAAAAGTCGCGCTGCTTTTCAATAATCACTTCCATTACTTTCAGAAGCGTTTGTTTTCTTTGTTTTAAACTGCGCATAATCCATTGTACATGCTGATATTTTTCAGATACATAAGAAGCGACGTCTCTTTCACTATTATGAAGGAGCTCACTATATTCTGTATGAATTTCAATCCTCGGCATATTACGTTCATTCATTTGAATTATCAAACGATTATCTTCTTTTTTCACCGCCATATCAGGCACGATGTACATCGGTTTTTCCGAAGAAAAAGCCAAACCTGGTTTCGGCTGCAGTGATGTAATCACATGAACAGCTTCTTGCAATTCTTCTGTACTACATTTTAGAACATTTACTAACTTGCGCCAATCTTTCTTTACAAAATATGCAAAATGTTCATCCACAATCATTTCTGCTAATGCGTTCTTCTTTTGTAAGCGCTTTAATTGGATTGATAGACACTCCTGAATATTTCTTGCCGCTACCCCTGCTGGCTCTAACGATTGAACGAGCTCCATACATCTATTAACTTCTTCTACACATACCGATAATAACGCTGCTAATTCCTCATTTGTTTCTTGTAAATATCCGTTCTCATCCACATTTAAAATAATGAATGAGGCAATTTTTCTTTGTTCTTCATCTATTTTATAATACTGCAATTGACTAACTAAATGCTGTTGAATCGTCGTTGAATCTACACTATAAATTTCCATTTGATTCTCTGTTTGTTTACTTGTTGTTGTACTCTTTTTCTTCTCCCTGTCAAATCCACTCAACTCGATAAGGGGATTCTCCAACGATTGCTCATACAAAAACTCCGTTAATTCCTGCACATTGTACTGGAGCATTGTAATCGCTTGTCTTAACTCTTGCGTCATTGCCAAACGTAAACTTTGTTCTTGTAAAAGACCTGCTTTCAACCTAATCTCCCCCTCACTTCTATTGTACAATAAGTTTCTCAAAAGGAGAATCCTTACAAAATACCAACATCCATATATTATTACTTCATATGTATTAATTAAGTTTATATATTACAACCAAAAAATAGGTAATACCGAAAGAAAATACCTAAATTTTTAAAATACTCATACACTTTATACCACATACTAATGGTAACTCCTATTTCAAGAAATAACAATTAAAAAGAGTAATTTAAGTATAATGAAGTTTCGTTATACTTAAATTACTCTTTTTCCCCTGTATATTCTAATAATTTTATAAACAAACTAATAAAAAACCCTAACTTCAAAATTGAAGTTAGGGTTTTTTTACGCGCCCAGAGGGATTCGAACCCCCGGCAGACGTGGTACCGGAAACCACCGCTCTATCCAGCTGAGCTATGGGCGCATGAAATATATAATAGTATCATGTACTTACAACCGCAAGAGACACTTTCACACTGCTTTGCGTAATGTTTATTATACGATATCTTCGTTTTGGAAGCAATTACTTCTTATGTTGCAGTTTACAAAGCCACTCTTACATCCTACACTTCTCTTCCTTCAACCTTATCCGTTCATACAATAAAGAAACGCCCGCGTCAATTGAAGACGCAGGCCTATAACTCAAATTATCAGTAGTAAATTCATAAATAACCGAAATAAATTATTTATGCAAATGATATGGAACCGTTGTAATCACGATATCTTTATGACGAATAAACCACATTCGTAAAAGAAGTGCACTTTGGTTATGTAATACATGATGCCACCATTTGTGCGGAATAAACTGAGGGATAACAATATGGATATGCCCCCCATTTTCTTGCTTCGCCTCTATTGTTTTAATAAGACGATTCAATGGTTCAAGAAGAGAACGATATTTACTGCGAAGAACTACTAGTCGACAAGGATTTCCCCAGTCTTCCCACTTCTTCTCCATTTTATCTATAGATTGCTCATCGAAACCAACGTATACAGCAATCGGATCAACATCTAAGCTTTTCGCAAAGGAAATCGTATTGTTCACAACACGATGAACGCCTGAAACTAAAACAAGAGTAACAACATTGCTTGCTTCTGGACGTATGCTCTGCATATCAATGCGCAGTTCTTTCGCAACATCTTCATAATGCTTGTGAATAGCCATTGAGATAAAAATAATAATAGGCAATACAACTAATACAACCCAAGCGCCGCCTGTAAACTTTGTAACAGCGAAAATAACAGCGACTATTGATGTAATAACCGCACCAACTGTATTAATCGTAAGCTTAACTTTCCAATTCGGCCCTTTAATTCGTTTCCAGCGGCGCATCAAACCAATTTGCGCTACTGTAAATGAAAGGAAAACACCGATCGCATACAATGGAATTAAAGCATTCGTATGCGCATGAAACGAGATAATCAAAATACATGCCAATGATGCTAATACAATAATTCCATTTGAATACCCTAAACGGTCTCCGCGGTTTGTCAAACTTCGGGGCAAAAATCCATCTGCTGCTACAATTGCAGCAAGCTGAGAAAATCCTGTAAATGTAGAATTCGCCGCTAAAATCAAAACAATAAACGTAAACCATATAATGAGTTGATATAAAATTCCGTGTCCAAAATACATGCCAGTCAACTGAGACAACATCGTGTTATGCGGATCTGGCGTAATCCCTTTCACGTATAAATGATACGAAAATCCTAACAATGTCACAGCTGTGATACTACCTAAAGCAATATAAGTTTTAATTGCGTTTTTTTGCTGTGGTTCTCTAAAAATAGGAACTGCATTTGAAATTGTCTCAATTCCTGTAAGCGCCGAACAAGCTGAGCTGAACGCTTTCAAAATCAATAATGTTGTTAATCCCTCTGGAACCGTTCCAAGGGGTGGTGTAGTTGATTGTACAAATCCGTGACGAAACTCATCAAAAAAGCCGGTAAAAATTAAAATTAACATACAAATCATAAAACCAAACGTCGGCCAAGCAAAAACTCGAGCTGATTCTGCTACTCCTCGCAAGTTCACAAGTACTAAGAGAACAACACACAAAATGGCCAAAATCGTTTCATAAGGTGCAACAACAGGGTAAGCAGATGAAACAGCTTCTATAGCTGCAGATACAGATACAGCCACGGTCAACACATAGTCAACGAGCAACGAACTAGAAGCAACGAGAGAAACCCATCGCGGCTTAAAGTTATCTTTTGCAATGGCATACGCTCCCCCGCCGTTCGGATATGCCAAAATCCCCATAATATACGATACAATCAAAATCGTCAAAAGAACGATAGTAGAAATGGTAATGGGTAAAATCAACCATTTCGCATCAGGACCAAGCCCTACAAGCTCTGTTATCCCTGATTCAGGTCCATATGCAACGGATGAATACAAATCTGCTGAAAGGATAGGCAGTGCAATCAACCAAAATAACTTGTTATGGTGCGCATGAAGCTCCGATGTTCGCATAGGGCGACCAATTAAAAACCGCTTCACACTACTGAAGTTACTTGCAGAAAACCAAATTGCAACCAATGCTAGTATGATTAATACTGCTTCCAACCATCTAACTAAAGTATGATGATCCATAACTTTTTCTCCTTTTAATTGCTATTTTTTTATTCTCCTTATTTTAATTGATACATAATATTTTGAACAACAAAATATAAACTATGTAGTTTTCGAAAATATTCACAATAAAAAATCTGCAATCTATATTTAGAAATTTATTATATATAATACGAAAAACCCGCTAGCTTCATGCTAACGGGCTGCATAATGGTGGATAGAAGAACTAAATTCTTCTATTCCTTATTATTTAATATCTCCTCCATTATTATCCATGTTAGCTTTCTTGTATTTTTTAAAATTAAAAATGATACGCCTTCAAATAAACCTAAAATTGGTAATTATATTTCAGTGCCTATTCACAAACTCTAATGATTGAAATCAAATTCAACCAGAGGAGGAATTACGTTATGACTGTAATTACAAAACTTAAACAAACTGTTTCAGGATTAAAAAGTGCACAAGCAAGCTTAGAAGGATTTGCTCTTGATACTGATAACCAACAAGCAAAGCAATTATTCCAAAGTGCAGCTCAACAAACACAATCAATTATTGAGTCTTTATCTCCGCGTGTTCAAGAAGTTGAACAAGAAGAGCCTCAATATACACAGCAATAACAACATAAGAAAAATTGGTCATCCACAAGCCAGTATACCAACAAAACAGAATGATACTTATCAATGTATGCCTACACACATAGGCTAGCTCATTATTATATGTATACTTTCTGATTAGCTGAAAAAAGGGTGATACAATATCATCCTTTTTTCAAATCCAATTACATAAAGCAATAGAAATGGAATGATACCATGCGAAAATTCGGAACAATCTCCTTGTTATTCCTTCTCTTATTCGGTTTCCTATGCGGATGTCACAGTCCATTAGATAAACAAGTAAAGCAAGAATCAACACAAAAAAGAAATAAAACAGATGCGAAACTAACAAAGGTAAACATAGAATCCATTGATCAATCGGCAGCGAATGAAGCGAAAAATAAGATTCTTGCTATGGATGAAATACTTGAAGTAAAAGCTGTTAATTTCAATAACGAACTTTATGTAGCTGTTAAACCAAAGCATCGTGAACGCTTTCAGCTAAAGAAACTACGAAAAGAAATAAAACAAACATTAAAAAAGATGTATCCTAATGTAAAAATTTATGTAAGTACGGATAAAAAAATTTTTACGTTACTCGATAAGTTAGATACCAAGATTAAAAATAAAGAATTAGATAAGGAGGAAGTAAAAAAACAACTAAAAATAGTGAAAAAAGAAATGCATTCCGATACGTAATGATACTTTTCAAAACAGAAAAGGAAGGATTCATATGTCAAAGAGAAATAAAGATTTAACACCAGCACAGCAAGAGTATAAACAATTTGAAAAGCAGCGTGAACCGAAACGGCCTGTTCTGAAAAATTGTATAAAAGCTTTTTTTGTCGGCGGGTTTATTTGCTTAATCGGTCAACTTATTTCTACGTTTTATATTACGTATTTCGATTTCACTGAAAGGTCAGCAGGTAATCCGACTGTAGCTACAATGATTTTTATTTCCATGCTCCTAACAGGCTTTGGTGTGTACGATCGACTAGCTCAATTTGCCGGGGCTGGTACAGCTGTTCCTGTTACCGGCTTTGGAAATTCAGTCATCGCAGCTTGTATTGAACACCGTACAGAAGGCTTTGTTCTTGGGGTAGGCGGGAATATGTTTAAGTTAGCAGGATCCGTTATTTTATTTGGTGTATTTTCCGCTTTTGTCATCGCACTTATTAAAACCATTTTAGTTCAATGGGGAGGGTTTTAAATGTTACAAGGTCACCGAACATGGGTATTTGAAAATAAGCCGGTAATTATATCAACTGGTGTCATCGGCGGACCATTCGAAGCAAACGGAAACATCCCTGAAGATTTCGATACATTGCATGATAATTTATGGTTAGGACAAGACTCCTATGAAAAAGCACATCGAATTTTATTCGAAGAAGCTTGCAGCAGGGCAACAGAAAAAGCAAAACTGCGTAAAGAAGATATTCAATTTATTCTAGCAGGAGATCTTATCAATCAAATCACTCCCTCAAGTTTTGCTTCCCGAACACTCGGCGCTCCTTATCTTGGATTGTTTGGAGCTTGTTCTACTTCAATGGAAGGCCTAGCTTTAGGGGCAAGTATTGTAAATGGAAAAGGAGCAAAATACTTATTAACAGGAGCTTCTAGCCATAATACCGCTGTTGAAAAGCAATTCCGATATCCAACTGAATACGGAGGACAAAAGCCCCCTACCGCTCAGTGGACAGTAACTGGAGCAGGGGCTGCTTTATTAAGTGATCAAGGAGACGGACCTTACGTTACATCAGCAACAATTGGACGAGTTATTGATATGGGTTTATCAGATCCATTTAATATGGGAGGTGCCATGGCGCCCGCTGCTGTCGATACAATAGAAGCACATTTAAGAGAACGACAAATTGATGCATCCTACTATGACTTAATTGTAACAGGTGATCTCGGTCATGTAGGACGCGAAATTGCTTTTGATTTACTGCGTAAGCAAGGAACATCTGTAACAAGCGAACAGTTTCAAGATTGCGGATTACTCATTTATAGGGACGATCAACCGATTTTAGCAGGAGCGAGCGGTCCAGGCTGTTCAGCCACTGTCGTGTATGGGCATTTATTAAATCGCATGAAGAAAGGGGAATTCAGCAAAATGCTCGTAGTCGCTACCGGCGCTTTACTTTCCCCATTAACTTTCCAGCAGCAAGAAACAATTCCATGCATCGCCCATGCAGTATCCATTGAAGTTGGAGGTGTACAATAAATGATCTTTTTTTGGGCTTTCGTAATTGGCGGCGCCATTTGTGTGATTGGTCAAATTATGTTTGATGTCTTTAAACTTACCCCCGCTCATACAATGTCAACGCTTGTTGTCATTGGTGCCATATTAGACGGACTCAATTTGTATGAGCCATTAATTGATTTTGCCGGGGCCGGTGCAACAGTTCCTATTACAAGCTTCGGTAACGCCCTTGTTCACGGTGCGCTGGCAGAAGCGGATAAGCATGGCATCATTGGAGTTATAACAGGAATGTTTGCAGTAACAAGCGCCGGTGTATCTGCCGCGATTATCTTCGGTTTTATCGGAGCTTTATTATTTAAACCAAAAGGATAAGAGGTGTTCCTATGACCGTTGTCGCTAGTGTAAAAACATGCCTTGCCAGCTTAAAAGGCGCACAGGCAAATTTAAGTACACTTTCACAAAACGCTGCTGACGAAGAAGCAAAACGCGTTTTTCATGAATGCATGATAGAAATGGATAGTGTCATCGCTGATTTACAAAGACGAGTTTCAGCATTGGAACTAGAAGAACCACAATATAAAGGATTTTAAGAAGACTGGAGGGACTTTATATGCCTAACATTCACATACCAGAATGGCCGCTTGTCATTATACGTTCTTTATGTGTCTTAGTTGTTTTATTCGCCATTACGAAATGGCTTGGCAAAAGACAAATCTCTCAACTTTCCTTTTTTGAATACATAGCCGGTATGACGATTGGTGATATCGCTGCAGAAGTATCGACAGGATTGGAACAAAACTTCTTCCACGGTATTTCTAGTATGATGGTTTTTACTGTCATACCTTTTTTCGCAGGACTGATTTCCTTAAAAAATAAGACGGTACGAGATTTTTTTGAAGGTAAATCCACTATTTTTATAAAAGATGGCAAAGTACTCGAAGATAATTTAAAAAAGGAAAAATATACAAGTGATGAACTACTAGAGCTTCTTCGAAAAAAAGATGTCTTTAACATAAATGATGTTGAATACGCTGTACTAGAACCCAGCGGGGAATTAAACGTTTTACTTAAGAAAGACAGACAACCACTAACCGCAAAAGACGTCGGCTTAAAAGTACCAAATGAAAAAGAAACGCACACAGTCATTATGGATGGAAACATACTAGATGAACCTCTTTCAGCTAGCGGCCATAACCGCGCTTGGCTTCGCACGGAGCTCGAAAAAATTGGGGTTGCATTAGATAATGTTTTCATCGGACAAGTCGATTCTTACGGACAACTAACTGTCGACATATACAACGATAAAATCCAAATGCCTTCCCCTCAAGACAAGCCATTATTACTTGCTTCCTTAAAAAAGTGTCATGCTGATCTCGAACTATTTTCTTTAGAAACGAAATCAAATGCCGCTAGCAGCATGTATGCAAATAATGCAAAGAAGATAGAAGAAATTTTAAATAAAGTAACGTATCTACTTAAAGAATAAGAGAGAAAAGAACGCTTATATATGTAACGGCGTTCTTTTTTGTAGCAGTCTTTCTCCATGTTTGATATGTTTAAATTCATACAATTCGGTTATGATGATGAAGGTATAGAAGAAGGGAATTCCTTATCAGTAGCGAATTAACATGATACACATACATATTTTTTAAACTGAAGTGGTTTCGTTTGACCTTTATTGACCATAATTGTATTATAAAACTAACAAATGTGTTAAAGGAGGAAGTTACACATGAATTTAATCCCTACAGTTATTGAACAAACAAATCGCGGAGAACGCGCTTACGACATTTACTCTCGTTTATTAAAAGACCGCATCATTATGCTTGGTAGCGCAATTGATGACAACGTAGCAAACTCAATCGTTTCTCAGCTTTTATTCTTAGAATCACAAGACCCAGAAAAAGATATTCATATATATATCAACAGTCCTGGTGGCTCTATTACAGCAGGTATGGCAATTTACGATACAATGCAATTCATTAAACCAAAAGTATCTACAATTTGCATCGGTATGGCTGCATCTATGGGTGCTTTCCTACTTGCTGCTGGTGAAAAAGGAAAGCGTTTCGCTCTTCCAAACAGTGAAGTTATGATTCACCAACCACTTGGCGGTGCACAAGGACAAGCGACAGAAATCGAAATCGCTGCAAAACGCATCCTATTCTTGCGTGATAAATTAAACAAAATTCTTTCTGAACGTACAGGTCAAGATTTAGAAGTAATCGAGCGCGACACAGAGCGTGACAACTTCATGACAGCAGACAAAGCATTAGAATACGGCTTAATCGACAAAATCTTTACAAATCGCTAATAAAAGCGGATTACAAAAAGAGCTATCGCGCATTCGCGATAGCTCTTTTTTATTGTTCCTTTTGCACATAAGCCACAAGTGCTTCTAATGCTGCTGTTTCATCTGATCCTTCTGTAGTAATTGTAACTTTGCATCCAGCTCCGATTGCTAAGCTCATAATCCCCATAATACTCTTAGCATTGACCGTTTTTCCGTCTTTCTCCATAAAAATATCGGCTTGAAAACGATTTGCTTCTTGTACAAACAACGCTGCCGGACGTGCTTGCAATCCAGCTTTCAACAACACCTCTACCTGTTTTTGAACCACAGCTCCATTCCCCTTTATCTTTTATTTTTTTACAACCGCTTCTCCAGCACGTAATTTATCAGCAATGTCATCGATTTTACGCAAACGATGGTTGATACCCGATTTACTAATGTTCCCCCCGGATACCATTTCCCCCAATTCTTTCAATGTAACATCTTGATAATTGATACGCAGTTCTGCGATTTCACGTAATTTATCTGGTAAAAAATCTAGACCAACTGTTTCTTCAATGTAACGAATATTTTCGATTTGCCTTAATGCTGCACCAATCGTTTTATTTAAGTTTGCTGTTTCGCAGTTCACAAGACGATTTACAGAATTACGCATATCGCGCACAATGCGAATATCTTCAAACCTTAAAAGGGCATTATGAGCACCAATAATATTTAAGAATTCGGTAATCTTTTCCGCTTCCTTTAAATACGTAATATACCCTTTTCGCCTTTCTAACGTTTTACTATTTAATGCAAATTCGTTCATAAGTTCACATATCGCATCATTATGTTCTTTGTATAACGAGAAAATCTCTAAATGATATGATGATGTTTCTGGATTATTAACAGAACCACCAGCTAAAAACGCACCGCGTAAGTATGAACGTTTACAACACTTTTTCTCAATTAATTCTTGTGAAATATTACGAATGAACGAAAAGTCCTCTCGTACAATATGCAAATCCGATAAAATCTCACGTGCTTTTTCAACTAAACGAACGATATACACATTATTTTTCTTTAGGCGCATTTTCTTACGTACAAGCAACTCAACTGTAACGTTATACCCTTTTTTCAATAATGTATAAATTCTTCGAGCAATCGCTGCATTTTCCGTTTGAATATCAATAATTACACGGCGATTTGAAAAGGAGAGTGAACCGTTCATCCGAAGTAATGCTGATAGCTCTGTCCTCTCACAGCACCCCTTCATTTCAAGCTTTGTCAGCTCTTTTTTTGTTTCTGATGCAAATGACAACCATTTCACCTCCTGACAAAATATAAAATTATAATTATTTTCATGCCCTAAATGAATTTGTAGCGTTACTCCAAAGAAGTAACGCCTTCACCATGCAAGCTCATTCACTATTCCTTCAAGCTTACAATTTATATTAACGAATGTAAAATCGAAGCTAGTTTTACTGTATCATGACGTACAACTTGATCATCATACTTTACTAAACGATCTTTAATCAAATTAATATTTTGCGCTTTAAAATGCCCTTCATCAATTACAACTGGCTCCGACATTTCTTCTGCATAACGTCCTAATAATGCAGCCGGAATTGGCTCATCGTTTACTATTGTTATATCAATAAACGCTTCTCCAAGATGATCATGCAATGCTTTCACATGATCAAACGCTGTATATCCCATTGTTTCACCAGCTTGGGTCATTACATTACAGACATATACTTTCTTCGCTTTCGCACGAAGGACTGCATCGCCAATTTTTTTCACCATTAAATTCGGCAAAATGCTTGTATACAGACTACCTGGCCCAAATACAAGTAAATCAGCTCTTTGAATTTCCATTAATGTTTCATGAAGCGGTTCTACTTCCCCTGGTGTTAAAAAGACACGGTTAATTTTTTTGCCGGAATACGGAATTTTAGATTCCCCGCTTACAATTTGTCCATCTTCCAATTCCGCATGCAAAACAACACTTTGATTCGCAGCCGGAAGCACACGTCCCCTTACATTTAACACTTTACTTGTCTCCGTAATAGCATGAAAGAAATCGCCTGTAATAGCTGTCATTCCAGCTAACAATAAATTACCAAGCGCATGCCCCGTTAACCCTTCCCCCGATGTAAAACGATGTTGGAATAACGCCTCGACAAGAGGCTCCACATCGGACAACGCAACAAGTACGTTGCGGATGTCTCCAGGAGGTGGGATTTCTAACTGATCACGAAGTCTTCCAGAACTTCCCCCATCATCAGCAACTGTTACAATTGCTGTAATATCAACAGGATACTTTTTTAAACCACGCAGTAAAACGGATAGACCAGTTCCGCCCCCCATAATAACGATTTTCGGTTTCCTCTCTTTTCCCATCGCTTAATGTCCCTTTCTCTTCTCCACATCACGATGAGATACATGAGTTGGACACTCTTGCTTCAAATGTTTCGTCAAATATTCTGCAAGCGTAACGGATCGATGTTGCCCTCCTGTACATCCAATTGCAATGACAAGTTGACTTTTTCCTTCTCGCTTATAATGTGGAAGCATAAAGGAAATAAGGTCTGTTAACTTCTCAAGAAATTTATGCGTTTCATTAAACTTCAGCACATAGGACGATACTTCCTCATCAAGACCTGTTAACGGCTTCATGTGTGGAATATAGTATGGATTCGGTAAAAAACGAACATCAAATACTAAATCAGCATCAATTGGAATACCATATTTAAATCCAAATGACATCACGTTCACACGAAATGCTTGCTCACTCTCAGTTGAGAATAATTGAACAATCTTTTCTCTTAACTCTTTCGGTTTTAAGTCTGACGTATCAAGTACAATATTCGCGCGCGCCTTCATATCTGTTAACAGCGTACGCTCTGCTTCTATTCCTTTCAACGGAAGACCTGTTGGAGCAAGTGGATGTGAACGCCTTGTTTCTTTATAACGAGTTACAAGCGTGCTATCTTTTGCATCTAAAAATAAAATATGAGGAATAATCCATGTGCGCTCCGTTAAATCATCAAGCGCTCCCCATAAGTGATCAAAGAACTCTCGGCCACGCAAATCGATACCGAGCGCTACTTTATTCATTTTCCCTTTCGAATCTGCCATTAATTCAACAAACTTCGGCAACAACATGGGCGGTAAATTATCCACACAAAAATATCCTAAATCCTCAAAGCTTTGCAGGGCAACTGTCTTTCCTGCTCCGGACATTCCTGTAATAATGACCATTTTAATATCATTATGTGCGTCCATCATATCCCCCCTTATGGTTTAACTCGGATCTAATCGATACGAAAGTAATTCAAAATTTGGTGTATATACAAATGTACCGTAAATAATACCATTTCCTTTAATTAAATAATCAATAATATGATAATCTCCTGGCGCCATTGGCAGCTCATCAATCTTATCAACTGTATGCCAGCCTATTATCCCTTCTTCGCTTTGCAATTTATTTTCTCCTGCAAAATCTGTAGCTAAGAAGGAAAACATCATCCATTCAGAAACAACCTTATCCCCTTCTTGGATCACGAAAGTAAAGACACCTTTTAATGTTGGATTTTTTAAATAAATACCCGTTTCTTCGCGATATTCACGAACAACCGACTCTCTTACTGTTTCGCCGCGCTCCATCTTTCCACCTGGAGCAACCCACCAATTCCGACGAGGTTTTTGTAATAGGAGAACTTCATTATCCTTGATTAACACACAGTTTGTCACTCTTTGCAAGCTTCTCACCTCAGCTACTTATAACAGGGAAATCCCTATTATATACTCACTTCATTATACTATCAAATACAGTTTGTCACAATGAAGGAACGCCCGGCCCATAACAAATAAAAAGGATGATGGGAGACTATTCCCATCACCATTCAGTGAAAAATAAAGTGAAACTTCCTTTTGGAGCGTTCTTCTCCAAAAGGTTAGTTGAACCAATCGGGTTCTTACAAGCAGTTCCTCTTCTTGTACTCTCATCTTTGCTTACTGCTTGTTAGAGCGGGATAAAGTGTAACTTCCTTTCATGAACGCTTTTTTCATGAAAGGTTAGTTGAACCACGCTGGCTTTTATGTGCAGATGGCAGATACCAGGAAGAGATCTTGTACAATTATTGATCATCCACAATAATATATGCTGTTCTTATTGGTCCATGCACACCTACGACAAGATTCATTTCAATGTCAGCACTGTTAGATGGACCAGAAATGAAGTTCAAACAGGCTGGGATTTCTCCATCTTCCATATTTTTACTATGAATCATCTTTGTAGCTTGTGTTAACCTTGGCACAATCGTACTTTTCGGGACAATTGCGATATATGATTCAGGAAGAAGACTAACAGGCCTCCCTCTCGTACCCTCATTAAATAAAACAACGGTTCCTGATTCAGCGAGAGTAATATCACTGAACGTAATTCCAACATCAGCTGTTTTTGCAAATTCAATACTCTCTTCTTTATGATTTAAGTCCCATTTATGAAAACGTGTTGCATCGTCATTTGTAAAAGAATCACTAAGATTATATGCATCGAAACGTTCATCATGAGAATAAATAACTGATTTTATATTCCATTCTTTCATAAAGGATTGTAATGTTTCAGCAAGATTCGCCTTTGTTGTTCGCTGAACTTCTGTATGAATATCCTTGCATTGTTCAATTAACTTCAGTATAAGTTCATCTTGTGTTAATCCGTCAAAAATACTCCATTGCGGAGAAAGTGACCAGCTTGGCTTCTTTACTGCTTCTGGACGTTTCCTCCCTAATTTTTCTGATAATTTAGATAAAAATTTCTCACGATTTTGAATAGCCATTATTTCTCCTCCCTTGACCGTTTTTCAAACCAATCTCTAAACGGTTGTTTTTTCGGAGCCGGGAAGTCTCTTGCTTTTGTCCAAGCCTTTAACGGCCCTACCCCGCGTTCAATTTTATCTCCTTTTATAAAAGGCTTTAATGCGTACGGAGCTGTCCTCGCCGCAAGAGAGAACGACCTCGAGCTATTCGCCACTTTTTCAAAACCTTTCATAGCCATATCCCAAGCTAAAGGAGACTTCTTCGCATCTTCCACAATCTGTCGGCGATGTCGAATTAACAATTCGTGTAAAGGTATTTTTACCGGACATGCTTCCGTACAAGCACCACAAAGACTAGAGGCATAAGGCAGGTCCTTATACTCATCATACCCGCCTAAAAGCGGCGTCAATACAGCACCGATCGGGCCTGGATAGATAGAACCGTATGCATGACCTCCGATGTGACGATATACTGGACATACATTAATACATGCAGCGCAACGAATACATTGAAGGACACTTTGGAATTCTGTTCCTAAAATATTGGAACGCCCATTATCAACAATTACTAAATGAAATTCCTCAGGTCCATCTGTCCCTCCAGGTTCCGTTAAGCCTGTAATATAACTTGTTAACTTTTGCCCTACAGAACTTCGGCATAGGAGTGTTACTAACACATCCAGCTCCTCCCATGTTGGGACAATCCGTTCCATCCCCATAACGGTAATTAACGTTTTCGGAATGGTCGTAACTAACCTCGCATTCCCTTCATTTGCTACAATCGAAACAGACCCGGACTCTGCAACAGCAAAATTACATCCAGTCACTCCTACATCCGCTGTTAAAAAGTCATTACGCAAATAGTTCCGTACAAACCTCGCCATTTTTTCAGGATCAGCTGGTCCGGTATACCCTATTTTTTCTTTAAACAACTCGCAAATACTTTCTTTATCTTTATGAAGACAAGGAACAACAATATGTGATGGCGGATCATGGTCATTAATTTGTAAAATAAATTCTGCAAGGTCCGTTTCTAATACTTCCCCGCCAACTTCTTCAATTGCTTCATTTAGACTGATTTCTTCCGTTACCATAGATTTTGACTTTACAATTTTTTTCGCGTTTTTCTTTTTTATAATACCCTTTACATATTCCCTTGCCTCTTCAGCAGTCTCTGCGAAATAAACAAAGCCTCCGTTTTTCTCAACATTTTCACTGAGTTGATATAAATAATAATCAAGGTTTTCTAATGTATGCTTTCGAATCTCTTCTCCTAAAGATCGCCATTCTTCCCAATTCCCAAGACTCTCAGTTGCTTTTAGTTTCTTACCCCTAAGGCCGTCTTGCGCTTTCGCAACAGCCCTTCTCATGAATTGATCACCAATGGCCGTTTCAGTACGTTTATGAAAGGGATCGTTTCCAATCTTCATTCCCATTTTTATATCCCCTTTCTATCTTCATTTAATACTTGTGCAATATGCTTTATCTCAATTGGATAACCATGACGGGTTAATCGACCTTTTATATTCATTAAACAGCTGCAATCCATCCCGATTAACACTTCCGCACCTGTTTCCATAATATGTTTCACTTTTTCATCAACCATTTGCTCAGATATCTCTGCCATCTTCACTGAGAATGTACCGCCGAATCCACAGCAATCATAATTGTGTGATAATGGAACAACTTCCAACCCTTTTACATGTTTTAATAACTTTTGAGGAGGTTCCTTAATACCCATTAACCGGCTCATATGACAAGATGTATGAACAGTTGCTTTTTTATGAAGTTCCGCACCTAAATCTTCTTTACCTAACACTTCTACAAGAAATTGTGTAAATTCATATGTTTTATTTGCCAGTTCAGTAGCTTTTTGCTTCCATTCTGTTTCACTTTCAGAAAATAAACTTGAAAACTCGTGAACCATCATGACACAAGACCCGGATGGCGCTACAACATATTCTGAACCAGCAAATGCTTCAATCATATGTTTTGCAGCTGTTTTCGTTTCTTTTTGATAACCGCTATTATAAGCAGGTTGACCACAGCAGGTTTGGTCTTTGGGGAAGTCGACTTCACAACCTAAATCTTCGAGAATTTCAACAACATCTTTTCCTACCTCTGGATAAAAAACATCTCCAAGACAAGTAATAAATACGGATACTTTCATATTGACACCTCCAAATAAGGTAAAGTAGCGGGATACAGTGAAACTTCCATTCGGAAATGCCTTTCTTCTGAATGGTTAGTTGAATCAATCGGGTTCTTACAAGCAGTTCTACTCCCAGAATTTCCACCTTCACTTACTGCTTGTTAGAGCGAGATAAAGTAGAAAAGCAAAGATAATCACTGTATGTTCAAGTAATCTTGTCAACCAATCTACCTTTTTGTATTTTTAGTAAAAAACATAAAAAATATGAATAAAAATGGTAAGTAATTGAAATAAAGTGAAACTTCCACTCGAAGATGCTTTTCTTCGAATGGTTAGTTGAACCAATCGGGTTCTTACAAGCAGTTCTACTCCCATAACTTTCACCTTTGCTTACTGCTTGTTAGAGCGGGATACAGTGAAACTTCCATTCGGAAACGCTTTTCCTACGAATGGTTAGTTGAACCAATCGGGCTCTTACAAGCAGTCATTCTCCTTGAATTTCCACCTTTGCTTACTGCTTGTTAGAGCGGGATAAACACAAAAAAAGCCACCTTACAAAGAAGGTAGCTTTCCTATCACGCATCCTCTACGGGGCGTCTTATTTATTTGCTTCTTTTAATTCTTCTAATAGTTCTTCCACATAATGCTGTGCACTTTGCGCTGCAATACTTCCGTCACCAGTTGCTGTTACAATTTGACGAAGCATTTTTTCACGAATATCACCAGCTGCGAAAATACCAGGAACTTTTGTTTCCATACGTTCATTTGTTTCAATATAACCATTTTCATTTGTAATACCTAGCTCTGCAAATGGTTTAGAAAGTGGTAACATACCGATATAGATAAATGCGCCATCTGTTTTAAACTCTTGCTCTTCACCGCTGTTTACATCCACAAGTGTTACGCTGCCTACTTTTCCGTTTGCTTCGTTAATTTCTTTTACAGTATGATTCCAAATGAAATCAATTTTTTCATTTTGGAAAGCACGGTCCTGTAAAATCTTTTGTGCACGTAATTGATCACGACGGTGAACAATCGTTACCTTCGTTGCAAAGCGTGTTAAATACACACCTTCTTCAACAGCTGAGTCACCACCGCCCACAACAACAAGCTCTTTACCTTTAAAGAATGCACCGTCACATACAGCACAGTATGATACGCCGCGGCCACCAAGCTCTTTCTCTCCTGGCACGCCAATTTTCTTATATTCCGCACCGCTCGCTACAATAATTGCACGTGCTTTATATTCTTTCTTTCCAGCGACAACCGTTTTATATTCTTTCCCATCAATAACTTGTTTCACATCGCCATATGCGTATTCTGCACCAAATTTCTTCGCATGTTCAAACATTTTGTTTGATAAGTCCGGCCCTAAAATATGGTCATATCCTGGATAGTTTTCTACTTCTTCTGTATTCGCCATTTGTCCGCCCGGGATACCGCGTTCAAGCATCAACGTGCTTAAGTTCGCACGAGATGTATACACAGCTGCTGTCATCCCTGCTGGACCAGCTCCGATAATAATTACATCATAAATTTTTTCTTCCGCCATATTGTTCATCTCCTGTTCTTATCGCTCTTTTAATACCCTCATTATACTGTTCGCAATCGATTTTTCCCAATGATTTGCTTGCATTTATCCCGCTATTCACGGGCAGTAAGACCCCCGAAATTAGGAAGATAGGTGAGAGCATACGCCCGATTGGTTCAACTAACCATTCGAAGGAAAAGTATCTTCGAATGGAAGTTTCACTTTATGCATGCAAACGTCTTACTGCTTGCACATATTTTCGTACAGTCGCTACCGATACATTATATATATTCCCAAGCTCTGCCTGCGTCAGCTTATCTTGGCACTCGCCGCGTACAATATATTCAACTGCTGCTGACCAGCCATATACATTTGTAAAAGATGTTCCGCTCGTGTATAAACGTATAAATGTACAAAACCAAAGATGTAGACATTCTTCAATAAGCTCATCGTCTTTTTTCGTATAATTGTATAAAGCGTCTGCAATGCGAATACATTGTTCAAACTGCTGCAGCTCTCCTGGAATACTTTTATGACTGTTAATTAAAAAGAAATAGTTCGCTAGTTGCGATACAATTGGAACACGATTAGGAGATTGCATTACATCAAAGAAAAAGCCAAGCTTCTCTGGTGTTGTCAGTTCATTCATTAAATATAAAGCCAGCATTTGTTCTTCCAAGGTTTCGCTTTTCTGAAACGATTGCTGAAGCTCCCGGAATAATATATTTTGACCTTCATCTACTAAATTAATAGCATTCCAAGGTTCTTTTCCCTTTTTATCAGGATGTAATTCCACTACATGCATCCACATCTTCTCAGCTGTTTGCTCATCCTTTACCATATAGGCAGAATATGCAAACCAATAATAAAAGCTAACATCACCTTCGTAACCTTGACGCTTTAACGCTTTTAACCATTTATATGCACTTTCAAAACGACCAATTGTCGCAAAGGTTGTCCCTAGTTTCACTCGATGTTCAAACGACATCGGGTACACCGTTTCCAATTGCTCTGCTAACTTTTCTACTTGCTTATATTCCCCAATAGAATATAGAAAAATAAGCGTATTACATAACGCATGAATATTTCCTGGATTTTTCTCTAAAATCAGCTCTGTCATTTTCAACGCTTGATCAACATTTCCAAGCTGAAAATGTGCGATTGCTAAGTTATTATGAGCTGACCAAAACTCAGGATATTCCGTTATGACACCTTCAAGCGTCGCAATCGCTTCTTCTAATTGACCATTACGAATATAATGATTCGCTTGCTCTTGCATCACAATTAATCCATCTTCATCTTCTAATTCCGGCGCATCCATTTCTTCTTCTTCAATGATCTCTAGAAGTTCCATTGTTTCAGCAATAAATTCTTTATCCGTTGCAATTTCTAAATACCGCTCTGCGTACTTTTTCGCTTGCTGGAATAACCCAAGGTACGCATAATTATTTGCCATAAAATAATAGCATTCTTCTATTTTTTCACCCGTACGAACAATTTGTAATAAGATTTGATTTGATTCGTGATACTCTCCCGCTTCCGATAATGCGGTTGCTAATTGACATAAAATAAACGGCTCTTTCCGACCTTGTGCCGCTCTCTTAAAATATTTAATTGCATCTTCTAAATGATGATTGCGGTAAGCCTTCATACCTTTATCATAAAAGAAGTCAGCTAATTGATTAAAAGAAATAACTTGTCCGTTTTCTTTACGAATTTCTTGATTTTTCCCCATAGATCCTCCATTATTTCATTCTTCTATCTCTAAGTATAAACGATTCCTCAAAAAACAAAACAGTATATTATGCACAAATATTTCCTTTTTATTCCCGAAAAGAGAAGGGAAATGTTACATTCCTAACATTTCCCTTCTCTCGCTGCCATTTCCTCTTTCGTATAAATAATTCGCATCGGATTCCCACCAACGAAAGCACCGCTCGGCACATCACGATGAACAAGTGTCCCAGCTGACACAATTGCTCCGTCTCCAATGACAACGCCAGGTAAAATAGTCGAATTTGCACCAATCATTACTTCGTCTCCAATAATAATTTCACCAAGGCGATATTCTGTAATTAAATATTCATGAGCTAATAGCGTTGTATTATAGCCAATAACGGAATTACGTCCAACTGTAATTTTCTCTGGGAACATAATATCTGGCATAACCATAAGTGCAAAAGAAGTTTTCTCCCCAATTTGCATTCGCAAAAATGTGCGATATAACCAATTTTTCATACGTAAAAAAGGGGTATAACGCGCGATTTGGATCACAATGAAGTTTTTCATCACTTTCCAAAATGAGACCGTTTTATATACATTCCATAATGAATTTGCTCCTGATACCGGATAGCGCGTTGTCCGTCGCACTTTACTCGCTCCCTTTTTGTGCTCCCGCTTAACTGCTGAGCTTTACCTAATGTTCAGCCGCTCGTAAGAGAACGATTAATGAGGCAAGATTGTTAATAAGTCACTCATTTTTTCTAACACATAATCAGGCTTGTAAGATTCTAAATATTCGCGTCCTTTAATTGTCCATGCAACAGCAGCTGTCTTCACGCCGGCATTTTGTCCACCAACAATATCGTGATGGTTATCGCCTACCATCAAAGCTTCTTCCGGCTTTGCCTCTAATAACTGAAGTGCTCTTTGAATTGGCTCTGGATGTGGTTTCACATGTTCTACATCATCAATCGTTACCACAACATCAAAAAATTGTTTTAATTTCGATAGCTGTAATCCCATTTCGACAGTTTTGCGTGCCTTTGTTGTTACAATCCCAACTTTATAACCTTTTTCACGAAGTTCCTGTACAGTTTCATACACTGTTTCATACTCTTCTACTAATTCATCATGATGTTCGTGGTTGAAGTCACGATAACATTGAATAAGTTCTTCCACTCGGTTCTCGTCGATTTTACTAAATGTATCGTGCAATGATGGACCAATAAATGGCAGTACATCTTCACGTTTATATTGATTTGGATAATATTTTTCTAATGTATGCAAAAATGAAGAGATAATAAGTTCGTTTGTATTAATCAATGTTCCATCCAAATCAAATAACACTGTATTAATTTTCATCTTTTCGCCACCCTTAGTTGTTGTATGATAAAGTGAAACTTCCATTCGAAGACGCTTTTCCTTCGAATGGTTAGTTGAACCAATCGGACTCTTACAAGCAGTTCCCCTTCTCGCATTTCCACCTTCGCTCACTGCTTGTTAGAGCGGGGATAAGAAAAGAAGCAGCGCCGCATATATGACGCTACTTTTTTT
Source organism: Bacillus sp. S2(2024) (assembly GCF_050474045.1). Classification (NCBI taxonomy): domain Bacteria; kingdom Bacillati; phylum Bacillota; class Bacilli; order Caryophanales; family Bacillaceae; genus Bacillus; species Bacillus sp. S2(2024). Next base: position 4,121,777 of record NZ_JBFLUS010000003.1, read on the forward strand.
CATTTAACCCGACTCATGTACCGAATCACAAAGTTATATCATTATTGTTCTAAATATCGTTTATCCGCATACCCCATTTTTCGTCTCACAACAATGAAAATAATAGAGACGATAATTATGGCAATTGATATAACTTGTGCAACGCGAAGCGGGCCGAGCATTAAGCTGTCCGTACGCAATCCTTCGATATAGCAGCGGCCGACAGAATACCAAATTAAATATGTAAAGAATAGTTCACCGCGGCGTAAATTTACTTTACGAAGGAGTAAAAGTAAAATAACCCCAGCAAAATTCCATAATGATTCATATAAGAATGTCGGCTGATAATATACACCATCAATATACATTTGATTTATAATAAACTGTGGTAAATGTAAATTTTCGAGAAATTGCCGCGTTACTTCACCGCCATGTGCTTCTTGGTTCATAAAGTTTCCCCAGCGTCCAATCGCTTGTCCAAGTAAAATACTTGGCGCGGCGATATCCGCCAGCTTCCAAAAAGAAAGGCCGCGTTTTTTCGCAAATACAATTCCTGTAAGAACCGCTCCAATTAATCCGCCATGAATTGCTAAGCCACCTTGACGAATCCTAACAATTTCGATTGGATGTTGTGAATAATAACCCCATTCGAAAATAACATAGTATGCACGTGCACAAAGGATTGCAATTGGCACCGCAATCAATACTAAATCAATAAATGTGTCTTTTGGAATACCAAGGCGATCACTTTCCCGAGTTGCGAGCCATAATCCAAGTAAGACACCAGAGCCGATAATTACACCGTACCAATAAATCGGAAACGGCCCGAGATGAATCGCCACACGATCAAGCTGTGGTACAGATCCTAATAGCATATTCTTCACTCCCTTTCTCTTTCTATCAGTCGAGGAGAAACTCTCCCTCTACTAATGGAAGTTTCACTTATATTAATTTTGATCTCCTAATTCAATTGCACTCATAAGACGCTCTGAAAATTGCTGCGCTGCATTGACACCCATTCGTTTTAAACGGAAATTCATCGCTGCCACCTCAATAATAACGGCTAAGTTTCGACCAGGTCGTACCGGAAGTGTAATCTTTGTAATATCTGTATCAATGATTTTCATTTTCTCTTCATCTAAACCAAGGCGATCGTAGTTTTTCTTTTGATCCCAAATCTCAAGATTAATTACCATTGAAATACGTTTATGATTACGCACTGCACCTGCACCAAATAGCGTCATAACGTTAATGATGCCAAGCCCGCGAATTTCAAGTAAATGCTCAATTAACTCCGGTGAACTTCCGACTAGTGTATCATCATCTTCTTGACGAATTTCTACACTATCATCAGCTACAAGTCGATGTCCGCGTTTCACAAGCTCAAGTGCTGTTTCACTTTTCCCGACACCACTTTGTCCTGTAATCATTACACCAACACCATAAATATCAACTAATACACCATGAATTGCTGTTGTTGGTGCTAATTTACTTTCTAAGTAATTCGTCAAGCGGCTTGATAAGCGTGTTGTTTTTAACGGTGAACGCAACAGGGGCACACCAGTCTGACGAGATGCTTGCATTAATTCCTCAGGTACATCTTGACCACGTGTTACGATAATACACGGTGTTTCTTCTGTACAAAGTGCTTGCATACGCGCTTGTTTTTGTTCTTCTGTTAATGTATCAAAAAAAGTAAGCTCTGTTTTCCCAAGAAGCTGCACACGATCCGCTGGATAATATGTGAAAAATCCCGCCATTTCAATTCCAGGTCGTGATAAATCACTTGTATCAATCGGACGATGAATTCCTTCTTCACCGCTTACTAGTTCTAAATGAAAATGTTCAATTAAATCTTTCGTTCGAACTTTTGGCATATATAAACCTCCACGTTGCGGAATATATCTAGGCAGCGTACTACCACTCTATCCGCTATTGTACCATTTTTTTCTGAAAACAAGAAATACGGTTTCTTTTGAAAAAGAAAAAAACATTCCACGCTTTGCGCAAAATGTTTTACGTTTTGTCGGATACTTATACTGTCCACTTATTTTTTCTCAGACAATGGTTCCACAATCACTTTATCAATTAACATGTTTAAAATCGAAATAAAGATTGCCGCAATAATCGCTGCTCCAAACCCCGATAAATTAAAAGCATCGCCCAGCACCCAATCTGTAATTTCTAACGTAATCGCATTAATGACAATTAAAAAGAAACCAAATGTTAATATCGTAATTGGCAGCGTAATTAAAATTAAGAACGGTTTCACAATTACATTTAAAACTGCTAAAATGACGCTTGCAATAATTGCTGTTTGTATATTCGCTATTTCAAACGCACCCGGTGCAAATATTTTAAGAAGACCTGATACAGCGATTAACACAATACTATTCACAATAAGTGATAGAATCCATCTCATATTCCTTACACTTCCTTTTCATTAGAGACAATTACAGTCCAAACTACATATATCAACAATAATACTCCAAAACAGAAAAAAATACCAAGTAGAGATACAGTGAAACTTCCATTCGGAGGTGTCTTTCCTACGAATGGTTAGTTGAACCAATCGGGCTCTTACAAGCAGTCATTCTCCTCGAATTTCCACCTTTGCTTACTGCTTGTTAGAGCGGGGTACAGTGAAACTTCCATTCAGAAACGCTTTTCCCACGAATGGTTAGTTGAACCAATCGGGCTCTTACAAGCCATTATCCCTCATCTTAAAGCTCTTCGATTTCTCCAAATCTTGAAGCTAGGATATAATTGTCCAAAGGCAGCGGCGTCATTTACTCATTCACAAGCATCTGTACACCTTTCACAATATTCCATATAAAAATAACAAGATTCATAAGACCAAATAACAACATAGCAGCGAGGACAATTGCACCACTTTGCTCTCGTATGTTCATAACAAATACAAGTAAGAAGGCAATAAATAAACAAAGGAACGGTAGTAAATGTGATATAAAAGCTCTCTTTGCATGGAATTTCACATCATCATGAGGAACAACAAAATACACAACAATAGGGAATAAAAAAGGGGCCACGAAAATACTAAAATAACAGCATGAGGCTAAAATTCTTTGCGTAGAATCCACAAAATTCACTCCCTTTTTCATGGATATAACAGAAAACATCTAATAAAGAAGTATTACTTCTTTATTAGATGTTTATTTTACTGTGTTAATTCTACTTCTTTCATTTTTTCTTTCATACGTGCCTTATCACGATCTAAAACACCTTTTAAATACTTCCCTGTGTAAGAACGCTCTTCTTTCACAACCTGCTCCGGCGTACCTGTTGCAACGATTTGTCCGCCTTTATCTCCGCCTTCAGGCCCAAGGTCAATAAGATAGTCTGCCGTTTTAATAACATCTAAATTATGTTCAATAACGAGCACTGTTTCACCATTATCAACAAGACGCTGAAGCACTTTTAACAGACGAGCAATGTCATGTGCATGAAGACCAGTTGTCGGTTCATCTAAAATGTATAACGTTCGCCCTGTTGAACGGCGATGCAGCTCGGATGCTAACTTCACGCGCTGCGCTTCTCCGCCCGATAACGTCGTTGCCGGCTGACCGAGCTTCATGTAATCGAGTCCTACATCCACAAGCGTTTGAAGCTTACGTTTAATTTTCGGGATATTCGCAAAGAATTCTACTCCATCTTCGATTGTCATCTCTAACACTTCAGAAATGTTTTTATCTTTATATTTTACTTCTAATGTTTCACGATTATAACGTTTTCCATGACAAACTTCACACGGAACGTATACATCTGGTAAGAAATGCATTTCAATTTTAATAATCCCATCACCGCGGCACGCTTCACAGCGGCCACCCTTCACGTTAAAACTGAAGCGTCCTTTTTGATAACCGCGCACCTTCGCTTCATTCGTTTGTGCAAACACATCACGAATATCATCAAACACACCTGTATATGTCGCTGGATTTGAACGAGGTGTACGTCCAATTGGGGACTGATCAATATCAATTACCTTATCTAAATGGTCAAGACCCTTAATTTCTTTATGTGAACCAGGCTTACTTTTCGTTTTATACAATTTTTGAGCAACTGCTTTATACAGCACTTCATTAATTAATGTACTTTTCCCTGAACCTGACACACCCGTCACAGCAACAAATGTGCCAAGCGGGAATGACATCTTCGCATTTTTTAAGTTATTTTCCTTCGCTCCAATGACCTCAATTTTACGGCCATCACCTTTGCGGCGCTCTAGCGGAACCGGAATGAACTTTTTGCCTGATAAATATTGTCCTGTTAAGGAATTGTCATCATGCATCACTTCTTGCGGCGTACCTGCTGAAACGACTTGCCCGCCGTGAATACCTGCACCAGGACCAATATCTAATAAATAGTCTGCGGCCATCATCGTATCTTCATCGTGTTCAACAACAATAAGCGTATTTCCTAAATCACGCATATTTTGCAGTGTTTGAATTAAGCGGTCATTGTCACGTTGATGCAAACCAATAGAAGGTTCATCAAGAATATATAATACACCTGTTAACCGCGATCCAATTTGCGTTGCTAAGCGAATACGCTGCGCTTCTCCGCCTGATAATGTTCCAGCTGCACGGCTAAGCGTTAAATAATCGAGCCCTACGTTAATTAAGAAGCTAAGACGCTCTTTAATTTCACGCAAAATAAGATTGGCAATACTTTGTTGCTTTTCTGTTAATTCAATATTAGTAAAGAAATCATATGCTTCCTGAACAGAAAACTTCGTTACTTCCGCAATCGTTTTTTCACCTACAAAAACAGCGAGGCTTTCCGGTTTTAAACGACCGCCTTTACATTTTGGACAGGCTTGCTCTGCCATATATTTTTCCATTTGCTCACGAATATAATCGGAGCTCGTTTCCCGATAACGGCGCTCAATGTTTGGAATCACGCCTTCAAAAATAATATCGCTTTCCTTCACTTGACCAAAGTCATTCACATAACGGAAATACACTTTTTCATCTCCGCTTCCGTATAACACCTTCTCAAATAAGTGCTTCGGAATATCTTTTACCGGTACATCCATATCAATGCCATAATGGTTGCAAACAGACTGCAGCAATTGTGGATAATATTGTGAGCTTGTTGGCTCCCAAGGTGCAATGGCATGATCATTTAATGATAAATCCCAGTTTGGTATCACTAATTCAAGATCTACTTCTAGTTTTGCACCAAGACCGTCACAAGACGGACAAGCACCGAACGGACTATTAAAAGAAAACATGCGCGGCTCAAGTTCACCAATAGAAAATCCGCAATGCGGGCAAGCATGGTGCTCGCTAAACAACAACTCTTCTTCTCCGATTACGTCAATTAAAACACGGCCTTCTCCAAGCTTCAAAGCCGTTTCTAATGAATCAGCAAGACGGCCTGCGATTCCTTCTTTCACAACAATACGGTCAATTACAACTTCAATCGAATGCTTTTTATTTTTATCTAACGTAATTTCTTCCGATATATCAAGCATTTCTCCATCAACGCGAACGCGGACGTACCCCTGCTTTTTAATATCTTCTAACAACTTTACATGCGCACCTTTACGTCCTGAGACCATCGGTGCGAGCACTTGCAGCTTCGTACGTTCTGGATATTCTAAAATACGATCTACCATTTGCTCAACTGTTTGTGATGTAATTTCAATGCCGTGGTTTGGACAGATTGGTGTTCCGATACGCGCAAATAATAAACGTAAATAATCATAAATCTCCGTCACTGTTCCGACTGTTGAACGCGGATTGCGACTCGTCGTTTTTTGGTCAATTGAAATAGCCGGAGACAATCCCTCAATTGCATCCACATCCGGTTTATCCATTTGTCCTAAAAATTGACGTGCATACGCCGATAGTGACTCTACATAACGGCGCTGTCCTTCCGCATAAATCGTATCAAATGCTAACGACGATTTCCCTGAACCAGATAACCCTGTTACAACAACAAGTTGATTTCTCGGAATGGTGACATCAATATTTTTTAAGTTGTGGGCTCTCGCACCTTTTACAACGATAAAATCTTTACTCATCGCCTTCACCCTTCTGCTTTTAATTCTAGTAATAAATCACGAAGCTCAGCTGCTCGTTCAAAATCAAGCGCTTTTGCAGCTTCTTTCATTTCCGCTTCCATTTTTGCAATGACATTTTCTCGTTCTTTTTTCGTCATTTTCTTAGAAGTTAGTGGCGCTGTCTCATACGTTTCTGTATCTTCCGCAGCCATCGTTGCACGAATAACATCGCGCACTCCTTTTTGAATTGTTTTTGGCGTAATTCCATGTTTTTCATTGTATGCTTCTTGAATTTGACGACGACGCTTCGTTTCATTGATTGCGATTTCCATCGATTTTGTAATTCGGTCTGCATACATCACAACATGACCGTTTGCATTACGAGCTGCCCGGCCAATCGTCTGAATAAGCGAGCGCTCTGAACGAAGGAATCCTTCTTTATCTGCATCTAATATTGCTACAAGCGACACTTCTGGAATGTCGAGTCCTTCACGAAGTAAGTTAATACCAATAAGCACATCAAACTTCCCTAGACGAAGATCGCGAATAATCTCAATCCGCTCTAATGTTTTAATTTCAGAATGCAAGTAATTCACTTTAATACCAACATCCTTCAAATAATCAGTTAAATCCTCTGACATTTTCTTTGTTAATGTCGTAATTAAAACACGCTCATTTTTTGCAATTCGGTCGTGAATTTCTCCTAATAAGTCATCAATTTGCCCTTCAATTGGCCTTATATCAATTTTCGGATCTAAAAGCCCAGTTGGACGAATAATTTGCTCCACAACTTCTGGTGCATGTTCTAGTTCATACGGTCCCGGTGTCGCTGATACATACACAACTTGATTCGTTTTCTCTTCAAACTCTTCAAACATAAGCGGTCTGTTATCTAGCGCTGATGGCAGACGAAATCCGTGATCAACAAGCACTTGCTTCCGCGCTTTATCTCCGTTGTACATCGCTCTTACTTGCGGCACTGATACATGCGACTCATCCATCACGATAAGAAAATCTTTAGGAAAATAATCTAGTAATGTATATGGTGTTGAACCAGCTGGACGAAGTGTCAAATGACGGGAGTAGTTCTCGATCCCTGAACAAAAGCCCATCTCACGCATCATTTCTAAATCGTAGCGCGTCCGCTGCTCTATCCGCTGCGCTTCTAGCAATTTACCGTTATCATTTAATTCTTTTAAGCGTTCTTCTAATTCTTTTTCAATATTTTCAATGGCAATTTTCATTTTTTCTTCGCGTGTAACGAAGTGAGATGCCGGGAAGATTGCCACATGCTCACGTTCTGCTAATACTTCACCTGTTAATGCGTTCACTTCCCTGATACGATCAATCTCATCGCCAAAAAACTCAATTCGAATACAATGTTCATCAAGGGATGCTGGAAAAATCTCAACTACATCCCCGCGCACGCGAAACGTTCCACGCTGAAAGTCAATATCATTCCGGCCGTACTGTACATCAACAAGTTCACGAAGCAATTGATTGCGATCCTTCTCCATACCAACGCGTAAAGAGACAACAAGCTCACTATATTCTTCTGGAGAACCTAAACCGTAAATACAAGATACACTCGCTACAACAATAACATCATCTCGTTCAAATAAAGCCGATGTCGCTGAGTGACGCAATTTATCGATCTCATCATTAATTTGTGCGTCTTTTTCAATAAATGTATCGGTTTGTGGTACATACGCTTCTGGTTGATAATAGTCGTAGTAACTAACAAAATATTCAACCGCATTGTTCGGAAAGAAATCTTTCAACTCACTGTATAGCTGTCCTGCTAACGTTTTATTATGAGCCATTACAAGTGTCGGCTTTTTCACTTCTTTAATGACATTTGAAATCGTAAATGTCTTCCCCGTTCCTGTCGCTCCAAGCAACACTTGATGTTTCTTACCATTTTTAATCCCTGCTACCAGCTGCTCTATCGCTCTTGGCTGATCACCTTGCGGGGAATATTCTGAGACAATTTCAAATTGATGTTCCAAATAAATCCGCCCTCCTCGTAAAAAATCTGTATTCCCATTTTACCACGAATGCTTATAAAAAAACCAAAAAAACGAACAAGTATTCGATAAACAATTCGACAGCGTTTCTACAAATCTAATATGTAATAACAAAAAAGAGGCTTATTTACCAAGCATCTTCCCATGATTTTCTTTACATTCACTTAATGTATAGATTACAGCTTTACCACTTTTTTCTTTCATAATCTCTTTACACACATCACTTTTTTTCTTTATGGCTTCCTCCAAATTTTTCGTTAGAATCATCAAAAAGGTAGTTTATATTGATTCCATCATAAAGAAATTTTTATAGGTAGAATTTTCTAAAAATTTTATATTTACAATGCCCTTTTTTCATATTACAATATGTTTAAAGATTCGACATTATACGACAAATCGAACTTAATGTTCAGAATATTTTAACAACAAAGAGGGTGAGGGAGCTATATGGATCTATTTCGAAAAAAATCGATTTCCGCACTGTTAGCACAATCGCAGAAGAAAGGTTCTTCTTTAAAAAAGGATTTAGGGGCATTTGATTTAACAATGTTAGGGGTCGGCGCTATTATCGGAACGGGTATTTTCGTTCTTACAGGCGTTGCCGCAGCTAAACATGCTGGACCAGCACTTATTTTATCGTTTATTTTATCTGGTTTAGCCTGCGTATTCGCGGCACTATGTTATTCTGAATTTTCTTCAACTGTACCAGTATCAGGTAGTGCATACACTTACAGCTACGCAACATTTGGAGAAATAATCGCTTGGATTTTAGGATGGGATTTAATTCTAGAATACGGATTGGCATCTTCAGCCGTTGCATCTGGTTGGTCTGGATATTTCCAAGGATTATTAGCTGGCTTTGGCATTAAACTACCGCACGCTTTAACAAGCGCTTATAACCCTGTGGCTGGAACATATGTAGACGTACCAGCAATTTGCATTATTTTCATCATTACATTTTTATTAACAAGAGGCGCAAAAAAATCAGCTCGTTTTAACGCTATTATGGTAGCTATCAAAGTATTTGTTGTTCTTCTCTTTATCGGTGTTGGTGCTTTCTATGTAAAACCTGCAAACTGGACACCATTTATGCCATTTGGCTTCTCTGGCGTAACAGCTGGAGCGGCAACTGTATTCTTTGCTTATATTGGATTTGATGCTGTATCAACAGCTGCTGAAGAAGTAAAAAATCCACAGCGTAACATGCCAATTGGTATTATTGCTTCCTTAACAATCTGCACAATTTTATATATTGTTGTTTCATTAATATTAACAGGAATCGTTCCCTACAATCAGTTAGATGTAAAGAATCCTGTTGCATTTGCACTGCAATATATTCATCAAGATTGGGCTGCCGGCCTTATCTCTTTAGGAGCAATCGCCGGGATTACAACAGTATTACTTGTTATGTTATATGGACAAACACGTTTATTTTATGCAATGAGCCGCGATGGCTTACTGCCAAAAGCACTTTCTCGTGTAAGCCCAAAAACGCAAACGCCTGTTATGAACAGCTGGATTACAGCAGCTATGGTTGCTATCTTTGCTGGCTTTGTTCCATTAGACAAGCTAGCAGAATTAACAAACATCGGTACATTATTTGCATTCATCGTTGTATCAATCGGTGTTATCATCTTACGCAAAAAACAACCAGACTTACCGCGTGCATTTAAAGTACCGTTCGTGCCATGGATTCCAGCATTAGCAGTTCTGTTCTGCGGATACCTAACATTACAACTTCCAGTAACAACATGGATTGGCTTTGGCGTTTGGTTAGTTATCGGTTTAATTGTATATTTCAGCTACGGATATAAAAATAGTACTTTAAAAAATGAACAAAAAGAAGACGTCGCATAAAGTGAAACTTCCATTTGGAGATGCTTTTCCTCCGAATGGTTAGTTGAACCAATCGGGCCCTTACAGACGGTTTGTCTCTCTTCCTTGCCTTACTTCTTACCGGCTGTTTGGGCGGGGTAAAGTGAAACTTCCTTCTGGAAGCAGTTTTCCCAGAAGGTTAGTTGAACCAATCGGGCTCTTACAAGCAGTTCCTCTTCTTGCACTTCATCTTTGCTTACTGCTTGTTAGAGCGGGATAAAGTGAAACTTCCTTCAGTGGAGGTCTTACTATCCGATAATGCGGGGTAACAAAAAAGCTGTTGTCCATTAAGGGCAGCAGTTTTTTTGTATATTGACATACAACAAGCTCACATAGCTCAACGAGAATTTTTCAACTCAAACTAACAGCTAGCTCGTCACGCATTGTCCACACGTGTTTTCTACTAATGGAATACAATGTATCAAAAATAAAGAAAAGAGGTTTCACACCAATATGCCTGATCATCACGACAAATCTGATGAAGAAAATCTAAAGGATAACTCAAATACTCATAATTCTTTTGTTGTAAATCATACAATTGGATCAACAAATTCACCAGTACTAGTTCCCGTACCAGGAGGCACGAATCACCAACCTGTTTTCCAAAATTTCACTAACACTCCCAATAAAACATTACTTCAGTTGACTTCTGTCTCATTAAAAGGTGAAGATCCCTTACCTTTGGCTGTAACCATCATAACAAAAAGCCCTCTTAATCCTATTACTGCTATAATTACAGAAAGCACAAGAATATTTCACGTGGACAACTTTAAAAGCTTGAATGTCTCAAATCTTAACCCTGCTCAAGGTGGATTGAATGTATTTATCCAAAAAACGATCCTTTTTTTCTGCGAGGAATAAATAGAACAGAAAAAGAAAGAGATGTTACCCTAGCGCGGCAACACCTCTTTCTTTTGCTTTTTTGGAAAAATAACATAAGAGAGAGTAATAAGTGTATCTACACCGAGAACGATTCTCCACACTTTATTCACACGATTCGCGGTTTCATTTAAAAACACATCTGCATCCCAGCTCGATATGTGTTCAAGGGGTACCAATCCATATAGAAAGAAAAACACAATGTGCGTACTAGCAAATAAAATAAGATGAATTGCCCAATGTAAGAGTTCCTGCTTCGTATGTGCCCAGCCCGTTAATTCTATCGGTTCTTCCATCATTGGCAATGCTTCTCCCCGCCACTTTGCAACGAATCGCTGCATACGTAAATCCAGCTTTCTTAAATCTTTCTTTCCATAAAAAACAGCATACAACAAGATGATTACGATAATAATTTGAAATTGAGAAAACTTCCCGGTTTCATAATAATCAACAACACCTAACGTTAAAATAAATAATTCATTTAGCAATAATACAATCCCTACTATAAAACTTGCTTTATGCAAACGAAATCCATAACGGAGCAAAAAGAAACTAATTGCGGTCATCCAAAACACAATTTCAGCGCCAATTAAAAATGCCCACCGATACTCGATTAATATATTCATTATTTCTCCTCTCCTTCTATATTCACTTCAAAAGCCGCATCCATATATTGTAGAAGTTCTTCTTCAATTGGATACATATTCATCCTTTTCGACTGCTCTTTTGACTTACGTACTTCCCACAATTTATCTAAAAATGCTTCATCACCATTTGCCATCTCCCTGCATTTCTCTAGAATAATGCCAGTAATCCCTTGCACTTCTGCATCGTTTGGTGCTTTTTTCTTTTGCATGAGCTGACGCATTCTCTTCAATAAAATAATCCACTCTTGCACTTCCTCATTTTGCTCACTCATGTTTGGTAAATTTTTAAGCAGTTGTTCTTCTTTCTGTGAAAATACTTGTTGCTGAAATAATTGCCGCATACGAGGCGACTGCTGCGAAAGCTGAATAAGCTCGAACATAATATCCCAATTGAGCGCCCCTTCCAGCTGAGTGGAATATAAAACAGCTTGCAACATTTTTTCCATCCGAGAAAACTTCTTCTGTTCTTCTTGTACGAACAACAGCTGATTCTGCAAAACCTCTTTCAAATTTACATGCTCTGTTTCTAACATATTCGTAATTTCTTTTAACGGGAATCCCATTTCTTTTAAAAACAAAATTTGCTGTAATTTCAGTACATCATGTTCACTATATAACCGATGTCCTCCTTCCGTCTTTCCGCTCGGCTCGAGTAAACTAATCTGATCATAATACCGAAGTGTTCTTACTGTAACACCAGTTTCCTTTGTTAGTTGTTGAATGGAAATCATTTCCTTCACCCTCTCATTTTCATTATAAAAGGTGACGTAACGTTAGTTTCAAGAGATTTTATAAAAATAAAGAGCTGTTTACATCTAAGTTCATGTAAACAGCTCTTATAGAAATAATTTTTATTCATCATCTTCAAGATTTTTTGCTCCGCTGCACAGCTTGGGAGCACACTCCTTTTTAGTGGCCGCTAACTTGATCTACATGTGCAATGTGTTTCCGTCCAAAAGCAACAACCAGCATGGCCACGAATACAAATACAGCGCCAATTATGAAAGGAACATGTGGAGTATACATTTCAGCAAGCTTATTAGCCAGCCAAGGTCCAATCGCTCCGCCGATGAAACGGACGAAACTGTATGCTGCGGAGGCCGTAGCGCGCTCTACTGGCGCAACCTGCATAACCGCTGTAGTAATCAAAGTATTATTCGTTCCCAAGAATAGACCTGCGATGATAACGAAAACAATAATAACTGTTCTTGATTCTGTCCAAATTCCCATTGCCAAAAGAGTTAATGCAAACAAGATTAACATCGCGCACATTGATTTAATCGTTCCAAATCTGGCTTGAAGCTTCGGAGCAACAAAGACGGATGTAATAGCGAGACAAATTCCCCATCCAAGGAACACATATCCCAATCCATGTTCATCCAATCCCATGACAAATGGAGCGTATGCCATTAACGTGAAAAATCCGATGTTATAAAGGAATGCTGTAATCCCAAGTCTTAATAATCCAGGAAATTTTAATGCTTTGATTGGATCAAGGATAGAGCTTTTTACTTTAGGCTTTGCAACCCGAGGCATTTTTAATAAAAGGGCAAAAAAAGCAATAATCATTAGTACGCTTACCCCATAGAACGGACCGCGCCAAGAAATAGAGCCTAATTCTCCGCCAAGCAGCGGGCCTACGGAAATACCAAGTCCGATGGCTGCTTCATACAAAATGATTGCTTTGGCAGTTCCGCCTACAGAGAAACTTACTATCGCAGACAACGCTGTAGCAATAAATAATGCGTTACCAAGCCCCCATCCACCGCGGAAAGCGACAATTTGCCATATTCCGTTTGAAGAACCCGCCAGTGCCGAAAAGACGATGATAAATAGAATGCCGGTCAATAAAGTCCATTTAACGCCAAGCCTACTGGAAACAACGCCGGTGATCAGCATCGCAACCCCAGTAATTAAGTTATAGCTTGAAAATAGTAAGGAAACCTGGCTTGGAGTGGCATGAAGTTTTTCTGCAATCGCAGGTAAAATAGGATCGACAAGTCCTAAGCCCATGAAAGAAATGATTGTGGCAAAAAAGATAACCCAAACGACAAGCGGCTGTTTGGCCGATTCGTTTTGGGCACTAATTGAATATGTTTGATTTGAATTCATCCATTTCAAACTCCTTTATATATGCTTTTGGGGCGAGTTCAACCTACTGTTTACAGTTCCCTGATTGATATCCCTTATCCATCCCCTTTACATTGAAAAAAGCTATAATTGCAATTTCGTTACAAATATTAGTATAAAACTTTATAACCTTAACGTCAACGTTAACTAGAATAAACAAAAGAATAATTCCCTCTCCATCGTTAGCGTAAACCGCTTGTTTTTTCTGAAAAAGCTCTGGTTGTAGTATAATATTCTTGAGCTAAAAAGCTTCATCCTGTAAGTGTAATAGTAAAAATAAAGAAATATAGGAGCGAAATGATGGACGGAATAAAAATAGATGACGTAGCGAAGCAAAGCGGTTTAACAAAACGAACCATCAGATATTACGAACAAATCGGACTGTTGCCTGCTCCCCCGCGAAGTGAAGGGGGCATAAGATTATATTCCCAGGAACATATTGACTTCCTGAAAAAAATCACAAATGCCAAAGAAGTAATGGGCTTTTCTCTTCAGGAGCTTCAGCAATTCATCGCGCTCAGCGACACGTTAGAGCTTCACAAAGCGAATTACAGGCAAGTAAAAGGCACAAGTGAACAAACAGAAAAGTTAAGAAAAGTAGTACATACTATCGAAGAGCAGCTGAACTTCATCGAACAAAAAAAGAAAAACCTCTTAAAGGTCGAAGAAGATTTAGTCTCACTCAGGGACCGTGCGAAAGCAGCACTGGTTCGATTTGAGGAAGAAGAATCTGAGCAAAACGAGTGAGAAAAACGGACTTATTTTGATAGTTTCATCTTGAAAATTACAGAGCTTCTATTCGTTATTACATTTTATTTCTTAACTTGATGGCGATGTGAAAAAGCCCTATCAAGCCTATTTATTTCATTACTTTCCTTTATAATTAGCATAACAATTACTAGATACATATTCTAAGAATACGGGTTTATGAAAACTCCCGCCACTTATCTCCTTCGGATTTTGAAGTGGGGGTTTCTCGTGTATCACCTTCAAGAGATGCTTAACACGAGTGGAGTTGACACAGCTGCCTGATGGCACAACCCCTCTATTCCATCGGCAAACGCCTTTGGAACTGCTTTTTTTAAGATGTTATAGGAACCATTCACATCTGCGTTTAGTAATTTGTTTTCTTTCGTGCGATACAAGCCACGTGTGATCCGTTTTCCACTGAATACAGGAATGTCTTCCTCACCGTAAGTGGGGATCACATCATTGTCTAGAAAGGATGCTTTACTTGTATACGATTCTTCCACGACTTGTACAATAATGCCTTTTCGTTTTGCTTTATAGGTAATCATTTCAATGAGTAGATTATGCGGGATATGGCAAAAGGATTGATTCTGTCTTTTTCCCATTTCACTGTTTTGTTTCCAAGATGTATTTTTCCCAATCACAATCATAGAGATCTCATGTTGAACTGCGAAATTGACAATATGATAACTCATTTTGTGGAAGAAATCTTTTATTTTGAGAAATCGTTTCTCATGAAGCCTCTCTAAACGCTTTGATGTGTGTGGTCCTTCTTTTGGTTCTTTTCCATGACGAAGAATACCCGTTAAATAAGCCTTTTGCTTGTTATAGTATTGGTTAATGCTTTTGAGCACATTGCCCTTTACTAACACAGGAGTAGCCCCTGTATTCGTTATGATAGTTGCAATGTTATCAATCCCTAAATCGATACTCATATAGCGATGGTTATCCACATGCTCAGGTGCTGGCTCAGATTGTTCTGTCACAATTTCAACTTTAAACTTCCCGTGAGCAGGAGAAACACGTACCTCTTTTATATTTTCGATATATTCGAACAATTTACCGATATTTAATTTTATGCTTGTTTTTGGAAAACGAATATACTTCTCTTGGAGTTTACACACTTGATTGGTAAATACAACTTCCGTCATAGAAGATTTGATATACTTTGGAATGCAAGGTCTGCCCGTAAAAGTGGAAGGATGTTTTTGGTATGCCTTGATGGATGCAAAAAATGATTTCCAGTTTTGATATAACTTCTTCATAACCGCTTGATTCGTTTGCGCTGGTAAGTTCATATAATCTTGTTGCTTCATTGTTTTAAACAAACAATCTAGAAAGTTATAGGATAGAAACGATTTCTCTTTTGTCGGGAAGGTAAACAAGTTACATTTCATTTCTTTTTGTTCTTTAACAAGTTTTTCTTTCTGTTTTTGCACACGTTTTTGGTACGCACGACGTTGATTTTCATTCATTGTTTCGATGTACCTTTGTAATGTATGAAGGACTTCTTGTTGAAGTGGCTGTAATGGCTTATCAGTACGTAAGGCCGTATATACTTGGCGAATATAGAAGTTTGTTGTATTGTAGAGATTTTTTGCGTTTTGACACATCTCTAGGAAGTAAGAGTATAACTTATGACCTTTCTTGATCCAAATTTGATAGGTTGCATATTCTTTTTCCTTTGTCATCATGTTCACCTCCTTCTTTCCTTCATGATACTACAAAACAGTCAAAAAGAACATACATTCGCCTTGCTACGAAAATATTTTTACAAATGCGATGGCAATTCATCTCCACCTTAAACTAGGCTATGCCCTACACGTTTTGAAGATGGAGTTTTCTTGCCAATTTTTCGATAAAAAAACTGCTGAACCATAACGTTCAGCAGTTTTTATTATCTATTCCAAATTCCATTTGATCATGTCATAATCACCGGTCTTCTACACAAAATGCAATACATATACAAGCGTATACCCAAGAACAGAAAGCAATAACGATCCAATCAATCCTGCAACAAATGCTTTTGTTCCCAGTTTACGAAATGTCTTAAATTCTACATTTAATCCAAGACCAGCCATTGCCATTGCCATGAGCATGTAGGCAATAACCACAATATTGCTTGCGATTGTTTCAGGTACAATTCCTAATGAATGAAACGCACTAACTGCTAAGAAGCCAAAAATAAACCATGGGATTGGAACATCACGCCAAGATTTCTTTTCCCCCGCTCCTTCTCCGCGTTGAAACCATATGCCAATTAATATTGCTACAGGTACAAGAAAGGCAACGCGTGTTAACTTCATAATTACAGCAATATCAACAGACTCACTTCCACCAGGTGCTGCTGCTGCAATCACATGAGCGATTTCATGCAATGTTGCCCCCGAAAAAACACCATATTCATACGGAGTCAAATGAAGCACAGGATATAATAATGTATATGCTAATGTGAAAATGGTTCCTAAAATCGCAACGATTGCCGCACTAACTGCAACTTCTTCGTCCTTTGCTTTTACTTGCGGTCCAATCGCAATAACAGCTGCTGCTCCGCAAATCGCTGTTCCGCATGCTGTTAACATACCAAGCTTCTTCTCTACTTTACAAACACGTGTTAATGCATATACAACAATAAGTGTAAACGTAATAACAATTGCCGCCATGACCAATACCTTCGGCCCTGCCTTCGCAATGTCGACTAAATTTAACCGCATACCAAGTAATATAATCCCTAAACGCAGTAGTTTTTTACTCGCAAAGTTCGTTCCTGCGATCGCTTGATTGGGTACACCAATTGCCGCTCTCCATACCATTCCAATTAGAATAGCAATCACTAATTGGCCCATAATACTTAAAAATGGAAGCTGCGCCAAATATTTTGCAACAATAGCAATAAGTAACGTAATCCCAATACCTTGTGCAAATCCAAAACGCTTCTCCTTTTGTAACGCTATCATTTGATCCATTTCGTACCACTCCAATAATCATATTGGAACATGCATGTTCGTTCTACTTTCATTATAAGAGAATTTTAATCATAAGTTTAATACCAATACGCTATATCAATCATCAAAAAAACTTATGATAAAATAAAATGAACTCACCAATAGTGAGATAAAACAAAAAAGCGAAAGGAATGAGTCTCATAAATACCGACATTTTAAAAATTTTTGTAACAGTCGTAGAGCAAAAACACTTTTCAAGAGCTGCCGAAATGTTGAATCTTTCACAGCCTGGGGTAAGCATGCACATTCGCAATTTAGAAAATGAATTCGGCACAACGCTCATTCAGCGCTCACCAAAACATGTCCAAGTCACAGAAGCTGGAAACATTTTATACATACATGCAAAACAAATGCTTACACTGTACGAAGAAGCAAAACAAGAAATTAATGAACTTCATAATATCGTTACGGGGACACTGCGCATCGGCGCCAGTTTTACAATCGGAGAATATCTCCTTCCCAAAATATTGGCAAACTACGCGAAGGAACATCCGCACGTTGAAGTTCATACCTTTATCTCAAATACAGAGGAGGTATTACAGGGGGTTCGCTCGAATCAACTAGATATTGGCTTAGTAGAGGGGCAAGTCGTATACACAGATGTAGACACAGAGCCATTTATGGAGGATGAAATGAAACTTGTCGTTCCGCCAAATCACCCTCTTACGATGACAAGTCCGATTCAGACGGACATGTTGCAAGATCAAGTATGGGTACTTCGTGAAACAGGTTCCGGAACCAGGGCTTACAGCGACCGCTTTATCCATGACCACCACTTAAAAATGAAACGTTACTTCACATTTAGCAGCATTCAAAGTGTAAAGGAAGCAGTTGCTGCCGGACTCGGAATTGCGATTTTATCAGATTGGACAGTACGTAAAGAACTGCAAGCTGGTGAAGTATGTCATATACCTGTTCCAAACGAAAAGCTAATGCGACCTTTCTCAATCGTACGAGGAAAATATTTCATTCCTTCCAAAGCAATTCAAGTATTTTTGGACCATGTGCAAAACTTTGCGAATGAACATAGTTGACTTTTACACTAATGTGAAGGTTTACAATAAAGTAAAGCTTCCATCAGTGATGCTTTTCTCACTGATGGAAAGCTCTCACCAATCGGGCTTTTACGGGCAGTTTTCTTCCCCGCTCTTCTCGAGCCTTTACTGCCCGTTAATGCGGGATAGAGAACGAAGGAGTGATAGTTTTGCGCATCGGAGAATTATCGAAACGTACAGGTGTAAGTGAACGATCACTACGGCATTACGAGGAAAAGGGCTTGCTTATTTCAAAACGGCTTGCAAATGGCTATCGTGATTTTGATGAAGTGATGATTGAAAAAGTAGAGCTCATTCAAATGTATTTACAGCTCGGTCTAAACTTAGAAGAAACCGCGCGAATGCTGCGCTGTTTAGAAATAGAGCCACACTTTTATGATAATCCATGCAGCAGTATCATTACGCTTTACGAAGAAAAGCTCGCTGAAGTAACAAAGCAAATTTCGTTACTTTCACATATCCAAACGAACCTACAAAAACATGTCACACTATTAAAACAAAAGAAAGAAAGGAATTGATACAATATGTTCGTTTTACACGGAAGTTCACGTTCAAATGGGAATACGGAACAATTAACGCATATGATGCTAGAAGGAGTACATGCTGAAGAAGTATATTTACGCAATCATACAATCCAACCAATTACAGATCAGCGTCATGATGCAGAAGGCTTTCAATCAATCGATGATGATTACGAAGGTATAACGAAACGTATGCTTGAGCATGATACAATTGTGTTTGCAACACCACTTTATTGGTATGGTATGAGCGGACATATGAAAAATTTTGTGGATCGCTGGTCACAAAGCTTGCGGGATACATCACTTCATTTCAAAGAACGTATGCAAGGTAAGAAAATGTATGTTGTCATTGTCGGCGGCGACAATCCAAAATTAAAGGCGCTCCCGCTTATTGCACAGTTCCAATATATTTTTGACTTTGTAGGAGCTTCTTTTGAAGGTTATATGATCGGAGCTGCCAACGCACCAGGCGAAATCGTGAATGATAAAGAAACAATGGAAAAAGTAAAAGTATATAATCATACTTTCAAGCAAAAATAATTAACAGAATGATTTGACAAATATATCCTCATACGCATACAATAAGTGTAAATTTACGAAAGGAAGGTACATCGGCCAATGAAGTTCTAATTCTCTTTTTTATTCATCCATCACAAATAGTGAAACGAAATGATGAAAACTAGAAGAGGATTAGTATGCCCTTTTGTCGATAACTTTCTTTTGACAGGAACATGTAAAAATACGTGTATAGTTTCTTTGTGCACATATTTTTACATACTATGGGTGACGTATATCCTCTCTAGTAAAACTAGGGAGGTTTTTTTATGACCATTTTAACAGCACGAAACATTGAAAAAAGCTTTGGTGACCGTACTTTATTTACGTTACAAACACTTGATATTCATGCGCATGACCGCATTGGAATCGTTGGTGTAAACGGTGCGGGAAAATCAACGCTATTACAAATATTAAGTAAAGAAGTAAAGCCTGATTGCGGGACGATCACCCATTATGGTTCTATCGCCATCATCCCGCAGTTCCATGAAGAAACATTAGAAACAGCTTCTTCTCTTTCAAAAGGACAATGGGGAATTTCTCATGTTACAACAAATATGAGCGGCGGTGAACGCGGGCGTTTAAAAATTGCTCATGCTCTTGAACAAGAAGCATCTATCTTATTTGCTGATGAGCCAACAAGTCATCTCGATATGTATGGTACAGAACAGCTAGAAAAAGCACTACTGGCTTATAAAGGAGCAATCCTTTTAATTTCTCATGACCGCGCCTTGTTAGACGCCATTTGCACAAAGATTATCGAAATTGAGGATGGTTCTGTACGTGAATATAAAGGAAATTACACAAACTATCGGGAGCAAAAAGAACAACAAAGGCAGCATCAGCAAGCGGAATATGAAAAATATACGAAAGAAAAACAACGCTTAGAAACCGCAATCGCCAACAGACAACAGCGGGCTTCTGGTATGACAAAAATCCGAGCAAGCTTTAGTTCTTCTGAATCTAGACTATATAAATCGGGAGCAGCTTACAGCCAAGGCAATGTCGAAAAAGCCGCAAAAGCACTAGAAACGAGATTAGAGCAATTAGAAAAGAAAGAAAAACCAAAGGAAATTGTGCATACAAAGTTTGATGCACAATACCACACACCGATTCATAGTAAAACGGTTGTGCAGTTTAATAAGGTTACGAAAAAAATCGGGAGCCGCACCCTCTTTCACAATATCAACGGAAGTATGGCTCCAGGTGCAAAGCTTGCTATTCTAGGAAAAAACGGGAGCGGAAAAACAACACTATTTCAGATGATTCAAGCAAATGAACGAGGAATTCAGCTTTCGAAAAGCTGTAAAATGGGTTACTTTGAACAAACATTAGCAATTCTGCAAAATGACAAAACCATTTTACAAAATGCTATGGAGGAAACACGTTACGATGAATCGTTTGTACGAACGATTCTTGCACGCCTGCTGTTCCGAAGAGAAGATGTTCATAAACAAGTGAATGTATTAAGCGGTGGCGAACGTGTGAAAGTCGCGCTGGCTAAAATTTTCCTAGGAGATTACAATATGCTTCTTCTTGATGAACCAACAAACTATCTAGACCTCGCTACTCAAGAAGAACTTGAGCAAATGCTGCAGCATTATCCTGGTACTGTTTTGTTCATTAGTCACGACCGCACCTTTGTTCATAAAATTGCTGATCACATTTTACATCTAGATGAAGAATCACCACGACTCTTTCCAGGGAGTTATGAACAGTATACAAAGCGAACAGAACAAGCTTCTATCAATCCTGCAGAGCAGGAACTGCTGCGCTTGCAAACAAAACTAACAGAAGTAATTGGGCGCATTTCGATGCCAGGACGTGACGATGATGTGATTGCTCTGGAAAGTGAATATGAGCAATTGCTACGTCAAATTCAAGAATGTAACATGCGCTTACTATGAAGTAAAACTTCCATTGATGGAGAGTATTTTCATCTCCCGCTGATGGAAAGCTCTCACCAATCGATCGCATGCCAGCAGTAAGACCCCCACCTATCCTCAGGTGGGGGTCTTACTGTCCCAAAATAGTTCAAAACGAAAAAAGCTGCCCTTTCAGACAGCTACAACTTTTTTCATGCTTCACTATACTTCTTTCGAATGATTTGTTTGAAAAATGATGTACTTACTTGCAAAATAATTCACAATGATTACGATACCATTCGCAATTACCTTCGCAATTAAATCATTCCAGCCTAACCATTCAACGAGAACAATCATACTTGCTATATCTAACACATATGAAAGTCCTCGAAAAAACATAAAGGATATAAATTCCTTCAAAATAGACGCAGTACTCTTTTGTTTACTCTGAAATACATACAGCTTGTTCGTTACAAAGGCGAAAAGGACTGAAACAATCCACGCAATAGTTGTTGCCCATTTATAATCTATCTGAAAGACTTTTGTTAGTAATGCATAACATACAATATTGACAAGTGTTGTTAACACACCAAAAATGACATAGTTTATAAACTCTTTTTTCTGCATAGCTTACACCCCTCGCTTTGGTAGAGATGCTTGTTTCACTTCATTCTGTACTTTTTCATCATTATATTCATGCACAAAATATAATGGCCGCCTTTTCGTCTCATTAAAAATTCTTCCAAGGTATTCACCAATAATTCCTAAAGAAATTAATTGAATACCCCCCATAAATAAAATAATGGTCATAAGCGATGGATATCCTTGAACAGATTCACCAAACACTAATGTTTTTGCAATAATCCAAATCATATAAATGAACGAAAAGAATGAAATAGCAAATCCAAAGAATGCTGAAATTCGTAAAGGAGCTGTTGTAAATGAAGTGACGCCTTCAATTGCTAAATCAAGCAACTTCAAATAATTCCATTTCGTTTCACCTGCTGCACGCGGATCCCTGTCAAATAAAATTTCCTTTTTCTGATAACCAATCCAACTAAACATTCCTTTTGTATATCTTTGTGTCTCTCGTAATTGCTTTAAAGCTTCTACGCATCGTCTATCTAACAATCTAAAATCACCCGTATTTTGTTGAATCGGAATTCTAGTTGTTTTTTGAAGCACTTTATAAAACGTATTTGCAGTCCACTTTTTAAACCACGTTTCTCCCGCTCGGTTACGACGCTTTGCATAGATATCGTCGTATCCTTCCTCCCAGTATTTAATCATCTCTGGAATCAATTCTGGCGGGTCTTGCAAGTCTGCATCTAGAATAATAACTGCATCACCTGTTGCATAATCTAACCCTGCTATCATAGCAGTTTCTTTTCCAAAGTTTCTTGATAAGTCGACATAGGAAATGCGCTTATCAAATGCTCGTAATGATTTAATAATTTGTACTGTATTATCACGACTTCCGTCATTTACAAACAAGATTTCAAACTCATAGTTCGGAACAGTATCGATGACTTTATTTAATCTATCATAAAGTTGATCGATTACTTCTTGTTCATTATAAGCAGGAACAAGAATAGTGATCTTTTTCATCCTTATTTCTCCTTCCTGAAGTAAAATAAAATTTCATCCCCTGCACAAAACAATATTTTACACAACTAGTGTATTATAACAAATTATACCTTCAGTTCATACAGGTTCCGATACACGTTAACTTTTTATACACATCCCACTAACAAAAAGAAACACTCTTGCATTTTCGTTAACCATCCATGCTAAACATGAAACGAATTAACTTTACGCTCAAATACAGAGTGCTTACCTACTTATATAATTAACCTTATATTTTTATTTTGATAAATGTAAGATTTACACCAGAACCTAATTAACTTTAATCTGCACAATGCTTTCCGTTAATATAATACGCTGATTCTATGAAAACCGTAAACACAACCTCTACCTCTGGAAGCTCAAAATCCATTATATATGTAGTAATTGCCTGAGCAAATCGATCACGAATTTCCTGTCCACGTTCGAACCATTTAACTTCAATAAGAGGAAAAGCCTCTATTTCTTCTCCATCATATACAAATGTAGAGTTTGGTAGTTCTAATGTAAAATTATCCGTACCACATTCACAAATCTCTGCTAGTTCTTCTACTAATGGTTTACTTATACTCTTTAATTGTTCAGTAGTAATTCCACGAAATACAATATGCGGCAAGTGAATCCCTCCGTTAGATGGCTTTATTCTATATTTCTCCACATCATAGCACAATTTATTTTGCTGTGCCAGAATCTATTAACACTGCTCAAATTGCTATCTTTTCCGTCTTAACTCTCGCAACTCCACACTTTTCCTAATTATTCCTCTTCCCTTATTCCTCTAAATTTTAAATAACTATAGTAATAATTTCGTGCTTTTCTTTTGATTTTCTACAATCTTCGCCTTAAAATAATTTAAAGATTTATTACTTTCCTCCACATGCTTAAAAGCAGGAGACTTTTTTTAAATTATGTTAAAATTTTGTGAGATACTATTTAGTATAACATTAATAAAGGTGAGGTTTCCCAGTGAACAATAACAACAATACATATTGCACTATGGTCATATTTGGAGCAACAGGCGATTTAGCGAAGAGAAAATTATTCCCTTCTATATACAGTCTGTATAAAAAAGGACAGCTCTCTAAAAATTTCGCTGTTGTTGGTGTAGCAAGACGTGAATGGAGTGATGATGTATTTCGTGAAAATGTACGTTCCTCTATTCAAGAGTCGAAAATTCAACCAGGGGATGATTTAGAAGAATTTTTAACTCATTTCCGATACTTAGCGTTTGATGTTACGAATACTGCTTCCTACCAGGATTTGAATGCATTACTTACTAACCTAGAAGAACAATTCAATATTCCAGGAAACAGAATGTTTTATATGGCAATGGCCCCTGAATTTTTCGGAACAATCGCTTCTTACTTGAAATCAGAAGGTGTAACAGATGCAAGCGGCTGGAATCGATTGATTATTGAAAAGCCTTTTGGACATGACTTGCCATCCGCACAAAAGTTAAACGAGGAACTTCGTCACGCATTTGCGGAAGATGAAATTTATCGTATTGACCATTATCTAGGAAAAGAAATGGTTCAAAACATTGGTGTCATTCGTTTTGCAAACGCAATATTTGAATCATTGTGGAATAATAGATACATCTCTAATATTCAAATTACATCTAGTGAATCTTTAGGTGTAGAGGATCGCGGAGGTTACTATGACAATTCCGGCGCCTTAAGGGACATGGTACAAAATCATATGTTACAAATGGTTGCTTTACTGGCAATGGAACCGCCAATTCGTTTAACAACAGAAGAAATCCGAAGCGAAAAAATTAAAGCATTACGTGCACTTCGACCAATGACAGTAGAAGAAGTGGATGAATATTTTGTGCGAAGTCAGTATGGTCCAGGAACAATCAGCGGAAAAGAAGTTCCTGGGTACAGAAGCGAAAATAAAGTGGATCCAAACTCAAGAACGGAAACATTTGTAGCGGGCAAATTATTAATAGACAATTTCCGCTGGGCTGGTGTGCCGATCTACATTCGTACAGGTAAACGCATGCAAGAAAAATCAACAAAAATCGTTATTCAGTTTAAAGAATTGCCAATGAATTTATATTCTAAATCAGAAAACAGCGTTCATCCGAACCTGCTTATTATTCATATTCAGCCGGATGAGGGAATTTCTCTAGTTTTAAATGGGAAGAAAATCGGTACTTCTGACAAGACGACACCATTTAAACTTGATTACTGCAATGACTGCGTAGACGGAGTAAATACACCAGAAGCTTACGAGAAGCTGCTATATGATGCAATTCAAGGCGATGCAACAAACTTCACTCACTGGGATGAAGTGGCGTTATCATGGAAATTTGTTGATGTTATTTCTAAAGCATGGAAACAGGATGTATCAACTGAGTTACTTACTTACGAATCAGGATCAATGGGACCGCAAGCTTCTGATGATTTACTTGCGGAAAACGGCTTCCAGTGGTGGCCTATTTCAGATGATAGCGACTACTCAATCTAATCAAAGGGGAATTCTTATGAAAAAAGTATATGATATTACAGTACCTATTTACGAAGGAATGCCTGTATATAAAAATAAGCCGGAAAAACAGCCTCAGCTTTCTAAAGTTACAAACGGTCATGTAACAGAATCCACATTAAAAATGGATGCTCATACAGGAACGCATATTGATGCGCCTTTGCACATGATAAATGACGGAGATACATTTGAAACGCTTGATATTGAGAAATTAGTAGGCGAAGCAAAGGTTTTTGACCTAACAAATGTTGAGGGCGGCATTACTGCTGAAGACCTAAAAGATTTCGATATTCAAAAAGGCGACTTTGTCTTATTTAAAACAAAGAACTCCTTTGATGAAGGATTTAACTTTGAGTTTATTTATTTAGCTGAAAGCGGTGCAAAGCTGCTTGCTGAAAAAGGCATTCGCGGTGTCGGTATTGACGCATTAGGCGTTGAACGTGCACAAGAAGGGCATCCAACCCATAAAACACTATTTGCACACGATATTATTGTAATCGAAGGATTAACATTTAAAGAAGTAGAAGCGGGAACATACTTTATGGTTGCAGCTCCATTAAAACTAATGGGTACAGATGCAGCACCAGCTCGTGTATTATTATTCCAATAAAAAAAGTGGACCAAGATGTCAATCTTGGTCCATTTTTTATTTTATCCCGCATTAACGGGCAGTAAAACCCCACCTCAAGATTGAGAGAAAAGCAACGAAGATAGGTGGGGGATAACTGCCCGTAAAAGCCCGATTGGTTCAACTAACCGTAAGTGGGGGATGAAGCCTCCCCACTTACGGAAGTTTCACTTTATATCCATTTTGTATGGAATGTACCTTCTTTATCCACGCGTTTATACGTATGTGCTCCAAAGTAATCGCGCTGCGCTTGTAACAAGTTTGCAGGCAGTGTTGCAGTACGATAGCTGTCGTAATAAGAAATCGCCGCTGAAAATGCAGGCACCGCTATACCTTGTTGTACAGCCAATGAGATAATTTGACGTAATCCGCCTTGGTATGACTCCACAATTTCTTTAAAGTATGGGTCAAGTAAAAGATTCGGTAAGTCAGTGTTATTCTCATAAGCCTCTTTAATGTTTTGTAAGAAGGCTGCACGAATAATGCATCCGCCTCTCCAAAGCATAGAGATGCTGCCGAAATCAAGGTTCCAATCGTATTCCTCAGAAGCTGCCTTCAATTGCGTAAACCCTTGCGCATAAGAACAAATTTTGCTCATATATAAAGCTTGGCGCACTGCTTCGATTAATTCTGCTTTTTCCATTCCAAGTGCTGGCTTGTCTTTAGGACCAGATAATACTTTGCTTGCGTTCACACGCTCTTCTTTTAAAGCAGAAATACAACGTGCGAATACAGATTCCGTGATAATAGGAAGGGAGATACCTAAATCAAGCGCGCTTTGGCTTGTCCATTTCCCTGTACCCTTTTGTCCCGCAGTATCAAGAATAACATCCACTAATGGCTTTCCAGTTTCTTCATCTTTCTTCGTGAAAATATCTGCTGTAATTTCGATCAAGTAGCTGTTAAGCTCACCCTTATTCCATTCAGCAAATATTTCGTGAAACTCTTCTGCAGTCAGATCAAGAGTTTGTTTCAAGAAGAAATATGCTTCACAAATTAATTGCATATCTCCATACTCGATACCATTGTGAACCATCTTTACATAGTGACCTGCACCATTAGGCCCGATATAAGAACAGCAAGACTCACCATTCACTTTTGCAGAAATATTTTCAAGCATATCTTTCACTTTTTCATATGCATCTTTCTGTCCGCCCGGCATAATAGACGGCCCTTTCAATGCGCCCTCTTCTCCGCCTGACACACCTGCACCGATGAAATTGATTCCTTTTTCGGCAAGACGTTTATTTCGGCGAATTGTATCGACAAAGTATGTATTACCGCCGTCAATTAAAATATCACCTTTATCGAGGTGAGGAAGCAGAGAATCAATGGCCTTATCTGTAATTTCCCCTGCATTAACCATTAATAAAATCTTTCTAGGTGACTCAAGTGAGTTAACAAATTCTTCAACCATATGAGTACCAACTAAGTTTTTACCACGGTTTTCCTCAATGATTTCATTTACTTTTTCCTCTGAAATATCATATAGGGCAACAGAATACCCTTTACTTTCAAAGTTAAGTGCAAGGCTTTTTCCCATAACGCCCACACCAACAACTCCAATTTGTTGCTTTGGCATATTTCATCGTTCCTTTCTATGTATGTTACTTTGTCTATACTATAGTATATAAACCTAAAGTAAAACTATAATCAAGTAATCCACATTGTTAATTTTAACATGGAGTTCAGCAGAGATGTGTGCAAAACCAAATCACAGGGATATGGCAGCGATTTTTTTGGGAGTATGACTATCAATCTAAGAAAATAAATAAAAACCTAGCTATCCAATATGAAGAACACATAAATGAATAACTAGGTTTTTTACGATATTTATATTAATGAGCTACCGCCATATCACCATCAAATAAAAAAATAAAATTTATATACCTGCCCAAACATCCTTTGCATATCTTCCCTCATGTTGCAAATGATCTAGCCAACCTTTTGCTTTCTGCTCATCAACACCGTGATAAACTTGATAGCTTTCACATAAAGTTCTCTCTACATCTGGAGCCATTCGACTTCCATCTCCACATACATAAAGTTGACCACCCTCATCAAGCAAACGAATTAATTTTTCTGCATCCTGCTTCATAAGATGTTGTACGTATGTTTTAGGTTGCCCCTCTAAACGAGAGAATGCTGTGTGAAGCATGACTAATCCATCCTCCCCAGCACGTTCTAGCTCTTCACGGTACAGATAATCCTGTTCAGGATGACGACAGCCAAAATACAAATGTGCTTCTCCCAATTTATGCCCCTCTTGCTTTTGAACGCGACGTGCTTGCAAAAATCCTAAGAATGGAGCAACTCCTGTTCCAGGTCCAACCATAATAATTGGCTTCTCAGGATTTTCCGGCAAGTGAAACCCTGATTGTGGATTACGGATAAAACATGCGATAGTATCCCCTACTTGGCGCTCGGCCAAATAGTTTGAAGCAACTCCCAAGTATTCACCACGCCCGCTCCATGATAGTCCTCTTACAACACCGACCGTGATACTCGCACGATTCGAAACAATTTGCGGTGAACTAGAAATTGAATAGTATCGTACTTTTAGCGGTGGAAGAAGTTCTACAAACCTTTCAAATGGCAATTCACAAGCAGGATATTTCTCAAGTAAATCAAGCATAGTCGTACGTTTTTGAAGAATATTTGTTTTGTATGCATCTTCCTCTAAAAGATCTTCTAACTCTCGTTTATGAGGCGGACAAACAGTATGTGCTGCTAATTCACGAAGTTGCGTCCGTGTCACCGGCTCTTGTAATTCAACATAATTTGCAAGCAATTCATAAACACACACAGACTGCTCTAAAGGAAGATGTGCAATGCTGTGATCATTTCCGCTCAGAAGAAGAACATCTTTCCCACTTAATCTATATCGTTGTAAA
The DNA here is from genome assembly GCF_050474045.1 of Bacillus sp. S2(2024). Taxonomy (NCBI): domain Bacteria; kingdom Bacillati; phylum Bacillota; class Bacilli; order Caryophanales; family Bacillaceae; genus Bacillus; species Bacillus sp. S2(2024). The sequence goes on from NZ_JBFLUS010000003.1 coordinate 4,150,728, forward strand.
ACACGTTCTACAAGATCTGTTCTATTCTGTGGTAAGACTCCTAAATGATCACCCTCTTGGTATTGAATACCTTCCGGTAAAGTAATTTCAATATGGCGCGTACTGTGTGCACTCTCCTCTGTTTGAAGTTCACGGTTTTCTATAACATACGCTGAAAGTGCATTATACGTTTTCGCCAGAGGCGTACTTGTCAATTCGCTAACAAATTGTAATTTCAGTTTATTTTCTGAACGTTTTTCATTTTTATTAACTTCTAAATTCAAAGCTTTTGCTACATCTTCCCATAGCTGATTTTGCCATTCATCAAATTGGAACTCAAAGTCTTCACTCACGTCACCCTCGCCACGTATAGTCAAACGAGTCGCACCCTTTAAGACCAATTGTTCGTCAATCAATCTTGGAATACGTTGATATGTGCTAGCCCAATTACGGTCGCCGCATCCAAAAACAGCATAATTTACTCCTTTAAGAGTTTCGTCTTCTAACTCGCTTATCCAATGGACAAATTCCTTTGCGTTATCAGGTGGATTACCATTGTATGAAGCAGTAATAATACATACGACTCCATCTCTAGGAAGCTTTTCAGTATACTCATCAAGCGGCGCCACTTCACTCTCAAATCCTTGAAAGCGAGCAGTGTCAGCAAGTTTTCGTGCCAGTCCTTCCGCTGTTCCAAGGTTTGATCCATAAAGTACGAGTAGCGGTGTATCATGCGAATCGACAACAGTTTTAAAGTTATGTTTTACTTCTTGTTCTGTTGGCACCGTAACTTTTGAATCAGAAACAGCGAAGGTAACTTTTTTATTACGCGGCTTGACGCACATAGTAAATCCATCTGGTTTCAAAGTTAATGTTTCCTTAACTTTTAATTGATAGTCTGTATGGTTGATAATTTCAAAATGTTGAAGAATCATACCTAATACTAAGGTAGCTTCCTGAAGTGCAAATTGCTGTCCAATACAAGCTCTTTGTCCATTCCCAAATGGCTTATATGCATGCGGAGCGATTTGTTCAATATTCTCAAATCTCTCAGGTCGGAAATCTTCAACATCATCCCCCCATACACTCGTATCACGGTGAAGCTTTGGTATGAGAACTGTAACCTCTCTTCCCTTTTCTATATGGTACTTTCCACCAAGAAGTGTATCTTCTTTTGCACAAAGTGAAATGGCTGGCGCTGTTGGCCATAAACGCAATGTCTCATTGAGAATCATACGAATGTATTTCAGTTTTTGAACCTGACCATATGCAGGAATCGGCTCCGTTAAAACTCTATCTACTTCTTCATATGCCTTCTTAAGCTTATCCGGATTTTTCAAAAGGAAATATAGTGCAAATGACAATAAACCACTAGTCGTCTCATGTCCGGCTATTAAAAAAGTAATGATTTGAAAACGAATATTTTCATCATCCAACATTTCACCTGTTTGCGGATCTTTCCCATTCAGCATATGAGCTAGTAAGTCATCCCCATCTCGATTATCACTTTCTTTACGCTCTGCAATAATATTATCTACCAAATCAAACATAGATTGAATATCTTGCTTAAATTGACGTTTCTTCATAACCATTAATTTATCTTGTATACCTAAACGTTGAGATTGATTCATGGCCTCTTCAAGCGAACGAACCATGCTAGTAATAAAAGGATGCGGAGTATCACGATAAAAGCTATTAAAACGGTAATTAAATCCACATAACCCAATCGTATCTAGCGTAAGACGTGTCATGTCTTCTGGTACATCAATACTTTCATTAGGATTGAGACGCTCCCACTTTTGAACCAATTGCACAGCAAGATCAACCATCATAGAGTGATATCCCTTCATAGCTTGTTGACTAAAACTAGGAAGGAGAATATTATGTGCCTTATGCCAGTTTGGTTCGTTTGTCCAGCTCGTAAATAACCCGTCTCCAGTAAATGCACGAACATTTTGCAAAGCGGTTCCAACGCTCTTTTCAAAACGAGATTCATCACATACCTCTGCCGCTAATTCATGATTAGAAACAATGGTACGAGTCCTTCCAGGCAATTCAAGTTGAAAAATTGGTCCATACTCATACGAAAGCTTTAAAATTGATTGTATAGGTTCCTCTCCCTTTAACAACGGTAAATTGCCAAGTGGCCCGAAAGTTTTAGGCTGCGGAATATTGCTAGTCCCTTTCATGTAAAAAAATCCTTTCCTTAATAAAGTGAAACTTTCATCAGTGGAAATTTTTTATGTCCATTGATGAAAGCCCGAAAAATTTATACGTTCTATCGTGGACATTTGGATCATAAACAAAATGATTTAACGTAATATTCAAAAAATATTACGTGTATTTATATTTAAAAACTAGAAAAATCACATTTATGTTCATTATTTAAATGAAGCATATCCATGGTCAGCCATTACTACACTCCCATTAATAGCATCTGCTTCTTCTAATGAAAGAAGGTAGACTACATCAGCAAGTGCTTCTGGATTCGTTAACTCATTGCCCATAACCTTCGTTTTCATAGATTCAATCATACTATCGTTATATCCATGAAGAATAGGTGTATCAACAACCCCTGGTGCTACCGCTACTACACGAATTCCGTATTCAGCTAATTCAAGAGCTGCAGATTTTGTCATCATAATAACAGCACCTTTTGTTGCGTGATATGCAAATGTACCTGGAGAAGCTAAGAATCCAAAAACAGAAGCTGTATTTATAATGACACCTTTTATATTTAATTCTTTCATTTTCTTTCCTGCTGCTATAATTCCATAGGCAACACCATGTTGATTAACCCCAATTACTTTCTCATAGCGATCCATATTTTGATTAAGCACTGGACCTGCCCCGCCAATTCCAGCATTGTTAAACATAATATCAATTCGGCCATACGTTTCTACTGCAATATGAACTAGATTTTCTACTTCCTCGTATTGTGAAACATCCGTCTTAACAAAAATAGCTGTTCCACCTTCAGCTTTAATGATTTCTACAGTTTCTTTTCCGCCTGCTTCATTCACATCAGCGACTACCACTTGATCCCCTTTTCTTGCAAATTTGATACATGTGTGTCGACCAATTCCACTTCCTCCACCTGTAATTACAGCAACTCTTCTTGTCATCGTAACTTTCCCTCCTATACACTATAAGATTTGTTGCAATAATTGTAACACTTCTATACATTAAATATTATTAAAACATACTTACCATTACTTAAGTAAGACTTAATAAAAGAGGTCGTGTTTATATGAACATTGAGCAATTAGAGTATATTGTTGAGGTCACAAATACAGGTTCTTTAACCATTGCAGCACAAAATATGCATGTCACATTATCTGCTATCAGTCAATCTATCTCAGCATTGGAAGCAGAACTAGGGATATCATTGTTTACACGTTCTCGATTAGGTACAATCCCTACCGCTGAAGGAAAAATTATTATTAAAAAGGCCGCTGAAACACTAGAGAAACTTCAAGAGTTAAAAGATGAGGCTCACGGGTTCGCAAATACTGTACGTGGTGAACTAAGAATTGCAACAATTCCAGGTCCTATGTCCTTATTGGTTCATACAGTAACAAATTTTAAAAAGGATTATCCAAATGTAAAAATAGAGATATTTGAAAAAGGTTCACAGGAAATACTAGATGATATTCGTCAACATAAGATTGACATAGGTCTAATTATTCTATTTGAAGACATTATCCATAAAAATAATGGATTATTGTTTGAACCATTGTTAAAAGGGAAAATGGTTATTGGAGTCAACAGTAATTCACCCTTAGCATTTAACAAATCCATTACTCCCGAAGAACTGTTAACCCATTCTCTAGTTTTATACAAAGATGATTACGTTGAATGGTTTATGAGCCAATTTGCAGCCGCATATGGCCCTGCTGATATTCTTTTTACCACTAACAATACAGATGCCATCCAAAAAGCGATTAAAGACGGATTAGCTATCACTGTTGGTCCCGATTATTCTTTTGCTAGTGAATCTACTTTACTAAAAAAAGACATTGTAATGATTGAACTTGAAATTCCTAAACAGCAAGATGTCTATTTTGCATGGGTGCATTCAGAGGGAAAACATTATTCTCAAATCTGTAAGAACTTCATTACTAGATTGAAACATGAACTTTAACGTACAATGAAACGGAAATGATGAAAAAATTGATACATTATGAATCTAACAATAATTTTCGATACCCTACCTCTATATTAGTTCTGATGCAAAATCGCAAGACCCTTGTAAAAAATCTATTAAATTAAACAGCGAAATGAATGCTGGCTGGAAGCGATAAAAAGAATAAAAAAGGACAGACCTTTCAAAATGAGAAGTCTGTCCAAAAACACATACACTGATTTCATACTATTCAATTTCACCGCATAGTATGAGATCACGTTAGTAATCTACACTTATATTTTTAATCTCTATATTGTTCACACCAGAACCCTTACACAATAATTTCCATCCTTATCAATCAATTGCGAAAAAGGTTCGGTTAGTTTTGAAACAATTCCGGTTAATTATGAAAACTCACAGCATCACACAACTTCCGTATCCCACTTATGTTCTTGTTCTACAAAAATAAGACCCAGTTCATGATGCTCTCCTGCATAAATCGCATGTTGTACAAGACGAAGTTCACCATTCATATCAACAACTTCCATTTTACAAAAAGCACCTGTTGTTTTTGATTGCAGAGCATTGTAAAACTCGTCTACATTGGTCGGAATGATTCCATTCACTTTCACAATCATTTCCCCAGGTATCAAGTCCATCGTTGCTCCAGCTGTACCTGGAATTGTGTCTAATACGACTAAGCCCTGATCACGAGAGGAAAAATATGCAGGACGCTTTTCATCCTGTAAACGTTCTTGTACAGTAATCGTCAAACGTCCAAGCATTGCTGCTCCCATGGCCACAATTGCTAGTGTGTGCCACCAATAACTTGCTATTCCTAATAGAAGAACAACTGCAGCTAGTCCAAATACACGACGACCTGTAAATAGCAACGCTCCTTTTGGCTCAAAACTTTTAATCGTTCTCGTAAATCCAATTAAAAATGGAAGTAAGAATAAAGAAAACTTTTGCGACCCTACAGACACAACTGGCCACCAAGACACAAATTGCGTTATGGCGTCACCTGGTACAAGAACAAATAGCGGTACTAACCATAATCTTTTGGATTCATGCAGTCCAATATTTAAACCACGTTTTCCTTTTCGTAATTTCGGCGTCGAATAGTTCGCTGCGTTCTTAGAAATAAGCAAACCTTCCACAACTAACATAAGTCCAAGTAAAATCGCTAATGACACGACACTGCTCTCTTCTCCTTGGCGAAGCTGCAAGAAGGAGAATGGTAATTTTGAAGATAATAACGTCGCTGCAATTGCAATGCCGAATGTGTATGCAGGAGATAAGTATCTATATTGAACAATAAGAGCAAATAATACCGTCCAAATTGCGATCATAAATATATTTGCTTCTGAGATAACAAGCCCCATTCCAACTGTAATCAATGATAGAATGAGTCCAAAGCCAATTCCTGCGAATGCAGATGTACGTATTTCATACAAAACATCATACACTTTAAAAGAAAAATCTTTTCGTTCTCGTAATACTCGTAAATATCCAACTAAAAAGCTACTTATAAAGAAAATATACAAAGCAGGATGTGCAAAAAAACGCACAATTGCCTTCACAACTTCTAACGACCAAGCCTCCACGAAACGATTCACCACCATTTATAGTATAATTCATTTCTTCCTGTATTTAATGGGCAGTGAGATTTCCTGCCTACAAGAATTTGATTTCCATTATGTAGGATATGCCCCCCAAAAATGGAAGTTTTATTTTATCTTATCACAATTAATCAAACGTTTGTTTAACACATAAAAAAATATACAGGCTGCGTAAGCCTGTATATTTTTTTACCTTCCATCAGTGGAGTTTTTTCATCTCCCACTGATGGTTAAGTTGAACTTTATTTCGCCATTAATTTTAAAGCTGTTTGTAACTGCAGATCGTTTTCACCAGAACGAATTTTTTCAACAATTTTGTTTTGGATTGTTTCTGCTGTTTTTTTATCAAGCTGGCCCGTTGCATCCATATCGCTTGCATGTTGGAATGCTTTCACAGCCGCTTCTGTTTCTTTACTAAAATAGCCATCTTCACGCCCTGGTTCATATCCAAGACTCTTTAACATCTCTTGTGCATGCTTCACTTGGTCATCGTTATCATTGTAGGACAACGTTTTTTCAATTTGAATTGGCGTTGCATAATAATAATCAGGCTGCTTCACTTCAACCGTCGGTTTAATTCCTTTTTTATGAATCCAATTGCCGTCCGGTGTTAACCATTTAAACATCGTTAGTTTAATGTTACTGCCATCCGTAAACGGTACAGCTTGCTGAACAGTTCCCTTACCAAATGTTTTCTCACCAATAAGAGGATAACCTCCTCCTTCACTTAAAGCTCCTGCTAAAATTTCAGAAGCAGATGCGCTGCCTTTATCGACTAATACAGAAATAGGATATGGTTTCTTCTCTTTTAATGATGTGTAGAACTTTTGTTTTTCGCCATTACGTTGTTCTATTTGAAGCATTGGCTTTTTGTCTGTCATCAACACTTTTAAAATATCTTCGACACTCGTTAAATAACCACCTGGATTTCCACGTACATCAATAACAAGCCCTTGTATATTTTTCTTTTCAAGATCTTTCAATTGATCTTTAAACTCTTTTGCTGTTTTTTCAGAGAATGATGTGATTTGCATATACCCAATGTCTTTCCCATTCTCTTTCTTCACAGAGCTAAATACAGTGAAAATCGGAATTTTATCACGCTTAATTTTAAATGTTAACGGATCACTAACTCCGGAACGTTTTACCTCAAGCGTAACCGTTGTTCCTTGCTTTCCGCGAATTTTCATAACTGCTTCTTCGCGGGATAAATCTTTTACACTGTTTCCATCGACTGATAAAATTTGATCATTCGGTTTAAGACCAGCTTTTTCTGCTGGAGAATCCTTAATCGGTGAAACAATCATTAACTTATCATCCGTTTTGTTTACTTCAGCACCAATTCCTTCTAACTCTGGATCAAGCGATTGCTCAAATTGCGTTGCTGTTTTCTTATCCATGTATGTAGAGTATGGATCTTTCAGCGTTGCAAGCATCCCTTGAATAGCCCCTTCAACAAGCTTGTCATCTTTCACATCTTCAACATAACGTGAATCAATTAGTGCATACGCTTCGCGAATTTTATCCAAATCCGCTTGTTTTACATTGGCATCTTTCCCTGTAATTGATTGCACTGTGTAAGAGCCATTTCCAAGCCAATACATACCTGCAAACATTCCGCCGGCGCCAACTAAAAACGCAACAATCATTCCAATAATCGCAACTCTACGTTTCAATGCGGAATTCCCCTTTCCGAACACACAATGGTGTATGAAAAGGCATCACACATTGTGCGATGCCTTTATCTATTTCTACTATATGATAAGCTTGTACGAAATATGTTTGCAACTTTTTACGCTTATATTTTTAAGAAACGACGGATTGACATAACGCTTCCCCACATACCGATTAATGCACCGATCAGCATTAATAATGCAGATAGCTCGAAAACAAACGGGCTATATGAAAGCAACTCAAAAATTGTTCCGTTAAATTTCTCATTAAACATAACTTGAAGTGAATTATATGAACTTAAAATCACAATAATTGGAATGATCGACCCTAGTACACCTAAGAATAACCCTTCTAATAAGAATGGCCAACGAATAAACCAGTTTGTCGCTCCAACAAGTTTCATGATTTCAATTTCTGTGCTTCGTGCATAAATTGTAATTTTAATTGTATTAGAGATTAAGAACATTGCTGTAAATAAAAGACCAGCAATTAATACAATACCAATATTACGACCAGCTTTTACTGTATCAAATAATTTTTCTACTTCACCTTGTCCGTATTGTACTTTATTTACAAATTGCATTTTTCCAATTTGCTTTGCAATACTTGCTGTATCAGTTGGTTCTTTTGCTTTTACAACATATACGTCTTTTAACGGATTATCTTGCTCAAATAGCTCAAATGATTTCCCGCTATCTCCTAAACTTTTAATCAATCTTTTTAATTCTTCATCTTTAGAAGAAAATGTAATAGTATCGACTTTCGAAATCTTTGAAATGCCTTCTTTTAATTTCTTTTGATCTTCTTTCGTAGCCGCTGGATCAATGTGTACACGAATCTCTACATCTTGCTCTACGTTCGTTGCAAAATGGTTCATATTCATAATTGCTGTTAAAAAGACACCTACAAGCAGTAATGTAACTGTTACTGCACTTACAGAAGCAAATGTCATCCATCCATTACGGGATAAATTTTTGACACCTTCTCGTAAATGTCGACTAAGGGTTTTAGTCTTCATATCCGTATCCTCCCTCAATCTCGTCTCGAACAATCTTTCCATCTTCTATCGCAATTACACGATGGCGAATTGTATTTACAATATCCGCATTGTGCGTTGCCATAATAATTGTTGTACCACGATCATTAATGCGTTTGAAAATATTCATAATATCCATCGCTGTATCCATATCAAGGTTACCTGTTGGTTCATCGGCAATTACAACCTTCGGACGATTTACAATCGCTCTAGCAATTGCAATACGTTGTTGTTCACCACCAGAAAGCTCACTTGGCAATGCCTCAGCACGATCCTCAAGACCTACAAGACCTAACACTTCCATAACACGCTCACGAATCACGTCTCGCTCTTCTTCAATTACTTCTAAAGCAAACGCAACATTTTCATATACAGTTAACTTCGGAAGCAATTTAAAATCTTGGAAAATCACGCCTAGCTGGCGACGGAAATACGGTACATCGCGCTCTGCTAACGATTCAATTACTAAACCATTTACATTAATAGAACCTGTAGTTGGTTTCTCTTCACGATACATCATTTTAATAAATGTAGATTTCCCGGCTCCACTCGGTCCTACTACATATACAAATTCACCTTGCTTAATTTTAACTGTGAGTCCATTAACGGCTTTCATGCCATTTGGATACTCCTTATAAACATTCGTCATTGTTATCATTATTTATCACCCAATATTAATGATTTTTTTCGACACTTTATACTCTTGGTTGTTTAGCTATAGCAATCGCAGTATTCAAGCTCTTGCTGCGTCTCTAAATAATCGCTATTTCTGCTTCTTATGTATGTAAAAATTTTTCTTCAAAATTCTACAAAAGACACTACGCCCTACATTGTACCATTATTCGGTTTCCAATTCGGATACAAGTTTGTTACAGTTGTGTTACATAGCATAGAATATATGACATGACACAAACAAATAAGACCTTCTATTACCAAGCAAAAAGGTCTTATTTGTTTGAATTTCATACAGCGATGGCTGAAGGCTGCCGCATAAGAATGGCCCTTCTTTTCTGTCCAGCTCTGCCTCCTAGCCCCTCATGTCTAAGAACCTTGCACACGAGAAGGTAAAAAACACCTTCTGTGTGCAAGAACCTTAGCCAACAGGGCTGAACAATCGGCTCCGCTTTTCGTTCTTATTTCTTCTCAGATAGCCATGTTGCTACTTTTTTCGCGTCTTCACCTTGGATTACACCAGCTGGCATAATACCGCGGCCTTTAGCGATAATTTTTTCAATATCTTGTTCTGAATATTTTCCGCCCACTTTTTCTAGCGATGGTCCGGATAATCCTTTTAGATCATTACCATGGCATCCTGCACAGCTTTTTTGGAATATTTTTTCAGCGCTATCTGTGCTTGCTTCTTGACTAGGACTAGAAGGTTTACTTTCTTCCTTTGTCCCGCATGCGCCTAATGTAAGAGCTACTGATGCACCTAATACAGTCATCAACAATTTCTTTTTCATCTATATCGCTCCTCGCTGTTAATTAACCCCTCAATAGCATTATAATGATTTCCCTGCAATTTCAAAACTTCCCTGCATAACCAATATTACCCTAAACGAGAAGAAACGCTTACAGGCATAATGCTTTTCAGTAATTGTTTCAATTTCGTGAACAAATGATATGATGCAAAATAACGAGTTTTCATCGTACACAAGATATGAAAATCATCCTATTTTTTTAATCAATTACTTCTAACATTTTGTTATTTTCTACTTTTTACAAAACAATATACAAGCTTGTATGCTACAACTATACCCACCAAAAAGAGAAGTTGCCTCGCAACTTCTCTCCTCTTTCTCTCCCTCTAGAAAGAAGGCATACTTCTCATTTCCTCACGTATGTGCCAACGACCTGTTGGCATTTTTTTCGTACTGATGGAAGTTTCACTTTATCCCGCACTAACGCGCAGTAAAACTCCCACCTCATAATTCTGAGAAATCAAAGAAGAGAGGCGGGAGTTAACTGCCCATAAGAGCCCGATTGGTTCAACTAACCATCTGCGGGGATAAACCCTCCCACTGATGGAAGTTTCACTTTATTAAATACGAGAACGTAAATATGCATCAATAAACGGGTCAATTTCTCCGTCCATAACCGCTTGAACATTCCCAATCTCTGTATTTGTACGGTGATCTTTTACAAGGGAATATGGATGGAATACATATGAACGAATTTGGCTTCCCCATCCGATTTCTTTTTGCTCACCGCGAATTTCATCAAGTTCTGCTTGTTGTTCTTCTAACTTTTGTTGGTACAATTTCGCTTTCAACATTTTCATTGCATGTTCACGGTTTTTAATTTGTGAACGCTCAGATTGACATGTTACCACGACGTTTGTTGGAATATGTGTGATACGTACAGCTGAGTCAGTCGTATTAATATGCTGTCCACCTGCACCGCTCGCACGGTACGTATCTATTTTTAAATCTTCTGTACGCACTTCAATTTCAATATCATCGTTAAACTCTGGTACAACTTCACAAGATACGAACGATGTATGACGACGGCCTGATGAATCGAATGGCGAAATACGCACAAGACGATGCACGCCTTTTTCTGCTTTTAAATAACCGTAAGCATTATGTCCTTTAATTAATAACGTAACACTTTTAATTCCCGCTTCATCACCAGGAAGATAATCTAACGTTTCTACTTTAAAGCCGCGTTTTTCTGCCCAGCGTGTATACATACGAAGCAACATAGAACCCCAATCTTGTGATTCTGTTCCACCCGCACCTGGATGTAACTCTAAAATAGCATTATTCTTATCATATTCTTCACTTAGTAATAGTTGAAGTTCGTATTCATTCATATCTGCAGATAAAGTTTTTACTTCTTCTTCAAGCTCCGCATGCAATTCTTCATCGTACTCTTCTTTCACAAGTTCATGCGTTACTTCTAGATTTTCAAACGTTTCATTAAGCGTATTAAACTTACCAACCATATCTTTTAAAGCATTTGTTTCATTGATGACTGTTTGCGCACTTTTTTGATCATCCCAAAAGCCTGCACCCATCATAATTTCTTCTAGTTCTGCAATTCGCTTTTCTTTTCCAGCGAGGTCAAAGAGACCCCCTAAAAGCCGCTAATCTCTTAGCCATTTTCTCTAGTTCTTGTCTAATTTCTACTAATTCCATTTTGGTCACCTCTATGCAATTACTATTACTTTTCTCAATTACCTTGCTGCTTGCGGGCAGTAAGACCCCACTTCATTTTATACGAACAACAAGGCAAACTCTCTCTGCTTTTGCGAGAGAGAGTTCATCTCTTGTTATTATATGAATGATTATGAAAATTTTCCATCTATGAGGTAAAACATTCTAAACAGGCTACTTCTGCTTTTCTTTATTCTCTAGCTTTAGCGGCTAGAATGTTCGGTGCTTCGCGCCTTCCTCCTCACATTCTAAACGAGCCGCTTCCGCTTTTCTTTATTTCCCGATTCCACAGCAGTTTTTGTATTTTTTCCCGCTGCCACATTTGCATAAGTCGTTACGGCCTGTTTGTTCGCCTTTTACAACTGGTTTCTTTTTCGCAGCTTCATCTCCATCTTTTGGATGAATCGCTTCTCCTTGCGCTACTTCTTGACGTTCTAAGTTTTGTTCGATTTCTGCTTTCATAATATAACGAGAAATCTCTTCTTCAATAGAGGCAATCATCGCTTCAAACATCGCAAAGCCTTCCATTTGATATTCACGAAGCGGATCGATTTGACCATATGCACGTAAATGAATACCTTCACGTAAGTGATCCATCGCGTCAATATGATCCATCCATTTCGAGTCTACAACGCGGAATACAACTACTTTTTCAAATTCACGTATTTGTTCTTCCGGCATTTGTGCTTCCTTCTCGTCGTAGCGCTCTTTCACTTTCGCAAAAATGCTATCGATCATTTCTTCTGGCGCTAAGCGGCGTAATTCTTCTTCTTTCATATCACCGTCTTGCAGAAGACTTGTATTTAAGTATTCAACAAGACCAGCAATGTTCCATTCTTCTTCTAATTCCTCTTGCGTATGAAGAGCTACAACACGTTCTACTGTAGAATGCATCATTCCTTCAATAATGCCGCGCAGATTATCTGATTCCATTACATCTTGACGCTGCTTATAAATAACTTCACGCTGCTGACGAAGTACATCGTCGTATTGAAGAAGCTGTTTACGAGCATCGTAGTTATTACCTTCTACTCGTTTTTGTGCAGATTCAACAGCGCGAGATACCATTTTACTTTCGATTGGCTGTGAATCATCCATACCGAGACGATCCATCATCGCTTTCATATTATCAGAACCGAAGCGGCGCATCAGTTCATCTTCCATTGATAAGTAGAACTGCGTCACACCAGGATCTCCTTGACGTCCTGAACGACCGCGCAGCTGATTATCAATGCGTCGGCTTTCATGACGCTCTGTACCAATAACAGATAAACCACCGTTTTCACGTACGCCTTCTGCAAGTTTAATATCCGTACCACGTCCAGCCATGTTCGTTGCAATTGTCACTGCACCTGGATGACCTGCTTCAGCGATAATTTCCGCTTCGCGTGCATGGTTTTTCGCATTTAAGACATTATGGCGCACACCTTTTCTCGTTAACATCTTCGAAATTAACTCGGACGTTTCAATTGCTACTGTACCAACAAGAACTGGCTGCCCTTTTTTATGACGATCAACAATATCATTTACAACCGCATTAAATTTCCCTTCCATCGTTTTGAAAATTAAATCTGCACGGTCATCACGAACAATCGGTTTATTCGTTGGAATAACGATAACTTGCATATTATAGATGTTACGGAATTCCTCTTCTTCTGTTTTCGCTGTTCCTGTCATCCCAGAAAGCTTCGCATACATACGGAAGTAGTTTTGGAATGTAATTGTTGCAAGCGTCATACTTTCATTTTGAATTTCTACGCCCTCTTTTGCCTCGATTGCTTGGTGCAATCCTTCACTGTAACGGCGACCTTTCATAAGACGACCTGTAAATTGGTCAACAATTACGATTTCGCCTTCTTGTACAACATAATCTGTATCACGCTGCATCACAACATGAGCACGTAACGCTTGGTTAATATGGTGAAGAAGCGCTACATGTTTTAAATCAAATAAATTTTCAATGTGGAATGATTTTTCTGCTTTGTTGATCCCTTCTTCTGTCAACATAACATTTTTCGTTTTCACATCAAATGTATATTCTTTTTCATTCGTTAATGTACGAACAAATGCATTTGCAAATAAATATAATTCCGTAGACTTTTGCGCTTGTCCAGAAATAATAAGCGGCGTACGTGCTTCATCAATTAAAATTGAATCTACTTCATCGATAATGGCAAAGTGAAGTGAACGTTGTACGCGTTGTTCTTTATAAAGCACCATATTATCACGTAAATAGTCAAAGCCAAGTTCATTATTCGTACTGTACGTAATATCAGCAGCATACGCGGCTTGCTTCTCTTCTCGTGACATATGATTTAAATTGATACCAACTGTTAAACCAAGAAACTCATGTAATTGCCCCATCTCATTTGCATCACGCTGCGCTAAGTATTCATTCACTGTAACAACGTGAACACCTTTTCCTGCAAGAGCATTTAAATATACTGGTAATGTAGAAGTTAACGTTTTACCTTCCCCTGTCTTCATCTCAGAGATATTCCCTTCATGCAGGGCAATACCACCCATTAACTGAACAGGATATGGACGCATGCCAAGTACACGTGTTGCCGCTTCACGTACAACTGCAAAAGCTTCTGGCAGTAAATCGTCTACTGTTTCACCTTTTGTTAATCGCTCTTTAAACTCGACTGTTTTTCCTTTTAATTGTTCATCTGTCAGTGGTGACATTTGAGGTGCTAATGCTTCGATTTGATCCACGGTTTTTTGCATACGTTTTACGTGACGTTCATTTCCATCAAACACCTTTTTTAAAATACCGATCATGGGAATACGCTCCTCTTTTATCAAAATAAAACTTCCATCAGTGTTATTCGTTACTGCTCTTTTCACCGATTGGTCGCTATAATACTCAATCTGATTACTTTACTAAAAAATAGGGTTCTTTTACTTAAAAAAGTGTAAACCTACTGACAATTGTAACACTTGTTTTATATCTATGACAACAATCGGCCAAACGCATCCTCATGAAAACCCTCTCACCTATCTTCTGTAGAAAAGCGGAAGCAGCTCGTCCAGAATGTGAGGGGGATGTAGCTCCTGACAGAGATGCGTATTTTGCCTCGGAGGAAGGCGCGAAGCCACCGAACATTCTAGCCACTGGAACTGGACAAAGATTCTCCCTGGATCTTGAGGCGGGGTCTCGCTGTCCGCGAATAGCGGGGTTCATTTATTGGCGAATTTACAGTATACGACTCAAAACATTTCCCATAACCTGAAAAAAAACGCAGCCATTACAGCTGCGTTTTCCTTATATTATTATTATTTAGTTTCAATTAAACCGTATTTTCCATCCTTACGTCCATAAACAACATTTGTTTCATTTGTTTCTGAATTTGTAAAGACGAAAAAGTTATGACCTAACATATCCATTTGTAGAATTGCTTCTTCTACATCCATTGGTTTTAAGTCAAATCGTTTTGTACGAACAAGCTCTAATTCATCTTCAAAAACCTCTTCTTGTACAGCTGGTTGATCTGGAAGAATCAATATTGTTTTTGTAGACCCTTTTTCACGTAACTTACGATTCACTTTTGTTTTATGCTTACGGATTTGTCGTTCAAGTTTATCTACGACTAAATCAATAGCAGCATACATATCGTTATTTGTTTCTTCAGCGCGTAGTAAGAAATCCGGAAACGGAATTGTTACTTCCACCCTTTGCTTGTCAGAGTACACTTTTAAGTTTACCTTAATTTCTGGAAAAGTATCGAAATAGCGCTCTAATTTACTTAGCTTTTTCTCTACATATTCCTTTAATGCTGGAGTTACTTCAATATTTTCACCGCGAATGTTAAATTTCATAAGATGAACTCCTCCTTTCAAGCCTATGTATAGGTTTTCGACAAAGGTATCAAAAACCCTTCTTTCATTTTTAAATTTTTTGACAAAATCGATATTTTTTTATCGATTTTTGTAGAAAAAGAAATGGAATCTCTTTTTCTATTCTTATTTTATCCTATTTATATCGTAGTTATCGTATATAATTGTGAAAAATCAGTTACAAAAATGCTACAACTTTTTGACAACTCTTTCTTTATCCCCCATGAACGAGCAGTAAAGATTGTGAGGAATCCGAAGAAGATAACTGACAGAAGTTTTATCTTATGATAAAGCCTCCGTTACATAAGTAACGGAGGCTTCCCTATGTGAAACGCTGGTCTTTGAGGCTGCACCATATTTCAATTATATAATTATAACTTCACAACATTTGCTGCCTGTGGACCACGCGCACCTTCTACAATATCAAATTCAACTTTTTGTCCTTCTTCTAATGTTTTATACCCGTCATGCTGAATCGCAGAAAAATGAACAAAAACATCATCACCGCCATCGTGCTCAATAAATCCAAAACCTTTTTCTGCATTAAACCATTTTACTTTTCCTTGCATGTTCTTTCCATTCCCTTCAATCTTAAAATAACGGTACCTACACCGTACTTTGAATATAACGAATGGAAAAGTACAAAGTCAAAGAAGACTTGTCGCCTTTTTATTTTACCTTTCGACATATCTTATTTCTCAATATACACAGAACGCACAATCGTCCGATTATATGCTTTTCCATCTTTATTCTTCCCTTTAATATCAATCGTCATATTATACACACCGGATTTTGCGACATCCGGCAAATTCCCCGTGAATGTGATTGTATCTGTCTGTTGCAGCTTATTGGAGTGCGATACTAAATTCCCATCCCGATCTACAACGCGTACATCAAAGGAAAGGTTACCCTGATGTTGGGAGCGTTTTGTAGATTGCTTTAATTTAAATTCCGCTTTGTTTTTCTTAACCTTACCCGGCATATCTAACGTAAACGGTGCAGCCTGTTTGTAATTAACCAGCATGAGATATGCATCTTTTTGTGCTTGTGACATCATTTTTAAGCGCCACTCTCCTACTTCCATTTGATCAACCTGGAATGTTCGAATTGTCGCTCCGCTAAAATACGCATATTCTTCTCCCGTCGCTGCTTTGCTGCTTTGATTTGTGTACACCTTACCAGAGGGAGCGATAAGCTGTAGCTGTACATCTGGAGAGGCGGTCAACACAGAAATATTTCCATCTGTTACAGTATCCACCGCAAAGGTTTGTTCCACCCAATTGTTTGGTGTGAGCGGTCCTCCTAACACCGTTTGATTCGCATTAACAGCCAGATTTTTTTGTGACTCTTCAAATATATTTTCGTTTGCAATAGAAGCAATCGCAGAAGTATTACGTAAATAGGGCTCAATCCGCGAAAATACAGCTGATCCTTTTCGAACGCTGTCGTGATCCAAGCTTGAATCCGTGAACAGATGTGTTCCATACGGAAGCTTCGAGCTCCATTCATTGACTAGCCCATCGTTAGGTCCATACCAAGAGAGGTAAAATCCGCCCATAGATAGCGCGGAGAAAGCAGGTCCCCAACTTGTTCCAGCAACCGTATAATAATGGTTCAACTTAGCATTTGGATTGCTATCCGTTATATTACGAAACTGCGCCATTTCTCCTGTCTGCAAAGAGTACGTGCCGTCATCCCGTTGCCCTAACAGGGAAGCAAGCCATCCCGCCCACCAACTGTACGCCAAATCTGCTAAGTTAGAGCCATAATGCGGGGAAGCGAGCGTCACTACGTTTCCAACAAAGCGACTTGCACCATAGTGAATGAGCGCTGCTTGCGTGTCAGGTCCGCCTTTGCTGTGTGCGACAATATTGACCTTCTTACCAACACGATTATAGATTTGCTCTAACATAGAAGCTAACAAACGCCCATTATCCCACTCACTTGCCGAACCCTTCCCAGCCGCATCATACAACTGAATGAAAACCGTTTGATACCCTGCATTGTAAGCGTAGTTATACATATCATTCATACCGTGATAAACGGTTTCACCGTACCAGTCCTTAGCAGTTCCATTCTTACCTTGAACGAAAACGATAGGTGGTTTATTCTCAGCATGCTCAGGAGTTGCCCCTAAAAACCAACTCCCAGGGGTAAACGATTCTGATGGCGGAAAAATCCCTCCAGATATTTGCACAGAACTAGCGAAAACGGATGAAATATGAAAAGAACAAAAAGCAAAAATAAAAACTGTCAGTAACGCGAGAGAACGTTTGAACTTACGCAACACAGCAGCCCCCTTGTTTATTTTTCATTTACCATCTTCATGCAAATATATTATTCTACAGTGCATCCCATAATTTGTAGTTGAGTGAATGATGAACATGTGTTAGAAAATCCACTTTTATTTAACTGAATTTTCAGACTTTAGAGTGTTTTATCTAACTGCATGACCATCAGTTTGGCAACTGCACTTAATGGTGATGGACCTATTCTTTCTCAATTTCTTAAAAACCTTCTTAAAAGTGAACAATCCACGTTGAGAAAATATACAAAAACAATTTATCGCGCTATGCGCGGGCAGTAAGACCCCCACCTCAAGATTCAGAGAAAGTCATTGTCCAGCTCTAGCGGCTAGAATCTTCGTTCGTTTCGCTCCCTCGGACGAGGCATCTGTCGGGCGCTCAAACGTCCTGCGATTCTGGGCGATCCGCTTCCGCTTTTCTACAGAAGATAGGCGGGGGATAACTGCTGGCATGCGCCCGATTGGTGAGAGCTTTCCATCAGTGGGGGATGAAGCCCCCCACTGATGGAAGTTTCACTTTATCACGAAATTCATAGTTTCTATATTCATTTTCTCTACTATGCATTTAAAATCTATTGTAGTTAGAGGCGACAAAAATTGAAAAAACTCTGAAACACCGCGAAAGGATACTTGAGCTGAACTATATTAACAAGGCGGACATTAAAAAAATTAGCGGCAAAGTGTCAAAGATGAAACGTTCTTTGCGCCCCTTTCATAAAAACATTGCGCTGCTTGACGCACCGTAATCCCAGTTGTATATACGTCATCAATTATAAGAATATCCTTTCCTTGAAAAGATTCTTCCTCTGTAAAATAAAAGGGCCGAGGGCGCTGCAAACGCTCTGTTCTTGTTTTCTTACTTTGCTTTTCTGCACCACTTCGCATAAGTGATGTTTTCACAATTGGAATAGATAAGCATGCCGCTAACAATTCCGCTTGATTAAACCCTCGTTCGTGTTTTCGCTGTAAGCTAAGCGGAATTGGGACAATGCAATCACAATGGGAAAAATACTGCCGAAAAGCATTCGCAAAAGAAGAAGCAAACACTTGAACAAGAGCTGTGTCACCGCGAAATTTAAAGCGCGTTAGCACTTCTTTCATCCAATCATTATATACATAGACAGATCGATTTTTTACATATACATACTGAAAACGCGGATCCTGCTTCCAGCGTAAACAATCCTTACAATATTTATCTTGTTTATATTCATCCGATAGATACTGAAAAGACCTTCCGCAATCTGCACAAATATCTCCTATAATATAAGAAAACTTTTGTTCACAGTATGTGCATACGTATCTCTTTTCTTGTTCAACAAAAAAAGAGTACCAGCTCGGCAAAACGGAGATAACGTCATCACAAAGAAGGCAATGCATTAGTCCACCAACCCTTCTTGCTTTGCTCGTTTATTCATTGATTGAATTTGTTTTTTTGCCGCAACCATCGCCTCTGTCTTTCCATAATGAAAATAGACTACATCACCATCAGGAGCATGACTACTACGTCCCGCTCGTCCTGCAATTTGAACGAGTGCACTTTCTGAAAAAACATGCTCTTCTGCTCCTAACACTGCCACCTGTAAATTCGAAACGGTAACACCTCTTTCTAAAATTGTCGTCGTTACTAATAACGGAATCTCTCCCTTTCGAAATGAGGCCACCTTTTCTTTTCGTTTTGGATCTTCCGCATGCACACCTTCTATACGATTATCAATACATTTTAAAATAGAAACAATTTCTTCTACATAACAAACATGAGGAACAAATAAAAACATAGGATATTGTTTTTGAAGATATATATGAAGCCACTGCAGAATAATTGGAGGTAAGTTTTTCTTTTGGATGGATTTTCGCCAATTCCCACACCAGCGAAAAATAGGAACAGGTAGGGGATAACGATGGTAGCGCGCAGGAATAATCACGCCTTTTTGTTTTCCATTACGAAGCTTTCGCTGCCAATCCTTAGACGGAGTGGCTGTTAAATAAATAAACGCAGCATGTTCTTTACTAGCAGAGATGACCGCGTACTGCAGCGTTTCATCCATAGAATAAGGAAAAGCATCAATTTCATCAACAATCATGACATCAAACGCTCTGTAATAACGAAGTAGTTGATGGGTTGTCGAAATAACGAGCTGTCCCTCTTTATATAAGTCGTCACTTCCACCATATAATGCGCAAATTGAAACAGATGGGAACACTTTCCGTAAACGGGGATAAAGTTCAAGAACAACATCCGTTCGCGGCGTCGCAATACAAACACGTTCTCCTTTACTTAAAGCTTCTTGTATACCATGAAATAACATTTCTGTTTTCCCTGCACCGCATACCGCCCATATAAAAAAGGATTCTTTCCTTTGCACCGCATCTACAATTCCGTTCGCCGCCATTTGTTGTCCTTGCGATAACTGGCCTTCCCATTCTAGACAACCGGTCATTATCTCATTTTGTATCGGACCAATCCAGCGAACAAGCTGCGTACATTCACTCACTCTCCCCATCATGATACACTTGCGGCAATACGTACAAACCTGATTACACCGATAGCAAAAAAACGAAAAGAATAGTCGCTGCTTTTTATTCCCGCAACGCTGGCACATATAACGAGCGTTTTTCTTTACAATTCCGTACTCATAACGAATGTTACCTTCTCGCTCTAACTGATGAAGCTCTTTCTCCGAAACCAATACTTCCTCTAATAGTAATTGCCGGCCTTCTAGCATCCTGCTCTCCCCTTTCTATTTTTTACTATAAAAACTTTGAAAGAGTTTGTAAAAAATCAAAAAAGCCGATAACCTACTCTTAAAATAGTAAGCTATCGACTTTATTCACGTATTTTATATAATTACAAATCTTAGAATCTACCGTAACCTAAGAAATGTGCTTGGTTATAACTGCTGCTAAGGTTAGAATATCCGATTCCTTTATCACCAGCATGAATCATTTGTCCGTTACCAACATAAATACCGATATGAGATGGACCTGCTTTATACGTACCTTGGAAGAATACTAAATCACCAGGTTGTGGGCTGCTAACACGCTGAACAGAATTCCAATATCCAGCTACATCTTGACGACCTACACCGTAAATGTAAGAAATGAAACCACTGCAGTCAAATCCGCCGTTAGATGGATTATCACTACCCCAAACATATGGCATACCAAGGTATTTTTGCGCCTTTGCAATTACACTTGAATCCGCGCTGCCTGTCGCTTCTTGTGCTGGTGCTGCAGGAGCTGGTTTCGAATTAGAAGAAGCTTTAGCTTGTCCGCCGCCATTATTTGTTGATTGTTGAGCTGGTTGTTGAGCTGGTTGCGCTGGTTGTTTTGCTTCTTGCTCAGCTAAGCTTTGTAAGTATAGAGCTTGTTTTTCTAGATCTTTCAATTGATCTTGTGTGCTAGTCATTCCATTTACAACTGTTTGCATTTTCGCACTTAACTCATCTACCGCCGCTTGCTTTTTCGCTTTTTCAGCATCAAGTTCTTGTTTCGCAGTTTCAATTTTCGCTTGTGTATCTTTTAATTCTTTTTGTTTTGCTTTTACAGTTTCCACATCTTTTTTCACTTTATCTTGGTCCGCTTGTTGCATTTTCATAATATCTTGGTCAGAATTAAGAATTTGTGAAACAGAAGTTAAACGATCGATTAAATCAGCAAGGCTCTTAGAATTTACAACTACTTCCGTTACAACGTTCGTGTTTGGTTTCTCTTGAAGAGCAACTAAACGCTTCTTCAACAGTTCTTCACGCTGTGCAATTTTCGTTTGTAAGTCTGCAATCTCTGTGTTTTTTTTGTCAATTAATTTTTGCGTATCATCTACTTGCTTCACCGTTTCAGCAAGTTTAGCTTCGTTCTCTTGAACAGACTTATCCAATCCTTGGATTGTATTCTTTAATTCGTCCATTTGTTTTTGAAGATCATCACGTTCTTGTTGTTGTTTATGTAAAGTGTCATTTTGTTGTTGAATTTGTGTTTTTACATCGTCAATTTTCTCAGCAAATGCATTTGGTGTTACTACTGAAAACATCATAAATCCTGCTGCTAATGCGCAAGATGCGATTTTTAATTTTTTCATTCTGTTTTACACCGCTTTCTTTTTCTTGGTTTCCCGAATTTATCTAATAAAATTTATACCATAATTACCAATGTTTTTTAGCAATGTTACGCTTTTGTAAAATAAATGTAATATTGCGCTTGTAATTTCTTGGCACTTATATTCTAATATTGTGCTTTTTTGTAGAGAAATAGGGGA
Organism: Bacillus sp. S2(2024); assembly: GCF_050474045.1. Taxonomy (NCBI): domain Bacteria; kingdom Bacillati; phylum Bacillota; class Bacilli; order Caryophanales; family Bacillaceae; genus Bacillus; species Bacillus sp. S2(2024). The sequence goes on from NZ_JBFLUS010000003.1 coordinate 4,172,720, forward strand.
TGAAAACGATATTTTTCTCTCTATTGTCGTACGCTTTCATTTGCTTTACAATTATGTGATGCATAACAAAACCCATTTACGTCATCTGTTATAACATAACAAAACTCTCTTGCTATCACACAAGAGAGTTTACTAATCTATTAAGCTTTTACTTCCCCTAACCAAACGCCATCTTCATTGAACTTATTCCATTTACCATTAATTTGATAATCGCCTTTTACCATATAGCCCGTTTCAGCAAGATAATACCATTTATTGTTATATTGCAGCCAACCTACTCTTGCTTTACCATCTGGATTGAAATAATACCATTTCCCTCCATCTTGTACCCAACCTACTTGCATCGTTCCATCTGCGCCAAGGTAATACTCACCGTGTTGCATGGAAGTTAGCATTAATCCTCTATGGATGTAATACCATTTATTATTATACTGTAACCAACCTGTATATGTTGCTCCATCTGCATTTAAGTAATACCAACGGCTTTTGTCATCTGTATCCTGCGCCCATCCTGTTCGCATTACACCATCATTTCCAAAATAGTAGTCAAAAAAGTGGTCTTTCCCATAAATCCTAACCCAATCTATTTGCATTTTCCCTTCTTCATCAAAGTAATACCATTTTCCACCATCACATAACCAACCTGTCTTCTTTACACCATGTTGGTCATAGTAATACCATGTACTTCCTTCTTTTATCCAACCTGTTTGTTTTATAACTTGCTCTGCATTGTTCGTATCATTTTTTGAAACGACTGTTTCTTCAGCGTGAGAAATTGCAGGAACTATGAACATTGCAGACATTAAAACTGGTAAAATAACTTTCTTCATCTTACATTTCTCCCAAATAATAATTAATTTTAGTTTTTATTTCCACAAGAGAAATTATATTACATTCAGAATACACACACAATATTTTTTGTAACAATTACGTAATATTTTTTATATAAAAGAAATATTTTTATCATATTTTTCCTCTTTTATAAAATAAAAAAAGTACAGTAATATCTCCCTGTACTTTTTTATCCCACTATTCTCGGACAGTAAAAGTCCAATTAGTGAACCCACTTCTCTGCCCATTTTTGTACTTCATCCATTACACTTTCTAACGCTTTTCCTTTATCTGTCAAACCATATTCAATACGAACTGGCACTTCCGGATACACGTCACGTACAACAATTCCTTCACTTTCTAATTCCTTTAAGCGCTCTGATAGCATACGATCGCTCATATTTGGAATAATATCAGCAATTTCTCGAAATCGTTTCGGTTCTTCTAACAGTGATTTAATAATTAACCCTGTCCACTTTTTACTAAGCAGTGTAAAAGCAGACTCGAACTTCGGACATAAACACGGATTATGTTCCATATGTTTCACCTCTCCTCTATTATAAAATAGTTTCTTATAAAAAGTAAGTAATCAAGCTGATTTTATTATTTATATTTTTACCAAAAAAGCTCTCTACATGAAAGAGAGCTTTTTTTCATTATCCCGCTCTAACAGGCAGTAGGTTGCTATTCATTGTCGTAAAATCAAACTGCACGTTAGAGCCCGATTGGTGAGAGCTTTCCATCAGTGAAAAAATCGCTCACTGATGGAAGTTTCACTTCATTTCGTATACCATCCAAATCCAAGAGCACCTTCTCCTAAGTGTGTACCAATTACTGCTCCGAAATAACTGATTCGAATTTCTACATGCGGGTATGCTTCTTTCAATTCTTGCTGCCATTCTTTTGCTTCTTCTTCCCGATTGGCATGAATGATAACTGCTTCCATTGGCATACCTTTACTTGCTTGTTCATCAAAAATTTCAACAATACGCTTTAATGCTTTTTTACGCGTACGAATTTTTTCAAATGGAATAATTACTTTATCCCGGAAATATAGTACCGGTTTTACTTGTAATAAACTTCCAATGAATGCTTGAGCGCTATTTAACCGACCTCCACGCTGCAAATGATGTAAATCATCTACAACGAAATACGCATCCACTGTTTTCTTCATTTCATCAAAACGAGCGATAATCTCTTCCGGCGTTTTCCCTTCACTCGCCATTTTTGCGCCTTCACGTGCATAAAATCCTTGCACTTCACAGCTAATTTCTGAGTCGTATGTATATACCTTTACTCCGTCTACCATTTGGCCAGCTGTCGTTGCTGTCTGGTATGTACCACTAATACCGCTAGAAAGGTGAACGCTAATCACTGCATCATATTCTTTGCCCAGCTCTTCAAATAACGTAATAAACTTTCCGATAGCTGGTTGAGATGTCTTTGGCAGCTCTTCCTGTTCACGAACTTTCACATAAAAATCTTCAGCTGTAATCTCAATCTCTTCTTGATAAGAATCATTCCCAAAAATAACATTCAACGGGATTATATGTATATTTAACTCTTCACGAACATGTTTTGGTAAATATGCCGTACTATCGGTTACAATAGCTGTTTTCATTTTCGTACCTACCTTATAAACAAATTTATTATTTATTGTACATGAAAATGGAAAAAGGTGCATTAACTGATGGAAAAACGAGAGGTTAAAATTATAAACACTATTTCAACAATTTACAACAAAAAATTTCAAATTATAATAGAAAGAGCTAAATTTCTGCAAAAAAATATTTGAAACTCCACCCCAGCCCTTTTAGAATAAAAAGTATTGATAATTTATCGCTCTAACGGGCAGTAGAATGTAGTACATCGGTGTAAAATCAAACTGCCTGTAAAGAGCCCAATAGGTTCAACTAACCATCCGCGAAAAAATTGCTCACTGATGGAAGTTTCACTTTACCCCGCTCTAACGGGCAGTAGCATGTAGTGCATCTATGTCAAATCAAACTGCACGTTAGAGCCCGATTAGTTCAACTAACCATCAGTGAAAAAATCACTCACTGATGGAAGTTTCACTTTACAAAGATAGGGGCGTATATCATTGCTACTACAATATTTCACCGTAAAAGAAGACGGCGAACATGAAATAGTCATTCAAAAATCTCGTTTTATTTGTCATGTAAGCCGCGCGACAACAGAAGAAGAAGCGCAGGAATTTATCCAAAAGATAAAAAAACAACATTGGAATGCAACCCATAACTGCTCTGCCTACTTAATTGGCGAACATGACCAAATTCAAAAAGCAAACGACGACGGAGAACCTAGCGGTACAGCTGGTGTCCCGATCCTAGAAGTATTAAAGAAGCGCCACTTAAAGGATACTGTCGTTGTTGTAACACGTTATTTCGGCGGCATTAAACTAGGAGCAGGCGGTTTAATTCGTGCATACGGGAAATGTACAAGTGAAGGTCTAAATTATGTCGGCATCGTGGAAAGAAAGCTGATGCGCGTCATGAAAACTGAAATTGATTATACATTGCTCGGAAAAGCTGAAAATGAACTGCGCAATTCCATATATACGATTAGAGATATACACTACTTAGAGCATGTCACATTTGACACATATGTAGAGGAAAATCAAAAACAATCATTCATAGAATGGATGATTGAAATCACAAATGGGAAATGTACAATTAATGAAGATGAGATGCTATATCTAGAGCAAGATATAGTACAACACTAATTTATACTTAAAGGAGATTATTTATGGAAGATCGTTATCATCATCTCCAAAATAGAAGAACGAAAAAGAAAAGAAGACGCAAATCGCTTATATTCCTTATTTTTGCTCTCCTTATCGGAGGCGGAGCAGTTTATGCGTATACTTCTTACTCTTCTTTAATGGGAGTTTACAGCGGCTTGAAGCATGATAAATCTAAACTCCGCACAGAGGACGTAGAAATTACGAAAAAACCATTTAGTGTTTTAATTATGGGAATTGAAGATTATGCCACAGACGGGAAAAACGGGCGAACGGATTCCTTAATGTTTGCAACTATTGATCCAAAATCCAAAAAGGTATCTTTAATGAGTATCCCACGTGATTCACGCGTAACAATTGTCGGGCGTGACAAAAAAGATAAGATAAATGCAGCTCATGCCTATGGCGGAGAAAAAATGACAATAGATACAGTGGAAAACTTTTTAAAAGTACCTGTGGATCATTATATTAAGTTAGACTTTAAAGGATTTAAAGGCATAGTCGATGCAGTTGGCGGCGTTACAGTCGATGTTCCATTCGATTTCTGGGAACGCTCTGATGTTAACTATTACAAGAAGATTGAGTTTAAAAAAGGACCACAGCATTTAAATGGGGAAGAAGCCTTAGCTTATGTTCGGATGAGAAAGCAAGATCCGAATGGAGACTTTGGCCGTGCTACGCGTCAACGTCAAGTACTTGAGGCGGTATTAAAGGAATTAAACTCACCTTCTACTGTATTTAAAATTAATGACATTGCAAAAGCAATCGGAACGTATATCAAAACAGATATACCTGTATCAGATGGTCTTGCACTCTATAAAGAATTCTCTGGCTTTGATACATCTAGCATTCAAACAGTAAAAATGGAAGGCAAGGATGCAAAAATAGACGGAATTTACTATTTCATTCCAGACGAAGCAAATGTTCAACAAGTTCACCATACCTTTATGCAAAACTTACAACTTGAAGATTCAGCTCCTGCGTCGGATACAGAGCAGCAATCTGGAACACAAGAACCAGATACACAACAGCAGTCTGAAACACAAGAACCGGCTAAACCATCTAGCTCGAATATAGAACATCAACCTGAAAAGCAAGAGCCAGCTAAGTCATCTCATAACTCAAATATACAGCATCAGCCTGAAAAGCAAGAGCCGGCTAAGCCATCTCATAACTCAAATATACAGAATCATACTGAAAAACAAGAACAATCTACACCATCATCTAAATCGAATGAACACAAAACAAGTTCAACCAATCATCAATCAGATACAGAATGGCAAATGTCTTCACATTAAAAACAGCTATCTCCTAATGGAGATAGCTGTTTTTTTTATCCCGCTCTAACGGGCAGTAAGATGCTATTCATCGCTGTAAAATCAAACTGCCCTTAAGAACCCGATTGGTTCAACTAACCATTTGGAGAAAAAACATCTCCAAATGGAAGTTTCACTTTATCCCGCTCTAACGGGCAGTAAGATGCCATTCATTGCTGTAAAATCAAACTGCCCTTAAGAACCCGATTGGTGAGAGCTTTCCATCAGTGAAAAAATCATTCACTGATGAAAGTTTCACTTCATTACTTATTAAAATACTCCACAATTGCTTTCACGATACGTTCTGACGCATGCCCGTCGCCATATGGATTCGATGCTTTTGCCATTGTACTGTGTGCTTCTTTATCTGATAATAACTCATTCGCTAAAGTGAAGATTGTTTCTTCATCTGTACCAGCAAGCTTTAATGTACCCGCTTCGATACCTTCTGGACGCTCTGTTGTATCACGAAGAACAAGAACTGGCACACCAAGTGATGGCGCTTCTTCTTGTACCCCGCCAGAATCCGTTAACATTAAGTATGAACGTGATGCAAAGTTATGGAAATCAATTACATCAAGCGGCTCAATTAAATGAATACGATTATGATCTCCTAAAATTTCTCCTGCAATTTCACGAACAACAGGATTCATATGTACTGGATATACAACTTGCACATCTTCATGTGTTTCTACAAGACGCTTAATTGCACGGAACATATTGCGCATCGGTTCACCTAAGTTTTCACGGCGATGTGCTGTCATAAGGATCAGACGGTCATCTCCAACCTTTTCTAAAACAGGATGCGTATATGATTCTTTTACTGTCGTTTTTAACGCGTCAATTGCTGTATTTCCTGTAATAAAAATGTTTGCTTCTTTTTTATTCTCTTGTTGTAAGTTTGTTGCTGATTTTGCTGTCGGTGCGAAATGAAGATCTGCCATCACGCCTGTTAATTGTCGGTTCATTTCTTCTGGGTATGGAGAATATTTATCCCACGTACGAAGACCAGCTTCTACATGACCGATTGGAATTTGATTATAAAATGCTGCAAGGCTTGCGATAAATGTTGTCGTTGTATCACCATGTACAAGAACGATATCCGGCTTTGCTTCTTTCATGACCTTATCTAAGCCTTCTAGGCCGCGCGTTGTAATATCAATTAACGTTTGACGGTCTTTCATGATATTTAAATCATAATTTGGTGTAATACCAAAGATATCTAACACTTGATCCAGCATTTGACGGTGTTGTGCTGTTACTGTCACAATGGACTCAATTTGTTCTGAATGTTTTTGCAGTTCTAACACAAGAGGGGCCATTTTAATAGCTTCGGGACGCGTTCCAAAAATCGTCATTACTTTAATGCGTTCTGTCATATTCAGTTCCTCTTTTCTTTCAGTGTTTCAATTCATCATAAGAGATAACACCTGTTATTATATATGAGAATCCTAAATGGCAAAAGGAAATATTTCCTAAAGGACATGTGAAACATCACGCTTTCGAACTGCTCTTCTGCCAATAGAATAGTAATCAATGGCCTGTTGATCCATCTCTTCTAAACCATAACAATTTCTTCCATCAAATAAAATCGGTTTATTCATAAGCTGTACATACTTCACAATAGGATACATTCGAATACTTTCCCACTCCGTTACAATAAATGCTGCATCTGCTTTCATAAGGGCTGTATCTATATCTATCGTATATTGTACTCGATTTGCCAATATACGCTTCGCATGTAAAATCGCCTTTGGATCATACACGATAATATTAGCTCCTAGAACTAGTAACTGTTCAATAATCATAAGAGACGGCGCTTCCCTTATATCATCTGTATTAGGCTTAAACGAAAGGCCAAGAACTGCGACTCGTTTTCCCCGCAAACTCATCATCTTTTCTGCTTTCTCCACAAGTGAAGCTTGCTGCTTATTATTCACTTCAATGACTGCTTTTAACAATCTAAAATCATGCGCCACATTCCCCGCAATTTGTACAAGTGCGTTTGTATCTTTCGGAAAACACGAACCGCCGTATCCAATACCTGCTTGCAGAAAATGCGGACCAATTCGTTTATCGATTCCCATACCAGCCGCCACTTCTGTCACATCCGCTTGTACTTTTTCACATATATTTGAAATTTCATTAATAAAGCTAATTTTCGTCGCTAAAAAAGCATTCGATGCGTACTTAATCATTTCTGCACTGCGCACATCCGTTGTAAATATTTTAATTGGGAGCGATTCATACAGCTCAGCAACTCTCTTTGCACTCGCTGCTGTTTCTGCTCCAATGATAATACGATCACCATGAAAGAAATCTTGCACACCGCAGCCTTCTCGTAAAAACTCCGGATTTGATACAAGATGTATACGTATATCTGTTTGCAATGATTCTCGAATCCATTCTTTCATAGCATCATTTGTCCCAACCGGAACCGTACTTTTCGTCACAACGATAACATCTCGTTTTGCATACATGCCAATATCACGGCACACATTTACAATATGTGTTAAATTTGCAGACCCATCTAAGTAGGAAGGTGTACCAACCGCCACAAAAATAAAATCAACTGCTCCGTAGGCTTCTTCTTTTTTCGAAGTAAATGATAATCTCTGTTCCAAAACAGCCTTTTCCAATAATTCTTGTAAGCCCGGTTCATAAATCGGCAGTTCATTTTTCTCTAACAGCCTTATTTTTTGTTCATCAATATCAAAACAAGTCACAGAGTGCCCGAGTGTCGCTAAACCAACACCTGTCACCAATCCGACATACCCAGTACCTACCACTGTAATTTTCATGAACACACCCCCTACTTATGGTTCGTTTCACTCTAACTTTATTATATGAGACATCTTTCGTTTCATTTTTTAAGCTTTTGTAAAGAAAGCGCTGGAGCTAGACATCTTCGAATTTTATAAAGTGAAACTTTCATCAGTAGGGGTTTTTCTGTCCGTTCATGCGGGATACATTTTTATCTTGTAAAAAACAAGTCAGCTGCTTTATCAGCAGCTGACTTGTTTTTACTTACTATATCCGTTTGGATGAGCTGTATGCCATTCCCAAGCTGTTTGAATCATTTTCTCAAGTGAATATTTTGCCTTCCAGCCTAATTCTTCATAAATCTTTTCAGAAGAAGCGATTAGTTGTGCTGGGTCTCCAGCGCGGCGTTCCGTGTGAATAACATTCGCCTTCTTCCCAGTTACACGCTCACATGTTTCAATCACTTCTTTTACAGAAAAACCTTTTCCATTTCCTAAGTTATACACTTCATTTGTTTTTTGTTCATTTTGTAAACTTTGCAGTGCTAAAATGTGCGCCTCCGCTAAGTCTGTTACATGAATATAATCACGAATACACGTGCCATCATTTGTATCATAATCTGTACCAAATACAGAAATTGATTCACGTTTTCCCAATAAGTGCTGTAGCACAAGCGGAATTAAATGTGTCTCTGGTGTATGATCTTCTCCAATAGTTCCTGATACGTGAGCACCTGCCGCATTAAAGTAGCGAAGCACAACATATTTCATCCCATATGCTGCATGAAAATCTTGTAAAATATGTTCAATCATTAATTTAGAACGTCCGTATGGATTGATTGGGTTTGTTAAAGTGCCTTCTGTAATGATATCTGTATCTGGAATTCCATACGTTGCTGCTGTTGAAGAGAAAATAAATGATGTTACACCATGCTCCATCATTTTCTCAAGCAACGTAATCGTTGCCGATACGTTATTTTTATAATATTTCAATGGATTCGAAACAGATTCACCAACGAGGCTATTTGCCGCAAAATGCATAACAGCATCAATAGAATATTTGCCAAATACACGATCTAAATCCGCTGCATTACTTAAATCTCCTATTTCTAGAAGCGCTCTTTCATCAACGCTCTCACGATGACCCGTCGATAAATTATCTAATACGACCACTTCAAAATTTTGGTCTAACAATTGTTTTACTGTATGACTTCCAATATATCCGGCTCCGCCAACTACTAAAATCATTCTTTCTCCCCCTACAAAAATTTATCATCATATAATTTCAGTCTTTATAAAAGTAGTTCTACGCTGCACAATCAAACTGTCCGTAACAGCCCGATTGATGAGAACTTCCCACTAGTGACACGAATGGTTATTTTTCTCAGCTCTTCTATTTGACAACACATAATCAAAATCTATGCTTCAACGAATGTTTTTTAAAAGGCAGAACTCTACCATTGCTTTCCTCTAACATTTACCATAGTTCGCAATAGAATGCATACATATTTTATTGAAAAACACTCATATTAAAACTAATTTGCATCTATAATTCGTTGCAGAGTTGTCACATATTTCAGTTATCACCAACCAAAGTAAAAAGAAAAAAAGATTGAATTCTACTCTTTTTATGATACCATATGTTATGAGTCAGAAAACACATATTGGAATTTTAAGTAGAAGAAAGATTTGTTTACGTTAAAATATAAAAGGTGGGGTATTAATGGACTCACGAATTATTTATGCAGTTTTGGCATCTTTCATTACCGTACTGATTGCTACCCCTTTCGTGATTAAATTAGCCTTTAAGATCGGGGCAACAGACAAGCCAAATGCTCGTAAAGTACACCAACGAATTATGCCTCGTCTTGGCGGACTGGCAATTTTTATCGGAGTTGTTGTAGGGTGCTTGATTAGCGGCTTGTATGAACAGCGTATCATATCAATTAGTGTAGGTGCTGTCATCATCATCATCATCGGTATATTAGATGATGTATATGAATTATCTGCAAAAGTAAAATTTGGTGGACAACTTGTAGTCGCATTGTTAATCGTGAAAAATTTACAAATACCGGTTCTTTATATTCCATTTTTGGGGGATATCGACCTCGGATGGTTCTCTTATCCAATTACAGTATTTTGGATTGTCGGTATTACAAATGCTATTAATTTAATTGATGGACTTGACGGATTATCAGCTGGGATTTCATCTATTGTTCTTGCAACGTTAGCTTACATGGCTGCTACGAGCGTTACTGGTGCTGGGAGTGCTCTCATTTTACCGCTTGCGCTAATCGCACTGGCAAGTACAATTGGATTTCTGTTCTATAACTTCCATCCAGCGAAAATCTTTATGGGGGATACAGGGGCACTATTCTTAGGATACTGTATTTCTGTACTATCGCTACTTGGACTATACAAAAGCGTAACACTGTTTAGCTTTATCGTTCCAATCATTATTTTAGGGGTACCAATATTCGATACAATATTTGCAATCATTCGTCGGATTGTAAATAAAAAACCAATTTCAGCGCCAGATAAATCGCATTTACATCACCGTTTACTTGCACTGGGATTCTCTCATCGAACAACGGTGCTTATCATTTATGCGTTCGGGATTTTCTTTAGTGTCAACGCGATTATTTTCTCAAGCGCAACATTATGGTTATCCATTGTTCTTCTATTTGTTCTTATTTTAGTTACTGAAATTGTCGCAGAGATTATCGGTCTTGTACACGATCGCTATAAACCAATTATTTCAGTCTTTAAAAAAGTAAAAAAACGTGAAGAATAACAAATAGTATAACCAATACCATATAAAAATATACAAACCGGATGATTTTTTTAAAAAAATCATCCGGTTTTTTGTTTTCCAAAATATAGTTCGTTTGAGAATACCACTATTGGAGCAAGATAAATGTACAATCTTCAAATTAGGGTGAGCATCATGATTAAGCGAACGCTTCTACTGATCTGTTTGTTTTATACTATCATCTCATGTTTTCTATCACCTAAGCAGGCTGCAGTTGTATCTTCACATGAGAATCGCTCTATCGCTCATCTTGAAACACAACTGCCACAGCAACCTACAGCTACTCAGCAAAGAAAAGTGGCTTATTTAACATTCGATGATGGACCAAACAAATATACATCACAAATTTTAAATATCTTAAAGCAGAAAAATGAAAAAGCAACCTTCTTCGTTATTGGCGGACGTGTCTCTCGTTATCCCCAAACAACAAAGCGATTAATTCAAGAAGGTCATTATCTAGGATTACATAGTATGTCTCATAATGCAAAACACCTTTATAATGGTGATCCCTCTATTTTAGTTTCTGAAATGGAACAAGCTCGGACAATTGTTCAAGTCATCACTGGACTTGACACGCATCTCGTTCGCGTTCCTTACGGCAGTATGCCCTATTTAAAGAAAAATTATCGCGATGCTCTTGTTGCAGCTCATTATAAAATGTGGGATTGGACAGTCGACACATATGATTGGAAAAGTTATCACAATCCCTCTGCTGTATTGGAACGAGTAATGAATCAAAGTGATAAACCAGTTGAAGTCATTTTAATGCACGACTCAAGTGTCACCGTGCAAGTTTTACCAAAAATAATTGACTATCTTCGTTCAAGAGGATATACCCTCCTTCCTTACAATCCTTCTTCTCATGTAGAAGTGAATTTTTGGAAGGATACGAGATTGTAACAGCTTTAGCTTCTGCTAGAGCTGTTTTCTCTTTCCTCAATTCCTATTTTTGTGTAAACTTTGAAATGGCGATAAATTGAAACTTCTATTAGTGGGCTTCACTAATAGACAGCAGTTTTTTATGGATAATAAGACAATAGGAACCTCAATTACGAGGTTCCTTTGTTGTTTCTGATAGCAAGTAATAATACACACAATTATCCGTTAAACAAAAGATAGTTAGGAGGCTATCTTTCCTCCTCACCGTAACACGAAAAGATGCTCCTGGCGTATGCAATTTTACATATTCATTACATTCTATCCATGTTCTTATTAATATATATTCGATATGATAGAAGAAAAGCCTGTATTTATGAAGAAGGAGAATCGTATTATTGTGAAGCCTAAAGAAAAACGAATCATTCCAAATTACTTACGAGTATTAATAGAAATCTTTCTCGTTTCCACGAAACTTGGACTCACTTCCTTCGGGGGGCCTGTTGCACACCTTGGTTATTTTCACTACGAGTACGTCCAAAAGCGAAAGTGGATGGATGAAAGAAGCTATGCTGATTTAGTAGCACTTTGTCAATTTCTTCCCGGTCCTGCTAGTAGCCAAGTTGGCATGGGGATTGGATTATCTCGGGGCGGCATACTTGGGGCGATTGTTTCTTGGCTTGGTTTTACGTTACCTTCTGTTCTTGCGCTCGTATTGTTCGCTTCAGTATTACAACAAATAGACATCCCCCATGCTGGATGGATTCATGGCTTAAAACTAGTAGCGGTAGCGATAGTCGCTCATGCATTATGGGGAATGGCGCAGAAGCTAACACCAGACCGGAGCCGCGCAACGATCGCAGTGATTGCAGCGACTGCCGTTCTATTATTCCAAGCAGCTTGGATACAAATCATCGTTATTCTATTCGCTGGTATAATGGGATGGTTCTTATACAAAGAGCACGTCGTAGCAACTGAATCAAAAATACCCATTCCAGTCTCACGCAAAATCGCAGCGTTATGCTTATCTCTGTTCTTTCTCTTATTGGTACTATTACCAATATTGCGCCCTCTCTCGCACTGGATTGCCATGTTTGATAGCTTCTATCGATCCGGCTCTCTCGTCTTTGGCGGTGGTCATGTCGTTCTTCCGCTCTTAGAAAATGAGTTTGTGTCAAACGGCAGTATAACGAAAGAACAGTTTCTCGCTGGGTATGGAATGACGCAAGCAGTTCCTGGACCATTATTTACGTTTGCCGCTTATATCGGTGCGATTATGAACGGAACTATTGGGGCAGCCATTGCGACGATTGCCATTTTTCTTCCCGCCTTCTTACTCGTTGTAGGCGTACTACCTTTTTGGGATATGCTGCGCCGCAAGCCGTACGTACAAGGGGCTATGTTTGGTATAAATGCAGCTGTTGTCGGTATTTTACTTGCCGCTTTCTATCATCCAATTTGGACAAGCTCAGTTGGGAATCCTGCTGATTTCGTTATTGCATTACTCTTATTCGCAATGCTTGCCTTTTGGAAGCTGCCGCCGTGGGTAATTGTTGTAGTGGGTGCAATAGGCGGAATGATTTTATCAGTACTATAAGCAAGACGGCTATTCCTAGAAATAGCCGTTTTTCTTATCAATTAAAACTTCACAAGCTCTATCCCGCTCGGAAGCTTGCTCTCTGTTAAAATCCGTAGTTCTTCAACGCGCTTCATCACATACGAGGAACGCTTCACTAGTTCCGCATCTACATAAGCTGGATGCACCATAATTTCAACTGTCACCCCGTCCTCTACACGCTCTTGTAAATTTGTAAAGTAATCGTCTATTATACCATCTGCGTAAAAATCGTGGAAAAACACATCAGAAAATGGGCTGACTGCACAGTCTTGCTTACAGCGGCGTACTGGGACACGATACTTCTCTGCTAATCTCTCTAATACATCATGTAAAATCGGCAGTGCATGTACATGATGATGGCTATCAAAATGAGTGGGTGTTAACCCATATGATAGAAACTTTTCAATTTGTGCAGTCCATTCTCGCTGAACGTCATGCGGATCTATATTCCCTTCCCAAACGGTACTTTGTGAATGAAATGAACCATCTTCTTTTACAAGTGAAGGCACGTCAGGAAGAAGTGGCTTTCCTGCGGTTAATACGAGATGCACACCAACCCCTAACGTCTTATATTCCTTCGCTAATTGCACTGCATGTTCTACTTCCGGCATATTCATCATCATCGTTGTAGAATTTACAAGTCCGTTAACATGTGCGTCAACAATACCGTAGTTTACACCTCGCGTTAAGCCAAAATCATCTGCGTTTACGATTAATCGAATCATTCTGTCCCCTCCCATTACTTAACAAGAAAAAAGCGGGCTCGTATAGCGCCGCTTTTAGTTCTCCACCTTTTTGAAGAATTGCGGAAGATATTCTTTATGAGCTTCCAGCATTTCATCTAAAATTTGTTTTGCCACTTTATCGGATGGTACAAGTGGGTTAATCGTCATCGCAAGCAGCGCCTTATGATAATCTCCTGTTATTGCCGCTTCAATTGTTACGCGTTCAAACGATTTAATTTGCTGTACTAAACCGCGAACAGGTACTGGTAAATCACCAACTGCAATCGGTTTTGGACCGTCCTTTGTAATAACACAGTTTACTTCAACAGCAGAATCAGCCGGCAGACTTGCAATTGTGCCATTATTTCTTGTATTTACAGGTTGAATGTCACCTTTATTGTTATATATAGAAGTAATTAAACTACATGCAGCATCGCTATAATATGCCCCGCCGCGTTTTTCTAATTGCGGTGGTTTAATGTCTAGGTTTGGATCTTTATAAAGCTCAAATAAATCATTTTCTAACTTTTTCACGACTTCTGCACGTGTACCGTTTTCCATAGATGCTTGTTTTTCCTCTTCTAACATCTCGCGTGTTTTGTAGTAGTAACGATGATATGGACATGGAATCGCACGAAGCGCACGAATAAAATCAGGCTCCCAATCAAGCCCTGCAATATTTTGCATCGTAATTTGCTTTTCCGGGTCTGTCACTAATTCCAGCATACGGTCCATGACGCTCACACCATCTACATACACATCCAATCCGTACACCATGTGGTTTAAACCCGCAAAATCAACATGTACACGGCTTGGATCTACATCGAGAATCTTTGCTAATCCCATACGAATCCCAATCGGAACGTTGCATAACCCAACAACCTTTTGAATGTTTGTATAGCGAAGAACAGCCTCTGTTACCATACCTGCTGGATTTGTAAAATTGACTAACCATGCATTTGGACAAATCTCCTCTATGTCTTTACAAATATCTAAAATAACAGGAATTGTTCTTAAAGCTTTAAATAAACCGCCCGGACCATTTGTTTCCTGACCAATCACATTATATTTCAATGGAATTGCTTCATCTTTTCCGCGCGCTGCTAATAACCCAACGCGAAATTGCGTTGTAACAAAGTCCGCATCTTTTAACGCTTCGCGGCGATCAAGCGTAAGTTGAATATCAATTGGTACTCCTGCCTTTTTCACCATACGCTTCGCTAAATTGCCAACGATCTCTAACTTTTCTTTTCCTGCTTCCACGTCAACTAACCAAATTTCACGAACAGGAAGTTCATGATAGCGCTTAATAAAACCTTCAATTAATTCTGGCGTATAACTAGAGCCGCCGCCAATTGTTGTAATTTTTATTCCACGCATGCTGCATGTTCCCCTTTCGCATTAATTTTTTTATACAAATTGGTGAATTTTACTGTAATAGAATGTATTGGGTGTAGTACTGTAGTTTCTGTTTTTTCTTCTCTTGCTTCTGATTGTATGAGCTCATGTTGGAAATGATGCGCTTCATTCATCGTTTCCCGGACTCCTTCAGCTCTCCCTTCTGAATAAAACCAATATATTTCCTTAAACTCCAATAAATGAAACTATTGATCTGCTATCCCAACAATTTGTTTTATCGGTCCTCCTTCTAATACTTTCAAAATGTACTGAACCTCTTCTGTCATTTCTTTCGTTCTTATAATAATTTCTAATTCTTCATGTGATGGGTCCAAATCAATCTGAATCTTCATGCCATGCCCCCTTTTCTATTTCATTTTTACATAAATGTGGAAAAATGAAATGGATATGTACATAAGTAGTCTCGTTCTTTGTTTAACTTGCCGTTTTCTATGCATGAAAAAAGACCTTGACATATTTATATTTAGGTTAGATAAGTGAAACAGTTGACATTAAAAGGACCACACATTTTAGATATGTCTAATATGTGTGGTGTTGCTTTAAAATAAAGTTTGATCAAATTGATACTAATAATCTTGATAAACAATCATAGAAAAGAGCGTGTTTTGAAAAAAAGATTGATCAAAACACGCTCTTAATATTTTCAGTTGGTTCATTCTTTTATAAAAAAGTTTGATCATTTCCTAACTATGTTGCTCCACAATCGCGCCCTATTCTGGAATAAGTTAAATACCCATGTCAGTGTAAAGCTTCTTTATGAAATTAATTTTAAAAAATTTTAGATTCAATTCTAAATGAAACTACTTGATATCAAATTTTTACGTCGATACACACTTAACACGATACCCATTAAAAATGCATTAAACAGAGTTGGCATCAATCCATAGCTAATAAAAGGCAAGGATATAGAAGTGATCGGTAATAAGCCTAGAATCATTCCAACGTTATAAATGAACTGGACTACAAAAAGAGTCATTCCACCAACAAGAAGCAATTTACCATAATGACCATTTATTTTATGAGATATGACCATTATCCTTGCTACAAAAAGGGAAAGAATCAAGACAAGGATAAGTGCAAACAAATACCCATAATAGTAAGTCAAACTTGCAAACACAAAATCAGTATGTGCAGCCCGAATGAACTCTATATTTCCAGATGTACCAAACCATCCTGCTGACGACATTAACTCTTTTAAACGTAAATACATATAACCCGGACCATCTGCGTAATTTCCTGGGTTTAAAAACCCTAAAATTCTAGCCAACTGGTGTTTCTGTACTGAGGACCAGAAAAATAATCCACCGATGATAGATAAACAAATTGGTACAACTGTAATTATCAGTGCCTTTTTCTTACCTAACTTACTCCACCAAAGCATAACGAATACCATCATGATATAGATAAAGGTTGTGGAGAGATTTGGTATAGTTAAGAATAGATACAAAGAAAATAGGTATAAAACCCCAAGATACCAAACCTTTAACCTACTGTTATTGAAAAAAGAAGCCCAAGCTAGAAAAAAGAATGGCACAGCCATTAAGCATTCAATTGTAATGGGGCCAATTTTTATTAAAGGTTCTCCATTGATTGTAGTGTTTGGAAAATAGCTTATCATTAACAGGATAAGTACTCCGATTGTGTAAAACAGCCTTCCAATTCTCTCTAATTTCCGATAATCAATCAGCATCATCCCAAGAGCCGTTGCAACACCGAGAATAACAAATATCACCTTATTTATTAGTAAATCATTCGTATGTCCAAAAACTACAACTGGCAAGAAGCCTAACCCCATAGCAGTCACTAATAAAATAATAATGAACCAATCGACCTTTGGTTTATGAAGTTTGTTAAGTTCTTGACCAAGTTTGATTGGACTTCCCATTTGTTCAACAGCCTTGTCTTCAGCAACTTCTTCACTTAACCCTTTCTCTATCCACATATTCTTCGCCTGTTTCAAGTGAAAATCCAGTTCAGTTGCCACAAGGTTCTTTGCTTCTTTTGATTTAATATGATTGGTAACTTCTTTTAAAAAACGCTCCCCTTTTTTATTCAAATTTGTCTCACCCCTGTACTAATCCTTTTAATATAAATCGTGCCTTTGTAGAATTTTTTTCTGCCTTTCGTAGCATCTTTCTTCCCTTATCATTTAATTGATAATATTTAGCTCCTGAATGATCCCAACTTGATTGGATAAAACGATTCTGTTCCAGACGATGTAATAAGGTGTATAAAAAACCTTCATTTCCTTCGAATTTTTGAATCCCTCTCCCACGCAATAGCTGTGCCAATTCGTACCCTGTTTTTTCATTCATGAGAAGTTGCAAAACTGCTAAAAGGATATCTTCTTCATTTTCGTATGATTGATTAATTTTTTCGTGTACCCGCTTTCGATGCTGATCAGAAAAACTCAAATGTTTAAAAGTTGTATTCTCCATTGATTTTCGTAGGCCTTTTAATCGATCTTCCATTTGATTATTCCTCCAAACCTTTCTTCAATAGTTCCTTAGCTCTTTTCAGTCTTGTTTTTATCGTATTTTCCTTCACTTCTATTACCATAGCAATATCTTTAATTGGCAACTCTTCATAATAAAAGAGATAAATTACTTCTCGATATTTTATCGGTAAATTCATTACTGCAGAAGCCAGCCTACGTTCCTCTGCATTTTGAATAACAGTTTGTTCAACACTTTCTTTTTGAATCCCAATATACGTAGATTCATCCTCTGTAACAATTACCTTTTTGTTATACCAACTTTTTATATAGTCCTTACAATGATTAATGGCAATTCTCCATAACCATGTTTTTACATTTGATTTCCCTTTGTATGTATGAAGAGATTTATAACATTTAACAAATATATCTTGCGTTAAGTCCTCAGCGACCTCTTTATTATTCACATATGAATAAACAAGCTGTAAAATTTCCTGTCCATACTTGTTCATTATCTCATCTATAAGGTCCTCCTTATCTTCCATTTCAAACGCCTCTGCTGTTAATTCATCCACATCAGTTCCTCCTTCCCATTTATTAGACGAAGCACTCCATTGAAAAGTTTTATAAATCCCTAAAAAAAACGGTTGGCAATGTCCATACCGTTTTTTCAAACCTTTATTTCAAGCTTAATTTTTCTTTACTAAAAATAAATCTTTTATTTTAACAAAGGCATATCCCTTTTTGTTTTCTAAATAATTCTCTACTCTAATTTCTTATTTTACTCCATGAAATTCATTATCCTGCCACTGTTCGTTTAATAAGACTTACTCAATTAAATGGCCCTTTAACGGAACAACTTATTGTCACTCAACAGTTCCTTAACCGATCTTTCAATTCCAGATGTTCTTTTCCTTTTCACTATAAATACACCCTGTAAATAAAAAAGGATAATCAGCCCTCATAATGGACTAACTATCCTATGAATTGTTATCTAAATTTAACACACGCAAGGCCTATTTCCCATCTAGCATCTTCCTATATAAATCAACAAACTCACTCGCTAAATCCTTTATTGTTATAGCATTCATCAGATGATCCTGGGCGTGAACGAACAGTAAGCTGAGTTCGACCTTTTCGCCGCCTGCTTCTTGTTGAATTAATGTTGTTTGCAAGCGATGTGCTTCCTTTAATTCGCTGCCTGCTTCTTGCAGCTTTTCGTCCGCTTCGGAAATCTTCCCTTGTTTCGCAAATTGAATTGCCTCCATCGCTGAGCTTCTGGCATTTCCCCCGTGTAAAATTAAATGAAAGGCTATTGTCTCTAATGTATCCATGTTTCTTTATTACTCCCCCTTTTCTTCTGCCAACTTTTGCTTATCCCATATTTTTAAAAATGGGAAGTAGATGAGAAACGCTAAGCAGAAGTTCACTAATTGCATAACAACACCTGAGATCTTGCCGCCTGTTGCTAAATAGCCGCTAAAAATAATCGGTGTTGTCCATGGTACAAACGCTCCGCTTGGCCGTGCGACAAGGCCCCATTCCATCGCAAAGTACGTCACAATCGTTAGGACAACAGGAACTAGAATAAACGGAATGAGAAGAAGCGGGTTTAATACAATCGGCATCCCAAATGTCACCATTTCATTAATATTAAAAATACCTGGTGCAATTGATAACCTGCCTAAACTTTTTAATTGCTGACTTCGCGCGAATAATAACATCGCTACTACAAGTGCAAGTGTTGCACCTGATCCCCCCATATAAATCCATAAATCAAAGAATTGCTTTGTAACTGTATTTGGCACATCCTGCCCAGCTTGAAAGGCGACGCGGTTTTGATCCATTAATGATACCCAAATTGGATCCATCACTCCGCCAACAATTGCCGCTCCGTGAAGCCCACATGCCCATAATACTTGAACAAGAAGAATAGCAATCACGGCTCCAAATAAACTAGCACCAAGCTTACTAAGCGGTGCTTGTAATAATTGCCCAACAATATTATGAATACTCCCAAATGAAGTATGTTCCATCATTAATCGCAAAATCCAAACAGCTGTTACGACAATAAACCCAGGAATAAGTGCAGTAAACGAACGGGACACAGCTGGCGGTACTGTTTCTGGCAGTTTAACCACAATATTCTTCTGTATAATCAAGCGGTATATTTCTGTAGATATAAGTGCTAAAATCATCGCTACAAACAAACCTTGACTCCCCATAAGCACAACTGGAATAACCCCTTCTACTATAATACTTTCCTTTGTTCCTTCTATAATATGAGAAACTTGAAATGGCGTTGCGAGCAAGAAAGACACAAGCGATAACGCCCCTGCAGCTAATGCATCTACTTTATACCGTTCCGCCAATCTGTAAGCGATTCCAAAAGCAGCGATTAAAGACATGATACTAAATGTTGCGCTAACTGGATATCCTAACGCTTTTTGCCAACCATCACCAAACAGATTAGCCATAAAGTCATTATATCCAGGGATCGGCAAAGCACTAATAATTAAGAAGAATGATCCGATAATTAAAAAAGGCATCGTTAAAATAATTCCGTCTCGAATAGCTTGTAAGTGGCGCTGCTCTGCAATTCTTCCCGCTACAGGCATAACGTATCTCTCTAAAAACCCTGTCATCTTCTCCACTCTCCTTATGACTTCATTGACAATGCTGCTTGTAACACCGCTTCCCCGTTACAAAGTCCGTAGTGTACAGATTGAATGACATCAACAGGTATTCCTTTCTCTTTACATAGTTCTTTCATTTTTGGCAGCAAATAGCGCACTTGCGGACCGAGTAGTAATACATCAGCTTCATCGATATGATTACGCACTTCTGCTCCAGAAACAGCCCAAATTTTCGCCTCTATACCTTGTACCTGTGCCGCTTTCTCCATCTTCGTAACAAGCAAGCTCGTTGACATTCCGGCAGCACAGCAAAGTAAAATATTCATACAATGCCCCCTTTCTTAGATGTTCTTTACAACTACCCATTTGGGCTTTTACGAACATTTATCCCCTACCTATCTTCTGTAGAAAAGCGGAAGTTGCTCGCGCAGAATCGCAGGACGCCCGCACCCAAGGCAGAGAGGCACTTTTTGCCTCGTCCGAGGGGCGAAACGACCGAAGATTCTAGTCGCTAGAGATGGACAACATTTTCTCTCTCAACCCTAGGCTGAGGGGTCTTACTGTCCGCAAATAGCGGAATAAATCTAAGTTAACCTATGTATATGTCTAGGGTAATTTTCGTATGACGAGCATGCCAACAAAAATCCCCTCTTCACACTATTCTCTATCAACGAGCGAGTCAATCTAATCCACCAATTGAAGGATCTTCAAATTCCCTTGCTTTCTACTAAACTTTAAGGCTGGAATTGAACACGAATTTCTTTCATATAGAAGCGATTCTCGTGATTTTCACTAGAAGGATTCTTCCTATCATATCTATGTTGTATGCGCTGTTACTAAATTGTTATATTTTTCACAAAGGGATTATAGTACACACCTCCCTCCTGTACTATAATCATGTATGGAATAGGAGATGCTCACAATGACACAAAATGCCCCTGAGTTTAAAGTATTGCAAAGCATTGCCTTTCTAGCTGTTGTTTTGCAAAGCTCATTACTATATACAATGAATCAAGGGAATTTAGTAATTGAGCAATCTATTATTATCGGCATGTTATTTAATCTAGCAAAATTTTCTGCTCCAGCATTTATTTTTATTGTCGGCTTTCACCTTATTAATCAATATACAAAACAAATGTTATATACACAGTACATTTATGAAAAAAACAGCAAGTAATAATTACTTGCTGTTTTTTAACGCGGTTTCTGCTAAAAGCGGCAATAGATTATCAAAAATATGTGTATTCTTATCTTTTCCTGTTACATAGCCGCCGTAATAGCGGCTAAACGGATTTTTATTACGGAACGTCGCTGCTTCCTCATACATCGCTTCAGCTAACTTCCTCTCTCCAGCTTCTAATAAATATAAAATCGTTATACCATACGCAGCCGGTGATTCAAAAGCAACAGCAGGTTCTCCTGTTTCTAAATGATATCTTCCATACAGCTTGCCGTCTTTCTTAAATGTTTTCTTAAGAAAATCTAAATATGCTGCGGAAGGAAGGTCTACTAAACTTCGGTAATACGCAACATATGACTGGTCAATAATATTTACTTCTTTATCATATGTAAAGGTGCCATCTTTCTCATACGTTTTCGGAAAAGCCCATCCATTTCGCGGATAATCCGCTAGAAATTGAACAACTTTTTGATACTCAGCATCCGTAATTTTTCCATACTTTTTCATATAAGAAAATGCTTTCGGATTCACATAAGATATTGTTAACGTATCATTTGATACATGTGCATCAGCAGCGTAATAATCAACGTAAAAAGACCCTTTCTTATTATAATGTAATATGGCATCACTAATTTGATCAGCAAGATGCTTATATCGCTCTTCTTCATATTTCTCATATGCCCGGTACAATTGCTGTACAATCCGTAAATCATCAATAAGTGCATTCGTTCTTGCCTGTCTTTTTCCCGATTCTGCAATTTTCCATAGTACAATATGAGATGAGTCCAAAAAGTAATTTTGTATAACTTTCATATGCGCATCAAATATCTCTTGATTATCAGTATCTAGCGCATATCGGAGCCATAATCCTGCTGACTCAGACAACGCTTCACGTCCAGTTGCAACATCTGTTCCTTGTTTGTCACTTTTAAGCCGATATGTTGCCAACGTTCCATTTTCATTTGTCATATGGCGTATAATAAATTGCTCTGTACCGCTCCCTTGTAACACCTTCCACATCACCGCTCCACATAAAATAATCAAAACGGCCATTGCAATAAATAGATAAAAACGTTTCCGCACAATATCACCTCGTTAAGATGCTAACCATTATAAGAAAAAAACATACAAAAAAGGCAACCTTTTTCAGATTGCCTCTTTTATCCCACTATTCGCTGGCAGTAAGACCCCCACTGATGGAAGTTTCACTTTATTTCACTAATATAAGATTCAGTTACCCACTCACCATGAATGGATATTTACACACTTTCTTTTGTTGGTCGATATAGTGCTTGTACAAGACGATCATATTCACGCCTTGTAATTTCCTTATTGTATAGCTTCAATAATAAATCTTTATGCTCTTTCGAAAATGCCATTTTTTTTATGACTTCTGGATACATGAAAACTTCCCCTCCGTTTCATGAATACGACTAAATCCAGTGCACATCCGCATTTTTTCCTTACAGTTTGTAAAGGAATCCCGCAAAAACAGAACTTGCGTTCGCATAAAGCATTATAAAATATTTTTCCTCAAAGTACAATTCTAAAATAGAAATTTTTATTTTCAGAAGATTTCAACATTATAATATCATAATCTCTCCTAAAATACATATATATTTTTTGTCATTTTTTTGAATAAAATTTCCATATCAGTAAGAAAATAATGGCAAAAAAAAGAAGAGGAGTAGAAACATGGATACTGTTACACTATCGCGCGCTTTCTTTGGATCATCGTTAGCCTTCCATATTATTTTTGCAACACTTGGAATCGGACTTTCCTTAATGATTTTTATAAGCGAAATGTTATATCACTGGAAAAAGGACTCTGATTACTCTGTGATGGCAAAAAGATGGACGAAAGCATTTGCGATTCTTCTTGGTGTTGCCATTCCAACAGGAACAATTGTAGGCGTCCAAATTTCCTTGCTTTGGCCTGGCTTTGCGAAAATTGTTGGACAAGTCATCTCCGTTCCATTTCAAATTGAAATTTTCGCCTTCTTCCTAGAAGCATTGTTCATGTCCATTTACGTCTATGCTGCAGACAAATT
This sequence comes from Bacillus sp. S2(2024), assembly GCF_050474045.1. Lineage (NCBI taxonomy): Bacteria > Bacillati > Bacillota > Bacilli > Caryophanales > Bacillaceae > Bacillus > Bacillus sp. S2(2024). Next base: position 4,196,141 of record NZ_JBFLUS010000003.1, read on the forward strand.
ACCACCATTCATGCGATTAGTATCGCTCTTTTTTGTTATGCTCGGCGCGACTGCATCCGCTGTACTTATTACCTCAGCAAATACGTGGATGAATACACCAGCCGGATTTTCAATGGCACCGGACGGCTCTGTCTATAACGTCAATCCTTGGAAAGCCTTTTTTAATCCAAGCTTTTTCACAAGCTCCGTTCATGTTGTCATTACCGCTTATGCAACAGGAGCTGCTGTCATTGCTTCTATCGCTGGCTTTAAATTATTAAAACGAAATAAAAGTGCACGGGAGATTGCTTATCATAAAAAAGGATTATACTTAGGTCTTATGGTCACATTCATTACAGGCGCGATTATGTGGGTTTCTGGACATGAATCTGCGATTGGACTTCATGAGCACTCACCAGAAAAACTGGCAGCAGCCGAAGCATTATTTCATACACAATCACATGCACCGCTAGCCGTTGGAGGCATTCTCGATCCAAAAACAAACGAATTAAAATACGCCATTGAATTCCCAAACCTGTTAAGTATGTTAGTTGGTTTTTCTCCAAATACGGTTGTAAAAGGATTAAATGAATTTCCATCAGAAACGTGGCCTCCTTTTTACACCCATTTATTCTTTGACTTAATGGTTGGAGCAGCTACATTTTCATTCGCCGTCGCTGCAATTTCACTTGGATATTGGTACTTCATTTACCGAAAAAAAGGCGGGAAATTGCCAAAATGGATGCTGTGGGCAATCGCTGCAGGCGGTCCGATTATGCTTCTTGGCATTGAATTTGGCTGGATTTTCAGCTGTAGTGGAAGACAGCCTTGGACGATTTACGGTTTTCAACGTACAACAGATGCTGCAACGCGCGCTGACTTTGTTGGGCCATTATTTGTCGTATTTGTCATACTATACATTGCACTTGGCATCTTAACTGTCTTCGTATTACGAACATTCTTTAGACGCCATCCATTGAAGCAAGACTTACAACCGAACGGGGGGGACTCACATGCCTGAAGCAAGCATTGCTATTATCATTCTCTGGGCTGTCGTCTTTGTATACAGTATTCTAGGCTCAATTGATTTCGGTGCCGGCTTTTGGGGGATGGTGTATGCAAATCATCCGACACTTGCCGGAAAACTCGCGAATCGCTACTTATCACCAACATGGGAAGTTACAAATACATTTCTAGTCTTTGTCGTTGTTGCGTTTCTCGGCTTCTTTCCAAAAGCTGCATTTACACTCGCAACTGCAATGTTTTTACCTGTTACCTTAATTCTCATACTCGTTGCAATTCGTAGTACTTTTATGGTGTTTGCGTATTCCTTGCCAAAATACCAGCATCTCATGCGCGTTATTTCAGGCATTACTGGTCTATTAATTCCAGCTCTCTTAATTACAGTACTTCCTGTAACAGAGGGAGCCTTCATTACCACTGCTAGCGGCAAAGAAACGTTATTATATGGAAAGTTATTATCAAGTCCAGTTGTATACTGGTACATGCTCTTCGGTTTAACATCCGAACTCTTTTTATCAGCACTCTTTCTCGCTGATTTCGCTAGAGAACAAGGCTCCGAAGATACATATCGTGTCTATCGGAGAAACGCCATCGTGCTCGGTCCTGCAACGCTTGTTACCGCCATCATTGCACTTGTCGTAATGGATCCCGAAACGCATTGGCTCATGGAAGGATTAATTAAACAGTTCAAATGGTTTACAGTCTCGATTATCTTCTTTATCATTGGCTATTCCTCCCTTTGGTGGACGAATCACAAATACGAAACACTCGGCTGGCCGCGCATTGCTGTTCTTTCTGTCGTTGCCCAATATGGATTTGCAAGCTACGCTTACGGCGTTGCACACCTTCCATATATTATTTATCCAGAAGTAACTGTGTTTACAAGTTTTACAACGAAAGAAACGTTTTATGCACTGCTCATTCTCTATGCAGTCGGTATCGCAATACTATTACCAGGCTTCATCTTCTTCTGGAACTTATTCTTGAAAGATCGAAGTTTTTTAAAGTAAAGTGAAACTTCCTATCGTGAGACGCTTTTCCTCGCGATAGGTTAGTTGAACCAATCGGGCTCTTACAGACAACATTACAAATACCCGTATGGGTAATAAAATTTCTAGTCAAATATCATCTATCATGAAATAAGTAGCATATTTTCATCCACATATACCTACCAAAATAAAACTAGGTATATGCACGTAGCAATTTTTCTATTATAAATACCTAATAGGCACATACTGGATATGTGCCTATTTCCATTCAACTTCCCCTATATACTATGTCTTTTCCCCAAGGTACCAAACGCACATATTTACAATAGCTAGTGTAATCCCCATACCTTCTTTTAAGAGCTTGAATATGATTAAATATAAGCTTCGGACAAGTCGAAATACACTTGTTCAAACTAAAGAATTAAGAAGGGCAGGCTAGCTATGGGTATTGAAATTTGGATTACGGTTGTTGTTTTTCTTCTTACCATGACTGTTATATTTTGGCGGCCAAGAGGAATAAACGAGGCATGGCCAGCTGCAATTGGAGCGGGGATTATCATTATTACCGGACTAGTATCGCGCAGTAACATTGCCGATATCATTAGTAAAATCGGCGGCGCCTCTATTACCATCATCGCGACAATTGTTATGGCTGTTATATTAGAAAGTTTTGGTTTCTTCCACTGGGCAGCAGCTCGGCTTGCAAACTTAGCAAAAGGCTCCGGGCACCGCCTATATTGGTACATTCAATTACTCTGTTTTCTCATGACACTGCTGTTTAATAACGATGGTAGTATTTTAATTACAACTCCGATTTTAATTTTACTTTTGAAAAACCTTCAATTAAAACCACAGCAACAAATTCCGTATTTATTAAGCGGTGCATTGATTGCAACTGCTTCTAGCGCTCCAATTGGTGTTAGTAATATCGTAAATTTAATCGCATTAAACATCGTTCATATGACACTCTATATGCATACTGCAATGATGTTTGTACCTGCAACGTTAGGACTTATCTTTATGTCATGGCTCATGTATATAGTCGTGAAAAAGAAATTACCGAAAAAACTACCAACATCCGCTTATGACATTGAAGAAGTCTTTTTCACAAAACACTTTCATCCATTAAAAGGAAAAGATTCTGTTGATACAAAAAGCAAACGTACAAAATTTATGTTAAAAGTGTTACTGTTCGTCTTCCTTATGCGCTGTCTTCTTTTCGTAGCCTCATTCTTTGCAATTCCGATTGAAATTGTTGCCGTAATTGGCTCTCTCGTTCTACTCATCTGGAGATGGTATTACTTACGAACAAATCCAGTCGATATATTAAAGAAGACACCGTGGCACATCCTCATTTTTGCTTTTTCCATGTATGTTATTATTTATGGGCTTCATAACGCTGGACTAACAGCTTGGCTTGTGCAAGTATGTGAACCAATCGTAAATCAAAGCTTATTACATGCAAGCTTTATGATGGGTGGACTCGTTTCAATTCTATCAAACTTCTTTAACAACCATCCTGCCTTAATGATCGGAACCATTACCTTAACAGAAATGGGATTAGATCCTGTTACCCTCAAAACAATCTACCTCGCAAACATCATTGGCAGCGATATGGGATCATTATTACTACCAATTGGTACACTTGCTTCCCTTATTTGGATGTATATCTTGAAACAAAATAAAATCAAAGTAAAATGGAAAGATTACTTGAGCGTCTCCTTAATTGTCATTCCTCTCACCACAATCTTAACACTCTTCCTCCTATACTACTGGGTACAGCTCGTCTTCGCCCATTAAATACAACAGCCGATAGGGACCCTCCAAAATATATACGGAAGGTTCCTATTTCTATACATACTAACGCTCCGTAAATCGGTGATAGAGGTAATGCGGAATTTCAATACAAGCCAATATAAAATAGACCAGCAACATACATGATGTAACGATAAAGAAAAACGGTAATTTCGAATACCACTTCTTCGCAAAATAATATACAGAAAGCCCAAAACTACCAACCACAAGAAACAACGTGCCAACAGCTGTTATGATAATATCCATTTGTTTCTCATAATTTGGTGACAATAACAAAATAAATGTAACGACAAAAAGAATCTGTAATATAAATGCAGTAGCAGGATCAATTTTCTGCTCCATTTTTCTCCTTCCGATTCGTCTTACTTTTCATGTAGAGTATTCTTGATAGAATAACAAAATCCCCCTGCTCTCGCGCAGCAGGGGGACCATTATCTATATTAGGTTAGGGTACACATGATCATAGATTAAGAGGTGTTCAAAAAGATACTTTCTAATTATTGATATAATTGACTGCCTGTTTCTTTAAACTCTTCTGCTTTTTCTTTCATACCTTTTGAGATTGCTTCTGTTGTTTCTAAATCATTATCCTTTGCATACTCACGAATATCATGTGAAATTCTCATACTGCAAAACTTCGGACCACACATTGAGCAGAAATGCGCTGTCTTTGCTCCTTCTGCTGGTAATGTTTCATCGTGATATTCCATTGCACGCTCAGGGTCTAATGATAAATTAAATTGGTCACGCCAACGGAACTCAAAACGCGCCTTAGAAAGAGCGTCGTCACGCTGATGTGCTGTTTTATGACCTTTTGCAAGGTCAGCGGCATGCGCGGCAATTTTGTACGTAATAACACCTTCTCGAACATCATCTTTGTTTGGTAAGCCAAGATGTTCTTTCGGTGTTACGTAGCAAAGCATTGCTGTACCGAACCAACCAATCATCGCTGCCCCGATCGCAGAGGTAATATGGTCATAACCCGGCGCAATGTCTGTCGTTAACGGTCCAAGTGTATAGAACGGTGCACCATGACAAATGTCGAGTTCTTTATCCATATTCTCTTTAATCAAATGCATCGGTACATGTCCTGGGCCTTCGATCATCACTTGTACGTCATGCTTCCAAGCAATTTGCGTAAGTTCTCCTAATGTTTCCAGCTCAGAAAATTGAGCTTCATCGTTTGCATCCGCAATTGAACCAGGGCGTAATCCATCTCCAAGAGAGAAGGAAACATCGTACTTTTTCATAATTTCACAAATCTCTTCAAAATGTGTATATAAGAAGTTTTCTTGATGATGATATAAACACCACTGGGCCATAATCGAACCGCCGCGTGATACAATTCCTGTTACACGCTTTGCTGTAAGCGGAATGTAACGAAGCAGCACACCAGCATGAATTGTAAAGTAATCTACACCTTGCTCCGCTTGCTCAATTAGCGTATCACGGTATACTTCCCACGTTAAATCTTCCGCGATTCCGTTTACTTTTTCAAGCGCTTGGTAAATCGGCACTGTTCCAACTGGTACAGGCGCATTACGAATAATCCATTCACGTGTCGTATGAATGTTTTTCCCAGTAGAAAGGTCCATAATTGTATCTGCACCCCAGCGTGTTGCCCACGTCATCTTCTCTACTTCTTCCGCAATCGACGATGAAACAGCTGAGTTCCCGATATTCGCATTTACTTTCACGTGGAAGTTACGTCCGATAATCATTGGTTCTGCTTCCGGGTGATTAATATTTGCTGGTAAAATAGCACGGCCTTCAGCAATTTCTTGACGCACAAATTCTGCTTCCACACCTTCACGAATCGCCACATATTCCATCTCTGATGTGATGATGCCTTTACGCGCATAATGCATTTGCGTAACATTTTCCCCAGCTTTTGCACGAAGCGGCTTACGTCCCATTTGCGGGAATATAGGCGTATGGTTAGCTGCTGTTTTCACACCATCATCTTCTGGTTTCACTTCACGGCCCTCGTACTCTTCTACATCTCCACGTTCCACAATCCAGCAGCGGCGCGGCGTTGGAATCCCCTTTTCTAATTCCACTTTGTAATCAGGATCCGTATAAGGACCACTCGTATCATACACACGAATAGATGGATTCGGTACACCGTTTGTATCGCTTTGTGCAATCTCGCGCATCGGTACTTTCATATCTTCACGTGTACCTTCTACATATACCTTCTTACTTCCCGGTAAACTTGACTTCAACTCAATTTGTTCAGCTGAAACAGATTGTTTCATAATATGTTTCCTCCCCTGTGTCTTAGCGAAGTAACCTCCGCTTTTCTTAGATCCAGCTTCGCCTCCTAAACCCTCTCGTCTAAGAACCTTCCACACGAGAAAACAAAAAGCGCTTTCTGTGCGAAAGAACCTTAGCCAACGGGTCTAAACAGTCGGCTCCGCTTTTCTTTTGACCAGGACGAGAACTAGCGGCCAGTGTATGCTCAAATAAAAAAGCCAGGTCCATAATAAAGAATAGGACCTGGCAACATAAGGCATTGTTATGTAAAGCCGTTAACTTCCCTCCGCTGGTACGAACCAGATCAGGTCCAAAGGGTTAAAAAGTTTCAACGCACTTCTCTCTCAGCCCAACTCGCTTGGGCACCCCCAGTTTATCACTGATTAAATTTTTACTACGCTCCTATCATACATCATTGTCTAAAAAATGCAAAGGTATTTATATCATTTCTTTTCCTTATTCAAAAAATGGGTATTTCACTTAATACAGGCTGCTTCCCCACTACATACATATAGAATATAAGCCAGTGCAGGACGTATGTCTTATGCAAACTTTTCACTATAAGAACAGGGGTGAGAGAGTTGATAAACCTACAATCTACAATAACCATACTCGTTTTTCTCGGAACCACGCTCATCATCTTTTGGCGTCCAAAAGGGATGAATGAAGCAATTCCGGCAACAGTTGGTGCAGTGATTGTCATTTTAAGCGGTACAGTTTCTCTTACCGACTTGGGTGATATTAGCTCAAAAATTATTGGCGCCGCCATAACAATTATGGCTACCATCGTTATGGCAATCGTATTAGAGAGTTTCGGCTTTTTTTATTGGTGCGCCGTTCAACTTGCTAAAAAAGCAAAAAGCTCTGGTATTCGCCTCTTTTGGTATACAAATCTTCTTTGTTTTCTCATGACATTATTCTTCAATAACGATGGTGGCATCTTAATTACAACTCCCATTTTACTGCTTTTGTTACATCATTTACGACTCACACATGATCAAAAAATACCTTACTTACTAAGTGGTGCACTCATCGCTACTGCATCCAGTGCGCCGATTGGTGTAAGCAATATTGTGAATTTAATCGCCTTGAGAATTATTGATATGGACTTATACATGCATACAGCCATGATGTTTGTTCCCGCTACGTTAGGTCTCCTTTTTATGTCGTTTCTATTACTCCTTGTTTTTCGGAAAAAAATTCCTGAAAAACTCCCGGTCTTATCGACATACTTAGATGAAAATTTCGTTAAAAAACCCTTTCACCCACTGCAACCACGTCCCGCAATTGATGAAAATCGTAAGCGAACAAGGTTTATGCTTGGCATTCTATTATTTGTTTTCTGCGTTCGCCTCAGCTTATTTATCGCATCTTTCTTCCAGTTTTCTATCGCCATTGTAGCAGTCATTGGCTCCGTTATTTTACTCGGGTGGAGATGGTACAAACTGCGTATCCCACCTCATGATATGATTAAAAAAACCCCTTGGTACGTCTTAATTTTCGCATTTTCTATGTACGTGATTGTATATGGACTTAATAACATCGGCTTAACCAAACTACTCATAGCTACATTTCATCCACTCATCATTAATAGTTTATTTCATGCCACTTTTGTTATGGGCGGCTTAATCTCTATCCTTTCAAATCTTTTGAATAACCATCCTGCCTTAATGATTGGCACAATGGAACTCACCCAGATGGGACTAGATCCTATTACATTGAAAACCATTTATCTTGCAAACATCATCGGTAGTGATATAGGCTCACTATTACTCCCAATCGGTACATTAGCAAGTTTAATGTGGATGTATATTGTGAGAAAAGGAAAAGTAAATATCGGCTGGGATACCTATATAAAAACTACATTTCTTGTCATTCCGCCAACCGTCATTTTTACACTATTTTGTCTATATTATTGGGTTAAGTTAATCTTCGCATCCTAAAACATCTCTCTTCTTCACTACGTTAGAAGGAGGTGATTACGAGAAAGGTGATTTATCATGCTTCATTTACAAAAATATATTAATCAACCCATACAAGTGACACTATCTGGGGAGCTTCTTCCATTTGAAGGAATTATGATTGATAAAGGCTCAGATATTATTGTATTGTATGATGGAGAGAAATACATGTATATCTCTAGTTTACACATTCAACATTTAACCCCAAGCATTAATCCTTCATTATTTGATAACCTGGTAATTCCAGAATCTTTACTACCGCAAGACATCATATCAAGTGAATCCACTATTTCACTGCGTAAAACATTGCAAGTGGCAAAAGGACAATTTATTGAACTTGCGCTATCATCTGAACACGCCTTACATGGATATGTTACCCACATTATGAATGACTATTTTGTTTTCCTCTCACCTGTCTATCAAATGTTATACATCCCATTTCATCACGTAAAATATATCGTTCCGTATCAGGAAGCAGAAATGCCTTACGGACTCGAAAATGAAAAACTTTTATCGCCAGCTTCAAAACTTACACTTGCACGTACATTTTCTGAACAAATGAAAAAACTAAAACAACGTATCGTTTTACTTGATTTAGGCATACACAGTTATAAAATTGGCAAATTAGCTGAAGTAACCGACAATCAAATTGAACTCATTACAGCACGTAATCAGCGTTTTCATTTCAATTTACATCACGTTAAAACCGTACATCTTCCAGCCTAAATTCAAAAATAACAAAAAGGGGTATCTCATCATAAGAGACACCCCTTTTTCCATTAAGGAATCATCCAAGTTAAATAATAAGCTTGAATGTATGTGATAATACCAACGATTGTTACGAAGAATAAACTATGTTTCACTGTGAAACGAAATAAGTCAGATTCTTTTCCAGCAAGTCCAACTGCCGCACATGCAATTGCAATGGACTGCGGTGAAATCATTTTACCAGTTACACCGCCCGTTGTATTCGCCGCAACAAGCAATACTTCCTTCACGCCTACTTGATACGCTGTAATTGCTTGTAGATTTGAGAATAGTGCGTTTGCAGATGTATCTGATCCTGTTAAGAATACCCCAAGCCATCCAAGGAATGGTGAGAAGAACGGGAAGAACTTCCCAGTTCCCGCTAATGCTAATGCCAATGTTGATGAAAGCCCTGAGTAATTTGCGATAAACGCAAAGCCAAGTACTAATCCAATTGACAGAATTGGCATTTTCAATTCTTGTAACGTTTCTTTAAATGTAACAGCCGCTTGTTTTGGACTCATTTTCAAAACAAACATTGTGATAATACATGCAATCAAAATCGCTGTTCCTGTTGCCGATAAAATATCAAGCTTTAATATAGCTTCATATGGCGTTGGTTTATTAACAATTGGCTCTGCCTTCATCACTAAATTATGCAGACCCGGAACTTCAAATTTAAACACTAAGCTTGCAAGCGCACCACCTGGAGCAAATAGATCTTTAAAGAATTTTTGGCTCCAGATTACAACCATTATCGTTAAGATAATAAACGGTGACCACGCTTTCAAAACTTTTCCTGCTGTTAAATCTATTGTCGAACCAGCATTTACCGTTGCCGCTGCCTCTACTTGTCCTTCTCCAGAACGATAAATTTCTTTTGGCTGCCATACTTTTAAGAATAGTGCTAAACTCACTAAGCTCACTAGTGCCGATGTAATATCTGGGAGTTCAGGTCCAAGATATGTTGCTGTAATAAACTGCGTAATCCCGAATGAACCACCTGCTACAAATAATGCAGGCCACGTTTGTTTGATACCTTTTAATCCATCCATTAAGAATACAATAAAGAATGGAACAAATAACGATAGAAGCGGTAATTGATGTCCAGCCATTTGTCCTACTTTATGAGGATCAATACCTGTTACTTGACCAGCTACTAAAATTGGAATCCCCATAGCTCCAAATGCTACCGGCGCTGTATTTGCGATTAAGCAAAGTCCCGCTGCGTATAATGGGTTTAAACCAAGTCCTGCAAGAAGTGCTGCTGTAATTGCTACCGGTGCTCCAAATCCTGCTGCTCCCTCTAAAAATGCACCAAATGAGAAGCCAATTAAAATGACAAGTAAACGATGATCATTTGTAATAGAAAGAACAGATGCACGAATAATATCGAACTGTCCCGTTTTCACTGAGATTTTGTATAAGAATACTGACATGATGATAATCCACGCAATTGGCCATAATCCATAAGCAAAACCATAACCCGTTGCTGCCATCGCCATCGTAAATGGCATTTTATAAACGAAAAGTGCAATTATAACTGTTAATACAACTGTAATAAAGCCTGCAACATAGCCTTTCATACGAAAAACTGTTAACGCTAAAAAGAAAAATATAATTGGAATCATTGCAACTGCTGCTGAAAGCCAAATATTACCTAGCGGATCATAAACTTGTGTCCATGTGCTCATAGTTTCCCTTCCCTTCTAATCTTCCTTTTTCATAAACCTATAATCCTATAAATAGACAATCGGGTCATCAGACCTTTAAGTCTAAAAAATAAAACGTCCAAAGAAAACGTTTTCATAAATATTTGATAATTCTACTTTATCATATTTCCCTATATTTACAATCCTATTTTCGAATTTTTTTCACATTTCATTTGTTCATTCTTTCACAAAATGTGATATGATTATAAGTTTTTTAAATAACATGAAACTTCCTTCTGGGAGCGTTTTTCCCCAGAAGGTTAGCTGAACCAATCGGGCTCCCCCTCTTCTGTAGAAAGGCGGAAGCGGCTCGCCCAGAATCGCAGGACGCTCGCGCACCCTAGAGAGAGGTGCTTTTTGTCTCGTCCGAGGGAGCGAAACGACCGGAGATTCTAGCCGCTAGAGCTGGACAACACTTTTCCCTGAATCTTGAGGTGGGGTATTACCGTCCGCGAATAGCCGGATAAATGACGAACTTATTCTAGCATAATTTTTTGCTCATATAACTCGGACTATTGGAAATTTCTCTAATATACGAATAGTAAAATGACATTTTCTTATACTAAGGTCGAAAAACAAATTTAGGAGGGATAAAAATTGACTGAGCAAAATCGAACTCAATCTGCCATTGATGCAGGGCGTAATAACACAAAACGCGGAATTAAAGTAGCAAGCGATGCAGTACAAAATGCAGTTGATGCTGTTGAAGATGCTGGAAAAGCAACAGTTGACCGTATTTCTGAAGCAGTTAAAGATGTCACAGCTCGTTAATACGAGATAATTTGTTTGCGTGTTTGTTGGAATCATTAAGCAAAGAAAAATAAAGTGAAACTTCCTTCTGAGAGCATTCTTTCCCAGAAGGCTAGTTGAACCAATCGAGTCCTTACAGACGGTTTGTCTCTCTTCCTTACCTAACTTCTTACCGACTGTTTTGACGGGATATAGGAAAATCTCACTATCTTTTATATAAAGGGTAGCGTCAGGAAAATGAGGATTTACAACATTAAACAAATTACAGCATAGAAAAAAATCGATTCCTCTTATGTTTAGGAATCGATTTTTTAATTTGGCTTATTAAACTAACATGCTCTTATATGTAGTATCCGTTTCAAAACACCGATATGGTGCACCTTTTATCTATGTTTACATGTAACCATAAAAAAGCGTTTAAGGACTTGACTTGGAACCTCCGTGGGCATGATTGGTCTTAAAAGGCTGAAGCAGTTGTTTCTGTCGGCAAACCAACCTATCATACCCACGTCCTGATTCCGCCCCAATAAGGTTGATGAAATTCACAGGCCCTTTTTTAAACGAACGACGAACCGCGAGCTCGATTTCAGTCTTCGATTGCCTGGTAGACCATGGTCCAGAAGTCGTGGATAAGCCGTGCCGAATTCGGGACTGACAGCCCGACCTGGGTAAGTAGGATTCCGGTAAGCTGGTTGTCCGGGTCGGCGTACGCCGTTGTGCCGCTTCCACCGTCCCAGCCGAACTGGCCGATGGACGCATAGTCGCCGCGGTAGGTGCGCACCGCCATCCCGAAGCCCCAGCCGCCGTGCTGCCCTTGGCCGAACGACACATGGACATTGTTTTTGGCCAAAGCGTCTCGGGCTACTTGTTGCTCAGGTGTGAGGCGGTTGGTGGTCATCAGCTGGACGGCGTGCCGGGACAGGATCCGTTCGCTTTCGTGCATCCCGTGATTCAGCAGCATCCGTAAATACGCGTTGTAGTCGTCGACGGTGGAGACCAGCCCACCACCGCCGCCCTGGAACGCTGGAGGCTGGCTCCAGCGTCCCCCCTTGGCCTCGTCCCACACGATGAACTCTCCGGTCTGCGGGTCGGGGGCGTAAAGGGTCGGCAACCGGTCGATCTTGTTGGCGGGCACGTGGAAACCGGTGTCCTTCATGCCTAGGGGGTCGAAGATGCGTTCGCGCAGGAACGTCTCAAACGACTGGCCCGTGACCCTGGCGACGAGCACGCCGAGTAAATCGTTGCTGATGTGGTATTGCCATCGCTCTCCGGGCTGGTGCATCAGTGGAAGCTCGCCAAGACGGCGCATCCACTCATCCGGCTCGGGCATCGGCACCGGTAGATCGGGCGTGAGCCCCTTCTCGAAAATCGCGTTCATGATCGGAGTGCCCAGCGACGTAATATCCATGCCGAGCCCGAACGTGGAAGTCAGCAGATCCCGTACGGTGATCGGACGCCGCGCTGGCACGGTATCGTCCAGCGGGCCGTCGATCCGCTTCAGCACCCGCCGGTCGGCGAGTTCCGGTAACCACGTCTCTACCAGGTCATCCAGCCGCAGCCTGCACTCGTCGAGCAGGATCATTGCCGCCGAAATCGCAAGCGGCTTGGACGTCGAGGCCATCCGAAAGATCGTGTCTCGGCGCATCGGCGCTCCACCATCATGGCGCATCGTGCCCATCGCTTCAACGTGCGTCTCACCGTTCCGGCTGACTAAAGCAACGACCCCAGGAATCTTCCCGGAATCGACATGTCGTGCCAGCACGTCGCGCATTTTGTGCAGTCCTGTTTCGGAGAAGCCGCTGTTGCTTTGTCCCGTTGTAATCTTTTTCATTTGGTTTCCTTCCCTTTACTTTTTTATCAACTCTATTTGTTCTACAAATTCTCTTTTGCTATTCATGCTTAAAAGCCCTTTGTTACTCTATCTAATCTATTTCCTTTTGGATACAAATATAACTGTTCATTGAATTTTATACATAAAGGTACGACTGTTCGATGAATAAGATTTTTAATTTTAAAACACTCGAAATTTACTCCTTTTAGGACCTTAGCATTATTAAAATTTGGGGAATCGTCTTGGAAATGGTCTTAGCGTTGTAAATCCGCACTTTCCTGACGGTACCCCATCGCCATCAAGCTAAGATTATATAAGTTTAATTTCACGTGAGATTTTTTCTTTCTAAAGATCCAGTGTAAGTTCTTTAAAGATTTGCATACCAAATAAACCCTATCGGGTTTCAATTTTTTAGATTATGCTACATGATTGTGAGACACAGAAAAGTTAACTGAATGTGTATGGAACATACATGATCCTTCGTTAAACAAAAGAGACAGGTTATTTAATGAAAAATGATAGTTTGGAAATACTACCTGTCAGAAAATCCAATTAGAATCGAGGTAATAAATTGATAGTTCCATTTCGTTTATTCATTACCTTTATACTTTTAATTAGTTATCCAATGACAATCATAGCTAAAGAAATTAAGTATAATCACAACAGCACCACTATTCCAGAAATACAGAGAAAAGTTGATTTCACTATTTTATCTCCAAAAAAGATTCCAGATGATTGGACATTAGATACAAAAACATCCCCTTGGATAAGGCTACATTATATGGATAGCAAGGATACAAAGCTGATGGTTGCTATTCATATAAGCAGAAGAATTCTATTATCCGATGAAGAATTCCCTCATGCTGAACAAGTCGATATCAATGGAAACAAGGGTTATTTTTCAAAATGGGGGGATAGTGGGAAATTGGATAAGAACGGAGAACTCATTACGAGTGGGTTACTTCGTTGGACACAAGCTGGAACATATGTAGAAATGCAAAGTTCAAGATTACCGAAAGAAAAAATGTTAGAAATCGCAAAGTCAATGAATTAACGTTATTCACTTGACTCTCCATTTGTAGTACTGTATAGTACTAATATGAAAAAAAATACACTTAGTAATAAAGATATTGCTCTGCAATCCGCTTTTACATTGTTTCTTACTAAAGGTTTTCTGGCAACAAGCATGGACGACATAGTCGCACGTAGCAAAGTTTCAAAAACGAACATTTATTATTATTTTAAGAGCAAGGAGGAGTTGCTGCTCGCTATTGTTAATCAGTTGATAGCACATTACGAGCAGCGAATTAATTATATTGTGTCTCAAACTGAGCTCACCGTTCAGGAGAAATTAGAAGCGGTACTCCACATTTTAAGCGATACTATTGAACAAAATAACTACCTTGGCGGTTGTCCTTTCCTGACTCTGTATACACAGACGCCTATTGACGCGGTTGAAATTAGAGATAGAATCAAGAGTTTTTTTGAAAAACAGCTGCATGGTGTTGAATTGATTTTAGCCCAAGGGATTGCACGACAGGAACTAAAGGAAGAGCTGCCCGTTAAACAAACAGCTATGTTGATTGTCTCCTCTATTGAGGGTGCTCTCTTCTTGGCTCAAGCTTCTAACAACCAAGATATGATCAAAAATTTATTTCCTGCTTTAGCTTCCATGCTAAAGTAATATTTTTAGATGCATTAGTACTAGTTAGTACTATAAAATAATAAAGGAGTGTTTTTATTATGAATATCTTCATGACCGGCGGAACTGGTTATATTGGACGTCATTTAATCGCTGAGTTAGCTTCTCAGCATCAGATTTATGCACTTGTACGTCAAAAAAATCGTCTTCTTACCATCATCAATCAACTGGCACCCGATCAACAGAACAACATTGTTCCTGTTATCGGTGATCTAACGCAGCCTCGATTAGGTTTAAGTGATGACAGCTACAAGCAATTACTTGCAACTGATCTAATTATTCATGCAGGAGGTCCAATGAATATTGAGTTGAACCTCAGTGAAGCTGAGCAGTCTTTCCTCACCCCTGCAAAATCCCTTGTTCGGCTAGCACAGGATATCCACGCTGCAAAAGAATTAAAGCATTTTATCCATGTCGCAGGCTTTATGAGTCCCTATCATGAACAAAATGCATTGTTGGATCTAGATCATTTGCTGGACAATCAACCGCCTTATGAAAAAATGAAGTTTTTAGCCGATTCTTATATACGAAAATCTCTTCATAACATGAGCATTCCCTTATCTACTGTTAATCCTAGTGTAATCGTCGGAGACTCCTTCTCAGGGAAAACAGAACAGATTGGAGGCCTTAGTATCTTAGTCGATGCCGTAAGGCGAAATCTTATGCCGCTTGTTCCAGGCGGCGACGATTATTGGTTACCAATGGTTCATATTGATCATGTGGCTTCGTTTATTTCAAAACTTGCTAATACAGAAGGGTTATCAAGCAATACCTACTATCTTTTAGATTCTAAGCAAGAGAGTCCGTCGATCCGAACTTTCATCAAACTCATGGCACACGAATTGCAGACAACAAAGCCGTTAGGAACTATACCGCTTCCGTTATTGAAAACTGTACTTAGAATGGGTGCTGGTAAGATGCTTGGTATTCCTAAAGAATCCATGAGTTTTCTTGTTAAGTCGGAATTCCCTGTTTACAGTAAATTAGAAATAGAACAAAGGAGCGGCAGAAATTCATTCGTAGTTCCGTCCACGCTCCCTTTTATCATTAGTGATTTGGATTATCGGTTAAATCATTTAGGTCTGAATCAAAATGAGCAGAAAGATTTTAGTCAACGAAGAAGGGCTAACTTAGTTTCGCTAGAGAAAGATAGGAATGAAACGCCTATTATTTTTCTTCATGGGACGTTCAGCAATGCCGATGCCCTTTTGCCCCTCTCACAATTTTTAAGCAGTTTAAATACTTGGTTCGTAGATTTACCTGGATTTGGGCGTACCCCTTATCACCATAATCCTTCTGTGCTAGAAGGCTATGTAGAGAGCATTTCCACTATGATCACTGAGTTGAACAGACCCGTTATATTAGTGGGGCATTCATTTGGCGGATTGATTGCGGCTCAAGTGATGGAACGGCTGCCCTCACTGATCAAACAACTCATTTTATTGCAGCCAGTACTGCATCCTATCCAACCTAAATATAGATTTCGACGTATTACAAGTTTCGTTCTAAAATATATGGAGCCCGCCCGTTTGGAAAAAGAGCTACTTCAAGCCAATAGCTTCAGAACATCCAGTCAGTTATTGAGTAATTACGCTCATTCTGTGGTCCGTGATTTAAAATCACCCCGTATACGCAAAACTAACGCTACGGTCATGTCTTGCTTAACTATATCAAAATCCATTCAGTTAAATCCCGAGACATGGGATAAGAGGAAAATTAAGATACTATGGGGAGCTTTGGACAAAGATCATCATGTCCCAAAGCAGTTTGAACACTTGGATATTACACGTATTCAGTACGGTCATCAGTTTCCTGTTGAATCTCCTGAACTAACTGCTCAATGGATTTCTCAAGCTGTAACAGTATAAAGGTTCTTTTGGTAGTATTGATGGAGGTGTGGATTGTCAACACAAATTCAGACTGCTTTTTTAAGGGCTCGTTTTCTGAACTCAACTGGACTTAAATAACCTAAAGTTCCATGAACACGATGATGGTTAAACTGGTTCTGTTGCAAAGTTTGAAAAAAGCATAAACAGGTTGGTAAATGAAGAACAATGTTTAGGAAGTAGCTAGTAATTGTTGAAGTTCATTGTACGTTGAAAAGGCGGAGTCTCTTTGAAGACTTCGCCTTTGTTTATATAGGGGTCCCGCCACTATCCATCAAGCTAAGATTTTGAAATATCCCCAAAACGAAAAATTTATATTTCTACAGTTATTTATAAGAATTCAGCTCACTTTTTTCGTTTTGGGAAACAACCAATTTCTTAAGTTGATGGATGTGTGACGGTACCCCTAAAAAAAGTACTCGCACGCTGCGAGTACTTTTTTATCATCTTCTTTTTCTTCGTTTGCGGTGCATCATTTTTTTACGCCTTGTATTCACAACGTCCGCGATAATATGTAATGCACTAGCAGCAATAACGCCCAGTACAAACATAACAATTGCCACTTCATGTGCCTTTGCAATCTCTATGAGTTTCCCCTCTAGTACCGTCTTATTTAAAATATATAAAAACGGTGAGAAAACAAGCAACATATAAAGAATACGAATCAAATCACCAATAATAATCGTATGCGTAAGCGGTGACCGGTGCGGCATCACAACTTGATATGGATACCAAAAGATGCGAAGTAAGCCCCATTTGCGGTAGGCAGAGCTATGAATATCCAGATCCGGTGTTAAAAAGTACGTCCCAATAATAAATCCAATGGTAAACGTAAGAAGAAAATCAAAATTCGTTAACCCGTAAGAGCCGAGCATAAATAATACAACGGGAAGAGAAACTAAGTTTATCTTCGTATGTGTTTTTCCTGATGGCATATCTAATTCCTTCCGTTCGATCCTAACTTGTTCGACTGCCCATTTAATGAAGAAACACCAATAGACGTCGCACTACATTAATCTAATTTTTGATCGATAAGTGACGTATCCACATCAGAACCAAACCATTCTCCCAGCTTTGTACGCGCTTGTTCTTTCACTTCTTCATCTACATACATAGCAGTTTGTACGAGCGCAGCTGTTAATGCGCCTAAGTCATCTGTATAACCAAGACCAGCTACAAAATCCGGAATAACATCAATTGGTGAAATAAAATACGCAAGAGCACCAATAATCGTAAGCTTCACTGGCTTTGGAACACCTGGTTTCTGCAATACATAAAACAGCAACAAACTAGCATAAATAACTGAATGTCCCGCCTTAATCGCTGCATGTTTTACTTTATTCCAAAACGCTTCGACTGAAAATTTCTCCTTCATCATGACGAAATCTCCCCTCGTTATTCTTTTATCCCTTTATTCACGGGCTGTAAGACCCCCTACTGCTAGAAGTTTCACTTTATTTCTATTATGCCGAATTTATTTACAACATAAGCAAACTTCACATACATACAATATAATGTAGGTTCCGGCTTGGCCACGTTACTTATCATGTACTTTCATTATAACAAACAAACCTAAAAAGAACAAGTGTTCGGTGTTGGTTTTTAAATTTTTCTCAATATAAAAAGTCCCCTTTTCTACATCCGCTTTCCCCTATTTGTCATATTTTTTAGTTGACGAGCATATAAACCAATGTTAAAGTTTTCACTGTCAGCTATAATAAAAAAATACAAAAAATGTAAGAAATGAGCATGTTCCTAATAACCAAATTTTGTTGTATAATACAAAATGGCTTTGTTCTTATGGAACAATACAAAATGGCAGGAAAACAAAAGGGTATGCATAGTTTAAGTCATAAATAGATGTATAAAGAAAAACTCTATCCATGGCAAAGAAAACTATGTATTTTTTATTTTAGCATGTTTCTCTCGAAAATCGACCAAGCCTGATAGAGAAAGGGTGAAAATGGATGAAGGAATCTTTGAAATCACAATTTCAAAACGTGCGATTTACATTATTTGTTGCTATCACACTGTGGCTAAAAACGTACATTATTACACGTACTAGCTTTGACTTAAAACTAGAATCTTTCATGCAAGAATTCATTTTATTTATTAGCCCATTAGCCTCATCATTACTTTTAGTGGGCCTTGCATTATTTGTAAAAGGGAAAAAACGAAACTATATTGCACTTGGAATTGACATTGTCCTTACCATTGTTCTTGTTGGTAACGTAATGTTCTACGGTTTCTATAACGACTTTGTAACATTACCTGTACTTGGACAAACGTCAAACTTCGGTAGTCTTGGCTCTAGTGTGAAAGAGCTATTTAACTACAAAATTGTTGTAGCTTTTGCTGATATTATCTTCTTCGCAGTCCTTTTAAAGAAAAAGAAAGACTATGCAAAAACAGAGCGTATTTCACGTCCAATGCGATCACTATATTTCATATCAACAATTGCTATTTTCTTTGCAAACTTAGGACTTGCTGAAGCGGAGCGTCCTGAATTATTAACACGCTCATTTGACCGTGTAATGCTTGTCAAAAACTTAGGTTTATACGTACATCAAGTGTACGACCTTGGCTTACAAGCAAAATCAAGTTCACAAAAAGCATTTGCAGATGGCAGTAAGCTGCAAGAAGCAGAGAACTATGTGAAAACAGTGCAAGAAAAGCCAGATCCAAATATGTTCGGCTCAGCAAAAGGGAAAAACGTAATTGTTGTATCTCTTGAATCTATGCAGCAATTCTTAATTGGTGCAAAAGTAAACGGACAAGAAGTAACACCATTCTTAAACCAGTTCGCGAAAGAAAGCTATTACTTTGAAAACTTCTATCACCAAACAGGTCAAGGTAAAACATCTGATGCAGAGTTTCTTGTAGATAACTCTTTATACCCATTAGATCGCGGCGCTGTATTCTTTACGCATGGTAATAATGAATTTGTTGCAACACCAGAAATCTTGCATGAACAAGGCTATTACACGGCTGTATTCCATGCAAACAACGCAACATTCTGGAACCGTAACATGGTGTATCCAGCACTTGGTTACGATCGTTACTTTAATGAATTAGATTATAAGATTACCCCTGAAACAAAACTAGGTTGGGGTTTAAAAGATATTGAGTACTTTGATCAATCAGTGGATATGTTAAAAAATATTAAGCAACCGTTCTATACACGTTTCCTTACGTTAACAAACCACTATCCATTTGACTATGATGAAGCAACGAAATTAATTGAGCCATATAACTCAGGTGATGGTGTATTTGACCGTTACGTAGTAACAGCTCGTTATTTAGATGAAGCGTTAAAACACTTTATTGAACGTTTAAAAGCAGAGGGAATTTACGATAACTCTATTATTGTATTCTATGGTGACCATTACGGCATTTCTGAAAACCATAACCGTGCAATGGCACAATTCTTAGGAAAACAAGAAATTACAACATTTGATCAAATGAACTTACAACGTACACCGTTCTTCATTCACGTTCCTGGTCAAAAAGAAGGAAAAACAATTACAGCACCTGCTGGTGAAATTGATGTAAAACCAACAATCCTTCATTTATTAGGCGTTGATACAACGAACGACATTCATTTCGGTCACGACTTATTCGCACCAGAGCGAAAACCATTTGTTGTATTACGTGATGGAAGCTTCGTTACAGATCAATACATTCACACAAATAATACATTCTATAACCGCACGACAGGTGAAGTTGTAGAAGTACCAAAAGCTGAAGCACAAGCAATGGTTGATCGCGCACAAAATGAGCTGCGGATGTCTGATAAAATCATTGAAGGTGACTTACTTCGTTTCTATGAAGGTAACAAAGTAAAGACAGGTACAATTAAAACAATCATTAAAGAAAACAATAAAGAAAAGGCCGCTGAGTAATCAGCGGCTTTTTTCTAGTTGTAACATCAATTCTACAAAATACACCATGGCGACTAATTATTACACAACCTTCACTAAACTTTTACATAAAATTCATGAAACATCTCTATAATAAAACATGTAAGCTTTGTCCCTATTTATTATACAAGCTACCCTCCTTTTGCAACGTTCTGTAATCGAACGTTGTTTTTTTTATGCAAAGCAGGATTCTTTCTTCTAGCCTTCGAATTTGTATGTGCAGACAATACTTGGGGAAGGACGGAGAAAACATGAAATATGAACGCTTTATATTATGGAATGGGAAAATGCTTGATACAACAAACGAACAACCTCATATCGATTTAGAAGAGCGCGGTCTACAGTTTGGTGATGGCGTATATGAAGTCATTCGTGTTTATAAAGGGACCTTGCACTTATTAGATCCGCATATAACAAGACTATATCGCTCAATGGAAGAAATGGAGCTCACCCTTTTTCTCTCAAAAGCTGAGCTTATCGCATCTCTATATGAACTGCTAGCAAAAAATCAATTCCAAGAAGACGGCATCATTTATCTCCAAATTTCACGAGGTGTTCAGCCACGTGTTCATACCTTTTCCTTTGATGCAACTCCAACTATTTATGCATACATTCGTAAAAAAGAACGCCCTGCTTTATGGATTGAATATGGAATTCGCGCGATAACAGAGCCTGATGTCCGCTGGCTGCGCTGCGATATTAAGTCACTGAATTTAATACCAAATGTATTAGCTAGTACAAAAGCTGAGCGAAAAGGCTGCAAAGAGGCTCTTCTCGTTCGTAACGGCATCGTTACTGAAGGAAGCCACTCTAACTTCTTTCTTGTGAAAAATGGAACACTATATACACACCCTGCCAACCATCTCATTCTAAACGGTATTGTCCGGCAATATATTATATCGCTTGCCCATACATTACATATTCCCCTGCAGGAAGAATCGTTTCGTGTTCATGATGTATACAAAGCAGATGAATGCTTCTTTACGGGAACAACCTTTGAAGTAATGCCGCTGACACATCTCGATGGAACCGCTATTCAAAATGGACAAGTCGGGCCTATCACAAAATTGTTACAAAAAACATTTATGCAAAGTTTTTCTACTTCTAGCGTCTTTTGGTCTTAAAAACGGATAATTATCTCTCAAAAAACTTCAAATATATGGATATAATTCCAAAATAAGATGCATATTTGCATCTTTCTTTTTTTTGTTAACCTTTTTTATGATATTCGGATTTCTTCATAAGCATTGACATCAATCGACAACCATTTTAGAATTTTTATAGTTGGTAAATTTTTCATCACATTAAAATACAGACAGAAAGGAATCGACAAACTATGAAAAAATATCTTGCCGGTCTTGCGGCAGTGTCTGTAGCAGGTGCAGCAGCACCAACAATGGATACGGTTCAGGCAGCTACTGAACAAACCGCACAACAACCTGCAGCTCAAACAGCTCAAACAACATCACAAAACACAACAAAGTACACAGTAAACGCAGACGTATTACGCGTTCGTACAGGTCCTGGCACTTCTTATGAAATCATGTCTCGCGTACACGAAGGAGACACACTAAACGTAATTGGACAAGAAAATGGCTGGTACAAAATTAACCACCATGGAAAAGTCGGCTACGTTAGCGGTGAGTTTGTAAATGCGGGCTCTACTAGTACTACTTCTAAACCAGACAATAACACAACTGTTCAAGCAGCAAGTGGAAACTATACAGTAAATGTATCTTCCCTTCGTGTTCGTACAGGCCCTAGCACATCACATACGCAGTTAGGTTCTCTACATAAAGGACAAGTTGTTCAAGTCACTGGCGAAGTACAAGATTGGTTCAAAATTAACTACAGCGGACAAACAGCTTACATTAGCAAAGACTATGTAACAAAAGGCGGCTCTATTGCAGATGCGCCGCAGGATAACCAACAGCAAAATAACAACAACAATAATGTTACAGTTCAAACTGGTGGTACTTACGTTGTAAACACGACATCTTTACGCGTTCGTACAGGCCCTGCTACATACCACAGTGTAATTGGCGGCGTATTAAATGGACAAACATTAAACGTAATTGGCGCTGAAAATGGTTGGTTCAAAGTCAAACATAATGGAACAACAGGTTATGTTAGCAGCGAATTTGTGAAATTTGTAAAAGGTGGTACTACTCCATCTAATCCTTCTACATCCAATCCGCCAGCAACAAGTAACGAAACTCCATCACAAGGAAGCGGAGAATATTACGTTAATGCAAGCGCACTCAATGTACGCGGCGGTGCTGGCACAAACTACGGTGTAATCGGAGCCTTACCACAAGGGCAAAAAGTACAAGTACTTGCAGACGAATACGGCTGGAGCAAAATAAACTATAATGGTCGTACTGGATATGTAGGCACTCGCTACTTATCTAAAACACCTGTAAGCAGCGGACAAGAAAATAAGCCAGCTGAAAAACCGAATAATGGAAACAATAGCAATAACAACAATACAAGCAATAACTCTGGTGATATGTCTTCACTACTTTCATACGCAAAATCAATGGAAGGTGTTCCATACGTATGGGGCGGTACTTCTGCAAGCGGCGTTGACTGCAGTGGTTATATTTATCACGTTTATAAGAAATTCGGTTATTCAATTGGTCGTCAAAGTGTAGCTGGATATTGGAGCAGCTTCCAACATACATCTAGCCCACAACCAGGTGACTTGATTTATTTCCAAAATACATATAAATCTGGTCCATCCCATATGGGTATTTACCTTGGCGGCGGCACATTTATTCAAGCCGGTGACAATGGTGTTAAAGTTGCTTCATTAAACAACTCATATTGGAGCAGTCATTTCTTAGGATATTCTAAGCCTTATTAATTGATAGTTTTAGAGCCTTCTAGATTACTAGAAGGCTCTTTTTATTATGTAAACTTATCCCGTAAAAGCCCGATTGATGAGGCCTTCCATTCGTGATCATCCTAACTTTATTCGTCTTCCATATGTCACATTATGGATGGAACGAAACATCATGACAAAATTATCCATTTTACACTTTTTATGTGTTTACTACACTTATTTTTTTCCTATTCTGACTTTTCCGTAGACGTTTGACCTCTGATGTCTGGTGTGATAAGTTACATAAGATAATATTTTCAGAGAAACCAAGCAATTCTACTATTTGCAATGTTTCGTTAATTTAGAGAGGAGATTTTACAAGCATGAATGTTTTATGGGGAATTGGCGGCGTGCTTGGAGTTTTGGTAATTGCAGTTTTACTGTCTTCCAACCGCAAAGCTATTAAATGGCGCACAATTTTAATTGCGCTAGCTATTCAAATCACTTTCTCCTTCATCGTATTAAGATGGGATGCTGGAAAAGCTGGTTTAAAACATGCTGCCGACGGCGTACAAAGTCTTATTAATTTCTCATACGAAGGAATTAAATTCGTTGTAGGCGATCTAGCAAACCCGAAAGGTCCTTGGGGCTTCGTCTTTATTATTCAAGCATTACTTCCAATTGTATTTATTAGCGCACTCGTAGCCGTATTATATTATTTTGGTATCATGCAATGGTTTATTACGATTATTGGCGGCGGGTTAAGCAAACTTCTTGGAACTTCAAAAACAGAAAGCTTAAATGCTGTTACAACTGTTTTCTTAGGACAATCGGAAGCACCGATTTTAATTAAACCTTATCTAGATCGCGTAACAAATAGTGAATTCTTCGCTATTATGGTAAGTGGGATGACGTCTGTTGCTGGTTCCGTTCTTGTCGGTTATGCGGCAATGGGAATTCCACTTGAACACTTACTTGCAGCTGCGATTATGGCTGCACCTTCAAGTTTATTAATTGCAAAATTAATGATGCCTGAAACAGAAAAAGTAAATAACGATGTACAACTTTCTACAGAGCGTACAGATGCAAACGTTATTGATGCAGCAGCACGCGGTGCATCTGAAGGGATGCAGCTGGTTATTAACGTTGCAGCAATGCTTATGGCATTTATCGCATTAATCGCTGTATTAAACGGCCTACTAGGATGGGTCGGTTCTTGGTTCCACATCAAACTAAGTCTAGATTTAATTTTTGGTTACATTCTTTCTCCATTTGCTGTATTAATTGGCGTTCCACCACATGAAGCGATTCAAGCAGCTGGTTATATCGGACAAAAACTTGCTGTAAATGAATTCGTTGCATACGGAAACTTAGCTAAGCATATGGGAGATCTTTCCGAAAAAACAAACATTATCTTAGCATTTGCAATTTGCGGCTTCGCAAACTTCTCATCTATTGCAATTCAATTAGGTGTGACAGGTACACTTGCTCCTTCACGCCGCCAACAAATTGCACAATTGGGAATTAAAGCAGTAATTGCTGGTACATTAGCTAACTTCTTAAACGCTGCCGTAGCAGGCATGATGTTTTAATATATATAAATCCCTTTTAAGTTTTTCACTTAAGAGGGATTTTTTTATATACAATTCCCCATTATCCCTCACTCATCATATAACAAACTTTTCATCATAATGAAAAGTCGAACTTTACACTTCAGACATACAATGTGATTAAATCGCTTGACTCATCTTCCTTCTAATTACACATATTACAAATAACCTGTGATATTTACATTAGGGGGCGTTTACCATGAAAAGTACATCCCATAAAGTATTATTCGTATGGATTGTACAAGTTCTTTTTTATTTCGTTACAGTACAGATAATCGAATACAAATATGCCATTGTCTTTACAATTATGTATGTAGCTATTCATTTGTTATTCCTATTTATTCCCGATAAACAAGCTTTTGTACTCTTTATTATCGGAACCATTCTTTCTGTTTTCTATTTATTTAATGAAGCATGGTTATACTTATGGACCACAGCAGAACAACTCAGCTATATTGTATTTCATTTTCTCGCAGCTTCTAACTTCTTCTTTATTTACATTTCAACTTATTTATTCAAACAAGTTATTCACGAAAATAAACGCTTAACAGAACAACTTACAAAATTAGAACAATATATAGCTGGTACAAAGTTATTAACAAGACAAGAGTTTGAAAACCGCGGCATATTACTTGAAGCTGCGATGAAGCGCCGAGATGAAACAGGAGTTATCATCTACTTTGACTTTTCATCTATCAGTAAATATACGCGCAGGAGCGTGATGGATCGCGTTGCCTCTCTTCTATTAGAAACTGTACGCAATAACTTTGATCTTGTGGGGAAATATAATAGCGAAATACTTGTCATTCTCTTGCAAAACACAAATGCAGCAGGAGCAGAGATTGTCATGAACCGATTACAAGAAAAGATGAAAGCGTGGCTGACCGACGATGCAATCAAACAAATTCACATGAAACAAGAACAAATTGGAAAACAGGAGTTCCCTCCACTATGATGGCGCTCATTCTCCTTATTTTATTTATTCTATTTTGTATACTTGTTTTTTGGATTAGCATCGTCTTTTCGATTAAATATGTTCTTATTTTTACAGCATTTTTATTTTCCGGTTTACTTGCTTATTATTCCTTCTTAACCATTGCCGGATTAGTTCATCGCAATCAGAAGAAAAAAGACCGCACACTTTCACACTATCCTAGCGTTGATATTTTAATTCCAGCCCATAATGAAGGTGTCGTAATAAAAGATACGTTAGAAGCAATGGCAAACATTGAATATCCAGGTAAACTAACGATTTACTTATTAAATGATAACTCACATGATGAAACAGGAGAAATTGGCGATAGCTTTGAGCAAGCTTATACACATATTCGGCATATTCGTGTTCCGCCTGGAGAACCGAAAGGGAAATCACGCGTTCTAAACTACGGATTAAGCATTTCAGATAGTGAATACTTCTGCGTGTACGATGCAGATAACCAGCCGGAACCTCATGCCCTTCGCATGCTTGTGGAACATGCAGAAACAGTCGAAGATGCCGTCGGAGCAGTCGGGCATGTACGAACAGTGAATGAAACACGTAACTGGCTTACCCGCATGATTTCACTCGAGTTTCAAGTTTTCCAACTGCTTATGCAATCCGGGCGTTGGCTCTTATTCCGAACAGGTTCTTTAACGGGGACAAATATGCTTCTTCGGCGCTCTGTTTTAGAAGAGCTCGGCGGCTATGATCCTTATGCAATTGCAGAAGATGCCGAACTTACACTTCGAATTACACGTAAAGGTTATCTCTTACCGATTGTGCCTGAGTCTATTACATGGGAACAAGAGCCAGAACATTTGAAAGTACTGATCAAGCAGCGCACACGATGGCTACAAGGGAATTTATATATTTTAGAGAACATACTCTCTTCCCTTGATTTCTTCAAAGGAAAACTTCTTGTCCACTCCTTACAGCAAGTATTAGTCTATGCCGTCTTTTGGCTGTTTCTCATCATTTCAAACGTTTGGTTCATCATCGGTTTACTCGGTATCTTTCATATCCAATACACGATTCCGCTCTTGTTTATGTGGTATGTCGCATACGTGACATATACATCTCAACTATTCAGTGCACAAAGCGTCGAAAAAACATTCACACCCATAAACATATTTATAAGTGTCATTATGTATTTCACATATGCCCAGCTCTTCACATACTTATTTATTCGAAGCCTCATCCTATATTTACATGCAAAAAGCAAAAAACAAATCATCGGCTGGGACAAAACAGTGAGATTTAAAAAAGATAAATGAAAAAGCGGAAGCGGCTTGCTTAGAATCGGAGAAGCATGCCCAGCGACGATTCAAACGAATTTCTACTATTATAAAGAAAAAAAATAAGCGCAGAGCTGCCGTATGCTCTGCGCTTATTCTAGCCATAAACTTATATATCGAACTAATACCCCTTAGTTGAAAGTTACTTTACGCCCATCCCCCAACGAACGTAACACTTTCTATATATACGACAAAAGTGGATTCTACTTTTGTGAAACCAATTGCTTTTCTGGTTCCTTTGTAGTTTTTTCTATCTTTCGCTCTTCGTTCTCATGTACCGCTCTGTGCGTAGCACGCTTTAAACAAATATGCTTCCACTTTCGTTCGTAACGTTTCATTACTCTGGATGTCCTCCCTTAGTTGCCGTAAAACCTAAATTGAAATCGCTTACAGGAAATAATATAACACATTCAAGTAGAAGTGACAACACATTTTCGACAATTTTTTGTCAATATCACACAAAATAAAAAATCCCCTAACTAGATGGGTTCATTTTTCCCTCTTGTTTCATTAAAAGTAAAACTTCCTTCTGGGAGCGTTTTTTTCCCAGAAGGTTAATTGAACAAATCGGGCGCATGCCAACAGTTATCTCCCACCTGTCTTCTGTAGAAAAGCGGAAGCGGCTTGCCCAGAATCGCAGGACGCCCGCGCACCTGATAGAGAGGCACCTTTTGCCTCGTCCGAGGGGACGAAACGACCGGAGATTCCGCTAGAGCTGGACAACAAAGAAACGTGGAAGTGGCTCGTACAAAATGTGAGAGGGATGGAGCTTCTGACGTAGAGGTGTTTTTTACCTCGTAGGAAGAAGTGAAGCCACCGAACATTCTAGCCACTGGAACTGGACAATGCTTTCTCTGAATCTTGAGGTAGAGGTCTTACTGTCCACAAATAGGGGCTATAGGATACGTATTTCATTCATTGTGATATGTTACAGATATGCAAAAGACCGAATTTGTTCTATGACACCCTCTTCTGTTTGTAACAATTATGTGGTGATTTTTCGTAAAATAGAGCTATAATTTGTGAAAAATATCTCAAATTTATTATGTTTTAATAACTATTTTGGAAATAAATTAATAAAATACTCCAAGAAAGTAATACTTTCATAACACTATCGTAATGATACTGAAATACGATTAACTCTCTTAACATATTTACTCCCCTCTCCTAAATCCTGCAACATGCAATAATATCCCTTAAAGCTCAATAAAAAAGCGGTTTCTTCATGTAGTTTTTTATATTACAAAGTATTAATGAAGTGTTACGAATGGTTTGTAATTGTGTGATTTCCCATTTCCTCTGAAAATCTGTTGCTATAATGAGGACACGAAAACAAAAGCATTGGAGGCTATTCATGAAAAAGTTACTTGGTATAGCAACAGCAGCAGTTTTTGGTCTTGGGATTTTCACTTCTTCTGCACAGGCAGAAACAGTTGTTACAGCTGACGTATTAAACGTACGAGAGAACCCAACTATGGAATCAAAAGTTGTAGGTAAAGTATTAAATGGTCATACATTAGATGTTAAAAATACAGAAAACGGTTGGCTAAAAGTGAACCTAAATGGCAAGGAAGCATTCGTAAGCTCCGAGTTTACGAAAAACATCTATTATGTAACAGCAAACGTATTAAATGTACGTTCTGATACAAACACAAACTCAGAAATTCTGGGGACATTAAAGAAAGATGATGTCATTGAAACGACACATCAAGTTCAAAACGATTGGTTACAATTTGAATATAACGGAAAAACAGCTTATGTGAATGTTCCTTATTTAACAGGTACTGCACCTGTTGTGACAGCACAAGAACAAGCACCTGCTCCTGCAAAAGCACAAGCAGCACAAGCTCAAGCAACGCAGACTGCTACACAAACAAAAGCTGCACCTACTAGCGGCCGTGAACTAACAGTTGAAGCAACTGCTTACACAGCTGATCCAAGCGAAAATGGCGGCACACATGGCGGCCATGTATTAACTGCAATGGGTCATGACCTAACAGCAAATCCAAACATGAAAATGGTTGCTGTTGACCCGAAAGTAATTCCACTTGGATCAAAGATCTGGGTAGAAGGATACGGAGAAGCAATTGCTGGTGATACTGGCGGTGCAATTAAAGGACACCGTATCGACGTCCTAGTCGGCTCTGATTCAGCTGCAAACAAATGGGGACGCAAATCTGTAAAAGTGAAAATTTTAGACTAACTGCTATTGCTATAAAAAAGACAAAGCCAGCTCTCATTAGTTGAGAGCTGGCTTTTATTTTCCTTATAATAGATCAGCGGGGGTATTATTGCCCGTAAATAGCGGGATAGAAGAAAAGGAGGCACTTGTATGAATATAAACGCAAAAGTTGACTGGATTGGCACGCCAACTCCGTATATATATAAAGACACTTTCACATACGATGCGACTGCAATTGATTTTTCATTAGAGCATGACGATAACCGTTATAGACTCATCGTATTACAACAAGGTGAGGACTTGCAGTATAAAATTATGCAATATGGCATCAAACCTGGCGGACAAAAGCCATTTCCAATTGATACTGGCCACCACTTCAAAAATAAAACCATCCCTTTAATCGAAAAAATTTTGCAAGATCCTTATGTACAAAGCGTACTACAACAAAGGACTACCTCGTAAAAGAGGTAGTCCTTTTTCTGTTAATTTTGTGTTGTTCCTGATATTTGCTCACTCTTTAGCGTATTATTTGCGCTTGAAGAACGATAAATTTACCATAATTTTCAAATATATTTGATATAAAACTTGATTTTTTCTACTTTTATACTCATTGTGTTTATAATGTATAAGAAGGAAATCTTTTGCGCGGAGGAACGTTATGCTGCAACATTCAATTACGAAAGATGAGATCATGGAAATCGCCAATGAATTTTTGAAAGGACTGGACCCACAGCAAGCATCTGATAAAGAACAAGTATCAAATGCGCTTCAGCTCTACCGTAGCGGCCTCGTGTATAACGTTGATTTTGATGGATACACATTATCGGGGACAGTCGAAACCGATGGGGATATTTATAGTGTAAACATTCCTATTCGAAACGTGTCGGACAGTTATTGCGATTGCTTTTCACCGACACAATGTAAACATATGCTCGCTGTATTACTCTATGCGGCCGCAAGCTTTGGGCAAGTGGGGGACATTCTAACTTTATTTAAAAATAAAAGTAAACCTACTCTCCCGCCTATTCGCACAGCACGGCAAATGTTGCAAACGACAGATTTTAAAGATACAGATGATCAAAGCTGGCTTGCTTATTTTGAATCCGAGTACGATACTTTCGCAAAAGAACATAAGCGCCTATCATACAAACAAATGTATTTTCTGATGAACATTTTTGCAGAGTTTTATGTGAAAATTGAACGAAAAGCACCGCGCATTGTTGCGGTTCACGAACTATTTAAACTTAATGCAGCGCTCTTTTCTTTCCAAAAGCTGCTTGAGGAAATACAAGTATTTGAAGAGGATAAACTCTATTCCTATCATCAACCCATCAATATTGTAAGGCTCTTTGTTGATAAAATCGAAAGCATTGTACGGGATTTGAAAACTGAACCGCTCCCAGATGCGCTTAAGCCGCTTTTGCATAGCACAGCGGAAATGTTACATACCATTTTCTTTTCGTCCCCTTCCTATACACAGGAGCGATTCTTTATTTATCGTCACATATGGGGAGAGCTGTTCGCAGAACAAGATAGAATACAAGAGGAACAAGAGCGGATTGATACAAAAATTCATCCCTTATCAAAAACACTTGCATCCGCTCACCTTCTCTTTCTACAACAAAAAGATGCAGAAGCAATGGATGTACTAAGAACACAGCCGCCGCAAGTTGTTGGACTTTACTTCGACTGGCTTGAAGATTTATTAAGTTCCATGCAATGGGAACGGGCAGAACAGTGGCTATCATTCACTTATAAGCGAGTAAAAGAAACGATAACTACCGAACACGATTCATACTTTGTGAAAGATGTTGTCCGTTTATTTATGATGATGTATGAAACATATGCCACGCATACGAACGAACAAGCTGGCTATGAAATGATTCTTCAAGAATTATTGCCGTATAGTCTCGTAAGCTACGAGCAATATGTGCTTGCTAAAAAACAGTATCACACATGGACAGAGCTTCATTTACTATATGGATTTGAAGCAATTGAATTGTTAAAAGAACCGTTAAAAGAAATTGAAAAAGAAGCGCCAGAAGCTGCTCTTCCGCTCTATCATTACGCTGCAATGCAAGCCATTGAAGAAAAGAATCGAAAATCATATCGCAAAGCGATTCGCTACTTAAAAAAATTGAGAACACTTTACAAAAGACTCAAAAGAACAGACGAATGGGATTACTTCATTATAATGATCGCCTCCTCTCACTCACGGCTACGGGCATTGCAAGAAGAACTGCGGAAAGGAAAGTTGATCCATGACGACACAAATTGACATTACCATTCGGCTCGAACGAATGAAAGAAAACTGGTTTCTTTGGGCAGAAGATGAAACAGGAAGCAGCTTGCCTCTAAGCAGTTGGAAACAACATGCATTCACATGGCACTCCACTTCTTTCTACGGAACATTTTTGCAAGAAGGAACATATGAACAGCGAAGCGGTATCATTTTGAGCGCTGCCCAGGCATTTGAATATATCGCCAAAAGGCCGGTAAATTCATTTACGAAGCTGCAAACTAGCGCAAGCGTTACCGAACTCACACCATTTGCTCAGCAGGCTTGGGAGGCTTATACAACAGGAAACTTCCTTCCAGACATAAAACATTGGGGGCAATATCCATCCTGGAAGACCGCTCATGAAGAAGAAATGGATGAAATGGTGCAAAAGCTGTTTTCGGAAGCAATTAATGAAACACTTCGGCACCATACTCGTTCTGGCGATGCATGGGAGGATGCCAAGCGCCTGTATGAGCATTATGACTTTACGAAACGACAACTTGAAACGGCTATTCATGAAAACGATTGGCTGCGTAAAATTGGCTATATTGAGGATGATCTACCATTTGCAATTGGGATCCGATTACAAGAACCAGAGAATGATTTTGAAATGTGGAAGCTTGAAACGATACTAACACCAAAACGCGGGACGCAGCGAATATCCGTATATACAGGCACCAATTCGCTGCCAAAAAGGTGGATAAACCATGAAGAACGTATTATCGAAACGCAAGAAGGTTTCGGTAAACTCGTACCTTGGCTAATGGAAGAAGATGTATTTCGGAGTGAGCTATACGAAACGGAAGCATGGCGCTTTTTAACAGAAGCCAGCAATGAGTTATTGGCAGCTGGCGTTGATATTTTACTGCCATCATGGTGGCAAAACTTAAAAGCAAATAAACCAAAGCTGCGTATCCAAGTGAAACATAATGCGAATACAGGTCAGGCATTCTTTGGAATGAATACGCTCGTAGATTTTGACTGGCGCATTTCCACAAATGGCATCAATCTATCAGAGGCCGATTTTCTTGCGCTCATTGAACAAAACAGACGTCTTATTCATATAAACGGGCAATGGATGAGACTTGATCCAGCATTTATCGAAGAAGTGAAGAAGCTGATGAAGAAAGCAGACAAGTACGGCCTTGAAATGAAAGATGTCGTGCAGCAGCGGCTACTTCGAAGTGCAGACACAGAAGTAATCGAAGAAGAAAACCCATTTGCAGATATGGAATTTGAATTCGATGATTATTACGACAAACTGTTTGAAAGATTGCTACACATCGGAGAGATTCCCTCTACCAATGTGCCGGCTTCCTTACAAGCAACATTAAGACCATACCAGCAGCAAGGTGTCGAGTGGCTCCTCTACTTACGAGAACTCGGATTCGGTGCGCTGCTAGCCGATGATATGGGGCTCGGCAAAAGTATCCAAACCATTACCTACTTACTATACACAAAAGAAAACAACCTAAAAACAGGCCCTGCGCTTATTGTGGCACCTACATCAGTCCTTGGTAACTGGCAAAAAGAATTCGAGCGCTTTGCACCGAGCTTACAAGTGAAGCTCCATTACGGCGGCAACCGAGCAAAAGGAGAAGACTTGCCTGCTTTCCTGCAAGATGCCGATGTGATTCTTACATCCTATGCGCTTGCACAGCTTGATGAAGAAGAACTAAACACACAGCTATGGGATGCGATTATTCTTGACGAAGCGCAAAATATTAAAAACCCGCACACAAAACAATCGCGTGCGGTTCGGAATTTACGAGCAAATCATAAAATCGCGTTAACAGGAACACCGATGGAAAACCGTTTATCAGAGCTATGGTCTATTTTTGATTTTCTGAACCACGGCTATCTTGGCAGCTTGCCGCAGTTTCAGCGCCGCTTCGTGACACCAATTGAAAAAGATCGCGATGAGATGAAGATTCAGCAAGTGCAGCGTTTAATTGCGCCATTCTTACTGCGCCGCACGAAGCAAGATAAGGCAGTTGCCTTGAACTTACCGGATAAACAGGAGCAAAAAGCGTACTGCCCGTTAACGGCAGAGCAAGCATCACTCTATGAACAACTCGTTCAAGATACATTAAAGAACGTAGAAGGATTAACCGGTATTGAGCGCCGCGGGTTTATTTTGCTCATGTTAAATAAACTCAAACAAATTTGTAATCATCCGGCTCTCTATTTAAAAGAAGACACGCCAGCAAACTTAATTGAGCGTTCTATGAAAACAGAAACATTATTACAACTCGTGGAAAACATACGCGACCAGCATGAAAGCTGTTTAATTTTCACGCAATATATTCGAATGGGAAATATGCTACAAACATTGTTACAAGAACATTTTGGAGAACGCGTCATCTTCTTAAACGGCAGTGTACCAAAGAAAGAACGCGATAAAATGATTGAGCAGTTCCAAAACGGGCAACACGGCATTTTCCTTCTTTCTTTAAAAGCAGGAGGAACGGGTCTGAACTTAACCGCAGCCAACCATGTTATTCATTATGACCGCTGGTGGAACCCTGCCGTTGAAAACCAAGCAACAGACCGTGCTTATCGAATCGGTCAAAAGCGGTTTGTTCATGTGCATAAGCTCATTACAACAGGAACACTTGAGGAAAAAATTGACGAAATGCTAGAGCGGAAACAATCGCTTAATAATGCAATCATTACAAGCGAAAATTGGATTACAGAGCTATCAACAGACGAGCTGAAAGAACTATTGGGAGTATAAGGAGTTGTTTCGCCTGTTGTCGAAGCGCCGACATATTCTAAGTTGCGGTCGATATATTAAAAAAAGGAGCTATTTCAGCTCCTTTTTCTTTTCAAGAACAGACTGCTTATTGCAATCCCCGTGAAACCACCGCACGTATCTAATATAGAATCCTGCCACATCGGTGTACGGTCACCTGTAAAGTATTGATGAATTTCATCCATGCTCGCATAGGAAGCGACGAGAAGCAGCGCCAACAAGAAAGCTTGCTTTCGCTTGAAACCACACTGCAATAAAGCAATATACGACAGCGCACCAAGAATACCAAACACAGTAAAATGAGCACCTTTACGAATAAAAAATTCGATAAAACCGCCTACCCCTTTGTTGACAATGCTAACAGGTGTACCGCCTCCATAATCAATAGATACCCATGAAAAATGTTCTTTTACAAAATCTACATTCACATGTTTTGTGATATCCGAACGCATATCTTGCTTCTTATACGGCTGAGAAGAAGAATAAAAAATAACTCCCATCCATAATAAAACGGGAATCCAGAATAACCACTTACGATTCATATTTGAAACTCCTTGTCCTATTTGTCCCGCTATTCGCGGACAGTAAGACCTCCACTGATGGAAGTTTCACTTTATTTTAAGCGTACCAAAAAATAGAAAAAATTTCACGCCAAAAATGTGACCTTACCTCCTATATATAAGACGAAAAGGAGGTGATAAACATGGCGATTCAAACAATTGTATCTGATATGAGCTTACGCCTTGTCCTAAACGGCGGCACAGACAAAAACGGTAAAGCCATCATGAAAAACAAACAATTTAAAAATGTAAAAACAAATGCAGACTTAAACAAGGTGCACGAAGTCGCAGCTGCAATTGCATCTTTACAGCAGCATAAGCTTGATGCAGTTCAGCTTGTCAGCACAACTGACGTATCCAACCAATAAAGTGAAACTTCCTTCTGAGAGCGTTTTTTCCCCGGAAGGTTGTTAGTTAAACCAATCAGGCTTTTACGGGCAGTTTGCTTCCCCGCTCATCTCCAGCTTTTATTGCCCGCAAATAGCCGGATAACAAAAGGAGGTTATAACAGATGGAAGTACTAGAACTCATTTTCTTAAAAGAAGACGGTAAAACGGTAACCTTTTCTATTGAGAATCCACTTACACCTGTAAACGAGCAAACCGTAAATAGTATCATGGATACAATTGTATCCTCTAATATCTTCCTCACGCTTGACCAATCTGCTCGTAAAAAAGGAGCAAGGCTTGTCGAAAAGACTATTTCTGAAGTAAAGATCAACGCATAGTTAAAAAGAAAGAGGAGTTACCGCTGAACTGCGGACTCCTCTTTCTTTTTTGGCATTTCAATGGGTATAAAGATATGGGAAATACCAACTGAAACGTATTTATAGTTTTCTTTCCCTAGCGTAAATTCTGTTGTATATGTCGAAAAGAAAATATAGTCATTACGCTTCGTATAATGATCGATGAGTAAACCAACTTGCGGCTCTACATATTTCTTCGCAAGTTTCTTTCCAAGTGTAGCTAGCTCACCAAAAAGCCCTTCTCCATTTTCTTTCTCTACTTCCGTCAATTTCTTATGAATATCATTGCGCCTCATAAGCTGCTTCGCTGCCCAGTCCGTATATTCTCCTTTATTCGGATTACTATTAGCTAAATATACGAGAAGCACTAGAGCCAAAGCGAGAAACACATATTTCCATTTCATATTTCTTCACCGCCTATCTCTTCTATTTTCATTTATATGAGATTTCATTGCAAATTAGACAACCTGAATGCTAGAAAGTGAGACTTCCATCAGCGAGAGGCTTACTGTCCACAAATAGCGGGATAAAGAAATTTACAATCCAATATTTAACATAAATTTACAAATATTTTAATTAATCTTTATATTTTAGTTTTATAATTGGAAATACAATCCATTATAACGATATATGAGGAGGCATTCACATTGGAATTAGTTGATCGGTATGAAATTTCAGCACATACAATGGCACTGGAACCATATGCTCATCCATTTTATCAGACAAAAATTTTGGACACACGAGGAAACTTCTTCTCGGCAAAAACACCACTACAGCTCATTCAAGAAAGTTGTCTTATGAGAAACTACTCTACTTATGAAGGAAAACGATTAGCCATTCGAAACTGTTGTCGATTTAAGCAGAACATTCCAATCCCTATCGATCATCAGCACTATATTTGCGCTATTCCTACAAGATCACCTTCATCTTGGTCATGCTCCTGGTTATTCTACGCTCATATTGAAAAACTTGAACGTCATGAGCTTCAGCAAACAAACGTCTATTTCCGTAACGGCACGACACAAACGTTCTCGATCAGTTTCCGCCAAATGGAACTTCAATGGATAAAAGCTGGTCATATTTTAGCGAAGCTCAACCTTCTAGATAAAATGAAATTTTCATCAGTAGAAACTTTCTCCCCTCTCCATTGATGGTAATGAGTATATCTTACTGCCCACGAGTAGCGAGATAAACACGATGACAAAAGTCGGGACATATACAAAAAGGAGACAACCTCATATGTTGCCTCCTTTTTATTTTATTCTTTTGCCGCATGCGCTCGTATTTTTTTCAGCGCTTGCCGATATATCCAGCGTGCTTGATGATAAGTCATGCCCAGCTCAGTTGCAATCTCATGCATCTTCTTTCCTCCGTAGAAATGTTCCACCAAAACAAATCTTTCTTTCGCCCCTAGCATACTCATATATTCAAGCACTTCCGTTTGCTTCTCTTCACCGCCTATATTTTCTAATATATTGTGCTCCGTGCAAGTTTCCCGGTCTTGAAAACGGCGCTCCTTCTTTAACCGTTCTAGCAAATAACCACGCACTGTTACAAGCGCATATGCTGGAAAACTTCCCTTCTCTTCATCATATTTGTCATACGCCCGCCAAAGCGCAATAAGCCCGCATTGGTAATACTCTTCATAATCTCGGTAAATACAAAGCTTCTTCATTTGATTTCTAATCATCTTCTCATACAATGCTACTGCCTCTGTAAAGGTAACTGGCTTCATGTTCAGCCCTTTTCTAAAAGGCATGCCTCTTTGTTATTCCGCGGTACCTTTACCTTATAAGAAAATGGTATAACCTTCACCGCACTGCATTTCATGATAGAAAAATAGAATTTCAAATTTACCTAAGCAGTATTTGAAATTCTGCTTAGGTAAATTTGAAATTCATAGTAATTTTATCTTCGGTACCAATATATCGATGGAAACTATCCTTTTTGAAAAAGATTGATCAAAATGGATTCTTCTCCAGCGGATTTAAGTTTGGTTTTTATAAAAAAGTTTGATCATTTCTACCTATGTTGTTCAACAATCGTGCCCTATAATGGAATAACGAAAATAGAAACACGAATGCAAATTAGCTTATTTTTCTTCAACTAACGCCATCCGCCCGTGGAACAAGAGGGCACCAGTAAAGTTAACTCTTTTTCCCATAAGGAATACTAACTACGTTCAGTAATCAGTATCATTTCGCTAGTGTAATGAAATTACTTTATTAACTTCCAACGGAAACCTTCTTCATTAATCGCTTTAGCTTATTTTCTGTATCTGTTTCCTCTACTGGTGTATAGATACTGCACCGTAAATCCATATCACCTTGAACTTGAAGAGAAGTTAAATTAAACAACATTTTGCCTGCTTTAGCATGTCTAAATTCAATTACCACTTCTGGAGCCTTACTCACTTGACTTTCTTGCCATAAATCTTGGAATTCTGAATGTGAATGACCCATTTCTTTAATAAATTGGTTGTACCATTCATCGCCTAAATAGTGTCCATAATAGGTACGGAAAATAGCAAGAAAACCTTTCGCAAAATGTTCCCAATTGACGGCCAATGCTTTTAATTCCTTTCTAGTGAACACTAAACGAATCAAATTTCTTTGATCATTCGGTATTTGTTCAAAATCTAAAAAAACATGAGCAGCTGCAGCATTCCAGCCCACAATATGGCAATGTCGATCCGTAATGATAGTCGGACAATATATTAATTCAGCTAGTATTCGCTTTAAAGAAGGGCTAAGCTCTGATTGATCCTTTTTTTGATGGGTAATTTCTGGTTTTGCCTCTAATGCCAGGTCATATAAGTAGTCTCTTTCATCATTATTTAATTGGAGAGCTGTAGAAATACAATCAAGTACGATTGAAGAAACTTTTATATCTCTTCCTTGCTCTAGCCATGTATACCAAGTGGTACTTACACCTGCTAATTGTGCAACTTCTTCTCTTCGTAACCCAGGTGTCCTTCTCCGGATTCCGGCAGGCAAACCAATAGACTCTGGCTTAATTTGGGCACGCTTAGCTTTTAAGAATGTCGACAGAGCTTCAAGCCTAGTTTTATTATTCATTTTTAAACTCCTTATCTTATCCATTTAACCTAGTAGTAATTATACCAGGATAAACTATCCCTTGTAATAGGATAAAAGAAATGTAAAATACAAGTAAATTATTGATTTGGAGGGATGAAAAATGGAAAGAGTTGTGATTACCGGTATGGGGGTAGTGTCTCCTATAGGAAACAACATCAAAACATTTTGGAACAATCTGATTAACGGGGAATCTGGTATATCCACTATTGATACATTTGATATTACTAATCATAAGACAAAAATTGCAGGTATCGTCCAAGATTTTGATGCAGATAAAGTTTTAGGAAAAAACGAAGCAAGACGTTTAGCTCGCTTTTCTCAATTTGCTTTGGCTGCAGCTGAACAAGCTTGGACAGATTCTGAGTTAGACCTTGATCGTATAGATGTAGAAAGGTTAGGCGTATACGTAGGTTCAGGTATAGGGGGAATTGAAACCTTAATTGAAAATATTGATGCGCTTAGGCAGAAGGGGCCAAGAAGAGTCAGCCCGACCCTAGTACCTGCCATGATTTCTAATGCTGCTGCAGCACAAATTAGTATCAAGTGGAACGCGATGGGACCTTCTATGTCGCCTGTTTCTGCTTGTGCAATTGGAAATACAGCTATCGGAGAAGCCTTTAGACTAATTCGTTCTGGAGAAGTTGACGTTGTGTTTGCGGGTGGAACAGAGGCAGCTATAACAGACTTATCAATAGCAAGCTTTGGTAATGCTACAGCATTATCAACAAGAAACGATGATCCCACTAAAGCTAGTCGTCCATTTGATGAAAATCGAGATGGATTTGTCATGTCAGAAGGAGCTGGAATTCTAATCTTAGAATCTTTATCTCATGCTTTACGTAGAGAGGCAAAGATTTATGCAGAGGTCATTGGATATGGTGCAAGTTCAGATGCACACCATATCGTAGCTACACATCCGGAAGGTAAAGGTGCCTATCTTGCAATGAAATCAGCTGTAAAAAATGCCAATATATCGCCTGAAGAAATTGATGTTATTAGTGCCCATGCAACAAGTACAAAAGTGGGGGACATCTCTGAAACGATGGCTATTAAGCAACTGTTTGGAAAACAAGCTTATCAGATTCCAGTAACAGCTAATAAATCTATGCTTGGTCACATGTTAGGAGCAGCTGGTGGAGTTGAAGCAATTGCTTTAGCAATGAGCTTAAAGGAAGGGATAGTTCCTCCAACAATTAACTTAGAAAATCCTGATCCATTATGTGATCTAGATTATGTACCATCTGTTGCTCGCCAAGTGAAAATAAATACGGGTCTATCTAACTCATTTGGTTTCGGAGGTCATAATGCAGCTATTATTTTAAAGAAATACGAGTGAATAAACTTTCTCTGATCAATCTAACCGTTTCCTCTAGAAATGGTTAGATTGATTCAATTAAATGGTCCCTTAGTGGAATAACGAAAATTAGAACAACAGATATGAATCAGCTTATTTTTTCTGGAACTAACGCACCCGTTAGCTGAATAAGGCAAAATGACTTTAGTAACTAATCTTGAATTTTCTCCTATAATTTCTAGTATATAAATGGAATGATTATCCAATCCTTGGACTGATATTGTTTATATTTTTCACCAAATAGTGTAACAAGAGTTCTCTCTTCAATTTTTATACGATACGAATACGCAAGGAAAAATAAAAAGATATTTATGATAATGGCAATGAACGAAGATGAAGATATAGCAAACCCTAAAAAGGTCAGAAAAGAACCTAAATAACCAGGATGGCGAATATATTTATACAGACCGCCTTGAATTAACTTATGTTCCCCCTGCATTCCGACGTTCCTACTGTAAAATCGCCCGAATGTTTTCATTGAAGAAAATCTAATCCATACACCAATTAGCTCGACAATAACACCAAAAAACAGAAATGAATTAACCTTATTTATTGTAAAGAAATACATAATCTCTGGAATGGTTAACATCAAGGCTAAAACTACTCCGATAAAAAAACTAGAACCACGATTTTGTTTTTCTTCTTTAACAGGTGAACTTCTATAAAATTCTAATAATAAGTACAGAAAAATAGGCAAATATGCTATTAGAAACATAATTCTTTCTCCTTTCAATAAAAGTATCTAATGATTAACTCATTTATTTTTATCAATAAGGTCACGCAATTTGGATGGCCCTAAGATAATATCAACACAGGTTCTTTTATCAATCTTCATTACAAATTATCTATCTTTATTATAAATAATCGAACTTTATTTTAAGAAGGAGTACACAATAAACATAGCTTGTATCTTTGATTACTTAGTAATCAAAGATACAAGCTTTATTTTTCGATAATTAACTACCCTTATATATATTTAATATCTCAAGCCGTTTCCGCTAATATTACTTATTTACTTCATCGTTGGAACTAAACCGCCAAGCGCTCCAAATCCCAATGATAGAATAAAGAAAATAATAACAAGAATCGTAGCTTGTTTCTTGCTTAAACCAGCTGTAACCTGTAATCCTAAGCCTGTTACAACCAATCCCCAAATTGTGAAGACTTCAAATGATTTTGCAATGCCATGCACAATACCACCGGTAGAAGAAAATATTGGTCCTAAACCTGTATACATTTCTTTACCCGTTCCGCCAAGCACCATAGCTAAAATATAATTTACAAGTAAACCAATCAATGTAATAAAGCTTGTATACACAACAATTGTTAATAATTTCTTATAAGATGTATCATTGCCCATAAACATCATCAATACTTTATACACGGCTGCACTAATAAAGAATCCAATTATCATACCAATTAAGCCAAAAACAAATCCTATACCTAAACTTACAGCTAGTGGCGGAGCTGCAGCACCGAGCTTTGCATTCGCTTGAATTCCCTCTGGCGATTGAGAATAAGCATACACACCAAGTACAGCAACAATCCCAGCTAATACAGCTAATAGCCAAAATACACCCCAAACCGCATTGCTGTTCTTCATTCTTTCAAACTGCAGTGCTGGTGATGTAATGATTCCAAATAATGATGGCTTCTCGCCGCTTACCTTTTGCGTATTTATATTTGGTTCCATAAAAAAACCTCCTTTATTTTCATACCCGTTCTAACGGGTGGGTAATCCCTACTTTTATCCCGCATTAACGGGCAGTAAGACCCCCACTCTAAGATTGAGAACAGCAATGAAGATAGGCGGGGGATAACTGCTGGCATGCGCCCGATTGGTTCAACTAACCATCAGTGGGAGATAAAGCCCCCCCCACTGACGGAAGTTTCACTTTATAAATAGGAATTAACCACCCACCAGAACTGGGGGTTATAAAGAAATATCCAAGAGTCTTCTGTTATTCATAACGCAGCGCTTCGATTGGATCGAGTTTTGCTGCTTTGTTTGCTGGAATTAATCCGAAAATAATACCGAGCGTCATCGAGAATAGAACGCCGCCAAGCACGACTTCCCATGACACAAGCGGCGGCCATTTCGCAAAGGTAGAAACGATATAAGCGCCTCCGTATCCAAGGCCAATTCCAATCAAACCGCCAAGAAGTGTTAACATCACAGCCTCGATTAAGAATTGAAGCAAGATTTTCCCGCGCGTTGCACCGAGCGCTTTACGAACACCAATTTCACGCGTACGCTCTGTAACAGATACGAGCATAATATTCATAACGCCAATACCGCCAACGACAAGGGAAATACCCGCAATACCGCCGATAATCATCGTCATAATGCTTGTTACTTTCGAGATGCTTGCTTTCATTTTCTCAAGATCAACTACTTCATATTTACCAGGAATATCATTTGGTTTTCGGTCGTTTAAAACGCCAATTGCTTTTTTCCCTGCTTCTTCTAATTGATCAACATTTTTTGCTTGCACCGCAATATTTTGAATTTCACTTTTTCCATATAACGTTGGCCAAAGAGAAATCGGAATCAACATTTCTGACATTCCCATGCCCATAAATTCATTATCAGATTTATACACTCCGATAATTTGCAGCGGCTGTCCCTTTACTTCAATAATTTTCCCAACAGGATTTTCTTTCGGATAAAACGTATCCTTTGCTTTCGTACTAATCATTGCAACGTTATTGCCATGCTCGACATCTGCTTCATTTAAAGAGCGGCCTTCGATCAACTTAATTTTATTCACCGCAAAATATTCACTATCAAGTCCGATAACATTTGTCATATCCTTTTTATCATTAATATCAAGCGGTTCCATACCTGAATTTGTCGTAACAACATGAGCAATCTCTGGCAATTGTTTCAGTTCAAAAATATCTTCGTCTGTTAATTCAGGACGTTGTCCCATTCCTGCTGCAAATGGATCATCGATATCCGTATGAAATTGAAGCGGAATGACATTATTACCTATACCGGCAAATTGCGACTTCAGCATCGCTTCCCCGCCTTGTCCGATGGCAACGACAGTAATAATAGAACCAACACCGATAATAATCCCAAGCATCGTCAGTGCCGAGCGTAACTTATGAGCTAGAATAGAAGAAAGTGCAATTTTTATACTATCTAGTAAACTCATACGGCACACCTTCTATCTTCTGTAATTCTTCCATCTCTAAGCACAATGCGACGGGATGAATACGCTGCTACTTCCTCTTCATGCGTAACCATTACAATCGTTGTACCTTCTTTGTTTAGCTGGGTGAAAATATTCATAACTTGTTCACCCGATTTTGTATCGAGCGCACCTGTTGGTTCATCGGCCATAATAAATG
Organism: Bacillus sp. S2(2024); assembly: GCF_050474045.1. Taxonomy (NCBI): domain Bacteria; kingdom Bacillati; phylum Bacillota; class Bacilli; order Caryophanales; family Bacillaceae; genus Bacillus; species Bacillus sp. S2(2024). The sequence continues at coordinate 4,239,752 of NZ_JBFLUS010000003.1, forward strand.
TTGGACTATTGGCAATCGCACGTGCAATTGCCACACGCTGCTTTTGTCCGCCTGACAATTCATTTGGCAAGTGATGCACGCGATCTGCTAATCCAACCTTTCCTAATGCCTCTAATGCTCTTTCGCGGCGCTCTGCTTTCTTCACACCACCATATATAAGAGGCAACTCCACATTTTCCACCGCCGAAAGACGAGGCAATAAATTAAAATGCTGAAACACAAAGCCGATATATTCATTTCGAATGAGTGCCAACTTTGACTCATCTGCTGTTAAAATATTCACGTCATTCAGGATATATTCGCCTTCTGTTGGACGATCGAGACAACCGATAATATTCATAAGCGTCGATTTCCCCGATCCAGACGGACCCATAATAGAAACGAACTCACCGCTATCAATCTTCAAACCAATATCATGTAAAATAGGTACAGCTAAGCTCCCCTGATAATACGTTTTAGAAATATTGTTTAAAGTAATCATTTTTTCTTCACTTCCATTCCGTCAAACACTTTATCGGAAGGATTTTCAACCACCTTTTGTCCTACTGTTACGCCTTCAAGCACTTCCACCCAATCTCCGTCACTTGAACCTTTCTTCACCATTTGCTTGCGAAGCTTTCCTTTATCTTCTACATACACAAATGCATCCTCTTTTTCCGCTACGATACTTTTACTAGGAACTGCAACCATTTTCTTATTCTCTAAATTTACTTGCAGTGATACATGATATCCTGGTGATAATCCATCTTGTGTATCGAGCGTTGCTTTATATGTATAATAAGACATATTTTGTCCTGCTTCTCCGCCTGCCATAGCTTGTGCATTGACGTCAGCACTTGTTGGATATTCGCTTACTTCAGTAATTTTTCCAGTCCATTTTTTCTTTGGCGCTGCTTTTGCTGTCACTGTAATAGTTTGATCTTTTTGAATTTGTGATTTTTGCAGTTCAGTTAATGTTCCTTGGACTTGGAACGGATCTTTAGAGGCGATTTGTAAAAATGGCTTTCCTTGGCCACCCATTGCTTGCGCGGAACCTTGCGTTGCATCTTTATCAAGCTTTTGCACAACACCAGCAAAATTACTATAAATCGTAAGTTCACCTTGTTTTTTCTTCAGCTCGTCCATGTGAAGATTTCCTTTTTCCTTTTCAAGATCTGCTGTTTTTTGCGTCATTTCAAGTTCACTTAATTGCGATTCTAACGGCTCAAGTACTGCTTTCCCTGCTCCGCTATCCTTCGCTTTTTTAATATCTTGTTTCAATGAATCTATTTTTTTCTTTCCTTGATCAGAGCGCATAGAAGCCATTTTTTGATCAATTTCTGCTTGTTTCATTTGCAGGTTAATTTCTTCATTATCATAAGAGAACAGCTTGTCCCCTTTTTTCACTTCTTGCCCTTCTTTTACAGCAATATCTTTCACTTTTCCTTTTGTCATATCTGCATAGAAGCTTTCAATATTCCCTGGTTTTACTTGACCGGAAACTAACTTTGTATTATTCAGCTGACGTTCTGCTACTTTTGCAAACTTAATATCTGCTGCACTGCCTTTTTTCTTATTCTGTATAATGAAAATATTTGCAGCAGCAACGATTACAATAAGGGCAATAATTCCTATCACAATCCACTTTTTCTTCTTATTCTTGTTCGGGGTATGAACGGTATCTGGTAACATATTTTTTCTCCTTTTATTTAATTTATTTATATAATAAAATTATATAAATATTTCCAAAAACTATCAACAGACATCTGACATTTCGCAAATTTCTATTACATAGTTTGACATTTCCATTATAATTGTAACAAATACTTTTATTTTTTGAAATTTTTATTTTACCATATTTTCACATAAAACAAGCCTCCCACCAAAGTTTCTTACATTCCCTCTCTTATTTTCTTAAACAAACGTTTGATTAATGACAAAATAACACAAAAATCTGCAATTTCTTCTTTCTGTTGCATAAGAATTTGCATTTGCGTTACACTTCTTGTAGATATAAACTAGATTTTTGTCGAAACATATATATAGAGAGCTTTCGGATAATGGAGGGACATAGGTTGTATACAGTTGAAAAAGATCCGCTGAAACAAGCGCAAGGTCTTATGCTCGAGATGATGGTCGCGCTTCACGATATTTGCGAAGCACATCAAATTCCGTACTGGCTGACAGACGGCACACTGCTTGGATCAGCAAGACATAAAGGATTTATCCCGTGGGACGATGATGCAGATATTGCTATGCTGCGCGAAGACTATGAACGCTTTATGAACGTTGTTGCTGCAAACTTACCTGAGCCGTTCAAAGTAGAAACCGTAGAAGAAAACACGCAAGGAAAACATAACTGGCTGAAACTTATTTATTTAGATGGATTTGAATGGATTGATTGGGACGGCGTGAAGCGAAAAGGACTTTCCATTGATATTTTCCCGTTTGATTACGTACATGAAACGAGTAAAGTTCAAAAGTTTGTTCATCGCTTAGCGCGACTTGAATATCCAATGAAAATAAACGGCGTCAAAGACTTCATTTGCCGCACAATTAACAACATGCAGGTTCAAAAAATATATGCGAAATTCACCAAGAAATCCAACATTGTCACATACGGCGTAGAGACACCATTCTTCGGCTGGGCCTATTTCGAGGTTGATAAAATCTTCCCGCTTCAAAAAGGAATCTTTGAAGAAAAATGGTTCCAAGTGCCAAGCGATACGCATCAATACTTAACACTGTTGTATGGTGATTATATGAAGCCGCCAGCAGAAAGCGAGCGCCGCATTCATATGGGGAACCTGCAATTTACAGAAGAAAATACAAAATAAGCCGATTTCTCCTTCTGAGAAACCGGCTTTTCTTTCCTATACTATACTAAACAAGCAATCGCTTCTTCTACTTTCTCTAAATCCTGCACAGAATCAATTTCAAAGCTGTCATTGCTGCCAATTTTGTATAAATGAACATTTAAGCTTTGAATATTATCTTTCACGATATTATCCCAGTACAGCTCGCTGAAATCGCCGTGCGCAACTACTTCTTCTAATTTCTTCACAATATATGCGCCGTCTTCTTCTGACCAATAGGAAATACCACATAAGATGTAGTCATTATCACCATCGCCAATTTCAATGTCATATACTTTGCGATCTTTATCGTGCTTAATAATCCATTCATTATGGAATTCACTCTTCTTCGCACTAAAGTACAAGGATGACTCTGGGTTTTCAATAAAGATATTGCGATGTAAATACACATCTGCATCCATCACATATGCATCTGCTAAATAGTCACGTACTAAGTACATCGTATAAATATTATTGTACACATCGTACTTATCATTATGCACAAGCTTGACGTTATATTTCTCCACAAGATAATCGAACTTCTCTGCTAAATAACCTGTTACAACAATAATTTCTTCTACGCCTTTTTCTTGTAAATACTCAATTTGTCTCTCTAGCATTGGTTTTCCGTTCACCTCTACTAGCGACTTTGGCGTTGTTAATGTTAATGGGCGCAGGCGCGTCCCCATACCAGCAGCTAAAAGAATGGCTCTCATGCTGTTTCACCTCGATATTTCTTTGATTTCATAAATTCATTTGGATTTGCTACCGTTAAGATTGATCCGATCAAAATCGCTACGCAGCAAATAATAAGCTTCCACGAAAACGGTGATCCAAGCGCTACCATTGAAATGACAACTGCCCAGGCAGAATACGTAATATTCAGCGCCATCGCTCTTGTTGGACCAATTTCATGAATCGCTTTGTAATAGAACACATATGATGCTGTTCCGACTAATGCAATGAACAGAATTAAAATAAACTCTGCACTCATGATGACTCCCTTTGTTAAGAAATGACCGCCAAATGCCGGTAAAATCACAAGACCGTACGTCGTTGCTGACACAAGCTGACGAATTTGCAGCGCTTCTTCCGGTGATACTTCTTCATCTTTCATACCGTAGGCACAAATGACACACTCAAGGCCCCAGCCAACGGTACAAATTAATGCAAAGATAAATCCTAACATATAATTGTCTGACGTAAAGCCATCACCAGTAAACCCAAGAATAATAATAAATACGATACTAATTAACAATCCGAACCAGTTCGATAAACGAAGGCGATCCTTCAAGAAAATAAACGCTAAAAATGCACCAATAGCTGGATAGACAGCCGAAATCGCTGCCGTATAGGAAGCACCAATATATTTAACAGCTAATACATAAAACGTCATCCCAATCGGTCCGCCCATAAGTGCGCCAAGTATAACGAAGCGGCCGCTTCTCGTTTTCAACTTCGAAAGGGCTGTCTTCAATTGTCCTTTCATCGCCATATACAGCATCATCCAAAGACTGGACATAAAATCATGTAAAAACGTACTTACTAGCGGTGCAAGAAAAACCACTTGCTCCGTTGCCATCATCAATTGTGATGATAACACAATTCCAATTAAAACTGTATCCAAAGCCCAAGCGAACCCAGAAAACAATCCATAAAATGCGCCTTTACTTCGCTTTATCCCCATGATGTTCCCCCTCCATTATGCTCCATAAAAGATTTGTATATGTTTCTTCGCACGGTTATAGCGGTCGATACCATACGTACCGAAATCGCTGCCCTTCGCTTCTTTAATATTCGTCCAAATGCTCCATAAGAAATCTTGGAAGATTTTATTCATTAAAATACGCGTCTTATGCTCTTCTTCTACATTTCCATTAAAATAGTAATCTAAAAATAACTCTTCCTCTTCTGGTGAGAAATCGCACTCTAAGCTATGCGCTGCTAAATCCCACATTGGATCGTTCATACCGCCGTATTCCCAGTCAATTAAATAAATCTTCTCTTCTCCGCTCTTCACGAAGTTCTCAGGAACCGTATCATTATGACAAGCTGTCAATGTAACATTCATCTCTTCATACATCGCTTTTAGCTTCATCACAGCGCGCTTTACTTCTTCATAATCATCGAAATTACGACCATTTACTTTCTGTAATAACCCTTCATAATGTGCCATCTTCTCAAATACATTAAACGTATTGTGCATCACAGCACCAGATGTATGTAGCTGTTTTAGCACAGCCGCTGTTAACTGCATATTATCACTGCGCTTCGCTGTTTTCGGATTTAACGTTTCCGCATTCGGAATTAACTCCGCTACTTTTACGCCTGTTTCTTCATTAAAGTAAAGAAGCGCCGCATCAATGCCAAGTTCGCTTGCTACATTCGAATTCACCATCTCATCATGGCGACTAATCATCTCTTCCGTGCCGCTTCCTGGAATACGAAGTACATACTCCTTCTCCAATGCCCGCACTTTAAAGTTTGTATTTGTCATCCCGCCAAACGGCTGAATATCCGACACCTCTTCTGGTGAAATTTGAAGCGCTTCTGCAACGTGACGTTTAATTTGTTTCTCCTTAAACTCCGCTTCCTTTCGCTTCAACTGATGGTACACTTTATTTTGCACATGTTCATATTGCTCATTCGTATCAATTTCTGCCCACACAACACTTTGCAGCTTCACATATCCGATATCATACGTTCTCGCAACATCAAGAAGTAAATACTCATAGTTCACATACGAGTTTTTATTATGACGAAATGTCTCTAACATCTTCGCGAACACATCATAAGAAATTTTCGAAACACCAATCATCTCGCCATCAATACGGTTTAACTGATGAATATCCTTTGAAATCTTATACAAATGTCCGTTCTGAATCTCAACGAACGCCTCATCACCAGAGCCGCTTTCACTTGTAATTAATACGCAATCACGTTCTGGGTATTGCAGCACTTGTGAAATCGCGCGCTCTTCAATAACAATATCATCTTCAATTAATAAGAAATCATCTGTAATCAATTCACTCACGCAAGCAAGCGATGCCATCGATCCCGTCCACTTATACTTATGGTTCTCTGTGAAATGCACACCGCTATGATTCACCCAGTTCTCAAATGCTTCTGGCTGATACCCTGTCACAATAACAACCTTTTCAATTCCGTTATTTTGCAGTACATCTAAATGACGATCAAGAAGGATTTGCTCCCCAACCTCTAACAAACAAGATGGTTTCCCGATTTCTTTTCGATTCCCAGCTGCCAAAATAACCGCTTGCGTCACTTTCTTATGACCTTGCTGCTGATGCATGCGAATCTTCTTTCCTTGAAACGCTGCAAGCTCCTTCTGTAAAAGCGCAATCCCTTTCTCATGCAAATAATAGCTCATACGCTTACCAGACTTCTCGCTATAAATCATCTCTTTTTCCGTTAAATCATTCATAATATAATTCACTTTACCAACCGAAATATGACAACGCTCCGCGATCTTCTTCTGACTCATCTGCGGCTCTTTATTAATAATCTCTAATATATTTAACACATGTTGCATACCGATAGCCTCCAACATTAAAAATGCGTTCAATTTTTGAATACATTAATTATATTATCACCGATGGGCTACTATGTAAATCTTTTGTAAAGGAAATATTAGGATTGTAAAAACATTGAAAATACTTAATATAGCGAGGAAATTATATAGAAGGTATATAGTTTAAACAAACGTTTGATTAAAATGAGGAATTCCAGAAAAGCCCTCTATCCACTATTGGTTCTCCCTAAAATTTATAATATAAATTAGCATTCCCTCTTAAATTTTAGATTTTTGAAACAAAAAAAGTCACTTTAGGTACACTAAAATGACTTTCCCTGCTTTCTATGATTTTGCTACAAAATAATTCGTCACATACTGTGCCCAAAGCTCTTGACCTTTCGCATTTGGGAAACCAAACTCATCTTGTAAATATGGTAAGATATCCTTTGTCGTTGGATCAGGCCATACTTCCCAATGATTGATATATGTATAACCGCCTTGCTCCGCAAACTGTTTCAAAGCAGCAACAAATGTCGGATACTCCTTCGCATTATACACTGGATTTGGCGGTTGAATCATAATCGTTGCATCCTTTGCACTTGCTTGCAATGCCCCTATAAAATTTTGTGCATTTGCGACAGAATTACCATTACCAATCTTTTTATTATCTGTGATAAAAGGCGGCTCAAATAATACAATATCTGGCTTTAGATCAGCAATTTCTTTCGCTCTGCTCTTTGCAATGAGGTCTTCTGTACTTTCTCCCTTATACTCTTGAACTATTACATTCCAAAGGCCTTGACCATAATTTGCATTTAAATTCGCCTTTACCTTCTCTGGCCAAGCATCCGGGCTTGCAGACGCCGCTTCATCTCCAACAATCACGAGATTCACCACTTTCTTCTCATTAACTGCTTTCTTCAGCTTCTCTTTCACCGCAGTTGGTAAATTCTTCGCATACCCTTCATTAAAGGACACCTTTGTCTCTGGTTTCTTCGCAGCTTCCTCTTTTGTACTCGTTTCTTGCTTCGTCGCCTTTGCAACCTTCTTATTCCAATACATCTTACCGCTCACAACAGAAGCAATAAACAATACAAAAATCAAAAACACAAACCAAATTCTCTTATCCATGTATTCACCCCATTATTCATCTTATGCTACATAATATTGGTACAAAAATAAGCCCAACTACTATGTGAGTAGTTGGGTTGAAAAATTACTTCTTTGGTAATTCAAGATTTTCTCTTAATTTATTAGAGATATCTTTGCGTGTTTGATCTGTTACAAAATAGTACCAGATTCCATCCTCAGCCTTATGGCCATCACCAGGAATTTGGACCTCTTCAACATTTTGACGAACATCTTTATAATTCTTTTGAATATCAAACATTTGCTCCTGCGTTAAGCTTGTCTTTATATTCTTTTGAATGGCTTGTAAGACACTGCCATAGTTTGCAAGGGAAGAAACATTTGCACCTTTTTTAATTACAGCTTGAATGACTTGACGTTGACGCATTTGACGACCGAAATCACCGCGTGGGTCTTCGTAGCGCATACGCGTATATTTTAAAGCCATATCACCATTTAGATGAATATCACCTTTTGCAAAATGTGTACCATCTGATGTAAATTCTAGGTCATTGTAAACATCTACACCATCAACAGCATCAACAATATCTTTAAACCCAGCCATATTTACTTCAATATAATAATCAACCGGAACATCAAGAAAACTTTCTACTGTTTTCAAAGCCATGTCAACTCCGCCAAATGCATATGCATGGTTAATCTTATCTTTCTTCCCCTTACCAATGATTTCTGTATACGAGTCACGTGGAATACTTACGATTTTCATCGACTTTGTCTTTGGGTTTAAAGTAAATAGCATTAAAGAATCTGAACGTCCAACCTCATCTGTTCGCTGGTCACTGCCCAGTAATAGAATAGAAATAGGCTTGTGATTTACTACATCTACTTTTTCTTCACGCTTTTCAGACTTATCACGATCTAGTGGCTTATGTACTTGCTCTAACGTACTAGAAACAGAAGAATAAATATGATAAGCGTATGCCCCGCCTGCAACTACTAGAACACCTACGATACCAAAAATCCAGAATAGAATTTTCTTTTTCATCTTTTGTGCCTTCTCCCCTTTCAATTGACAGGCTATTATAAATCCTCATTCGTCATAACATGTCACATTTTAGTATTTTATTACGCCACTTTCGCACCAATAAATTGAATACTATTGATTTCCTACATAAAGCCTTCAGCCTATCAATCATGTTCCTTAACGAGTTGTTTGATGAATACGTTCTTTACAATCAACTCATTTATTTCAAGCAAGCAACGTGCCCTGTATCAAGGCTATTCCCTCTCTTGTATAATTGACTAAAATAACCATAAGCATACTGCTATTTGACTCCGTAATTCAGCATATGTAAACAAGCATGTATCAAATTCTAAATTTCATAAAATCATCTAAAATGTTTCAGATTCTCATCGCAACCTATTTATTATTGCTAGAATATGTATGCGTGATTTTATATAAAAAGGCAGGCTATTCTCTCATACATCGATAATAGTTTAAAAAATCAGAAAATTATATAGAAAAATTCCTTCATTATATAGTAAAATTATTTTATATACATCCTGCAATTTTTTTACATATCTAGATAACGAAAAAATAATGGGGGATTCTATGAAAACAGGAAAGAAACTAGGCAAAATTATTGGATTCAGCTTACTAGCAGTAATCATCATTGCTGTAGGAGCAGGTGCTTATGCCTACAAACAATTGCAGCCTAAGAACCATTTCAAAACTGTTCCTGTAGTAAATTCCAATCCTACTAAAAAAGCAGATTCAAGTCAAAACACAAAAGCACAAAACGTTGCCTTTAACATTTTATTAATGGGTTCGGATGAACGAGAAGGTGAAACTATCGGTCATTCCGATTCCATGATGATCGTCCATGTTGATTTAAATAAAAAAGAATACCACGCAATGAGCATTCCGCGTGATACGCGCGTGCACCTTGACAACTACGGCTATACAAAATTAACAAGCGTTCAATACATCAAGCAAGCAACAGAAGGTCCGCAAAAAGGGGTAGAAGCTGCAATAAAAGCCATCACCGAATTAACAAACGTGCCCATTAATTACTACGTAGAAACAAACTACCAAGGCTTGCAAGGAATGGTAGATGCTATTGGTGGCATTGAAATGAACGTGCCGTTTGATGTAAAGCTCTCACACCCTTGGTACCCAGAAGATTTCAATAAAGTGGTAGATGCCGGCACACAAGCAGCGGATGGCAAAATGGTAACAGAGCTTGTACATGAACGCTACTCTCTTAAAAATGGTGAATATGACCGCCAAAGATTACAAGAAGAAGCATTGGTAGGAATCGCAAAGAAGGTTCTGCAACCATCAAACGTGACAAAAATCCCAACACTTGTAAAGCAAATTCCAAACTTCTTAATCGCATCCAACATGACGACAACAGATATGTTGAGCTTAGGACTGGCTGTAAAAGACTTTGATCCAGCCAAACAATTGCAATATCATCAAATTGGCGGAGAGTGGAAGACCATGTATGATGATATTTTAAAGAATAATAACGATGAATTGGTAATAGACAAAGGACAACTGAACCAAGTTGTTTCACAGTATTTTATGAACTAAATCACAAATAGTAATACAAAAAAGAAGCTGCCTAAAAGTAAAACTTTTGAGCAGCTTCTTTTCATATTACTTCTTAGATAGTCTAAGGTGTTCTCTTAGTTCATTAAATAAAACTTGGTGAGTCTGGTCTTTTACATAGCAGCACCATAAATAATGATCGTATTAAAAAAGAACAATTTGCTGGATCATATATTTCCCCTAACAAACAGCTCCTCTTTATAACCGTTCTCATTATTCGACTGCCATCTCCATGAATCCGCACACATTTCTTCAAGCCCCCGCTTTGCTTTCCAGCCTAATTCTCTTTCTGCTTTTGAAGAATCCGCAAAACATACCGCAACATCTCCAGGACGTCTCTCTGTAAACTTATAAGGAATTGTTTTCCCTGACACTTTCTCAAATGCTTGTACCATTTCTAATACACTATACCCATTACCTGTACCAAGATTATACGCCTCTACTCCCGTTGTCCGTAAAACCTTTTCAAGAGCTTTTACGTGTCCATTTGCAAGATCAACAACATGAATATAATCTCGTACACCTGTACCATCTTTTGTTGGATAGTCACTACCAAATATACTTAACTCTTCTAACTTCCCAACAGCTACTTGCGTTACATACGGCATTAAATTGTTTGGAATCCCATTTGGATTTTCTCCAATACGGCCGCTTTCATGTGCTCCAAACGGATTAAAGTAACGAAGCAATGCAATGCTCCACTCGGAATCAGATACAGCAACATCGCGCAATATTTGTTCAATCATTACTTTCGTTTGACCATATGGATTGGTAGCGCTTAAAGGAAAATCTTCTGTAATTGGTGATGTTTCCGGGACACCATACACCGTTGCAGATGAACTGAAAATCATGTTTTTCACATTATGCTTCTGCATCACATCACATAGAATTAACGTACTTGTTATGTTGTTATGATAATATGTAAGCGGAATTGCGACTGACTCTCCTACAGCTTTTAGACCAGCAAAATGGATCACTGCTTCAATATCATTCTCCTTAAAAATCTCATCAATGGCCTCACGATTTAGCAGGTTCTCATTATAAACCTTAAATGGTTGTTCTGTTATTTCTTTGACCCGCTTTAACGACTCTACTGAACTATTAGAAAGATTGTCCACCACTACAATTTCATATCCACCATTTAATAGTTCTACACATGTGTGACTACCAATGTACCCCGCTCCGCCTGTTACAAGTATTGCCATAGCAATCTCCCCTTTCAGCAAGAAAAATAAAATGATTACCCTTTTTCACTAGAAATTCACCTTCTACTGTCATCATTAAGATATTTCTATTCACAGCACAACTGAGTGCCTCCGTTGATAATGGTTAGGAGACATCACCAAACGATACGTTAAAACATGCCGAATAGTTTTTTTCGGCGAATGCGTTCTGGACTTTCTTTATAAATAGAATTACCACTGATAATCAAATATGGATTTTCTTTGAAGTTCATGAGTATACTGGTGCCAAATTCTTTTCCGATGACATCATAGCCATCTTGGAGGTGAAATGCCCTTGTTGTCGTGTTATGAGCATCAGATGCGATCATATGCGTTAAGTTATATTCGATGAGTTGCAGTGAAAACTTTTTGATTTTCTTTCCGAAGTTACCAAGTAAGCTTCCTGCCGTTACTTGAGTGAGTACTCCCTTACTGACGAAATTGTATAACTGATCAGGTCGCTCAATGAACTGTGCATTGCGCTCTGGGTGAACAATGATAGGGATTAATCCCTTCATTCGTAATTCGTACAGCATTTGTTCTGCATAGCGTGGTACGTGATTGGATGGAAATTCAATAAATATGTATGTATTCGTTTCATTTAATGTGACAATTTGATGCGTTTCGTAGTCTATTAGCAAATCACCGTATAAACGAATTTCTTGGCCTGGTAAAACCTTCAATTTAACATCACTTTCTCTTAATATCACATTAAAATGTTTTACTAGGTTAAGAATCTCTGTCCGTTTGTTGACATATACTCCATTTTGATGATGGGGAGTGGCGACGATGGTATGAATTCCTTCTGCGACAGCTTGCTTTGCCATTGCGATGCTTTCTGTTACGGTCTGTGGTCCGTCATCAACACCCGGTAAAATGTGACAATGCAAATCAATCATGCTTTTCTTCCTTTCCAAATTTATACATTATTATATTAACATTCATATATGTAAATATGTTTAATCAGCTTGGAAGAGATGTGTACAGAGCACACACCTCTTTTGTTTGTACTGTAGTAAGAAGCCCCTTCATTCTTTTTGCTCTGACTGGCTATATGCGATGCGTTGATAGCATTAAGAACCAATGGAATGTCCTCTCACTTTCTTCGCTGCTCCATATGCTTTTGATTCTTTTTCTTCTTCATCCATACGAGCTACAATCCCTAATACAGGTAAGCCAAGTAAATCCTCAATATCCTCTTCTTTTTTCAATGTGTTATCTAAGTATTCTAGTAAGAATGCAAGACCGATAGAAGCCATGAATCCAACAACAAAGGCAATTGCAATGTTTAACGTTGGGCGCGGCTTAATTGGTGATTGATGCTCTACTACTTCTGCTTTCGATAATACAGTTATGTTATCGACACTCATAATTTTTGCTACTTCAGTTTGAAACACTTCTGCTGTTGTGTTCGCAATATCGCGTGCTACTTTCGGATCTTTATCTTGCGCTGTAACAGAAATGACTTGTGAATCTTTCTCATTTGCAACGTCAATCTTCTGTGTTAAATCTTGCGCTCCTGTATTTAACTTCAGTTTGTCTTTCACTTGATCTAAAATAACTGGACTTTTAATGATTACCTTATATGTATTTGTTAATTGAACATTGGTTTGTACGTCACTGATTTGCAGAGTTGCTCCTTCTTGCTTCTTCTGGTTCACAAGAATTTGCGTTGAAGATTGATAAATTGGCGTCATAAAGAAAAAGCTTATAATTGCACTAATGATGGCTGCACTAAATGTGATTGAAAGGATCATTACTAAACGTTTTCGTAAAATTTGAAATAACTCTTTTAAACTAATCGTTTCCTCCATAAGTTCCTCCATCTTTCAGTTTTTTACGTACAAAAGAAATCATTTTATGAAAATATGATATTAATAGTAGCCATATTTACTTTTCGATTCTTCTTTGGCATTTAAGATAACGCCTAATACCTTTCCAGATGCATGCTCAAGCACTTGTTTCGCTTTTACAGCTTTCTCTTTCTCTGTCGATTCGCTGCGCACGACAAGGATAATACCATCACATTGATTAGCAAGGATATGTGCATCTGTTACAGCAAGAACAGGTGGTGTATCGACTAAAATAAGATCAAATTGTTGATACGCCTTTTGCAGCACATCTTCTATCATCCGAAATCCTAATAGCTCTGCTGGATTCGGTGGAAGAGGACCAGATGATAAAAACGAGACATTTTCCATATCCGTCTCTTGTAAACATTTTTCTAAAGATGCTTGTCCGGATAAGACACTTGTTAAACCATAATAAGTATCTACTTGAAAAAGCTCGTGCAACGTTGGTTTTCGCATATCTGCATCAATGACGAGTACTTTTTTTCCTTGTTGTCCAAATACAACCGCTAAATTGGCAATTGTCGTTGTTTTTCCCTCTCCTGCACTTGGAGATGTAACAAGAATGGAACGGATGTCACTTCCGACTGTAGAAAAATGAATATTAGTTCGAATGTTGCGATATTGTTCAGCAATTTGCGATTTTGGTTTTATATGTGTAATTAACTGACGAACGGCTTTTCCTCTTTTCGTGAACATAAACATCCTCTCTTCCTCTCGAACATTATTTACATTTTAAAATTTATCACCCTTAATGTTCTTATATAAGAACATTGTGTTATAAAAGTCCTTGCACATTACTCGTTCATAACTAAAAAAGCATGTTTTTCTTTTTCTTATGAGAATATCGTTCTTTATAATGAATCGGATATACAAATCATACATAAAATATAATTATTTATCAACACGTTTGTTTTTATATTTTCAGTATATTCTTTATATTTTTAAGAAAACGCATTAAGATGTTATGTACAGCAGGTTTTATTCCACGAACTATTCTCACTTTAAAATATACACATAGTGAAATTTTTTCATAAAAAAGAACACTCTGCCGAGTGTTCTTTTTCAAATTATTCCTTTTTATCTCCAAGCGCAAATGTAATTTCCGCTTCACAAGCAATCTCGCCATTTACTGTTGCGACTGCTTTTCCTTTTCCAATCGGACCGCGTACGCGCGTCATTTCTACTTCTAAGCGAAGCTGATCCCCTGGGCGTACTTGTCTTTTGAAGCGGCAGTTGTCAATGCCAGCAAAGAAGGCAATGCGGCCGCGATTTTCTTCTTTCTTTAAAACAGCAATTGCTCCGACTTGTGCTAGTGCCTCAACGATTAATACCCCCGGCATTACCGCATAGTCAGGAAAATGGCCGTTAAAGTATTCTTCATTTGCAGATACGTTTTTAATACCAACCGCACGTTTTCCTTCTTCTACTTCAAGAACTTGATCAACAAGTAGAAATGGATAACGATGCGGGATAATTTCTTTAATTTGTTCTATGTTCAACATTATGTATCGCTCCTTTTTTAGAAATTAGTCTTAGTACTTGGTTATATATTATTATCCCACTTTATTTATTGTTTGTCATTATGAAAAAAACGAAGCAGTCTTTCCTGCTTCGTGTCGTTTTAAAAAAATGCATATACTCTTTCTTTCCTACAAATTTTGGTATAACAGAAATAACTACGGTTGACATGGAGGCAGAAAAGAGCATATGCCCAAGTTAGGGGAAGGTAATATGCCGGGAGGCATATTACCTCATGTGTCGTATTCCGCTTCATTATAGTATAAGCGCTTCCAATATGAAAAATGGCAAATTTGACAAAATATATATGTAAATCCTTATTTTTCTCCAATTTCCTTTATATTTCTACATTTTTCGCAAAAACTATATATTTTTAGAAATAAATATACAGTAGGACCTTCATCAGTGATTTTTTCTTCACCTATCTTCTTCATTTCTCTTTGAATCTTGAGGTGGAGGGCTTGCTTCCCGTAAATGGCGAAATAAAAAACGTTAGGCGTATTTCCTAACGTTCATTGTTACTTATAGTAAAGCGCGGCGTGGTAACTTGTCGATGTTCTCAAGCATGATACCCGTTCCAACTGCTACACAGTGCATTGGATTTTCCGCGATTAATACAGGTACTTTTAATTCTTCTGCAAGAAGCATGTCAATGCCGTGCAGTAGTGCGCCGCCACCCGTTAAAATAACGCCGCGGTCGATAATATCAGCAGATAATTCAGGCGGTGTACGTTCTAATACACCTTTTGCAGCTTGTACAATAACAGCTGCGTTTTCTTTCAATGCCTCTGTAATTTCTTCAGAGCATACTGTAATTGTGCGAGGCAGACCTGTTACCATGTCACGGCCGCGAATTTCAAGTTCTTCACTGCGTGCACCTGGGAACACTGTACCTACTTTAATTTTAATATCTTCTGCTGTACGTTCTCCAATTAATAGCTTATACTTACGTTTAATATAGTTTAGGATCTCCATATCAAACTTATCGCCCGCCATTTTAATGGAAGAGGAGGTAACGATATCGCCCATAGAAAGTACTGCAATATCAGTTGTACCTCCGCCAATATCCACAACCATATTTCCGCTTGGTTGGAAGATTTCCATACCAGCACCAACAGCAGCTACTTTTGGTTCTTCTTCTAAGTATACTTTCTTACCGCCCGATCTCTCAGCAGCTTCACGAATCGCTTTTTGTTCTACAGATGTGATGTTTGTTGGACAACAAATTAAAATGCGAGGTTTTGACAAGAAGCCTTTTACGTCTAGTTTGTTAATGAAATGTTTTAACATCGCTTCTGTAATTTCGAAATCAGCAATTACACCATCTTTTAGCGGACGAATCGCTACAATGTTTCCAGGTGTACGCCCTACCATGCGTCTTGCTTCTTCACCTACCGCTAATACTTTTCCCGTATTGCGGTCAATTGCCACAACAGACGGTTCATTTAATACAATCCCTTTACCTTTTACATGAATCAATACGTTGGCCGTGCCAAGGTCAATTCCGATATCTCTCGCAAACATTCCTGTGTTTTCCTCCTCAATATATAAATCAGGCTAAACCCGAATACTTTACACCTAATTTCTAATTTTAGCATACTCTTTGTAGAAACGTAATATTGAAGAAATGAATTCTACCGAATTTTTTCACCTTTTATTAGGAATGTTTGCTGATTGTCAGATTATTGACGCACGATTTTTTCTGTATCCTCTTTTTGATACTTTTGCTTCGTTGCTTCGCCGCCGCGGAGGTGGCGAATTGACTTATGATAATCAAGAATTTCCTTCACTTCATTTGCGAGCTCTGGATTAATTTCTGGTAAGCGTTCTGTTAAATCTTTATGCACAGTACTTTTTGATACACCAAATTCCTTTGCAATCACACGAACTGTTTTTCTTGTCTCCACGATATACTTCCCAATCTTGATTGTTCTCTCTTTGATGTAATCGTGCACACCACTCGCCTCCCTAAATTGGATGTGAGAAGGGTGAAATGAGACTCGCTGCATATGACTAGGCTGTACGTTCGAATGCTGTTTGTAAGCGTTATACTTCCTGGGATTTATAATAAAATGATTCACGATTTCTCACCTCAAACACTCTCTTTGCTTTGGTTTATACCATTCTATTGCCCGCATTGTATTTATATGCTACAAGTTCTGTATTTTTGCGGACTACATTGACAAAAATTACATTTTTTCATGAGAAATCTGTGAAAATGAAAGTTTTTCTTCCTATATAGGCCCTTTAAGGGGCAAAAAAAATGACGCCTTATGAAAGCATCATTCTTCTTGATCTATATTTTCTTCCCAAAGGCTTTGACGGGGGACTTCTCTTTTGCTCGTAATTAAATAATATAATGAAAATAAAACAAACAATAAAATAAGTGCAATCGACAGAACAAATAGCAATGACACAGTAATCCCCTCCTTTTAGTAATATATATTCGAGAATTCTGTCCAATTTCCTTGCTGTTACAGGTTTTTTAAAGATATTAATTATTTTTATATAAAAATAAAACCATCAATCCTCGTATAGAGGGCTGATGGTTTCGTATATTACTCTCCTTGGTCAGCAGAAGAGCTATCATCTTGACTTGATGAGCTATTTGTAGACTTATCTTCTTTTTGCTTGTCATTAGCTGAGCCGTTTGTTGATTTTTCTTCTTTTTGCTTGTCATCAGCTGAGCCGTTTGTTGACTTCTCGTCTTTTTGCTTATCATTCGTTGCGCCGTTTGTTGATTTCTCTTCTTTTTGCTTATCATCAGTTGCGCCGTTTGTTGATTTTTCTTCTTTTTTCTTTTCTTGCTTTTCAACTTTAATATCCGCAATAGACTTGTCGAAGTAATTCTCTGGGTTTACTGCAATGTTGTCTTTACGAACTTCGAAATGAACGTGATAGCCTGCTTCTTTGTTCATTTCACTTTGCCCTGCTTTTCCTAACACTTCACCTTGATTGATTTTCGCGCCTTTTTCCACTTTTGCACTGCCTAAGCTTTGATAAAACGTTGTAACGCCATTGCCGCTGTCAACTGTTACAACATAGCCAAGAAGTGGATCTTTTTCCGCTTTTGTAACCGTACCGCTTAATGCCGCTGTGACATCAAATTCTTTCCCATTTTTTGCTGCGATATCAATTCCTTTATTCGCAGAGTATGTGTTGTTATAAAAGACAAGTGCTTGTTCTTGCTCTTCGGCTGCTGCTTTATCTTCGTAAAACTTCTTCTTTACAACAACGTCTGCTGCATTTGCAGCTGGCATTTTCACGACTTCTGAAGATTTTGTAACTGGCATTGTAGGAATTTCGCTTACGTTTTGCGGCGTTGCTTGATTTTTATCAGGCGTCTTTTTCGTATTCGTTGCCTGATACCATAATGCAACTGTTAAAATTACCGCTGCACAGACAATGTATAGTGTCGGGAATACCCAACGCTTTTGAAATAAATGTACTACTTTTCGAGAAGACTTATTGTTTTCCCTCTCTCTCATTCTATCATCACCTCAGCAATCATTCTGAACAAGATTCATCCATCCTATACAATCTATAACTGATTACTTTTCGACAAAATTTGTAAAAATATGCATCCGAATTACAAAATTTCCGAGGAAATGATAAAAAAAAGAAAAAACTGAGCCAAAATGCTCAGTTTTTTAGTCTAGTTGTTTCTTTTTGTAGACGAAGAAGCAAATCACCATCAGCGCTGCCATCCAAATAGCGTTATTAATTAAATGTTCTTGAATAGCGAAGAATTCCTTTCCACGCATTGCTTTATCGAGACCCTCTGTAATATGATTTGTCGGAAGAAGCCTAACCGTTTTTATTACAACTTCATTTTTTACAAACCCTTGTAACATCGGTCCCATCATAAACAATAAGAATACCGGCAGACCTATAATGGATGTCTGTGCAATATTTTGTGATAATAGCCCAACAATTGTACCTAATACAATACATAACAATGTACCAAATAGAATAATTAGAACTAACATTCCAATGTTTCCTTTTAAAGTTCCTAAAATTAATAAACTAACAAAGCTTGCTGCTATGACGAATACTATCGTTAATATACTTTTCCCTAAAATAACTTCCAATGGATTTGCTGGTGATAACATCAAGACACGTAATGTATGCTTTTCCTTTTCTTCAGCAATAATAATAGCTTGCACATAACACCCTACCATTGTAAGCGTCATTGAAATCGTAAAACTAGCTAAAAACTCTTTCTGTGAACCCATATTGCTATAGAAAAGAGAGAGTAGAATTGGCAGCAGCGCCATAATTAAAACTTGTGAATTCTTCCCTGCATCATATATTTCCTTCCGAACAATCGCCGAAAACCTCTTCATGGAAAATGTCATCATAATCCCCTCCCAGTTACTTCAATAAAAATGTCCCCTAACGTCGGCTCATAAGAATGAATTGATAATAATTCACCTTTTTTCATCCATTCTGAAATACGTTTTGCGCCTAATTCATCTTTTTGCACTGTTTCTTTTTTCTTATCTTTTAACACAACTTCAATTTTATCTTTCGCATATTGCAGTCGTAAGTTTTCTGGCGTATCCAGTGCGACAATTTCCCCGCCGCATAAGAACGCGATGCGGCCGCAAAGTGTTTCTGCTTCATCCATATTGTGAGTCGTTAAGAAGATTGTCGTTCCTTCTTTATTTAAATCCCTTAAGACATTATGAATGTTTTGAACATTCACCGGATCAAGCGCTGATGTTGGTTCATCTAAGAAAAGAATATCCGGTTTATGCAAAATGGCCCTCGCTAGCGTCACGCGCTGCTTCATTCCTTTTGAGAGCTTTTTCACTTGCGTCTTTTTATCATCTAATAAGTTCACTTGTGCTAATACTTCATCGATTCGTTCTTTTTTACAATCGTATAAGTCACAAAATAATAGTAAGTTATCATAAATGCTAAGTCTTTCATATAAACCGCTGTTATCTGTTAAAATACCAATTCGTTTATAATCAATGCTGCCTGGCCCTGTAATATCTTGTCCTAGCACTTTTACCGTCCCTACACTATGAAGTAACTGTGCAGTTAATATTTTTACAGTTGTTGTTTTTCCAGATCCACTCGGACCAAGAAACCCGAAGATTTCTCCTTTCTTTACTTCAATATTTACATTCCGAAGCGCTGTTTTGCTATCGAAGTTTTTCATCACATCTTTCATTTCAATTGCCAACGTCATTTCGTCATCCCCTTTGCTTTTCATTTATAGATAAAATGCGCTTTGGCGACTGGCTAGCCGCCTCCGCTTGTTTGTTTACGCCTTTCTTGAGTCAATCATATGAAAAACAAAAGGGCCTTGCAGTAAAATACCGGTAAAAGGAGTATTTTTACCGGCGAATGGCGCATAATTTCGGCTCATTGAAACACCATAAGAGGCGAGTGAAGTAATATCGGGGGTTAACGCAACATACATTTACAATCCAATTACATCTTTCAATTCATCCATTCTTCCTTTCGACAGCGGAATTGATGTTTTTCGTTCATCATCAAGGATTAAACTGTAGCTGTTTCGCGTCCATGTAATCACTTCTCGTACACGTTGTAAGTTCACAAGGTAAGAGCGATGACACCTGAAGAATCCGAAGCCTTTTAGTCGCTCCTCTAATTCACTTAACGTAAGTGCACAAGTAAAATCACCATCACGCACATGAATATGTGTAATTCCATTTTGTGTTTCAATAAATTGCATTTCCATTGGATCTAATAAAATAATTTTATCGTTTACTTTTGCCGGGACGCGTTCTAATTTCATTTGCGGAATCATTTCGATTACCCTTTCGTCTTCAGCCTCTATCTGTTCTTCTTGTTCAATTTCCACTTTTTTCACGCCATCTGGATGTAATACGTACACGTCCTCCGTTAAAGATAAAGCATCTGAAAGAAAGGCAGAAGTAATAAAAACAGCTTTTCCCTGTTCTTTTAACTTCGTAATGACATTTCGAATAATAATTGTACTTTCAATATCTACGTTTTGTTCCGGTTCTTCCAAAATAACAAGCTCCGGATTATGTACCATACTTCTCCCAATATGAAGGCGGCGTTTTTCAGAAAAGGTTAACTCCCTTATTCTTACCTCTTTTTTATCCAAAAGGCCCACAAACTGGACAACTTCATCTACCGATAAGCCATTACCATACAATCCTCGCAAAAAAGTAAAGTAATCTTTTACCGTGAGTCGTTCGTACGCCTCATCATCTAAAAAACAAAAACCGATTCGAGAAAAAGAATGTTTCCCAAGCGGCTGTCCATCAAATAATACTGTCCCCGTCGACGCTTCTTCTTCTCCCATAATAATGCGGTGCAGCGTTTTACCAATATGATTATTGCATTGCAGCACAACACACTGCCCATTCTCAATTTCTAACTGAATAGATGGCAAAACATTTGTCTTTGCCAATTGGTTCAGTTCTAATAACGCCATCCTCTCACCTCTACTTTGGTTTTTTATTCCATTATATCAAACATCATTTGGAAAATTATGATTCTTTTATGCGGATTTTACATCACTTATCGGCGCTTCGATACCATCTAAAGACCGTTCAACAAAATTAGAACTCCTCAGTCACGCACGAAAAAAGCATAACGCTTCTGCGCTATGCTTTTACTTCTTCGCCGTTAATTTTCCCTCATACTGATTCAATGCTGAAATTGCCACGCCTTTATAATAATGTTCGACAATATCTGTATATGTCTTACCTTCCTTTGCCATTCCATTGGCACCATATTGACTCATCCCAACGCCGTGACCATAGCCTTTCGTTGTGACAATAACTTGGTCTCCTTGCTGCTTCCACGTAAAGTCAGAAGAACGTAAACCTAACTTATCTCGCACGTCTCTTCCCGTTAACATTTTCCCTTGAAATTCAACTTCCTTTACGCGCTTTCCTTCTGTACGTTCTTTAATGTTGCCAACATTACCATTTGCTAATACTTTCACGCCAAGGCGCTTTTGAAAGTCAGCAACAGTAAAGGTTTGTTCTTTTGGTGCTTGTTGATCCCACGGACTACTTACACTTTTTAAGTATGGATAGTCGCTGCCCCAATAATCTACGGCATTTTCTGTATAGCCATTACTTGTCGAGAAGAATGACGCTGTAATAGGACTCCCTTCATACGTTAAAACTTGTCCGGCTGTTTTCGATACCGCTTCTTCAATACGCTGCATTTTGCCTTCATACTCTTTTCCCCATTGTTCTTTTAGCTCTTCTTTATTTCTGTACACTTGATTGTCTACTGTATCTGTTACGTCTGCTTTATTTTGAAGCTTTTGCCCGCTTAACATCCGCTTCACAACGAATGTACGTGCCGCTAATGCCTGTGCTTTTAATGCTTCTATTTCAAAACTTGCTGGCATTTCTGCAGCGACAACTCCGGCAACATAGTCTTCAATTCCAACAGTTTCAACCTTCTTTTGTTTGCTGCGATACACAGATACTTGCACATTTGTTTTTGTAGGAGAAGGAGCTTGCGCACTTTGCGCTGCTGGAGGAGCAGAAGGCGTATTATGCTTTTCCTCTTTCGCTTTTGCAAACGGAAAAACAAGCATGCTTGGTACGATAATCACTAACGCTACTAATAGCGTTACGATGACCATAATTGGTTTCGTAGTTTTCATTGCTTTCCTCCACTATGAAATTAGACTCATTTCATTCTTATGGAGTAAGACAAGCATTTAGAACAAGTTCTTTTTCTTCTTCCTAACATGACGCAAAATTAAATTTTTAGAATATTTGCAATGAAACAGGCATAAATATTCTGTTTTCTGACTATAACAGTAACAATACATAAAAAAATAGCTTCCATGCCAAAGCATAGAAGCTATCCCTATTAAGCGTGAAGATCAGATACTTGTTGTTCTGCTACTTCTTGCACTTGTTCAGTTACACGTTCAATATCTGCACCTAATGCAGCTAACTTGCCATGGAAATTTACATATCCGCGGTCAAGATGTTTTAATTCTGTTACGCGCGTATGACCTTCAGATACTAAACCAGCTAAGATTAATGCTGCTGCAGCACGTAAATCTGTTGCTGCTACTTCAGCACCTTGCAGGTTACCTGGTCCATTCATAATTACAGAACGGCCTTCGATTTTAATATCTGCATTCATACGGCGGAATTCTTCCACATGCATGAAGCGGTTTTCGAATACTGTTTCCGTAATCATGCTTGTGCCGTTCGCTTTTAATAATAGTGCCATCATTTGTGATTGCATATCTGTCGGGAATCCTGGGTGTGGCATCGTTTTAATATCAGCCGCTTTTAACTCCTCTGGGCCAATAACGCGTACACCTTCGTTTTCCTCAATAATTGTAACGCCCATTTCTTCCATTTTCGCTGTAATAGAGCGTAAATGTTCTGGTACAGCATTTTCAATTAACACGTTTCCACCTGTAATTGCTGCTGCCACCATAAATGTTCCTGCTTCAACGCGGTCAGGAATAATTGAATGGTTTGCACCA
Organism: Bacillus sp. S2(2024); assembly: GCF_050474045.1. Classification (NCBI taxonomy): domain Bacteria; kingdom Bacillati; phylum Bacillota; class Bacilli; order Caryophanales; family Bacillaceae; genus Bacillus; species Bacillus sp. S2(2024). The sequence continues at coordinate 4,262,900 of NZ_JBFLUS010000003.1, forward strand.
TATAATTTATCGACACCTTCAATACGAATTGTGCCAGTTCCAGCGCCGCGTACTTTTGCGCCCATTGCGTTTAAGAAGTTCGCTAAGTCTACGATTTCTGGCTCTTTTGCTGCGTTTTCAAGCACTGTTGTCCCTTCTGCTAATACAGCAGCAGACATAATGTTTTCTGTTGCCCCTACGCTCGGGAAATCTAAGTAAATTTTCGCACCTGTTAATCTACCGTCTACATACGCTTCAACAAACCCGTTACCAACTTTTACTTTTGCTCCCATAGCTTCAAAGCCTTTTAAATGTTGGTCAATTGGACGTGAACCGATTGCACAACCACCAGGAAGCGCAATGCGTGCACGACCATTACGTGCTAAAAGCGGTCCCATTACAAGAACGGACGCGCGCATCTTACGTACATATTCAAATGGTGCCTCGATGTTTAGTTCTTTGGATGCATCAATTGTTACCTCATTGTTTGCAAAAGATACTTCTGCATTCAAATGACGTAATACTTCATTAATTGTGTATACATCTGAAAGTTCTGGTACTTCAGATAGTACATTCTTTCCATCACTCGCTAATAGGGCTGCAGCGATTATAGGTAATACAGCGTTTTTTGCGCCCTCTACGCGCACTGTGCCGTTCAACCGCTTTCCGCCACGGACGATGATCTTTTCCAAGTTATTCCCCTCCGTGTCCTTTTTTCACATATATTCAATACTCAGAAGTTATGATCGGTGTGCCAACCACAATTGTATTCTTGTTGTTCGTAGAACGTATTGCTATTTGCACATTGATTTTCTCTTTATTTGTTGAAAGAGCGTCATTCCATTTTTTATTATATGCGGAGACTGACACAAATGCTCTTTCTTCTACTTTTTCAATCATTCTTGCTGAAAGATCTTTCAAAACTTCATTGGCTTTATCTTGCAAAACACCTTCAATCTTATCACTGAGCGCACCTTGAATACAAGTATAAATTTTTGGTTTTGTATTAAAAATTTTATTCGTTTTATCAATATATTTTGGGTCCCAATTTGCCCCGCTCACTTCATATATAATGAAAGTGTTTTCTTTAGTATTTTCCATTGTCCACGTAACTACTAGCCTTTCTTCATGAGAAGAAAAACTTTTTTGTGCTGTTGCTTTATAACCGTCCCTAGAGTGTTCAATTTTCCATTCTTCTACATTTGCACGTTGCTTAATTTGACTAAGTAACTCTTCAAACGTATGTATATTTGAAATTGTCTTTGTTTCCCGCGCTAACCAAGACCAATGCTCAACATCTGCACCATGTTTCTCTAAAGCTGCGATCATACTTTCCATTTTTTCCTGATCGCTAACAGGTTTCATTTCTCTATACCCAGCTAAAAATATAACAGCACTCACAACAATCAAAAGCACGGCTTGCATCTTTTTCACGTTCATCCCCTCCTAGTCCCCATTGTTGACGGAGAAGGATGGTTCTATACGTTGTACTTTTTACTTTACAAGGTACGTTAAGCTCTTTGAATACCCTAAATAATCAAGGAAAAAGTTACTCACAGATGCACCGATGGCAATCGTTACAAGGATCATGAATACTCTCATTTGCAGTACTTTTCCTGATTTCATCAGGCGTTCTACGTGAAGGCCCTGCAGCGCCCACCACGTAATGGTAATAAACAGTAAATGCGACACAATCGCAATGAGTGCTTGTTGCCCTAAAATTTGCGCCATAGAAAATCGACCCCTTCATCCCGCTCTAACGGGCAGTAACTTTCGTATATCTTGATGCATAACTGCCCGTATGAACCCGATTGGTTCAACTAATCTTTTTGGAAAAAAATCGTTCCCAAAAGATAGTTTCACTTTATCACGCTCTAACAGGCAGTAATTTTCGCATATCCTGATGCATAACTGCTCGTATGAACTCGATTGGTTCCATCCACTTACTACTTGTATAGTAAACAAAAAATAACCAAAATAAAAAGTGTAGAGTACATGCTCTACACTTTCAATTTTTACTATTGTACCACGTTCCCAACAAAGAAGAAATCCTTCATAAGTGGAAAATAATCGTAAAAGAAATGGTATCCGATTGCTGGCAATATACCAAGCACGACTGTTGCAATTGCACAAAGGCTTACAACTATTTTCAAGTTAACCGGAAGAACGATACGCTCTTCACTTTCTGCGCGGCGGAAAAATATTTGCTGCAAAATGCGGAAATAATAGACGAACGAGATTACCGTTGTCCCCATCATAATTGATGCTAGTACGTAATGAGCCGGCTGGACGATAAAGGCTCCTAAAAAGATGTTAATCTTCCCAATAAATCCCGCTGTCCCCGGAATACCAGCAAGTGACAACATAAAAATTGTCATCATGACCGCTGCAAACGGTGATCGTTTATATAAACCTGCAAAAGCAGATATATTTTCTTGTCCCGTTTGTAAGATTATTCCGTGAATAATCGCAAATGCTCCGATATTCATCAGTACATAAGCAAGCATGTAAAACCACATGCTATCCATAAGGAATGGTGACAACGCTACGAACGGTACAAGTAAATAACCAGCATGCGCCACTCCTGAATACGCAAGCATTCGTTTTATATTGTACTGCTTTAAGGCAACACTATTTCCAATAATCATTGTGATACCAGCAAGAACTGCAATATAGATGCCCATATTACTTAATAGTGATGTTGTTTCATTTTGAACAGGAATTGCTGCGAAAATAACTAAGAAAATGCGAATAATCATCACAAATCCAGCAATTTTTGATACTGTTCCTAACAACGCTGTAACAGGCGTTGCTGCTCCTTCATACACGTCAGGCGCCCACATGTGAAATGGGACGGTCGCAATTTTAAAAGACAAACCGACAAAGAGCAGGATAAACGCAAGTGCCAGCAAAAGTTGTATATCACCGCTCACTCCTTGTATAAACAAACCCTGCATATCTAAAATATTTGTTGAACCCGTCAGTCCGTACAAATAACTCATTCCAAACAGCGTGATTGCTGTAGAAATACCACCATTAATTACGTACTTCATTGCCGCCTCATTCGAAGCTTTATTGTTCTTACGAATGCCGACTAAAATGTACGAAGACAATGATAATAATTCAAGGCCGATGAACAATGTAATAAAATCGCTGCTAGACGCCATAACCATCGCACCAAGAAGCGCCGTTAAAAATAAGTAATAATATTCTCCCAGGTCTTCAATCGGCTGCTTGGCATCGTCGCCCATTGCAATGAATAAAACGAGAAGACCGCCAAGCAATAAGAGTGTTTTAAATGCCTTTGAAAATCCGTCTAGTATAAATGATCCATCTAAAATCTCTCCGGCCGGTGCACCGTACAAAGTAACGAGCGCAACAAGTGCGAGTATAACAGTTCCAATTGCTCCGTACGATAAATTCCGGCGATGAAACGTTTGTTTCGCGAACAGATCAAGAAGAGATAGAAGAATAGCACCGCCAATGAGGATGAACTCCGGCGTCATTAAATGCCATGATAATCCTAGTAATGTTTTCATATCCATCTTCTATCTACCCCCTAACGATTGTAATGTATCGCGAAGCGGTTCACCAAGTACATCTGGCAGAATACCAATAATGAGAATACACGCTAGCAAGATCACAACAGGAATATACTCCAATCCACGCATATCGCTTTTCGCTTCGCATTCCCTTTTTCCGAATGTAACTTGCATAACTGCCCGAAGTACATACACCGCTGTTAAAATTATGCCGATTGCTCCGGCCGCCGCTAAGATTGGATGTGCTTGAAACAAACCAAGAAACGCTAGAAATTCGCTCACAAACCCAGACATTCCAGGAAGTCCGAGTGAAGCCATGCTTCCTGCCAATAAGAAACCACTAAGGATTGGTACTCGCTTCGCTAAGCCGCCAAGTTTTGTAATGTCAGAAGTACCAAAGCGCTGCTCGATGATGCCAAGAAGGAAAAATAACAACGCCGCGATTAAACCGTGGGAAACGACTTGAAACAATGCCCCCTTCATCCCCGCCGCGTTCAGCGCGGATAAACCGATCAGCACAATTCCCATATGTGAAATACTTGAATATGCGAGAACTTTCCGGAAATCTGTTTGAACAAGCGCTAGAATAGCACCGTACAGTAGGTTGATCACCCCTAAAATCCCTAAGACAAACGCAAACTTTTCAAACTGCTCTGGGAAAAGACCCATTCCAAAGCGGACAATCCCGTATGCCCCAATCTTTAAAAGAACACCTGCATGCAGCATAACAATTGCCGGGTGCGCTTGAACATGAACGTTTACCATCCAGCGATGAAGCGGAAAGACCGGAAGTTTAATCATAAATGCAATCATAATGGCTAGAAATAGCCCAATTTGCAAGGAATCTGGCAGCAATTCACCGAATGCTGTTAATTTTCCTCTTACTAAAACGGCTTGCAGCTCTGCTATATTCGTTGTACCTGCCCTTGCAAATAAAATTGAAAAGGCAATGAGCAAAATCGCAGAACCAATGCCGTTATAAATTAAATAGCTGTACGCTGCTTTTTCACTGCTGAATTTACCCCATTTACCAACGAGTAAAAACATAGCTGGCAATGTAATTTCAAAGAAAACGAAGAACAGCAGCAAGTTTTCCGCAGCGAAGACACCAAGCATTCCGATTTCAAGCATAAGCAGCAGCATGTAGAAACCTTTTACATGCTTTGTAATAGAAAACGCCGTAATGGCCGCTAATGTTGCTAACAATGCTGTCAAAAGCATCATAACGAGCGAGAAGCCATCAATACCCAGTTCATAATAGATCGTAAACAATTCTTTCTCTATACCTGGAAAGTTTCCAAATTGAATCCACTTTACCTTTTCAGCAAACATCGTTAAGCTTTTTCCCGATGCATATGTACTCGCGATAAAGAGCGCGGAACCGAGGGGAAGTAATGTGCCAAGCAGACCGACAATCCTTGCCGCTCTCTCCTTCGTCTTCGGTACAAATGCCAACAGTATGATACATAACAGCGGGGAGAAAATGAAGAAAGATAATAGAAAGGAATTCATTGTCCATGCCCCCCTGTCAATAGCAGAATCATTACTAATGCAGCTAAACAAATAGCTGTAACTGTGCCGTACATTTGTACTTGCCCGTTTTGCAATTTCGAGAGGGCTGCACTCACACCTCTTACAACACCAGCGATTAGCTTCGCAATCCCTTCGACAATGTACGTTTCAAAGAGATTCAAAACATAGGCAATTCCTTTTACGAGCGGAAGCACTGTTACGCTATACAATTCATCAATATAATATTTCTCCTTCAGCAAGCTGTACATTGGAGTCTGCTCGCCGCCAATCCAATCACGAGAAATTGTGCGTTTTCCATATATTAAATACGCTAAGAAAATCCCTGCTAATGAAACGAGCGTTGCCACAATCATGATCCAGGCCGGACCATGAACTTCCCTCACCTGAAACGCTGCATCTTTTGTGAGCCAATCCCCAAGAAATGTTCCGAACCAAGGCGTATTCACATAGCCCGCTACAATCGCCAAGACACCAAGAACCATCATCGGCACTGTCATGACGCCCGGAGATTCATGCACATTTTTCTGTTCCCCGCGCGCCTCTCCCGTAAAGACAAGGAAGTAAAGACGGAACATATAGAAGGCAGTAAAGAAAGCTGCGATCACCGCAAGGACAAATAAAACGTAATTGCCGCGTTCCCACGTCGCCGCTAAAATTTCATCCTTACTAAAGAATCCAGAAAATAGGGGGACACCGCTAATTGCAAGCGTACCAATTAAAAATAATGAGCCGGTTATTTTCATCTTCTTAAACAAGCCGCCCATTTCTTCGATGTTTTGCGTATGTACGGCATGAATGACGCTTCCGGCTGCTAAGAATAATAACGCCTTAAAGAATGCGTGCGTCGTTAAATGAAAAACACCAGCCACGTATCCTGCTGAACCTAGTGCAAGCATCATATAACCAAGCTGACTCACCGTGGAATATGCTAACACACGCTTAATATCTGTTTGTACTAAACCAATGGATGCCGCGAAGATTGCCGTAACGCCGCCAACGATTGCCACAGTTTGCATCGCTGCTTCGCTCGCTGAGAAAAGCGGAAACATGGTAGCAACTAAATATACCCCAGCTGCAACCATCGTTGCTGCGTGGATAAGCGCTGATACTGGCGTTGGTCCTTCCATCGCATCTGGAAGCCACGAATGCAGCGGAAACTGACCGGATTTCCCAATGGCGCCGACAAAAATTAAAATCGCCGTTAGTGTAATCATCGTTCCTGAAATCTCTCCAGCTTGTACCGCCTTAAAAATTGCATCGTAGTCAAAGCTGCCAACTTGCCAGAATAATAGAATCATCCCGATAAATAAGCCGACATCTCCAATACGCGTCATAATAAACGCCTTTTTTGCGGCTGCCTTTGCCTCTTCTTTAAAGAAATAGAACCCAATTAGCAAGAAGGAGCCGAGCCCTACTAACTCCCAGAATATATAAAGCTGTAATAAGTTAGTTGAGATCACAAGCCCAAGCATCGCAAACGTAAATAACCCTAAGTATGCATAAAAAATATGGAACCTTTCATCGCGGTGCATATACCCCTTCGAATACACATGAACGAGCAAGCTCACAAGTGTGACAATAAAGAGCATCAATGCGTTTAATGCATTTACTTCAAAACCGAAGGAAATGTTCACATCTCCGATTTGCAGCCACGTCCATTGCTGTTTTACGGTTTCTGCCGATAGCCGTTCTATTAATATAAGTACCGCGCCCGCAAATGAAAGAAAAACGAGAAAGGTGCCAAGTAAGCTGCTTCCTTCTTTCAGCTTCTTGCCAAACATCACGAGTAAAACGAAAGATACAAGCGGGAAAAGCGGTATTAGCCATGCATAATCCATCATTAGTTTCTCCCCCCTTTTCGGTCACAACATTAATGCTTTAATGAATCCATTTCGTCCGCATTCACCGTTGCGCGGTTTCTGTATAAAGCGATTAAAATTGCCAAGCCAACCGCAGCTTCTGCTGCAGCGACGGACATTGTAAACAGTGAAAAAATTTGTCCCTTTAAATTTGGAAACATCCCTAATTTACTAAAGGCAACTAAATTTAAATTCGCCGCGTTCAGCATCAGTTCAATGCAAACTAATACAATTACTGTATTACGCTTCGTTAATGCTCCAAATAAACCGATGCAAAACAGTATAATTGCAAGCGTCAGGTACGCAGAAGCTGGAATACTACTCATGCGAATCCCCCTCTTTCTCATCCTTCTTCGCAAGTACAATGGCGCCAACAAGTGCAACAAGTAACAAAATAGATGTTAGTTCGAACGGTATTATATATTTCGAATACAACAATTTCCCAACCTGAAGTGTATTTTGCTCATGAAGTGCGATCCCATCTTGCACACGCCCATTCTCAAAATCCACATTATTCACTGCAAAATACATCACGGCACCGAATACCACAACTGCAAGAAAGACAAACAATTTCCGCCATCCAAAACGTATTTCTTCTTCATCATTATGCTTCGTTAACATAATGCCAAAAATCATAATGATCGTAATCGCACCGGAGTAAATCAAAATTTGGACAACCCCGACAAATTCTGCTGATAGCATAAAATACAGCCCAGCAATACTAAGGAACGTAAACACTAGAGCGAGCATCATATGCATCACTTTCGTTAAGTTCAGCATAAGTACACCGCCCATCACCGCAAGCAGGCCTAATGCTAAAAATGCTACTAACTCGCCATTCATGCTTTATTCTCCCTTCTCACGTTTTGATCATTTTCATCCAGCCACTGTAAATTTTTAAATAAATCATCACGCGAATATTCCGCCAGCTCAAAGTTATTCGTCATCACAATTGCTTCTGTCGGACAAACTTCTGTACAAAGATCACAAAGAATACAAATTTCAAAGTTAATATCATACGTATCTATGATCTTCCCTTTCTTCTCTGGATCCGGATGCTTTTTCCCTGTTAGTTGAATACAGTCTGTGGGGCAAATATTTGCGCATTGATTGCAGACAATACATTTTTCTGGATAAAACTTTTGAATACCGCGAAAGCGATCTGGAAGTGGTAGTGGCTGATTTGGATAGTCATACGTTACTTTCTTCTTACTTAAGTTACTAAGCGTATACTTTAAACCTTTAAATAATCCTTTCATTGTACTCCTACCCCCCTTTTTAGTTTAGAAGAACAATTCTTTTATAAATGCAGCTAAGAAAATATTTGCAAGCGCTACTGGCAATAGTACTTTCCAGCCAAACTCCATTAATTGATCGCCTCGTATACGCGGAAACGTCACGCGGAACCATATTAACAGAAACACAACAGCGCTAAATTTCAACGCAAACCAAACGGCACCTGGAATAAACGATAGAAACGGAATTGGCTGCCAGCCCCCTAAGAATAGTACCGTCATAAGCGATGCCATTCCAAAGAAATACACGTACTCAGAGAGCATGAAGAACGCCCAGCGGAATCCTGAATATTCCGTATGATATCCAGAAACAAGTTCCGATTCAGCTTCCGGTAAATCAAACGGCGTCCGGTTCAATTCGGCAACAGCTGCAATTAAGAATACGACAAAACCAACTGGCTGCACGAAAATGTACCAAACCCCTTTTTGCGCCTCGACAATTTCATTTAAATTCAAGCTGCCTGTTAGAAGAACTACTCCAATTACGCTCATAACCAGTGGAATTTCATAGGAAATCATTTGTGCTGCGGCGCGCATTCCTCCTAGTAAGGAGTATTTATTGTTAGACGCCCATCCCCCAGTAACAACGCCAATTGTGGTAATACCAGAGATTGCAATGTAGTACAGTAAGCCAACGCCAATATCAGCAAACTGCAATTTATCTGTAAACGGAATGACCGCTAGTACCATAAATGCCGGCGCAAACGCAATGACAGGTGCTAATATGAAGAGTGGTTTATCGGCAGCTTTCGGAATCGTATCTTCTTTTAATAGAAGCTTTAATACGTCCGCTACTGTTTGCAGGAGCCCAAAACGGCCGCCTACTTGGTTTGGCCCTATGCGCCCTTGCATAAATCCCATTACTTTTCGCTCTGCTAAAATCCCATATGTAACAAAGCCAAGAACGACAAACAATAGTAGCGTTGCTAATCCGAAAAAGATAAGAAAGTTGGTCCAGCTTGCGGGTGACGCTAAGAGGTTTTGTATCATCATCCATCAACCTCCCCAAGTACAATATCAATGCCGCCTAAGATTGTAATTAAGTTTGCGATATTCTCGCCTTTCAAAAGCTTCGGTAAGATTTGTAGATTATAGAAGGATGGACGGCGGAACTTTAAGCGGTACGGCTCTTTCTTTCCATCGCTCGCAATGTAACAGCCAATCTCTCCGCGCGGTGATTCAATTCGAACGAACGCCTCACCTTTCGGTGCTTTAATAATCTTCGGTACCTTCGCTAAAGTGGCTCCTTCTTTTGGAAACTGCTCTACCGCTTGCTCAATGATTTTCAGCGACTCTTCAATTTCCTCCATTCGGCAAATATAACGATCCCAAGCATCGCCTACCTTACCCACCGGAACATCAAAGTCAAAGCGGTCATAAATCGAGTACGGTTCGTCTTTGCGAAGATCCCATTTAACCCCAGTGCAGCGCAGATTCGCTCCGCTTAATGAATATTGCAATGCATCCTCTGCCGAGTAAATACCGACTCCCTTTACGCGGTTTAAGAAAATTTCATTGCCGCTCACAAGGTCGTGATATCCCTTTAGCTGCTCTCTCATATACGGAACAAACTCACGCACCTTTTCAATCCAGCCATCCGGGGCATCCCACTTCACCCCGCCAACGCGCATATAGTTAAATGTTAAACGAGCTCCGCATAATTCGTTCAGTAGGTTAATAATCATCTCCCGTTCGCGGAATGCATATAAGAACGGACTCACCGCTCCGATATCAAGTAAATTTGTCCCCCACCAAACGAGGTGACTTGCCACACGCCCGAGCTCCATTGCAAGTACGCGTAAATATTCAGCGCGCTCTGGTATTTCTAATCCCATCATCGTCTCAACCGCGTGACAAATGACGTAGTTATTTGTCATCGCTGATAAATAATCCATTCTGTCTGTGTACGGAATAATTTGCGTATACTGCAAGCTTTCCGCAATTTTCTCTGTGCCGCGGTGCAAATATCCAATGACAGGCGTAGCTTCTTTAATGATCTCCCCGTCAATTTTAATAACGAGCCGAAATACACCGTGCGTACTCGGATGCTGCGGCCCTACATTTAAAAGCATTTCTTCTGTACGAATCATATTTGCTACACCTCCACATCAAACGGCTCATAATCTTTTCGCAGCGGATAACCAATCCAATCGTCCGGCATCAAAATACGCTTTAAATTGGGATGCCCTTCAAACACAACACCAAGTAAATCATACGCCTCGCGCTCCGGCCAATCAGCCCCGCTCCATAATGGTGCAATGGAAGACACTTTCGGCTCGTCCCGGTCCAGCTTTACTTTTACCGCTACAGATTGCTTCTTACCATAAGAATATAAATGCACGTACACTTCCATATGCACCGTAAAATCTGTCGCATGCAATTCTGACATATAATCGAATGCAAATTCGGGATCCATCTTTAAAAATTCCATCACCTCATAGTAATGTTTCGGCTTCACAATAAGCGTTGGCACATCCTTGGACAATGTATTAATATAAAAATCTTCTAACACATCTTCACCAAATTTCGTTGTAATTGCCTGAACGTACGCATCTAAATATGGCTGGTTTCGTGATGGCTCTTCTACTTTCGGTTCTTCTTCCTCTTTCTTTCCTCCAGCCGCCCGAGCCTTTGCCGCGGCCGCTGCTTTCGCCTTCGCTGCCGCAATCGCTTTTGCTTTCTCATCGTCTTCCGGAGCTTCTTCTTGACCCTTTTGCTTCGCTAACGCTGCTGCCGCTGCCTTTGCCTTCGCTGCCGCAATCGCTTTTGCTTTCTCGTCACCTTCTGGCAGTTCTTCTTCCTTTTCTTTCTGCTTCGCTAGTGCCGCCGCTTTTGCTTTTGCTGCAGCTGCTGCTTTTGCCTTCGCCTCTGCGATTGCTTTTGCTTTCTCGTCACCTTCTGGCGATTCCTCTTCCTTTTCTTTCTGCTTCGCTAATGCCGCCGCTTTTGCTTTTGCTGCGGCTGCTGCTTTTGCCTTCGCCTCTGCGATTGCTTTTGCTTTCTCGTCACCTTCTGGCGATTCCTCTTCCTTTTCTTTCTGCTTCGCTAATGCCGCCGCTTTTGCTTTTGCTGCGGCTGCTGCTTTTGCCTTCGCCTCTGCGATTGCTTTTGCTTTCTCGTCACCTTCTGGCGATTCCTCTTCCTTTTCTTTCTGCTTCGCTAATGCCGCCGCTTTTGCTTTTGCTGCGGCTGCTGCTTTTGCCTTCGCCTCTGCGATTGCTTTTGCTTTCTCGTCACCTTCTGGCAGTTCTTCTTCCTTTTCTTTCTGCTTCGCTAATGCTGCCGCTTTCGCTTTTGCTGCCGCAGCTGCTTTTGCCTTCGCCTCTGTGATTGCTTTTGCTTTTTCATCATCACCAGATGCTTGTCTTTCCGCTGCCTTTTGCGCCGCTAGTTCCTTCGCCTTTTCTTTCGCTTCTTCTGCCGCGTGGCGCTTTGCTTCTGCTGCATCTATTTCGCCCTCATTTGATAGCGCTTTCTCTTTTTCTTCTACAATAGGAATCTCATTTTCCTGACGTGCCGCCAGTCGCTTCTGCGCTTCTTCCTTTGCACGTTTTGCCGCTTCTTTTTTCGCATCATCTATATTTTTATCTTGGTCGCTCATTTATTCGTCACCTGCTTTCCTGTCTTTGCTTCGTAACGAATTTTCTCTTTTAATTTATTAATACCGTAAATTAAAGCTGCTGGATTTGGCGGACAGCCAGGAATGTATACATCCACCGGTACGATTTGATCGACCCCTTTTACAACAGCATACGAATTCACATATGGTCCTCCCGCTGTTGCACAAGATCCCATCGCAATGACCCACTTCGGTTCCGGCATTTGATCATATAAACGACGAACGATTGGTGCCATTTTCTTCGTTACTGTTCCAGATACAATCATGACATCTGATTGACGCGGTGATGTACGGAAGAAAGAGCCAAATCGATCTAAATCATAATGGGAAGAGCCTACTCCCATCATCTCAATCGCACAGCATGCCAGTCCAAATGTCATTGGCCATAGCGAATTACTGCGAGCCCAGCCCTTTACTTGTTCCAGTGTCGTAAAAAATATATTTCTTTCTAACTCAGCGCGTTCTTGTGGATGAATATCTTCAAAGTTTATAGCCATTGTAACACCTTCTTTTTCCAAGCATATGCAAGACCAATGAGTAACATAATAACAAAAATGAGCATTTCCACTAATGCAAATAACCCCAGCTTGTCATACGCTACCGCCCACGGATATAAAAATACAGTTTCTACATCAAAAATGACAAAAAGCAATGCAAAAATATAATAACGGGCATGGAAGCGGACGTTCGCATCATGAAACGGCTCAATTCCACTTTCATATGTTGTTTCCTTCGCCGCACTCGGTTTATGTGGACGCAGCAGCTTCCCCAATGTGAGTGCTACAATCGGCAGTAATATACCCAATAGCAAAAAAATGACGACAATCATATAACTATTTTCATATACATTTGCCATTGTGAAACTCTCTCCCCCCTCACAAATACAAGTTCACTTAGTAAACGTTATGATTCATTTGCACTATTTATTATTTTTTAATTTTTCTAAATAATGCGATTATAATTATTATATCAAATTTCAAATTCTTATGTCGACATATCGGAAAAAGGTAGAAAAGAAATACGGAAAAAGCCTGTTTCAGCACCCTGTGAACAGACCTTTTCCGTATTCATCCACACTATAACAATTACCCTAACTGCTAAGGTTAAAATAAAATAAATTGATTTGTTTTTTGAACAAGCTCTTTTACATCCCGATCAATAACATTCACTTCAGTTACAAATTCATTGATTTTTTCAGCTGTTGTTTGAATAATTTCATTTACTTGTTCTGTCGCCACGGCAGTTTCTTCACTAGCAGACATGACAGATAATGTTTCATTTTGAATAGATGTTTGTTGCTGCTGAATGGAATGAACACGATTTGTTACATTTTGGAGCGCTTCATTCAATTCATTCGTTACATTCTTTAATCCCTGCATTTGATTTTTTACTTCTTTGACCTGGTTATTTTGTTCGCCATATTTCTTTAAAGCAACAGTCAGTTCTAGATTAGCCTCTTCTGTTTCACTACGGATATCTTGCGTTATTTTCTGGATACGGTCAGTGTGCTCTGCTGTTTTTTCAGCCAGCTTGCGAACTTCTTCTGCTACAACCGCAAATCCTCTTCCGCTTTCCCCCGCACGTGCCGCTTCAATGGAGGCATTTAAGGCAAGCAAGTTTGTTTGTATTGCAATATCGTCAATGGTTTGTACAATTTCTTCGGTCCCCTTAACACGCTCTAACAGGATATTCATTGTATTCCAGAATGCCTCAAAGCTCTTTCCAGTCACTTCACTCCGATTCAGTGACTCTTGCAGAGATTGCTCCCCCTCATGGCCGGCTTTTTTCACAACTTCTGAAATAACATCCATCTGTTCAACAGCTTCTGCGACTCCCTTGACTTCTTGTTCAAAACTTTGAATATTTTCAGTCGTACGTTCCATAGACTGAACCGTATGGGTATTACTAGATGCTATTTCATCACTTGCAGCCAGTATCATATTATTCTGCTCTTGAAGATAGCGAGAAGAAGATACAAGATTACCGGATGCTTGTTTGACTGTCTGCGCCGTTGTCTGCACGTCATTGACTAAAGATCGCAAATAGACCGTCATATGTTGAAAAGCTCCTACAATACGCCCTATTTCATCCTCTCTTGTATATGCAATGTTTGTATCCCGTAAATCCCCCTGTGCTATACGTGCGGCTGCTTGTTCTACTGCGTCAAGCGGCTTTAAGATACGACGAATAAATACAGTTAAGATAATAAAAGCGAGAACAAAAATCACTACGATAAATAAAAGTAATTTTGGAACATGTTCCTTGGCAACCTCCCCTGCAATATCTTTAACTTTGGACGCATCTATATCCATCCCAAGAGCACCAAGTACTTTGCCGCTTTTATCCTTAATAGGTACAATGACAGTCATATAATCTCCATACGTTTGGTCTTTAATAATACCAGTATGAATTGCTGTGCCCGACAATACTTGGTCTATATCGGGATAGTTCATGCTTGTCGCTTCTCCAATAGCAACTTGTATCTTTGAATCCTTTGGTTGTCCATCAATAATCATATATGTCTTGCCATTCTTAATTTCTAATGTATAAAGGTATAAAGCTCCATTGTTTTCACGAATCGTATTTAAACGATCGCGAAGCTTCCAGTAAGTGTCGTCTTTCTTTGGATTCTGCAGCCATTCTTTATAAGAATCTACGTCAAAATTCTTGGCAATTGCTTGTTCAATATTTATCCCAAATGTAGCAATACTGCTTTCAACACCACTTCTCAATATTACATTCGTAAAAATTCCAAATCCAATTACAAGAGATAACATAAGAACAACAGCTAAACTTATAATGCGACCTCGAATACTCATTTTTTGAAACATATTGTTCCCCCTTTTTCTGTTGACCGTGGATATTCATGAATTTTAGTCTAAATAAATCCCATTATTATTTTACTATTTGTATATATAAAAATATACAATATGAAGGACAGAAAAGTATTAGCAATTTACTAAAAAAGCTTCACAAGTATGAGTCCTGCGAAGCTTTACTGCCTCTTTAAAGGTTGCTTATCTTTCATTTCACATCACAACCTCTAATTGAATTTATGTCTTAAAAAGACTATTCCTTTTAAAAGAAAATGGCATACTATAAATATGAGAAAAAATGTTGTATGTTTATAACAAAAGCATGACATCTAACATCACAGGTGACTGATTATGACAAAAAATGAAAAAAACCATTTGTTTTTTCTTTTGGGTTCTTTATTAATTTATATAACTTCGCATTATATAGCTTTACAAATATGGGACGAGTCCTCGCTTCTTTTTCAAATGGAAACAAATATAACTACTCTCATCATTGATCTAGTGATATGTAGTTCTTTATTTCATTCTACTTTCCGCAAAAAGGGACACGCCTACACGTTTTGGATGCTATTAGCAACCGGTTCGTTTTTTCATTTTATTGGCGATACAATTGTTGCGTATCAACGTTTAATTTTGCACGAATACAAAACATTTGCAGATTCATCAGATGCATTCTATTTATTATTTTTACTTTTCTATACGCTAGCTTTTTTCTATAAATGTATGCATGACCGCAAAAATTGGAAAAGAATATTTATTTTATGTGATATCTGTATCCTCATTACAGCAATATTTACTTTAAACTATTATCTGTTCATCAAAAACGCTGTGAACCAAAATAAAATCTCTTTCATTTCTGAATTTGTTCAACTTGCGTATCCAGTTGCGAATTTACTATTTTTATTGATTGGAATTTGTTTATTATTTCGACCCGTAGCGATTACTTCCAAGCTAGTTATTTCATTGCTAAGTTGTTCGCTCATCTTATATGCATTCGTTGACTCTACCTATGCGTACATTAAATATTTTTTGCCACATGGTTCTACATTTACCGTAGCACCTCTTTATCAAGTTATATTAGGGATAGTTGCAATCGCTTGTCTGCTTCATACAAGCGAACAAAACAAATATATGCAAGCTCTTTTACCTACCAAAATGGGCGAGATAATTCGGTTATCAATTCCTTATCTATCAGTTGCTGCATTAGTTCTATTTACTTTATATGAAAACACCTTTTCACCCATTTTAGTGAAAGGAGTTTTCTTAATGTTTTTCTTCGTGCTCATTCGCCACCTGTTAGTACGAAATCAAAATGCACAACTATTACAAAAAGAGCAGCAGTTTAATCTGGAGTTAGAAAAACAAATTGAACTGCGGACAGAAGACTTAGTAAACAAAACAAACGCATTATTTCAAAGTCAACAAATGTTTAAATCATTATACGAACATCATCCTGATCCGATTTTCACATTAGATTTACAGGGAAAATTTTTAAATATAAATAATGCTGGAATCACATTGCTTGGCTATCCAGCAGATGAAATTTTGCACAAATCTTACCATTCCCTTGTGTATGAAAAAGATTTGGAAACTATTGTGGACGTTTTTCGTTATGTGAAAAAGGGACATTCCGCAGCTTTAGATATACGCGCATATCATCAAAATAGAGATATTTATTATTTACATGTAACAGCGGTACCAATCATATTTAAAGAACAAATTATGGGGATTTATGTAATGGTAAAAGATATTACCGAGAGCAAAAAGCAGCAAGAACAAATTAACTTTTTAGCGTATCATGATACATTAACACAGCTTGCTAACCGTCGTGCATTTGAAGAGCAGCTGAATCATGCAATCATTCAAGCCAACAAAGAAAAAGCTCAATTCGCAATTATGTTTCTCGATTTAGATCGATTCAAAATGATTAACGATACACTGGGTCATAAAATTGGAGATCTTCTCTTAGTCGAAGTTGCAAAGCGATTGCAATATGCCGCTGGACAAAATAGCAAAGTGGCTCGGCTTGCCGGAGACGAATTTACGGTTCTAATCGAAAACTACGACAGTTTCTCAGAAGTTGAGACAATCGCAAATAACATTTTACGAGTCATAAATGAACCATTTCAACTAGAAAGTCACACATTGCAAATTACACCAAGTATCGGGATTGCCGCTTACCCAGACGCGGGAGACGACGCTATATCACTTCTGCAGCATGCTGATATGGCGATGTATGAAGCAAAAAATAAAGGAAAAAACGGTATTTCAGTTTATCGGTGAATTGGCAAGAAAACCCCACTGATAGGAAGCTTTCTTCACTAAGGTTCTTACTGCTAATAACTACAAAAAAGCCGCAAAGGTTTATCCCTTTACGGCTTTTTTCTTTACTTCATATTTGAAACGTTCAAACGGTTCACTGCACGTTGTAGTGCCATTTCTGCACGTTTGAAGTCAACATGTGCTTGTTTATCTTGCAGACGTTGCTCAGCACGGCGCTTCGCTTCATTTGCACGATGAACGTCGATATGATTTGCTGTTTCAGCAGATGGTGCTAATACTGTTACTTTCTCAGGGCGAACTTCAATAAAGCCACCGCTAACTGCTACGTAATCTGTATGTCCACCATTTTTCAAGCGAATTGCACTAACCTTAAGTGGTGCAACAGTCGGAATGTGACCTGGCAAGATCCCCATTTCCCCGCTCTCTGCTTTTACGCTTACCATTTCAACTTCGTTTTCATAAACCGGTCCATCAGGAGTTACAATACTGACTGGAAATGTCTTCATAATTCGTCCCTCCTAAGGCCTTACGCCATCATTTTCTTCGCGTTTTCAACAACTTCTTCAATACCACCAACAAGACGGAATGCGTCCTCTGGAAGGTCATCATATTTTCCTTCTAGAATTTCTTTGAATCCACGAACTGTATCTTTTACAGGTACATAAGATCCTTTTTGACCTGTAAATTGCTCTGCTACGTGGAAGTTTTGTGATAGGAAGAACTGAACGCGACGAGCGCGATGTACAACTAATTTATCTTCTTCAGATAACTCGTCCATACCTAAGATAGCGATGATATCTTGAAGCTCTTTATAACGTTGTAATGTTTGCTGAATTTTACGAGCAACTTCATAATGCTCTTCTCCAACGATTTCTGGAGAAAGTGCACGAGATGTAGACGCTAATGGGTCTACCGCTGGGTAAATACCCATTTGTGTTAAACGACGCTCTAAGTTTGTTGTTGCATCTAAGTGAGCGAATGTTGTTGCTGGTGCTGGGTCAGTGTAGTCATCGGCTGGTACATATACCGCTTGGATAGACGTGATAGACCCTTTATTTGTTGATGTAATACGCTCTTGTAATTGACCCATTTCTGTTGCAAGTGTTGGTTGGTAACCTACCGCAGATGGCATACGACCAAGAAGGGCAGATACTTCAGAACCAGCTTGCGTGAAACGGAAGATATTATCGATGAACAAAAGTACGTCTTGTCCTTGCTCATCACGGAAATGCTCAGCCATTGTTAAACCTGTTAGTGCAACACGTTGACGTGCTCCAGGCGGCTCGTTCATTTGTCCGAATACCATCGCTGTTTTCTTGATTACGCCAGAATCGCTCATTTCATGGTATAAGTCGTTACCTTCACGAGTACGCTCACCTACACCAGCGAATACAGAGATACCGCCGTGCTCTTGTGCGATGTTGTTAATTAATTCTTGGATTAATACTGTTTTACCTACACCGGCACCACCGAATAGACCGATTTTACCACCTTTAATATAAGGAGCTAATAAGTCTACTACTTTAATACCAGTTTCAAGAATTTCTACTTTTGTAGATAACTCTTCAAATGCAGGTGCTTGACGGTGAATTGGATCACGGCGTACATCCGCTGCTACCTCTTCACCTAAGTCAATTGCATCACCTAATACGTTAAATACACGGCCAAGTGTTGCATCACCAACTGGAACTGAGATTGCTTTACCAGTATCCTCTACTTCTACACCACGAACAAGTCCGTCTGTAGAAGACATTGCTACTGTACGAACTGTATTATCACCAAGATGAATTGCAACTTCTAAAGTTAAGTTAATTGCATCTTGTTTAATCTTAAGGGCATTGTAGATTTCAGGTAGCTTTCCGCCGTCAAACTTAACGTCTACAACCGGACCCATGATTTGCGTAACGCGCCCTTTATTCATCGGGTTCCCTCCTAGCTTTCTTTAAATTAGCCAGCTTTTCTACGAGCAATCGGCTTTAAATTTTTTTATATTTCACATCAAGACTATCGATTCTGCTTTTTATCAATCCAGCTCCAGCGGCTAGAATGGTCGGTGGCTTCGCTTCTTCCTATGAGGCAAAGAACACCTCTACGTCTGAAGCTCCATCCCCCTCCATTCTAAGCGAGCTGCTTCCGCTTTTTATTCTAACGCTGCTGCACCGCCGACGATTTCCGTAATTTCTTGCGTAATCGCTGCTTGACGAGCGCGGTTGAAAGAAAGTGTAAGTGTATCGATAACTTCCATTGCGTTGTCTGTAGCACTTTTCATTGCTGTCATACGCGCTGCGTGCTCACTTGCTTTACCGTCTAGCAATGCACCGTACACTAAGCTTTCTGCGTATTGAGGCAATAATACTTTTAAAATATCTTCTTCAGACGGTTCAAACTCATATAAAGTTCTTGCTTTTTCAGATGCCACATCCGTAAGAGGTAAAATTTTCTTCTCTGTTACTTCTTGCGAAATCTTACTTACATAATGATTGTAGTAAATATACAATTCATCATACGCACCATCTGTAAACATAGAAATTGCTCTTGAAGCAACTTCTTTAATATCAGCAAATGACGGTTGATCAGATAATCCAATTACTTCATCAATGATATTAAAACCACGACGTTTTAAATAATCACGGCCTAGACGTCCTAGTACAATAATCGCGTACTGGTTTGCATCCATGTTGTGACGCTCTTTCACTACATTGCTTACTGCACGTAAAACGTTACTATTATATCCACCTGCTAGTCCGCGATCCGATGTAATAACGATGTATCCTGTTCGCTTCACAGGACGCGCTGTTAACATTGGGTGATTTACCCCGCTACCTTGCGCTATGTCCGCTACTACTTCTTGAATCTTATTCATATACGGAACGAAAGATTTAGCATTTTGCTCTGCACGGCTTAATTTTGATGCAGATACCATCTCCATCGCCTTCGTAATTTGACTCGTTTTCTTTGTCGAGTTAATTTTTGCTTTTATATCGCGTAAAGATGCCACAGGTTTTCACCACCTTTTTTCCGGAAGTTGGCATGATTAGAAAGGCTCTCCGTTTGTTCATCTTTCTAATCTAATTAACAAGCTATACTTGTTCATGATTGAAGGAAAAGAATAGGTGCACCTACTCTTTTCCTCTACATATCCGTTAGCACTCTATGTAAGAGTTACCTGTTTATATAGAAGTGGAGCGGCCTAAAGAGCCGGCTCCGCTTTTTATTATTATTCAGACGCTACGAAAACTTTTTTGAAGCCGTTAATAGCTGCTGCCATTTTTTCGTCTTCAGCAAGTTTTGTTGTTGTACGAATTTCAGTTAATAATTCAGCAGCATTTGAATCTAACCAAGCATGGAACTCGTCTTCGAAACGAGTGATATCTGCTACTGGGATATCATCTAAGAATCCGCGTGTTAATGCGTAAAGAATCATAACTTGCTTCTCTACTTTTAATGGCTTATGTAAGCCTTGTTTTAATACTTCTACTGTACGTGCACCACGGTTTAATTTCGCTTGTGTTGCTTTATCAAGGTCAGAACCGAACTGAGCGAACGCTTCTAATTCACGATAAGATGCAAGGTCAAGACGAAGTGTACCAGATACTTTGCTCATCGCTTTGATCTGAGCCGCACCACCAACACGAGATACAGAAGTACCTGCGTCGATCGCTGGACGTACACCAGAGAAGAATAGATCAGATTGTAAGAAAATCTGTCCATCTGTGATAGAGATTACGTTTGTTGGGATGTAAGCTGATACGTCCCCTGCTTGTGTTTCGATGAAAGGTAATGCTGTTAAAGAACCAGCGCCTTTTGCATCACTTAATTTTGCCGCACGCTCTAGTAAGCGGGAGTGTAAGTAGAATACATCCCCTGGATATGCTTCACGACCTGGAGGACGACGTAATAGTAATGACAGCTCGCGGTATGCAGCTGCTTGCTTAGATAAGTCATCATATACAACTAATACGTGTTTACCATTGTACATGAACTCTTCACCCATTGTTACACCAGCATATGGAGCTAAGTATAATAATGGAGCTGGTTGAGAAGCTGATGCAGTTACAACGATTGTGTACTCTAATGCACCATGCTTACGTAATGTTTCAACTACGTTACGAACTGTAGATTCTTTTTGTCCGATTGCTACATAGATACAAACCATATCTTGATCTTTTTGGTTCAAGATTGTATCAAGTGCAACAGCTGTTTTACCAGTTTGGCGGTCACCGATGATTAACTCACGTTGTCCGCGGCCAATTGGTACAAGAGCGTCAATCGCTTTAATACCAGTTTGAAGTGGCTCATGAACAGATTTACGGTCCATTACACCTGGTGCTGGGCTTTCGATTGGACGAGTTTTTGTTGTATGAATTGGACCTAAACCATCTACTGGTTGCCCTAATGGGTTTACAACACGACCGATTAATTCTTTCCCTACTGGTACTTGCATGATGCGACCTGTACGACGTACTTCGTCACCTTCACGAATTTCAGTATAAGGTCCTAAAATAATGATACCTACGTTATTTTCCTCTAAGTTTTGTGCTAGTCCCATAACGCCGTTAGCGAACTCAACAAGTTCACCAGCCATAACGTTATCAAGACCATGAGCACGTGCAATACCGTCACCAACTTGAATAACTGTACCAACATCGCTAACTTCGATCTCAGATTGATAGTTTTCAATTTGTTGCTTTATCAGTGCGCTAATTTCTTCAGCTCTGATGCTCATGCGCTTCACCCCTATCTATTCTTCATAAGTTCACGCTGGATACGTGCTAACTTTCTTTGTAAACTACCGTCGTAAATGCGGTTTCCAATGCGTACTTTAATACCGCCTAGTAAATCTTCATCTACAACATTTTGAACGCGAATCGCATCTTTTCCTGTTTTCTTTGCAAATACTTCTGCAATGCTAAGCTTCTCATCTTCTGATAAAGAACGAGTAGAGTAAACAATTGCATCAGCTACGTTACGCTCTTCATTTGCAAGTGCAACATACGCATCTACAATTTCAGGTACTAATGTTTCGCGATGATTATCGATTAAAATATATAAAGTATTTAAAATTGGTTGAGAAACAGTAGAAAACACGTTAGAAAGGAATTGTTTTTTCATTTCTTTTGAAATGCTTGGTTGTCCTAAAAAAGTATGTAGTTCGTTACTACTAACAAAAACACTTTGTACAAGGCGCAGTTCTTCCTCAAACATTTCTAGTACGTGTTTGTCTTTTGCGATTTGAAAAAGAGCGACAGCATAACGTTTAGCTACAATTTCATTGCTCATCGCGCTTCTCCTACCTCTTTAATATAATCGCGAATTAATTGAACTTGGTCTTCTTCTTTTAGTTCTTTTTGCATTACTTTAGAAGCAATTTGTACAGATAAAGAAGCAACCTGTTCTTGCAGAGCAGCAATCGCATGCTCTTTTTCGCGTTGGATTTCTTGTACAGCAGATTCTTTAATAGATACTGCTTCTTCTTTTGCAGCAGCAATGATACTTTCTTTTTGATCCTCTGCTTGCTTTTTCGCTCTCTCAATCAATTCTTGCGCTTCAACACGTGATTGTTTTAACATTTCACGTTGTTCTTCTACTAACTTTTTCGCCTCTGCATGGTTCTTTTCCGCAGCGTCGATTTCGCTAGAAATATGATTTTCACGTTCCTTCATAATTCCCATTAAAGGTCCAAACGCATATTTACGAAGCAATGCTAATAGAATTAGGAAAACGACTAATGTATAAAGCATTGTTCCGTATGGAACAGCAGCAGCTCCTAATAATAGAGTTGGCACAAGGATTCACTCCCTTCAAAATCTAAATTAAATAAATGAACAGACAAGTAATGTTTCATTCATAAAGCAATGGCGAAGAAGGTCCCAAAACGATCTTCGCCACTTATTGTAAGGGGAGCTATCCCTTATTTGTTTAATACGATGAATGCGATTACTACACCGATGATTGGAAGCGCCTCAACTAACGCTACCCCGATGAACATAATTGTTTGAAGAGTACCACGTAATTCTGGTTGACGAGCAACACCCTCAACTGTACGAGATACGATAAGACCGTTACCAATACCAGCACCTAGTGCAGATAAACCAATTGCAATTGCAGCTGCGATTACACCTAAACTCATTTTAAAAGTCCTCCTTTTTATCAATAAAAAATAAATTTTGTACTTACATTAAATATATTAATGGTCGTGGCTTACTTTATGAGCCATGTATACCATCGTTAACATTGTAAAGATAAATGCTTGGATAGCACCTACGAAAATACTGAAGCCCATCCATGCTAACATCGGCAGGACAGCACCTAACGCGCCAAACACACCGCTTGCACCTAACTGAGCAAGTAATGTTAATAAAATCTCACCGGCATAGATGTTACCAAATAAACGAAGACCTAACGTCAATGTATTAGCAAATTCCTCAATTATCTTTAGCGGGAATAAGAATTTCATTGGTTGAATATAGCCTTTTAAATATTCCTTCGTACCCTTCATCTTAATACCATAGTAATGGGTGAGGATAACTACCATCACGGCCAATGTTAGAGTAACTGCTGGGTCAGACGTTGGAGATCTCCAACCTGCAAGGTGCTCACCACCCTCAGCAATCGTAATCATGAGCGGCAAACCGAGCATGTTTGCTACAAATATGTACATAATGAGCGTAACTCCAAGCGTTAAAAAGCGTCCGCCTGTTTGCCAATCCATCGTACTGCTAATCATACCCTTCACAAAGTCCATAATCCATTCAAGGAAATTTTGCATTCCTGTTGGACGCAAAGCTAAGCTACGTGTACCAATAACAGCGATAATAAATACGATTACTGCCGCAACAGTCGTCATCATAACAGCGGACAAGTCGAACGTTAAACCTAGAAATTCAACTAATTTACCGTGTTCCACTAGTAATTCACCTCTCTTCCCTGCTCTTATACTGTAAATAAAGAAAATCTATGATCATGACAAGATACCCTGTCAGCAATCCTACTCCTAAGCTCCACATCGCCATTAAATGTTGATATTTCGCTGCAAATAAAATTAATAGCCCTATCGCGGCTAATCTCGAATATGTACTCACTGCGGTCGCTTTATACTTTACATTCTCTCCTTGTGTAACGCGATCTAACAGCCTGTCCGTCTTGTGTGCAACAATGCGCAAACTAAGAAAACCGAAAATCGTTCCGATAATCAGCCCCAGAAAGACATCTTTGTATGAGGTAAAGCCCCATCCTAATACAAAGAGTGCGAGAAGGTTGTACATATATTTCTTTTGTCTTCGGACAAGTTCATGTACCTCTATCATCATTGCTCTCCTGAATAAAAGTGTCGAATGAGTCGAATCATAGCATAAACCCCTGTTCCAAGACCTAATAATAAACCGATTACTAGGAATAAAGGAAATGTTCCAAGCTTACTATCAATCCACTGCCCGCCAAAAATACCAACTAAAATAGCACCAACGAGCTGAGAAAGAATTCCAGTCATTAAAGCATATGCCTTAAATGGACTACGCTTGTTTTCTCCCAAGGATTCATCCCTCCATATGTAAAGCCTCATTCACTATGCGTTAATAATAACTCATGATTCTGTATAAATTCTACTCAAATAAGAAACTTAACTTTTTTGTCAAAGAATAGACGAAAAATTGTCAATGAAAACCCTATCATCTATCCCCGTTGTTAGCATACAATAGGGTATTAAACAGTGTCAACGTCAAATCGAAAAAAATCAAAAAATTTGAGTATTAGTCATTTATTGGCAGAAATGAAAACGTTCCCCTTCAAAATACTGTTAATAAATATCTAATTTCTAAACCTTCTCTCTTTATAATGGAAGAAAAAAGTTCACATTTTTGTCACCATTGTTTTTTCCTTATATAACGTTTAACTTCTGTAGTATAACTTTCTCAAGTAGGAAGTTTCTATATTATATGCAATTCGACTGTATGTTATGTTGCATAAAAAAACAGACGAGAAGGCTTTCTTCTCGTCTGTTGTCTTACTTCGTTCCGAATAAACGGTCACCAGCATCTCCAAGGCCTGGCACAACATATCCATGGTCGTTTAACTTTTCATCTAATGCAGCAACGTAAATATCCACATCAGGATGGTCTTCTTGTATAACTTTTACCCCTTCTGGAGCACCAACGATACACATTAATTTAATATGTTTCGCACCGCGTTTCTTTAAAGAAGTAATCGCTTCTGATGCAGATCCGCCTGTCGCTAACATTGGATCAAGTACAATAAAATCACGTTCTTCTACATCAGTTGGAAGTTTCACATAGTATTCTACAGGTTGTAATGTTTCTGGGTCGCGATATAAACCGATATGACCTACTTTCGCCGCTGGAATTAATTTCAAAATTCCATCTACCATCCCTAAGCCCGCACGTAAAATAGGGATTAAACCAAGTTTCTTACCTGCAATCACTTTTGTTTTCGCTTTACTTACAGGTGTTTCAATTTCAATTTCTTCAAGTGGAAGATCGCGTGTAATTTCAAACGCCATTAAGCTTGCCACTTCATCTACTAGTTCACGAAATTCTTTCGTACCTGTATTCTTATCGCGAATATATGTAATCTTATGCTGAATTAAAGGGTGATCAAAAACATACAGTTTTCCCATGTGAATCTCTCCTTCAGATGATATTAATGCGTGAGGACACGCCTTTTTTTACACTATGTACGATTGTAAAGAAAACGCTACTAATATTCAAGGGTGAATTTGGTAAAATTTCAAACGCTTCTTCCTTATACAAGAATAGCTTTACCAATTATGGAAATGACATCCTTCATTATATTTTTAAAATGTATTCATGACTTGTATACATACATAGAACAATTTATATGTCCTTTTTCTTATATGTAATATTTTTGTGGAATAACTGTTAAATAATATTTTTTATTTTCCTATTCAACTTAAACACATATGAAAGGTTTACCTTGTAAACGATGTTGTTCTTCTGAATTTAAATTTTTAATCTCCTCTATTAATTCTTTCAATGCCATTTCAAATCCTCTAAGCAATTGTATTCTCTTATTAAGATTACGAAACGTTTGTTTCTATTAAATATCAACAAAGTAATTAAACATAACCTAAAAAAAGCTGCTGAAACAATACGTTTCAACAGCTTTTTTCTATTATAGTTCTGTATACATTGGGAATTTATCTGTTAAAGCATTTACACGCACGCGTGCTTCTTCTAGTGCTGCTTCATTGTCATGATTTTTTAATGTGTAAGCGATAATGGATGCAATTTCATCCATTTCAGCAAGTCCAAAGCCTCTTGATGTTACAGCTGCAGTTCCAATACGAAGTCCGCTTGTTACAAATGGGCTAGCTGGGTCAAATGGAATTGTATTTTTGTTTGTTGTGATACCAACTTCATCTAATACATGCTCTGCAACTTTTCCAGTAATGTTTAAACTACGAACATCAATTAAGATTAAGTGGTTATCCGTTCCACCAGAAACAAGTGTAATACCTTCTTTTTGCAGACCTTCTGCTAAGCGACTTGCGTTATTGATAATGTTTTGCGCATATGTTTTGAAGTCATCCTGCAATGCTTCTCCAAATGCAACTGCCTTTGCAGCGATTACGTGCATAAGCGGTCCACCTTGAATACCCGGGAAGATTGACTTATCAATTTGTTTTGCAAATTGTTCTTTACATAAAATCATACCACCGCGTGGTCCGCGTAATGTTTTATGAGTTGTTGTTGTTACAAAATCAGCGTATGGTACTGGATTTGGATGTAAGCCAGCTGCTACAAGCCCCGCGATATGTGCCATATCTACCATTAAATATGCGCCAACTTCATCAGCGATTTCACGGAATTTTTTGAAATCGATCACACGAGGATATGCGCTAGCACCCGCAACGATTAATTTCGGTTTATGCTCTTTCGCTTTTTCTAATACATCTTCATAATTGATGTGATGTGTATCAGGATCTACACCGTATTCGATGAAGTTGTATTGTACACCACTAAAGTTAACAGGGCTTCCGTGTGTTAAGTGACCGCCGTGAGATAAGTTCATACCAAGCACTGTGTCACCTTGCTCTAGAATTGTGAAGTATACAGCCATATTTGCTTGTGCACCAGAGTGCGGTTGAACGTTTACGTGCTCTGCGCCAAAAATTTCTTTTGCGCGGTCACGTGCGATATCTTCTACGATATCTACATGCTCACAACCACCGTAATAACGTTTCCCTGGATAGCCTTCTGCATACTTGTTCGTTAATACAGATCCTTGTGCTTCCATTACAGCTTGGCTTACGAAGTTTTCAGATGCAATAAGTTCAATTTTTGAACGCTGTCTTCCTAATTCTAATTCAATTGCAGCAAACACCTTTTCATCTTGACGTTTTAAATGCTCCATCAAAATCCCCCTTTTCTGAACGAATTACATCTATTCTTGACATTTTCTCTTTATTTTCAAAGAAAAAACGAAAATTCCAGTTGCAATTCTTCTAAACCTTCATGTTTTCAACTACATTCTAACACGACTCTACACATGATAAAAGAAAAAAAAGACCGAATCCGGTCTTTTTTTTTTACTGTAAATTTATGACTTAACTACAAGTAAACGTTTCCTCTTTTACCGCATATACTGCACGTGCCCCGCCAATTAACTTCGGACGTGTTTTTGCCATCGTTACATGCGCATGCCCAATCTCTTTTACACGTGTACGTATAGGAACCGCTACATGTTTTAAATGCATACCAATGAACGTATCCCCAATATCAATACCCGCATCTGCTTTTACGAACTCTACGATAACAGGATCTTTCATATTATGATATGCATATGTTCCAAGAGCCCCACCTGCTGATCTGACAGGCGTAACATTTACAATTTCGAACTGGTGTTTCTCTGCGACTTCTCTTTCGATAACTAACGCACGGTTTAAATGTTCACAGCATTGAAACGCTAGTGTAATACCACACTGCTCTTGAAATTGTTTTAACGCAGAAAAAATCGCTTCCGCCACTTCCATCGTTCCCGATGTTCCAATTCTTTCGCCTAGCACTTCACTTGTACTGCAGCCCACAACAAAGATGTTTCCATTTCGCAGTGAAGCTTGCTCTTGAAACTCAGAAAGCGCTGTTTGCAGCTGCTCTTTTAATTGTAATATTTCATTCATTACGCTCTTCCTTTCGCAGGTAGGTTCAACAAATTATATTAACTCTTACTAGAAGTTAGAATACGATTAATTCGCTTCGTATGCTTTAATTTTCCCTACACGGTTCTCGTGACGGCCACCTTCATACTCCGTTGTTAACCAAATTTTCGCGATGTCACGTGCTAACCCAGCTCCGATTACACGCTCACCCATCGCTAACATGTTCGTATCGTTATGTTCTCTCGTTGCTTTTGCACTAAATGTATCATGTACTAATGCGCAGCGAATGCCATGTACTTTATTTGCTGCAATCGACATACCGATACCTGTTCCGCAAATTAAAATACCACGGTCCACTTCACCATTTGCAACCATTTCTGCCGCAGGGAATGCAAAATCAGGGTAATCTACAGAACCAGCTTCGCACTCACAACCTAAATCAATATATTCAATATTTAACTCTTCTAATAGACTTACGATTTCTTTACGAATATTCATTCCGCCATGATCAGATGCTACTACTACTTTCATTCTAAACCCCTCCAAATATCAAATGAACCGAACAGTTGACTCTATCTCAAACCTTTGAGATATAAGATCCGTTAAATCGAGATAATCTCCAATATGGTATTATACACGAAACATTAACTTTCTGAATGGTTTTTCAGCAAAGTTTGGACAAGTTGTTCCATTTCTTCCAGCGTTGCTTTATAAACAACAAGCGAACCGCCAAAAGGATCAGAAATGTCCTTATCTGTACCTTCTACAAATTCATATAATGTATGCACTTTTCCATTTACTTCTGGATGATTCGCTAGTAAAAGCTGCTTATGTCCCGTTGTCATTGTTAATACAACATCAGACCACTCTAACAACTCTTCCGTTACTTGCTGAGAAGCATGTGCAATTGAAATCCCTTTTTCTTCTAACGCACTTTTAGCATGCGCAGATGCATCGCTGCCTACCGCGGCAAATACACCCGCAGATTGCACTTCAAAATGCCTTTCTCCGTAATGCCGTAATAACGCCTCTGCCATCGGACTGCGGCATGTATTGCCTGTACAAACGAATAATACTCTCTTCACCAAACATCAACTCCTTATGATGGATATCTATGTTCATCATAACTCACAATGATAATGAAAAAAAGAAATGTATATACAGAAAAGCGCATTTCTTCTAGAAGAAATGCGCTCTCATTATGTATGTGAAACCCTATTTTCAAGTGACTACAATATAGTAACATAGAACAGGAAAAAATCTACTGCTATTCTTTCATTTTAATACCAGCCATTCCATTAGTGGAGGATGTAAAAAAGGAATCCACTTCAAATATGAAATGGATTCCTTATGAATCAAAACGATTATTTCATTGTTACTTTCATTACTGATGTTGAACCTTTTGTAGCTGCTACGCCAATAGTTGTTTCAATAGACTCTGTTGCATCTGTGTTTGTAATAACGATTGGTGTAATTGTGCTTTTTGCTTTTTCACGAATTAAGTCTAAGTCGAAAGAGATTAATTTATCGCCAGCTTTAACGGCTTGTCCTTCAGCTACATGTGCTTCGAAGCCTTCGCCTGCCATTGTTACAGTTTCTAATCCAACGTGGATTAAGATCTCTGCACCGTTTTTCGATTTAATACCTACAGCATGTTTTGTATGGAATAATTGTACGATTTCACCTTCTACTGGAGATACTACTACACCTTCAGTTGGATCAATTGCAACACCATTTCCCATCATACGTCCAGCGAATACTGGATCTGGTACTTCTTCAATATTTTTCACTTCTCCAGTTAA
Organism: Bacillus sp. S2(2024); assembly: GCF_050474045.1. Lineage (NCBI taxonomy): Bacteria > Bacillati > Bacillota > Bacilli > Caryophanales > Bacillaceae > Bacillus > Bacillus sp. S2(2024). The sequence continues at coordinate 4,292,762 of NZ_JBFLUS010000003.1, forward strand.
TGGAGCTACGATTGTTTCTGCATTTGTTTTAGAACCAAGGCCAAATAATTTTTTAAACATAGGATAATCCTCCTTATAATCCTTACTTATAATACATTTCATAGAACTCATTAGTTACAACTCAAATCTTTACTGGCGCATGAACACTTTCGCTGTCAACCAGAACCCTATTGTATCGCCTTGCAAAATTCCAGTCAATTCAGACAGTCTGAATTTAAACGGAAAGAAGTTAACTTCTTCATTTCTATTTAAGCTTTTTTTCTTCAAGTTGTCTAGAGGTCTTAATAACATAATAATTTTTTACTTATCGTTTGTAAAATTTTTTATTAAAGTTACTTGACTAAAGTAAGTAACTGTTTTATCATAACTTACATAAGATAAGTAAATAACTTTTTAGGAGGTATTATAAAATGATGAACATTGGTCTTCTTATTATTCGTCTTATTATCGGGGTTACATTCATGGGGCATGGTACTCAAAAATTATTCGGCTGGTTTGGCGGCTATGGTTTAAAAGGCACTGGCGGCTGGATGGAATCAATTGGCTTACGACCAGGAGTGTTTATGGCGTTTATGGCCGGAGCAACTGAATTATTAGGCGGTTTCTTATTCGCTGCTGGTATTTTCACTTGGGTAGGTGCTCTATTTATTGTTGGTACAATGTTAATAGCTATCTTCACAGTTCATGGTAAAAATGGTTACTGGGTTACACAAAACGGTTTTGAATATAACCTTATCTTAATCGCAGTTGCAGTTGGCGTTGCTCTTATTGGACCTGGCGCTTACACTTTAATTTAACCAAATACCTCGAATTCAAGATATTTATCAATTCAATCCCTCACAAATCATTGTGAGGGATTTTTTCATGACCTTTACAAAAATCGGCAGAAAAATATTTTTTCAGCAGGAGTTTTCCTCCTTTATCTTGTAAACAAACAAAGAAGCGTTATCGATATTAGAAGGGAGATTACATACATGCTGTCTATTAATCCAAATGAACAAACTGAAAGAGACAATTACAAATTATTAACAGGAAGCATCATTCCGCGCCCAGTTGCCTTCGTCACAACTGTTACCAATGATGGAGTACTAAACGGAGCGCCATTTAGCTACTTTAATATCGTTGCTGCTAATCCGCCTCTTATCTCCGTTTCTGTGCAGCGAAAAAATGGAGAGCCAAAAGATACAGCAAGAAATGCGATGGAAAAAGAAGAATTTGTCGTGCATATTTCTGATGAATCGTACGCGGAGGCTATCAATGAAACAGCAGCTAGCCTCCCGCCTAATGAAAGTGAAATTGAACTTGCAAAACTAACGCCAATTGACAGCGATGTCATTTCTGTACCAGGAGTAAAAGAAGCGAGCATCCGTATGGAATGCGTACTAGAGCGCTCTATTCAGCTAGGCGGAACAGAAGATTCCCCAGCATGCGATCTATTAATCGGACGCATCGTACGTTTCCATATCGCTGAGCACTTATACGAAAATGGACGTATTCATGCTGAAGGTTTAAAACCAATAAGCCGTCTAGCAGGACATAACTACGCAAAACTTGGAGAGCAGTTTGAACTTGTAAGGCCATAAAACTAAAAAGGAGACTTCATGATGAATAATGAAAAAGAACGTATTATTTTAGACATTAGTGCTACTTTAACCAATCTCAATGGAATTACAGAAGAAGAGCTGAAAAATTTCCCATATGAAATCTTAAAAGAAATAGAGGAAAAGCTTAAAGAAACCGCTCAAAAAGTTCAAGATGGAATTGACCAACTAAAAAGCTAAACATACATTACAAAAAGTCCAGTCATTCATTAGGGCTGGACTTCCTTATGTTATAAATCTTCATGCTTCTTACCAAATAAATCTACTTCTTCTTTCTTTAACAAATGGACGTTTCATTTCATACGGAAAATAGTAATTTGATTCCAAACCCAACAAGTATAATCCCGCCAAGCACTTCCCCATACGTTCCAAGAACACTTTGTGCCCTGCGGCCAATTAACAATCCGCTCCAAGTGAGCAGCATACTTACAACGCCGAATATAAGGATGGTTACAAACGTACGTGCTCCGTAAATCCCAAGGCTTAAACCGACAGAAAAACTATCCACACTCACACTAAAAGCAAATAACAATAAACTCCCGCCGGCAGGAACGCTCCTATACTCATCATCATGAAAGATTGAGCTATATACAATGTGAAATCCTAATCCCATTAATAAAATACTACCTATAATTGTAGTAATGGAGCCAAATTGCTCTGATAAAAAGCGGCCGAGCATGATGCCGATAAAAGGCATGATTATATGAAATATACCAATTATAATGCCAATATAAAAGATTTGACGCGGCTTAAGTGTAATCATCCCCATACCGAGGCTAACAGAAAACGCATCAAGCCCTAGCGCAAATGCCATAATAAAAAGCGGCAACAACTCGCTTAGAATATGTTCCATCGTCATAATGTCCCTCCTCGGACTTGCTACTTCAAAATATGCACGTCCGAGGAGAGATAGAATTTATTTTTCGAAGATGATTTGATGACCTGCAGCTTTCGTTAAACGATTCATGATTGCACTACCAATTCCATCGCTTGGGAACGACTCGCTAAAAATAATATCAACATCGCTCGCATCAAATGTACGCAATACGTCATAAAGCTTTGTCGCAACTGTCGCTAAGTCACTGCGCTTTCCACAAGCGAGGACAACCTCCGCTTTATACACATGCTGATATTCCTCTGTTGTTAATACACCTACTTTATAACCCTCTTGCTCTTTGTTATCCACAAGTTGTTGAATAAATGCACGCGAACCTTCAACAATGCTAAGCGGCGCTTTCGGTGCATAATGTGTATATTTCATTCCTGGAGATTTTGGTTTTTCCGTTTCATCCTTTAATGCTGGATCTAACAAAACAGGTCCAATCACTTCCTCTAATTGCTCTTTCGTAATACCGCCTGGGCGCAAAATCGTCGGTATTTCACTCGTACAATCTACTACAGTAGATTCAACACCAACACCAGTTGCCCCGCCATCAACAATACCCGCAATTTTTCCATTTAAATCTTCATATACATGAGAAGCGAGTGTCGGACTAGGGCGACCGGAACGATTCGCACTTGGAGCTGCTACCGGTACATTCGCCGCTTCAATAAGCGCCAATGCTACCGGATGATCCGGCATTCGAACTGCCACTGTATGTAATCCAGCTGTTACCTTTTCAGAAATGCCTTCTTTTTTCGGAAAAATAAGTGTTAATGGCCCTGGCCAGAAATGTTCCATCAATACATTCGCCACTGGCGGAATATGAGCCACAATGCCATCTAATTGTTCTTCCGTACCAATATGTACAATAAGTGGATTATCACTTGGTCTTCCTTTTGCTTCAAAAATTTTCGCAACAGCTTCGTCGTTTAATGCATTCGCACCGAGTCCGTATACTGTTTCAGTCGGGAACGCTACTGCTTCATTTTCTCGTAATAAATGCGCTGCTTCTTGCAACTGTGGATAATCTTTTTTTATTTCCACAACATTATCCACAACCCACATTTTTGTATTCATTTCTTTCCACGTCCTTTTCTACCATGAAATACTTGTTATTTGTAGTTTACTATGAGATTTATCCAAAAGACAAATAAGATTTATCCACAAAATGTGGATAAATCAATTTAATCGGTGGATAACTTTGTGAATAGCTGACAATTTAGTATAATTACATTTGGCTGTTTTATATTTTCACAAAAATGTTCTAATGTCTGAATTCCCTCTGATACAGCATCCCTTTCCACAGCTTCAAATTGAAAAAACTGAAATATTGCAACTGACAGCGGACTGTTTGTGAGCAAATATAATTGTTCAATACTTCTCTCTTTAATATACTGCAAAAGTGTTTCGAAAAAATGCAAGAATGTAACGTTATCCACAGCGGGTGTGAACAAACAAGAACGAAGAAGTGCATCGTTTCCAATTTGCTCATATCCAATAGCGGCTTGAATTTGTCCATCTTCTTCTAATATCATAAAGTTCTCATATAATTGATCTAATCGTTCTTCCTTCATATGAGCTTGTCCAAAAAAGGCCTGCAATCTTTCTACATCTGTTTTTGTAGCAAAACGTATTTGCTTCATACATAATCCCTCCCCATACTTTTATATATGAGGAGGGATTACCTTTTAGAACTTATTTGGAAAATAAAGATGTAAATGCTTCAACGATAAACAATTTTACCTTTGGTTTTTCTTCCGTTTCTTCCACTACCTTCACGCGCTCTTCTTTTTGAACTGTATGCGGTTCATCTTGCTTTACTTCTTCTTGTTCCTGTAATTCTTTCTCAACGCTGTTTTCGCGTACAGGTTTTGCTTTCACTTTTTGTTTAGGTGCAAGATTCGTCTCTTTCTTAGCTTTAAGAGATTGCTTTACTTCTTCTCTTACAACTTCCTTTTGCACATAATTTTCTTCTATATCGTCCTCATCAATTGTTTCTGCCTTTACAACCTTCTCTTCTTTCTTCACAGCTGTACCACTAGAGAAATCTAAGAAACACATTGGAGGAAATAATACACACCACCAATTTGCACCTTCACCTTTACCAATTGTCACAAGTACTGCTTCATACTCTCCAGCCGGATAAATAAAGTTCCCATACAATTTCGTTGGAAATTTTATATGTTTATTAAACTGAACTGTAAAAGTTTCCTTACTTCCTTCTCGTTTCAACGTGTTCGCTACTGTTTTTTCAAGTTCTGGAATACGGCTTCGGATGATACGACGTGCGTCTTCAAACGATTTTAAATCTGCCACCCAGCTATCGATTTGTGCTTTCACTTCATCGCGCACTTTACGTTTCAACTCTTGATCTTCCTTCGAATCACTATTAGCCAAAATACGTAATCGAATCGCTTCTTTAGGAATCACGACAGGTTCCTTTGCATCAGCTTTCATATATCCAAAGTGCGCAATCATTTGTGCACCGATTAATAATAAAAGTAGATAAGCAATCGCTTGTTTTTTCATCCTATCTCCACCGCCCCTTCAGTAAAACAGTGTAGACAAGTTTTTTTCTTTCTAAACTACTAAATTCAGAATCTATTCAATTTTTAGGTCATGTCTACTGATATATCGGCCGTTATTTTCGATATATCAGTGGACCTAGAAGGAGCTGACAAAAGTCCATTTTCAGGTCAGCCCCTTGTTAAAATTACATTTCCGCAAAAACCATACGATCTTTTCCATTAATATCAAAGACAACCTCGACATGTGCATGCGGGAATGTTTCTTGCAGCAGGGCACGCACATCCTCCCCTTGCCCTACACCTACTTCAAAGGCAACAATCGCTTCTTCTTGTAGAACTTTTGGCAGCTCTTCCATAAAGCGTCTATAGAAATCAAGTCCATCTTCACCGCCAACAAGCGCACGCTTTGGCTCATGCTCTTTCACAACAGAAGAAAGCCCTCTCCAATCTTCTTCTGGAATATAAGGAGGATTCGAAACAACAACATCAAGCTTTTGCTTCGTTTCCTGAAACGGCGACAATAAATCACCGTGGTAGAACGTTACTTTTGCCTCTAATTCTGCTGCATTTTTCTGTGCCACTTCAACCGACTCCGGAGCAATATCCACTGTGTACACATGTAAGTGTGGATTTTCTAAAGCAAGGGTAATCGAAATCGCTCCGCTGCCAGTACCAATGTCCGCCACATGCACACGTTTATCTCCAAATTTACGTTGAATGCGTGTTAATACGCCTAGTACAAGCTCTTCTGTTTCCGGTCTTGGTATTAGTACCTCTTCATTTACGAAAAATGGCCGCCCATAAAACATTTCATGTCCAATTAAGTACTGAACAGGTATACCCTCCACATGCTTGTGGATAAAGTTTGTAAAAGTTTGCTCTTGTTCTTCCGTTAACTCTTCACGCATATTCATCATTAAACCTGTTCGATTCGTCTTTAATACATGACAAAGGACAATTTCTCCCGCATTTTCATCTCGCCCATTTTCTTGTAAAAAAGAAGAAGCCCATTTCAGGGCTTCATAGACACGCATTACTCAGCTGCCTCCATCTTTTGCGCCTGATCTTCCATCACTAAGGCATTGATGAAATCATCTAACTTACCTTGTAAGATTTGATCTAGCTTCTGAATCGTTAAACCGATTCGATGGTCTGTAACACGATTTTGCGGGAAGTTATACGTACGAATACGCTCAGAACGATCACCAGTTCCAACAGCTTGTTTACGGTTTTGATCGTACTCAGCTTGCGCTTCTTGTCTAAACTTATCATAAACACGTGCACGTAATACTTTCATTGCTTTTTCTTTATTCTTAATTTGTGATTTTTCATCCTGACAAGAAACAACTACACCAGTCGGTAAATGCGTTAAACGTACCGCTGACATCGTTGTATTAACACTTTGTCCACCAGGACCACTAGAAGCAAACGTATCCACACGAACATCTTTTTCATGAATATCGATTTCTACTTCTTCTGCTTCCGGTAATACAGCTACAGTTGCTGTAGAAGTATGGATACGTCCTCCAGATTCTGTTTCTGGAACACGCTGCACACGGTGCGCACCATTTTCAAATTTCAACTTTGCAAAAGCGCCTTTACCGTTGATCATAAAGATAATCTCTTTATATCCACCTAGTTCTGTATAGCTCGCTTCGATAATTTCAGTTTTCCAACCTTGCACCTCAGCATAACGGCTATACATACGGTATAAATCACCAGCAAATAACGCCGCTTCATCACCACCAGCAGCACCACGAACCTCTACGATAACGTTCTTATCATCATTCGGGTCCTTTGGAACAAGTAAAATTTTCAGACGCTCTGCTAATTCTTTCTCTTGTCCCTCTAGCTCAGACACTTCTTCTTTTACCATTTCACGCATGTCAGCATCTAACTTCTCTTCTAACATCGCTTTTGCATCTCTTAATTGTTCACGAGTATCTTTATACTCACGGTACACCTCTACCGTCTCTTGTATATCAGATTGTTCTTTTGAATACTCACGAAGTTTGTTTGAATCACTTATAATCTCTGGATCACTTAAAAGCTCGTTTAACTTCTCATAACGGTCTTCTACAGCTTGCAAACGATCTAACACAATATTCACCTCAACATCCTAGTCTCTAATCTAATACAAATAGTATATGGTACATAACAAAAAAAACGCAAATTATATTTAAAAGCGCAGGCGGCTCGCTCAGAATGGGAGGAGGATGGAGCTTCTGACGTAGAGGCGCCCTTTTGCCTCACAGGAAGAAGCGAAGCCACCGACCATTCTTGCCGCCGGAGCTAGATATCATCTAAAAACGCAAACGGCTCATTCCGCTCCTACGTATTTTCTAAAAAAACCCGCTTTATGTAGCGAGTTTTTATCTCTGTTTAGTTGGCACAGCATGACAATGACGACAACGTGGTTCATATGATTCTGATGCAGCAACTAAAATAATAGGATCATCAAAAGACGCTGGTTCCCCGTCAATTAAACGTTGCGTACGACTTGCAGGAGATCCACACTTAGCACATACTGCTTGCAGCTTCGTCACATGCTCCGCAATTGCCATAAGCTGAGGAACTTGTCCAAATGGTAGACCACGGAAATCTTGGTCTAAACCGGCAACAATCACACGATAGCCGCGGTTTGCCAATTCTTGCACCACTTCCACAATGTCCCCATCAAAAAATTGCACTTCATCAATTGCTATAACATCTATATCTTCTGTTACATGCTCAAACATCTCTTTTGAAGCCGCAACAGGAACTGCTCTTACTTTCAATCCATTATGCGACACAACATCTTCTTCACTATAACGATTATCAATACACGGTTTAAATACAATTGCATTTTGCTTTGCAAATTGCGTCCGGCGTACACGGCGGATGAGCTCTTCTGATTTCCCTGAAAACATGCTTCCGCAAACCACTTCAATCCAACCGTCTTGATTTATTAAGTACATGAGAGCTCCTCCTTTCGTCTACTTATTCTTACTGTAAGTAGGTAAAGGTTTATATTTTCGCAAAAAAAACAGACAAGCGGATATATACACTTGCCTGCTTTATGTTTGTTATTACTTAAGGCCGTATTTCTTGTTGAAGCGATCAACACGTCCGTCTGCAGTAGCAAACTTCTGACGTCCTGTGTAGAATGGGTGAGAATCAGAACTGATCTCAACTTTTAATAATGGATAAGTGTTACCATCTTCCCACTCAACAGTTTCGTTAGAACCTTTTGTAGATCCGCTTAAGAATTTGAAGCCTGTGTTAGTATCCATAAATACAACTTTCTTGTAATCTGGATGGATTCCTGCTTTCATTCTTTTCATCTCCTTCCGCCCTGAATCATTTTCGAAACAGAGTTTTTTCATCGTTAGCTGCAATCACAACTATAATGATGAAACACACATGATGAAATTATAACAAGGCTATCTGCATTTTGCAACTACCTGTTTTTAGCATTACTTCATCGCGACGTATCTCTTTGAATCTTCAGGAATATTTTTTAGAAATTCTTCATTGGTCTTCGTTTGACGCAACTTGCGTAAGAAGCTTTCTATGAAATCTGGTGTATCTCTCATTGTTTTTCGAATACCCCATAACTTGTCTAAATGCTCTTTTGGAATTAATAGATCTTCTTTTCTTGTACCAGAACGACGAATATCAATTGCTGGGAAAATACGACGTTCTGCTAAAGAACGATCTAAGTGAAGCTCCATATTTCCTGTTCCCTTAAACTCTTCATAAATGACATCATCCATACGGGATCCTGTGTCAACAAGAGCTGTTGCTAAAATTGTTAAGCTACCGCCCTCTTCAATATTACGAGCTGCTCCGAAAAAGCGCTTTGGCCTGTGGAACGCTGCTGGGTCAATACCACCTGACAACGTACGTCCACTTGGTGGAATTACAAGGTTGTAAGCACGCGCTAAACGGGTAATACTATCCATTAAAATGATAACGTCTTTTTTATGCTCAACAAGACGCATTGCACGCTCTAGCACAAGCTCAGCCACTTTAATGTGATTCTCTGGAACCTCATCAAAAGTAGAGCTTACAACATCACCTTTTACAGAACGTTCAATATCTGTTACTTCCTCTGGACGTTCGTCAATTAAAAGTACAATCAGTTCTGCTTCCGGATGATTCGTTGTAACGCTGTGGGCAATCTCTTTTAACAGCATCGTTTTACCAGCCTTTGGAGGCGCAACAATTAGACCGCGTTGACCAAACCCCACTGGTGCAATTAAATCCATGATGCGTGTTGATAGTTTCTTCGTTTCTGTCTCCAATTTCATTTGACGATTTGGATATAACGGTGTTAACGCTGGGAAATGCACACGTTCTTTTGCTGATTCCGGATCATCCCCATTAACTGCTTCAACTTGCAACAATCCAAAATAACGTTCATTTTCTTTCGGAGGTCGCACTTTACCAGAAACTTTGTCTCCATTACGCAAATCAAAACGACGAATTTGCGAAGCTGAAATATAAATATCTTCAGAACTCGGAGAATAGTTGATTGGACGTAAGAATCCAAATCCTTCTGATTGAATAATTTCAAGTACACCTTCCATGAAAAAGAAACCTTCTTTTTCTGCTCGCGCTTTTAAAATTGCAAAAATTAATTCTTTCTTTGTTAACTTGCTGTAATAAGAAATCTTAAATTCTTTCGCAAGCTCATATAACTCTTTTAATTTCATGTTCTCTAACGCTGAAATTGTTAGATTCATTCAGACACCACACTTTAACATTATTCTCTTTTCACATGGGTAAGGGATTTTACGGAAGGCAAATACGTAATAATGAAAGGCAATACGTACAAGTAGGGTAATATTCACTATTGTAACCCTTTTACCTCATTTTAATCAATACGTTGCGAGACAAATACAAGAAGCGAAGACAATAAAATTTGTCTTCGCTCTACTCATCCTTTGCACACTTCTTACTTTATAACTAAGTTTGGTTTCTTGCTTAAGCTGTGACGCCCATCAACAAAGCGAACCGTCCCAGATTTCGCGCGCATAACAAGGGAGTGTGTTGTCCCGATACTGCCTTTAAATTGAACGCCGCGCAGTAATTCTCCGTCCGTAACACCTGTTGCTGCAAAGATTGCATCGTCGCCTCTTACTAAATCTTCCATACGAAGAATGCGGTTAATATCATCAATGCCCATCTTTTTGCAGCGCTCTAATTCTGCTTCATTTTGCGGAAGAAGCTTTCCTTGAATTTCTCCGCCTAAACATTTTAATGCAACAGCTGCTAGTACCCCTTCAGGTGCACCGCCAGATCCGAATAAAATGTCAACGCCTGTGCGATCAAATGCTGTGTTGATTGCACCAGCTACATCACCATCATTAATTAATTTAATGCGAGCTCCCGCTTTACGGATCTCCTCAATAATCGCTTGATGACGCGGTCTATTTAAAATAGTTGCTACAACATCTTCAATATCCTTGTTTTTTGCCTTTGCAACAGCGCGTAAATTATCAATAACCGGTGCATTAATATCAACAGCACCAACCGCTTCTGGACCAACTGCAATTTTCTCCATATACATATCAGGTGCATGCAGTAAATTTCCATGGTCTGCTACTGCAATAACAGCTAATGCATTCCATCCTCCTGCTGCAACGATATTTGTTCCCTCTAACGGATCAACCGCTACATCAACGCGCGGACCATATCCAGTTCCTAATTTTTCACCGATATATAGCATCGGCGCTTCATCCATTTCCCCTTCGCCAATTACCACGGTTCCTTTCATTGGTACTGTATCAAATACATCGCGCATCGCTGACGTTGCTGCACCATCTGCTTCATCTTTCTTACCGCGTCCCATCCAACGCGCAGACGATAACGCCGCAGCCTCTGTTACACGTACTAATTCCATGGATAAACTTCTTTCCACTGTAATCCCTCTCCTTTAAGCCGTAATATTTATATCGCGCTAACAGGCAGTAAGACTTCCACCTCAACATTCTGAGAACACAGAAAAGATAGGCGGGAGATAACTGCCGGCACGTGCCCGATTGGTTCTACTAACCATCAATGGAGAATCCCCCACTGATGGAAGTTTCACTTTATCTCATACTTAACGTTTAATAGAATTTTCACCTTATGCCGTCTTTACTTACTTTTTGTACACATATATCACTTTACCCATGTAAAGCTCTTTATGCATTTTTCATCTGTTCAATCTCTTGACTTGTCATTTTTTCACGCCAAATTTTCGCTCCAAGACCTCGAAGCTTATCTTCTAGATTTTCATATCCACGATCAATATGCTCTAGTCCTGTAACTTCTGTGATTCCTTCTGCCATTAAACCTGCAATTACAAGCGCAGCCCCAGCGCGTAAGTCACTCGCTTTTACTTTAGCTCCTTGCAGCGAGGCAGGGCCTGTTACGATAGCAGAACGACCTTCCACTTTAATTTGCGCATTCATTCTTCTCAACTCATCTATATGTTTAAAACGCGCTCCGTAAATGGTATCCGTTACAACTGCCGTGCCATTCGCTTTCGTTAATAACGCTGTAAATGGTTGCTGTAAATCAGTCGGAAATCCTGGATAAACGAGTGTTTTTACATCTACCATTTTTAACTGGCGACTCCCATTTACCACAATTTGATCATCGTGTGTATCTACTTTTACACCCATTTCTCGAAGCTTAGCCGTTATAGATTCTAAATGCTGTGGAATCACATTATCAACTGTAACTTCACCGCCAGAAGCTGCGCCCAAAATCATATATGTTCCAGCCTCAATACGATCAGGGATAATAGAATGGTAACAACCATGAAGCGATTCAACACCATCAATACGAATCACGTCTGTTCCCGCTCCTTTAATACGAGCACCCATGCTTGTAAGAAGCGTCGCTACATCAATAATTTCTGGTTCTTTCGCTGCATTTTCAATTACTGTTCTACCTTTTGCACGCACTGCGGCAAGCATAATATTAATTGTCGCACCTACGCTGACAACATCTAAATAAATACGCGCTCCCCTCAGTTCATCTGCACGTAAATATATTGCACCTTGCTCATTTGTTACATGCGCTCCAAGTGCTTCGAACCCCTTAATATGCTGGTCAATTGGCCTTGGTCCTAGATGACATCCACCAGGAAGCCCAATTACTGCTTTTTTGAAACGACCGAGCATCGCTCCCATTAAATAATAAGAAGCACGCAGTTTTTTTACCTTTCCATTCGGAAGAGGCATGGCTACCATTTTGGAAGGATCAATTGTCATTTCTTCATCTTGATGATACACAACAGAACCACCGATTTCTTCCAATAAGTCACCAAGTATTTTCACATCAGAAATATTAGGTACACCACCGATTGTAACTGGTGTTTCTGCTAAGATGGTCGCGGGAATAAGCGCAACAGCGCTGTTTTTTGCGCCGCTTACACGAATCGAACCTTGTAAAGGCACACCGCCTTCAATCAGCAACTTGTCCATTTTGGGCCCCCTTCTTGTGAATTCATCTCCCGTTCCAGCCCCCCACTATAACGGGTAATTTCACCACTTCGGATACGTTTTTACACGTATGAGTATATACATGCTATTCGTTTCCTCTATTTTTACACAATTACAGAAATATTTCCTTTCAAACGCCTTAACAAGTAGAACATTTTCTATCCCACAAAATGTTCACGCTTTCATTATACAACGAAACGAAACCGTCTAAAAGGCTAGACGGTTTCTAAAAACATTTTTAGAATTATGCTTGACCGTTAGAACCAAATTCACGAATTTTACCGATTACAGTCGCTTTAATTGCTTCACGACCAGGTCCGATAAATTTACGAGGATCGTAAACTTCTTGGTCTTTATTTAATACTTCACGAACCGCTTTTGTAAACTCAATTTGGTTTTCAGTGTTTACGTTAATTTTAGAAGTACCTAAAGAAATAGCTTTTTTGATGTCAGCTGTTGGGATACCAGTACCACCGTGAAGTACTAAAGGTACACCAGTTAAGTCACGAACTTCTTCCATTTCTTTGAATCCTAAGTTAGGCTCACCTTTGTAAGGACCATGTACAGAACCTAATGCTGGAGCTAGACAGTCAATACCTGTTGCAGCTACTAGTTCTTTACATTCTTGAGGATCAGCGTAGATAACACCTTCAGCTACTACGTCATCTTCTTGTCCGCCAACTGTACCAAGCTCAGCTTCTACAGATACGTTACGAGCATGTGCATATTCTACTACTTTTTTAGTAGTCTCGATATTTTCTTCAAATGGGTGGTGAGAAGCGTCGATCATTACAGATGTGAAACCTGCATCAATTGCTTCTTTACATTTTTCAAAGCTTGAACCATGGTCAAGGTGAATCGCAACAGGAACAGTGATGTTCATTTCTTCGATTAAAGCTTTAACCATAGCTACAACTGTTTTGAAACCAGTCATATGACGAGCTGCACCCTCAGATACGCCTAAAATTACAGGAGATTTTTCTTCTTCCGCAGCAGCTAAGATAGCTTGTGTCCATTCTAAGTTATTCATGTTGAATTGGCCAACTGCGTATTTTCCTTCTAGCGCTTTGTTTAGCATTTCTTTCATGGAAACTAAAGGCATGGTGAATCCTCCTAAAAAACGTTTTTTGTATCCGATAAGTTCTTATCGATGGTAGTATGACCACGACAAGGAAAAATATGTATAATCACATACCGGACTTTTTTCTACACTCCATAGGATACCAACTTGTACCCAAAAACTCAACTGCATTCACCTGCTCATCAGCCCATGAAAACGCTTTTTTCTGTATTTTTTAATAAAAAATTCACGATTACGCTTGTACCGTAATTTCTTTTCGCACAGCGCTGCGAATTTCATCAATATCAAACGGCTTTGCAAAGTGCATTAATGCACCAAGGTCTTTCGCTTCTTGAATCATATCTAATTCACCATAAGCCGTCATTAAAATCACTTTAATGTCTCGATTAATTTCTTTCACATGTTTTAAAATTTCAATTCCATCCATACCTGGAATTTTCATATCTAAAATAACTAAATCAGGACAGTCATTTTTCACAATATCAAGGGCTTGAAAACCGTTTGCTGCTTGGAATGTTTGATAACCTTCCTTTTGAAACACCTCGTGTAATAAAACACGAATGCCGTATTGATCATCAACGATTAGGATTTTCCCTTCCATGTTATCCAACCTTTCTATATAAATACAAAATTTATATTTCTCATATCTCTTTCGATTATTTTCGCTACTTTTTATCAAATTCCTTCCTATTCTTTCTTATTTTACCGCCTGTTATTTACTAGCGCTAGCACCTTTATGAAAAAATAAGCTATAATGAAAGCCGTCTAACACGTTAGAAAGGAGCATCCTTATGTTTAAAATTTTTTCCACTCAGCTAGGTGGCTATTTCACAAGAATTGCTCAGAAAGAAGAGATGAATATAGAAGATAGCGCTCGTTTACTTGCACAGGCATTAGTTGGAGATGGCCACATTTATTTGCACGGTACGAAAGAGATGGAAGGTGTAATTTGTGAGGCTTTATATGGATCCGAGCCTATGCAAAATGCAAAACGTCTATTTGAAGATAGTAAACAAGCAGACGTAACTGCCTCTGACCGCATACTACTTATCAGCCGCTTTTCCACAGATGAAGATATCATTTCATTAGCAAAACAGTTGCAAGAAAACGGTCATTTCATTGTTGGTATTTCTGCAAAACAAAAAGGCGAATTGTCACTAGAGCAATTCACCGATGCACATATCGATACAAAACTTGTAAAAGCATTAATTCCAGATGACGATGGCTCTCGCTATGGCTTTCCAAGTTTAATAACAGCTTTATTTGCATATCATGGATTAAAATTTACAATCGATGACATTATGAATGAATATGAGTAACAAAAAAAGGCGCCCTATATAGGACGCCTTTTTCTTATTACTTACCTTCTTTATTAATAATAGAAGCTTCTACGAAGTCACGGAACAATGGTTGCGGACGATTTGGACGAGATACAAGTTCTGGGTGGAACTGTGATGCCACGAACCAAGGATGTTCTTTTAATTCGATAATTTCTACTAAACGGCCGTCTGGGCTTGTACCAGAGAAAATGAATCCTGCATTTTCCATATCTGGACGGAATTGATTATTGAACTCATAACGATGACGATGACGCTCATAAACAACTGGCTCGTTATACGCGTTGTAAGCATTTGTTTCTGGTGTAAGCTTACATGGGTATAGACCAAGACGAAGTGTACCGCCTAAATCTTCTACATCTTTTTGTTCTGGTAATAAATCGATAATTGCGTAAGGCGTGTCAGGATTGATTTCAGAAGAGTTCGCACCTTCTAATCCTAATACGTTACGTGCAAACTCGATTGACGCAAGTTGCATACCTAAGCAAATTCCTAGGAATGGAACTTTGTTTTCACGTGCATATTGAATTGCAGCGATTTTACCTTCAACACCGCGGTCACCGAAACCACCTGGTACAAGGATACCATCTGTATCGCCAACTAATTCTTTCACGTTTTCTGCTGTTACGTGCTCAGCATTTACCCATTTCACTTCTACATCTGTATCAAATTTATAACCTGCATGACGAAGTGCTTCTACAACAGAAATGTATGCATCTTGAAGCTCTACATATTTACCAACAAGAGCGATTTTTGTTTTCTTAGACAGGTTGCGTACTTTTTCTACTAATGCATTCCACTCTGTCATGTCTGCAGTTGGATTGTCTAGTTTTAAGTGATCGCAAACGATTTGGTCCATATTTTGCTCTTGAAGAGATAATGGAACTGCATATAATGTATCTGCATCGCGTGCTTCAATTACTGCTTTTGGATCAATATCGCAGAATAACGCTAGCTTATCTTTCATATCTTGAGAAACAGGAAGTTCTGTACGAACAACGATAATGTTTGGCTGAATACCTAAGCTGCGAAGTTCTTTAACGCTGTGCTGCGTTGGTTTTGTTTTCATTTCACCCGCTGCTTTTAAGTACGGGATTAATGTACAGTGGATGTACATTACGTTGTCACGGCCAATATCGCTCTTAATTTGGCGAATTGCTTCTAGGAATGGTAGAGACTCGATGTCACCAACAGTTCCGCCGATTTCTGTAATGATAACGTCTGCATTTGTTTCACGACCCGCACGGAATACGCGTTCTTTAATTTCGTTTGTAATGTGAGGAATAACTTGAACTGTTCCCCCTAAATATTCACCACGACGCTCTTTTTGAAGAACAGAAGAGTAAATTTTACCTGTTGTTACGTTGCTGTATTTATTTAAGTTAATATCGATGAAACGCTCATAGTGACCAAGGTCTAAGTCTGTTTCTGCACCATCATCTGTTACGAAAACCTCACCGTGTTGGTATGGGCTCATTGTCCCTGGGTCCACGTTAATGTATGGATCAAACTTTTGGATTGTTACGTTTAGTCCTCTGTTTTTTAAAAGTCTTCCTAAAGATGCTGCTGTAATACCTTTTCCTAAAGAAGATACTACACCGCCTGTGACAAAAATATACTTAGTCATGAAAGTACTCCCTTCTAGTTTGCTGTTATATAATCACCGCTGCAAATCGCAACGTATGTAGATAACACTTACCTTATCTTATTGTTAGACTCTTTCGTTTTTCTAAACAAAAAACAAAAAAGAAAATTGCTCCCTTTATCACTGAAAGTAATAAGTAGGGAGCAATTTTCTTTTATATTTACACGTAAAAGTTATTATCGTCTTTTTTAAAGAGCCCAAAAATGATTCTACATGGACGATAATAAAAAGTCAAGGACTACAGTTCTTCCTCTTCTTCTTCTGATGATTCGTCGTATTCTAACTCATCGTCATCGGCGAAATCATCGTCGTCTTCTAGATCCTCAAGATCGTCATCGTCTTCATCCAGAATTTCATCAAGATCATCTACATCTTCTTCTTCATCTTCGTCAAAGTCTTCCTCTGCCTCTTCTTCGAAGCCGTCCTCTTCATCATCGATGTAGTCATCTAGCTCGTCCTCTTCTACCTTACGCTTCTTCTTAGCTTTTGGTTGAGGTAAGATTTCTTCATCAATTTGCTCATATGGATACCATCCGCGTAGTCCCCAACGATTTTCTCCGAGATTGATAAAGCGCCCATCGATATTTAAATCTGTATAAAATTGTGCGATTCTCGCAGCAACTTGCTCTTCAGACAGTCCCAGTAATTGAGCAATTTCTTGAACTAGATCGTGAAAAGTTGTTGCTTGTTTTTTTTCCTCTAACAAGCTATGTACAGCTTCGATCATGGACAATTCTTTTAGCTCTTCTGGTGAATATTGCTTTAAATTCACTTATGCGGCACTTCCTTTCTTAAAATATATCCTAATTATATAAAGGCCTGTTCTAAAAAAATCCATACTATTCATTATAAACAAAACTTCACCAAATATGCCACAAAAAAAATAGGGAATCATAAAGTGATTTCCCTACATATTGAAGATTATTTCGCCTTTTATATGAATCCATTTTGATTTTTCGACATATAGATTACTGCTATGCAGAAAAAAGGAAGCCACTACTCGCTTTCTCCTTGTATTTGAACTTCGCATGTGGCAGAAAAAATCCCTGTCCGCTTCTATGCATGGCCAGATGCTCTCGCCCACCTAAAAAAATGCTTTTATGTCGTTTTTTAATTTGGATTTATATGGCTTGGAATCATATGAGCACCGTTTAATACATAACGAATTTGCATTTCTGTATATTCTTCCAATGTATAAAGTTTCTGCAACGCCCAGCGCCGGAATCCCCACATTTGTCCTTGAATAAAAATATTATGAGCAAGCAGTTGAATCTCTTTTTTTGTTAAAGTAAATACCTTATTTTGAACACATTGCTGCAAAATATCTTCAAACATCCCTACCATTTGAAATTCTTTCTCTAATACGTAAGGCAGCGATTCCTTTGGTAAAAAACGAACTTCTTGATACATAATAAGAACCTCTTCTTGCAGCTCATCCATAACTTTAAAATAATTTGTAATCGCGGCTCTTAAACTATCAACGCTGCCTTTTTCTCTGCACAGCACTTGCTCTAAGCGCTCTTTTACATGTTCATAAATGCTATCGCACACTAAATAAAGCACATCATCTTTCGTTCGAATATATTCATAGAGCGTACCAATGCTAAAGCCTGCTGCTTTCGCGATTTCTCTCGTTGTCGTACGCGGAAACCCTTTTTGTTTAAAGAGCTGTACAGCACCTTTAATCATTTGCTCACGCCGAAGTGCAATAAGTCTTTCATCTTTCACAGACGCTTGTACATTGTGCTTAACCATCTCCTTCACCCCTTTTCCTGTCATTTTGCAGGAAGAAGCGTAGGAAATTCCCTACGCTTCTTCTAGATTCTACTTCGTTAACATACGTGAGATAACAAGGCGTTGAATTTCTTGTGTTCCTTCATAAATTTGCGTAATCTTCGCATCACGCATAAAGCGCTCAACTGGATAATCTTTCGTATAACCATATCCTCCAAATACTTGCACAGCATCAGTTGTCACTTTCATCGCTGTATCTCCCGCAAACAATTTCGACATTGCCGATTCTTTGCCGTACGGCAGCCCTTCCGATTCAAGCCAAGCAGCTTGATATGTTAACAAACGTGCCGCCTCTACTCCCGTTGCCATATCTGCTAGTTTAAAGCCAATCCCTTGCTGCACAGCAATTGGCTTCCCAAATTGATGACGTTCCTTCGCATAATCAGCAGCAGCATCAAGTGCACCTTGTGCGATGCCGACTGCTTGTGCGGCAATACCATTACGGCCGCCATCTAATGTTTGCATCGCAACTTTAAAGCCTTGACCTTCCTCGCCAAGTAAGTTTTCAGCAGGAATGCGACAGTCTTCAAATATAATCTCCGTCGTTGGTGAAGAACGAATACCGAGCTTGCTCTCTTTCTTTCCAACAGAAAATCCAGGCGCATCGCTTT
Organism: Bacillus sp. S2(2024); assembly: GCF_050474045.1. Taxonomy (NCBI): domain Bacteria; kingdom Bacillati; phylum Bacillota; class Bacilli; order Caryophanales; family Bacillaceae; genus Bacillus; species Bacillus sp. S2(2024). Next base: position 4,311,720 of record NZ_JBFLUS010000003.1, read on the forward strand.
CAACAATAAATGCGCTCGTGCCGCGTTGCTTTGATTCTGGATCTGTCAGCGCAAACACAACATAAATATCTGCAATTCCGCCATTTGTAATGAAAATTTTCGAACCGTTTAGAATATAATGATCACCGTCACGCTTTGCTGTCGTTTTCATTCCACCAGCATCAGAGCCTGAACCTGGCTCCGTTAAGCCGTAAGCGCCAATTTTCTTTCCTTCTGCCATTGGGCGTAAATATTTCTGCTTTTGCTCCTCTGTACCAAATTTAAAAATTGGCCATCCTGCAAGCGATGTGTGCGCCGATAACGTTACACCTGTAGATGCACAAACACGCGACAGCTCTTCTACCGCAATCACATAGGCTAAGTAATCGCTTCCAATTCCGCCGTACTCTTCAGGCCACGGAATACCAGTTAAGCCAAGCTCCGCCATTTGATCAAATAAAGCGCGGTCAAAACGTTCTTCCTCGTCGCGCTCCGCTGCCGTTGGTGCCACTTCATTTCTCGCAAAGTCACGAACCATTTTCCGAATCATTTCGTGTTCTTCTGATAGTTTAAAATGCATCTCTATTTCCCTCCTTACAAAGCTCTGCTAATAACTAAGCGCTGAATCTCACTTGTGCCTTCATAAATCTCACATATTTTTGCATCGCGGAAGAAGCGCTCAGCAGGATACTCTTTTGTATAGCCATAACCGCCTAACACCTGCACAGCTTCAATTGCAACTTCTACTGCTGTTTTGGAAGCAAATAATTTTGCAATTGACGCTTCCTTCCCGCACGATAAGCCTTGCGCCCTTAATGACGCTGCACGGTATACGAGTAGACGTGCTGCTTCAACAGATGTTGCCATATCCGCTAGCTTAAAGCCTAATCCTTGCTGCGCAGCAATCGGCTTCCCAAATTGATGACGATCTTTCGCATAATCCGTAGCACATGCAAGCGCCGCTTCAGCGATGCCAAGTGACTGCGCCCCAATACCGATGCGACCAACGTCCAAATTTGCCATTGCCACTTTAAAACCTTGGCCCTCTTCGCCAAGCAAATTCTCAGCAGGAACCTTCATATCTTCAAACGTTAATTGCACTGTACGAGAACCTAATAATCCCATTTTGTGCTCATCTTTTCCAACAATTAAACCCGGTGTATCTTTCTCAACAATAAATGCCGATATCCCGCGTGTACCCGCATCCGGATTCGTAGAAGCAAAGACAATATATGTATCTGCCTCGCCGCCGTTTGTGATAAATACTTTTGAGCCATTAATTACGTATTCATCACCGCATCTAACTGCTCTTGATTTCAAACTTCCTGCATCTGATCCGGCACCTGGCTCTGTCAATGCAAACGCTCCTAAATATTCACCAGCTGCTAACTTAGGAATATACTTTTGCTTTTGCTCCTCTGTTCCAAAATACAAAATAGGATTCGTTCCAACAGAGGTATGTACTGCTAAAATTACACCTATTGTAGCGCTTACTTTTGAAAGCTCATTAATTGCTAAAATATATGAAATAAAGTCCATTTCCGCTCCGCCGTATTTCGCTGGAATTGGAATTCCCATCAGTCCAAGCTCGCCCATTTTCTTTAAGACTTCTCTAGGAAACACCCCTTGTTCCATAGTAGGAACAAAGGGGGAAATTTCCTTTTGAGCGAAGTCTCGAACCATTTTACGCATCATTTGTTGTTCTTCTGTAAATTGAAAGTTCATATGCTCCACCTCAAATTGTTTTATATAGTAATTCAACTATTTGGTAAGACCACTAGTGCATGCAAAGAGGTGCCCTACCGAAGTATATTATTCGTAAACGTAAAAACCGCGGCCTGTCTTGCGCCCTAACCAGCCTGCGTTCACGTATTTACGAAGTAACGGACATGGACGATATTTGCTATCTCCTAATCCTTCGTGCAGTACTTCCATAATGTATAGACACGTATCTAAGCCAATAAAATCAGCGAGTGTCAACGGGCCCATCGGATGATTCATGCCCAGCTTCATAACTTCATCAATTGCTTCTTTCGTTGCCACACCTTCATATAGCGTATAAATTGCTTCGTTAATCATTGGCAATAAAATGCGGTTCGAAACGAATCCTGGGAAGTCATTTACTTCAACTGGAACTTTGCCGATTTTCTTTGTAATATCTTCAATCGTTTCATATACAACATCCTCTGTTGCTAAACCACGAATAATCTCAACAAGCTTCATAACCGGAACTGGATTCATAAAGTGCATGCCGATCACTTTTTCCGGACGATTCGTAGCAGCTGCGATTTCGGTAATTGGCAGCGATGATGTATTTGTTGCTAAAATCGTATGTTCAGGCGCTAACTCGTCTAAATTTGTAAAAATTTGTTTTTTAATGTCCATTCTCTCTACAGCTGCTTCAATGACAAGATCTGCTTCTTTCACGCAGTCAAGTGTAAGTGTTGTTGTAAGACGATTTAATGTTGCCTGCTTATCCTCTTCACTCATACGGCCTTTCTCGACTTGCCTCGATAAATTTTTCGTAATAATCCCCATGCCGCGGTCTAACTGTTCTTGTTTTAAATCTTGCATATATACGTCATAGCCTGCCATCGCACATACTTGTGCAATTCCCGATCCCATTTGTCCCGAACCAATTACAACAATGTTTTGTACCGTCATGTTTATAACCCCCTTTTTTAGTGAACCTCAATCATAATTGCGTCGCCTTGACCGCCGCCGCTGCAAATAGATGCAATCCCGATTCCGCCGCCGCGCTGCTTTAATGCATGAATAAGCGTAACGATAATGCGCGCACCGCTTGCTCCGATTGGATGTCCCATCGCAACTGCTCCGCCGTTTACGTTAATCTTTTCTGGATCAATACCTGCAATATTTGCACTTGCAATCGCTACAGCCGCAAATGCTTCATTAATCTCAAATAAATCAATCTCTTCTACTTTCTTACCTGTTTTCTTTAATAGCTCGTTAATGGCATAACCTGGTGTTCTCGGAAAATCCTTCGCTTCAACCGCAATCGCTGTATGGCCTAAAATTGTCGCAAGCGGCTTTCTTCCCTCTTGCTTTGCACGCTCTTCACTCATTAATACAAGCGCTGCCGCACCATCATTTAAACCTGGTGCATTCCCTGCGGTAACCGCTGCATTCTTATCAAATACAGGTTTTAATTTTGCTAGTTTTTCAACTGTTGTATCTTCGCGCGGCGCTTCATCGTGAGCAACAACTATTGGCTCGCCTTTTCGCTGCGGCACAGATACAGGTACAATTTCTTCTTCAAATCGGCCTTCCTTACGTGATGCAACGGCGCGCATATGACTGCGGCATGCCCACTCGTCTTGCATTTCGCGGGAAATACCATCTTCTTTCGCAACATCTCCGCCGTACACACCCATATGCACGCCAGAAAATGAGCACGTTAAGCCATCTGCCACGTTTAAGTCAACAACCTCGTTATGTCCCATGCGATATCCCCAACGTGCACCGCGTAAAATATATGGACTATTACTCATCGATTCCATACCGCCTGCTACAATTAACGATTGATCTCCGACACGAATAATTTGATCTGCTAATGTTACTGCACGAAGTCCAGAAGCACATACTTTATTGACTGTTTCTGTGCGCGTCTCCCATGGAATCCCTGCTTCTCTTGCCGCCTGGCGTGATGGAATTTGTCCCTGTCCACCTTGAATAACCGCTCCAAATACAACTTCTTCAATATCACTTGCTGCAACATTCGCACGCTCTAATGCCGCTCCAATTGCAATTCCTCCAAGCTCCGTTGCCTTTACATCCTTTAAAGCTCCCCCAAACTTCCCAACAGGTGTTCTTGCAGCACTTAAAATTACTGTTCTTGTCAAAACATATTCCCCCATTTCTTCATTTTACGGCGTTGATTGAACGCTCGTTCAGTGCAGCTGTTGTGAGAAAGAGGTGCAACTTTTGCACCCCCTTTTTTCTAAAGTTGTACGAATTCTTACATGTTACATTGCTTCTTTCTTTGACCCGATGACAGAGCGCTCTAAAATCTCTGTTATATCAAGGGTTTGTACGCGTTCTTCTACTTCTTTTGCCTTCGTACCATCGCTGATCATCGTTAAGCAATACGGGCAACCCGTACCGATGATCGTCGGTGACGTAGCAAGTGCTTGCTCTGTACGTGCAACGTTAATACGAGAACCAGCAGTCTCTTCCATCCACATCAGACCGCCGCCCGCTCCGCAGCACATTCCTGTTTCACGGTTACGCTCCATTTCAATGAGGTTCACGCCTGGAATCGCTTTTAAAATATTGCGCGGCGCTTCGTACACTTCGTTGTAGCGCCCTAAATAACAAGAATCGTGATACGTAATCGTTTCTTCTACGCGGTGAACTGGTTTTAAGCGACCTTCTTTCACCCACTGTGCTAACAATTCTGTATGATGATAGACTTCTGTTTGTAAGCCAAAGTCCGGATACTCATTTTTAAATGTGTTATATGCGTGCGGGTCAATTGTCACGATTTTCTTGACGCCCGCTTTCTCAAACTCTTCAATATTCTTGTTCGCCATCTCCTGGAAGACAAATTCGTTTCCAAGACGGCGCGGTGTATCCCCTGAGTTTTTCTCTTTATTTCCGAGGATAGCAAAGGAAATACCAGCTTCGTTCATCAGCTTCGCAAATGATAACGCAATTTTTTGGCTGCGGTTATCATATGATCCCATAGAGCCTACCCAGAATAAATATTCAAACTCTTCCCCTGCTTTCGCTTTCTCTTTCACAGTTGGAATGGAAACTTCTTCTTCCATCGTGCGCCAAGTTTCACGCTCTTTACGATTCAGCCCCCAAGGATTGCCTTGACGCTCGATGTTTGTCAGAGCACGCTGCGCCTCTGGGTCCATTTTTCCTTCTGTTAAAACAAGATAGCGGCGTAAATCAATAATTTTATCAACATGTTCATTCATAACTGGACATTGGTCTTCACAGTTACGGCACGTTGTACAAGCCCAAATTTCTGTTTCTGTAATGACATCACCAATTAAGCTTGGGTTGTATGCCAATGTTGCTGCAGATTCATGTTGTCCATCTCCAGCCGCCATCATGGCTAACTGATTACCTTTTGTATTATTAAATGCAACAGTTGGAACCCATGGTGCGCGCGATGTCACCGCTGCGCCTTTATCCGTTAAATGATCACGCAATTTTAAAATCAGATCCATCGGTGATAGCATCTTACCAGTGCCTGTTGCCGGGCACATATTCGTGCAGCGACCGCACTCTACGCATGCGTATAAATCAATAAGCTGCGTTTGTTTGAAATCTTCAATTTTTCCAACACCAAATGTTTCTTGTGTTTCGTCTTCAAAATCGATTTTTTCTAATTTCCCTGGGTTTGTTAAACGGCTAAAATATACGTTTGCTGGTCCTGCAATTAAATGTGCGTGCTTCGATTGTGGGACGTAAACTAAAAACGTTAATAAAATAAGTAGATGCAGCCACCACGCAAAATAGAACACAACAGTCGCAGCTGTTTCACCAATTCCAGAGAATAAGTAAGCGATTGCAGAAGCAATTGGTTCACTCCATGATAATTCCTCGCCATGCCAAATGATCCCCATTCCATTACCAAGGAGAACAGATAACATTAAGCCGCCGATAAAAATTAAAACGAGTCCCGCTTTAAAATTGCGTTTTAAGCGCACAAGTTTTTCAATATACCTTCTATAAAAAGCCCAAAAGACTGCGATTAAAATGATAAGTGTGACGATTTCTTGGAAGAATGTAAATGCAGAGTATAGCGGTCCAAGTGGAAGATGTGATCCTGGTGCTAAGCCTTTCCATATGAAGTCAATTGCTCCAAACTGGACAAGAATAAATCCGTAAAAAAACATAACATGCATGATACCGCTCTTTTTATCTTTAAGGAGCTTCTTTTGTCCGAAGACATTCCCCTTAATAAGATCCCATCTTTCTTTGAAGCGGCGATCAAATTCTACTTTCTTTCCTAATTGTATGTAGGTAATTCTCGTTCGTATGAGATATACAAATAAATATGCTGCATACGCGATGATGGCGATTGTCGCCAACCAATTCACAATTAATAAGCTATTCATGTTTCTGCCAACCCCTCTCCGTGTAATATCCCCTTTTTCGAATCTTCAAAAATAAATAATTTTCTGAATTTATAGTCCCTATTTCCATTATATGATGAGTGAGCATTCAGTCAACAGTTTTTTGTTATACAACAATTTATTTTTTCTATACCCTTTGTTGTCAGACAACGCAAATTGGGGTAGTTGCATAATAAAATATCAATATCAAAACAAATCGTCGATGAGGACAACACAATAGGGATATTGAGCTTGTCGTTGTTATGTTTCCTGTTACATGATTTAGTTTCACTACAACATATCACTATATGTTGTATGGTCATACCTAGATAAAACAGGAACTTGTTTTGTTAATTTGGCATAGACACGAAATAGCAATTGTGCAAATGGTTCTATCTTGTTTGAAAATCCAATCATTAAGGCGCCTGTTCTTCAGAATTTACAAACAACACCTTCCAATTCTCCGTGTTCACACTCCTTTTCGTGTAATCTTCTCTCATAATTGATTTCAATATATTTTTATACTTATATACGTAAAGCTAAAAGAATTTCACCCTTAATAAAAATGTCCGTAAAGCTTAACTTTTACGGACATTTAATACAAGTAATTCCTGCATTCTATTTCTTTATATGGCAAGGTGGTGTAGATGTATCTTTCGTTTCCTGTGTTTTATTGGTGTGGCCCATAAACAGATACACACCAATTGCTATTAAAACACCAGCTGCTATATAGGATAAAATTTTCTTTTTCATATATTCCTCTTCACTCTATAAGTACTCTAAAACAGTATGCTACAATTTATTATCCTACCCATTTTTTCACAGACGGTAGTCTCTTTATTACCAACCAATCCAGTGCAAGAGCAGCAAGTAATGAAGCACCCACTAACGGGAACACAATACCTAGTACAATAATAAGAACTGCTGTACCTTTCATTAATTTGAAGTTTTTTGGTAAAGAAGGAGCACCCAGCGTACCAGATGGCTTACGTTTCCACCACATCATAACACCTGTCAAAGAAATACCAATTAAGCCAAGACAGATAATGAGATCTAACAATTGGTTTGCTAGGCCAAAGTAATGCCCTTCATGTAATGCCACTCCGATAGAAATTGCTTTGGCCAGAATTCCATAATCCTTAAAACGCAAATCTGCCAGCACTTTCCCGCTATATTGGTCAATATGCAAAGTTGCTTGTCCTTCTGGTTTATCAGGAGAAACAGTTACTGTGTATACGCCTTTTTCTCCTTTTGGAAAGGTAATAGAGTATCCTTTCCCTACTTTATTTTCGTCTGCTATTTTCATGATTTGTTCCACAGAAAGAGGAGCTGCATCTACCTTAGACTCTGGAACCGGCAAATTTTCTGCAGCCCAAGGAACTTTCGCTATATCTTTAGACGGAACAGTTGAATTTGGTAAATTACCGTCCCATAATCCTGTGGGATATCCTGTATGTGTAGTTGTTGCAATCCGGTTAATGAAATCTCCCCATAATCCAGACCAAGGAAGACCTGTTAGTATAAAAATAGAGACAAATAAAGAGAACCAGAAAGCAGGAACAGAATGTAGATCCCTTAACATAATACGCTTTCCTTTAAAAAATCTCGGGATGAGCGTGCCGAAGATGGATTTTCTATTGCGTGGCCACCATAAATATAATCCAGTAATAAGTAAAATCATTGCCCAACAAGCAGCCATTTCTACAATTCGATCTCCTACTGTCCCTATCATAAGTTTACCGTGCAGGCGCTCCACTTCATTCATAAATTTCTCGTCATTCTTTAAGTTTCCTAAAACTTTTCCATTATAGGGATTCACAAATACTGTCATTACTCTGTTTTTATCAGTGATGCCGACTTCTGCTGAACGGTCTGCTGCAAAAGAAGGTTTATATCGTGTGATAGACGCATCAGGGTAAGCTTTTTTAACAGCTTCTATTTGCTTTTCGGTTGTCATCTTTTCTTGCCCTGCTTGTACATAGTAATAATCTTTGTACATTACATTCTCAATTTGTGGCTTAAACAAATAAATGATACCTGTAATTGCCAATAAAATAACAAATGGAGCAAAAATAATACCGGCATAAAAATGCCAACGCCACACAGCACGATATAAAGATTGTGCCTTTGAAACCTCTGACTTATCTGCATTCTCTGTTGCAGAGTGGTCTACTTTTTGTTCTCCTGCAAGCATACTTTGTTCTCCCCCTATTTCTTTCATGTCCTTATTTCTCTTTACACATGTCATGAAGAATTTTAAATCGATTTTTAATATATATAATAGGTGTGAGGGATTTGTGAAAATTTGTTGAATTCATTTACAATTCTTCTACGTAGTTAAAAGAACTAACGAAACATATACTAAGTAAGAGTTTTGAGAAAAAAGTTTGTATTTAAATTTAAATGTTCTGTTTTTTTAAAAAAACCTGCAATGATTGATATTTCTATTAAGAATAGTAATGGTTTAGTTAGGTATATACAGCTGATTGAGGGGATAAATTTATGTTACGAATTTTAAGAGTGATTCACCGAATTGCTGGAATAATTGGGTCTTTGTTAGTTTTAATAATGGCGATAACGGGAATATTACTTAATCATCGTTCTCTTATTGGATATAATTCCGATACAGCAATGAAAATGCAAATGTTCCTTTTTTCTCTTCATTCTGGTGCTTTGGGTAATATATCAATAATATGGTTGACTGACTTGGGTGCAATTTGTATGGTTACTTTGAGTATCACAGGTATATGGATGTGGTTTAAAACAAAACATCATACAAAACTGTAGTAGTTAAACGAATGAAAAGGAGATATAACTAATGAGAGTAAAAGGCTTTTTAACAGTTTCACTCATTCTATTATTGGGTTTAGGCCAAGCTGGATGTAGCACTGCACAAAAACATACACATGATCAATCGGACCAATCAAAATCCGTACCTGGTAAAACTCAAATAACAAAAGCAATACAAGATGAGTTAAATGGACTAACAACCATCGAGGCAGACGTTAACAAGGACGATTTTAAAGGTGCTGGTGATACGCTTGAAGGGATGCATGAGGAATATCATTCTAATATCCTTGGTCCTCTGAAAGACAAAAAAGGAGATACATATGCGAATGATATGCACAGCAAATTTGATGCATTAGAGGATGCATTAAACAGTAAAGATAAAAACAAGGCTTTAAATCTCATTAAAGTTAACCGCGATAACCTAAATACAGCTGCTAAAGATTTAGACGTATCTATAAAATAACATTAACTCGTTATGTAGAGAGAAACAAAGAAGATAGGTGGGGGATAACTGCTGGCACGTGTCCGATTGGGCAGGTCTTCCATCAGTGGGAATAAAAAAATACTAATGGAAGTTTCACTTTATGCATGCTTTATACTTTCTATATTCTTTTTACAATTCCCTTCTCTTCTTCACCTCCAGCTCATGAAAATAAAAAGTCTTCCCAGAATAGAATCGCTTTCCATGCTTTTGCCTACAATATAAGTACTATTTCTAAAACAACATGAGCCCTACTCTTACCGCTCGCGAATGTTGAAATAAAAATGAATATAGCGGAGGGAATGAATACATGAACTTTTTATTTCTCTTCCTTGTACTTATCTTACTGTGGTTAACTTTCGACTTTATATATGGAAGAAAGCTTCATTTAAAACAACTTAAACCTCGTTCATTTCCTTTGCGCCATAGTAACTTTAAACTCCATACATATGGCCAAACATTATATAAGGAGCTATTTACTGATATACAACAGGCGAAGCAGCACGTACATATTTTATTTTTTATCGTAAAAAACGATGAGATTAGCCATACATTTTTACAACTTCTAATGGAAAAAGCACAGCAAGGTATTGAAGTTCGCCTTCTCCTTGATCGGATTGGCAGCCATCATTTATCAAAACAAACGGTTCATAAATTAAAACAACATGGCATACATTTTTCATTTTGTCATAAAATCCGGCTCCCATTTCTCTTTTTTTCCGCTAATCAACGGAACCATAGAAAAATTACGATTATTGACGGAAAAATTGGCTATATCGGAGGATTTAATATCGGCGAAGAATACTTAGGGCATAATACTGCACTCGGTCCGTGGCGTGATTACCATTTACGCCTTACTGGAGAAGGCGTACAAGACTTACAAACGCAATTTCTACACGATTGGCGCGATGATACAAATGAAGACTTATTGCATAAAAATCATTACTTTCCGATACTCAAAAAAGGAGAAACTTCTCATCAATTCGTACCAACTGATGGCGCTTATTTACAGCAAACATTTCTCGATTTAATTGAAAATGCAACAAAAGAGCTGTATATCGGTACGCCCTATTTTATCCCTGGGAAAAAGTTAATGAATGCATTGCTACGCGCAAAAAAACGAGGCGTTCGTATTACCATTCTCGTACCTAAAAAAGCTGATCATCCATTTGTTCGTGAAGCGAAACTCCCGTATTGCCGGCAGCTTATTAAAGCTGGCTGCCATATTTACGAATTTCAAGATGGATTTTTTCATGCCAAAATTGTAATGATAGATGGTTGTATTTGTGATATTGGAACTGCGAATTTTGATTTGAGAAGCCTATATCTGAACCATGAAATCAATTGTATATTATATGGCTCACCATTTTTAGAAGAAGTGAAGAAAGAAATTAATCAAGATTTAGAAGCTTCCGTTTTACTTTCAATTCAAGATGTTTCTCCTCACTCTCTTTTAGGCAAGGGAAAAGAATGGATTGGAACGGTCCTTGCTTTTTTTCTATAAATACATGAAAGGCGAGATACGTATGAAAATAAGATTGGGTTATGTCTCACATGCACTTGCATTGTGGGACTGTTCTCCTGCAAAAACGATGACATTTACAAGATGGAAACAAATGAACAAACAAGAACGCGATGAAAAGTTATATGAAGTAACAAAACAAAATATTTTGCATACATTACGCATCTTGCACTACAATATCGCACATGAAATTAAATTATATCGTCTATCCTCTTCTATTGTTCCATTGGCAACACACCCTGAAGTAAAATTCGATTACATCTATACGTTTAAAAACTTATGGGAAGAAATGGGGAACCTTATCAAAAAACATCATTTGCGCGTAAGTTTTCATCCAAATCAATTTACATTATTTACGAGCGATAAGCCGCATATTACAACAAATGCTGTTCACGATATGACGTATCACTACAATTTACTAGATGCAATGAACATTGCAGATTCTTCTTACATAAACATTCATGTTGGAGGAGCATACGGAAATAAGGAACAGGCTTTACTGCGTTTTCATGATAATATCAAAAAGCTTCCTGCTCATATTAAAAAGCAAATGACACTTGAAAATGATGATAAAACATATACAGCGGCTGAAACATTAACTGTTTGCAAACGAGAACAAATTCCTTTTGTCTTCGATTATCACCATCATGTGGCAAATTCATGTGAAGATTCATTAGAAGTATTACTCCCATCTATTTTTGCAACGTGGAACCATACAAATACCGTTCCAAAAGTTCATATCTCTTCCCCAAAATCAGAAAAAGAATTCCGGGCACATTCTAACTATATTGATGTTCCATTTATTCAAAGCTTTCTATCCATAGCAAAAGAACTGAATCAAGACTTCGATATTATGATTGAAAGTAAACAGAAAGATTTAGCACTTTTCAAATTAACAGAGGATCTTTCAGCTATGAGAGGAATAAAACGACGGGGCAGCGCTACACTCGAATGGTGACTTTTTATCGTATCTTTATAATCTCTCAAATAAATTATATGTTATTATTTATATATAACACTTATAGTTGAAACGGAGTTATGTCATGCGACAGCAGAAAATATATATCACTTTTGTTTCTATGTATATTCTTATATTTCTCATATGGATTTTAATAGTTCCTTCACATACTTCTAGTAAAGAATTGGGGATTCTTTTCTTTTTTTATTTTGCTGCTATAATTTCCTTTTTGGGACTATTAAAGGCAATTTATATTAGTAAAAGGCCAACAAAAACATTTTGGATACTCATTCTATGTACAGGTATATCCGGCTTCATAATGGAAATCACCTTATTTTTAAAAACCTTATCTATTTATGAACAAGAAGTTTTTTCTTACGATGTTGTACCCTTCTTTCTTTTGCAATATGCTTTATTATTTGTCGCTTTCAGCTATGAACTTATACATAAGCAACCAATAACTACATTTTTACGATTTCTATTTGATAGTGTGTTTATTATCATAATAACCATCTACTTTATGTTTAACATTATATTAGATATCGAAACTATAGATAATTTGTCTCTAAATATGCGGATGATGACCTTTTATTTCATTGTACAATCTCTCTTTGTGTATGCCCTAATTAGCTTTTGCAAAAGCGAACCGCGATACACAGCTAGTAGAAAGATATTAATCGGAGCGTTTCTAATCGCCCTTGTATACGGATATATATGTTTATATCAAAATGTTAGAGGAGTTTATCCTTCACATGAATTAACCTACTTTGTTCATACTACTTCTCTTTTATTAATTGGATTATCTAGTCTTCTATATAAACCAAAAGATACAACACTACAAGTAAATAGCGAGAAATACGATCGTTTCAATTATGCTCGTTTATTTCTTCCTTATGTAAGCATTCTTGCAACCCTATTTCTTACGTTATCTAATAATGTGAAAGGAAAAGAGCTATTCGCAGGATTAGCCATTCCCCTTACATTATTGCTCTTTCGGCAAATGCTTATGTGGAAAGAAAATAAAAAATTGTTATACACATATCAGAGTTTAAACGAACAACTAGAAGTAAAAGTAAAAGAAGGAATTCAGGCGCTTTCCAAGAGCGAACAACAATATAAGTCGTTATTTGAAGAACATCCAGATGCTGTTTTCTCACTCGATATGGACGGGAATTTTCAACATGCGAACTGGGCCTGTACAAACTTATTCGAATCTTACTATAACGAATTTATTGGGCATTCTTTCTTACAGTTCATTGTAGATGAAGATCGTTTTGAAGCACAGACTGCCCTGCACATTGCAAAAAAGGGACTTCCCCAAACATTCGAAGTACGAACATACACAAAAAAGGGGATATATCATCATTTGCATATCACATTAATACCAACAACTGTTGAAGAAAAAATTATTGGTATGTTTGGGATTGCTCGTGATATTACTGAGCTGAAAATAAAGCAACAACAAGTCGAACACATGGCATTTCATGATGCACTAACTGGGCTTCCAAACCGTAGGAAATTTGAAAAAGAATTATTAGAAGCTTTGCAAGATGCACGTAAACGGGATACTACTGTTTCTGTCCTATTTTTAGACTTAGATCGATTTAAGAAAATTAACGATCGACTCGGTCATGACGTGGGTGATTTACTCTTAATTGAAGTAGCCAATCGACTTCAGAGCTGTTTACGACAAAAAGATGTTGTTGCTCGTCAAGGCGGAGATGAATTTACAATCTTCTTACCGGATACTTTCTCAAAACAAGAAGCTTCTCTCGTAGCAAATCGCTTATTACAGGAATTAAACAAACCGATTTCTATTAAAGAATACGAATTCACAATAACACCAAGTATCGGTATTGCAACTTATCCGTTTGATGGAACAAATGCTACAGAATTGATGAAACATGCTGATATCGCCATGTACCGTGCAAAAGCAGCTGGAAAAAACAAATTCACTTTCTTCTCACAGGAAATGAGCACTATTGAACATAAGGAATACTTTCTTGAAAATGAACTTATGAAAGCGCTAGAGCATAATGAGTTTTACTTACAATATCAGCCACAAGTAAATACAAAATCAAAAAAAATTATTGGATTTGAAGCACTCGTTCGGTGGAAGCATCCAAAACTTGGTATCGTTTCCCCTGCAGAGTTTATTCCAATCGCTGAGGAAACTGGATTTATTATCCGTCTCGGGGAATGGGTTCTGCGCACTGCTTGTAAACAAGCAAAAGAATGGCATCAAAACGGATTTTCCCATCTAAAAGTAGGTGTCAATTTATCGCCGGCTCAGTTTAATCATGAAGATTTAATCTCAACAATCTCCCAAGTTCTGAAGGAAACACAATTGCCTCCAGAAGCACTCGACTTAGAAATTACAGAAAGTATTGCGATTAATAAAGAGCAAACGGTAATTGAAAAGTTAGAACAAATGCAACAACTAGGTGTCAAAATTTCAATTGATGATTTTGGCACTGGATACAGCTCACTATCTTATTTAACAAAATATCCAATTCATACATTGAAAATCGCACGTGAATTTATTAAAGAAATTGAAAATAATCCACTTGAAGAAGCAATTATGTCTTCAATTATTACACTAGCAAAGAATTTACAATTAACCGTAATCGCTGAAGGAGTAGAGACCACCGAGCAATGGTCGTTTTTAGGTGATAAACAGTGCGACCAAATTCAAGGCTTCTTAATTAGTAAACCTATCTATGCCGAAGAAGTATGGAGATTGTTACAAAAAGAAACACAAGTTCAAAAAATCTAATCTACTAAAAAAACAATCGTCTAACCAGGACGATTGTTTCTTTTTATTTTAATGTTCAAATGGTAAGTCAGAAGCTAGCTGTACTACTTCACCATGATTTGTTACTGCTTGATTTTGATCTACTAACGCATCTCCAAACGAAATACCCGCTAACATTGCTAATGTCAATAAACTACCAATAATAATTTTTTTCATAATTCCATCCCCATATCTTTTTATTTTAATATAACATAGGAAATTATCCTTATAAAATGCAATTATGCATATTCGATACTATTCAGTTTCACCCTTTTCACATATTCACCTTTTTTAGAAGAATGTCCTTATAAGTGTGTAAATCTAAAAGTTCAAAAAAGAAAAAAGCTTTTTCATAAGCTACCCTACTTTCATTTTCCGAGTACCCTAGTTTTTCAAGGCATTCTCCTTTTTGATAGTATAGCTGACCGATAAGTGTCATGTTACTAGTGCGGCATGATGTTTCAATTGCTATTTCAACTTGGTGAAGCGCTTTCTTATACTGTTCATCTAAATACAATGCCTTTGCATAATTATAGCCAACTTTTATAGCAAATTCCTCGTTACTATGTAACGACTCCAGCTGTTTTAAAATATGTTGATAAAGTTTAATACTTTTTTGGAAGTATTTATTTTCCGCATAAATACTTGCAATTGAATTTTCTATATATAAATTTTGAAATACATCTATACCTATCAACTGCTTATGTATTAATTTTTTTAATTCCAAAATGCAGTATTCATAATTCACTTTTTTTAACACATACGCCGATAAGTGATAGTGCCAAAGAAGAAACTGTTGAAATTCTGGATGATCTTCCTCTTTCTTTAGTTCATCCCATACCTTCTTATAAATTTCTTCGTATTTCTTTTTTTTGCATAACATTTGAATTTGATCTTTAAATTGTTTTTTTCGTTCAATATCAGAATAAGCGAGTACTTCATAAAAATGAATGATAGGTACTTGTAACTTCGCTGCAATTCCCTGAAGTATGTCCATGCTTGGATATACTACCCCCGATTCAATTCTACTTACTTCCGATTGATGACATATGTTATCAGCTAACTGCTTTTGTGTTAAACCTCTCATCATTCTAATCTTTTTAATTTCGGCTCCCAGTTTTTGTGCATGCATGTTAGCTCACCATCCTGTTTTATAACAATCTATTTTTAAAATAGGTCATACCACTACAATAATGCCATTTCGACAATTTCCGGTATGAAATATTGCATAATTTATACAAAATTCGGCAAATTCCCCTTACAATTCATCTCATACAAATACTAGATTAGGAGTGTTAGAGATGAATTACAAAAAAATTACTAGTGCCCTTCTTGCTTTCGGCCTGCTCTGTCCATTATCAACTGAAGCAATTCATGCTCAAGAAATTGATAAAAATCAAGTACAAGTTGAAGTTGCTCAGCCCGGTCTAACAATCGGAAAATTAACAGAACCTCAAAACGATACGAAAGAAAATATCGCAAAAAAGTACTTAAAAGGTGAAGTACAAGGTGCCAAAGCACAGCAAGAACAAGTTACCACTGAAAAAAGTGTTGATTTCCAACTTACAAACAAAGAAACAAAAGAAAATCAAACAGAAGTACGCCTTACTCAAACATATAAAAGTTATAAAGTATATGGACAAGACCTCATTGTAAAAGTAGATAAAAATGGAGTCATTACAACTGTCAGTGGTAAAGTTGCCCAAAATTTAGAAAAACAACCTAATCTTACTATAACAAATTTTTTGTCGAAAAATGAAGTAAAATCTTCCTTACGAAGCGCTCTCCAAATTCCAAACGATGCATTAGAAAAAGAATTCGCTAGCGAAACTGTTATTTATAAAAAACAAGACAGCAGCTACACATATGCAGATGTTATTACATTTACATACGAAAATAATGATCAAATCATTAGCGGTCACGCAATTATTGATTTAATCCATGGTGAAATGTTGTTCCAAGAAAAGATGATAAAAAATAAGGAACAGCAACCTGTTAAACAAGCTGCTGCTCCACAGTTATCCCTAGCAAAAGAACAAGGAACTGGCGTAAACGCACTACTAGAAAATGTATTATTTAATATCGCGAAAGGATCTGATGGAAAATTTTATTTAGCTGATTTAACGCGTGGTAACGGTATTTATATTTATGATGCAAACTATGCAGATTCAAAAGGCGGGGATAATCAAGCAGGCTATCCCGGCACACTAGTTTCTAGTAAAACGACTACATTTGCTGATAAAGAAGCCGCTGGTGTTATGAAAAACATGAGTGCTATTTATGATTACTTTAAAACACAGCACAATCTAAAAAGTTATGATAATAAAAATACAAAAATTGTTGCAAGTGTGCACGGATTCGATTCTACAGAGGTAAGTGACGGTGTAAAGACAGACTATGTAAATGCATTTTGGCACCCAGCCTGGAACCAAATGGTGTTTGGTGATGGCTTAAATGGAAAATTGACATCCGCTATCGATGTAACAGCACACGAATTTGGACACGCCGTATTTAGCGGAACAACAAAAAATAACGTTGTAAAATATCCAAGCGATGAAACAAACGCATTAAACGAAGGTCTTGCTGACTTCTGGGGAACGCAAATAGAGTTTTATGTAAAGAAAGACAAAGGAAATTGGATTATGGGGGACACACTAGGTGGCCTAACAATTCGTGATATTCCAAATGAAATTGGTGATGGTGGTCAAAAACTATACACAAATTTACAAGACTTTTATAAAGATGGAAATAGCCAAGAATCTCACGTAAACTCAGGTATTATTAGCCACGTTCTTTATCAATTAGCAGAAGGAAAAACATATAACGGTGTAACCGTCACAAAACAAGGTAACGATAAAATAAGTAAAATTGTTATGCGCGCATTGCAAAACTATGCAACATCAGCAGAGGATTTCGAGTCTCTTCACTCGCACATTGTACAAGCTACAAAAGATTTATATGGTAGCACAGCTGCAAAAGAAGTTGACAAAGCATTTCTAGCTCACGGTTACAAAGCCTTACCACAAACAAATAAAGTAATTGAAGTACAAAAAGGAAACTAAAAAAAGATGTTTACCGATTCACATTGGTAAACATCTTTTTTTCATCCCGCTATTGGCGGGCAGTAAGACCTCCACTGACGGAAGTTTCACTTTATATCCATCCCTTTTCTTCAGCAATTGTAATGGCCTCAATCCGATTTTTTGCATTTAATTTCGTTAACACATCAGAAATATAGTTTCGAACTGTTCCAGATGACAAGTATAGTGTTTTTGCAATTTCATTTGCCGTTTTTCCTTCTTTCGCTAACAAGAGAACCTCTTTTTCCCTATCTGTTAACGGATTTTGTTCTTGCCAAAGCCCAAACATGAGCTCAGGGGAAATTTCTCGTTTTCCATCCATTACATTTCGAATTGCTGCTGCAAGATCTTCACTTGGACTATCTTTTAATAAATACCCATGCACATTTGCTTTCATCGCTCGCTCGAAATAACCAGGACGGGCAAATGTTGTCAAAATCATAACTCTGCACTGTGACTGTTGCTTTTGTAACGTTTCAGCCACATCTAACCCGCTCTGAATCGGCATTTCAATGTCCATAATACTAACATCTGGCTGCAATGTTTCAATCAGCTTCAAAGCTTCTTCTCCATTTTCCGCCTGCCCAACAACTTCAATATCATCTTCTAAATCAAGCAAAGCTCCTAACGCTCCGCGAAGCATACGCTGATCTTCCGCAATGATGATTCGAATCATGCCCTCACCTCATCTTTACCTGTTCTTATAACAATTGGTACATGTATTGTTAACATCGTTCCATCATGAATATCATCTAACTCAAGTACTCCATCAATAAGAGCCAGTCGTTCCCTTATCCCAAGAATGCCATTCCCATCATGATTTTTTTGTAGTCCGATTCCATTATCCTTTACTTGCACAATCAATTTCCCTTGTGCTTCAAATAAAATAATCACGCACTTTGTTGCCTTACTATGCTTAACAACATTTGTTACCGCTTCACGTAAACACATTCCGACAATGTTTTGTTCTAGCGGTGATAATACATTCGTACTTATCTCCTGCTTCACTTCTAATGATATATTGGCTGCTTGGAGAATTACCTTCACCTGTTCTAGCTCTTCCTCTACTGTAATCATACGCATATCAGAAATTAATTCCCGTAATTGTTTTAACGCATTTCTTGATGTTTGCGTAATTTCCTTCGCCTCTAGACAAGCACGTTCTGGATTTTTCACAATAAGCTTCTCAACAAGCTGACTTTTTAGCGTAATAAGCGATAACGTATGTCCTAATGTATCATGTAAATCTCTTGCAATGCGCTGGCGTTCTTCTCGCTTCACTAGATCACGAATTTGTTCATTCGCTTCACTTAACTGCGTTCTTAATATTTTCTTCTGATTAAAATTCCGCATAGCAAATGGTGTAACAATCATTAAAATAAACATCGGGATGGCAGTTATAGCAGACGTGTTTGTAAACTCGCGCATGTTCACCAACACAAAGGAACCAATCATTACGATCAAAAGGAAAAATAACAAGCGAAATTGTTTTTTTGTCGGTGCAAATCCCATTGCATTTGCTGTATAAAATCCAAAGAAAATCATATATGGGTTATAAAGCGTACTAAACAAGAATGTAATTACAAGTTGAATACAAGCCCACATCATAAATGTCTTTGGTACAAAATAAAGCTGGCGGTATGCAATAACAAAGAGTACAAGCATCCCGCCTCCTAGTATCAATTTCCAACTTGATTGCCCTATTAAGTAATAAAGGGGAAACAACAAGTAAATGAGCCATATATAAGGGAACAACCCCATATGTTTTGGAAAAATTTCAAACTGCTTCTTTTCGATCATTTTATATCGCTTCCTGTCTCTTTCTAATATATATTGATAATACAACAAAAGCGATGAAATAACCTCCTAACACTGCAGCATTTTCCCAGCCAATTGCCTTACCAGCGACAATATCCCAAGCCCCGCTTCCGAAGCGATATGTTGGTGTCCACTCCCCGATGCTTCTTAACATCTTTGGTAATACTTCAATTGGCATCCATAAACCACCTAGAATGGCTAAACACATATTTAAAATATTTGCTAGCCCAGCAGCCGCATCAGCTTTCTTAATCGAACCAATTACCGTTCCCAGCGCTAAAAATGGCGTAACACCAATTAACAACCATAATCCAGTGCCAATCCACTGTCCAATCGTTAACTGTACATCATTAATTAATATTCCCGCGATAAAAATAACTACAATCGAAAAAGCATTTACAAGTGTTTGCGCAACAATTTTTGCAGATAAATACGCCCCTTCTGGCAACGGTGTAATTTGTAAAAGCTGTGTCCATCCTTGCCCTCTTTCTTGTGAAAGACGAACGCCAAAACTAAAAAGTGCTGTTCCTACAATACTAAAAGTAGCCATTGAAATTAAATAGTGTGCTTTCCATGCATCTCCGTTGTCCGGCACTGACACGACATTTGTAAAAATGTAATAAAACATAACTGGCATTAATAACGAGAAAAAGATAAATAATTTATTGCGAAACGTACGTAAGATTTCTATTTTACATTGCATCCAAAACGCTCTCATGCGATTTCCTCCTTCTGATTTGCAACAAACTGTTCAAAAGCTTCATCCAAGCTGCCGCGCTCAACAGCAATATCCATGACTGGTAAGTTTTTGTTAAAAATTTCTCGGAGCGTAGCATCTGTATCATCTGTTGTCAGCACCACACGTTTTTCATGCCACTGAACACTTGTAACATGGGATAAACTTCGAAGCAGACTTGTTGGCATTTCCTCTTTTGCATAAAATGAAATTGTTTTTTGAGAAATTGTTGCTTTCATCTCATCTGGTGTTCCATCAGCAATTACTTTTCCATTTGCGAATAATAAAATTCGATCTGCTAGTGCATCTGCCTCTTCTAAATAATGAGTTGTTAAAATAATTGTTTTCCCTTCACTTGCTAAATTCCGAATTGTATCCCAAAAGCTTTTTCTAGACGTAATATCCATTCCTACTGTTGGTTCATCCAAGAATAGCAAATCTGGGTTTCCAGCAAGTGCAAGTGCAAAATTTAAACGTCTTTTTTGACCGCCGGATAACTTTTCACACCTTTGCTTTCTTTCTGATTCTAAATTCGATAGCTGAAGTAGTGTTTGTTTTTTGATTGGATTCGTATAATAACTACGGAACAAATCAATTGCCTCTTCCACAGAGATACTATCAATTACACTTACTTCTTGCAGCATTGCCCCAAGACGATTGCGAACATCTCGGTGCTTTGGGCTCTTGCCAAATATAGAAACATTTCCTTCTGAAGGATCCCTTAATCCAAGCATCATCGAAATCGTTGTCGTTTTCCCAGCTCCGTTTGGCCCAAGAAGTGCAACAATTTGCCCCTTCGTTACTGTAAATGAAACGTTATTTACTGCTTTTTTATGTTTAAATGTTTTTGAAACACCATTCACTTCAATTACTTGTTCCATTTCTCCACCTCCGTCGTTACTTATATTTATATTGTATAAATTGGAAGAGATGGAAAACAGTAAAAGACGTCATGACATGAATATGACAAATGTCAGGAAATCTTAAAATGAGAGGCTTACCACGCAAGTAGCAGGACAAAAACAAACGTGATACAATCATGTAAGATGTACATTCGAGGAAGGACAGTGGTTTTCATGATTATTCGTAATGAAAAAGATTTAGAAGGCTTACGAAAAATCGGCCGCATCGTTGCGCTTGCTCGCGAGGAAATGAAGAAACAAGCGAAGCCAGGCATGACAACGAAAGAGCTTGATTTAATCGGTAAGAAAGTATTAGATGAGCACGGTGCCATTTCTGCACCTGAAAAAGAATATGATTTTCCAGGCGTAACTTGCATTAGTGTCAATGAAGAAGTTGCCCACGGTATTCCAGGAGATCGTGTCTTAAAAGAAGGTGACTTAGTAAATGTAGATGTATCTGCAGCACTTGACGGTTACTACGCAGATACAGGTATTTCGTTCGTTCTTGGACAAGACGAAGCAAAAGAAAAACTTTGCGCTGCTGCTGAAAGTGCATTTTGGGCAGCTATGAAAAAAGTAAAAGCTGGCGCAAAACAAAATCAAATTGGTCGTGCGGTTGCCAATGATGCTCGTAAAAACGGTTTTACAGTTATTCAAAACTTAACAGGGCACGGCATTGGACTTAGCTTACACGAAGCACCAAATCACATTTTAAACTATTTCGATCCAATGGATAGTGCTCTATTAAAAGACGGACTTGTCTTAGCAGTAGAACCATTCGTATCCATGGGTGCAGATCATATTATCGAACGCGGTGATGATGGCTGGACATTTGTAACACCAGATAAAAGCCTTGTTGCTCAATGTGAGCATACAGTTGTCGTTACACGCGGTGAACCAATCATTTTAACACAACTATAAGAAAAAGCAGGATGCACGGAAATATTTCCGTACATCCTGCTTTTTTATTGTCTAGCTCCAGCGGCTAGAATGCTCGGTGGCTTCGCGCCTTCCTCCCATTCTAAACGAGCCGCTTCCGCTTTTCTTTATTACATCTTCTCTGGTGCAGATACTCCAACTAATGCTAATGCATTTTGAAGTGTAATGCGTACTGCACGCATTAGGTCGTAACGAGCTTTACTTAACTCTAAGTTATCTTGGTTTAGTACTTTTTCTGCATTGTAGAAGCTATGAAGCGCCGCTGCTAGGTCAAATGCATAGCTTGTAATGCGGTGTGGCAGCCTTTTTTGCGCTGCTTCTGCAACTGCTGCTGGGAATTCACCCAGTTTCTTTAGTAAGTCTACTTCTTTCTCAGAAGTAACAAGTTTATAGTTAACGTCGCCGCCTGCAGTTAATCCAAGCTCTTCACCTTGGCGAAGGATGCTGCATACACGTGCATGTGCATATTGTGCATAGTATACAGGGTTTTCATTTGATTTTGATACCGCTAAGTCCATATCAAAGTCTAAATGAGAGTCACCGCTGCGCATTGCAAAGAAGTAACGCATTGCGTCCACGCCTACTTCTTCCATAAGCTCACGAAGTGTAACAGCTTTACCTGTACGTTTACTCATTTTTACTTTTTCACCGTTTTGGTATAGTTGTACCATTTGAATGATTTCTACTTCTAATGTATCTTTATCGTATCCAAGCGCTTGAATTGCTGCTTTCATACGCGGAATGTAACCGTGGTGGTCAGCACCCCAAATGTTAATTAATTTCTCAAAGCCACGCTCTAATTTATCACGGTGATACGCAATATCTGGCGTTAAGTATGTGTAAGAACCATCGTTTTTAATTAATACGCGGTCTTTATCATCGCCGTAAGTTGTAGAACGGAACCATGTTGCGCCCTCTTCTTCAAATACTTCTTCGCGCTCTTTTAACGCTGCAAGAGCTTCGTCAATTTTTCCGTTTTTGTATAGTGATGTTTCAGAGAACCACACATCAAATTTAACGCGGAAGCTTTCTAAGTCTTTTTGAAGTTTTGCTAATTCATATTTCAAACCGTACTCACGGTAGAATTCATAGCTTTCTTTTGCGTCAGCTTTTGCATAACGATCACCAAACTCTTCTGCTAAACGCTTCCCGATACCAATAATATCTGCACCATGGTAACCGTCTTCTGGCATTTCTTTATCTAACCCTAACGCTTGCATATAACGAGCTTCCACAGAAAGCGCTAAGTTATGAATTTGGTTACCAGCATCGTTAATGTAATATTCACGAGATACATCGTATCCTGCTTTTGCTAATACGTTACATAACGTATCACCAACTGCTGCGCCGCGCGCATGCCCTAAGTGAAGGTCACCTGTTGGGTTTGCAGATACGAACTCAACTTGTACTTTCTCACCTTTACCAGTGTTTGTTTCACCATAAGCTTCGCCAGCTGTAATAATTGTTGGGATTAAATCTGTTAAGTAGCTGTTATCCATGTAGAAGTTAATGAAGCCAGGTCCAGCAATTTCGATTTTTTCAATAGAAGCTTTTGCTTTATCAAAGTTTGCAATTAATTCCTCTGCAATCATGCGAGGTGCTTTTTTCGCTACGCGTGCAAGTTGCATCGCCATGTTTGTAGAGAAATCACCGTGTGTTTTATCTTTTGGCGTTTCTAATACAACGTTTGGGATTTGTTCTTCTGTTGCTAATTCTGCTTTTACTACAGCAGCTTTAATTTCCTCTTTAATGAGTTCTTTTACTTGTTCTAAAGAGTTCATTATTTTGCCTCCTTGAGATTAATGGTAATTGTATATCGGCCTGCTTCTTGTTCACTTAGAAGCAATGCATACGTTAAAAAGAGTTGTCCCTTTTTCTTTTCTTCCGACCATTTAAAAAGGACGTTATCTGTTTTCGTTTGCAATGCAAACGTTCCAAGTTCACTCGTATACGTTCCTGTTGTCCATTCACCTTTTTTATGAGTTTGACGCATAGAAACAGCACCTGAACGCATAATGAGAACTTGATCATCTTGGATTTTAATAATTGTCTTCACTTCGCCTTGTTCGTTCGGCTCTTGAAACGTTACATATGTACTTTGACCTTTTACATAGTATAGACCATTTGCGTCAAAAGCAATAGTTTCCTTTCGCGCCCCTTCACGAATTTCCGTTACAAAGTGAACCTGTACTGGTAAGCCTGCAAGTTGCTTCTCCACGTCTTGCACACCTTTCGAAATGTTATAGATATTAAATATAGTTTATAATAAATCACTTTTCCTATCATATCAAAAAACAGCGGTGTCTGTCTGCTGAAATATTAGGAAACCTATTGAAAGATGTCGTTCCAAAAAATAATTTATAAAAGCGTTGGTATTATCTTTGTAAAACATTAAAACCCAAGTTCATACTGAACTTGGGTTTTTCACTATCCCGCTATTCGCGGGCAATAACACCCCCACCTCAAAAATCAGAGAGAATCAAAGAAGATAGGTGGGGGATAAATGCTGGCATGCGCCCGATTGGTGAGAGCTTTCCGTCAGTAGGCCCCCACTGACGGGAGTTTCACTTTAGTTTTTCAGTTTTTCTAACACTTCCGCGGGCACTTCATTCTCTCGCAGTTCTGCCCACCCTTTCCCTTGGCTGCCTTTTGCATAAATTTTCAAATAGACTCCTTGACGAAGTTCACGATTTATCATTTTTTTCACAACTTGCTCATTTCCGTCCCTATCATACGCAGTAAATGTATACAAATACTTATCGCCTTTTTTCTCACCTTGACTTGTTACGGTATAATATTCCTTTACTTCCTTACTTGAGAAAAAATTATCTACAAAGGCTTGCATACCCTCTGTTTTTGATTGTAAGTAAAAGGCACCTGCACCGCCTAAAATAGCAAGTACTGCTGTAACTTTTAATATCATACGCATGAATCTTTCCACCTCTAACATGTATCCTTGTATAATGCTTCATTAAGTATAAAATCTACCAAAAATAGTCTCTATCGATTTCCCTTACATTTCTCTTACATCATTGTAAGGAAAGTAAACTGGAATATTTAGTAAAAATAAAAAGGCTATTTCGATATAATTCGAAATAGCCTTTTTATTTTGCTTACTGTTCATCTAGCCCTAGTGACTAGAATGACCGGTAGCCTAACTTTATTTTTGCACCCATCCAAGTAACATTTCACGCACAAATTTACTTGCTGCGACTGGTGTTTGGTCGCTGTGATCATATACAGGAGCTACTTCTACTAAGTCTGCTCCCACTACGTTTATATTTGAATTTGCAATTGCAACAATGGAATCTAATAGTTCTTTTGATGTGATACCACCAGCTTCTAACGTTCCTGTACCAGGAGCATGAGCTGGGTCTAATACGTCGATATCAATTGTGACATAGACTGGGCGTCCTGCAAGTGTTGGCAATACTTTCTTTAATGGTTCTAACACATCAAATTTGTATAAGTTCATGCCAACTTCTTTTGCCCACTCGAATTCTTCCTTCATACCAGAACGAATACCGAAAGAATATACGTTTTCTGGGCCAATTAAATCACACACTTTACGAATTGGTGTAGAGTGAGATAAAGGCTCACCTTCATACGACTCACGTAAATCTGTATGAGCATCCATATGGATAATTGCTAAATCTGGATATTTTTTGGCCATCGCCTTAAAAATTGGCCAAGACACTAGGTGCTCACCACCAAGACCTAGTGGAAACTTACCAGCATCTAATAGTTTTGTTACATATTCTTCGATCATGTCTAAGCTGCGCTGTGCATTACCGAAAGGAAGCGGAATATCACCTGCATCAAAATATTTAACTTCCTCTAATTCACGATCTAAATACGGGCTATATTCTTCTAGCCCAATCGATACTTCACGAATACGTGCTGGGCCGAAACGAGAACCAGGACGATAACTTACTGTCCAATCCATCGGCATCCCATAGATAACAACCTCAGCATCTTCAAAACTTGGATGACTTTTAATAAATACTTTACCTGAATAAGCTTCATCAAAACGCATATTCTTTTTCCTCCTATCTGGAACTGAAGGTATCCCAACCTTTCATTTTGTCTCAAATTTGGAGCTGTTTTGCTCCTCTTTATCGATTTACCACGCTCTTCTTACACTGCTAAGAAGATTTTTTTACTTATAACAGCGTAAGCAGCTAGCTTATTCTGTCTTTTTATACCGTACACCTTAAGCGAGCTGCTTTCGCTTTTCTTATTGTCTAGCTCCAATGCCCAGGACCTCGTGTCTAAAAACCTCCGCACGAGAAAGTAAAAATCACTTTCTGTGCGAAAGAACTTTAGTCAGTCGGTCCTAAACGGGGCATTTCCGCTTTTCTTACTTAATTAAGTCCCCAACGAATTTCGGTAATACGAATGCTGCTTTGTGAAGCTCTTTTGTGTAGTATTTCGTTTCGATTTCGTGGAAACGCTCTTCACTTACTTCTAGTGGATCATGCTTCTTAGATCCGATTGTGAATGTCCAAAGTCCGCTTGGGTACGTTGGAATGTTTGCTGTATATAGACGTGTAATTGGGAAAATTTCTTTTACGTCTTTAAACACGTTTGAAATTAATTCTGGTGTGAACCAAGGGTTATCTGTTTGCGCTACGAAAATTCCATCTTCTTTTAACGCTTTAGAGATTCCAGCATAGAATCCTTTTGTAAATAAGTTTACAGCTGGACCTACTGGCTCTGTAGAGTCAACCATAATTACGTCATAAACGTTTTCGCTTTCAGCAATGTGCATGAAACCATCGCCTACTTTTACGTCTACGCGTGGGTTTTCTAATTCGCCAGCAATTTCTGGTAAGTATTTTTTAGAGTACTCGATTACTTTTCCATCGATTTCAACAAGCGTAGCTTTTTTCACGCTTGGGTGTTTTAATACTTCACGGATAACGCCGCCATCTCCGCCGCCAACAACTAGAACGTTTTCAGGGTTTGGATGTGTGAATAATGGTACGTGCGCTACCATTTCATGATATACGAATTCATCCTTTTGCGTTGTCATAACCATGCCATCTAAAATAAGCATATTACCGAATTCTTCAGTTTCAACCATATCTAGCTTTTGAAATTCTGTTTGCTCCGTATGTAAAGTGCGGTTAATACGCGCTGTAATTCCAAAATGCTTTGTTTGTTTCTCAGTGAACCATAGTTCCATTGTACAATCACGCCTTTCGTTGCAAATTATAATGTGGACACCATTAATGTCCCCTAACAAAAATAAAACAAAACATGTAAAATGTATAGTTAAAAATAGTAAAAAGAACGTAAATATATTTCAAACGAGTCGTTTTCGTTCGTATATTTAGTCAATTATGTATAAAACAGTAAAAAAATCCTTTCCTAGGAAAGGGTTTTGCTCTCAATTTTTTCATTTGCTCGAATCGGTAGACAAATCATCACACATTCAACTAATGCAACAATTCCACCTACTAAAAACGGGCTTTGCGGTGAAACCAGATGTGATAGATTTTTCATAAGGTGGGAGATCCATTACGCTTTTGTAAATTTTTTCTACCAGCATTGCGTTTTTGATTGCTCAGTTTCATAATTGAAGCAAAGTGAAAGTTCTAGCAATCGGGATTTTTTCACCTTCCACCTATCTTCTTCGGTTCTCTCTTAATCTTGAGGTAGGAGCTTACTACCCGCGAATAGCGGGATAAAAATGAATTATAAGGAGAATTTGTTATGAAACAACCACTTATTTTTGCGCATCGCGGTGTAAGAAGTACGCACCCAGAAAATACAATGATTGCTTTTCAAGAGGCAGAGCGTGTTGGCGCACATGGCATTGAGCTTGACGTACATATATCAAAAGATGGGGAAATTGTTGTCATTCACGATGAAACGGTGGACCGAACTACAAATGGAACAGGTCTTGTATATGAACAAACAGTCCAGCAATTGCAAGCACTCGATGCCGGCAGTTACAAAGATCCTTCTTTTCATGAAGCAAAAATCCCAACGCTACGCGAAGTGCTTATTTGGCTCTCTACAACAACAATGCAATTAAATATTGAATTAAAAACGGATGTTATTCGTTATCCTCGTATAGAAGAAAAAGTCGTCGACCTTGTTCGTGAATATCATCTATCTAATCAAATTATATTTTCTTCGTTTAATCATGAATCGGTTGCACTGCTTGCAGATTTAGCATCAGAGATCCCCCGCGCGATTTTATATGATGAACCGCTTGTGGATCCAATTGCTGAAGCAAAGAAAAGACAGGCACATGGTCTTCACCCAAACTTTGAATTACTCACAAAAGAGTTTGTACAAACGGCTCAACAGCAAGGATACATATTCCGCCCTTATACAATTAATGAATACAAAGACTTACAAAAGATGATAGATTACGGTGTCGATGTAATCATTACCGACTGGCCAACACGTGCTTTTGAGCTTCTTTCTTAATAAGAAGCTCTTTTTTTGTTTAAAAACAGCCAAAACCCTCAATACTAGTAAAAGTATGCTATGAGGGGTGACAAAAAAATGGAACTTACAACAAATGAAAAACAAGCAAAATATAAACGCTTTTTCCTCACTGCACTGTTATCATGTGTTATTTTCTTTGTTTTTACTATATTCATTGTCTTACTTGTTGCAAAAATTGCAGGACCACCACCTGTTGCAGTTCCGCAAACCACTATCTTTTATGCAAATGACGACTCTGTTATGGGGCAAAGTCACGGAGCGCAGGAACGCTATAATGTGTCACTCGACCATATTTCATCTTACGTGAGAGAGGCAACCCTTTCTATTGAAGATCAGCGCTTTTATAAACATCATGGTTTTGATATAAAGCGCATCGGCGGGGCAGTTATTGCTGACATTAAAGCGAGGGCAAAGGTACAAGGCGCAAGTACAATTACACAGCAATACGCCCGAAATTTATATTTGGATCATGATAAAACATGGAAACGAAAACTGTTAGAAGCGATGTACACCGTTCGCCTAGAAGTTAATTACAATAAAAATGATATTTTACAAGGGTATTTAAATACAATTTACTACGGGCATGGTGCGTATGGCATTGAAGCAGCAGCCCATCTCTACTTTAATAAAAATGCTAAAGATTTAAATTTAGCAGAAGCAAGTATGCTAGCAGGCATTCCAAAAGGCCCAAGTTTGTATTCTCCCTACTTACATGCAAACCGGGCCAAAGAAAGACAAGCTCTTATTTTAGATGAAATGGTAGAACAGAGGTATATCACAAAGAAAGAAGCAGCAGCGGCCAAAAAAGAAAAACTCGACTTGGCACCTCTTGAAAAAGAAGAAGTAGCAGAAATGGCACCTTATTTTCAAGATGCTGTACGAGCTTCTCTCATCAATGATGCTGGTCTCGATGAACAAACGGTAGCACGCGGCGGTCTGCGTGTATACACGACGCTAGATCCAAAGCTACAAACAATTGCGGAAAGTACAGTAAACGAAACCATTCCAAGTACAACGGAGATCGAAACGGCTATTGTATCCATGAATCCAAAAACAGGAGAAGTAATGTCCCTTGTCGGTGGACGTGATTATAAGAAAAGTCAATTCAACCGAGCGACGCAAGCGTACCGGCAGCCAGGTTCAACATTTAAACCCTTTTTATATTACGCTGCTCTTGAGCAAGGCTTTACACCAGTAACTCGCTTAAAAAGTGAGGATACTGTATTCACATTAGGTGATGGTGTTTCAAAATATAACCCAACGAATTATAAAGGCTATTATGCAGATGACTTTATAACGATGATGCAAGCACTTGCTGTCTCTGATAATGTGTACGCTGTGAAAACACATCTTTTCTTAGGTGAAGAATCACTTGTAAAAACGGCGAAGCAATTTGGGATTACAAGCGCATTAAAAGATGTTCCATCACTTGCGCTCGGAACATCTCCTGTAAAACCGCTTGAAATGGTGAATGCTTACAGTATGCTTGCTAACGGCGGCAAACAAGTCAAACCAACATTTATTCGGCGCGTCGTCGATCATGATGGAAACATTTTGTATGATGCCCATTTAGAAAAGAAACAAATTCTTGACGAAAATAATGCCTTTGTAATGGAAGAGATGATGACGGGCATGTTTAATAAAAAATTAAGCAGCTACGCCTCTGTCACTGGACAAAACCTTATTCCAAAATTATCCCGCACATATGCTGGAAAATCAGGTTCAACCGAGACAGATAGCTGGATGATTGGCTTTACACCGCAGCTCGTGACAGGTGTTTGGGTCGGCTACGATAAACAAAAGACAATCTCTAACCCTGCTGAGCAATCTTATGCGAAAAATATGTGGGCAACCATTATGGAGCAAGGATTAGAGGACAGCCCGAAAAAAGACTTTAAACAACCAGCCAATGTTGTCGCATTAAACATTAACCCTGAAAACGGAAAGATCGCAACGAAAGGTTGCCCTATTTCTGTCAAAATGTATTTTGTAAAAGGTACCGAGCCGACGGAGTATTGTATGGATCATATAGATGAGAAAGATGAATTTGAAGCAGTGCTAAAAGAGAAGAAAAAAGGAAAAGAAAGCTGGTGGAAAAAGTATTTTCCTTGGTAATGAAATCGCGCAAAGGTTGCATTGCAAAAAGGGTGCAGTGATTCTCCTGCTCCCTTTTCTTTCTTAAAAAGTGCTCCTATTCATCGTTATCATTTACAATAGCTAACACTTGATGGTCTTCCCATCTTCCATTTATCTTTACATTTTGCTTTGCAATGCCCTCTTTATGAAACCCTGATTTCTCTAAAACTTTTATTGATCCTGTATTATGCGGCATAACTCCTGCTTCTAATCGATGGAGTTTCAGCTCATTAAACGCATACGATACAACCAGGCGAACAGCCTCTGTCATATATCCTTTTCCATTATGGTTTTTATCTAGATAATATCCAATATAGCAACTTTGTAAGGGGCCGCGCAGCACCTCTGTCAGTGTAATATTCCCAATTAGTTCTTCTGTTTCGATTACATAAATACCAAATGAGTACAGCTCATCAAGATCTTTCTTTTCCTTGTTCTTCCTAATTCGATCCAGTTGACCTTCTAACGTATAAAAATCACGCTCTCTTAACGGTGTATACGTTTGAAAAAAATCTCGGTTTTTCAATTCCAAATCTAACAATTTTTCTGCATCATTATCTTCCAGAATCTTTACTAAAACACGACTTCCCTTTAATTCCAAGATGCGTCCTCCCCCTTATACCCTTCATAAAAATTTTCATATAAAATATGTTTTCTGACAAAATCTTTTATTTCCTGCATATAAGGTGACATTGCCCGCAAATAGCGGGATAAAGTGAAACTTCCATCAGTGGGGGTTCTTTTCATCCCCCACTGATGGAAAGCTCTCACCAATCGGGCTTTTACGGGCAGTTATCCCCCACCTAGCTTCTGTAAAAAAGCGGAAGCGGCTCGCCCAGAATCGCAGGACGTTGGAGCACCCGACAGAGAGGCGCTTTTTGCCTCGTCCGAGGGGGGGAAACGACTGGAGATTCTAGCCGCTAGAGCTAGACAGCGCTTTTCTCTGCACCTTAATATTGGGACTTACTGCCCGTTAATGCGGGAGAAAATACCGTTACCAACATTTCACCTATTTCAGAGCAAACAAAAAATCCCTTTCAACACGAAAGGGATTTCCTATTATTCTCCTAACAATTCACTACGTAATTTCTCACTAGAAAGATTCCATAGCTCCTCATTATGCTCTTTTAAGAATGTACCAAGCACTTTTTTAGAAGGTTCATCCATATGATCAACCATAATGTGACGCTTTAATGATTTATCCATTTTATTTACGTGCTCAGGTAATGATTTATAGCCGCGGCGAATTTCACGGTCTATTGTCATTTCGCATGCTGTTACGCCAGCATAATATGCACCATTTGCAGTGCGCTCAATTGTTACCCAAACGAGCCAATATGGTTTTGCATTTGGTACTTCTTCCTTATTAGTTAAAAATTTAATTCCTTTTTCAGCAGCACTGCGTGCATGCATCGCACCGATATCAACAACTGCCGTTCCTTCTGTTACATCAATAATAACAGGAGAAATATTTTCTAGACTTAATGCACCTACCCCAAAACCACCATGTCCATCTGTAGAGTCATTTTTAATAATATTAAAGCCGATTTGTTTCTTCTCTGCCATAGGAAATCCTCCTCTTCTAATACAATCCAAATAATGGTCCAATTATACTATGCAGCATACCTAAAACATACGGAATAACAACTTGGAAAATTGGCTGAATCGTATATCGATCTAACGGTGTAATTACAAGAATTAATAAAAAGATTGCGCCGTATTTTTCATATTGCGTCATTTTCGCACGTACATTTGTCGGTGCTAAATCTTCCACAACACGGTAACCATCTAACGGCGGAATTGGTAACAAATTGAAAATAAATAAAACTATATTAATCCCGATAAAAATTTGAAAGAACTGAAATAGTGTTTCTCCTACTGCTATTGGGAGTGCATCAATAACTCCAAACTTCAACAAACTATACCAAGCAATAAGCCCAAGGGCTCCTAATAGTAAGTTACTAAGTGGTCCAGCAATTGATACAAGAATACCAGCAAGACGCGGTCTTTTAAAATTATAAGGATTGACCGGTACTGGACGTGCCCAACCAAATCCGATTAATAATACAGCAATAATCCCGATTATATCTAAATGCGCCATTGGAGATAATGTTAAACGGCCTTGTCTTTTTGCTGTATCATCTCCAAATTTATACGCAACATAAGCATGTGCAAATTCATGTACTGACAAAGCTATCACAACAGCCATTGCCAATAACGGTAATTGGTACAGCGGATATGCAAAAAAGTGTTCCATACTTCCTCTCCCTCTTCATTATGTTAAAAAAGAAAAAAATTTCTTTTTCTGATTGTTCTGTTCAAGAATCCGTTATAATAGTACTGTAATCTACATAAAAGGAGCGATACATATGCCATACGTAACAGTAAAAATGCTAGAAGGACGCACAGAAGAACAAAAGAAAGCCCTTGCTGAGAAAGTAACTGCAGCAGTAAGCGAAACAACTGGTGCTCCTGAAGAAAACATCGTTGTTTTCATCGAAGAAATGTCTAAAAATCATTATGCAGTTGGCGGCAAACGCTTAAGCGACCAAAAATAATATTTGATACAGGAGAAACAGCTCTGCTGCTTCTCCTACTCTTTTCCTTCTAATAGACGAATAATCTTTTCTTTTACTTTTCCTTTTCGTCCGTCTTCATACAGTAAATCATGCGGATAGAATAGCTTTTGATCTGTTCTCTTTTTACCTGTAATTGCCTCAACAATATCCGACTCACGAGATAATTCACGCAGCTCTCCATTTGGCATAAGGAGTAAAATTGGCAGACGTTCTTCCTCTTCACCTGCACGGTAAAAGTCATACGGCAAGTCTGATGTGGAATCTACTACTAAATAATACTCTGGATCAAGTCCAATCTTCTTAAATAAACTATTTAATTCTACCCAATTGTTTAGTCCGTGCTTTTCTGTGAAATCTACACATTTGAACAAGTTACGGTTCATAAACCGGCGACATAAATCACTTAAAATGGCATCCTCTTCTTCTTGCCATACTTGGAAGTAATAATACATCACATTCTCGTCTAACTTTAAATAATCCTCCACCGTTACTTCTCCTTCGAATAAAGAGTAGAAATGAACCGGATGATATTTAAATGTATAGTACTGTTCATGCAACGCTTTCGCCCGGTGCAAAATTTTCGTTAAAATTACTTCAGCACTGCGCGTTACCGGATGAAAATACACTTGCCAGTACATTTGATAACGACTCATAATATAATGCTCGACAGCATGCATCCCGCTATATTTAATCACAACTTGATTGTTAAACGGACGCATTACTCGTAATATCCGTTCCATATCAAAGTTCCCATATTTCACACCTGTGAAATACGCATCTCGTAATAAATAGTCCATGCGATCTGCGTCAATTTGACTAGAAATCATACTGATTGCTAATTTATTAGTAGAAGTTTTCGCAATGACATCCGCTACCTTTTGCGGAAACTCATGATCAACACGGCTTAATACATCATGAATTTCTGTGTCACCGACAATAATTGCTTGTGTAAATTTTTCATGGTTTAACTCAAAGACTTTTTCAAATGAATGAGAAAAAGGACCATGTCCTACATCATGCAGAAGTGCTGCACATAAGCACAACAAACGATCTTCAGCGTTCCAATCCGGCCTTCCATCAAACACATCGTCAATCATACGGCGGATAATTTCATAGACACCTAATGAATGAGTAAAGCGACTATGCTCCGCACCGTGAAATGTAAAAAATGTCGTCCCTAGCTGCTTAATGCGGCGCAGACGTTGAAACTCTTTCGTCCCGATTAAATCCCAAATCACGCGGTCACGTACATGCACATATTTATGCACTGGGTCTTTAAACACTTTCGTTTCATTTAATTTGTCACTTACATATGCCATTAAAATTCACCGCCCTCCATTATACATTCTTATCTCTATTATAAACGAAAGGCGAAACAGAAAGAAATGAAAGACGGCATATTACTTGCATAAAAAGCAAATCACCTTCAAAAAACGAAGGTGATTTGCTCTATCATCATTATTTTTCTAAAATAAAATTAGATAATTCATCTAATAACATCTCTTTACCAAGTGGGAAATATGCTTTATTGAGGTCTTCGTTTTTAATCATATACACATGATTGTTTTTCACAGCATTCATGTTTTTCCAAATTGCTTCTTCTTGGAATTCTTTTAGACGCTGTGCTCCATCACCTGTTGTAAACACAAATAAAAAGTCTGGATTATAATCAATTAATGCTTCTTTTTGCAATTGTACTAACGGCTTGTCTGTTGGTGTACCATTAACTGCTGGTAATTTTAAATCTTTAAATAGAATACTACCGTAACCGTAATCACCGTATACACGGAATGCATTCGGATATGCAGCCATTACCATGAATTTCGCATCACCAGTTTTTGCAACGATTTTATCATGTAATTGGCCTGCTTTTTCATCATATTTCTTCAGCCATGCAGCTGTTTCTTTTTCTTTACCGAAGATTTTACCTACCTCTTCAAACTTTGGACGCCACTGATCTAATGGCGTACTTAACATGACTGTTGGTGCAATTTTAGATAATTGATCATAGATTTTTTCTTGACGATTGTTCACCAAAATTACATCTGGTTTTGCAGCAGCTACTGCTTCGATATTAATTTTATCGCCCCAAGCAGAACCAACTGCTTTCACATCTTTTAATTGATTTGCAATATGTGCATCAATTTTCTCTTGCGTCGTATTTGCTGTAATAACAGGCTTCATACCAAAGATTAATAATTCTTCTGTTGATCCGCTTAAATCAGCAATTCTCTTTGGGTTTGCAGGAATTTTAATTTCTCCTTTTGCATGTTTCACAACGCGTTCTTCACCTTTTGCATCTGCTTTCTTTTCTTCTTTCTTATCAGAAGAACATGCAGCGAATAATACAGAAGTAATAGCTAACAAGAAAACTAGTAGAGTTACTTTGATTTTCTTCATGATTCCCTCTCCTTACCTTATTGTAATTCTCATTCTAAATAGACAGTGCTACGAAACTCTTCCTTACAAAAGTTATTTTGTCAAAATAAGATTCATCACCAAAAGACGAGGGTGACTATAGATAGATGTACACTCCACTCCGAGTGGACACTTTCCGCGGGCGAGAGCAAGCCTCCTCGGCAAGCCTGCGGGGTCTCACTTTCCTCGCTATTCCCGCAAGAGTCGCCACTCTCCGTTCCGTGTATTAAAAATGATTCATTTTCAAAAAATCAACCCCAAGTTGCGATAACGAACCCAAAATAACCATTTCTATAAAGTGAAACTTCCATTAGCGGGGGTTTTCTTTATCCCCCACTGATGGTTAGTTGAACCAATCGGGCTCTTACGGGCAGTAAATCTCCCACTCTATCGTCAGCCATTTACTGCCCGCTAGAACCAACTTAAGCCTGCTTACGCACTTGTTAAATTGTAAGTAAGACAAATTGGTTTGCCATTGACAGGACACCGAACCATTTGTGCTTCAATTTCAAACACTTCGCGAAGCGTTTCAGATGTCATTACCTCATCAGGCGTTCCTTGTTTCATCAAGCTCCCATCTTTTAACGCGATCATATAATCAGAAAAACGGGAAGCGTGATTCAAATCATGAATAACCATTACAATCGTCCGTCCTTCTTCTTCATTTAACTTTTTTAATAGGTTCAGTACTTCAAGTTGATGTGCCATATCAAGATATGTTGTCGGCTCATCTAGCACAAGCAAATCTGTTCCTTGTGCTAGCGCCATCGCAATCCAAACACGTTGACGTTGTCCTCCTGAGAGTGCCTCGGCTGGCCGATTTACAAACTCTCTCATGCCAGTCACATCAAGCGCCCAGCGAATGTAACGATAGTCTTCTTCTGATAATGTACCGAACCCTTTTTGATGCGGGAAACGTCCATATGAAACAAGCTCAAATACAGTCAAACCTGTTGGCACTTCTGCCGTCTGCGGCAAGATTGCCATCTTTTTCGCAATTTCTTTCGTCGGCTGTTTCTCAATTGCTTTCCCGTCCAAATAAACAGTGCCTCGTCTTGCTTTTAAAACACGGGAAGCTGTTTTAAGAAGCGTGGATTTCCCGCACCCATTCGGACCAATAATTGTCGTAATTTTCCCTTCAGGTATTTCAACAGATAACCCATCAATAATGAAATTTTCGTTATATCCAACAGATATCGACTCAACCGATAAAGATGGCATATAGATCGTCCCCCTTATCTTGTTTTTACAAGTAAATAAATAAAATACGGTGCGCCTATCACTGAAATGACAAGACCAACTGGTATTTCTGATGTTGTAAGTAAACTGCGTGAAAGAAGATCAGAAAACAATAGCAATAATGTTCCAATTAACGCAGCAGTTGGTAACATGATTTGATGCTTTCCACCTACTAAGCGGCGCGCAAGATGGGGAGCCATTAATCCAATAAAACTAATTCCCCCTGCTACTGCAACAGAGGCACCAGCTAAACAAACAGCAATAAATAGTAACTTGCGGCGTTCCTTCTCAACGTTCAAACCGAGACCAATGGCAGCCGCATCTCCTAAATTCATCACATTTAATGCATGTGCCTTCATAAAGGCAATCGGTAAGAAAATAAGCATCCACGGCAAAACACTTAATACAAACTTCCAATCTGTCCCCCATAAACTTCCCGATAACCAAATCGTAGCAAAACGAAAATCATTCGATGTCATTTTCATCGAGAATACTAGATTCACGGCGCCAAACCCAGCTGCTACGGCAATCCCGACAAGAATTAAACGAATCGGAGAAACCCCGTCCTTCCAAGCGAGCGCATAAATAATAACCGCCGCCAATATTGCACCAACTAAAGCAAAAAACGGCAAAATAAATACAGATAAAATGGAATGCATCGTTACTTTTCCAAAGAAAAAATAAACAAAGACTACAACTGATAATCCTGCTCCGGCATTAATCCCCATAATCCCTGGATCAGCAAGTGGGTTTCGCGATAATCCTTGCATAATTGCACCAGATACCGCTAATGCTGATCCTACTAAAAGAGCAACAATCATTCTCGGCATACGAAAATCAAATAAAATTGTTGTTTGATCTTCTGCTCCAAGCCCAACGAGTGTTTTCAATACTTCAACTGGTGACATTTTGAATGTACCTGTATGTAAACTAATAAAAAATACTGTACAAATTAAAATGCTAATACTAGATAAAATTGAAATATTTTTTTTCGTTACAATTCCTTGATTCACATTTTCCCTCTCCCTTCTTTACGCGCTAAGTAAAGAAAGAATGGTACGCCAACCATCGCTGTTACAGCACCAATTGGCGTTTCAAATGGCGGATTTATAACGCGGGAGATCATGTCGGTGCACTCAATAAGCAAACCGCCTAAGACAGCAGAGCATGGAATCACCCAACGATAATCTGAACCTACAAGAAAGCGCGTTAAGTGCGGGATAACAAGACCAACAAACCCAACAGATCCGGCCATCGAAACTGCACAACCTGTTAATACAAGTACAAGGATGGTTCCGATAAACTTAATGAGCTTCGTATTTTGCCCCAGCCCAATAGCAATGTCTTCACCGAAACTTAAAATGGTAATATACCTTGCTAGCATAATAGCAATCATAAGACAAACGAGACCGATTGGAAGTAACATGTGTAAACTTGTCCATTTTACACCAGCAACACCGCCTGCATGCCACATACTAACTTCTTGCGCTAAGTTAAAATATAATGCAATCCCAGATGAAATTGCGCCTAATAAAGCACTAATCGCCGCACCTGACAACGCTAACTTAATTGGCGTTAATCCCCCCGGAGATGCTGCACCAATTCCATACACGATACTCGCACCAAATGCTGCACCAATAAAGGAAGCAATTACGAACATAAAATATGGCGAATTCGGAAAGAATGCAAACATAATCGCAATTCCAAATACAGCACCATCTGTAATCCCCATAAGTGACGGAGATGCAAGAGGATTTCGTGTCATTCCTTGCATAATCGCACCCGATACCGCTAAAAATGCTCCAACAACTGCTCCTCCAATCGCTCTTGGAAGCCGCAACTCTTGAATAACATTATGGTATGTAATCGATTCATCAAACTGAAACACAGCTTGCCATACTGTTTTCAAACTAATATCGGCAGCACCAAACGATATAGAAGTTGCCATACTTAAAGCTAATAAAGCAGTCCCAACAATTAAAATCATTAAGGCAATAAAGGGACGACTTTTTATCTCTTTTACGTCCACCAATTCTTCTTCGTAAGGCTTTTTCATACTCGCTTCCATCTACAACATCCTAACTTTTAATATACATAAACAATAATGAAATTCATTCTCATCACATGGTAAAAAAAGAAAACCAAGAACAACTCTTGATTTCGATAATGATTATCAATATCATTTTATAAATTTACACTAAAATTTGTCAACCACTAATTTCGTTATACAAAACTTTTTTACGCTCTACAAAACTTTAATGTACAAAAAAAAGATACGACATCGTATCTTTTTACTTGTTTAATTTTGTTTCAATTTTTTTAATTAACTCATCTTCATTTGGTGCTGCAACTGGACGGTTATTTACAAATGCAAATGATTTCTTACGACCAGGACCGCAATACGATTGACATCCAATTTGAATATCTGCACATTCATCTATTTTTTTTAAACGCGGTACTAACGTCTTAATATTCGTTGCCTGACAATCATCACACACACGAAATTCGTTTCCCATTTTATATAACACTTCCTCTATTTTGAAACTTTTCCCAAGTACATATAACAATAAACACTAAATGGTATTTTACCTTTCTTTTCGATGCGATGCAAGTTTTCTTCCTGCCACCAAATCAATCACATACTCTCGCTTTTTCGCACAGCATATATAACCTATAAGCACACTCCCGCTCAAAATCTACCATAATTTTAAAAGCTTTGTATAAAAGCGATTTATTTTGTCCATTCTAAAAATAAGATATTGATAAAAAGAAAGGGAGATGAATCTATGAAAGTAAGACAAGATGCTTGGACTGAAGAAGACGATTTACTTCTTGCTGAAACTGTTTTGCGCCATGTTCGCGAAGGAAGTACACAATTAAATGCCTTTGAAGAAGTTGGTGATAAATTAAATCGTACCTCAGCAGCTTGTGGATTTCGTTGGAATGCTGTTGTGCGCTATAGTTATGATCAAGCATTACAACTTGCGAAAAAACATCGTAAGGATAAAATGCGTGCAAATGGCGGCGAACAGGCGAAAAAACGCCTTCTATATACACCGCCGATTTCATCTACTGTAACAACTGATGAGAACATAACTATTGAAATTGAGCAACCTATTCAACCTATGCAGCCTGTTCAAACTGCACAAGTAACGTCAACAACTTCTTCCATTGCTATGCACGACGTTATCCATTTTCTACAGTCACTTGGAACTTCTAATGTAAAAGTATCCGCGCTTGAAAGAGAGAATGAGAGATTGAAACAAGAAATTGCCGAGTATATGCGAATAAATGCTGAATTAGAAAAGAAAGTGGAAAAACTAGAACAACAATCAACTACAGTTCAAGAAGATTACGAGACACTGATGAAAATTATGAACCGTGCGCGTAAACTTGCATTAATGGACGATGAAGAGCGTACACAAACCTCGTTTCGCATGGATCGAAATGGAAATTTAGAGAAGATTGCAGAATGAAAAGGATGCCATTATAGCATCCTTTTTATTATTGCTTTTATCACAGTAAGGCCCTCTACCTCAAGAGTTACAGAGAAACGTGAGTGATAGCTGCTAACATATGCAGGATTGGCTCACCGTTTGAAATTCTTTCATCTTAGATTCTCTACTAAGATCGCGATAACTCTCTTTTTTCAGATTTTCTTTTAACTCTAGTTTCTTCACACCATTTTCAATCCCTTCAGGTTCTTTTTGACAACATTCCTCTCTACTCTCTCTTTTTTGCTATAATAAAGTGAAACTTCCATCAGTGGGGGTTTTTTCATCTCCCACTGATGGAAAGCTCTCACCAATCGGGCTTTTACGGGCAGTTATCCCCCACCTAGCTTCTTAAGAAAAGCGGAAGCGGCTCGCTCAGAATCGCAGGACGTTGGAGCACCCGGCAGAGAGGTGCTTTTTGCCTCGTCCGAGGGGTCGAAACGGCCGGAGATTCTAGCCGCTAGAGCTAGAAAATGCTTTTCTCTGAATCTTGAGGTGGGGGTTTTACTGCCCACGAATAGCGGGATAAATATTGTTATTTTATAGATAAGGGGTTATTTACATGAGCGATTCTCGTTCGATTTTATCTCAACCAGAGTGGCGCATTGTTGACCAATCAAGCTTAGGTCCACAATTCCACGCGCTGCAGTCTTTCGCAATGGATGATACGTTATGTACAACAGTTGGAAACGGTACATCCGCTGCAACAATGCGCTCTTGGGTTCATCACAATACAATTGTTCTTGGCATTCAAGATACACGATTACCTTATTTAAAACAGGGAATTGAATTTTTAAAGAGTAAAGACTTCCATGTTATTGTTCGTAATTCAGGCGGGCTCGCTGTTGTATTAGATGAGGGTGTTTTGAACGTCTCTCTTCTATTCCAAGAAACGGAAAAAGGCATTGACATCGATCTTGGCTATGATACAATGTGGCATTTAATTAAAGAAATGCTAAAAGATTACGATGTTAATATTGAAGCAAAAGAAATCGTCGGCTCTTACTGTCCCGGCAGCTATGATTTAAGCATTAACGATAAAAAATTTGCGGGTATTTCACAGCGTCGTATTCGCGGAGGTGTTGCTGTACAAATTTACTTATGTGCTACAAATAGCGGTTCAGAACGTGCTGCACTTGTTCGTGATTTTTATAACTTGGCTATTCAAGGAGAGGAAACAAAGTTTACCTATCCTGAAATTATTCCAAGTACGATGGCTTCATTATCAGAATTACTTGGTAAAAACATTACCGTTCAAGATTTAATGATGCGCCTTTTACAAACATTACAACACTTTACACCGCAGTTAATGCCATCTCAGCTTACAATAGACGAGATACCACTATACGAGCATCACTTACAGCGCATTATTGATCGAAACAACAAATCACTTATATTAGAAAACTAAAAAACCCCGCAAATGCGGGGCTTTTTTCATGATTATAATGCTTGAGCTGCTGTAATTAAAGCAAGCTTGTACACTTCTTCTTCGTTACAACCACGAGATAAATCATTTACTGGCATATTTAAGCCTTGTAAGATTGGTCCTACTGCTTCGAAGTTACCTAAGCGCTGTGCAATTTTGTAACCGATATTTCCAGCTTCTAAGCTTGGGAATACGAATACATTCGCGTCACCTTTAATAACAGAACCTGGTGCTTTCTTTTCAGCTACAGATGGTACAAATGCAGCGTCAAATTGGAACTCACCGTCTAATGTTAATTCAGGAGCCATTTCTTTCGCGATGCGAGTTGCTTCTACAACT
Organism: Bacillus sp. S2(2024); assembly: GCF_050474045.1. Lineage (NCBI taxonomy): Bacteria > Bacillati > Bacillota > Bacilli > Caryophanales > Bacillaceae > Bacillus > Bacillus sp. S2(2024). The sequence goes on from NZ_JBFLUS010000003.1 coordinate 4,353,907, forward strand.
TTTTCTGTTTCTGAAGATTTTGCAGATCCTTTTGTAGAGAAGCTTAACATTGCAACGCGTGGATCAATACCGAATAATTCAGCTGTTTTTGCACTTTCAATACCAATTTCAGCTAAATCTTGGCTGTTTGGTGCAATATTGATTGCGCAGTCAGCGAATACGTATTTCTCTTCTTCACGTACCATGATAAATACGCCAGAAGTTTTTGTAACGCCTGGTTTTGTCTTGATAATTTGAAGTGCTGGACGAACTGTATCAGCCGTAGAATGAGCTGCACCACTTACTAAACCGTGTGCTTTGCCCATGTATACAAGCATTGTACCGAAATAGTTTTCGTCTTTTAGGATTTCACGAGCAGCATCTTCTGTTGCTTTACCTTTACGGCGTTCAATAAAAGATGCTACCATTGCATCCATTTCTTCATATGTAGCTGGATCGTAAATATCAACGCCTGCTAATGTTAAGTTCATGCTAGCAGCTTTCGCGCTAATTTCTTCTTTATTACCAACTAAGATTGGTTTTACTAATTCTTCTTTTGCTAAACGCTCTGCAGCGCCTAAAATTCTTTCATCAGTTCCTTCAGGAAGTACGATAGAAATGCCTTTACCTTGAACTTTTTCTTTTACTGTTGTAAATAAATCGCTCACCAATAACCCTCCTACAAATTCAAATCCATATTTAAGAATACCGCTTTTTATCTATATTTTAAACTTATTGCTTCTAAAAAATAGGTAAAATGAAAATGATTATATTTTCTTAAAATTCCGCCATGAAATGTGACAATTTTGTGCTCCCAAGATTCCGATACATGCTTTTTCATCTATATATGATATAGTTAACGTGTAAAACTTGATTATTTGAGGTGAACCTAATGAGTGAAGCAGCAAAAACGTTAGATGGTTGGTATTGTTTACACGATTTCCGTTCTATGGACTGGGCGGCTTGGAAAACATTATCTAGTGACGAGCGTCAGCAAGCAATGTTCGAATTTTTAAACATCGTTGAAAAATGGAACAAAACAGAAACTGCAAAACAAGGTAGCCATGCAATGTATACAATCGTTGGGCAAAAGGCTGATATCATGTTCATGATTTTACGTCCAACAATGGAAGAATTAAATGAAATTGAAGCAGAATTCAATAAAACAACACTAGCAGAGTATATGCTTCCTACATACTCTTACGTATCTGTTGTGGAGTTAAGTAACTATCTTCCTGCTGAAGAAGATCCGTACCAAAATCCACAAATTCTTGCGCGTCTATACCCAACATTACCAAAAGCAAATCACGTTTGCTTCTATCCGATGGACAAGCGCCGCCAAGGTGATGATAACTGGTACATGTTACCGATGGAAGAGCGCAAAAAATTAATGTATAGCCACGGCAAAATCGGTCGTCAATATGCAGGAAAAGTACGTCAAATCATTACTGGTTCTGTAGGTTTTGATGATTATGAATGGGGCGTAACATTATTCGCTGATGATGTTCTTCAATTTAAGAAACTTGTATACGAAATGCGCTTTGATGAAGTAAGTGCACGTTACGGTGAATTTGGAACATTTTTCGTTGGAAACATTTTACCAAGCGAGAAGGTCGCAAAATTTTTACACGTGTAAGCTAAAAAGGAACGATTTTCGTTCCTTTTTTTATACCCTACTAACACTCCCGGTTGAATAACCTCCTAACAAAACTAAAGATTATCCCTCATCACAAAACATGGCTTAGTTGTCATATCTGCCCTCTTTTTTTCATACGTATGAATTAGTGATTGTTCTACACTTTCTTTTCTCTAGCAGAGTAATAAGAGAGGTGACACAGATGGGTGTTATTGCCTACACAGAAGAACACTTAAAACTACTCGCAAGGTTAATGCGAGCAGAAGCAGAAGGAGAAGGACCTAAAGGAATGCTTATGGTTGGAAATGTCGGCGTCAATCGCGTAAGAGGGAATTGCTTAGACTTTAAAAAGATTCGAAACCTTCGTCAAATGGTATTTCAAAGTCCTGGTGGATTTGAGGCTACACAAAAAGGTTACTTCTATCAGCGTGCCCGTGAAAGTGATCTCGCCTTAGCAAGGCGTACAGTTCAAGGTGAACGCTTCTGGCCTGCTAATTTTTCTTTATGGTTTTTCCGGCCGGTAGGTGATTGTCCACCAACTTGGTTTAATCAAGAAAATTCTGGTCGTTTTAAAAACCATTGCTTTTTTCAACCAACTGGTGAAAACTGTCCAGGTGTATATTAGTGAACTGAAAAGAGGAGGGATTTTGTATGGCACAGCAACAAAACCCATACTATGGGGGAGGATTTTATCAACCATCTGGCGGATATATGCAGCCGCAACCAGGGCAGCAAATGCCAACACAGCAAACACAACAAACTGCTCAAGCACAACTTGCCGCTTCTCAAGGCATGCTTCCACTTGAGCAATCGTATATTGAAAATATCCTTCGTTTAAACAAAGGAAAACCAGCGACTTTTTTCATGACATATGAGCGCGGCAGCACACTTGGTACACAATCCTATACAGGCATCATTGAGGCCGCAGGACGCGATCATATCATTGTAAGTGAACCTAAGTCGGGAAAACGTTATTTACTGCTTATGATCTATCTTGATTATGTAGAATTCCCTGGAGAAATCACCTACTTCCCAGGACAACAACCAGCAACTTATCCTCCAAGATAATAAGAAAAAGCTGGCAAATGCCAGCTTTTGTTTTATTTTTATCCCGCTATTTGCGGGCGGTGTTCCCCCACTGATGGAAGTTTCACTTTATAAACCTTTTACAACCGCAGTTCCTAGTAAAATCCAGCCTACAATAAACGCTACGCCGCCAAGCGGAGTGATTGGGCCAAAAAATTTCATGCCAGTTGTACTTAATGCATATAGGCTTCCGGAAAACAGAATAATACCTGCCACCATACACCAGCCTGCTGCGCTTACAAGAGAAGATTGAATCTTGTCCATTAACAAAGCTACAACAAATAATCCAACTGCATGAAACATTTGATACGTAACACCTGTTTTCCAAACTTCTAACATTTTCGCAGAGATTTTCCCTTCAAGTCCGTGCGCTCCAAATGCACCAAGCGCAACAGATAATGCAGCTGCAATACAACCTAATAAGAAGAAAATTTTCATTGGAATTCCCCTTTTTATTTTTATAATAAAAAATTTTTACACACAATCCAACTATTTAACTTTTAAAAATCAAAAAGAGAGTTTCCGTTTGCATCCTCTTCTTTTATATATACAGGCTCTCCTGAAAATGTAGCAGTTGGTTGAATCGGCATTTGCGGCGATATAACATGCGTTTGTATTTTCGTCTCAACATACGCAGGAGCTTCCGTCTGTTCTTCGAGCAATAAATCGCATAATGCGCGAACGACTAGAAGATGTTCTTTCGTTTTATGTGATTCGCTTCCTTTCGCTTTTGCAATTTCGCTTGCCATTTTATTCAAAATCTTATCACTAGATATTTGCATTCTTTATCACCTCGTGTTTTGTAATTCTTTCTCAAATTGCTCCAATTTCTCTACTGGACCAAATACTATTATCATATCACGTTCTGCTAATTTTTCCGCCCCTGTTGGGTTATGAATAATATGTCCATCTCGTAAAATCGCTAAAATCGTAACATCAAAACGATTCCTTATATTTTCTTCCATTAATGTTTTTCCAATTAAGGATGACCCTGCAGCTATTTCAATTTCTTCAATAGCAAAATTCTGGTCCGTTCCATATAACACCGTATCTATATAATGGACAGTGAACGGGTTCGCAATTCCTTTTGCAATATGAATTCCCGCCATACTAGAAGGATTAATGACTTTATTCGCACCAGCGCGGCGTAATTTCTCTTCTGACTCTTGTTTTTCTGCCCGAGCTATAATTTTAATATTCGGGTTTAGGCCTCTTGCGGTTAATGTAATAAACACATTTTCTGCGTCACTCGCAACGATTGCCACTAAACCAGCTGCCCTCGTAATACCAGCCTTATGTAACACTTCATCATCTGTCGCATCTCCGTGTACATATAAAAGCTTTTGTTCCGTTAATACGGACTCTTCTCTATCGACAACAATAAAAGGCATGTTTTTTTCCCGTAATTCTTGCACAACTTGCAAGCCAACCCTGCCACATCCGCACACAATAATATGATCTTTTATTTCTGCAATTTGTTTCTCCATCTGCTTCCTCCGCACCGCCTGAAATAAATTCCCTTCAACAATCATAGCCGCTACTACCCCGATCGCATACGTCACAATACCAACGCCAAGCGGAATAATTAAAAGAGCAAAAATCTTCCCTGCTTTCGTTAATGGAACGGCATCTCCATATCCAACTGTTAATACAGTAATCATTGTCATCCAAAATGCTTGAAACATACTAATCTCTTCTATTATCATAAACCCGATTGTTCCAACAATTACAACGAAACACATACATATAATTGCAATAGTCAATTGTTTACGTGCACTCATGATATTCTTTCATCTCTTTTCTCTATGTTCAATCTTTGCCACAACAAATCAAATACATATATACTAGAAACGGAATACAAGAAAGAGGTCGATAAGATGAAAACATTGCTGTCTGCCTTACAATGGGCATTATTTATTTTAGCCGGTAGTCTTATTGTCCCGATTAGTGTTGCTGCTAGTTACGGACTTGAAGGGGCAGAGGCTATCGCTTTTGTACAACGAACATTATTTGTTCTTGGCTTTGCCGGCATATTACAAGCTGTATTTGGACACCGCTTACCAATTCAAGAGGGGCCTGCTGGACTTTGGTGGGGTATATTTTCGTTATACGCAAGCCTCGGAATTGTGTTATTTGGATCAAGTGGTGAAACACTTCGTGTACTGCAATATTCCTTTTTACTAAGTGGTCTCATTTGTATCCTTCTTAGTGTATTGGGACTTATCGATAAGCTCGTACGCTATTTTACACCAACTGTCGTCGGAACATATTTATTTCTTCTCGTTGCCCAGCTAAGCGGCTCCTTTTTGAAAGGGATGTTTGGTCTTGATGGACAACATAAAGAAATACAAGGAAAAGTACTTCTTCTTTCTCTCATTATTATTTTACTATCATTCTTTATTATGAAGCTACCTGTTATCGGACAATATTCTGTTTTATGTAGTATCGTAATCGGTTGGGTACTATTTGCTTACTTCGGGCTCTCTAATCCGATTACACCAGTAAATGATATCGTCCATCTTCCTTCTATCTTTGTTTTCGGTATGCCACGCGCTGAATGGAATATGGTTATTACTGTTATTTTCGTAACACTACTATTGCTTACAAACATGCTTGCAAGTATTCGCGTTGTGCAACAAGTCGTTTCAAAACATGAAGAAACCGCAATGCAAAATCGTTTTAAACAAGCAGGGATTATTACCGGCATCAACCAGATTCTAGGGGGCCTTTTTTCAGCAATTGGGCCTGTTGCTATTTCTGGATCAGCTGGTTTTATTTCAACAACAAATATTTATAAACGATTACCGTTTATTCTAGGTTCAACCTTTATTATTCTTATTAGCTTATTTCCGAAAGTTACATCTTTCTTTGCAGCAATTCCAGTAGCTGTTGGTTATGCAGCTATTTATCCTGTATTTGCAAGCATGATTGGGCTAGCTTTTCGAGAATATGAAACTGTGAAAGATAAAGAGCGCTTATTCAAAGTTTCCGGTCTCGCTCTATTTACCGGGATTGGTGTCATGTTTATCCCATCAGGATCCTTTTCTTCACTTCCACCGTTTCTTGCATCCTTTTTAAGCAACGGCCTTGTACTCGGTTCTGTAATGGCCATTATACTAGAAGTTTTATTTTCTCGTTCAACGGGCAAACAGGCATCATAAATCTTAACAAACACCCTTCCTGCCTAGGTTAATTAAATAAATCGACACGAAATGTAAACTAAATTGGTAAACTTCAAGCATTGCAGTCTATTTTAAGTGTTGTTACGATAATAGAGACATATATGAGCAGACAAGATTCTTCTGCTCGTATATGGATTCATACGGAATCGATTCCATTTACAAAGAAATTCGATGCCTTATAATTTATGTTAAATTCATATAGGAAGGACCATTCAAATGCCTTATAAAATGATTGTACTAGACTTAGATGATACATTACTTCGTGATGACCATACCATTTCACCGCGTACAAAAGAAGCTCTGATGAAAGCACAAGGGCGCGGCGTGAAAGTTGTACTAGCTTCTGGCCGTCCAACATTTGCGATGTGGGCGGTTGCAAAAGAACTTAATTTAGAAGAATACGGAAGTTTTATTTTATCGTTTAACGGTGCAAAAATTATTAATTGCAAAACAAACGAAGAATTATTTAGCAGTACACTATCACCTGAAATCGTTCATAATTTATATAAAACAAGCCAAAACGAGGACGTTTGGATTCATACGTACATCGGTGATAACATTGTAACAGAGGAAAATAATGAATATACAGAAGTTGAAGCTCATATTACGGGTATGCCAATTATTGAAGTTGATAGTTTTGTAGATGCAGTGAAAGAACCTGTTGTAAAAGTATTAATGATGGAAGCACCAGAACGCCTTGCAGAAGTTGAAAAAAAATTACAACAAGAACTTGACGGCCAATTAAGTGTTATGCGCTCAAAGCCATTCTTCTTAGAATTCACAGAAGCTGGCGTAACAAAGGGTACAAGCTTAAACCAACTCATCCAAAAGCTGGGTATTAAACGTGAAGAGGTTATCGCAATGGGCGATAGTTATAATGATCTAGCAATGATTGAATTTGCTGGTCTTGGCGTTGCAATGGGCAATGCACCTGATGACATTAAAGCCATTGCTAATTATGTAACAGACACAAACATGAATGACGGTGTTGCAAAAGTCGTAGAACAATTTGTTTTAAACAGTGAAGTGCTTGTATAGAACAGCTTGCTTGTTGAGGATTAGTTGAACGAACCATCTATAAAATCCAGCTGAAGTCAAATATTTCAGCTGGATTTATTTTTTATTTTTACCAGCTTGTGAAGATATTTTGAACTTTACACTATTTTCATAGTGTAAAGTTTATTTTGGTTTATAATGGGACAAAATAGACTATTTTATTCATAAAAAGAATACAAATTTACTATAGACAAGCTTATATAAGGAGGTCATTTTATGTTATCAACACCGATTGGGCGTTTGAGAGTCATTGGATTACTTGAAGGAATTTCTTTTCTAATCCTTCTATTCATCGCAATGCCGCTGAAATATTTTGCGGGCTTTTCAAAAGCCGTTACTGTAGCAGGTATGGCACATGGTGTCTTGTTTATACTATTCATCTACGCTGTCTTTCAAGTAACCACTATTCATCATAAATCAAAGTCATGGACATTTGGTGCACTTGTTGCATCTGTTATTCCATTTGGTACGTTCGTACTAGATGCGAAATTAAAAAAAGAAGAAGAAAATAAATAAAAAGCAGATCACTACATATGTAGTGATCTGCTTTTGCACGTATAGATATCTAAATGAAAGAACTCTTATTTAGATATTTGGAATTTGCCAATCAATCTCCTGCTCTCCTTGTTCTACTAAGAAGTTGTTTATTTTTGAAAATGGTTTGCTGCCAAAGAACCCTCTGCGTGCTGATAATGGGCTTGGATGAACGGATTCGATAATATAATGATTTGGATTTGTAATGAGCTTTTTCTTTGCCTGAGCAGGTCGTCCCCATAACACAAAGATAACTGGCTTTTCCCGTTCATTTAACAACTCAATAATCCGATCCGTGAAAATTTCCCATCCCTTTCCTTTGTGAGAATTGGCTTCTCCTTGACGTACAGTTAATACAGTATTTAGTAAAAGCACACCTTGTTCTGCCCATTTTACTAAATAGCCGTTATTCGGTATTGGGTAACCTAGATCATCCTGTAGCTCTTTGTACATATTTTGCAGTGACGGCGGCGTGCGTACGCCAGGTTGCACTGAAAAACTTAAACCGTGTGCTTGATTTGGTCCATGATATGGATCTTGTCCTAAAATAAGTACCTTCGTATCTTGATAGCTTGTATAATGCAAAGCATTAAAAATATCTTCCTGCTTCGGATACACAACATGTGTATGATATTCTTCTTTTAAAAATGATTGTAATTGTTGATAGTATGGTTTCTCAAATTCAGGTGCCAGTAAGGGTGCCCAATCATTCTTCAGCATTTGTTCCATTCTTTCACTTCCTATCGATTAATTGACCATATCTTGTTTTGTAAATACCGCAAAAGCAATAATAAGCGATACAACTGCCCATATTGTTAGATTAAGTAATGAAAAGCTCATTGATAATCCCTGCAACGCGGGGAGCTGTCCTGATAAATAATCTGTTAATGATAAATTAACACTAAAAATATATTTTGCACCTTCCCAAGATGTTGCAAAATTATTTAAGATACCTCCAGCAATTAACGCTGCCAGCATAACCCCCATGCCAGCTGGTGTATTGCGAATCAGTACGGAAACCATAAATGAGATTGTGCCGACGACAACCGCAACAAACCAAGCAAGCCCGTAAGCCATAATAATATATTGCCACTGCGGAATAAGATGAACAAAGTTTGTGTTTAGTGTATCCTTTTCAGTTACAAACCCTGTCAGCATTGGTAGGTTCCACCCTGAATAACCAAATACAATTCCTGATATTACGTAAGAAAGAATACCAACAAGCAATAAAATGAGCGAAATAAACAGCACCATCGTTACGTATTTACTTAAAAGAATTTTCCAGCGCCGAATTGGCCGAGTAAGGAGCATTTTCATCGTTCCGTCACTTCGCTCTCCCGATACAATATCAATTGCTATAATCATGACGAGAAGCGGAATAAATAATGTAATTCCTTGTTCAATAAACGCGCGTACAAATGTCGGTGCTCCTGGCGAGCTTGGATTAATATTATGCTCCAAATAATATTGCTGCTGTTCCACTTTTACCTTTAACCACGCTTTCCATTCTTCGGGAAGACGCGAATTATTTAAACGATTTTGTGAATCAACAATTTGCTGCTGCAATGATACTTTCCAATCACTTGTACCAAGACGTTTTATGGTCGTCTGTACTTCCCGATACTGTGCATAAACAAAAATTGGAATTAAAATTGCCAAAATGAGCATGACTACTACAATACGTTTCTTTCGATATATTTTCTCCGCCTCATTATAGACGAGGTTCGCAAATTCACGCATGCTGCTCCCCCTTTGTCAGTTCCATAAATAAATCTTCCAATGTAAATACAATTTCTTTTACACTATGAACGTCTACATCATGTTCTACTAATTTTTTATTATAAAAGCTTACACGTTCTTGATTCATACGGCATAATAATCGCCCTTCTTCTACTACAAGTTCTGTCACTTCATCAGATTTTTCAAGCAATGCCTTTGCTTTTTCAAGCGGTGTCACAACCCATTCCATACGGCCACTCGCTTGCTTCACTAATTCTTCAACCCTTGCTACCGTAATCACTTTCCCTTTATTAATAATCGCAACGCGGTCACAAATCATTTGCACTTCACTTAACAAGTGGCTAGAGATGAATACACTAATGTTTTCCTCTTTCACAAGCGTATGCACAAATTCACGAAGTTCTCGAATACCAGCTGGATCAAGTCCATTTGTCGGTTCATCTAATATAAGAAGTTTCGGATTCCCAAGAAGGGCCTGCGCAATCCCAAGGCGTTGCTTCATTCCAAGTGAATATGTTTTCACCTTATCATGAATGCGTTCATCAAGATGTACCATTTTTGCAATTTCTATAATACGCCCATCAGAAATCCCGCCTAGCATGCGAGCGAATTGCTTTAAATTTTCAAAGCCAGTCAAATATGTATACAGTTCTGGGTTTTCAACAATACTTCCAATTTGCCTCATCGCTCCGCGAAAATTTTCTTTTATATCATAACCACCGATTGAAATTGTTCCCTCTGTTGCTTGAATAAGACCGACAAGCATACGAATCGTTGTTGTTTTCCCCGCCCCGTTCGGCCCCAAAAAACCAAATACTTCTCCTTGCTGTATATCAAACGACACATTTTCAACAAGCGTTTTTTTCTTGATTACTTTTTTTAAATTTCGTACAGACAACACTATCGTCATTTCTCTTCACCCCCAGCAAGCTTTAATTGACTCACAACATTTTGTAATAAACGATCCGCTATGAATGTATAGCCTGTTTCATTCGGGTGAAAGTGATCAGAATACAATAAATCCTTGCCGCGATGTTGGAACATATCAAATGTCGGGACAACATATACGTTTTGATAATCGAGTGCAATTTTTTCTAATGACGCATTCCAATCAACAACAATCGAAGACGAGCCTTTTAACTCTTCCACATCTTCAAATGGATTATACAAACCAATCCAGAAAATTGGGCTGTTTGGATTTAACTGTCGCAGCTTGGATAAAATTTGCTTAGCATTATTTTGAAATGTTACTGTATCAGGATGATATATAGTTAAATCAAGATTCCCAAGCGATTCCCATCCCGGAAATAAGTCGTTTCCTCCAATTGTCAGAACAAGCACATCAGCTTGCTTAATTGCATACTCGGCACCGCCGCTTTCCATTTGTTTCAGTAAATCAGGCATTTTCGCTCCACTCACCGCTAAGTTTGTAAGCGCCACCTTTTGTTTGTATTTTGTTTGCAATTCATTCTTCATACGTCCAATATATCCAATACCTTCTTTATCTCCAACACCGCGCGTTAAAGAATCACCTAAACTAACAATTTGTAACGTTCCTTTTTGTTGTTTCCCTTTTGCTTCTTTTTGCACGGCCGGAGTTAACTTAGAAGCTTTCGGATTTAGAACATCATTTGCACCGACAATAAAGCCGTAAGCAAATAAACAAAAAGATGCAAGTGTAACGAATAAAATAACTTTCACAAATTTCTGTCTCATGCTAAAACCCCTTATCCCCTTATAGATTGACCATATTATACCAAACGAAAATTCGAAAAGCGATTTTCATCAGCCTACGAAAAAAGCACAATCACTTTAATGAAGATTGTGCTTTACTCCTTATGTTGTCAGTCTTTCCGTTAATTTCGCAAATAACTCAATTCTTTTTCCTTCTTTTTCTCTACTCGCAATTTGGTCATGCAAAATTGTAAATGCACCTGCACCAACCTCCACACTCGAATGAGCAATTGTTGTAATATCTAGTATCTCTGCAACTTGCTGATCATCACAACCAATAATCGTGATATCACCTGGAATAGAAAGTCCGCTTTTTTTGGCGGCAGTTACAATACCCGCTGCAATATGATTACAAGATACGAGAAGGGCTGTTGGACGCTCTTTCATATGAAGCAGTGATTGAACAACACGTGTCCCGTCCTCTATTGTAAAGCAGTCTACAAACTCCCACTCTTCTTTCGGCCTAACATGAATAGAGGATAAAGCGTCCTGGTACGCCTGTTTTCGATTTTGACTGTTGAAGCTATTACTTCGTCCAACGCAGTAACCAATTCGTGTATGTCCCTTTTCTATTAAATATTCCATTCCTAGTGCAAACGTTTTGTAATGATCAATATGAATGCTAGAAATTGTGCCTGATGCTGTATCTTCACACGTCACAATTGGACCAAATTTTGTGTACTTTTCAATCTCCTGACAGGCATTGACTTTCGAACATATAATGACTCCGTCTAATTTTTTCATCTTTAACATATTCAAAATCTCTATTTCTTTATCCGCGCTATAACCCGTTTGGCAGAGCATTATATTGTAATTATGTTTTGCAGCCTCTCTTGAAATACCTTCTATAATTGCACTGTAATATTGATTATTTACAAATGGAAGAAGCACACCGATAACATTCGTTTTTCCTCGTACTAAATGAATCGCATTCGAATTTTGCGTGTAATTTAACTTTTCGATAATTGCTAATATCTCTTTTCGTTTTTGTTCATTTACATACGGATGATTATTTAAAACACGAGAAACAGTAGAAACCGAGACCCTCGCCATTTCTGCGATTTTTTTTATATTTGGCATCATACTCTCTCCCTTCCCACTACATATTAACGCATACAAAAAATTTTATAAATGTCTCCTTGACCTGGTAAGCTTTCCACATTATAACCTGTGATAGCAAACTAAATAAGAAAGGATTTATATTTTATTATGATTTTAAAATTAGAGCACATATTTTTCATAGGTGGATTACTATTACTTTCTCTAGGTATCAATATGATGACAACGATTACTTCATTTGGTCTTAGTCCGTATGATTCCCTTTTCATTGCCTTATATCAAAATTTTGGTTTAAGCATCGGCTCTTGGATGTTTATTATTAATTTCATCTTTACCCTTATCGTACTATCTATGAACCGAAAGCGCATTACAATTGGTACAATCGTGACGATGGTGCTAATCTCCGTTTTTGTTGATATGATTGGCTCAGTTGCATTTATAATGGATGGCATTCGAGCTCTTCCGAAGTATATAACACTTGTATGCGGAAATTTATTTGTTGGATCAGGTATCGGTATCTATGTTTCATCACAGCTTGGCACTGCGCCGCAAGAAGCATTTGTTTTAACAATCTCTGAAAAAACAAAGTGGTCCTTTCGAAAAACAGAAATTTCTCTAGCTTGTCTATTTTTAGTTGGTAGTTTCATGCTACATGGTCCCATTTATTTCGGTACCATTATTCTATCTTTTACAACAGGCTGGATCATTCAAGCATTTATTCAAATCGGCTCAAAGGTATTACAAAGTTATCGTACGCAAGAAGCCCATTGAAAGTTATATACTTTCAATGGGCTTTTGTTGTTCATGTATAATATGAACCCCTTCGTTGACAACTTGAAGCGTTTCTACCACGCAATGACTAAAAATAGATTGCAGCCATACCTTCACTTCGTCAGCACTTCCTTTTTTCACATAACAAAGCACAGTTGGCCCGGCACCGCTTAAAGAAACACCATATACATTCTCATGCTCTAATTCATGAAGTTTTTGTAATTCAGGAACGAGCTGCTTACGGTGAGGTTCATGAAACACATCCCGTTTCATCATTTCCCCAGCAAGCACCCAATCCTCTTTACATAAAGCAGCTACAAGCACATTGGCAACACCGCTGCCGCGAATACCGTCCATATATAACAACCTACTCGGAAGCACATCTCTTGCATGAACTGTTTTTAGTTCATATGAAGGAATAACTGCAACAAGTTCTATGTCATGAATGGGTTGTGAAACAAATGAAATATCTTTTCCATCATATGTTCCTACTATAAGTCCACCATATAATGCCGCTCCAACATTATCGATATGTCCTTCTATTTCCGTTGCAATTAATAACTTTTCTCTTCTAGATAAATGCAATTCACAGAGCTGATCGGCAAGTTCAATTCCGGCAATAATTGCCGAGGCACTGCTTCCAAGTCCCCTTGCTAATGGAATATCACTATCGAGATAGAGACTACAATATGGAAGCTCCTTATTATAACGAGCGGCTATTCCCCTAGCAGTCTCAATCAGTAAATTATTCTCATCTTCTGGAACACCTTGAAGAAGTGGTGTTTTCGCCTTGCACTCCCATCTGTAATGCGAACATACATCTACCGTTAAATACTTACTTACCGCAAGACCAATTGAATCAAAGCCTGGTCCAAGATTTGCTGTACTGGCAGGCACACGAATTGTAAACAGGGGAGCCGCCTTCATCGCAGGACAGCTCCTTGAATGTGTTCAAATACAACTTTTTCATCATTTGGCAAAACAAGCGGCTGAATTTTTTTTGTATCAATTGCAATGTTAGGATCTTTTAAACCATTTCCTGTTAAAACAGCGACGATTTTACTTCCTTTTGTTATTTCTCCTGTTTGTACTTGCTTATAAATACCAGCAAGCGACGCACAAGAAGCAGGCTCTGCAAAAATTCCTTCATACTTGGCAAGCCATTCATAAGCCTGAAGAATTTCTGCATCTGTTACCTCATCAATTTTTCCATTTGAATCATGGGCAGCAGTAACGGCTTTATCCCAGCTTGCAGGGTTACCGATGCGTATTGCAGTGGCAACTGTCTCAGGATCTTCAATTTTATATCCGCGTACAATCGCCGCTGCTCCTTCCGCTTCAAAACCGCGCATTTCCGGTAAACCTGTACCATGCTTTTCGTTATACTCCGTAAACCCTTTCCAGTATGCTGTAATATTGCCCGCATTCCCAACTGGAATGGCTAAAATATCAGGCGCTTTTCCGAGTGCATCACAAATTTCAAATGCTGCTGTTTTTTGCCCTTCAATACGATACGGATTCACTGAATTTACAAGTGTAATGGGCGATGAATCACTTAACTTCCGCACCATTTGCAAAGCATGATCAAAATTCCCGTCAATACTAATAATCTCAGCTCCGTACATGACTGCCTGAGCTAACTTACCATATGCAATTTTTCCGTTCGGAATCATAACAATGCAAGATAAACCTGCGCGCGCTGCATAAGCAGCCGCAGACGCAGATGTATTTCCTGTTGAAGCGCAAATAACTGTTTTGCTGCCAGCTTCTTTTGCCTTTGCTACCGCCATAACCATCCCGCGGTCTTTAAAGGAGCCTGTCGGGTTTGCTCCTTCTACTTTCGCATAAATAGAAACACCCCATTTTTCTGAAAGGTTTTCTAATAAAATAAGTGGTGTATTTCCTTCTGATAACGAAAGCGCCGGCGTCTGATCAGTAATCGGTAAATATTCTTTATAAGCAGCAAGTAGTCCGTTCCACATTAGCGAGCATCTCCTTCAATACGGTAATTCGCTTTTACGCAATCCACTTCTTCGTACGTTTCTAACGTTTCTAAAATATACGCATAGTCTGCAAGGGATGCGCGATGGGTAACGATGACAATCTCAGCTGCTCCTTTCTCTTGTAATGGCATTTGAATAATCTTTTCGAAGCTTACACCGCGTTCAGAGAACAGAGATGTAATTTTGGCAAACACACCTACCTCATCTTTTACATGAAGGCGTAGAAACTTCTTCACATAAATTTCATCTTCCTCTTTTAACACTTTCTCATATTGCGGAGTTACAGCACTATTTCCCGTTACACCAAGACGTACATTTTTCATAACCGCAACTAAGTCAGATACAACAGCTGTTGCTGTTGGTAAACTTCCTGCACCTGGTCCATAAAACATTGTTTCTCCTACCGCTTCGCCATATACATATACCGCATTGTATTCATTTTGAACAGCCGCAAGCGGGTGCGCATTTGGCAGCAGTGTTGGTTCTACTGTCACCTCTAACTTTTCGCCATCACGCTTCGCTACGCCGATTAATTTAATTGTATAACCTAAGCTCTTACTATATGTAATATCATCTTCCGTAATGGATGTAATCCCTTTTACAGTCACATCATGAAGTTCTACATTTGTAGAAAAGCCCAGTGTTGCTAAGATCGTCATCTTTCGTGCCGCATCTAACCCTTCAACGTCTGATGTTGGATCTGCCTCTGCAAATCCAAGTTGCTGCGCTTCATTTAACACGTCTTCGTATGCTCTCCCTTCTTCAGACATTTTTGTCAAAATAAAATTCGTTGTCCCGTTCACAATTCCCATCATTTTCGTAATTCGATCAGAAGAAAGACCTTCCACAATGCTTCGCAAAATCGGAATACCGCCTGCTACACTTGCTTCATAAAACAAATCAGCTTGATTTTCTTTTGCCACAGTAAGAAGTTCTGCACCGTGAAGTGCCATTAAATCTTTATTTGCTGTTACAACGTGCTTTCCGTTTTGCAGCGATTGTAAAATATATGCTTTCGTATCTTCTATACCGCCCATCACCTCAATCACAACGTCAACATCTGGATTATTTATAATATCATCTGGATTTTTCGTTAATAATGTAGGAGTTACTTGGACCTCACGTTCTTTTTCTATGTTTTGTACTAACACTTTTGTTACTTTGACAGGACAACCGATTTGATGCGCTAAACGATCTTGATGATCTTCAATAATGCGCACCACACCGCTTCCTACAGTTCCAAGACCTAATAAGCCAACTCGAATTTCGTTCATAATACTGTCCACCCCTCTAAAAATTGTATTTAGGTGCCATTATATAAGGTAAAATTCAAAAAAACAATATATTTGGAACATTCCGAATAATAAAGGTTGCTCCTTACGAAGAAAACGCTACCAAGTGTTATATGGCTTCTTTACAAAATATAAGGGGTTTCTTGATACACATAGTAATTCAACCAATTTGAAAATAGTAAGTTCCCATGGCTACGCCACTTTACCACCGGTTTTTCCAATGGATTGTCATCTTTAAAATAGTTTTTTGGAATAGCAATATCGAGCCCTTTTTGTTGATCTCGCTCATATTCTTGCTTTAACGTCTCACAGCTGTATTCGCTATGACCAAGAACAAAAATATGCTTTCCATCTTTATTCATAACAAGATGAACACCAGCTTCTTCAGATATCGCTAACATATCGAGTTCCTGTACTTTTTGAATATCAGATGCACGGACTTCCGTATGACGAGAATGCGGCGCAAAAAAGCTTTCATCAAAACCGCGTAACAGTTTCACATTCTCCTGCTGCACTTCATGCTCAAACACACCAAACATCTTTTGCTGAAGCGGATATTTTGGAACACCGTAGTGATAATACAACCCTGCTTGTGCTCCCCAACAAATGTGAAGCGTCGATGTAACATGCTTCTCCGAATAGTCCATAATTCGCTTCAATTCTTCCCAATAATCCACCTCTTCAAAAGGAAGTGTTTCAACCGGAGCACCAGTAATGATTAACCCGTCAAATTTTTCCCCTTCAATATCTCGAAATGTTTTATAGAAACTTGTTAAATGCTCCTGTGCCACATTTCTTGATGTATGAGATTCCATATGAAGTAAATGTACATCGAGCTGAAGCGGCGTATTTCCAATTAAACGAAGCAACTGCGTTTCAGTTTCTTGCTTTGTTGGCATCAAATTTAAAATAGCAATCTTCAAAGCACGGATATCTTGTGTTTCTGCTCGTTCTTTCGTCATTACGAAAATATTTTCATTTTGTAATACTTTACGAGCGGGTAAATCTTTAGCAATGATGATCGGCATACTGTTTTCCTCCAGAAAGTGCTTCTGCTAAATCAACAATAATATCCGCCGCATCTTCAATACCAACAGATAACCGAATTAAATCAGGCGTTACACCTGCCAGACGCTGCTGCTCTTCACTAAGCTGACGGTGCGTTGTACTTGCAGGATGAATCACACAAGTTCTTGCATCTGCAACATGCGTCACCAATGCTGCGAGCTTCACATTTGCAATAAATTGCTTAGCAGATTCAATACCTCCCTTTACTCCAAACGTTAAAACACCGCTCGCGCCTTTCGGTAAATATTTTTGTGCTAATGCATAATTTTCATTATCTTTAAGTCCTGGGTAATTGACCCACTCAACGCGTTCATGCTGCGATAACCACTGTGCAACAGCTAGTGCGTTTTGACTATGACGCTCCATACGAAGATGCAACGTTTCTAAGCCAATATTACTTACATACGCATTGAATGGACTCATACAATTTCCATAATCTCTTAATAACTGCACACGAGCTTTCACAATGTATGCCGCTTGCCCGAACCTTTCCACATAACTCACACCATGATAACTTGGATCTGGTTCAACAAATTCAGGAAATTTACTCCAATCGAAATTACCGCCATCAATGACAATACCGCCAAGTGAGCTTGCATGACCATCAATATATTTCGTTGTAGAATGAACGACAATGTTTGCACCATGTTCAAAAGCATGACATAAATACGGCGTCGCTAACGTATTGTCGACGATAAATGGCACCTCAAGCTCTTTTGCCGCATCAGAAAACTCTTTAAAATTAAGAACATTCATCGCTGGATTTCCAAGCGATTCTGCATACACAAGCTTTGTTTTCTCATTTGCGAGGGCAACAATTTCATCAGCAGTTAAGTTTGGATTAAAGAAAGTAACCTCAATGCCAAGTTTCCGCAGACTAACTGCAAATAAGTTAAACGTACCGCCGTATACTGTTGATGAGCAAAGCAGGTGATCGCCGCTGCCGCAAATATTTAATATCGCTAACATAATTGCTGCTTGCCCTGATGCAGTTGCAACCGCACCGACGCCGCCTTCTAACTCTGTCAGTTTCTGCTCAAATGCTGCAAGCGTTGGGTTACCAATACGAGTATAAATATAACCTTCTGCCTCTAAATTAAAGAGAGCTGCTAAATCATCAAATGTATCATATTTATACGTCGTGCTTTGATAAAGTGGTAAAACACGCGGTTCACCATTTTTCGGCGTATAGCCGCCTTGAACACAAATTGTTCCTTTTCCCCTTGTATCGCTCATCTCTCAATCCCCTTTCTTAACATAAAAAAACTGCTTCTTTCCTAAATAAGAAAGAAGCAGTTTAGATAAACGCTCGACATGTAGCCTTTCTTATCGTTCAGGAAATACCTGCAGGATTTGGCACAATTCCGCTTTACGGCTGTTGCCAAGGTTTCATAGGGCCCGGTCCCTCCACCTATTCTTGATAAGACTTATGCAATTACCGTTGATTTTATAGCAAATATTTCCTAGTGTCAATCAATTTTTCTGAATCTTCACGAAAAATATAGATGAATTTAATTATTTATTAACAATATTCAAATTATACAAAAATAACATTAATGTTTCAAAAATAGACAAAAATACATTTTAAAAACTCCACTTACTATGTAAAATTAAAGAGTTACATTGCATTTTAGTAGCCATCGAAGCACATACAAAAAAGCAAGTACACTTACAAATGTTTTACAGGTTCATAAAATAATAATGCTAATTTTTATAATGTATCTTGAACAAGTAGTTCCCTTAAAAAAATAATACGCATATTGAATTGGTTATCCAACTATTTCCGTATTAGAATCTCTTACTTTTTCATAATAGAATATAACATAAAGGAGGCATAAAGAATGACTATTAGGAGAAACATGCACTATTTACTCATCATGTACGGTATGTTTCTAGGTGCTATAGTTGGTGCTGTAGTCTGGTTATTTTTAGTTGTCACAAATGCTGGAATTCAGCTTGTTTGGGGATATTTACCTAAAGAATTGGGATTACCTCCTTATTACACAATTTGTGTAACAGTAATTGGCGGTATTTTTGTCGGCCTGTCACAGAAATACTTCGGTACATACCCTCGTTTAATGCCAGAGACCATGGCTGAATATAAGAAAACAGGCAGAATTGAGTACCAATTTGTGCATAAAGCTACGTTAACAGCTGTTATTGTTTTAGTATTTGGCGCAAGCTTAGGACCAGAAGCAGCACTTGTTGGGATTATAGGTGGCCTTTGTACGTGGGTTGGTGATCGCTTTAAGTTTACTTTAAAAGGAATGCATGAACTAACAGAAATTGGGATTGGCGCTGCTTTAAGTGTTATTTTTAATGCACCGCTATTCGGTTATTTAGCTCCAAACGAACATGAGGATACACAAATCACTGAAGCTTTTAAAGGGAAAAAGACTATTGTATATCTTGCTACTACTTTCGCTGGTTTTTCTGTTTATTTATTGCTTAGTCAGTTCGATAATCGAGGATCTTTTATTGTTAAATTTGGAGAAGGATCTTTTGCTCTCCATGAATGGATTGCCTTTCTGCCTCTTATTTGCATAGGCGCTGGTGTAGGCTATTTTTATTTCAAAGTGGAACATATATTAGAAAAAATAGTACGGCCTTTTCAAGAATATAAGCTAACATTAGCAATTATAGGTGGTATTCTTTTAGGGATTGCAGGAACTATACTTCCGTATACACTATTTTCAGGAGAACACCAATTAAAAGAATTAGTAAATGAATGGACAGAATTATCATTTGGGATACTGCTTCTTTCAGGGATTTTAAAGTTATGTATAACGGCAGTTTGTTTAACTACAGGTTGGCGTGGCGGACATATTTTCCCAATTGTATTTGCTGGTGCAAGTATTGGATATGCTGTGGCTACTGTCATACCGTCGTTAGATCCAGTTGCTTCTGTAGCTATTGTAACGACAGCCATTTCAAGCTATGCAGTACGAAAACCAATCGCTATTACATTATTATTACTTATGTTCTTCCCAATTAATTTATTGTTACCAATGATTGGAGCTGCAATGATTGGTAATGCATTTCCACTTCCTAATCATAATGAACAAGAGGAACTAGTACAAAAATAAAATAGTAAAATAAAGTGAAACTCCCATCAATGGGGGTTTTTCTTTATTCCCTCCTGATGAAAGGCTCTCACCAATCGGGCTTTTACGGGCAGTTCAAGTAACTTTTTCGCTTTGTACTTATTCATAACATTGATATAATGGATAAAAATGTAGTTTTCATTATATTACTTGAGGGGGCTTTCACAATGACATTAAACAAAGCACTTACAATCGCTGGTTCTGACACAAGCGGCGGTGCTGGTATGCAAGCCGATTTAAAAACGTTCCAAGAGCTTGGTGTATACGGCATGACAGCTCTTACAACAATCGTGACAATGGATCCACATAACGGATGGGCACATAATGTATTCCCAATTCCAGCGTCTACATTAAAACCACAATTAGAAACGACAATTGAAGGCGTTGGCGTTGATGCATTAAAAACAGGTATGCTTGGATCTGTTGAAATTATTGAGCTTGTCGCTGAAACAATTGAAAAACATAATCTACAAAACGTAGTAGTAGACCCTGTTATGGTATGTAAAGGGGCAGATGAAGCGCTTCATCCAGAAACAAACGAATGCTTACGCGATACGCTCGTTCCAAAAGCATTGATTGTAACACCAAACCTATTTGAAGCGTATCAACTAAGCGGCGTAAAAATTAACTCACTTGAAGATATGAAGCAAGCTGCTGAAAAAATGCATGCTCTAGGTACAAAATACGTACTTATTAAAGGTGGCAGCAAGCTAGGTTCAGAAAAAGCAATTGATTTATTATACGATGGAGAAACATTTGAAATTTTAGAATCTGAAAAAATTGAAACAACATATACACACGGCGCAGGTTGTACATATGCTGCTGCAATTACAGCAGAGCTAGCAAAAGGAAAATCTGTAAAAGAAGCAGTACAAGTAGCAAAAGAATTTATTACTGCTGCAATTTGCCACTCATTCAAATTGAACGAATATGTGGGACCAACCCATCACGGTGCATACCGTAAATTTGGAGCTGGAAAAGAGCTTGTATAAAGTGAAACTTCCACCAGTAGGGGGTCTTACTGTCCAAAAGTAACGGGATAAGAACAAAAAATAAAGTCGTCCATAGTGACGACTTTATTTTTCATGAAACAGCATTCACTTGATTTCTTCCATTTCGTTTGGAAGAGTATAATGCATCATCTGCAAGTTGAATAAATTGCTGTGGTGAGTCTACATAGATTGAAGCACCTACTGAAATCGTGATATGTAAACAAATATCATTTGGTAATCGAAACACATGCTTCTCTACAGCTGCTCGAATTCTTTCTCCTATATCCACAGCATATTGTAATGTTGATTTTGGTAATAATAAAGCGAATTCCTCTCCGCCTTTTCGAAATACTAAGTGTGGAAATGGAGAACTATTCTTTAAAATTGCCCCTAATTGCTGTAAAACTTCATCACCGGCAGGGTGTCCATACTTGTCATTCACATCCTTGAAATAATCAATATCTACCAGCAATAAACAAAGTGGATTGTTATTTTTTTTCTTATCCTCAATATTTCTATTCAATTCCGTATCAAATTTACGAACATTTCCTAATCCAGTTAAAGGATCCATTGTTGCATACTGTTTCATCTTACGAAACAATTCGTTTGACTGCAAAGCATAATGTGCACTTAAAAAAGTCATATATCCTGTCATAATGCTAACAACTAAATATAAACCTAGGACAAGAACATCTTTAAAAACAATATAAATTCCAATCGATGAAACTGTTAAGCAATAAACATGTAACCAAATCCACTTTTTGAAAACAGAAATACGAAACATTGAAATAATCGTACAACCTATACCTGTTAACAAAATTACATACACACCTATTTGTGCTCCTATTGAATAACCCGTTAACAATAAACGTACAATCAAAATAATGATGGAAGCTAGTAAACTTGCAATAGGTCCTCCAATAACTGCAGCTAATATAACAGAAAGATATCGTAAATCTAGCATCACATCCTCAATATGAACACCAAACTTCATAAGCAGGGCACCTAAAGCTCCCATTACAATACCAACAAAACATTTTACTTCAAATGATAGCGGCTCTTTTAATGAAATATTTTTAAAAAGTTGAGCACCAACGAAAATAAAAGAAAGAATAATAGTTGTATTAATAAATAGATCATTTAGCATAAAAATATACCCGGCCTTTCTACAACTTGACAGTTCACATAAAACTTTCATCTCTATCCATTTTGAGTACCCTTTTCCTATTTACTATTGTATATTATATTCCTATAATTCCCAAACCTTTCTTTATATGTTTCACGTGAAACTTTGGAATAAAAAAAAGAGCGAGATATCGCTCCTTTTTATACTATATTCTCTTTAACAGCATCTCGAAACTTTACCGCCCTTCGCATTAAATCTTGCTTCTTGCGCTTCAGCAAAAAATTGTTTTCGAGATAATACAATTTCATTGGGATGTTGTTGTTTCATATGAGCAACATACTTCTCATAGCTAGGTACACCAACAAGCAAACTAATAAACTGTTTTCGGTATCTCCACATGCTTATTATCGTTTTAAGCATAATGCTGTACCTCACTTTCATCGCGTGGAACATACGCCGCTTCTTTTAATGGAGTTGCTTTATTGTTCAATACTTGTATCCATATTCTAATAGCCGATATCAGTACCGCGATTACAACAAGCATAAAAATTCCACAAAGCGCCGCATCAATATAATCATTAAGAATAATTTGTTTCATTTGTGCTACGTTTTTCGCCGGTGCTAATAGTTTCCCTTTATCCAGTGCACTTTGGAACAATTTTGCATGAGAGAGGAAGCCAATTTTCGGATTCTCATGAAATAACTTTTGATAGCCAGCTGTCATTGTAACAATCAATAGCCACGTTGTCGGAATGAGCGTCACCCAAACATATGCCTTTTTTCCCATTTTAAACAAAATAGTCGTTCCAAGTAATAATGCAATCCCAGCTAACATTTGATTTGCGATTCCAAAGAGCGGCCATAGCGTATTGATGCCACCAAGCGGATCAATTACCCCTTGATATAAGAAATATCCCCATCCTAGCACACACAGCGTTGTTGCAACAATATTGGAAAGCATAGAATCTGTTTTTGCAAATGGTTTATAAATGTGCCCTAAAATGTCTTGAATCATAAACCGGCCAACACGTGTTCCTGCATCAATAGTTGTTAAGATGAAGAGCGCTTCAAATAAAATTGCAAAGTGATACCAAAATGCCATTAATGCTTTTCCGCCAATTACTTGAGAGAAAATATGAGCCATCCCAATCGCGAACGTCGGTGCCCCGCCTGTACGAGATAATATCGTTTGTTCTCCAACGTTTACAGCTAGTTCTTTCAGCTCATTTGGCGTCACAGTGAACCCCCAAGAACTAATTACTTGTGCTGCCTGTGTTACATCCGTTCCAATGACTGCCGGAGGGCTATTAATTGCAAAGTATGTACCTGGCGTTAGTACACAAGCTGCAATCATTGCCATCGCTGCAACAAATGATTCCATAAGCATAGCACCGTAACCAATTGGCTGTGCATGTCCTTCCCTTTCTATCATTTTCGGGGTCGTACCAGAAGAAACAAGTGCATGGAAGCCAGATACAGCTCCGCAAGCAATTGTAATAAATAAGAAAGGGAATAAATTTCCTGCAAATACTGGGCCCGTTCCATCAATAAATTTTGAAACTGCCGGCATTTGTAAATCTGGTGCAACAATCACAATCCCAAGCGCTAAGCCAACAATTGTTCCAATCTTTAAAAACGTACTTAAATAATCACGCGGTGCAAGTAATAACCAAACAGGCAATGCAGAAGCAATAAATCCATAAATAATAAGCATAATTGCAATTGTTTCACCTTTAAATGTAAACATAGTAGCAAGCGTTGGATTTTCTGCTACATACTGACCCGCTACAAGCGATAAAAGAAGTAAAATAATACCGATAACTGAACCTTCTCCAACACGACCTGGACGAATGTAACGCATATATACACCCATTAAAATTGCAATTGGAATTGTTGCGGCAATCGTAAACATTCCCCATGGGCTTCCTACAAGAGCTTTCACCACAACAAGAGCTAATACCGCTAATAAAATAATCATAATTCCCAAAATACCGATCATCGCGATAAAACCTGTTACTGGACCAATCTCTTCTTTAATCATTTCACCAAGCGACTTCCCGTTGCGACGCATAGACGCAAATAAAATCACGAAATCTTGTACAGCTCCAGCTAACACAACTCCAACAATAATCCAGAGCGTTCCTGGTAAATATCCCATTTGTGCAGCTAAGATTGGACCAACTAACGGCCCGGCTCCAGCAATTGCAGCAAAGTGGTGCCCAAATAAAACCCATTTATTTGTCGGAACATAATCTTTCCCATCATTCAAAAGCTCTGCTGGCGTTTTTCGATTGTCGTCCAATTCAAAAACTTTTCTGGAGATAAATCTACTATAAAAGCGATATGCAACAGCATATACGGAAACAGCGGCAACAAGCAACCAAACTGCATTAATTGTTTCACCGCGAGATAACGCTAAAACAGCAAATCCAGCTGCTCCTAAAGCCGTAATCACACCCCAAAGTAAAATAGATTTCCATGCTTTCAACAAAAATCCCCCCTAATGTTATGCCTTAGAGGGAATTGTACTAAATTTTCAGAATAGTTAAATATAATATTCCTTATGATGAAGGTTTTTTATTTTAACATGTCCAAATTCTTCCATGAACTGTTACAACTCAATTTTATTTCGAAGTCGTTTTACATAATTTCGACTAACAGGTATCGGCTGGTTATCATACCTTTCCAAATATAAGTTATACGTTCCGTTATAATAAGGCTTCAATTCACGCACATATATAACGTTAATGAGATAACTTTTATGGACACGTAAAAAATCGTATACCGCTAACTTGCCTTCTAATTCTTGTAATGTATACGTTGAGATATATTGATTATCAGTTGTGTAAATTGAAACTGTTTTATTTTCTTTATTCTTACTTATGTATACAATATCGTCTGGAAGAATATATGTAATTCCTTCATGACATTCAATCGGAAGCTTTTGCAATCGATTCTTCTCTCGTGTTACTTTTTCTTGTTCAATACTATGCAATAAAAACTGCAAGTCCTCCTGCTCAAATGGTTGCAATAAGTAGTAAAAAGCGTGAAAACGAAATGATTTAATTGCATCTTTCATATCCTTTCCTGTAAATATAAATTTTGTATGTAATGTTAATTGACGCAGCAATCCTGCGACTTCAAAACCAGTTGCATCTGGTAATTGTGTATCTAAAAAAATAAAATCTGGCGTATACTTTTTCGCTATCTGTAGTGATTCCATTCCTGTTTTCGCTTCAAAGCATTCCAAATTGTTTACATGTTCTTTGAAAAAATGTATTAATTGTCCTCTGTTTTCTTCTTGTTCATTTACGATTAAAATTTTCATGTCTGCCCAACCACCTAATCCTTTTGTCCATACGCCTTGTTGTATACATTCGCTTTTTTCGAAATAATCCCTTTTTATAAACCATTTTTCTATCAAATATAGCATGTTTTTGTCAGAAAACAACGAAAAGGAAGCTTTACACAGCTTCCTTTTCATTATATTAATTCTTGTTGTTTTGTTTCCTTTCCAAGCACAAGCACAGCAAGAGCACCAATTACAATAGCTGCACAAAAGATCGTAAAGACAAAAGAAAGAGAAGCATGCATGGCTACGAGATAACCAACTAATAGTGGCCCTAAAATACCACCGATGCGGCCAAATGCCGCTGCCATACCAGCTCCTGTACCACGAATAACTGTCGGATACTGCTCTGGTGTATACGCATATAATGCTCCCCAAGCTCCTAAATTAAAGAAAGATAGCAACATACCTGTAATCATTAATGTGAGAAGTGAGTCTGCTGCCCCGAAGAAATATGCGCTGCACGCTGTTCCAAGTAAGTATGTGATTAACACAAACTTTCGGCCAAAACGTTCAATAAACCAAGCAGCTGTAAAATAGCCCGGAAGCTGTGCAAGTGTCATAATTAATACGTATTCAAAGCTTTTAATCAAGCTAAATCCTTTTAATACTAGTACACTTGGAAGCCAAAGAAACATTCCATAATAAGAAAACACAACACAAAACCATAAAATCCAGAGCATAGCAGTCGCTCTTCTGTGCTCCTGAGACCAAACAGCCTTTATGTTTGCAAATACAGATTGTTTTTGTTGTACTTTTTGAAATTGTGGTGAATCTGGCAAACCCCAGCGTAAATATAATGCATAAAAAGCTGGAATTGCACTTAAAACCATCGCTATTCGCCAACCGTATGTCGGAATAACAAAATATGAAATAAGCGCAGCAATTAACCATCCACCAGCCCAAAAGCTTTCTAATAAAACAACAATTTTACCACGTTCATGCGCTGCAACACTTTCAGATACAAGTGTTGATGCAACAGGTAACTCTCCTCCGAGTCCCATTCCAATGAGAAAACGAAATACAAGAAATACAGTTAATGTTGTTGATAAAGCCGTTAAACCACTACCAACAGAAAATAATAATAATGTAATAATAAAAACAGATTTACGACCAATTTTATCTGCTAATATTCCAAATATAAGTGCTCCAACTGCCATTCCAATGGAGTTAATACTCCCTATCCATCCCATTTGCTGTGCACTAAGCTGCCATTCTTTTTGTAAAGCAGCAATAATAAACGAAAGAATCCCAACATCCATTGCATCAAATAGCCAACCAAGCCCAGCAATTCCGAGAAGCTTTCGATTCGAGATTTCTGTAACTTTCCCCACTAGAGGTCCTCCTTACAAAGCTGTCTTTACACATCATTTTACATATGTATATTACATAAGTAAAATATTTTTTTCATTACATACTAAAGAAGACAAACTACCTACATAAACCTTATCTTTCCCATGAAAAAACACTTCATACATAGGCGTTTTTTCATGGGAAAGATGCATCACGCATACAGACTTGCATAGAAAAAAGGCAGCAAAATATCGCTACCTTTTCGAACGAACCACTTCTTTTAAAAATTCAACTAATACAAGCTGACGACGCCAGCGTGTTGGATTGCTGCATAAACGATAAAACCATTCTAAATGAATAGCTTGAATCCATTTCGGGGCACGCTTTACTTCTCCTGCCCAAACATCAAAACTTCCCCCAACACCAACAGCTACTTTTGTATTTAAACAATGTTTATTATGCTGAATAAAATTTTCTTGTCTTGGGAATCCAAGTGCAACAAGCAAAATATCTGGTTTTGCTTCTTGAATACGCGCAATAATTTCTTCTTCTTGCTCTTGTTTAAAATATCCATTTTGTGTACCGACAATAGATACTGCTGTATATCTTTCTGTTAAAGTTTGAGCGGCTTTTTCTACAACGTGCGGCTTTGCTCCAAGTAAAAAGACAGATATCGATTTCTTCTCTTGTGATAATGTTTTAAATAAATCACTCATCAAATCAAAACCTGCTACACGCTCTTTTAACGGTGTACCTAGCATGCCGCTTGCTTTTACAACGCCAATGCCATCTGGTGTAATAATATCTGCCTGAAGAAGCGTTTCATGGAATTTAGCATCTTTTTTTGCACACATCACAATTTCAGGGTTTGCCGTTACAACTTGAAATGTATTCTCGTGTTCCTTTTCTAGTTGCTGCATCATATATCGAATTGTTTCTTCCATGGTCATCTTTGAGAAGGGCACGCCTAAAATATCAATTGTTTGCACTGCCATACTTAAAATCCTTTCTATTTCAAATATCTTTTCTATTTCTATAAGGTTCAAACAAGCAATTCAGCTTCTCTGATTTAGCTAAATATGTTACTGCCTGTTTGAGCGGGGTAAAGTGAAACTTCCATCAGTGAACATTTTCACTAATGATTAGCCCTGCTAATCCCTAGAATTTCACATGATCATTTAGAAGCCTTTCATACGCTTTATGTGTATCTTCATACACCTTTCGTAAAGAAAAATGAGAAGACGCATGCATATACAAACGCTCACCCATCTCCGCCAATTCACCATTCTTCCATTTTTCATACGCTTCCTCTAACGCATGAGCAAGAGCTGAAGCATCGCCAGTTGGAATGATCCAGCCATATGTCTCATCAACAATGAGCTGTGACATATCACCAACATCTGTAGCAATAGAGGTTAAACGTTGGTTTGCAGCTTCTAATAAAACGAGCGAGAAACTTTCACTATGAGATGTGAGTAAATTAATATGTGCCGATGCATATAATTCTTTCACATCTTGACGATGTCCTAAAAATAGTACTTTATCTTCTATTCCTTTTTGTTTCACCATTTCTTTTAATTCATTCTCAATCGGTCCATCACCAAGTAACAATACTTTTATATTTGGAATCGTTATGTTTTGCAATGCCTCAAATAATATTTCATGTCCTTTAACTGGATGAAGGCGCGCAACTTGAATTGCTGTAAATACGTCTGCTTGTATACCGAATTGTTCCTCTAAATTATAAGGATTTGCTGGTGTAGGATCATACTCAATTCCATTATAGATTGTACAAATTTTCTCCTCTGGTACACCTAGTGTTACCGTATTTCTCTTAAAACGTTCTGTAATTGCAAAAAACAAATCAATCTTCTTAAACGAACGTAAATTTAACTTTGTAAAAACCCAGCCTTTTAAACCACGTTGCATAAAATCCAGCGTTGGATCGCTGTGAACTGTTGTAACCCACTTGGCATTGATCTTTCTTCTTAATAGGGAAAGATAAAAATTTGCTCTTGCTCCGTGTGTATGGACGATATCAAAACGTCCTTCATTAATAAAAGAACGTATTTTTGAAAGAATAGATATATCATAACGAGATGATTGTAAAAAAACGTGTACTTTTATCCCTAACGCTCTCGCTTCGTTTGCAATTGCCCCTTCTTCAAATACTGCTAATTCTACTTCATCTTTCGGAAATTGCGACAAAAGTGAAATAATATGCGTTTTTCCGCCGCCTGTTTCTGCTCCAGCATTCATATGTAACACTTTCATCTTTTTCTTCCTCCATCAATATATTTTCTCCTTGTTTTACTATAACAAAAAATAAAAGCTAACATAATGCTAGCTTTTATTTTTCCATCATTCTATTTCTAAATCAACGATTAAATATGCTAATAATACAGCAAAATAAATACTTACTCCTGGTGCTGTTAACACATGGCCTGCTGTAAAAGCGATTCCTAACGCTAACGCAAGACCAGCAGCTAACAATGCATACTTGACCGTAAACACGTCACGAAATCTAGTTATTAACACCATTACTATTCTCAAACCATAGTATACAAACGGAATCATAAGAAAAATGAAACCAATGATTCCAAATGCATAAAACCAATCATGGAAGTCCATTTCAATTAATTTTGGATATTCTTTAAAGTTTCCGCCATATCCCATACCGAGTAACTTTTGAGACATAGGTGCTTGTTTATAAAAATCTACATACATCTGTGCAAATAGTTCACGTCCGCTAAAAATAAGAGCTTGTGTTTCAGCTTTCTTCTCTTCTTCTTTTTCTTTTTTAATCTCTTCTTTTGTCACATGCCCTTTTTTATGTTCTTTCACTTGTTCTTGTTCTTTTTGAGCTGCTTGCTTTTGTTCAAAAATTTGAACGTGAAGTCCCATATTTTTATATATTGGGGAGAATGGCATATAACCTAAAACCCCCGCAAATACAACTGTTGCAATAAAACCATTTAACAAATATGGCTTTTTCTTACGATCTTTACGTTGTAAAAATGCTTGCACAAAGCACATAAAGATAGCGATAGCAAATGTACCTAAAATAGATCCAAGTCCCACTTTTGTACCGACCGCAAATAGTGAAAATATCATTAAAAGAGACGGAATCCAAAAATAACTCTTTGCTAGACTCGTTGTTTTTTCGATAGAGTATAAAATTACTATCGGGCAGATGATTGCTAAAATAGATCCAAGTTCATTCCCTGCATAAAACCAACCACGGGAGCCTTCTTTTACAAATTCATAACTATTGTAATCCGTTCCGCTTGCGATAGACACGACCATAATCACATTCATAATTAAAGCTGCATATGCAATATAATTTCTCATCTTTGTATGAATCGTTTCTTTCATCTTTAATGACTTAAATACAAGAATATAACAGCTTATCATAACAAATGGGTATAGCGCCTTTGCAATAAATTTAATATCCTCCATTTGTAACATCGGATGTTTGACCATTTTATTATTTATAAAGCCTAATCCAAGAACAATTCCTAATCCGAGTAAATATATAACATATTTTCTATTTTCCCTAACACGCGCTTGCATGAGAAGATAAATACCGCCAAGAGCCATAACGAATAAGCGCGATATAATTCCAATCGTCGCATCAATTTTGAGCACTAAAATGCAAAGTGATGTCAGCAAGTCTATAATTGGCTGCAATATAATAAAAATCAATAGAAAGTGCTCAAATTTATAGCTTAAACTATTGTTATTTAACATCTTTAACCCCCATAAATATTGTTACTGTAATCTAAATAATAAGTATTTGTAAATATTCTAACTCGTCCCAAATATTTATTATAGCATAATTTATCAATGGACTAAGTAGTATTTTCTTATCATTTTAGTCAAATGACGAAATATTCTATAATACTAGTTTTATTTATCCTGCTATTCACGGGCGGTAAGACCACCGCTTATAGAAGTTTCACTTTATGCCCCTCCCTTATTGTTAAATGACATTTTCAAACGCTTTCTTTCCGTATTTCTTCACTTTTTTTACATGTAGCGAAACAGGAATTGTTATTTTCATAACTTTAGTGTATATTCTTTGCTTGGAACATCATTAGAAAGAAGGGATCGGAGCGATGTTTTTAATTGACGTATTTACATTTCTCGGCATTATCGCAGCTGCCATTTCTGGTACATTAGTAGGTTTAAAAAAAGAACTTGATTTATTTGGTGTCCTTTGTTTATCTGTAGCAACTGCACTTGGCGGCGGGATAATTCGCGATGTTATGATTGGAAACTTACCTCCAGTTGCATTTGTTCAACCCATTTACTTTTTCATTAGTATCTTAGCAGCATTATTTACTTGTATGTTTTTTGAACGGATTCATAAATTACAAGTTGTTATTATGCTCTCAGACGCTGTTGGTTTAGGCGTATTTACTGCAATCGGGGCAAATGCAGCCATTACCCATC
The DNA here is from genome assembly GCF_050474045.1 of Bacillus sp. S2(2024). NCBI lineage: Bacteria > Bacillati > Bacillota > Bacilli > Caryophanales > Bacillaceae > Bacillus > Bacillus sp. S2(2024). The sequence goes on from NZ_JBFLUS010000003.1 coordinate 4,385,366, forward strand.
ATATGAATGCTTCTTTCTTAGTTGTTTCTATGGGAGTCATTACAGGCATTGGCGGTGGCATTTTGCGCGATATTTGCGCTCAGGATATCCCATATGTCTTTCGTAAGGAAATTTATGCAATTGCCTCCATTCTAGGTGCAATTAGCTTTCTTATTACGTATGAAATGGGATCACACGTATTAGCTTTCTATGTTTGTCTATTTGTAACATTTACTATACGTGTTGTAACTTTTATCTATAATGTACATTTTCCAGTCTTTTTTAAGACACATGCAAAAATTCATAAAGGGAATTGATATATTTTCATAGAAAAGAGAATTCATGGTAGAGTTCTCTTTTTTTATGTCATTAACATCCCTTAAATTTTATATAACAATATAGAGAAAAATAAAAAAAATAGCTATAATAAATGAAATACCAGCATTGCAAGCGCTTTATAGGGGAAACTTCTATCAGCAAGGGCTTCCATATTTAAATTTTGAGATGGAATCTTACTGCTCTGGGATAATAGGATAAATATATACAGGGGGAACAATTATGCTAAGTCTTTTTAAAAAGGAAAGTAGTCAAACAAAAGAAAAGAGTATAAAAGAGAAAAGTAAAGGTCAAACAGTAACATTTCTTGTACCCACAGATTCTGATTTAGCAACACAGATGGAAATGCTGCATGTAGCAAAAGAGGATTTACAGATTATAAAAGTACTACAACCTTTTATTTATGAACAACTTGATTGGATTACAAAGAAATTCTATGAGAATATTACAAAACAACCACACCTCATACATATTATTGAAAAATATAGTTCCGTTCAAAAATTACAAGCAACATTAAAAAAACATATTGAACAATTATTTAGCGGCAATATTGACGAAGAATTTATTCAACGTCGGGTTCAAATCGCGCGGAAACATGTAAAAATTGGTTTACATAGAAAGTGGTATACATCTGCATATCAAGAATTATTCCGTTCCATTATTAAAATTCTAGAAGAAAAATTCATAAAAATTGAAGATTTCAGCTGTGCTGTTCACGTACTAAACAAACTCTTTACACTCGAACAAGAGATTGTTTTAACAGCATACGAACAAGAATATGAAGCAATTCGAAAAAAACATGAACAAGAAAAAGAAGTTGCCCAAATGACAATTAGTCATATTGCTCAAGAACTTGCTGCTGTATCAGAAGAAACAGGCGCTTCTATTCAGCAATTAACAACACAATCAGAAAACATTATTGATATTGCAAAAACAGGTACATCATTAGCAATACAATCAGAACAAAAAGCAACTCAAGGAAAACAACAGCTTCATATTCAAAATCAACGAATGGAAAGCATGCAAGGCAATATGCAAACAATTATTCAAGATACACAAGAACTACTAGTTATTTCGAAAAAGATTAACGAAATTATTGATATTGTAAAATCGATTGCGGATCAGACAAATTTACTTGCTTTAAATGCAGCGATTGAATCTGCACGTGCAGGTGAATTTGGAAAAGGATTTGCCGTTGTAGCAGGAGAAATCCGCAAGTTATCTGAGCAAACAAAAGAATCCATTTCAAATGTAACGAAGCTTGTTGAAAAAACAAATGAACAAATTACACACGTTTCATCTTCTGTTGAACAAATTAATAACCTTGTCTCTGAGGGAACAAATAGTATGAATGAAACGGATAATTATTTTGAAGAAATTGTAAACGATATGTTTAACTCAAAAGAACAAAATCAAAAAATTGAAAGTGAACTTGAATTAATTACATATGTGATAAAGACAATTGAAGATGCATCTGCAAAAATGGCCTTAACAGCTGACAATCTAATGTCCGAATTAAACCGATAAGTGCAACTCCCAAAAGATTTACAATATACAATAATAAAAAAAGAATCCTACTTAGAGGATTCTTTTATTTTTTAAAAAACAGCTTTTGACAATATTGATATACTATATATACTCCATAGCTTTGCAATATCAATAAACTAGGGACTAGTATGCTATCATATACAATACGCGTATTCATAAATCTTGCAAATAAATAACCTACTATAATGAACAGAAACAACATATAGCTTCCATTTCCCGATTTTTGAAATAGAAGATGTAACATAGCAATTGCTACAAATATTGTAATCATTATATGTATAAGGTATCCACCCTTTATAAGAGTGCTTTTTATTTCTTGTTTCTGTAATTTCCCTAAACTCTTTTGAATAGAGGCAAACCGATCCATCTCTATTTCTTTCAACTTTTTATTTATAAGATCCACCGTATGCTCTTTTTTCTCCCGTTCTGTTGTTTTTTCATTTCCTCCTACTAATACAGATTGAACATACCAGTCATTTGTAAATGTATATTGTAAACTACTTGACTTTGCCAACGCGTAACTTACTCCGTACTGGACACCATAAAATATAACGCATACGCCTACTATTTTAAGAAGCATTTTTTTTCTTTCTGCACTTTGTAAAACTTCCACCACTACAAGGTACATAACAAGGGCTATAATCAAAAATAAACCTAACGGACGAATCATATTACTAAAAGCAAATAAAGAAGCGGCCACTCCCCACATATACGAGTGACTTAAACCTTTATGTATAAGTAAGTAACATGCAAAATAAAATAAACATGTTGCTAAATATTCATTTGTTAACACGGAACAAAGTACAATATTAGGAATATACACAGCATACAACATAGCTGCAATTCGGCCGCATTCTTCATGAAATAGCGTAGAAGCAAGCTTGTAAATAAAAAAAGCTGTAGCCCCGCAATATAAGATATTACATATCTTTAATACAAACATTGCATCTCCAAAAAGACGAATAAAAAGGGATTCGTACATAATAAATGGTGATTGTACAAAAGCTTCTAGTCTACTAAGGCTAGTATTTCCTTGCCCAATTTGCTTAGCAGCCTCATACATCACCTTCGCGTCACCTTCAGGCGGGGCTCCCATCGACACAATTGCTAGAAAGCGAAGTACCACAGTACAGGAAATAAGAAAAAGAATAAATTGTTTACTTGTAAATCGATATTGTAAAATAGATGTAGCCAGCAAAATTAAAATGATACAAACACCTAATACAATTACTAAACTGGAAGAGTTTATATCAAAAATATTGCCTACCTCTTCAAAAGAATACCAAAATGAATATAAAAAAAAGAGGAACATGAGTCCAACTACTATCTTGTTAAAAAAAGAATGAAAGCCTATCTGTACGTTACTCATAATCCTATTGTATAGCACCTCTTTTTCCCTTTGTTAAAGGGTATATATTCCCTTTAACTTTATATTTTTAACAAGACGATTTTATCACGAATAAAAGGCGTGCTGGTAGCCTATTTCTATGACAAAGCTAGTAACATCACATATTCCCCCTTGCAATGTAAGCGAAATCTCTTTTACACTACAATCTATATAGAGTGAAACTTCTGTTCACTAATTATTATAAATAATGAACAGAACAAATCGAGTTCTTATGGATATCATTAGAACAAAACAAACAGGAGTAGATAATATGGAAAAGAAATTTATGAGAGAATCCAGGGCGATAAAAACAACACGTGTTTTTCCAAATGACTTAAACAACCATCAAACATTATTTGGCGGAAAATTATTAGCAGAAATTGATAGTATTGCTTCTATCGCAGCTGCACGTCATAGCCGTAAGCACTGTGTGACAGCTTCTATCGATTCTGTTGACTTCTTAACACCAATTCATCAAACTGATTCTGTTTGCTATGAAGCATTCGTTTGTTATGCAGGAAGATCTTCTATGGAAGTATTCGTAAAAGTCGTAGCAGAGGATTTATTAGCCGGGGACCGTCGCATTGCTGCCACTTGCTTCATTACTTTCGTAGCATTACAAGACGGAAAACCATCCTCTGTACCAGGTGTAATTGCTGAAACAGAAGAAGAGCACTGGCTATATAATACAGGTGCCGAACGTGCCGAAAAACGAAAAATGAACCGATCAAAAAGTAAAGAAATGGCAGAAGTACTAACAATTCAAAAACCGTGGAATGTATAAGGTTAATTTTTTCAATAAAATATACCTCTTTTGGTGAATATGTCCTAATCATATTCACCATTTTTTTGCTCCAAATAGTAGAAGTTCACTTTTCGTTCTTTAAAAAGTTACATAGCTTGTTCTTTATTTTGCTATACTTTTAATGATATATTAAATGAAGTGTGTTTAAATCAAGCTATTTATTACTAGAATCATTTTATATAAAGGATGGTGCAATAATGTCTATTGAGGTACCAATTTCTATACCCAAAACGTTAATTATTATTCCTGCCTATAACGAAGAAGAAGCCATTGGGGACACATTACAGCGGCTATTGGAGTTAAAAAAGCATTTCACCCAACTAGATGTTTGTGTTATTAATGATGGCTCACGTGACCAAACATCGAAAATTGTAAAAAATTTTCCCGTTAATATTGTAAACCTACCCTATAATTTAGGTATTGGCTCCGCAGTACAAACTGGATATAAATATGCCAATACACATGGTTATGACATTGCAATTCAATTTGATGCTGATGGCCAACATAACCCTGAGGACTTATATAAAATTATTCAACCTATTGCCGAAAATAAATGCGACATGGTACTGGGTTCTCGATTTACCGAGAAAACAGCTTATAAGGGCAGTATCTCTCGTAGAATTGGGATTTTTTACTTCACGGCATTATTAAAATTGTTAACAAAACAAACTTTTATGGACCCAACATCTGGTTATCGCGCTATAAACCGGAAAGTAATTGAAATTTTTTCTTATAATTATCCAAAAGACTATCCCGAGCCAGAAGTTTTAATTCATCTAAAGAAAAAAGGCTTACGTATTAAAGAAATCTCTGTAAATATGCAAGAAAGACAAGGCGGGCAATCTTCCATTACACCTTTGAAATCTATATATTACATGTTTAAAGTAAGTTTAGCTATACTCATGCAAAAAATCGTAAAGGGCTGATCACATGCCGATAATTACCTTTTCATTCGTCTTTATTATTTTATTATTTTTTCTTATTATTAACTCCATTCGTCGAGGAGTGTTAGAAACAAAATATTCTATTTTATGGATTTTTGTTTGTATATCAATGGCCATTTTAAGTTCTACCGATAAAATTATAAACTGGTTTGGTAAAATACTTAAAGTAGAATATCCACCGTCTATTTTATTCTTATTTGGACTGCTATTTTGCTTTATTTTAATCTTCGATTTAACTCGCAAGTTATCTAAACAACATCATCAACTTGTGACGTTGACACAAGATTATGCATTATTAAAACAAAAACTGGAAAAAGAGAAGGAGCAATCAAAATAGAATGTACTATCTCATTTTACTTTTAAATGTATGTTTACTAGTTAGCGGCCAAATTTTATGGAAACTATCTCTTCAAGGTGTTACAGAGTGGAACTTGAATACTGTTTTCAAAGTAGTCTTCTCCCCTTATTTTATAGGAGGAGGAATTCTTTATGTATTAGCAACCGCTGTTTGGATTTTTATTCTTTCAAAAATTCCTTTTAGTATTGCTTATCCTCTACAAAGTATGAGTTATATTGTAGGAATGTTAGCTGCATACTTTGTATTTAAAGAGCAAATCGAATTTAATCAATGGTTCGGAGTTGGCCTTATTATTTTAGGGGCTTATTTTATCGCAAAATAAGACACAAGATTTTTAAGAAAGGAACATCATAATAATGAAAATAAATAATTTACATAAAATATATAAAAGTCCCTTATTATACATTTTAATTTTCGCCTTAGCGATCCATATGTATTTTTTAATAAAGAATCCTGGATCAGTATTCCATGAACCTGAAATTTATGGAAAAGAAGTCGCTACTTATGGCTCTCTTGATGCGTCTAAATATGCAAAAATGGCTTGGCAATTGCTACATGATGGCATATATGGTTATGCAGAAACAAAACCAAATGCTTTTGTTACACCAGGACAACCATTTTATTTAGCTGCTATATTTCAAATTTCTGAGTGGATACATGTCGATCACTTATTACTTGCAAAATTGACGAACATGTTTCTTAATTTAGGAATAATAGCAATTCTTTACGCGATTTCTAAAGTGTTATTTAAAAATACATATATAGCGATTATTTCTAGCCTTTTATATACAACTTATTTTTCATCGTATCACTTTTTCAGAACAACGTTAACTGAAATACCATCTATGTTTTTCTTTATGCTCTCTATACTGATATTCCTATTAGTATTACAAAAAGATTCATTTCGATTACATATCATATTTGGAATCGTTGCTGCTATTACACTAATGTTTCGCCCAACGCCAGCTCCATTACTCCTTATTGCATGGGGCATTGTTATATACAATCATGGATTAAAGAAAGCTATTAAAATCGGGTTCATTTGGTGCATCGGCCCACTATTAATTATGGGTCCTTGGATTATTCGTAACTTTATTGTATTTGGACATGCCTATCTCTTTTCATCTCATGCAGGAGATCCCTTACTATCTGGGGCAAATCCGTTTAATTTTTATAATGAGGACAATATGATACAAGATATGTTAAACGCAGGCTACTCCTTATCATCGGAAGATAAAGCAGCTTATGCAAAACACTTAATTAAAGAAGGATTTAATAATGATTTTGCTCTGTGGTTCTCATGGTTTACTGTCGGGAAGACAATTACTTTATTTAACAATCCCGATGGAACTTATCTATATTGGAGTTATTTCAAGCCCTGGGTGATAGACGCTTTTAAAAATCAACATTTATTTGTTGTTCTAACTGGCTTATTAGGTTCAATCACATTAAGAAAAAACAAGAAGGTCCTTCTTTTCTCAAGTATAATATGGGGATATATTGCGCTCTCAAATATCTTTTTAGTTATACTTAGATACGGTTTCTTTATCATTCCATGTATATGTATAATAAGCGGATGTTTTCTAGTTTACTCTTTTAGTACAATCTATAGAAAATTAACTACGCTAAAAAAAGCTTAACATTCCCCCCTCTTCTTACGAACATATGCTAAGAAGGGGGGATAATTGATTTTAAAAATCCACATGCATTACACTTATATTTGTGCCCCTCCCCCTAATTATCTTACATAAGAGACACATACATGTTAATCTTCTACATATTTTCATAAAAAATTTGCTCATAACATGAAATAAATCGTATAATTACAAAATGTGTAATGGATAAAACACAAATCATATACTCAATAAAATTATGTATAGAAGGGTCTAGTTATGCAAAAATCACTATTTAAAAACATTTTGTATAAGATTACACTGAATGTCTTTAACGTTATTCTCCCCCTACTCGTTGGACCATACGCTTATCGGGCACTTGGAGCCGATTCAATGGGGACTGTAAACTCGGCTGATACAATTTTCAATTACTTTTTTATTTTTGCCGTATTTGGTATTTATCAATATGGATTAAGAGAAATTAGCTTAATAAAAAATGATAAAAAGAAAGTAAGTCAGCTTTTTACAAACCTTTACCTTATTAACTTAACAACAAGCTTGCTTGCTCTAGCAGCCTTCTTATTATTTAGTTACATCGGTTATGGAAATGAGAAAATATTCCCTGTTTTAGTTATTTTCGGATTTAACTTCATTGCAAATATGTTCTATGTAGAATGGGTAAATGAGGCTCATGAAAATTATGATTTTATTGCAATAAAAACGATCTGTGTCAGATTAACTTACGTTGTGCTATTATTTATAATCGTTCATAATGCGAATGACTATAAACAATTTGCAGCATTATTAGCTCTTTCAACATTTTTAAATCATTTTTCCAGCTTTGTATACATTAAGCGGAGAATAAAATTTGATTTCTCTAATATTAGAATCGTTCCGCACTTAAAACCATTACTATTAGTTGTTATTTTTTCAAACGCAAATATCTTGTATACACAATTAGATCGCTTTTTACTTTTCCAACATTTGGGCGCAAAATATGTCGCTTATTACGTAATGGCTTTTCAAATGATGACGATTATTAATACGCTCATGGTTAGTGTTATTCAAGTTACGATCCCTAGATTATCTTATTTATCTGGAAATGCCGATGAAAAAGAGTATGAAACATTATTAAATAAAATTTCAAAAGTATATTTTATTACACTCTTCCCATCTGCAATTGGTCTTTTTCTAATTGCCCATGCAGCTGTCGTTATTTACGGTGGAGCGGAATTTGCATCTGCTGGGAATACATTATCTATTTTCGCTCTATATATGGTTTCCTTAGGCATCGAGTCGATTCTATCGAACCAAATTATTTATGTGAAAAAGAAAGAACATATTTTAGTTCGCTTTTTATTCATATGCGGTTTCACAAACCTTGTATTAGATATCTCATTAATTATCTTTCATGTCTTCACACCAGCAACTGCTATTTTCACAACAACGATGGCAAACTGCTTATTAATTGTTTTAGAATATATATATGTGAAGAAGAAATTAAAAGTAAATTACACATTGTTTGATATGGGTAAATTAAAATATTTATTCTACTCACTAACATTTATTCCGTTAACATTTCTTGTAAAGATGTATTTCAAAAATACACTATCATTTGCTGTTATCACAATTGCGATAAATATATTTGCTTATGCCCTTATCCTATTGATAACAAAAGATGAAATTCTCTTTATGTTTTTAAATAAAATAAAATTAAAATTTAAAAAAGCGTAATAAAGTGAAACTTCCATTAGTGGGGGGTTCTTCATCCCCCACTGATGGTTAGTTGAACCAATCGAGCTGTTACGGGCAGTTATATCACCCACCTATCTTCTTCGATTCTCTCAACCTTGAGGTGGAGGGCTTACTGCCCGTTAATGCGGGATAAATTATGAGGAAAGGATACTGTATCTTTTCCTCAATTCTCATGCAAACGAAACTTCTTAAAGGAGCTGTTACGATTGAAATTCTCTTTAATCATGGCCACTTGCGGCAGACGTGATGATATTATAGATTTACTAAAATCGTTAGAAAAGCAAACTTACAAAAACTTTGAACTCATTGTAGTCGATCAAAATGATACACCAATCTCTGATTTATTTGAGGACTATAAAGAAAAATTTCCAATCAACTATATATACACACCGATCAAAGGACTATCTCGTGCACGTAACACAGGATTAAAAGTAGCTGATGGCGATATTATTGCTTTTCCAGACGATGATTGTATTTACGAAATAAATGTATTAGAAAGCATCCAAGAAGCGTTTGAAAAAAACAAAGACATTCACTTTATCTCTACTAATACAACAAATGTAGAAGGGACAGGCTCTTTAATACACGCACCAGAAACAGATATCATTTTAAATAACAAATATGGCTTCATAGGACCTTCCTTTACATTATTCTTCACGAAACAATTTACACAAGATGTAGGCACATTTGATGAAGACTTAGGAGTTGGATCAGGAACGATTTATGGAGCTGGTGAAGAAACGGACTTTGTACTTCGTGGTATGAAGAGTGGATATACAGGTGTATTTAAGAAAGACCTTTTCGTATATCACCCAGTAAAAGAAGAAGTCATTAATGAGCAATCATTAAAAAGAGCAATTTCCTATGCTGGAGGTTTCGGCAGAGTCATCCGCTTGCATTATGGATTCCCTTATTTTTTACGTGCCATTGCTGCTGCTACATTCCGTACAGTACAAAACATCTCTAACGATAAACGAAAATTCCATGCAAATCGCTTAAAAGGAATTATGAGAGGGTACTTTAAATAAAGTGAAACTTCCATCGTTTGGGGGCTTACTACCCGCGAATAGCGGGATAAAAGAAAAAGCAACTGGTCCTGCGTTGGACAGTTGCTTTTTCTTTATAGGGTTTCAACTTACAAAAAACAAGGGGATTTTTTATAATCTCCAAACAATTGATGAATAACATAATGATTATCATCTTGGTATAAAGCACGTATTATCGTATTTATCATTATATTTATCCATCTATACACTGTTTATATGACCTTGTTAACAAAAGTGTATAATATATAAAAGGGATCAACTATCGATTTATCTTACAATAAAATTACATTATTGTAAGGTACATCGATAGTTACAACAATTCATATTTTTCCTTAGTACAACATAAAGTGAAACTTCCATCAGTAGGGGGTTTCTTCATCCCCCACTGATGGAAAACTCTCACCAATCGGGGTCTTACTGCCCACGAGTAGCGAAATAATTTTTCCCATAAAGTTACATCTCCCATTCATACGGAATACGTGATAATTTAAAGTTAAAAGATAGCTTTATATTTAAGAATTTAGTATCATGATTCAAGATACTATTTCAAACAGGGCGGAGGACACTATGAGCTTATTAACAGTTGAAAGCCTAGGTCATACCTTTGGCGATCGTACATTATTTAAAGATGTATCAATGCGTTTATTAGCAGGAGAGCATGTTGGTTTAGTCGGCGCAAACGGCGTTGGTAAATCAACATTTATGAATATTATTACAGGGCAACTTATTCATGATCAAGGACGTGTAGAATGGACACCAGGTACGCATTACGGATATTTAGATCAGCACACAATTTTAACGCCTGGAAGAACTATTCGTGACGTATTAACAGATGCGTTCTTACCGTTATTTGAGAAAGAAAAAGAGTTAAATACAATTACTGAAAAAATGGCAACAGCATCACCAGAAGAATTAGAAGTACTACTTGAACAGATGGCAGAAGCGCAAGATGCACTTGAAGCAGGCGGTTTCTATTTATTAGATATTAAAATTGAAGAAGCAGCACGCGGTCTTGGAATTGATGCAATTGGTTTAGATCGTGATGTTTCGGCATTAAGTGGTGGACAACGCACAAAAGTATTACTTGCTAAACTATTACTTGAGCAGCCAGAAGTACTATTACTCGATGAGCCGACCAACTATTTAGACGTTGAACACATTCAATGGTTAACAAACTATTTAAAGGAATATCCACATGCGTTCCTTTTAATTTCCCATGATACAGAATTTATGAACAAATGTGTCAATGTTATTTTCCATCTGGAATTCTCAAAAATGACACGCTATACAGCAACATATGAAAAGTTCTTAGAACTAGCAGAAAGCAACAAAAATCAACATTTACAAGCATATCAAAAACAACAAGAATTCATTAAACAGCAAGAAGATTTTATCGCACGAAATAAAGCGCGTTACTCAACGACAGGACGTGCAAAAAGCCGTCAAAAGCAGTTGGAGCGTATGGAGCGTATTGATCGTCCAGAAACTGCTATGAAACCTGAGTTTTCTTTTAAAGAGTGCCGTGCAAGCAGCCGCTTTGTCTTCGAAGGAGAAGATGTAGAAATTGGCTACACACATCCTCTATTACCGAAATTAACAATGACAATTGAACGTGGTGAGAAAATTGCAATTGTCGGATGTAATGGGGTCGGAAAATCAACATTACTCAAAACGATTCTTGGAAAAATTAAACCGCTAAACGGAAAAACAAGTCTTGGTGATTTCTTAGAGCCGGCTTATTTTGAACAAGAAGTAAAAGCAGAAAATATTACACCAATTGATGATGTATGGAATGCGTTCCCACACTTAGACCAACATCAAGTACGTGCAATGCTTGCGAAATGCGGTTTAAAAAATGAGCATATTTCTCGTCCATTGAGCCAACTAAGTGGTGGTGAGCAAGCAAAAGTTCGTTTATGCAAATTAATGGCAACAGAAAGTAACTGGCTATTATTTGATGAGCCAACAAATCATCTTGACGTAACAGCAAAAGAAGAATTACAACGTGCTATGAAGGCATATAAAGGCACAATCGTTCTTGTTTGCCACGAACCAGACTTTTATGAAGGTTGGATTACAAAGGTTTGGAACGTAGAAGAATGGGCAGAAAAAGCTGCACAAAAATAAAGTGAAACTTCCATCAGTGGGAGTATTACTGCCCGTTAATGCGGGATAAAAAAATGCCTCTTGTATTAGGAAAATTATCCTATACAAGAGGCATTTTTTATATTCAATTAAGATGAGGCTTATTCAGAATACTGCCAAACTCCTTTATTATTGAAATAATTTCATTTACCATCAATAGGCCACCAACTTGTTACCATGTAATAGTAGTCTGGGTGTAAGTAATACCATACCCCACCATCTTTTAACCAGCCAGTATGTCCTGTTCCATTTGCATTGAAATACATCCAGCCAGCTCCGTCATGTACCCAGCCTGTTTTCATTGCTCCGCTTTTCATATCTAAATAATATAAATTATATCCATCATGCACTTCACCTGTGTGCATAAAACCTAGTTCTTGATCTAAATAGTACCAACTTCCGCCATTAAAGAGCCAGCCCGTTTTTAGTACTCCACTTGGTTCAAAATAATACCATGAATATCCATCAAAGAACCAGCCTGTTTTCATTGCCCCGCTTGTTCCATCTAAATAATATGTATTGTAACCATCTTCAAGCCAACCAGTTTTTTTCATACCATTTTCATAATAAAACCACAATCCATAATCTTTTACCCAGCCGCTTTGATTTTGCGCAACTTGTTGCACTGTTCCTGCTTTACTTATGCCTTCAGCTTGTACATTTTCTCCATATAAAGCAGTCAGCATGAATAGACTAGCAAATAAATAGATTGAAAATATTTTTTTCTTCATCTGACAATCCCTAACAAAATAATTATTATTTCTTCTTATTTTGTCAATATTCACTTGGCAATTCTATCTTTTTCACGAAATTAGACTATTTTATGCTACATTTATACTTAATGAATAATCGCTATTTTAAAGATAAAATTTATTTGGAGGAGTAAAGTTATGAAACGAGTTGTATATCTGGATTGGTTACGCATTATTGCCACAATCGCTGTTATCACAATCCATGTTTCTGCCTCAGTTGTAACAATGAATTTATATGATCATGACCAGTCATTCTGGCTAGTAGGAAATCTATTTGAAAGCCTCTCGCGCTTCACTGTTCCTATGTTTGTTATGATTAGCGGTGCATTATTATTAAGCGGTTCGAAGGACATTGAATACAAGCAATTTCTTTGGAAACGTGTAAATAAAGTATTTATTCCTTTAATTGGATGGAGTATTATTTACTTCATATACTGGTGGTATTTCCGCGGTGCTTTTGATTTTTCTATTAAAACTTTCATAAAAGCATTCCTAAAGAATGGTATTAGCTACCATCTATGGTTCCTTTATATGATAATAGGTTTATATTTGATTACACCATTAGTGAAAATTTTTGTGAAGCATGCTTCTCGAAAAGATATTCAATATTTTCTACTTCTTTGGCTCTATGCATCTATTATTGTAAAATGGATGAATCATTCCTTTGGTTATAGCTTTAACGTTGAATTATATTATGTATCAAATTATGTAGGTTATTTTATCCTAGGATACTATTTAGCAAATTACGAAATCACACCAAGATGGAGAAAATTAGCTTATATAGGGGGGCTACTAGGGATATTTGCTACATTTGCATTAACGTATTACTATACAAGAAAAGCCGGTGGGCAACTGGATGAATACTGGTATGAATATTTCTCACCTAACGTATTACTCGTGTCAATAGGACTGTTTATCTTTGGAAAATACAACATATCACGCAGAAAAGAGCGTCTATCTCCTATCGGAAATATCATCAATGAAACAAGCTTTGGTATTTATCTTGTTCACATGCTTATACTTGTTGTTTTTGAACATAATCTGTTCCAAACTATTGGAAATACAATGCACCCAATCTTCTCTATCCCTTGTAAGGTGATCATTACATTAGTCATAAGTACCATGATTGCATGGGTTTTGAAAAAGACCCCAGTTCTAAACAAACTTGTTCCATAAGTACACAAATAATCGTAAATGAAATTTACTATATGCGTAGGCTGTTGGGAGTTTTTTCTTAACAGCCTATTTTCACATTTGTACCGCTAATACCCTCTCAACGATAGACGTTATATAAAACAGAACTGTAAGTAAAAGACTATGTGACTTCAAGCCCTTTTTTGAAAAACATTTTTCCTGACTATAAAAAAACAGTATCCTTATATATGTATACTTTTTTACACATACCGCTAAGAATGTAAGTAATTGATTTACCTTAGAAACTCACGGTGATAAGGAGTGTCAAAAAATCTATGTTAAATATACGATGGAGCCGATTAAGCCATTTGTTAGGAAAATTCTTAATTGTATTGTGTCTTATCATTTTTGCCTTTGCTATATGGAACTCTTATTGGGCTATAAAAGAGGTTTTACAAGTTAGAACCCTTATAAGTGGACCCATTATTATATCCATTATGGCTCTACTCATCTTACTAAGTTACCTCGCTAATAAATTTCTCTCTCGGGTTACTTTTATTCCTTTATTAATAGTTTGCGCTTTTACGATTCGATTTATTTGGATTATTAAAATCCCTACACCTCTTGAATCTGACTTTGCAGTCATGTATGAGAGTGCTGTACAAGCTGCTAAAGGCGATTTTAGTTTTACAACTTCCTCCTACTACACCACATGGGTGTATCAACTAGGATTTACAATGTATGAAGCTTTTGTTGTAAAATTATTTGGTGACAGTACGTTCATCTTAAAGCTTTTAAATATCTTGTATTGCACAGGAACTACACTATTTGTATACGGCATTACATCAAAAGTTTTTAATGAGTGGTCTGGGCGTATTGCTGGGATCTTATATGCCTTCTATATTCCGAGCATTGTCATGAGTTCTATATTAACCAATCAACATCTTGCCACATTTCTATTTTATTTAGGCTTCTACTTATTAGTAACAAAAGGATTAAGTAGTAAGTATATGTGGATTTTCATAGGAGCTATTCTATCACTGGGCGATGTAATGCGTCCTCTAGGTATGCTCATTTTATTAGCAGTAACAATTTACCTCTTCCTTGATGGCTTTCTTGGAAAAGATAAACAAACAATATTCAACACAACAAAGAAATTTGTTGGTATCATCATTGTCTTCTATACTGTTCATTATCTTATAAGTGCATCTTTTATGGCAGCAGGAATTACAAAGTATCCTTTATCAAATCGTGATCCTCTTTGGAAGTTTGTATTGGGCTTTAATTACGAAACAAAAGGAACATACTCAACTGAAGATGCAAATCGTGTTATGAGCCTAGAGATAGGTGAAGAACGGACAGTAGAAGAAAAGAAGATCATTAAAGAACGACTTGCAGATAAGGAAAAAGTGTTAGAGCTCTTTGGAGATAAATTCGCCTATATGTGGGGAGATATTGATGCTTCTGGTTACTGGAGCCTGGGTCAGCTAAATAAAGAGAATTTAAAAGATAAATCTATGGAATACGAAAAATACATATACATTGCCACCATGCTATTTGGTGTTATCGGATTACTATCTTTGCTTGTACAAAAAGAAAAAAATCTTCAATATACCTTATTCTTACTTCTTATTATTGGGTATGTATGCGTTCATTTCCTAATTGAAGTACAAACAAGATACCGTTATTTCATCATCCCTAGCTTTTTCATTATTCAAAGCTATGGTATATACGTTACTCATCAATTAATACAAAAGATGTTCATATCAAAAAAATAATATGACTCTAAAACAATACGAAACACCCATTTTCTTACTAATATTAAGAAAGCGGGTGTTTTCATTTCCCGTTAAATTAGTACCTCCCATCCATCATTTAACCAACCTGTCTTTAATACACCATTTGGAAGTACATAATTCCAATATTTACCTATTAAAAACCAATCCGTTTGCATTGCGTCGTTACTACTAAAATAATAATTATAGTTACCAATGTTAACTTTACCTTTTTCCATTAATTATGGGTTTTATACAGAAATTAAACAAAAAAAATAACCTCAAAATGAGGTTACTTTTTATTTCCAAATAAAATTAGAAAATCCCCGTATCCTTCTTTTTGTAAATCCTCTTTAGGAATAAAGCGCAGTGCAGCAGAGTTAATACAATAGCGTAAACCATTTGGTCCTGGGCCATCCGGGAATACATGTCCTAAATGAGAATCCGCATCTTTGCTGCGCACTTCCGTTCTCGTCATATTATGGCTTACATCCATTTTCTCTTTTATACTTGCTGATAACATCGGTTTTGTAAAACTGGGCCATCCACAACCGCTATCAAATTTATCTAATGAACTAAATAAAGGTTCTCCTGAAACAATATCAACGTAAATGCCTTCTTCTTTATGGTTCCAATATTCATTTTGAAAAGGCGGTTCTGTACCATTTTCTTGCGTAACATAAAATTGCATCTCTGTTAAGTTTTCTTTTAAATGAGAATTATCCTTGGGCCAATGTTGTTTTATAAATGCATCACGCCCAGATCCTTGAAGATATAATGCATATCGAAACGAATTTTTTTTATGATAACCTTGATGATATTCTTCAGCAAGATAGAATGTTGTAGCCGGTAAAATTTTCGTGACAATTGGCTTTGAAAATCGCCCACTTTGTTCTAAATCAAGTTTAGATGCTTCGGCCTTTTCACGCTGTTCTTCACTATGATAAAAAATGACTGTTTCATATGATTGTCCGCGATCATGAAATTGGCCCCCAGCATCGGTTGGATCAATTTGTTGCCAATATAAGTGCAGTAATTGTTTATATGGCATACGATTCGGATCAAAAGTAATTTGTACGGCTTCATAATGTCCCGTTGTCTCTGAACAAACTTCTTTATACGTTGGATTTTCCTTATGACCACCTGTATACCCAGACACAACCTCTATAATGCCATCCATCTCTTCAAATGGCGATACCATACACCAAAAACATCCTCCAGCAAATGTTGCAAGTTCATATTTCTCGTTTACAGCCATTTCTTCACCCCTCTATCTTTTTCTTACAGTATGGCATATCAAAGTATAAATTATAAAGTGAAACTTCCATCAATGAGAGCTTTTTTCCTCCCCTGCTGATGGAAAGCCCTCGCTAACCGAGCGAGCGTATGCCAGCAGTTATCCCACACCTATCTTCCTTATTTTCTCGAGGCCTTGAGGTAGCCCGACGAATAGCGGGATAAACAAAAAGGCATCGGAAACGGATGCCTTTTGTTTATCAGTTATTTATTTCCCATTTACAGGCTCTGCTTTCTCATCACTCGTTACTTCTAGCACATCTAGTAAAAACATAAAGATTGGAATCCCTATAATTAATCCCCAAACCCCTAAGAAATGTTCAGAGAAAATTAAAATCATGAATGTATAAAAAATAGGTAAATTTGTTTTCTCTGACATAAACTTTGGATTTAAGAAATAACTTTCAATTGCATGAATGACTGCCACCATAATTAAAATGTATAAGACATATACCATGCCACCGATATTGTAAGCAATTATACAAAGAGGGAATAGTGAAATAATTACACCCGCAACAGGAATTAAACCCAATAAGAAAATCATTAAAGCTAATCCGAGCAACTGCGGAAAACCTAAAATCCAAAGCGCGATAACAGACAACACACAATTTACAATAGCAATGAGGAATTGTGCTTCAATCACTTTTCCAAATGAGCGAGCAAATTTTCTTCCAAAATACTCAATTTCATTATAAAAAACAGCTACCTTACTGCCTTTAAACTTTGATGTAAACGCAACAATTCTTGATTTTTCTAGCAAGAAAAATAAGCTTAAAATGAGTGAAAGTAAAACTTGCAAGCTTACTTTCCCAATGTTTGCTAACGAACTATAAATGATGTTCACGCCTTGATTCACATACTTTGATAATTCTATATGATCAATTGCAGAAACTAAATATCTAATTATTTCATTATCAGGTGGATTTCGTACAAATACATTAAACTGATACACGAGCTGTGTAATTTGTATCATTAGAACTGGTACATATTTGTATAATGTGATAACAATCCCACTAACTAATGTTATGTACAGAAATGCAATAATTATTTTTCTATTAATCGGTAAAAAATGTTCCAGCTTGCGAGAGATAAATTTTTGAAACCGGTCCATTAAATACGTAAAAATAAATGTAATTAAGATTAAATTAAACATACTTTTCAACCCATATAACACAAGCACAAGTAACCCTAATATAACTAACCTCTGAAACCCTTTACTTTGAAACAGGTTTTTCATTTGCATAATCGAAGCTTAATCTCTCCTGTCCTTATAATTCATACTAATTTCATTTTACAATATAAAAGGTACTTTCAGAACGAATTCTTGTAAACTGAACAAAAAGTTTTACTGGTAAATTTCAATTAAAAATATGTTATCTAAATCAATGTAACATAAAAAAGCAAACTATTAATAAAAATCTGTTTCTATTAATAGTTTGCTATCTTTATAAAAAGCTCATTCATATAAGGTGAAACTCTCATCTTTTATCCACCCCGTTTGCATTACACCTGTTTCAGGGTGTAAATAAAACTTACTTCCATTCAAATCAAGCCATCCTTTTACAAGTACATTATTTTCGTAATAGTGCCTTTTACTTTACTCTTCAATCCATCCTTGTTTTTGTGCCATTCCATTATTAGGACTGATTGTTTTAGCAGATTGTCCCCCCATTGTATCTGCTAATGTATGTAATGGAAATAGTATTACAATACATGCGAAAAATAAATTGAGAATATACTTCTTCAAATATACTCAACCTCTCTTTTCTCAAAATCAATTTGTAATTCAACCTATCGTTTCTATTTTACCATATTATTACATAAAGAAATGAAATGCTTTTTATTTCCTTATGCAAGCCATGCTTAATCCTATATGTCCTTTATGAGCTAGGAATCTTACCATATTTAATTTGAAATAAAAAAAGAAAAGAATGTTATTCATTCTTTTCTCCCTTACATAATATATTCTAAACTATTAAGATACTTTTTATGGACGCCATACACCCGTATAATCAAAGTAATAGTATTTTCCGTTTATTTCTAGCCAACCTGTTTGCATTGCGCCACTACCAGCTAAATAGTACCAACTGTTTCCGCTTTGCAGCCAGCCTGTTTTCATCGCCCCATCTTTATCTAAGTAGTACCACGTATTTCCGCTTTGTAGCCAATCTGTTCTCATCGCTCCGTCTTTATCTAAGTAGTACCACGTACTCCCACTTTGTAACCAGCCAGTTTTTACTGCTCCATTACTGTCTAAGTAATACCATGTACCTTCAATCCGTAACCAACCTGCTTTCACTAATCCGCTGCTATCTAAGTAATATTTCGTATTACCATCTTCGATCCAACCCGTTTGCATCATTCCATTACTGTCTAGGTAGTATCTCATGTTCCCTTCTTTTACCCAGCCTGTTTGCATAACCCCATTTTTGTCTAAATAATACTTAGAACTTCCATATGAAAGTACACCCGTTTGCATAGCTCCGTTCCCTGCAAAATAGTACCATTTTCCATTCAAGTTAAGCCAACCTGTTTGCATCATACCTGTATCCGTAGCATAATACCATTTCCCATCAGATTGAATCCAACCTGTTTTCATCGCTCCATCTTGTCCTAAATAATACCACTTCCAAGTTTGCTCAACCCAGCCTGTTTGCATAACTCCATCTTTATCTAAGTAGTACCATTTTCCATCAGATTGAACCCAACCTGTTTTCTTTTCACCAGTGGCTTCATCTAAGTAATACCATTTTCCATCCCTTTGGATCCAGCCTGCTTGTTTTGTTGCCGTACCTTGAATAGTTAAAGAATTACTAGATTCATTGCCCCATGCATCTACTGCTACAATTTCAAATTGATAATTCGTATTAGGCTTTATATTTGGAATGGTTGCCGAAACCCTGTTATTTTTTGCGTTTTTATCCCAAAACTTCACATATGTAGTTTGTATCTTTTTACCGTCTTGTTTAATGTAGTATTTATCAATTTGCGTATTATCAATTGCAGGATCCCACGAAATCGTCATTTCATCTCCGACTATATTTTCAACTTTTATATTCGCATGATCCTGAAAGACAGGTTTTTCTGTATCATCAATGGTCTTCTCGTAAGGTACTTTTATTGTATATGAATTAACCCATGTATGATTACTAAACTCTCTTGCTTTTATTTCTACTTTATCATCATAAACATTAACAAGTAGTCCCTGTGAAGATTTATCTGGACCATACCCACCTTCATACAAAGTATTGGCAATTGAACTTGTATTCACCATCGTGAATCCATCTTGATATGCCGTTTTTGCATGATCAGCCATATAATGTAAATGACCAGAGAATAAAATTACTTGCGGGTATTTTTTTAATAAATTAGCTAATCTACCGTCTCTTAGACCACCGCCCCACTCATCACTGCCATACACTGTATCATCAATGGGTTGATGTAGAAAAACAAATATTGGCTTTTTTGGATTAGCTTGGACTGCCAATGTTTTTTCTAACCATCTATACTGCGCGTCAGAAATGATCGCATAGTCTTTCTCGCTCATTTCCTCTCCGCCAAGTGAAATAAAATGATACCCTTCTACCCATTTATCATAATAAACACCTGGCATGCCTGTTTTATTAATAAATCGATCTGTTAACGTTTTATTCGTAATCCAAGGCTTAGGCCAAAATCTCATTTCAAACAATTCATGATTCCCAATTGAAAGCACTTTTTCCGCATTTGGGTTCATATTCGTATTTAAAATTCTATTAAATTCATCATACTGCGAATCAAGTCCCTGATCTGTTAGATCACCAACAACAGCCAAAGCTTTATAGTTAGGAGCTAATTCCTTATACTCCTGTAATGCCTTAGCAAAATTATCAGCTTGATTTGCACCAGAAATATGTGTGTCACTCATTACTGGTATTTGTAATTTAGGAACTTCATTTTTTTCCGCTGCAAAAGCAGGGGTTTGTGAAAACCCAATTACACACGCTGCAGTTACTAAACAGCGAGAAATTATCTTTTTCATTCTATCCATCCCTCGTCCCATAATTTTAAATATTGGTAAATATAACCTCCCTTATTGTAAATCTTTTCTTTTTATATAGTAAAGATAATATGTAATAATTAAATTTTTCTGAATTGTAACAAGGTTAAAAAGAGGACAAAAAAATCCCTCTCATGAATTAACTTTTCATTTCATACTCATTAATTCATAAGAAGGTTATAAGGCGCCCACTTAAAGTTATTGATTAATAGCCCGTGTGCGTATCTATATTTTTATAAACAGCATTTACATTTCCCTTCACCTTAAACGTACAAACACAGAAATATATAATCGAAAGAATCGATATACATATCCATAAGTTATATACATAAGAATTTCCCCATACACCTACCAAGGAAAGAAGAGCAGGACAAGTTAATGTAACCCATGACTGTACAAAAGCTATTTTTCCAATATAATGATTGATATTCTTTTTCTGTACATTAGAGATAAAAAATAAGAACCATAGAAACGCCCACATCAGCCAAGTTAGCGCATTAACGATATCATGAAAATGTATAATAGCCACAATCATGTAAAATAATGCAATAATCGCTACCCAAAGAGAAAACCAGCCTAATCCATCACCTTTTAACCCTACAATGAAAGTAACTCCTACATATAAATAAGTTAAACCAAATAAAAAAGTAGCCGCATATAAATACACTGTCCAATTACTTTGATCGGATACTACAATTAAATAAAAAGGAATAATAATTTGCAGTATACCTACAAATAAATTAAAAACACCAATACTCTTTTCTTCCGCTTTTCCTAGCATTACAAGGCTATTTAAAAAGAGCGTTGCACCGGAAAGCAATAATCCAACATTACCCATATATATTCTTGTGAAAAACAAAGCAGTTTTTCACAACGATACCTCCTTACATTATACATTCGTTTTTTGATAGTTTTAACAATAAAAAGCAGTTCCTCTTCTCCAACAACATATAGCAGAGGAACTGCTTGTATTTTTAAAATTTTACAACGGATAATACATTTTCACTTAAGCGCTTCCAAAATGAAAAGTATGCATTAATTTATGAAAACGATATCAATATAATAACAGCATTTGTTATAAAAATAAATGCTAAAAAAAATAGTATATAACCCACAAAATACCTTTATTTATAAAATCATTACAATCAGAGGGCATTTCTATCAGTGAAGGGAGTAATCCTCCACAAATAGCGGGATAAAAATACGGCTCTTTTTAACGAAAAAACTCCTATCTTTTTTCCTTAGATTAGGAGTTTTTTATGTGTAATTTGAAATGTTCCTCATATATACAAAAATTCATTAAGCTGTAAAGTTTCTTATCGAACATTAATTTTTATTTATATTCAAATACTAAATTACGTAGAAGTAAACACATAAAAAGTGAGCAAGGCTACCTAGTAACACAAAAATATGAAAAATTTCATGATGACCCATATATTTAAATTCCAACCATTTCGGTTTTGCACCGTAAATAAATCCGCCAATCGTATAAAATACCCCCCCTAGTATCAATAGCACGAGACCATTTGTACTGAGATTTTCTGATAATGGAGCAAAAAAGAATATAATTAGCCATCCCATTAAAAGATAAATAGATGTCGATAACCACCTAGGACAACTAAACCAAAACATTTTAAAAATAATTCCGCACACAGCGGTTGCATACACCAATATGAACAATAGCAAACCTTTTTCGGCTTGTAACGTAATTAAACAAAAAGGTGCATATGTACCTGCAATTAAAACAAAAATCATGGAATGATCTAGTTTTCTAAAAAAGTAAATGACACGATCGCTTGCAACAACCATGTGGTATACAGTGGATGCAGCGTAGAGAATCATCATCCCCAACCCAAACAAAATGACTGCTGAAATTGTAGTGACAGACGGCATTTCTATAGAAACTTTGACTAACATGGCAAGAAGTGCGACGAATGATAAAATTGCACCTCCAAAATGCGTAAATGCATTAACCGGTTCTCTCACATAAGAATCCACATTAACAACCCCCTATATAATCACACATAGTTTTAATAACTACATGTAATTATATAACTATCATTTCTGAAGGTCAACATTTACAAGTAATATGTTTCATAATACTATAATTAAATATACAGGAATAACCACAGAAAGTTATAATCACTAATAAAGTGAAGCTTCCATCAGTGAGCATTTTTTATCACCCACTGATAATTAGTTAAACTAACCGAGCATCTGCCCTCACCTTGTTTCCCATAACATTGAGGTGGGCACAGCAGCATAAAAATTTACATCATTCCTATAAAAGTGAGGGTTTCATATGGAAAATATAAAAGATTTACTAGAAACATTACATTTAGAAAAAAAAATTACACTTGAAGATATCCCTAATGTAGATTTATATGTAGATCAAGTCGTTCAGCTATTTGAAAATAGCTACAACATGACAACTAGAAATGAAGATGAAAAAGTACTAACGAAAACCATGATTAACAACTATGCAAAAGGAAAACTGTTTTTTCCTATTAAAAATAAAAAATACTCTAAAGAGCATATAATCTTAATTAGTTTAATTTATCAGTTAAAAGGGGCACTTTCTATTAACGACATAAAAAGTTCAATAGTTGAAATTAATGAAAAATTAGTACACGAGGACGATTTTGAACTAGATGCTCTGTATAAAGGTTACCTCCATCTAACAGAAACAAATATCAAAAACTTTAAAAATGATGTAAACAATCGAGTAGATGAAGTGAAAGCAGAAACTGCTATCTTCGAAAATGAAAATTTTGAGAAGTTTTTATTGCTTACATCTTTCGTAACCATGAGTAATATGTATCGACGTTTAGCAGAAAAAATAGTGGATGAAATGAAGAACTCCTAATTCTCTTTATTTCCAATTCATGAACTACCAAAAAAAGCCGCCTATTTCTAGGTGGCTTTAATAAAGTGAATCTTCCATTAGTGTTTTTTTCATCCCCCACCTATCTCTCTGAATCCTGAGGTGCGAGCCTTACTGTCCGTTAATGCGGGATAAAATTCTACCATAAAAAAAGAACGAGCAAATACACATTTCATCATGTGTTTACTCATTCTCTCAATCATTTCATATAATAAACTAACCTCTAGGTATCCACAACTTCTAAATTACTTATATAAAATAAGCTAAAGAATATCTCTTTAATGTTAAAAGACGTTTACTTAATTATTATAAATATCATTTACATTTACTGTAGAAACAAACCCCTGTGCCAAACTATACTGTTGAGATGCAACGTTAGGCGCCACAGTGAATGTTTTTACTTGATCTTTTTGTGCTTTAAAGTAACTAATCCAATTTTGGCTCCATTTATCTTTAGCAACAACTTTACGATTAAAATCTTCCCACAATACAGCATCTATTGCATACAATGATGTATTTTTAATTGTATCAAATCCCCAATTTTGCATTAGAATTAAGTTTGAATCTATATTTTTTATTTGCTTTAAAAGTGTATCATACGTATTTCTAAACTTCTTCTGTTCAGCTGGTTTATTATAAAAATAGTCATCAATATCGCCAACTGTATCTAGAAACACACCATCCATACCTTTTTTTACAATTTGTTGTTCCACTTTATCCATTACAACATCCTTATAATGAGAACTAGAAATATTCATTACATATGTATCCCATTGTTTGATTTTCATTCTTTTATTATTACAATAATAATAATCGGCTTCTGTCACTTTCGATTTATGCCAAGCTTCCAGTTCCATAACACTAACATAGCCAAGAACCTTCGTTCCCGATGCTTTTAATTCTGCAATTTGTTGTTGTGTAAATGCATATGGTTCAATAATAACTAAATCATATTTAGATAACTCTTTAATTACTTGTTCATTAGCTTCTCCGTAATAAATTTTAAAATTCTTCACATTGCTCAATTTATGATTTACTGTGGCAGCTTTTACAGATGTGGTAGAAAATGTAATAACAAGTGAAAATACTACAAGTATAGATACAAAACGATTAAAAAGCATTGCGAAACTTCCCCCTCTACGTTTTCCCCCTAAAGTTGTAAAATTACGGCAGTCCAGCCACCATAGCACTCTTCGCCTTAGATCTGTGACTTTGCGTCTCTATCTTTCAATAGATTTGCCCTTAAGAGATTTTATTTTCAAGAAAATTATAACTAGCATCTATTTTTTTTTCAACTACTTTCCTTTTAATTAATTTCGAATTTTCTGTAAATATATATATTATTTCCAAAAAGTGTATTCCTGTTTATAATTATGAGGAGCTTGTTTCATATCTTTTAGCTTATTCTTTTTCGAATTAAAATTCTCTTACTGAAAGAAGGGATTACTCATGTATTATCAACAATCAAATGTCATTCGAAAAATTATCGAACCGACTATTACCTTTATTATAATGGCAATTATTTTTTCACATCTGCATACCCCTTGGGCTTCTTACGAATATTTAGTAACCATGTTAGTTGTAATATTATTTTCTAATCGATATGGCATGAATATTGCTTTATTTGTATTTTTAGAATCTTTTTTATATAGCATTTTGATAGGTATATATAGAGGAGAAGATGTTTTTCTTTATTTTCTATCTCTTAACCACTGGATGAACTGGTGTGTTTTACTTATTGCAAGTGTATCTTGTGGACTAAATAGCACCTCTCAAAAGGAACGCTATCAAGATATTCATATTACAAATATCGAATTACAAAAAGAAAATGAAGAATTAAAACGAACTGTGGAACAGCTACATGAAACAAAATTAACTTTAAAGTCACGTATTCTTGAATCAGATAATCATTTATCTACAATGTTTCACATCTTTAAAGCCCTTAATCATGCCCATCCTGAAATCGTGTTGGATGAGGGAATGAATGTACTCAAACAATATTTTGGTGCCCAAAGAATCGGAATTTACTACGTTGATGACAATAAACATTCGCTACGTATTAAACTCCGCTCAGAAATTCATCCTAAAAAATTACCACAATCTATATTTGTAAAAGAAGCTTCATCGGTCATTAAGCAAGCCTTAGAATATAACAAACCTTTTTTCCGAACACGTACTGATACTGAGGATGCTCCTCTTCTTGTTGGTCCTGTCAGCATTCAAGAAAAAATACAATATTTAATTATTCTAGATGACATTGATTTTACAAAAGTAACATCTCAACAGTTTGAATTATTTGTTTGGTATTTACGATGGATGAGTAATCGACTTGAAAACGCTTCTGATATTTGGCTAGCTGATAAAGCAAGTCGAACCTTCCCTGAAACTGATATTTATTATGAAACGGAATTTGAACACTTGCTTAAAATTGAAAAAGAGCGCTACAAAATTTTAGATTATCCTTATTCCTATTTTGAATTCTCTGCAGATCAACCTTCCTTACAAATCATAAATCGTGTATTAAAGGAACATCTTAGAGATATAGACATCTTCGGATATAAAGTTGAGGAACAGAAGGTTATGGTTCTGTTACCAGGGACAGAAGGGCAGTTTCTATCCATAGTGAAAGATCGTATTATGAAAGCACTTAAAGTAGAATTGGTGGTGATGTAATGATCTTTCTTTTCCTTTATCTTATATATGCTGTTCTTATTTTGCTTGCATATTACATTTTGAAAAAAAAAGTACATGTAGAAAAAAGAGGGATGCTTCTATTTGGCTTAATTCTTTCTATCATATTTCCTGTTGTGGGTCTAATTCTATCCATCGTACAATTTTCAATCATCTCTAAATATGAAAATCTTACTTGGATAGACGAATACTCCAATTATGTAACTTTTAAAATACGTAACTATGAAGAGATTGTAAAGTCTGCTAAACAGGATATGGAAATCATTTCATTTACGTCTGGACTTGAATTAGACCAACCAGATCTTCAAAAGCAACTTATTGTACAGCTAAGTTTATCTCCTGTACTACATGAGGGCAAATTGCTAAAAGAAGCTGTTCGTCATAAAGATCCAGAAACAGTCCATTATGCGGCAACTACCATCCATGCACTAAATGAACGTTACAGGAAAGACATTCACTATTTAAAACAAGAATTTAGTCAAAATTATCAACATGAAAGTGCAAATGAATTAATGTCACATTATGTACGCTACATAGAAAGTGGGCTTCTCTCTTCTCAACAAAAAGAAGAATTGATTGATGAATTCATAGTGATGGCTCTACAAGGAAGAAAACACTTCCCTCACGAGCCTATTTACCAATTTCACCTAGGAACACTTTTCATGTATAAAAAAGAGTATCAGAAAGCAGAAGAGTCTTTTACAACTCTCGTACAAGAATATCCTGAATCATTTTACGGGTATGCTGGTTTACTTGAGCTATACTATTCACAACGATATTGGTCAAAGCTATATGATTTGCTAGATACATTAATTTATAAAAATCAATTGGATCAACTGCCACGTAAATATCAGCTCTTTGCTTATCAATTTGGAGGGATACAGGTTGAAAAGGAAGCTTAATATAAATATAGCAATTATTTTCTTAGTACTATGTACTGCCATTCTATTAGTTGTTTTATATCGCTCTAACAGTTTTTATAAAATCTTCCCGGTTCAAGCATCACAGCAAAAAGAAAAAATTGAAATATTAAATGAAAAAAAACCTTTACAAAAGGGGCAAGAAATTCATTTATATTATACCAAGCCAGACGATAAACTAGGAAAGCAGATTGAATCTAATCTAAAACAGGCAATGAATTATGCACATGTTCACTATACAGATGTAAACATAAATGATATTGAAAACATCAAACCATCTCCGTATACGGGAATAATACTAAGCGGAGAAGATATAGGGAAATTCCCTAAGAAGTCTTTGCAAACATTCGTTAAAGAAGGTGGAAGACTTATCGTTACAAATCGAATGGCTTCGGATTCTTCTTGGAACGCTCTATTTGGCATCGAAACAAATGGAAATTTTCAAAATGTAGAAGGACTTACTTTTGATAAACCATTATTTCCTGGGTATCCAGAAGTTCCAAAAGACTCTAATCTATTCACACACAATTCCCTGAATGTATCACTCAGCCCGACAACAACAACTTGGATTACAGCAGAAAATATACCCATTATGTGGACTAATACTTATGAAGATGGAGAAGTACTTTATTGGAATACAACAGCTCTAGACGGTAAATTAGGAAGAGGTCTCTTTGTCCAATCTTTAGGTTCTATTTTCCCTGCTTTTACAACTGCACAATTAGGTGCAGAAATTATGTATATTGACGATTTCCCATCACCTATACCAAGCGGAAACTTACAACATATAACGAAAGAACCTATAACAACTGACGAATTTTACAAAAACTATTGGTGGAAAGATATGAATAGCCTCTCTGAGCAACTTGGTATTAAATATACTAGTGTTGCAATCGGAACCTATGAAAATAAAGTGCAACCGCCTTTTGAAGATTTCGCTATGGAAGATCGAAATACTTATTTAATTTTTGGTAGACCACTATTAGAAAACGGTGGAGAAATTGGGATACATGGTTATAACCATCAACCGTTACTATTATCTTCAGATCCTGTTGATAAGTCTCTTAAATATGTACCATGGGAAACCCAAAGCGACATGGAAAAGTCTTTGATAGAAGTGCAACAACTCGTTCATAATTTTTTTCCAAATGAAAAATTAAAAACTTATGTGCCACCTTCTAATATCATTAATTCAACAGGAATACAAGCTCTGATAAAAGCCGTTCCTGATTTACAAACCATCGCTTCCTTATATGCCGGAGGTAAAACAGGTGGTAGTTTTATTCAAGAATTTGAAAAAGATGCAAACAATCCGAAGCTTTATCATTTCCCACGTATAACAAGTGGTTACTTATTATCAGTAGAAGATCAATTTACATTAGCAGATGTTGCTGCTAATTTTGGAGTTGTCTCTCATTTTGTTCATCCAGACGATGTCCTTGATGAGAAACGTTCAGAAAACAAAACGTGGGATGAATTATTTCACTCTTATCGCTCTATGATAGAAGATATTCATAAATGGTACCCTCAAATGCAAAGCATGACACAAAGCGAAGCAACCGAGCTAATAAAGATTTTTCAAAAAGGGGATCTTTCCGTATCTTATGAAGATAACTTCATTCATATTTCATATAAAGGATTACCAATTCAATCTTCCGTTGTTGTCCGCGTTGAAGAAGGGAAGAAATTAAAAACAGGTACATTCCCTTATGGTACTGTCACAAAATTAGATGAACAACTTTACAATGTAAAGTTAACAAAGGCATCGGCCACAATTCCAATTAAAGGAGCTTAAAATATGAGAATAGGAATGGTTGTAGAAGGGAGCTATCCCTTTGTTAGTGGCGGCGTAGCAAGTTGGGTTCAAATGATTATTCAGCAATTTCAAGAGCATGAATTCACAATTTTTGCGATTGTCCCTAGCAATAAAACAGAGAAAGATTATCAATATGAAATTCCCGGAAATGTAAAAAATATTATTGTAATTCCCTTGCAAACTAAGGAGAGCATGAAACACATAAAAACTACTTTAACAGAACAAGAAATATACACATTACAAAAATGGTTTACCTTTCAATCGACTGACACAAGTGCATTAAAGATATTAGGAGATCCCCTTAAATTGGGATCTCTTGAATCTTTTTTTAAAAGCCCTGAGTTTTATCATATTGTAAAGGAAAGCTATATTTATGAAGAAAGCAGCGGCTCTTTTCTAAATTACTTTTGGATGTGGCGTGCGATGTTTACGCCTATTATTCAAATTTTACAAACTGAATTCCCAGATCTTGATCTCATTCACTCTGTATCAACAGGTTATGGCGGATTATTAGGGGCTGCCATCAGTGCGAATTCTAATATCCCCTTTCTTTTAACAGAGCATGGCATATACTCACGAGAACGAGAAGAAGAAATATTACAAGCCAGTTGGATACCAATCGAATATAAAGAACGCTGGATCTCTTTTTTTCACCATTTATCAAGGCAAGCATATACGCAAGCAAATCATATAGTGACACTTTTTGAACGGAACAGTTCATATCAAAGAGAATTAGGTGCACCGGTAAATAAACTAAAAATTATTCCAAACGGTGTAAATACATTAGATTATGCTAATATCCGAAAAAAGGAAGTATCATTAAACAAACTTATCATTACTGCAATTATTCGAGTAGTACCAATCAAGGATATAAAAACAATGATCTATGCAGCAAAAATTTTGGCTGATCAAAATATTCCTTTCATCTTTTATTTACTTGGACCTGACTCGGAAGAACCTGAATACGCACAAGAATGTAAAGATTTAATTACCCAACTCAAACTAGAGAACCACGTTAAATTAACAGGAAAAGTAAACATCAAAGACTATTTAAAAAAGACAGACATACTTGTATTAACAAGCATATCTGAAGGACAACCACTAGCAATGCTTGAAGGAATGGCAGCAGGAATTCCATGGGTTGTTACAGACGTTGGCTCTTGTAAGGAACTAATTTTTGGCCAAAGCGGAGATGATTTAGGGCAATGTGGATTTGTGGTACCACCAGTATCACCTGAACAAGTAGCTTCTTATTTACAATGGTACTACCATCATCCAGACAAAATCCAACAGTTTGGAGATATTGGACAAAAAAGAATTCAAGAATATTATCAATTAACCGACGTGATAGAAAGTTATCGTAAACTTTATGTAGAAGGGGAGCAAACAAAATGGCAGGAATAGGTTTTCGCTTACAAAAACTATTTCAAGAAGATTATTATTCTTCAAGAATAAAAGCATACGGATTTTCATTATTTGTTACAGCTGGACCATGGCTCATGGTTATTTTAGGTGTCACTGCCATTCATTATGTTCTAAGTTTTTTTCATTTCTTATCGATTGAGGAACAACGCCTGTTTACAATCTCGATTTCTTACTGCTTTATTTTTTCACAAATCATCTATGGTTCACTACAATTAATTGTAACAAGATACGTAGCTGATCTCTTGTACGAACAAAAAACGGATAAACTATTTGCTTCATTTTTAGGAATGACAAAAATCATACTGTTCTTTGCTATTGTACTATGGGGAATTTTTTCTATTCTTACACCGCTTCCTTTATATTACAAAATTATGTTACTTTTCTTATTCTTAGCATTGAATATTATTTGGATACAATCTATTTATTTAACAGCTGCGAAAGACTATCAGTCTATAGCATTAGCATTTTTAGTCGGTGCCGTCATTTCTATAACTGGAATCATAATTGTTTCCTATACACATCCTACACTCCATTTAGAACATGGTTCGGCCTTTTTACTTCTTACTTGTTTTACAGTAGGAACATTCATTACTTTAGGCTGGCTAAGTGTTGTAATGGTAAAAATGTTTCCGAAAAATGAAACAAAAGACCAATTTATTTTCTTAACTTACTTAGATAAGTATCCAGAATTATTTTGGGCTGGATTATTATATAACATTGGGATTTGGGTATGTAATTTTATTATTTGGTTTGGAGAGGGAAATGAATTAATTGCGGGCAGCTTCTTATATCATCCGCTCTATGATACTTCTGTTTTTTGGGCGTATTTAACAATTATCCCTACCTATATTTTCTTTGTCGTTTCCATTGAAACAAGGTTTTACAAACGATATAAAAATTTTTTTGGTACCGTCAATAGCGGCGGAACATTAAATCAGATTCTACATCAAAAAGATTCAATGAAAGTTGTATTACGCCAAGAAGTTGAGCGTCTTCTTCGCACTCAAGGAATCTTCACATTCCTTATCATTTTTGGTATATGGATTTATATGTCACAATCTGGCTTACGTTCACTTCAATACTCAATCTTTCAGCTAACAGCAATTGGGGCATATTCAAACAGCATGGTACTTGTAATGACACTACTCCTTTTATACTTTGACGATCGAAAAGGAGCTTTCCGAACAGCCGCTCTATTCTTTTTTGCAAATTTGACATTAACAGCTATTCTATTACCTTTAGGCTACAATGGCTATGGACTTAGCTTTGCAATTGGTTCTAGCATCGCTTTTTTATATTCTATTTCTAGGATTTTTAATTATGTACAACAGATTGACTACTATACATTTTGTACCCCAACTGCTCTATATACGAAGCGGAATTTCTTTACAAAGTTAGCAAATAAACTAAATAAATATGCATAAAAAAATATCCTCTACAAAACATTGTAGGGGATATTTTATACTGAACATAAAATATTTATAATTGCGTTTTCTAATTAAACATTTACATACCTACACTGCCATTTCCATGAATCCGCGCACATGTCCTCCAAACTTCTCTTTGCCTTCCAACCTAGCTCTTTTTTTGCTTTAGATGAATCTGCAAAACATATGGCAACATCTCCAGAACGACGTTTTGTAAATATAAACGGAACTCTTTTGCCTGAAACCTTCTCAAATGTTTGTACCATTTCTAACACAGAATAACCAACACCAGTTCCAAGGTTATATGCCTCTACTCCCGTTGTATACATTACTTTTTCTAGGGCCTTCACATGCCCTTCAGCAAGGTCTACAACATGAACATAATCACGAATACCAGTTCCATCTTTTGTTGGATAATCGTCACCAAATATTCTCAATTCTTCTAACTCCCCAGTAGCTACTTTTATTACGTATGGCATAAGATTATTTGGAATCCCATTTGGTTCTTCTCCAATTAAACCGCTAGAATGAGCTCCAAACGGGTTGAAATAACGCAGTAAAGCTATGCTCCATTCAGAATCAGATATATATAAATCTTTTAAAAACTGCTCTAGCATCAGCTTTGTTTGTCCATAAGGATTAGTAGCACTTAATGGAAACTCTTCTGTGATTGGTGATGTCTCTGGAACTCCATAGACAGTTGCGGATGAACTAAAAATCATGTTCTTTACGCCATACTTCTGCATCATCTCACATAAAATAAATGTACTCGTAAGATTATTATAATAATACTTAAGGGGAAGCTCCACAGACTCTCCAACAGCTTTCAAGCCAGCAAAATGAATAACTGCTTCAATTTTATTTTCGGCAAAGATTCTCTCCACTTCTTCACGATTAACGAGATCTATTTCATAAAATTTAAATCCCTTTCCGGTTATTTCTTTAATCGAATTTAACGATTCCCTTTGGCTATTTGAAAAATTATCAGCTACCACAACATCATATCCACGATTTAGTAATTCTACACATGTATGACTACCAATATAACCCGCTCCACCTGTTACAAGTACTACCATAATTTCAACCTCCAGCAATGAATTGTATCCCCCATTTAAAAATATGGAGTTATAAGCACATTCCTTTTTACGAGTTCATGTTAAAAGTATTTTAAGCAAACGTATTACATAAAGGAATTAATCCTCATACTATTTCATATAAACAAATTAAATTAAATAATTTATTTATATATATAATTATATCACGTATGATAAATTTGTAACCTTACTATGTATAAAGTCCATAACAAGGTTACATAAAATAAAAATGTGCCCATACTACCTTATAAAACAAACATAAAAATCTTTATTAAATTCACCTATTCTAGGTAATCCTAGTAAAGTCCAATTATATAAATGTACATTCCTACTACAATTTATCTCACATTAATGGACAGTAAGTAAGACTCCAAACCCAAGGTTCAGAGAAAAGTGAAGAAGATAAGTGGGGGATAACTGTCAGTAGAGTCCAGATTGGTTCAACTAACCATCAGTAGAAGGATGAAAAATCCCCACTGATGGAAGTTTCAATTTATTATTCTTCGAGCAACTTCCCAAGACACCGCATAAAGCAAATTCTAAGAATCATTAAAGTTACAATTCATAATTGGTGTGCAATAACGTCCACTTAAGAATATAAATCCCATCCTATCCATTCATCAAGTTTCCGCTTTTCGATCATGATACAGTTCTCCATAACTAATCTATTAGAATAAGTTATTATATACATTTATTATTATTTTAATAAATCCTCAACACTGAAAGATATTCCTTAATACCCTCTTAACAATTCAATGATTTAATAAAATTATCAAAAGTTTAGGGGGAATCAAATTATTATGAAAAAAATAGTTTCAGCTGGTCTTTCTATGGCTATAATGGCTTCTGCTGCCGTTCCGACTTTCGCATCCGATTTTGATCATGATTCTAAGTCTCAAAAACACAATCAAATAGAGCACGTAGAATTTACTTCTATGAAAGCCCCAACTACTATTGAAAACATGGTCAAAACTTATTCAGAAGCTAAGGTGAAAGTCACCTATAAAGACGGCAGTGTAAAAAAAACTCCTCTTGATTACAAATCTCTTTTTTTATCCACAGATAAAATTGTAAAAAATAAAGGCGAAATGATCCCTGCTGGCACTCCTATTGACGCAAAAGGGAATCCGATTGTCGATAAAAGTATTCCGTACAAACCTTCTTATTTTATTTCTGATGCACCTGACTCCAATAGTTTAATTACGATTTACGGAAAATCTTACATTATCTCCCATTATGAATATGATTCAATAGATAATGCAGGAAACTCAATTTCTGGCCTACCGGCATCCATGACTCTTACACAAGTTGATCAAAATAAAAAAACTGGCGAACTAACTGTTAATAACGCCAAAAAAATCGATTTTTCAAACGTAAATGGTCTCTGGACTCCATGTAATGGGACTACAACAGATTGGAACACTCATCTTGGCTCAGAAGAATATGAACCTGACGCACGCTCATTTGAAGATCCTACATCCAGTTCTTATAAAGCTGTTACAAACTTTGCTAACTACTACTTTGGTGATAAATCTAAAGCAAATCCTTATTTTTATGGCTGGATTCCTGAAATCTCCGTCAATGCACAAGGAGAACCTTCCGTTGTCAAACATTATAGTACAGGAAGATTTTCTCATGAACTAATGCAAGTTTTACCCGATGATAAAACAGCAATATTTGGTGATGATGGCGGAAATACAATGATGTTTATGTATGTGGCAGATAAAAGGAAAGATTTCTCTGCAGGAACGTTATACGCAGCTAAATTTAAACAAACAAGTACTGAAAATGGCGGTGCAGGAAATTTAGAATGGATTAAGCTGGGGCATTCAACTGATAAGGAAATAAAAGCTATTATTGATAAAGGCGTTAAGTTCAGTGATATTTTTGATACAGCGGCTCAACCTACTGCTGGCTATACGGTGATCAAAACATCAGCAAATAAAAATGTCGAGTACCTTAGAGTAAAACCTGGGATGGAAAAAGCAGCTGCATTCCTAGAATCTCGCAGATATGGTGCTATATTAGGTGCAACATCTGAATTTAATAAAATGGAAGGAATCGCTGTCAATGAGAAAGATAAAAAAGCGTATATCGCTATGTCCTATCAAAATAGCAGCATGCAAAAACAAGAAGGTAGCATTCAAGACGATATTCAGCTACCCGCTATTAATTCTGGCGTAACTTGGCAAATAGACTTAAACGAAGAGCAAAAAGATAACAGCGGCCGTCACATCGAGAGCGAATTCGTACCCGCTAGTATGAAAGGACTTATTATTGGAGAAGATTTAAAAGCTCCGGATGCCTACGGAAATACAGCTGCACCAGACAAAATAGCAAATCCTGATAACTTAACCTTCTCAAATGATTTAAACACGTTATTCATTGGAGAAGACAGCTCGATGCACACAAATAACTTTGTATGGGCTTATAACGTTAAAACTAAGCAACTATCAAGAATCCTTTCAGTTACTGCTGGTGCAGAAGCAACAGGATTAAGAGCAGTTGATGATGCTAACGGCTTCCGTTATGTCTTAAGTAACTATCAGCATCCAGGTGAAGACCTGGAAGGCAAGCAAATTACAGCCGTCGACAAAGCTAAATTAGAAGAAGCGATGAAACAAGGCATAGGCATTCAGGAGACCGGAGGAGTTGGCTACATATCTGGACTACCTTTTGGAAATATAAAATAATAAATTTGATGAAGAAAAACTCCCCTCGGTGGGAGTTTTTCTTCATCTCTCACCTATCTTCTTCACTTCCTCTGAATTTTGAGGTTAGAATGCAAGATGAACTTAAAGTACAACGCACTGTACTTAATATAAGCACTTGTAAAATTCTTATTTACTTATGGTATAGTTCACTGTGATTAATTTAAATAGGATTTTTTCCTTAGATGAATTACCTTTTTACAACCCAATCCTTTTCCGTTCATTTCCTATTAGAAATTCGTCTATACCCACTTCAATTAAATTCATATTATATATAACAAACAATATTTGATTCTTTAAAAAGGAGGCAGTTAATTGTCTTTAAAAAAATTTGTAGATGCATTACCAATTCCTCCTGTCTTAAAACCAGAAGGTACCCATGATGGAATCCCATTCTATGAGGTAGCGATGAAGCAAGTCAAACAAAAATTACATCGTGATTTGCCGCCGACTACCGTCTGGGGTTACAACGGTATGTACCCTGGACCAACATTTGAAGTAGAAAGAAATCACCCTATTTTTGTAAAATGGAAAAATAAATTACCTTTTGAACACCTGCTGCCCGTCGATCAAACCGTTCATGGTGCGCAACCAGACAAACCTCCTGTTAGGACGGTTGTCCATTTACATGGAGCTCGGGTTCGTCCAGAAAGTGATGGATATCCTGAGGCATGGTTCACAAGAGATTTTCAAAACGTTGGACCGACATTTGTGAATAAAGTCTACTACTACCCAAACTGTCAACGTCCTACAACACTTTGGTATCATGATCACGCCATTGGAATCACTCGTTTGAACGTTTATGCAGGCCTTGCGGGCTTCTATCTTCTCAGGGATGAAGAAGAGAAAAAATTGTGTCTTCCTAGTGGAAAATTTGAAATTCCACTAGTCATCCAAGATCGTTCGTTCTACGCCAATGGTGAGCTATTCTATCCATCCCAACCAGGAAATATGGCGCCCCCAGCCCCGCAGCCGCCGCCTCCAATCGATCCTACATTACCAAATCCATCAGTCGTCCCTGAATTTTTCGGTAACACAATTTTAGTCAACGGAAAAGTATGGCCTTATCTTGAAGTTGAGCCACGAAAATACCGGTTCCGCATTCTAAATGGCTCCAATTCTCGTTTTTATCGTATGCAGCTAAGCTCTGGACAAAATTTTATCCAAATTGGTACGGATGGAGGACTTTTGGAAAAACCAGTCCCAGTGTCCGAAATCATCCTTGCACCTGCGGAACGCGCCGATGTCATTGTAGATTTTTCAAACCATAACGGTCAGAGTATTATTTTAACAAATGACGCACCAACCCCATTCCCTGATGGTGAAAGTCCTTCTGAAGATCTAAGGCAGATTATGCAATTTCGCGTCAAACAAACATGCTGCAGACCTGACAAAAGCAAAATTCCACAAAAATTGAGTTGCTTGGAGCACCTAAATCCCCAGGATGCTGTAATTATACGAAAAAACACTTTACTTGAAGCTACTGATAATTTTGGACGCCCTATGCCATTATTAAATAACATGGAGTGGGATCAGCCCATTACAGAAACCCCGTATAATGGAACGATAGAGATTTGGGAGCTGTACAATATGACACCAGACACTCACCCGATTCACTTGCACCTCGTCAATTTTCAAATTTTGAATCGCGCTGTATTTACTGGCGATCCAAATAGTTCTAACCTAAAAGTAGGGCCGCCAATACCACCCGATCCAAATGAGAGAGGATGGAAAGATACTGTTCGTGCCAATCCCGGCGAAGTTACCCGCATTATTGCACGTTTTGGTCCATTTACAGGAACCTATCCTTGGCACTGCCACATTCTTGAACACGAAGATTACGACATGATGAGACCCTACGAAGTTCTAACTAATCCTACCTTTAATCCATGTGAACGAATTTCAGAACAATGCAGTGATAACTCCTTTTCTCAATGTTTTGACTGTCATAAACACCGTAAAAACAAATGACAGTAAACAAAACCGATGCGATGATGATTGAATTCGATATTCAAATTTAGTTACAAATTTTTTAGAAACGACCTAAAAGGGTTCAATTTTTTATTCTTTTTAAGTCTTAAAACAAAAAAGAAGAGAAATCATTATTCCTTGATTTCTCTTCCCCCTTTCATTCAGTTGATACCCTTGAATAAAGAATTTCATTTACTTATGATACGGTTCATTACGATTAATTCGAAAAGCTCTATACACCTGCTCTACCAGTACCAAACGCATCAACTGATGAGGCAGCGTCATTTTTGAAAACGACAATGACTCATTAGAGCGCTTCATTACTTCTTGGCTTAGCCCAAGCGATCCTCCAATAACAAATGTCACTTTACTCTTTCCATATGTAGCAAGGCGATCTAAGTTTGCAGCAAACTCTTCTGATGATTTTTGCTTTCCCTCAATTGCTAATGCAATTACATGCGTATCATCAGAAATTCTATCTAAGATACGAATTCCCTCTTTTTCTTTTACCATTTGCATTTCTGCTTCACTTAAATTCTCCGGTGCTTTTTCATCTGGTAACTCAACAATCTCCACTTTTGCATAGGCCGATAATCGTTTTAAATACTCTTCAATGCCTTGTTTTAAATATTTTTCTTTTAATTTTCCGATTGAGATAATTAAGATATTCACAAATATTCCCCACCTTACAAACACATTATCCACAGAAGTTATCCACATATCCACATTTATCATCCACATATTGTGTGGGAATCTGTGTTCGATACAACATATGTCGCCTTATTTTGACAAAATTCACACGTTTTTTGCTCATTATCTTTATTATCCACAGTGTGGATAAATGGTGGTACTTCACATTCATCCACAATAATATCTAACGCTAATTCCACATGTTCTAAACAACAAGGTAATTTCATAATTTCACCTCACTTATCCACAACAGAAAACAGGAGGGGCTGCCTCCTGTTTTAATACTGCTGACTGCCTAATTTTACAGTTGTTGTTTCTCGTTTTGCACCACGATACAATGTAACCGTCATTTTATCACCAATTTTCTTACTATATAGGACTTTTCGGAATGCAATAATATCCTGAACTGCTTTTCCATCCACTGCTACAATGACGTCATATTCGTGTAAACCTGCATCTCCACCAGGCGATGGGCTTTTCACATCTAAAATGCATACACCTTCTGTTACATTAGAAGGAAGATGCAATGTTTTATCCCAATAATAAGTAGGAATTTCATTTAAAGATCTTAATTCAACTCCAACATAAGGTCGTCTTACTTTTCCATACTTTTCAAGCTCATTCATTACTGGTACAGCTCGTGAAATAGGAATTGCAAGTCCAATTCCTTCTACCTCTTTTGCAGCAATTTTCATGGAGTTGATTCCAATAAGCTGCCCTGCTTCATTTACAAGAGCCCCGCCACTATTACCTGGATTAATGGCCGCATCTGTTTGCAGTACTTCTACTTGCCAATCATAATGCCCATCTTGATTT
Source organism: Bacillus sp. S2(2024) (assembly GCF_050474045.1). Classification (NCBI taxonomy): domain Bacteria; kingdom Bacillati; phylum Bacillota; class Bacilli; order Caryophanales; family Bacillaceae; genus Bacillus; species Bacillus sp. S2(2024). Next base: position 4,424,723 of record NZ_JBFLUS010000003.1, read on the forward strand.
AAATCAACAGGAACAATACGTTCATTTGCTGAAATGATCCCTTGTGTTACAGTACCTGAAAATTCTAAACCAAGAGGGTTCCCGATTGCAAGCGCAGCTTCACCACGTTTTACTTTCGTAGAATCACCAAGGTCAATGACCTTTTTCGCATATTTTTCATCAATTTGCAAGACAGCTAAATCTGTTACAACATCAGTTCCTAAAATCTTTCCAGGAACTTTTTTTCCATCACTCAAACTTACTTCAATGCGATTTGCTCCTGCTACAACATGATTGTTCGTTACAATATATGCGTTTCCTTTTTCCTTCTTATAAATTACACCAGATCCTGTTCCTGCTTCGGAATCTGCTTCTGAAAAATTATCACGCTGAATATTAATAACACCAACAACCGCTTCTGAAGCACGGTCAACAGCCTTAACAAAGCCCTCTCCTGTATTCACAACTTGAGGAGCAGACTGCGCTATATACTGTTTCTCTTCACTTGCTTCAGTTTCTCTTATTGTAGTCCAACCTAGTTTTGAAAACGTTGGAATAGCAAAAGCAAATAATGTAGCACCAATGATAGTTCCCGCTACACCAGAAATAAAAATATGTTTATGCTTTTGCTTTCTTTTTCGTTTCATCTGAACATCTTCTTCATCAATAAAGGACATTTATGCTCACCTAGCCTTCCGAAAGCATTTATATTCTCCTTTATTGTTTACCAAAATGAAGAATTATACGTATTGAATTTTAGTTGGTGTTTTGGGATCTGTATCGTGCAGCTGAAATGCTTCTCCTACAGCAAGTCCTTTTTCTTCAAGAACTTGCTCAACAGACATACGAGCAAGTTCTTTCATATTATTGTCTAAACTAAGATGAGCTAAATAAATATGCTTCGTTTCATCCGTAATCACATCAGTCATCGCAAGAGCTGCATCTTCATTAGAAACATGTCCTACATCACTCAAAATTCTTCGTTTAATGCTCCATGGATAACGTCCCATTCGTAGCATTTCAACGTCATGATTACTTTCAAACACAAAAGCATTAGCTCCCTTAATAATTCCTTTCATTCGGTCGCTAACGTATCCCGTATCTGTAATAAGCGCTAACTTCCTTCCATTATGATGAAACGCATAAAACATTGGCTCAGCAGCGTCATGTGAAACACCAAATGATTCCACTTCAATATCTCCAAATGTTTTAATCTCTCCAATTGAGAAAATAAATTTTTGCTCCGTTGGAATATTACCGATTAAATGTTCCATCGCGTTCCATGTTTTCTCATTTGCATAAACAGGCAAATGATACTTACGTGCTAGCACACCTAGTCCTTTAATATGATCGCTATGTTCGTGTGTGACAAGAATGCCAGATATGTTATTTATATCTATTTCAGCTTGTTGAAACAAAGCCTCTGTTGCTTTTCCGCTTAGCCCTGCATCTACTAATAATTTTTGGCGTTCTGTCCCCACATACAGCGCATTTCCCGTACTGCCACTTGCAAGTACACTAAAATGCAAACTCATTTACCTTCACTCCATTGTTCATTGTCCTTGCCTAATTTAATAATTTGTCCTTCTATTGCATTTACAAAGTAATCCATTTTGTCTGTATACAAATTCCAGGTCGGAACAAGAACTTGTATATTTGAGGAAGAAGGAGCTACCACCGTTGCATATCCTAATTTTGCCCCTTTTATATGACTCCCTTGCTTCAATTCATTTTTCGTATTCGTATACAACGTTTCTAATGCATTTCGAGCAGAAATAATATCTAACTCTTTATTTTGGTCTCCCATCTCTTTAAATTCATATAGCATTGTTTGCGTATACGATATAATTTCTTTCTTTTCATTTAGTTCAGCAACAATCATACCATGTTGATTATAAAATAGCGGCTTATCCTTATATTTTTGAAAAAAATACACTTTCGATCCTTCCGCTTTTCCTGCAGCACTGTATTTTTGTCCATCAATTACATAAGAACGCAGAAATTCACTATAATTATCACTTGTTGTTGCTTTTGCATTCCAAAATGGCTCTTTAAGCTTACTTACAATGGTATTAGAATCTTGTAAAAACACCGTTTGATTTTTTAAAGAATGTATATCTTCATTAGAGAAACTCTTATTTTTTGCCATAATATACGTATCTTTCGTCGGTTCTTTCGGCAAATCCTCAGATGTAATTTTATCCGCTTTCAATTGTTCTTCAATATTCGTTTCCGTCATATAATCAAGTTGATCACTATCTTGTTTTTGAACGAACTGAAAAACAAGGAAGAGATCTAAAATGAAAAAGGTAACAATAAAAATTGTTTTAATCCTATTCCAATCCAATGAGCTCTCCCCCTTTCTCCACGCTCCATTCTAAAACTTTATCATCTTCACCATATACCACATACCAAATAGGTTTTAAATTTACTGCAGCAATGTTTTTTCCGTTCGGCCCTGCTCCTGGCTCTGGTGTAAGCTTATATCCTAAACGAATATCTTGAATTAATTTCATATCCACCTTTTTATTTTTCTCTAAAGATTGTATCACCGTCTTACCATCTGGAAGAGAAATTGTTTGATCATCGCCATACTTTACTTCCGATAACTTAAACAATGGACGCTTATACGAAATTAATTCATCTACACCCCACACTTGTTCCAACGTTGCCATACCACTTTCATTAAATACAGGTAAGCTATCAACATATAAACGATACGTTGTTTGTCCTTTTTTGGAATTCATATAATCAAAACGATAAGCACCTGTTAAACCACCATGACTATTAATAAAATCAAAGCTGCGTTGAACAAGAGTACTTCCATATATATGTGATTGGTCTGATATAGCTGAATTTGTGTACTGCAACATTTGCTTTTTCTTTAATACTTGCATAAGACGAATTCCATCTGTATATGTGTCTTCTTGATCATCGGACATTTTTTTTACATAACGAGGATCTGTAAATAATGAATTTATAAATATATCTTCAGGTATATTACTTATTAAATACACGATACTCTGCTTGTCCGTTTTCGTATCTGGCAAAAATATCTCTCTCGTATCACTTAATTCATATTGAGAGTAGTCCCTTGCTTTAGCTGCAAATTGATCACGTGCTGTGTCAAGATCTTTAACTGAAATTCCTTTTAATACCATATGATATACTTTGCGATTTTCATACGAAACGAAATATACAGGAATATTACCGTCCCGACTTCCTTGAAGATCAATCAGTATACGATCAAAGCTATATGACTCTGAAACCTTTTCTTTAATTGTAAAAACGTCTTTCATAGAATCTAAAGGTATATTGGTAGGAAAAATCATTTCAATCTTATTTTTACCACGAACAAAGGAGAGGAATTGATGTTTTGGGATATCATTTGATATATCCCTAAAATCATACAATTCTCCTCTCTCAAGTAATTTATACAATGGATTAATACTGTCTATATCCTCACTTCCAAGATGCGTATTCTCTTTATGAAAAAGAACTACGGAAGGAAAAATTACATTCGTAAGACTCTTCTGTTCCATCTCTGCATTATCTTGTAAATATTTTGCATTTTGCAACTTGCTAGAATCAGGTACATAGGTCCATAAATTAAAAGTAAGAAATACACTAATAACAACCAAATTAATTAGCAAGACTGATTTTAAATTCTCAATATTCATCCCCAGTCATCCTCTTCTTCCTTTTCCATTGGAAGCGTGAAATAAATGGTTGTCCCTTTTCCTTCTTCACTTTTCGCCCAAATTGATCCGCCGTGGGCTTGAATCATTTCCTTGGCAATTGCTAGACCTAATCCCGTTCCACCCAATTTACGTGAACGAGCTTTATCAACACGATAGAAACGTTCAAAAACCTTATCAACATTCTCCTTTGGAATTCCCATCCCTTGGTCGCTAATGCTTACTTCTAACATATCTTCTCTTTCTCGTAACCGATATGTCACTGTTCCACCTTCTGGAGAATACTTTAATGCATTTGAAATGATATTATAAAGAACTTGTGTAATTTTATCTTCATCAATTTCAATAAAACGTGATTTCTTAGAAAATGAACGATTAAAAGATACGTTTTGTTCTTTTGATATCTCAAAACGGTCAATGATATTACTAAAGAATTGTGTAAAGTCCACCCATTCTTTCATTAAACGATATTCTGTACTATCTAGTTTTGAAAGCTGTAATAATGCATTGACCAGTCGAATCATTCGCTCCGTTTCTTCTTGTGTTACCTGTAAGAATTGCGGTGCAATATTCGGATCTTGCCATGCCCCCTCACCCAATGCCTCTAAATAGCTTCGCATCGTTGTTAATGGTGTACGAAGTTCATGCGAAACGTTTGCCACAAACTCACGGCGTTCTCCATCAATTCGCTCTTGTTCCGTCACATCATATAACACTGCAATGAAACCATTCACTTTTCCATTCTCTTTTTGAATAACAGAAAAGCTAGCTCTTAAAATATACGGCTCATCTCTTGTACTAAAATCTAAAATAACCGAATCTGGTTCTTCATATAAATTATCTAATGTGTATTCTTCTTGAATGCCTAATATTTCTAAAATAGATTGATCTAACGCTGTTTCACGTGAAACATTTAGCATTTTTTCTGCTGGATCGTTTAATAAGATAATATCCCCTTTTCGATCTGTTGCAATTACCCCATCTGTCATATGAGATAATACAGACGAAAGTTTTCTTCTCTCACTCTCCATAGAAGAACGAGCTTGCTGCAATTTCTTAGATAAGTTATTAAACGCTAATGCTAACTGACCGATTTCATCATTGCCATTTACTTTTACTTTACGAGAATAATTTCCCTTTGCCATTTCAATAGCTTGTTTTCTCATATCTGAAATTGGTCTTGTAATGGTTTGTGCCAATAAGATACCTAGCACAGCCGTTACCAACAATGCAATAACCGTTCCCGTTGCAAAGATTTGATTAATAAGCTTCATTTGTTTATAAACATCTTCCATAGAAGCAACGATATAAATTACAAAAGGTTTCTCATTATCTCCTTGAACTGGAGTAGCAACAACTTGCACACGATTCCCTGTACTGCGGTCTATTTCCATTTTTTCAACAGGTTTTTTTTGCACTAAGGCTCGCTTTACCAATAAATCTGTTGTTTTTTTTCCCACAATACCTTGATTATATTGATGTGATGTCGCTAATACACGACTACTCTCATCAATTACCCGAACTTCTTGAATATCAGCTTTTCGATCAGAAGAAAAATCTTCTATACTCGTTTTAATCGCGTCTTCAAGAGTGGGATCTTTTGTTTTATCTCTTTCTTTCGCAAATTCCTGCTTTAAATTGTAAGCGAGTAAGTTCGTTCGTTGTGTTAATGATTCCTTAAAACTCTTCACAAGATTCTTTTCTAACTCACGAACGAAATAGACACCAATAATTTGCATTGCCATTAAAATTAATAACATGTAAATTAATACGAATTTTAAATGAATAGACTGAAAAAAACCAACTTTCTTCATATATTACTCCTGCTCTGGATCACGTAAGTAATATCCAACACCGCGTCTTGTCACAATTAAAGTCGGATGACTTGGATTATCCTCAATTTTCTCACGTAAGCGACGAACAGTTACATCTACTGTACGTACATCACCAAAATAATCATAACCCCAAACGGTTTGTAATAAATGTTCACGTGTCATAACTTGTCCTAAATGCTTCGCTAAGTAATGAAGTAATTCAAATTCACGATGTGTTAGCTCAATGCTTTCCTCACGTTTTGTTACACTATATGCGTTTGGATTAATCACAATTGGGCCAATAATCATCTCTGTATTTTCTTCTTTTTCAGCTGTTCCACCTTGTTGATGACGACGTAAATTCGCCTTTACGCGCGCTAATAGCTCACGCGTACTAAATGGTTTTGTCACATAGTCATCTGCACCCAGTTCCAGTCCAAGAACCTTATCAATTTCAGAGTCTTTTGCTGTTAACATAATAATCGGCATTTCATGGTTTTTTCGTATTTCTCGACAAACCTCTAAACCATCTTTTCCCGGTAACATAATATCTAATAAAACCATATCCGGTTGTTCTTCATTTGCTTTTTCAATTGCTTCATCGCCATCGTGTGCCATCACAATTTCAAAACCTTCTTTTTCCAAGTTAAACTTTAAAATATCTGCAATTGGCTTCTCATCATCAACGACTAAAATTTTCTTTCCCATCATTTTAGTTTCCTCCTGCATATTTAATGCCTTCCTTACAGAAAAGCCCCTAGCTTCAACTGCTAGAGGCTTCCTCATTCTATTGTAAAAGAACTACTCTCATTTGTAAAATTCAACAATATAAAAAGGATATTAAGTGGGCCCACCTAATATCCTGAGAGTGGCTCGGGACGGAATCGAACCGCCGACACGAGGATTTTCAGTCCTCTGCTCTACCGACTGAGCTACCGAGCCAAAACATATATATAAAACCACTAATTGTGGTATTAAACAAAAGTGGCGGTCCCGACCGGGGTCGAACCGGCGATCTCCTGCGTGACAGGCAGGCATGTTAACCACTACACCACGGGACCAAAATAATATATAAAGAAGTGACCCGTACGGGATTCGAACCCGTGTTACCGCCGTGAAAGGGCGGTGTCTTAACCACTTGACCAACGGGCCACGAAAATAAAATGGTGAGCCATGAAGGACTCGAACCTTCGACCCTCTGATTAAAAGTCAGATGCTCTACCAACTGAGCTAATGGCTCATACTCACCAATGTCATGTTTCGTGACGACAAGAATTATAATATCATAAGGTGTTTTATTTTTGCAATACTTTTTTTCATTTTTTTATAAAAACATGAAAAAAGAACTCATTTGAATATGAGTTCTTTTTTCAATATACCGTACTTTTAAGAAAAAAACAAGATTATAGGCCGTATACGTTACGAACAATGTTTGTTTGATTACGGTCTGGACCAACAGAGAACATAGATAATGGGATACCTGTTAATTGAGACACACGCTCTACATAATGTCTTGCATTTTCAGGAAGATCAGCTAATGTTCTTACACCTGTAATATCTTCTGTCCAGCCTGGAAGCTCTTCATATACTGGCTCGCATTTTGCTAAAATGTTTAAGTTTGCTGGAACTTCATCAAGAATTTCTCCGTTATATTTATATCCAATACAGATTTTCAAAGTTGGAATACCTGTTAATACGTCGATAGAGTTTAAAGATAAGTCTGTAAGACCACTAACGCGACGAGCATGTCTTACAACAACGCTATCGAACCAACCAACACGGCGTGGACGACCTGTTGTTGTACCATATTCACGACCAACTTCACGAATTTGATTGCCGATTTCATCATGTAACTCAGTTGGGAATGGGCCATCCCCTACACGGCTTGTATATGCTTTACATACACCTACAACGCGGTGAATTTTAGAAGGACCAACACCAGAACCAATTGTTACACCACCAGCCACTGGGTTAGAAGATGTAACGAATGGGTACGTACCTTGGTCGATATCAAGCATAACGCCTTGTGCACCTTCAAATAATACGCGGCGGCCTTCATCTAATGCATCATTTAAAACAACAGATGTATCACATACGTATTGTGCAATTCGTTGTCCATACTCATAATATTCTTCAAAAATCTCGTCAGCATTGAAGCCTTCTGCATCGTACATTTTTTCAAATAAACGATTTTTTTCCGCAAGGTTGCGCTCTAGCTTTTCTTTAAATGCTTCACGATCTAAAAGGTCTGCCATACGAATACCAACACGAGCTGCTTTATCCATGTATGCAGGGCCGATACCTTTTTTCGTTGTACCAATTTTATTATCACCTTTACGCTCTTCTTCTAACTCATCTTGTTTTAAATGATAAGGTAAAATAACGTGCGCACGGTTACTGATACGTAAATTATCAGTGCTTACACCACGATCATGTAAATATTTTAATTCCTCAAGTAATGCTTTCGGATCTACTACCATACCGTTTCCGATAACACAAATTTTTTCTTTATAAAAAATACCAGATGGAATTAAGTGCAATTTATACTTAACACCGCCGAAAACGATTGTATGTCCTGCGTTATTTCCACCTTGATATCTTGCAACTACTTCCGCATGTTCAGAAAGAAAATCAGTAATTTTACCTTTTCCTTCATCGCCCCATTGTGTTCCTACAACTACTACTGAAGACATTATTCAAGCACCTCCGCAATTTTCAAACGAACTTTTCAAACAATATAATTGTACCAAAATGCAAAGAGAAGTCAATTTAAAAACGAACATTTTTTTCACTTTTATCCCTTTTGTTCGTAAGAAATATTTTTCACAAACAAAAAAGAAGCACATTTTATTATAAGAAATGTGCTTCTTTTTTATACCTTCACTAAGCTGGCGGTGCATGACCCTCATCAAAACGTCGTTCTAAGTTTACGAATTTGTTAAATTCCTTCACAAACGCCAGTTCAACCGAACCTACTGGACCATTACGCTGCTTAGCAATAATAATTTCAATTGTATTTTTATTTTCTGTTTCCCGGTCATAGTAGTCTTCACGATATAAAAAGGCTACTATATCGGCATCCTGCTCAATACTTCCTGATTCACGAATATCAGACATCATCGGACGCTTATCTTGACGAGACTCAACACCACGAGAGAGCTGAGATAAGGCAATCACTGGAACTTCTAGTTCACGAGCGAGCCCTTTTAGTGTACGAGAAATTTCTGATACTTCTTGCTGACGGTTTTCACCCGATTTCCCACTACCCTGAATAAGTTGTAAATAATCGATTAAAATCATTCCGAGACCGTGTTCTTGTTTCAAGCGTCGGCATTTTGCCCGAATTTCACTAACGCGAATCCCCGGTGTATCATCAATAAAAATACCTGCATTTGAGAGACTCCCCATCGCCATCGTCAATTTCGCCCAGTCATCTGAAGTTAAAGATCCCGTACGAAGACGCTGCGCATCAATATTTCCTTCTGCACAAAGCATACGCATAACGAGCTGATCGGCTCCCATCTCCAAACTAAAAATCGCAACATTTTCATCCGTTTTCGTAGCAACATTTTGAGCAATGTTTAAAGAAAATGCTGTTTTCCCTACAGATGGACGCGCTGCTACAATAATTAAATCATTACGCTGGAAACCCGCTGTCATACGATCTAACTCTGTGAAACCAGTTGGAATTCCTGTAATTTCACCTTTTTGATTATGCAATAATTCAATTTTATCGTAAGCTGCCACAAGAACATCTTTAATATTTTGAAATCCCTTTGTGTTCGTACGCTGAGATACTTCTAATATTTTTTTCTCTGCTTCATTTAACAGGCTCTCTACATCATCTTCTCGTTCATAACCATCCGACACAATATGCGTTGCTGTTCGAATAAGCCGGCGCAAAATCGATTTTTCTGCGATAATGCGCGCATAATATCCAACATTGGCAGCTGTCGGCACAGCTTCCGCTAGTTCAGCTAAATAGGAAACACCGCCGATTTCTTCTAACAAATTTTGATCAGCAAGAGCTGCTGTTGCAGTAACTAAATCAATTGGCTCTCCTTTATCAGAAAGATCAAGCATCATTTGATAAATTTTTTGATGTGCCGTTCGATAGAAGTCTTCTGGCATTAGCATTTCCGAAGCTGATGTTAATGCTTCTTGATCAAGAAAAATAGCCCCTAAAACGGCTTGTTCAGCCTCAATATTATGCGGAGGGGTACGATCAGCAAATACGTCACTCATACGCAAACCTCCTCTTTAATCTTTTGTTTATTGTTCAGTAACATGTACTTTTACTGTCGCCGTCACTTGTGGGTGTAATTTCACAGTAACATTCGTATATCCTAACGCACGAATTGCGTCATCCATCTCAAATTTGCGTTTATCAAGTTTAATGTTATGAGCTTTTTGTAAGCCATCTACAATTTGTTTACTTGTTATAGAACCAAATAAACGGCCACCTTCACCTGATTTCGCTTTTAACTCTACTGTTAATTTTTCTAGAGTTTCTTTTAATTCCTTGCATTTTTCAAGCTCTAATTCTGCATCTTTTTCTTCCTTGCGTTTCTTCGCATCTAATGTTTTCACATTTGCGTTTGTTGCTTCAACTGCAAGACCTTGTTTTAGTAAAAAGTTATTCGCATAACCGTCTGGTACGTTTTTTACTTCCCCTTTTTTACCTTTACCTTTTACGTCTTTTAGAAAAATTACTTTCATGATTGTGTTCCTCCCTCTAAATACTCATTTATAACAGATTGTAGTTTTGCTTCTGCTTCATCAATCGATATGTCTTGCATTTGCGTTGCGGCGTTTGTTAAATGACCGCCCCCACCTAAATGCTCCATAATAAGCTGTACATTTACCTCTCCTAAAGAACGTCCACTAATACCAATAACAGTTTCACTACGCTGTGCAATTACGAAAGAAGCGACTATTCCCGTCATTGTCAGCAATGTATCAGCTGATTGTGCAATTAAGACTTGATCATAAAACCCATCGCCATCTACCTTTGCAATCGCAATTCCATTTTTATAAATGTACGCATTTCGGATTGTTTTTGCAATCTGTAAATAATGCTCCATATCTTCTTTTAATAACTTTTGTACCAATACAGTATCTGCACCATGTGAACGAAGATACGAGGCTGCATCAAATGTGCGTGCTCCAGTGCGGAATGTAAAACTCTTGGTATCCACAATAATGCCCGCAAGTAAAGCCGTCGCCTCTAGCATATTCATTTTTAAGCGCTTAGGCTGATATTCCAACAGCTCTGTTACAAGTTCTGCCGTAGAAGATGCATATGGTTCCATATAAACAAGCAACGGGTCCTCAATAAAGTCCTCACCGCGGCGATGATGGTCAATTACAACTACATTTTCAATCTTATCAAGCAACCTTTTTTCCATGACCATGGACGGCTTATGTGTATCCACTACAACAAGAAGCGAATCATCATTTGCAAATTCAAGCGCCTGCTGCGGTGTAATAAAGCGCGACCATAATTCCTCGTGCTGCTTAACTTCGTCCATTAAACGCTTAATTCCTTTATCAGAATCATTTTCATCTAATACGATATATCCTTGGCGTTCATTCAGCTGTGCTACTTTTAAAATCCCAATTGCAGCTCCAATTGCATCCATATCCGGTGCCCTGTGCCCCATAATAATGATATTGCTGCTTTCTAACACAAGATCTTTTAGAGCATGCGAAATAACGCGTGCACGTACACGAGTGCGTTTTTCCACCGGATTCGTTTTCCCGCCATAAAACTTTACTTTCCCTGTAGCTTGTTTAATTGTCACTTGATCTCCACCTCGTCCAAGTGCCAAATCAAGACCTGATTGCGCCATAGCCCCAAGCTCTGCTAACGATAAATCACCAGAACCAACACCAATACTCAATGTAAGAGGAATATTTCGTTTAGACGTTTCTTCACGTACTTGGTCTAAAATATCAAATTTCCCTTTCTCCATTTGCGCTAAAATACTTTCATTTAACACAACGAAAAAACGCTCAGATGAAGCACGTTTCAAATAAGCTCCATGTTTCACAGCCCATTCATTCAACAAAGATGTAACATGGCTTGTAATGTTTGTACGCAATTGATCATCTAGTCCTTGCGTAACTTCATCATAGTTATCTAAATAGATGACAGCGAGTACCGTTCTTTGGTCTTCATACATTTTCTCAATCTCTGTTTGCTCTGTCACATCAAAGAAATAAATTAACTTTTCTTCTTTCCTGGCAAACACACGAAATTTCCGATTGTTCAAAGATACAATATCATTAGCTGTTTCACCTTTTGTAAATAGAAGTAGGGTCTCTGATAGATCATACAGGTGCCATCCAGCTAACGAATGCTGCCCTAAACAGGAAGATAAATATGGGTTTGCCCAGTCGATTCCATAATCCTTATTATATAGTAAAATTCCAATTGGCATTTGATTGAAAGCCTCATTACTTACCTTTTTAACTCTTGTAATCGTATCATTCGTATACTTTTCAAAACGTTTTTGAAATGCAAGCTCAAATTTAATAGTAAAAAATAAAACAATACAAAAGACAACGAAGGAAATCATCCCCGTCAACCAATGAAAATAAACGAGAATTGTAATGAGTACAAACGCTAGAAATGCCAACACATAAACAGGATACAAAAACCGCTGTTTCTTATAAAATTCAGGCATATATACAACTCCTATAAAGTGAAACTTCTATCAGTCAGGTCTTCATTCCCTACTGATATTTAGTCAAATCCACCAGACTTATCCCCATTTACAGAGTCTTACAGTCCCATTACGTGCAGGATAAAGGTTTATATTTCTATGTTTCGTTACAAAAAAATGCTTATAAAAAGCACTTTTTCAACTACTTATTTTACCTGTACTTTCGACCGTAACGAAAAGCCTAAATCAATTATACCTAAGATTGTCACAAGAGGGAACAAAACTGGTACAAACAAACCTACAACAAAAACTAAGATTAGAATAGCCTTATTATATCCTTTTGCATTTGTAAAAAAAGCAAGGAATGAAAAACCTTGAAACAGCAGTAACAAGGAGAAAATTGCCGATAAATTTAAAAACACCATTTCTAAATATGATCCTGCTTCTATTTTTGTAAAAGAGGACAGTAAAACAACAACGACGTATAACCAAACAATATTCTTAGGAATTTGTATATCACGAAATTTCGGCCAAGATTCCGTCGTGTACTTTAATCGTTTTAAAACACGATTAGAAATTAAAATTGTAATCCAAGAATAAAAAAGTGATCCCATAGCAAGTAAAGTTGGTGCAAGCAAACGAATTGTATTACCCACCTTTTTCAATTCAGCTAGTTGCTCTTCATTTACAGGTGTACCTGCCATTTTCATAAATTTCTCGCTTTGTTCCATGGATTGCTTAAACATGTCTTCCATTTGTTTAATAAAGTCGATATTAAAAAACTTCACGCTGACAACATACAGCAATACAAAACTTACAAGATATACAAGTGTCCCTACTAATAAAATTTCAATAATACTCTTTTTCTTTTTATACATATGTCCTAATACAATACCTGTTATTCCGAACATAATTGTATTCACAATACTAAGAGGCGAACTAACAATAAGTGTTACAAGCATCGCTGCTCCTAATAATATAAAAGCACTACTTAATGGGTATCTTATCGTAAAAATAAGAAATGGCAACGGCAATGCAAATATACATACAATCCCTAAAATAGGCATATACAGAGAAGCAAGAAGCAAGACAGCATATAAAGCAAGTAAAACTGCTCCTTCTGTAATGAGTCGTGTACGCTTCATTATTCACACCTTCTTTCTTATAAAATAAAACTTCCATCAGTGTTTTTTCATCGCCTACTGATGGAAATCCCGCCCAATCGGGCACATGCCAGCAGTTATCCCCCACCTATCTCCCTTGTTTCTCTTTAAATCTTGAGGTGGGGGTCTTACTATCCATTAATATGGGATAAAAAAGAAAAGAATAGCAAAATGCACAGTAGAGTGACACTCTACTGTGCATTTCATGCGTTATTATTCACCAACATATGGTAAAAGTGCCATTTGACGAGCACGTTTGATTGCAACTGTTAATTTGCGTTGGTATTTTGCGCTAGTACCTGTTACACGACGTGGTAAAATTTTACCACGCTCAGATACGAAGCGTTTTAATAAATCTACATCTTTGTAATCGATGTTAGTGATACCGTTAGATGTAAAGAAACATACTTTACGACGTTTCGCACGTCCACCTTTGCGTCCACCTGCCATGTTCATTTCCCTCCATTCTGTTTTAAAATATTCGTTCTATACCATTAAAATGGTAAGTCATCATCCGAAATATCGATTGGTTGACCTACATTTGCAAATGGATCGTCATTTCTAGTAAAGCCAGCATTATTGCCATTGTTACCAGATTGACCAAATGGGTTTTGAGAGCCTTGATTTCCGAATCCTGCTCCCGATGGTTGCTGATTGAATGAACCGCGTTGCTCACCACCGCTATTACGCGGTTCTAAAAACTGTACGTTCTCCGCTAGAACTTCTGTTACATATACACGCTTACCATCTTGTCCATCGTAATTACGAGTTTGAAGACGTCCATCTACGCCTGCTAAGCTACCTTTTTTCAAATAATTCGCCACGTTCTCTGCTTGTTTACGCCATATTACACAGTTAATAAAGTCAGCTTCACGCTCACCTTGCTGATTCGTAAATGCGCGATTCACAGCTAACGTGAAAGTAGCTACTGCAACACCGTTTGGCGTGTAACGTAAGTCAGGGTCCTTAGTTAAACGACCAACGAGTATAACACGATTCATCAATCGAACCACTCTCCCTATATATCTTAATGATTATTCTTCGTTTTTAACAACGATGTGACGAATGATATCTTCGCTGATCTTAGCTAAACGATCGAATTCATTAATCGCTTCTGGATTAGAATTTACGTTTAAGATCATGTAGAAACCGTCACGTAAGTCGTTGATTTCGTAAGCTAAACGACGCTTACCCCAATCTTTTGTGTTAATGATTTCTGCACCATTTTCAGTTAAAACGCCTGCAAAACGTTCAACTAAAGCTTTTTGAGCTTCTTCTTCCATGTTTGGACGAATGATGTACATGATTTCGTACTTTTTCATTACACTTTCACCTCCTTTTGGTCTAAACGGCCCATACTGGGCAAGGAGCAATTAATTTATAGTAATTACTCACGAGTTTAGATTATATCATAGTAAGTTAGAGGAAGCAACTGACGGAAACATAAAAAACTTGGCAAACCTAATGAATTTGCCAAGTTAAATACTTTATCCCGCTACTCGTGAGCAGTAAGATCCCCACCTCAAGATTCAGAGAAAGCGAAGAAGCTAGGTGGGGGATAACCGTCCGTAAGAGCCCGATTGGTGAGAGCTTTCCATCAGCGGGGGGCTTCATTCCCCCGCTAATGGAAGTTTCACTTTATTTTTTTCCTAGGAAATAAAAAAATTATACATTAAAGCGGAAGTGTACAACATCTCCGTCTTTCATAACGTATTCTTTTCCTTCTAATCGTACTTTTCCAGCTTCTTTGGCAGCTGTCATAGAACCATTTTCCATTAAGTCATCATAAGATACTGTTTCTGCACGAATAAATCCACGTTCAAAATCTGTATGAATGATTCCCGCACATTGCGGTGCTTTCATTCCTGTTTTAAATGTCCAAGCACGTACTTCTTGTACACCCGCTGTAAAATAAGTAGCCAACCCTAATAAATCATACGCTGCACGAATTAATTGATCTAAACCAGATTCCGCAATGCCTAGTTCTTCAAGGAAGACTCTCTTTTCTTCTTCATCTAACTCAGCAATTTCTGATTCAATTTTTGCGCAAACAACAATTACTTGAGAGTTTTCTTTTGCAGCAAATTCTTTTACAATTTGTACATATTCATTTCCAGATGGATCCATTACATCATCTTCACCAACGTTTGCTACATATAGCATTTCTTTTATTGTTAATAGGTGAAGACCTTTTACTACTTTCATTTGCTCTTCTGTAAATTCAACTGTACGAGCTGGTTTACCTTCTTCAAATGCTTCTTTTAAACGGACTAAAATTTCGTGTTCAAATGCAGCATCTTTATCTTTTTGCTTCGCTAATTTTGCCACGCGATCAATGCGCTTATCAACAGATTCTAAATCCGCTAAAATAAGCTCTAAGTTGATTGTTTCAATATCTGAAATAGGATCTACCTTACCCGCTACGTGTGTAATATTTTCATCTTCAAAACAACGAACTACTTGGCAAATTGCGTCTACCTGACGAATATGGGATAAGAATTTATTTCCTAATCCTTCACCTTTACTCGCACCTTTTACAATACCTGCAATATCTGTAAATTCAAAAACAGTCGGCACTGTTTTCTTTGGTTCAACAAGTTCTGTTAATTTATTTAAACGATGATCTGGAACTTCTACAATTCCAACGTTTGGATCTATTGTACAGAATGGATAGTTTGCAGATTCCGCACCTGCTTGTGTAATTGCATTAAATAATGTTGACTTACCTACGTTCGGTAATCCAACGATACCAGCCGTTAATCCCATATTCTTCACTCCTATGTCTCAATCTTCCATCATTATAGATAGTAACGAATAAAATGACAAGCTTCATACAGTTTCATAAAATGAAACTGTATGAAGTAGAAAAGGCACTTTATCCCGCTACTCATGGGCAGTAAGACCATACCTCAAGATTCAGAGAAAGCGAAAAAGCTAGATGGGAGATAACTGCCCATAAGAGCCCGATTGGTGAGAGCCTTCCATCAGCAGGGGATAAAGCCCCGCACTGATTATTAGTTGAACCAATCGAATTTTTACAAATAGTACTAGCGAAAAAAATAAACAGTTGCAACAGCCGCTGTTTATTTTTTCATCTATTCTTCATGCTTTATAAGTATTTTCTTCACCTTACGATCAAATTCTCTTCGAGGAATCAGTACCGAATGGCCGCACCCCTCGCACTTAATACGAATATCCATTCCCATGCGAATAATCTTCCAACGATTTTCACCGCATGGATGAGCCTTTTTCATTTCTACTACATCGTACAAGTTATATTGCTTTTGCTCCATGCTCTAAACTCCTCTCACTGCTAATTTGCCTTTTCACTCATCAGCTCTTCACGGTTATATAGAACCATACGTGGATATGGAATTTCAATACCATGTAAATCAAGACGATTCTTAATTTCTTTACGAAGTGCTCTCGCTACTACAAAATGTTGCATCGGTTCTACTTCAGCTGTAACCCTTAAAACAACTTCTGATGCCGCCAAACTCTGTACACCTAATAATTGCGGACGAGCAACCATTTGCTCATACCTTGTTGGTAATTCATCCAATAACTTTTCAAGAACTTTTTCTGCATGTTCAATATCACTTTCATATGAAATAGATACATCTACAAAGGCAACACTATTAGTAACAGAGAAATTTGTTACTTCCTTAATATTTCCATTTGGAATAATATGAATTTCACCTGTCCATTTCTTCATTTTTGTTGTACGCAATCCAATCTCTTGAATAACTCCTTCAAATTGCCCTAAGCGTACATAGTCTCCTACTGAAAATTGATCCTCTAATAAAATGAAGAATCCCGTGATAACGTCTTTGACTAAGTTTTGTGCACCAAAACCAACCGCTAAACCAACAACTCCTGCACCGGCTAATAATCCTTTTGTATCAATTCCAAATACCCCTAAAATAGCGATTATTACAACGAAAAAGATAACATAAGTAAAAATATTTTCTAATAATTTTGCTAACGTCATCGTTCTTCTTTCAGAAATTTGAATTGGTGATTTTGTCTTTATTTTGAAAGCATTACTGATAATTGCCCTGCCAATTCGAATAACTATACTTGAAATAAGCAAAATAAGTGCAATTTGCAGTAAACCAAGACCAATATTTTCCCACAATCCCATATCTAACAACCAGTTTGTAAGTTTTGTATATAAGTCGTGAAGTCCTTTCATCGCGACCTACCTTTCTACCTCATATTCATTATTTATTGTAACAGAATTTCTCCTATATTTTACGAAAAAAGTTCTTTCATACGCTTTTATTTTCACACTCTATAAGGTATAAAATAACAACTTTTTTTATATACTAGTACTAGTATTCTTTAGGCTACATGACATACTTCACAAGCATTCATATTTTATAAGGTATCTAGATATAAAAATATACATTTCTTTCTACTCATAATTCACCTTTTTACAACAGAATGCCATCTCCACCAATAGGGTAAATTAGAAATATTTCTCAATTCCTACTTAACATAATAATGAAGTTCCCCTAACAATAAAAGCAATATAAGTCATACATTCAAAAGAATGTATGACATGCAATCGTTTTTAGGAAAATCGAATTCATATGAATTCGATAAATTCTATTAAAGGATGGATGCTTCGTGAATATCGGAAGTTTTCGCTTACCTTTTTTTGAAAAAGATTCGCAGCAGGTTATGCATCATGATGCAAATTGCAATCAAACAATTAGCAGTTTTCTGCTCTCTCATCTCCCAATCGAAACAAACCCTCCACTTATTGTACTTTGTATTGGGACAGACCGATCAACAGGTGATGCATTAGGCCCCCTTGTTGGTTCAAAACTACAAGATTATAACATTCAAAATTTTCATTTATACGGAACATTAGAATCACCAGTCCATGCTTTAAACTTAGAAGAAACGATTACAGAAATACACAAAACATTTATGAATCCCTTTATTATCGCAATTGATGCATGTCTAGGAAAATCTCAAAATATTGGTTCCATTACAATTGGAAAAGGACCTAGTAAACCTGGAGCCGCTATGAATAAAAAACTCCCTGCAATTGGTGATATGCATATCCATGGCATTGTAAATTTAAATGGATTTATGGAATTCTTTGTACTGCAAAACACAAGATTAAACCTTGTTATGAACATGGCTACCAGCATTGCGAAAAGTATTATTGAAACAGATAAAAAACTTGCTGTAATGAAAAAAATAAACCATCTATAAGTAGAGATGGTTTATTTTTATTGTTCTCCTGCTAAAAGTTCTAAAATACGTTGTAAATCACCCTTATTGAAAAATTGAATTTCAATTTTTCCTTTTTCTTGCTTCGTTTCTTTAATTTTCACAGCAGTTCCAAATCGCTCTCGTAACACCGTTTCTTGCTCCTCGAAAAAGATATTTCTTTCTGGTTTTTGTTTCTTTGTTTCACGTGAAACATATTCATTCATCTGCTGAATAATTTGTTCTAACTGCCGGACATTTAATCCTTCTTTTTCAATTCGTTGTAATAAACTATTGATTTGTGTTTTATCTTTTAAAGCAAGCAATGTTCGTCCATGTCCCATAGAAATCGTTCCATTTGAAATCATCTCTTGTACAAAAGGTGGGAGGGATAGTAAACGAATGTGGTTAGCAATATGTGGCCTACTTTTCCCAAGCCGCTTTGCTAACTGTTCTTGCGTTACCTTAAGTTGTTCCATGAGCATTTGATACGCTAACGCCTCCTCAATAGGCGTTAAATCTTCACGTTGCAAGTTCTCTAATAGCGCAAGTTCCATCATTTGTTGCTCATTTAAATCTCGAACAACAACAGGAACCGTTTCGAGATTTGCTTCTTTAGCGGCACGAAATCTTCGTTCTCCTGCAACAATTTCATATCCTTTAATACTTTTTCGAACAATAAGCGGTTGTAAAATTCCATGTTCTTTAATGGATGATGCTAGCTCTTGAATTGCTTCCTTGTGAAAATATTTACGCGGCTGATATGGGTTAGGACGTAATTCGTTTACTTGCAATTCTTGAATTGTTTCTTCCTCTTTCACATCCAAATCTGGAAAAAACGCATTAATCCCTCTTCCTAGTCCTTTAGCCACCTGCAATCACTTCCTTTGCTAAATCTAAATACACTTCCGCCCCCCTCGACTTAGCATCATACATCATAATTGGTTTACCATGACTCGGCGCTTCACTTAAACGCACATTACGCGGAATAATCGAACTATATACTTTATCTCGGAAATATTTCTTCACTTCATCAATTACTTGTAACCCTAAGTTTGTACGAGCATCCAACATTGTTAGTAAAACACCTTGAATTGCTAAATTTTTATTTAAATGCTTTTGTACAAGGCGAACTGTATTCAACAATTGACTTAACCCCTCTAAGGCGTAATACTCACATTGAACAGGAATAATAACAGAATCTGCAGCAGTTAATGCGTTAATGGTTAATAAACCTAAAGATGGGGGACAATCAATAATAATATAATCATACTCATCACGAATTGGCTGCAGCGCACGCTGCAGGCGAACTTCCCGGGAAATTGTCGGTACAAGTTCTATTTCAGCTCCTGCTAGCTGAATAGTAGCGGGAAGCACATCTAGATTTTCAGTTGCTGTTCTCTTTATAACCTCACGAACATCTGTATCTTCTACAAGCACATTATAAATACATTCATTTAAATCTGATTTTTCAATTCCGACTCCTGTCGTTGCATTCCCTTGTGCATCAATATCAACAAGAAGTACTTTTTTTCCTACTTGTGCCAATCCAGCTCCTAAATTTACCGATGTTGTTGTTTTTCCAACACCACCTTTTTGATTAGCAATGGCAATGATTTTCCCCATGATGTCACCTACTTTCAACCTTTCTGTCTTATTCTACAAATGATTGTTTTTATTTTAACATGAAACAATCCTGTTTCTTTTGTTTCTGTATATTAAACTTCAAAATTTATTTACAAACTCCTTCTTAATTTTAAAAGAAAATATAGTACTTATAAAGTGAAACTTCCATCAGAGAGGTCTTACATTAATACGTGACAAAACAAAAAGACCTCTTCCAACGTTGAGGTCTTTTTTCTATGGTTCTATCTTTCTTACTTCTTTTTTGGAATTTTAATTGTAATTTGATAGTATTCATCAAATTCTTCTTCTTCCGAATTCACATTCAAGCCGCTATTCGCAACCATTTGTAAAGATTGACGAATTGTATTCATTGCAATACGCATATCGCGACTTACTGCTTTTTGCTTTGCTTTTCGTTTCGGCTTCGTTTCTTCTAACAATTTAGCAATTCGATCTTCTGTTTGCTTCACATTAAATTGTTTTTCAATAATTTCTTGTAAAACTTTTAATTGAAGCTCTTCATTTTTAAGCGGAATAAGGGCACGAGCATGACGTTCTGTAATACTCTTCTCTAATAACGCTTGTTTAACATCTTCTGGCAACTTTAATAATCTTAGTTTGTTTGCAATTGTAGATTGCCCTTTACCTAGTCGCTGCGCTAGTGCTTCTTGCGTTAAATTATGTAATTCAATTAACTTTTGATAAGCAACAGCCTCTTCGATTGCCGTAAGTTCTTCTCGTTGCAAATTTTCAATCAGGGCAACAGAAGCGGTCTCAGTATCATTCAAATTTTTAACAATAGCCGGGACAGTTTCCCATCCTAATTTTGTTGCAGCCCGAAAACGTCTTTCACCAGCAATAATCTCATATTTCTCTTCTTCATACTGACGAACAACAATCGGTTGAATTAATCCATGCGTATGAATTGTAAGAGCGAGCTCTTCAATACGGGCATCATCAAAAATTGTACGTGGCTGATAGCGATTTGGAACAATTTTTGATAACGAAATTTGCTTTATCTCTTCATGGCTTTCTTCTTGTAGTGCTAATTCAGCCTCTTTCTCTCCAAAGCCAAATAAACGAGAAAACGTGTTTCTCATACATATTCCACCACCTTTGAATCCTATTGAATACTCTATACAAAAATGTTTCATGTGAAACATTTACGTCTTTATTCCGCTCTAACGGGCAGTAAGTCCCCGCCTCAATATTATGAGGATCCAAAAAAAGGTGGTGGATAACTGCCTGTAAAAAGCCCGAATCGTTCAACTAACCATCAGTGATGATAAACAAACTTACTGATAGAAGTTTCACTTTATATAACTTAATCTTACGTCTAATAAGATTTATTTTTCAATAGGTAATTTATTCGGTGTCCCTGGCTTACGCGGATATTTATTTGGTGTTTTTCTCTTTTTCTCAATCAATAAGATGTTACGTTCGCTTTCCTCAAATGGTAATTGGAACGTAGCAATTCCTTTCAATTCACCACCAAGCACTTGCAGAGCATACTTGCCATTCTCAATTTCTTCGTTTGCGGCCGAACCTTTCATTGCAATAAATGTTCCCCCTACTTTCACAAGCGGTAAACACAATTCACTTAAGACAGAGAGACGAGCAACAGCGCGTGCCATTACAATATCAAAGGATTCACGTACACCTTCTTTTTTTCCAAATGTTTCAGCACGATCATGACAAAATGCTACGTCAGTTAATTCTAATTTTGTTGCTAAATGATTTAAAAACGTAATACGTTTTTGCAAGGAATCGACAATTGTGACTTTTAAATTTGGAAAACAGATTTTTAAAGGGATGCTAGGAAAACCCGCTCCTGCACCAACATCACAAACAGAAAATGGCCTTGAAAAATCATGATAGAAAGCAGCTGTAATAGAATCAAAAAAGTGCTTTAAATATACTTCTTCCTTCTCTGTAATTGCTGTTAAGTTCATTTTTTCATTCCACTCAACTAACGTCTCAAAATAGATTTCAAATTGCTCTAACTGCCTAGCAGAAAGAGTAATACCTCTTTCTACTAGCATAGATTGAAATTGTTCTATATTCATCTCGCTATATCCCCTAACTATTTATTTGTTCGATACTCGTGCAATTTTTCCTTGTTCTATATACACAAGTAAGATGGAAATATCAGCTGGATTTACCCCGGAAATACGAGATGCTTGGCCCATAGATAGCGGACGGACATCCTTTAATTTTTGACGTGCTTCAGAAGCTATTCCAGAAATTGCATCGTAATCAATATCAACCGGAATTTTTTTACTTTCCATACGCTTCATACGATCTACTTGTTGTAAAGATTTTTCAATATACCCTTCATACTTAAGCTGAATCTCAACTTGCTCTGCCACTTCATCGTTAACCTTTTCTTCACTTGGAGCAAGAAGATGAATATGCTCATATGTCATTTCTGGACGGCGTAATAAATCACTCGCACGTATACCATCCTTTAGTTCACTTCCGCCAGCTCCACGAATTAACTCTTGTACTTCAGGACGCGGCTTAATAATAATACTGGATAAACGTTCTTTTTCTTTTTCAATTTGCTCTTTTTTTACTGTAAAACGTTCATAACGCTCTTCTGGGATTAAACCAATTTCATGTCCAATTTCTGTTAAACGAAGGTCTGCATTGTCATGACGTAATAATAAGCGGTATTCTGCACGAGATGTTAATAGGCGATATGGTTCATTTGTACCTTTTGTTACTAAATCATCAATTAAAACGCCAATATACGCATCTGAACGATTTAAAATCACTTCTTTTTTACCTAATGAACGACAAGCCGCATTAATACCCGCCATTAAACCTTGACCTGCTGCTTCTTCATAACCAGATGTTCCATTAATTTGTCCTGCTGTATATAAATTTTCTATTTTCTTTGTTTCAAGCGTTGGCCACAGCTGCGTTGGTACAATTGCATCATACTCAATTGCATATCCCGTACGCATCATTTCTACGTTTTCTAAGCCAGGAATGGTCTTTAACATCTCACGTTGTACATCTTCCGGCAGACTTGTCGATAGACCTTGTACATATACTTCTTGTGTATTTCGTCCTTCTGGCTCTAAGAAGATTTGATGACGTGGTTTATCGTGGAAACGGACAACCTTATCTTCAATTGAAGGACAATATCTCGGACCTGTTCCTTTAATCATGCCAGAATACATAGCAGAACGATGTAAATTTCCATCGATTAAACGGTGTGTTTCCTCACTTGTATATGTTAACCAACACGGAATTTGATCCATGATGAACTTCGTTGTCTCGAAAGAAAATGCACGTGGTGTATCATCACCTGGTTGAATTTCTGTTTTGCTATAATCAATTGTATTACTATTTACACGTGGAGGCGTACCCGTTTTAAAACGCACAAGCTCAAATCCAAGTTCTTCTAGGTGCTCCGATAATCTCACTGATGGTTGTTGGTTATTTGGCCCACTTGAATATTTTAAATCTCCAACGATAATTTCACCGCGTAAAAACGTACCTGTTGTAATAACAACTGTTTTCGCTGTGTATTCCGCTCCCGTTTGTGTAACAACACCTTTACATACGCCGTCTTCTACAATTAAGCGTTCAACCATAGCTTGACGCAATGTTAAATTTGGTGTTTCTTCAATTGTTTTTTTCAATTCATGTTGATACGCAAATTTATCTGCTTGAGCACGAAGCGCACGTACTGCCGGACCTTTTCCTGTGTTTAACATACGCATTTGAATATGCGTTTTATCAATGTTTCTTCCCATCTCACCGCCAAGCGCATCTATTTCACGAACAACAATTCCCTTTGCAGGCCCACCAACCGAAGGGTTACACGGCATAAACGCAACCATATCTAAGTTAATTGTTAACATTAATGTTTTTGCTCCCATACGAGCTGCTGCTAAACCAGCTTCACACCCCGCATGACCTGCACCAATTACAATAACATCATAAGAACCAGCGTTGTATCCCATTTTCCATTCCTCCTTACGATTACTTTCCTAAACAAAATTGGGAGAATAACTGATCAATTAAACTTTCGTGTACAGTGTCTCCCGTAATTTCACCAAGTATTTCCCACGTTCTTGTTAAATCAATTTGCACCATATCAATTGGTACGCTGCTATGAATAGCCTCGATTGCATCGCCAATCGTCTTTTCTGCTTGTGTTAATAAACCAATGTGACGCGCATTCGATACATATGTCATATCTGCCGCTTCAATTGCTCCTTCAAAGAAGAGATCAGCAATTGCCTGCTCTAGCTCATCTACACCTTTTTCTTCGATTAAAGTCGTTGTAATAACACGAGCTGAACCAGCCAATTGTACAACGCGCTCCATATCAATTTGCTGCGGCAAATCTGTTTTATTTACAATGACAATAAAGTCTTTTCCTTGCACTGCTCGGAATAATTCTTCATCTTCGTTTGTTAACACTTCGCTATAGTTTACAACTAGAAGAACTAAATCTGCTTTATTCATCATCTCTTTTGAACGCTCTACACCTATTTGTTCTACGATATCCTCTGTTTCACGAATTCCAGCTGTATCAATCAATTTAAGCGGTACACCGCGCACGTTCACGTATTCTTCAATAACATCTCGAGTCGTTCCCGCTATATCCGTTACAATCGCTTTCTTTTCTTGTACAAGACTATTTAATAAAGATGACTTTCCAACATTCGGTCTTCCAATAATAGCCGTTGCAATTCCTTCACGCAAAATTTTTCCTTGCTTTGAAGTTTGCAGTAACTTCCCAATTTCTGATCGAACGTATTCCGCCTTCTCAATTAAAACCCCGTGCGTCATTTCTTCTACATCATCGTATTCCGGGTAGTCAATATTCACTTCTACATGAGCTAATGTTTCCAAAATTTCTTGACGCAGACGACCAATTAATTTTGATAAACGACCTTCCATTTGGTTAATCGCAACATTCATTGCACGATCCGTTTTCGCACGAATTAAATCCATAACCGCTTCTGCTTGCGATAAGTCAATACGTCCATTTAAAAAAGCACGCTTTGTAAACTCCCCTGGCTCTGCCAACCGAACACCTTGCGATAAAATAAGTTGTAATACTTTATTTACAGAAACAAGGCCACCATGACAATTTACCTCAACGATATCTTCACGCGTAAATGTCTTTGGTGCCCGCATAATTGAAACCATAACTTCTTCAATAACCTTATTTGTATCTAAATCCACAATATGCCCATACTGAATTGTATGAGATGGCACTGTCGTTAAATCTTTCCCTTTAAAAATGCGATTTACCTTCTCTACCGCATCATCTCCACTTACTCGAACAATGGCAATTGCACCTTCCCCAAGAGCTGTGGAAATTGCAGCAATTGTATCAAATTCCATGTCCTTTCACCTCACTTGCTTATTTCTCTCTATATTCAATACGATTTTTTCTTTCACTAAATTATTAGGATACCATAACGAAACTGTGTAAAAAAGAATAATAACTTATTTTATTATGTCCTCTCATAAATCGCACTAAACTTATCCACTGTGTATAAGTTTAGTGCGATTTGTTTATCCACAGACAAATTCCTGTCTTCACATTTTATCCCGCTATTCGCAGGAAGTAAGCCCCCCGAGAGAAGCGAGGAAAATAGTTCCCGTAAAAGCCCGATTGGTGAGAGTCTTCCATCAGTGGGGAATGAAAAAAAAAACCACTGATGGAAGTTTCACTTTATCCAGTAAAAAACCGGCACTCAAATGAGTTACCGGTTTATCCCGCTCTAAAGGACGGTCTCCCACCTCGATTTTCTAAGAAATTCAAAGCAGATAGGCTGCCCATAAGAGCCTGATTCGTTTAACTAGCCAACCGTTTAGGTTACATCCCTCAGGCTGGAAGTTTCACTTTATTTCGGAGATACGACAACATGCCGATATGGTTCTTTCCCTTCAGATGTTGTGATCACATATGGATGATTCGCAAGTGCTTGATGTATAACTTTTCTTTCAAAAGAAGGCATTGGTTCTAACACGATTCTTTTTCTCGTATTACTAGCTTGCTTTGCCAATCGAAGTGCAAGTGACTCTAACGTATCTTTTCGTTTATCACGATAATTTTCAGCGTCAATTGTTACACCAATATATTGTTTCGTGCTACGATTCGCAACAAGCTTTGTTACATATTGTAAAGAATTCAGTATGTGCCCTCTTTTTCCAATTAATATACCGACCTCACTACCAGAAAGTGTAAAATGAACGTCGCGTCCTTTTACCTCTTTTCCAACAGTTACATCAACATCCATTTCTTTTATGATACTTTTCAAGTAAAGTTCCGCTTCTTCTACAGGATCTTTTTTTACAAAGACCTCTACAATAGCAGGACGCCCTCCAATGAAACCGAGAAAAGCTTTTTTCCCCTCATCAATAATGTGTATCTCCACTTTATCTTTTGATACTTGTAATTGTTCTAATGCGGATTGCACTGCCTGTTCGACTGTTTGTCCTTTAGCAGTAATCATACTCACTTACTTGATCCTCCTGCCTTACTAGCCTTAATATCCGGCCCTTTGATCAAATATGTTTGTAAAATACCGAAGATGTTACCTACTACCCAGTAAAGAGATAGTGCAGCCGGGAAATTAATTGCGAAAACTAAAATCATGATAGGCATAAGCCAGATCATCATTGCCATTTGCGGATTTTGTCCAGCAGTACCAGCCATTGCAAGCTTTTGTTGAATAAACGTCGTAATCGCTGCAATAATTGGAAGAATATAATATGGATCAGCATGACCTAAATCAAACCATAAAAAAGTATGTTGTTTAATTTCTGCTGTTCTCATAATTGCATGGTAAAATGCAAATAAAATTGGCATTTGAATAAAAATTGGTAGACACCCAGCCAACGGATTTACACCATGTTTTTGATACAATTGCATCATTTCTTGTTGTAATTTTTGCTGAGTCGCTTGATCTTTAGAGCTGTATTTCTCTTTTAGCTTTGCCATTTCAGGTTGCAATGCTTGCATTGCTTTCGTACTCTTCGTTTGCTTAATCATTAATGGTAATAACGCAAAACGAATAATAAGAGTCGTGACAACAATCGATAAACCATAGTTATTGCCAAATAATTTTGCAAAATACGTGATTAGCTGAGAAAGTGGGTATACAAAATATTCATTCCAAATTCCCGTACTTTGCGGTGTAATCGGCTGATTTGTTTGATTACAGCCAGCAGAAATTGCCATTACAGCAATAAGCATGACCAGTAAACTTATCTTTTTTTTCACAGCCTGCTCCTCCTTGTTTAGGTATGTATATAGTGTAATTCATTTTCCTCTTATTTCGCTACTTTTTGCCAGTTTTACTCCCGAGCGGTGCAGAGCGTGAATTAAGCTTTTCTTTAATTGTTCATAGTCCATTTCTGAACAAGGCTTCCTTGCTATTATAACAAAATCTTTTCCAGAATCTATCTCATCTTTTAACTCCGTAAAAGCTTGACGAATCATTCGTTTAATTCGATTACGCATGACCGCATTCCCTAACTTTTTACTAACAGAAAGACCAATTCGAAAATATGGTTGATCAGGCTTCTCTAATTGGTATACAACAAATTGACGATTAGCATTTGATGTCCCCTTTTGAAAAACAGCTTGAAATTCCTCATTCTTCTTTACACGATTCTTTTTCTTCATATCAATTGAACACTCCTGTATTTCGCCAGCGGAAAATTCATAATTACTAGAAAAAAGACCACTGAACGATCAGTGGCCTACGCAGATAATACTTTTCTACCTTTACGACGACGAGCTGCTAAAACTTTACGTCCGTTCGCTGTGCTCATACGGCTACGGAAACCATGTACTTTGCTGCGCTTACGTTTATTTGGTTGATAAGTTCTTTTCATTATATGACACCTCCCTGAGGAATAACTGTTAAAGACAGTCCTATAAATTATAGTTAATTTGGTAGGAGAATGTCAATGCTTCTCAAAATTTTAATAAAATATTCATTTTCTACCTATTCACAACGTTGTTCACAATACATTCTATCGGTTGTGGATAATTTTTTCCGCCACTTTTTTATATCCACAATTCATTTTTTGTTTTTACACAGTATATCGTATTGTGGACAAGTTTATTCCACAAGGTATTGATTTTGTGGATAACTTTTTGAAATACATTGCTATTGCTATCTTTTTTTGATATTATAGTTGTGTTTTCACCTTGGACAAGTTTTCCACAATTATCATTTATCCACAATTTGTGAATAACTTGTGGACATGTTTAAACACATGTGTACAAGAAGTTTTCCACAATGTGTTTTTTTGTCGAAAACTCTATCTCGTATTTAAACCGATTTTTCACTTTTAAAAAGTGTTGCGTATAAATATACAGTGTTGTTTTGTTGGGTTATACAAACATTAAACACTTGGTTTGCTGATCATCTTTTGTAAAGGAGGGACAACTTTGGAAAACATTTCAGATTTATGGAATAACACCTTAAAAGAACTAGAGAAAAAAGTAAGTAAGCCTAGCTACGAAACATGGCTTAAATCTACAAAAGCTTATTCTTTAAAAAAGGACGTTTTAACTATTACAGCTCCAAATGAATTTGCGCGTGATTGGTTAGAATCTCACTATTCAGAACTTATTTCGGAAACAATCATTCATTTAATGGGCGCGGAACTTGAGATTCGCTTCATCATTCCGCAAAGTCAAACAGAAGAGGAATTTGACTATCCTCCTGTTAAAAAAGATAAAACAATGCATGATGAACCTAATCATTTCCCGCAAAGCATGCTTAATCCAAAATATATATTTGATACCTTTGTAATCGGTTCTGGCAATCGCTTTGCCCATGCAGCTTCGTTAGCCGTAGCTGAGGCGCCTGCTAAAGCGTACAATCCCTTATTTATTTACGGGGGAGTTGGGCTCGGGAAAACGCATTTAATGCATGCAATCGGTCATTATGTCATCGAGCATAATCCAAACGCAAAAGTTGTTTATCTGTCATCTGAAAAATTTACAAATGAATTTATTAATTCTATTCGTGATAATAAGGCCGTTGATTTTCGTAATAAATATCGGAACGTTGATGTTTTACTTATAGATGATATTCAATTTCTTGCTGGAAAAGAACAAACACAGGAAGAGTTTTTCCATACATTTAACGCGTTGCACGAAGAAAGTAAGCAAATTGTAATTTCAAGTGATCGTCCGCCAAAAGAAATTCCTACACTAGAAGATCGCTTACGTTCGCGCTTTGAATGGGGACTCATTACAGACATTACTCCTCCAGATTTAGAAACAAGAATTGCGATTTTACGCAAGAAAGCAAAAGCTGAAGGTCTGGATATTCCGAATGAAGTTATGCTCTATATCGCAAATCAAATTGACTCTAACATCCGTGAATTAGAAGGTGCTCTAATTCGTGTTGTAGCGTATTCGTCTTTAATTAATAAAGATATTAATGCAGATTTAGCTGCTGAAGCACTAAAGCATATTATTCCAAATTCCAAACCGAAAATTATTTCAATTTATGACATCCAAAAAGCTGTAGGGGATGTTTATCAAGTGAAATTAGAAGACTTTAAAGCAAAAAAGCGTACAAAATCGGTCGCTTTCCCTCGACAAATTGCAATGTATCTGTCTCGTGAACTAACAGATTCATCTTTACCAAAAATCGGTGAAGAGTTTGGAGGTCGTGATCATACTACAGTCATTCATGCACACGAAAAAATTTCCAAACTGTTAAAAACGGATGCACAATTACAGAGGCAACTTGAAGAGATTCACGATATTTTAAAGTAATATGATGTGAATAACGTGAATAACTTTCCTTATTTTACACACAGTCTATCCACATGTAGATAGACTGTTTTTCCGTATTCTAAACGAGTTATCCACATATCCACAAGGCCTATTACTATTACTACTAATTTTTATTATTATTAAATAAAATCAATTTTATATTTGCCGGAGGTTTTCGTTATGCATTTTTCAATTCAAAAAGATTACCTTGTCAGAAGTGTACAAGATGTAATGAAAGCTGTTTCCTCTCGTACAACAATTCCGATTCTTACAGGGATTAAAATCGTAGCAAATGAAGAAGGTGTTACATTAACGGGTAGCGATGCTAATATATCGATCGAATCCTTTATTCCAATTGAAGAGGATGGAAAAGAAATTGTAGAAGTCCTACAATCAGGAAGTATTGTTTTACAAGCAAAATATTTTAGTGAAATTGTAAAAAAATTACCGAAAGATACAGTTGAAATTTCTGTTGAAAGTCATTTTATGACAAAAATAAAATCTGGAAAATCCGAGTTTAACTTAAATGGTTTAGACTCAGCTGAGTATCCATTGTTACCACAGATTGAAGAACATCATGTATTTCAAATTCCAACAGATCTGTTAAAACATATGATTCGTCAAACTGTTTTTGCTGTATCTACATCAGAAACACGCCCAATCTTGACAGGTGTAAACTGGAAGGTATATAACAGCGAATTGGTTTGTATTGCAACAGATAGTCATCGTTTGGCGCTGCGCAAAGCGAAAATTGTAGGACAAACTATTTCGAATGAATTTCAAGCAAATGTTGTTATTCCAGGAAAAAGTTTAAATGAGTTAAGTAAAATTCTTGATGAATCAGAAGAAATGGTAGATATTGTTATAACGGAATATCAAGTGTTATTCCGAACGAAACATTTATTATTCTTCTCTAGGCTGTTAGAGGGTAACTATCCTGATACAACAAGATTAATCCCACCAGATAGTAAAACGGATATTTTTGTAAATACAAAAGAGTTTTTACAAGCAATTGATCGAGCTTCTTTATTAGCAAGAGATGGACGTAATAATGTTGTAAAATTATCAACTTTAGAAGATCAAATGTTAGAAATTTCATCGAACTCTCCAGAAATCGGGAAAGTAGTAGAAGAAGTTCAGTGCGAGAAAATTGAAGGTGAAGAGTTAAAAATCTCCTTTAGTGCAAAATATATGATGGATGCATTAAAAGCATTAGATAGTACAGAGATTAAAATTAGCTTTACTGGTGCAATGAGACCATTTTTAATTCGTACAGTGAACGATGATTCCATTACTCAATTAATTTTACCAGTACGTACGTACTAAAAAGATAGGGTTACTAGTGTAGATGTACTGGTAACCCTTTTGATTTTTCCCTATTACTTTCCTAATGCTTGTTTATTTAGTACAATGAAAGAATGAACACTTTTAGAAAGTGAGCGATTTGTATGAAACATATTCAAATTTCGACAGAATATATTACATTAGGACAATTTTTAAAACTGGCTGACGTGATTGATACAGGCGGAGCGGTAAAATGGTTTTTACAAGAGCATGAAGTGTATGTGAATAAAGAGCCTGAGAATAGACGAGGCCGAAAATTATATACAAATGATATTGTTGAAATTCCGGGGATCGGAACATTTCAAGTTCAAGGATAAAGGGGGATCCCTTTGTATATTACAGAATTACATTTACAAAACTATCGCAATTATGAGCAATTAGATCTTTCCTTCGAAGATAAAGTAAACGTAATTATTGGTGAAAATGCGCAAGGAAAAACAAATTTGATGGAAGCTATTTATGTATTAGCAATGGCTAAATCTCATCGAACTTCTAATGATCGTGAACTTATCAGATGGGATGAAGATTGTGGTAGAATAAAAGGGAGACTGCAAAAACGAAATAACTCTTTGTCCTTAGAACTAAACGTTTCCAAAAAAGGAAAAAAAGCAAAGTTAAATCAACTTGAGCAACAAAAATTGAGTCAATATATTGGCGTAATGAATGTTGTTATGTTTGCTCCTGAAGATTTAAACCTTGTAAAGGGAAGTCCTCAAGTACGAAGACGTTTTTTAGATATGGAGCTTGGACAAATAGCTCCTGTATATTTGTACGAATTAAGTCAATACCAAAAAGTTCTAACACAGCGTAATCATTTGCTTAAAAAAATGCAAGGCAATAGTCCAAATGATGAAGCTATGTTAGATGTGTTTACACTTCAACTCGTTGAACATGGTGTAAAAGTATTAAAAAAACGCTTTGAATTTTTACGTTTATTACAAGAATGGGCAGCTCCAATCCATCGAGGAATTAGCAGAGGACTTGAGGAGCTAGAAATAGTCTATAAACCAAGTGTTGATGTATCAGAATCCATGGATTTGTCGAAAATAAAAGAAGTATACTATGAAAGTTTCCAATCTGTGAAACAACGTGAACTCTTCCGTGGCACAACCTTAATTGGGCCTCATCGTGACGATTTACAATTCTTCGTTAATGGTAAAAATGTTCAAGTCTTTGGTTCGCAAGGGCAACAACGAACGACCGCACTTTCCCTAAAGTTAGCTGAAATCGAATTGATTTATTCAGAAGTTAACGAATATCCAATCCTTTTATTAGATGATGTGTTATCGGAACTAGACGATTATAGGCAATCACATCTGCTTAATACGATTCAAGGAAAGGTGCAAACGTTTGTGACAACGACAAGTGTTGATGGAATTGAGCATGATACATTAAAACAAGCAAAAACAATTCATGTAACGAACGGCACAGTGGATTGTGGAGAAGAAGATAAATAGCTTCTGTCTAAATGGAAAAGTAGGTGATCTTTGTGTCAATGGAACAAAAACAAATTGAAGAAAACGCATATGACGAAAGTCAAATACAGGTGTTAGAAGGACTAGAAGCAGTTCGAAAACGTCCAGGGATGTATATTGGTTCAACGAGCGGAAAAGGTCTTCATCATCTTGTATGGGAAATTGTTGATAACAGTATTGACGAGGCACTAGCAGGATATTGTGATGAGATTAATCTAGCTATTGAAGAAGACAATAGTATTACAGTAACAGATAATGGCCGTGGTATTCCGGTTGGGATGCACGAGAAAATGGGTCGCCCTGCTGTAGAAGTTATTATGACTGTTCTTCATGCGGGTGGTAAATTTGGCGGCGGCGGTTATAAAGTTTCTGGCGGTTTACATGGTGTAGGTGCTTCTGTCGTGAATGCATTATCAACGGAGTTAGAGGTATTTGTTCATCGTGATGGGCAAATTCATTATCAAAAGTATGAACGTGGTATTCCGGTTGCAGACTTAAAGGTGATTGGGGATACAGATCATACAGGAACAGTAACGCGCTTCAAACCAGATGCAGAAATTTTTACTGAAACTACGGAATATGAATTTGATACGTTAGCAACTCGTTTACGAGAACTAGCGTTTTTAAATCGTAATATTAAACTAACAATTGAAGATAAACGTGAACATAAACAAAAGAAAGAATTCCATTATGAAGGCGGTATTAAGTCTTATGTTGAGCATTTAAATCGCTCTAAAGAACCAATACATGAAGAGCCAGTATATGTAGAAGGTTCAAAAGATGGAATTCAAGTTGAGGTTGCTCTTCAATATAACGAAGGATATACAACTAACATTTATTCATTTACAAATAACATTCATACGTATGAAGGTGGTACGCATGAAGTTGGATTTAAAACAGCATTAACACGTGTGATTAATGATTATGGTCGAAAAAATAATATTTTAAAAGATGCTGATAGTAATTTAACGGGTGAAGATGTTCGTGAAGGTTTAACGGCTATTGTATCCATTAAACATCCAAATCCGCAATTTGAAGGGCAAACGAAAACGAAACTCGGAAATAGCGAAGCGAGAACAATTACAGAATCAGTTTTCTCTGAAGCACTTGAAAAGTTTTTACTTGAAAACCCAAATGTCGCTCGAAAAATTGTAGATAAGGGAACGATGGCAGCACGTGCACGTGTAGCGGCGAAAAAGGCTCGTGAGTTAACGCGCAGAAAAAGCGCGCTAGAAGTATCAAGCTTGCCAGGAAAACTTGCAGATTGTTCTTCTAAAGATCCTTCTATTAGTGAAATTTATATCGTAGAGGGTGATTCCGCGGGTGGTTCAGCAAAGCAAGGGCGTGATCGTCATTTCCAAGCAATTTTACCGCTTAAAGGGAAAATTATTAACGTCGAAAAAGCTCGTTTAGATAAAATTTTATCAAACGATGAGGTACGTACAATTATTACTGCGCTTGGTACAGGTATTGGCGGAGATTTTGATATTGAAAAGGCGCGTTATCATAAAGTTATTATTATGACTGATGCTGATGTCGACGGTGCTCATATTCGTACCCTATTATTAACGTTCTTCTATCGTTATATGCGTCAAATTCTTGAGCACGGTTATGTATATATTGCACAACCGCCATTATATAAAGTGCAACAAGGTAAGCGAGTTGAGTATGCTTACAATGATAGAGAACTTGAAAATATATTAGCGGAGCTTCCGAAACAGCCGAAACCAGGTATTCAACGCTATAAAGGTCTTGGAGAAATGAATCCAGCGCAGCTATGGGAAACAACAATGGATCCAGAAGTACGTTCACTTCTTCAAGTTTCGCTCCAGGATGCAATCGAAGCAGATGAAACATTTGAGATTTTAATGGGTGATAAAGTTGAACCACGTCGTAACTTTATCCAAGAAAATGCAAAATATGTGAAAAACCTTGATATTTAATGAATGATGACAGGAATCGGAGTATTCCTGTCTTCTACGTATAAATGAACATGATATATCGATCGGAAATGTAATGAGGAGGTGCTGGTTGATGTCAGACAACCAACAACAAGGCCGAATTCGAGAAATTAATATTAGCCAGGAAATGCGTACCTCGTTTTTAGATTATGCGATGAGCGTTATCGTATCTCGTGCACTGCCAGATGTTCGAGATGGGCTAAAACCTGTGCATCGCAGGGTTTTATATGCAATGAATGACTTAGGGATTACTGCTGATAAGGCGTATAAGAAATCAGCGCGTATTGTCGGTGAAGTAATTGGTAAGTATCATCCGCATGGTGATTCAGCGGTATACGAGACAATGGTACGAATGGCGCAAGACTTTAGCCAACGATATATGTTAGTAGACGGCCATGGGAACTTTGGTTCTATCGATGGAGATTCAGCGGCGGCAATGCGTTATACAGAGGCAAGAATGTCCAAAATTTCTATGGAGCTATTGCGTGATATTACGAAAAATACAATTGATTATCAAGATAACTATGATGGTTCTGAAAGAGAACCGATTGTATTACCAGCGCGTTTTCCTAACTTATTAGTAAATGGTGCAACGGGTATCGCGGTTGGGATGGCAACAAATATTCCTCCGCATCAGCTTGGGGAAGTAATTGATGGAGTATTAGCGTTAAGTCGTAATCCAGAGATTACAATCGGTGAATTAATGGAGTATATTCCGGGACCAGATTTTCCGACATCTGGTCAAATCCTTGGTCGAAGCGGCATTCGAAGAGCTTATGAAACAGGACGCGGCACAATTGTGCTTCGTGCGAAAGTCGAGATTGAAGAGAAGGCAAACGGAAAGCAATCTATTATTGTAACTGAGCTTCCATATCAAGTGAATAAAGCGAAGTTAATTGAGAAAATTGCGGAGCTTGTTCGTGATAAAAAGATTGATGGTATTACAGATTTACGTGATGAATCAGATCGAAATGGTATGCGTATCGTTATGGAAGTGCGCCGCGATGCAAACGCCAATGTGTTACTAAATAATTTATACAAGCATACAGCACTTCAAACAAGCTTTGGTATTAATATGCTATCTCTTGTAAATGGAGAGCCGAAAGTATTAAATTTAAAAGAATGTTTATATTATTATCTTGAGCATCAAAAGGTTGTTATTCGTAGACGAACTGCATATGAATTAGAGAAAGCAGAAGCTCGTGCTCATATTTTAGAAGGATTACGAGTTGCGCTAGATCATCTTGATGAAGTTATTAATCTAATTCGCAGCTCGAAAACAGCGGAAATTGCAAAACAAGGATTAATGGAGCGTTTTGGTTTAAGCGAGAAGCAAGCGCAAGCAATTTTAGATATGCGTTTGCAACGTTTAACTGGATTAGAACGTGAGAAGATCGAACAAGAATATCAAGAGTTACTTGCATTGATTGCTGAGCTAAAAGCAATCCTAGCAGATGAAGAAAAAGTTCTTGAGATTATCCGTGAAGAATTAGAAGAGATTAAAGAGCGTTTTAATGATACAAGAAGAACGGAAATTACAATTGGCGGCATGGAAGCTATTGAGGATGAAGATTTGATTCCAGAACAAAACATTGTAATCACACTAACTCATAATGGATATATTAAACGATTACCGGCCTCTACGTACAAAACGCAAAATCGTGGTGGACGCGGAGTTCAAGGTATGGGGACAAACGATGATGATTTTGTAGAACAGTTATTAACAACATCTACACATGATCACATTTTATTCTTCACAAATAAGGGGAAAGTATACCGTACAAAAGGGTATGAAATTCCTGAATATAGCCGAACAGCAAAAGGTATACCTATTATTAATTTATTAGAAGTAGATAAAGGTGAATGGGTAAATGCGATTATTCCAATCCGAGAATTTAATGATGATCAATTTTTATTCTTTACAACAAAATACGGTATTGCAAAAAGAACACCGCTTTCTTCATTTGCTAATATTCGTAACAACGGTCTAATTGCTATCTCTCTTCGTGAAGAAGATGAATTAATCTCTGTTCGCTTAACAACAGGTGAAAAAGATATGATTGTTGGTACGAGTAATGGGATGTTAATTCGTTTCCATGAAGAAGATGTTCGTTCAATGGGACGTAATGCAGCGGGTGTTAAAGCTATTACACTTGGCGATGAAGATCAAGTTGTTGGTATGGAAATTGTAGAAGAAAATATGGATGTTTTAATTGTTACGAAGAATGGTTATGGTAAGCGTACACCAGTTGAGGAATATCGTTTGCAAAGTCGCGGTGGTAAAGGTCTTAAAACATGTAATATTACAGATAAAAATGGTAAGTTAATTGCTCTTAAGTCTGTACATGGCGAAGAAGATATTATGCTGATTACAGCAGCGGGTGTTTTAATTCGTATGCCGGTTGATCAAATCTCTCAAATGGGACGTAATACGCAAGGTGTTCGTTTAATTCGTTTAGAAGACGAGCAAGAAGTAGCGACGGTAGCAAAGACACAAAAAGAAGATGAAGAAGACATACAAGAAGATCAAGAAAGCTCAGAAGAATAAGGGGATTCTCCTTATTCTTTTTTTTTTTTTTTATAAAAAGTGCTTGCATAAGAGGAGTGAAGTCTATATAATAGGCATAGTCAGCAATTCACTGAAACAAAATGTTACAACAAGTTGTTGACGAACAAAAAATGTTATGTTATATTATGAAAGTCGCTGAAACGCGATGTTGAACTTTGAAAACTAAACGAAACAAACAACGTGAAACGTCAATTTTTATTTATGATGCTAGACAAACACTTTATTGGAGAGTTTGATCCTGGCTCAGGATGAACGCTGGCGGCGTGCCTAATACATGCAAGTCGAGCGAACCGATTAAGAGCTTGCTCTTAAGAAGTTAGCGGCGGACGGGTGAGTAACACGTAGGTAACCTGCCTATAAGACTGGGATAACTCCGGGAAACCGGGGCTAATACCGGATAACATTTTGCACCGCATGGTGCGAAATTGAAAGGCGGCTTCGGCTGTCACTTATAGATGGACCTGCGGCGCA
>NZ_JBFLUS010000003.1:4465000-4535000 GCF_050474045.1 Bacillus sp. S2(2024)
CGAACCTGGAGATAGCTGGTTCTCCCCGAAATAGCTTTAGGGCTAGCCTCAAGTGTGAGAGTCTTGGAGGTAGAGCACTGATTGGACTAGGGGTCCCCATCGGATTACCGAATTCAGTCAAACTCCGAATGCCAATGACTTATCCTTGGGAGTCAGACTGCGAGTGATAAGATCCGTAGTCAAAAGGGAAACAGCCCAGACCGCCAGCTAAGGTCCCAAAGTGTGTATTAAGTGGAAAAGGATGTGGAGTTGCTTAGACAACTAGGATGTTGGCTTAGAAGCAGCCACCATTTAAAGAGTGCGTAATAGCTCACTAGTCGAGTGACTCTGCGCCGAAAATGTACCGGGGCTAAATACACCACCGAAGCTGCGGATTGATACCTATGGTATCAGTGGTAGGGGAGCGTTCTAAGTGCTGTGAAGTCAGATCGTAAGGACTGGTGGAGCGCTTAGAAGTGAGAATGCCGGTATGAGTAGCGAAAGACGGGTGAGAATCCCGTCCACCGAATGCCTAAGGTTTCCTGAGGAAGGCTCGTCCGCTCAGGGTTAGTCAGGACCTAAGCCGAGGCCGACAGGCGTAGGCGATGGACAACAGGTTGATATTCCTGTACCACCTCTTTATCGTTTGAGCAATGGAGGGACGCAGAAGGATAGAAGAAGCGTGCGATTGGTTGTGCACGTCCAAGCAGTTAGGCTGGTAAGTAGGCAAATCCGCTTACCGCGAAGGCTGAGCTGTGATGGGGAAGCTCCTTATGGAGCGAAGTCTTTGATTCCCCGCTGCCAAGAAAAGCTTCTAGCGAGATAAAAGGTGCCTGTACCGCAAACCGACACAGGTAGGCGAGGAGAGAATCCTAAGGTGAGCGAGAGAACTCTGGTTAAGGAACTCGGCAAAATGACCCCGTAACTTCGGGAGAAGGGGTGCTTTCTTAACGGAAAGCCGCAGTGAATAGGCCCAAGCGACTGTTTAGCAAAAACACAGGTCTCTGCGAAGCCGTAAGGCGAAGTATAGGGGCTGACACCTGCCCGGTGCTGGAAGGTTAAGGAGAGGGGTTAGCGCAAGCGAAGCTCTGAACTGAAGCCCCAGTAAACGGCGGCCGTAACTATAACGGTCCTAAGGTAGCGAAATTCCTTGTCGGGTAAGTTCCGACCCGCACGAAAGGTGTAACGATTTGGGCACTGTCTCAACCAGAGACTCGGTGAAATTATAGTACCTGTGAAGATGCAGGTTACCCGCGACAGGACGGAAAGACCCCGTGGAGCTTTACTGTAGCCTGATATTGAATTTTGGTACAGCTTGTACAGGATAGGCGGGAGCCTTTGAAGCCGGAGCGCTAGCTTCGGTGGAGGCGCTGGTGGGATACCGCCCTGGCTGTATTGAAATTCTAACCTACGGGTCTTATCGACCCGGGAGACAGTGTCAGGTGGGCAGTTTGACTGGGGCGGTCGCCTCCTAAAAAGTAACGGAGGCGCCCAAAGGTTCCCTCAGAATGGTTGGAAATCATTCGTAGAGTGCAAAGGCATAAGGGAGCTTGACTGCGAGACCTACAAGTCGAGCAGGGACGAAAGTCGGGCTTAGTGATCCGGTGGTTCCGCATGGAAGGGCCATCGCTCAACGGATAAAAGCTACCCCGGGGATAACAGGCTTATCTCCCCCAAGAGTCCACATCGACGGGGAGGTTTGGCACCTCGATGTCGGCTCATCGCATCCTGGGGCTGTAGTCGGTCCCAAGGGTTGGGCTGTTCGCCCATTAAAGCGGTACGCGAGCTGGGTTCAGAACGTCGTGAGACAGTTCGGTCCCTATCCGTCGTGGGCGTAGGAAATTTGAGAGGAGCTGTCCTTAGTACGAGAGGACCGGGATGGACGCACCGCTGGTGTACCAGTTGTTCTGCCAAGGGCATAGCTGGGTAGCTATGTGCGGAAGGGATAAGTGCTGAAAGCATCTAAGCATGAAGCCCCCCTCAAGATGAGATTTCCCATAGCGTTAAGCTAGTAAGATCCCTGAAAGATGATCAGGTTGATAGGTTCGAGGTGGAAGCATGGTGACATGTGGAGCTGACGAATACTAATAGATCGAGGACTTAACCATATAATATGAAGCAAATGTTATCTAGTTTTGAAGGAATATACCTTCATAAGTCTGGTAATGATGGCAGAGAGGTCACACCCGTTCCCATACCGAACACGGAAGTTAAGCTCTCTAGCGCCGATGGTAGTTGGGACTTTGTCCCTGTGAGAGTAGGACGTTGCCAGGCAAACGAAAGACGAGTCATTGGACTCGTCTTTTTTTATTTCCTAAGAAATAGAATTATGTTGATTCATTAAATATAAATAAATATAGTGTGGTACTTTTTCTGCTGTAACAGCTAAAAATTGAAAAATAAACGGATAATCTTCAGAAGAATAACTTCCAAGTAAATCGTACCACCAATCTGTTTCATAACGGGAAATCATACTTAAGTTATAAAGCAGAAGATAATGCGTAAGTAATTCTGGGAAAATAGGAGCTGTATCGCCATTGGCAGGTAAATAATAAGTATTTGTATAGTGATTATATGTAAGAGGTGCACTGTATAATGGGTTCCATTGTCTAATAGGTGCTGTGAAATGTAAGTATGATGCATCTTCTTTAACGTTTGTATATCGAACGTTAAGATGTTTGCAAGTTCCCTCCATATGTCGTATAAAACGTTCTTCTGTCATATGAAAAGCATC
The DNA here is from genome assembly GCF_050474045.1 of Bacillus sp. S2(2024). Lineage (NCBI taxonomy): Bacteria > Bacillati > Bacillota > Bacilli > Caryophanales > Bacillaceae > Bacillus > Bacillus sp. S2(2024). The sequence continues at coordinate 4,467,714 of NZ_JBFLUS010000003.1, forward strand.
TAAAACATGAGTAGGAAAAGTAAAGATATTCTCTGTCACCTCTTTTAGTTTATATAACCTATTTCTTCTTTTACTGTATAGAAATAATTCCTTTAGTTCTGCGATTCTTTGCAGTAACCCTCCCATTGTATATTTTTCTCCTTCTAAATGTTTCACATGAAACATTTGTTCCGCAACTTGAGTAAATAATCCATGTTTTTGTATTTTAACTTCATCATCTATAAACTGATAACTTTGTTTTTTTCGCTTTCTTGTTGTGACCCCATGTGCTAATACAGAAGTTGATTCCGGATAATTAGGATCGACTGTAAGTAAACAAGCTTTTAGTAGCTGGCTCATTCCATAAAACAATAATACTGGTTTTATGGAAAGCGGAGCAGTATGACACAAATCGTAGTAATTTTTTCCATGCTCTAAGTAATAAATAAATGGATAACAATTTTCAAAGCTTTTTTTCTCAGTATTTATATTACCTAATTTTTTATAGCAATGGGTAAGATAATGTTGTGTGTGAGTAGAAGAAAGAAAGAAGCTTAATTTCTGCCAAATGATTGATGAATGCTGCATTGTATACTCTCCTTTTATTTTTAGAAAATTCTAACATATACTGTCTTTCTTGACAGTATTTTAACCAATTGTTAAGCTACTAATAATAATTTCAGGTATCATGGGGGGAATCATTTATGTGGGAATCTAAATTTGTTAAAGAAGGTTTAACGTTTGATGATGTATTACTTGTACCAGCTAGATCCGATGTATTACCAAGAGAAGTAAGCGTGAAAACAGTTTTATCTGAAAGCTTACAATTAAACATCCCTTTAATTAGTGCTGGTATGGATACGGTAACAGAAGCTGATATGGCTATCGCAATGGCTCGTCAAGGTGGATTAGGTATTATTCATAAGAATATGTCTATTGAGCAACAAGCGGAGCAAGTAGACAAAGTAAAACGTTCTGAAAGTGGCGTTATTACTGATCCTTTCTTTTTAACTCCAGACCATCAAGTATATGATGCAGAACATTTGATGGGAAAATATCGCATTTCAGGTGTTCCAATCGTAAATGACGGGGAAGAACGAAAGCTTGTAGGAATTATTACAAATCGTGATATGCGTTTTATCCAAGATTATTCAATTAAGATTTCCGATGTAATGACAAAAGAGCATTTAATTACGGCTCCAGTTCATACTACACTAGAAGATGCTGAAAAAATCTTACAGAAGCATAAAATTGAAAAACTCCCTCTTGTTGATGATAACGGCGTATTACAAGGCTTGATTACAATTAAAGATATTGAAAAAGTAATTGAGTTTCCAAACTCTGCAAAAGATAAACAAGGTCGTTTATTAGTAGGTGCAGCTGTTGGAGTAACAGCTGATGCAATGCAACGCATCGATGCATTAGTAAAAGCAAATGTTGATGTAATTGTTATTGATACAGCTCACGGACATTCCAAAGGTGTATTAGACAAGGTGAAAGAAGTTCGTGAAAAGTATCCGAAATTGAATATCATAGCTGGTAACGTTGCAACAGCGGAAGCAACTCGTGAATTAATTGAAGCAGGTGCAAATATTGTAAAAGTTGGTATTGGACCAGGTTCTATTTGTACAACACGCGTTGTAGCTGGTGTTGGTGTTCCTCAGTTAACTGCAGTGTATGACTGTGCAACAGAAGCTCGTAAATACGGTGTTCCAGTCATTGCTGATGGTGGAATTAAATATTCTGGTGATATTGTAAAAGCATTAGCAGCTGGTGCACACGTTGTTATGCTTGGAAGTATTTTTGCCGGTGTAGCAGAAAGCCCTGGAGATACAGAAATTTACCAAGGTCGTCAATTTAAAGTATATCGTGGTATGGGTTCTGTTGGAGCAATGGAAAAAGGAAGTAAAGATCGTTACTTCCAAGAAGGCAATAAAAAACTTGTTCCAGAAGGAATCGAAGGCCGCGTTCCATTTAAAGGTCCTTTAGCAGATACGGTACATCAATTAGTTGGTGGATTACGTGCAGGCATGGGATATTGCGGTGCAGCTGATTTACCATTCTTACGTGAAAATGCGCAGTTTATCCGTATGTCAGGTGCCGGATTACGTGAAAGTCATCCGCATGATGTACAAATTACAAAAGAATCACCAAACTATTCATTATAATGTCGGATATCGAAATAGACAGAGGTTTAGTATCTCTGTCTATTTTTTTTTGATTGTGTTAGAATAACGTTTATGTGAGTACAAATATATTGGGGGTAACAAAAGTGACAGGTATGTTCCGTAAACAAATACTTGCGATTGTAACAGTACTTACACTATTTTGCAGCATGTTTTTTACATACAGCAGTGCATTTGCAGAAACAAATGCTCCTTTGAATGTTGAAGCAGGTGCGGCGATTTTAGTGGAAGCGAACTCTGGGAAAATTTTATATCAAAAAAATCCAGACGAACTATTAGCAATTGCGAGTATGACAAAAATAATGAGTGAATATTTAGTTCATGATGCAGTCGCAAAAGGAAAAATTAAGTGGGATCAAAAAACAAAGGTTTCTGAATATGCTCATTTTATTTCACAAGATCGCTCTTTATCAAATGTTCCATTAGAAAATGGCGGTACTTATACTGTAAAAGAGTTATACGAGGCAATGGCAATTTACTCTGCAAATGGTGCAACGATTGCCTTAGCTGAATTAATCGGCGGTTCAGAAGCGAATTTTGTTAAGATGATGAATGACAAAGCGAAAGAACTTGGATTAACGAACTATAAATTTGTAAACTGTACAGGATTAACAAATAAAGATTTAAAAGGGAGACAGCCTGAAGGGACAACTCCGGATGAAGAGAATAAAATGTCTGCTAGAGATGTTGCAATCTTAGCGCAACATTTAATTAAAGAGTATCCAGAGACGTTAGAGACATCTAAGATTCCGAAAAAAACATTCCAAGAAGGTGGAAAATATCCAATAAAAATGGATAACTGGAACTGGATGTTACCTGGATTAGTTATGCAATATGAAGGAGTAGATGGTCTGAAAACAGGTTCTACTCCAGAAGCTGGAGATTGTTTTACAGGTACAGCAGAACGTAATGGTATGCGTTTAATTTCTGTTGTTATTAAAACAAACTCTCACACAGCGCGTTTTGCAGAAACAAAGAAACTATTTGATTACGGTTTTACAAATTTCCAAACGAAAACAGTATATCAGAAAAATTCCCAAGTAAAAGGGCATGAAACAGTTCATGTGGATAAAGCAAAAGATACAAATGTAGCAGTGCAAACGAAGGAAGAAGTTGTGCTTCCAATACCAAAGGGAAGTAAAGATGTTTATAAAACGGATTTCAAAGCAGTAAATAAGAAGAATGAAGCGCCAATCAAAAAAGGTACGACACTTGGTTATATGACTGTATCAGCAAAAGATGCAAATGATGTAGGGTTTTTAACTGGTAAGTCAATGCAAGTAGACCTTGTAACAAAACAAGAAGTAGAGAAAGCGAACTGGTTTGTTCTTTCTATGCGAAGCGTTGGTTCCTTCTTTAGTGGTATATGGCATAGTACAGTTGATACTGTAAAAGGTTGGTTTTAAGAGCTCCCCATAGGGGGCTTTTTTTATTTCTTGTATTTTGCATCGAGTATAACAAAAAAAATAGTAGACAAGCCTCTAATAAGTAATGGTAGAATGTAAGAGTATTCTTACTTTTCGTCGTGAACGGGGAAAAGCAATTCACCTAGGGGGGTTTTTGTACATGATCAATGTAACAGGGACAGAGCGTGTAAAACGTGGAATGGCAGAAATGCAAAAGGGCGGCGTCATTATGGACGTAGTCAACGCTGAGCAAGCAAAAATTGCAGAAGCAGCAGGTGCGGTTGCTGTTATGGCACTAGAACGTGTTCCAGCTGATATTCGTGCAGCAGGTGGCGTTTCGCGTATGGCAGATCCAACAATTGTAGAAGAAGTAATGGGTGCTGTATCAATTCCAGTTATGGCAAAATGTCGTATTGGCCATCTTGTGGAAGCACGTGTACTTGAATCATTAGGGGTAGACTATATTGATGAGAGTGAAGTATTAACTCCGGCTGATGAAGTGTACCATTTAAATAAACGTGATTATACTGTTCCGTTTGTATGTGGATGTCGTGATATTGGCGAAGCAGCACGTCGTATTGCTGAAGGTGCATCTATGCTTCGTACAAAAGGTGAGCCTGGCACAGGGAATATTGTAGAAGCTGTACGTCATATGCGTCAAGTAAACGCAGAAATTCGTCAAGTTGCGAGTCTGCGCGAAGATGAATTAATGACATATGCAAAAAACACTGGTGCTCCTTATGAAGTATTACTTGAAATTAAACGCCTTGGTCGTTTGCCAGTTGTAAACTTTGCAGCAGGCGGCGTTGCAACTCCAGCTGATGCTGCATTAATGATGCAACTTGGTGCAGATGGGGTATTCGTAGGTTCTGGTATTTTCAAATCAGAAAATCCAGAAAAATTTGCACGCGCAATTGTTGAAGCAACAACACATTATGAAGATTATGAATTAATTGCTCGTCTTTCTAAAGGGCTAGGTAATGCAATGAAAGGTGTTGAAATTTCAACATTATTACCAGAACAACGCATGCAAGAGCGCGGTTGGTAATTAAAGGAGTTTTTGAAATGATTACAATCGGTGTATTGGGACTTCAAGGGGCTGTTCGTGAACATGTACGTGCAATAGAAGCAAGTGGTGCACAAGCTGTTATTGTGAAGCGTACAGAGCAGCTAGAGGAAGTAGATGGACTTATTTTACCAGGCGGTGAAAGCACAACAATGCGCCGCCTTATTGATAAATATGGTTTCATGGAACCTCTTCGTGAATTTTCTAAAACAGGAAAACCGATGTTTGGTACATGTGCAGGTATGATTTTACTTGCAAAGAACCTTATTGGATATGAAGAATCACATATCGGTGCAATGGATATTACCGTAGAACGCAATGCATTTGGTCGTCAAAAAGATAGCTTTGAGGCTGCCCTTTCTATGAAAGGTGTAGGCGAAAACTTTATCGGTGTATTTATTCGTGCGCCATATGTTGTAGATGTAGAAGATCATGTAGAAGTATTATGTACACATGAAGATCGCATGGTAGCGGTTCGACAAAATCATTTATTAGCAGCTTCTTTCCATCCAGAATTAACAGATGATCATCGTGTTACAGCTTATTTCGTAGACATGGTGAAAGAAGCAAAAATGAAAAAAGTCGTATAAGCGACTTGCAACTTGTGCAAGATTATAGTAAATTGATGGTAACTATTTTATATGACAAATGTGTTGATAGGAAGTAGTAACAAGATTCGTTTCTTATAGAGAGTCGGTGGCTGGTGTAAACCGATAGAAACAGCTTGTGAATCCATCCTGGAGTGAGATGCGGAACGGTCTTTAGACAAGTAAGCATTTCCGGCGAAGAGCCGTTATTTCTACTTGAGAGGAAAGCAAGTATGCTTTCAATTAGGGTGGCAACGCGGGTTAACTCCCGTCCCTTTGTACAGGGACGGGAGTTTTTTGTTTTTCTAAAAATAAAGGAGGAATTATCATGCTTGATATTAAATTTTTGCGTGCAAACTTTGAAGAAGTAAAAGCGAAATTACAACATAGAGGCGAAGACTTAACAGATTTTGGCCGTTTTGAAGAATTAGACATAAAAAGAAGAGAATTACTTGTACAAACAGAAGAGCTAAAAAGCAAACGTAATGAGGTATCTCAACAAATTTCTGTATTGAAACGTGAAAAGAAAGATGCAGAAGCACTTATCTTAGAAATGCGTGAAGTAAGCGATAAAGTTAAAGAGCTTGATAATGAGCTTCGTACAGTTGAAGAAGATCTTGAGAAATTAATGTTATCTATTCCAAATATTCCGCACGAATCTACACCAAATGGTGAAACGGAAGATGATAATGTGCAAGTTCGTACATGGGGGGAAGTTCAAGAATTTACGTTTGAACCAAAGCCGCATTGGGATCTTGCAACGGATTTAGGTATGTTAGACTTTGAACGCGCTGGGAAAGTAACAGGTAGCCGTTTTGTATTTTATAAAGGGGCAGGTGCGAAGTTAGAACGTGCTTTATTTAATTTCATGCTTGATCTTCATACAGAGGAACATGGCTATGAAGAGATTTTACCTCCATATATGGTGAATCGTACAAGTATGATTGGAACAGGGCAACTTCCAAAGTTTGAAGAAGATGCGTTTCGTATTGAGAGTGATGACTATTTCTTAATTCCTACAGCTGAAGTACCTGTAACAAACTTACATCGTGATGAGATTTTAAGTGGAGAACAACTACCAATTCGTTATGCTGCATTTAGCGCATGTTTCCGCTCTGAAGCAGGATCTGCTGGTCGTGATACACGTGGTTTAATTCGTCAGCATCAATTTAATAAAGTAGAACTTGTGAAATTCGTGAAACCTGAAGATTCTTATGAAGAACTAGAAAAATTAACAAATGATGCAGAGCGTGTATTACAATTGTTAGGCCTTCCATATCGTGTAATGAGCATGTGCACAGGAGATTTAGGATTTACAGCAGCGAAGAAGTACGATATCGAAGTATGGATTCCTAGCTACGGTACATATCGTGAAATTTCTTCTTGTAGTAATTTTGAAGCGTTCCAAGCGCGACGTGCAAACATCCGTTTCCGCCGTGAAACAAATGCGAAACCAGAGCATGTTCATACATTAAACGGATCTGGGCTTGCAATTGGCCGTACGGTAGCTGCCATTTTAGAAAATTACCAACAAGAAGATGGTTCTATTATCATTCCAGAAGTTCTTCGTCCTTATATGGGAGGAAAAGCAGTAATTAAATAAAGTTTTCTTCATATACATCTCTTGTTATCCAATAAGAACAAAGCGAGGTTTTTAACAAGATAAGAGATACACTTAACGCTGATGATCTTATTGTTAATTAGAAGATTAGAATAGATTGTATAAGAAGGGGAAAAGGATAGAGAAAAAATCTCTTTCCTTTTCTATTATAGTAGGGTTGACGAACTGTTTTTCTTTTGATATTATATTTCATGTCATGTGAATACGGAGGAATACCCAAGTCTGGCTGAAGGGATCGGTCTTGAAAACCGACAGGCGGTGCGAGCCGCGCGGGGGTTCGAATCCCTCTTCCTCCGCCATATATAATTGACAACAGCGCATATAAGTGGAGATTGGAGAACTCGTTACCAACACGTAACGAGTTTTTATTTTAACCACTCAGGAAGTAGCATATAGAGGATTTCATCTCTTATAGAAACACTCATATTCCGATGATTATCTTCATAGATATGAAAGGAGCTACCATGGATATTATTATACAAACGTTTCCGCTTGACGGAAAAACACTATACTATGTACAATGCCCCGTTTGCAAGAAAAATAAGATTTTAAATAGTGCTGCGAACGTATCTCGTATTGTAAGTGATGAAACATTTCGTAAACTTAGTGGTTGCATCTGTGATGTGAAACAAGAAGTGAAGAAAGTAGAAGCACCAAAACAAATCGAAAAACAAGCAGCTGCAAAACGTAAAGTAATTACGGCTGTTATTAACGGGACAGAAATGACGGTAAAAGAAATTGCTGAAGCGTATGATCTTAGTGTAAGTACTGTGCGTCAGCGCATTAATGCTGGAAAATCAGAGAGCGAGATTATTGCTCCGACCAAAAAGAAAAACTAAGTTCATAGAAAAAACCCGTGCGATTGCACGGGTTTTTTATTTTACAAGTTTACGTGTTTGTTGTAAGAAGTGACCAATCTTCTTAATGATAGGTTCAATTGAATTTTCATTTTGTAAAATATCATATTCATTAATATTAAGACGCAGCACAGGGCAAGCATTAAAATCATTAATCCAATTTTCATAGCGTGCATGCATTTCTTCCCAATACTCAATCGGTGTTTGCTGTTCCATAGGTCTTCCGCGTTCTTTAATACGATCTACGATATCTTCAAACGACCCTTCTAAATAAATGAGTAAATTAGGGTGTGGGAAGTAGGGGGTCATAACCATTGCATCGAATAAGCTTTTATATGTTTCATAATCCGTAGCGGTCATTGTTCCCTTTTCATAATGCATTTTTGCGAAAATTCCTGTGTCTTCATAAATAGAACGGTCTTGAATAAATCCTCCGCCATATTCGAAAATTCTTTTTTGTTCTTTAAAGCGTTCTGCTAAGAAATAAACTTGTAAGTGGAAGCTCCAACGTGTGAAATCACCATAAAATTTGTCTAGATATGGATTGGAGTCTACCTTTTCAAATGATGTGCGGTAACCAAGCGCGTTTGCTAGTGCATTTGTCATTGTAGATTTTCCGACGCCAACTGTTCCTGCAATCGTAATAACAGCGTCATTTGGAATATCATATTTTTGTCTCAAATTCATTACTGATTAATCTCCTTCGTCAGTGTATTTTGTAATGCTGATAAGATTACGTTTAAGTCCGATTCATTTTTCACAAAATCCATATTATCTCCGTTGAATTTTAGTACGGGGATGCTCGGATGATCTTGTTTGAAAGCTTCCATTGCCGCTTCGTAATCTTCAATGAGTTGTAATAAATAATTCGGATCTATATTTTTTTCGAATTCCCGTCCGCGCATGGCAATTCGTTTTTGGAGCGTTTCTAAGCTTGCTGTTATATACACGATGACGTTTGGAACGGGCATATCTTGTGTTAAGATACGATAAATTTGCATGTATTTCTCGTACTGGGAACCCCGTAATGTTCGAGATGCAAAGATTAAATTTTTGAATATATGGTAATCTGCTACAACAGGCATATGTTGTTTTAAATATTTTGTATCGATGTCTTCTAGTTGCTTATAACGGTTGCAGAGGAAAAACATTTCTGTTTGAAAACTCCATTCTTGGATGTCTTCGTAAAACTTGCCTAAGAAAGGATTCTCATCAACGATTTCTTTTAATAAATGGAGTTGCATGTGAGTCGATATCGCTTTCGCGAGTGAAGTTTTTCCGACACCAATTGGTCCTTCGACCGTAATAAATGGTACTCCGGTCACGCTGTTGCCTCCTTCCAAAACATAATTTAGTACTAATAAAAAGCACAAAACAGAATTATTGTAGCATAAGAGGAGGCGGAAAGGGTTGGTTTTCATAAAAAGTTAGAAAATCAATTTATGGTATTACACCTTTAAATGAATTGATGGAGAAATATTTGCTTTTAAAGTTGCTTGCATAATGTGCAGGGCGTGTTTGTTATCTTGGTCGCAATTGGATGCAATGCAATCTTCAGGTACATATAATTGATAATTTCTCATATGAGCATCATTTGCGGTAAAAAGGATGCATATATTTCCAGCTACCCCTGTTAAAATAAGGTTTTCTATCTTTAAATGACCTAGCAATGAATTTAAGGGGGTTTCATAAAAAGCAGAATAATGTGGTTTAATAAAAATATAATCATCATTTGAGGGTGCTATTTTTTTAATAATTTCTTGACTATATTCATTTGTGCAATAGGCAATAAGCTCGTTAATATCAGCTCTCCATAAATGATAATGATCATTTACATAAATAATTGGACAGCCAGAGTTTTTCATTTTTTGTTTGAGTTCTAAAATAGGTTCTGTAATAATTTTGCATTTTCGTGCTAAGATAGGTCCATGTGAAAATTGAAAGTCATTAATCATATCGATGATAAGAAGTGCTGTATTTTTCATATGTAATCTCCTTTCCTTTCTCTTTAGATTGGATTGAATATAGAAAAGTTATTTGTGATGAAAGGATTTTGTTATGGAAGAAGATATTTACTTTATGAAGCTCGCGATAGAGGAAGCAAAAAAGGCTGAAGAAATACAAGAAGTACCAATTGGTGCAGTTGTTGTAGTGGACGGTGAGGTAGTAAGTCGTGCACATAATTTGCGTGAAACAGAGCAGCGATCAATTGCTCACGCTGAATTGTTAGCAATTGATGATGCGTGCAAAAAGTTAGGGACGTGGCGTTTGGAAAATGCAACCCTATATGTCACATTAGAGCCGTGTCCAATGTGTGCGGGTGCAATTGTTTTATCGCGTGTAAAACGTGTTGTATATGGAGCGAGTGACCCAAAAGGTGGATGTGCTGGTACATTAATGAATTTATTAACAGAGGAACGGTTTAATCATCAATCTGAAGTTGTGGTTGGTGTGTTAGAAGAAGAGTGTGGAGCATTATTAACAAACTTTTTTCGAGAACTACGCAAAAAGAGGAAGAAAGAGAAGGAAAAGCTGGATAAAAATAGTCTTTGTTAACACGTTGCAATTTTTTAGGAAACAAGTTATACTGATATTGCCTTCAGATAAGGCAACTAAATATGGTTTTAACTTTGCCGTGCTAAGCGGGGAGGTAGCGGTGCCCTGTACTCGCAATCCGCTCTAGCGAGGCCGAATCCCTTCTCAAGGTTATGCTACTGTAGGGTCTGCCTTAAGTAAGTGGTGTTGACGTTTGGGTCCTGCGCAACGGGACCCCGTGAACCTTGTCAGGTCCGGAAGGAAGCAGCAATAAGCGGGTCTTCTCGTGTGCCGCAGGAGTGCCTGAACCGAGCTAACTGCTTAAGTAACGCTTATGGTACGTAATCGACAGAAGGTGCACGGCAGTTATATATGCATATAAAGCTCATCCTATATGAATAGGGTGGGTTTTTTGTATAGAAAATAACTTTTGGAATCTATAATCAGAATGGGTTATAATAAGATGAAACTTTAATTAGTGGGTGATTTTTTATACTTTACTAATTATCAGTCGAACGAATCGGGCTTTTACGGGCAGTCTATTTCCCATCTAATTTCTTTAGTTTGAGCTGGAGATTGCTGTTCGAAAATAGCGAGATAATTGAGATAATAACCTTTGGGGGAGGCCGTATTTTCGTGTCATACCAGGCGTTATACCGAACATGGAGGCCGCAAAAATTTGAAGATGTAGTCGGTCAAAAGCACGTAACGAAAACGTTGCAAAATGCTCTTCTTCAAGAGAAAGCATCACATGCCTATGTGTTTTCCGGACCAAGAGGAACAGGGAAAACAACAATTGCAAAGGTATTTGCCAAAGCAATCAACTGTGAGCATGCTCCTACAGCTGAACCTTGTAATGAATGTCCTGCATGCTTAGGAATTACGCAAGGTGCTATTTCAGATGTATTAGAAATTGACGCGGCTTCGAATAACGGTGTAGATGAAATTCGAGATATAAGAGATAAAGTAAAGTATGCTCCAAGCGAAGTTCGCTATAAAGTATATATTATTGATGAAGTTCACATGCTTTCTATGGGTGCTTTTAATGCGCTATTAAAAACATTAGAAGAACCCCCGCAACATGTTATCTTTATTTTAGCAACGACAGAACCGCATAAAATTCCACCAACAATTATTTCTCGTTGTCAGCGTTTTGAATTTCGAAAAATATCAGTGCATGATATTGTCGAACGATTAACAACTGTTGTAAACAACGAAGGAACGAAAGTGGACGAGGAAGCTCTTCAAATTGTAGCGCGTGCCGCAGAAGGTGGTATGCGTGATGCATTAAGTTTAATTGATCAAGCTATTTCTTATAGTGATGAAGTGGTAACAGTAGAAGATGTATTAGCGGTTACAGGTTCTGTTTCACAGCAATATTTAGCAAACCTTGTAGGGTGCATCTATGAAAATGATGTATCCAAAGCGCTGCGTATTGTTGATGATATTATGAATCAAGGGAAAGATCCGCTTCGCTTCATGGAAGACTTCATTTACTATTATCGAGATATGCTTTTATATCAAACTTCGCCTCAGCTAGAGGACATGCTAGAGAGAGTTATTGTTGATGATTCATTTCGTAAGTTAAGTCAGGATATGGAACCTGAAATGATTTATGAAATTATTCATACGCTTAGCAAAAGCCAACAAGAAATGAAATGGACAAATCATCCTCGTATTTTTTTAGAGGTGGTTATGGTACAACTGTGTCAGCAATTTGCGATGAAAGCAAATGGAGCGGATCGTTTGCAAGCTGTTTTACAAAGAATGCAGCAATTAGAACAGGAATTAGAAAATATGAAGCAGCATGGTGTACCTATGCAACAAGAAGTGAGAGAAACAAAGGTTACACCGAAGCCGACTCGTTCTGGTAGCATGAAAATACCAGTTGGGCGTGTTCATGAAGTGTTAAAACAAGCGACTCGTAAGGATTTAGAGCAACTAAAGAGTGCGTGGGGTGAACTGTTAGAGCGATTGAAAAACTATAATAAAGTTGCTTATGCGGTTTTATTAGAAAACAGTGAGCCAGTCGCAGCTTCTACTACTTCTTATGTTCTTGGTTTTAAGTATGAAATACATTGTAAAATGGCGAGTGAAAATCGTGAGGCAACAGATACGGTAGAGCAAATTCTCTTTGAACTGTTTGGAAAGAGGTTGCAAATGATTGCAATTCCAAAAAGTGAATGGGGAAAAATTCGTGAGGGTTTCTTACAACATGAAGGTAGTCCTTCAGAGGAAGCTGAAAAGCCAAAAGACCCTCTTATCGAAGAAGCTGTAAAGATTGTGGGAGAACAATTAATTGAAATAAGAGAGTAAAACACGTCTTAAATGGATTTTTCTTTATTAAACTATAAACATTCATTAAGAAACAATTAGGAGGAATTATTATGATGCGTGGTGGAATGGGAAATATGAATAACATGATGAAGCAAATGCAGAAAATGCAAAAACAAATGGCGAAAGCGCAAGAGGAACTTGGTGAAAAAACAGTTGAGGGAACAGCTGGCGGTGGTATGGTAACAGTTATCGCAAATGGACATAAGCAAATTTTAGAAGTGCAAATTAAAGAAGAAGTTGTAGATCCAGAAGATATTGAAATGTTACAAGACCTTGTATTAGCTGCAACGAATGATGCATTAAAGAAAGCGGAAGAGCTATCAGCTTCTACAATGGGACAATTTACAAAAGGATTGAATTTACCGGGCGGTATGTTCTAGGAGGCTGGTCATAGATGCACTATCCAGAACCAATCTCAAAGCTGATTGACAGCTTTATGAAATTGCCAGGAATCGGACCGAAAACAGCTGTTCGCCTGGCCTTTTTCGTATTGGATATGAAAGAAGATGATGTATTAGATTTTGCGAAGTCGCTTGTAAATGCAAAGCGAAACTTAACATATTGCTCTATTTGCGGCCATATAACAGATAAAGATCCTTGTTATATTTGTGATGATTCTCATCGTGATCAATCGATTGTTTGCGTTGTGCAAGAGCCGAAAGATGTCATTGCAATGGAGAAAATGAAAGAATATCAGGGAGTATATCATGTATTAAATGGTGCCATTTCTCCAATGGAAGGAATTGGTCCGGAAGATATCAATATCCCTCAGTTGTTAAAGCGACTGCACGATGAAACAGTACAAGAAGTTATTTTGGCGACAAACCCGAACATTGAAGGAGAAGCGACAGCGATGTACATTTCTCGCCTGTTAAAGCCGACTGGTATTAAAGTGACACGTATTGCACATGGGCTACCGGTTGGCGGTGATTTAGAATACGCGGATGAGGTAACGTTATCAAAGGCGTTAGAGGGCCGCAGAGAATTATAATTAGTAGGAGAAATAGAGATGCTTTTTCAGAAAAAAGGGAATTTGCGCAAAGAATATGATGAAAAGTTAATTGCATTGCTAGAACAAGTGAAGGTAGAATGGATGCGCCAAAGAAGAATTGTAGCACAAAGTATTGAGCCTTCAGAAGATGTGCTATGTCATTTAAAATTGGCGGAAGCAAAATATTTCTATCTATTGAAGGAAGCAAAAAGACGTCCTGTGAAAATGGAACGGTTGTAAAGGAGAAGTCGAGCGGAACATGTATGTTCCGCTCGACTTTTTATTTTGAAGAAGAAATTTTAACGGTCTTTTTTTTTTCTTTTTTTCATACAAATATAATGTACAAGTTGTAAGGGAGAGGACGGTATGGAACAACGTTTAATTATTGGCGGTATATTAACATTAATCTTTCTTTTATTAATTGTCGGCGCTCCTATTAAGTCGTTTCGTTTTATAGGAAGGCCGCTTGTCAAAATTGTAATAGGAGCTTTGTTGCTGTTTGCTGTCAATGTAGTGGGGACGCAATTTAACTTTCATCTGCCTATTAATGTCGGTACTACATTTATTTCGGGTTTTTTAGGTTTACCAGGTATCGGTGCGCTTATAGTTATTAAATTATATGTTTTACCAGGTTAGAAGAAACGTTATGTTTTCTAGCCTGGTATTCTTTTTTTGAAAAAGTATTGACGTATAAACTATTAATATGGTAAATTAATAAACGTCGTCAACAACAAAAGAAAAAAGAAGTTGACACTTGGAATTAAATGTGATACATTATAAAAGTCGCTGAAACGCGATGTTGAACTTTGAAAACTAAACGAAACAAACAACGTGAAACGTCAATTTTTATTTATGATGCTAGACAAACACTTTATTGGAGAGTTTGATCCTGGCTCAGGATGAACGCTGGCGGCGTGCCTAATACATGCAAGTCGAGCGAACCGATTAAGAGCTTGCTCTTAAGAAGTTAGCGGCGGACGGGTGAGTAACACGTAGGTAACCTGCCTATAAGACTGGGATAACTCCGGGAAACCGGGGCTAATACCGGATAACATTTTGCACCGCATGGTGCGAAATTGAAAGGCGGCTTCGGCTGTCACTTATAGATGGACCTGCGGCGCATTAGCTAGTTGGTGAGGTAACGGCTCACCAAGGCGACGATGCGTAGCCGACCTGAGAGGGTGATCGGCCACACTGGGACTGAGACACGGCCCAGACTCCTACGGGAGGCAGCAGTAGGGAATCTTCCGCAATGGACGAAAGTCTGACGGAGCAACGCCGCGTGAGCGATGAAGGCCTTCGGGTCGTAAAGCTCTGTTGTTAGGGAAGAACAAGTGCTAGTTGAATAAGCTGGCACCTTGACGGTACCTAACCAGAAAGCCACGGCTAACTACGTGCCAGCAGCCGCGGTAATACGTAGGTGGCAAGCGTTATCCGGAATTATTGGGCGTAAAGCGCGCGCAGGTGGTTTCTTAAGTCTGATGTGAAAGCCCACGGCTCAACCGTGGAGGGTCATTGGAAACTGGGAGACTTGAGTGCAGAAGAGGAAAGTGGAATTCCATGTGTAGCGGTGAAATGCGTAGAGATATGGAGGAACACCAGTGGCGAAGGCGACTTTCTGGTCTGCAACTGACACTGAGGCGCGAAAGCGTGGGGAGCAAACAGGATTAGATACCCTGGTAGTCCACGCCGTAAACGATGAGTGCTAAGTGTTAGAGGGTTTCCGCCCTTTAGTGCTGAAGTTAACGCATTAAGCACTCCGCCTGGGGAGTACGGCCGCAAGGCTGAAACTCAAAGGAATTGACGGGGGCCCGCACAAGCGGTGGAGCATGTGGTTTAATTCGAAGCAACGCGAAGAACCTTACCAGGTCTTGACATCCTCTGACAACCCTAGAGATAGGGCTTCCCCTTCGGGGGCAGAGTGACAGGTGGTGCATGGTTGTCGTCAGCTCGTGTCGTGAGATGTTGGGTTAAGTCCCGCAACGAGCGCAACCCTTGATCTTAGTTGCCATCATTAAGTTGGGCACTCTAAGGTGACTGCCGGTGACAAACCGGAGGAAGGTGGGGATGACGTCAAATCATCATGCCCCTTATGACCTGGGCTACACACGTGCTACAATGGACGGTACAAAGAGTCGCAAGACCGCGAGGTGGAGCTAATCTCATAAAACCGTTCTCAGTTCGGATTGTAGGCTGCAACTCGCCTACATGAAGCTGGAATCGCTAGTAATCGCGGATCAGCATGCCGCGGTGAATACGTTCCCGGGCCTTGTACACACCGCCCGTCACACCACGAGAGTTTGTAACACCCGAAGTCGGTGGGGTAACCTTTTGGAGCCAGCCGCCTAAGGTGGGACAGATGATTGGGGTGAAGTCGTAACAAGGTAGCCGTATCGGAAGGTGCGGCTGGATCACCTCCTTTCTATGGAGAATTGATGAACGCTGTTCATCAATAAAGTTTCCGTGTTTTGTTTTCGTTTAGTTTTGAGAGTTCAATAAATTGTTGACTCTTAAAAAAGAATATGATATAAATTATTCTTGTGTTTTGTATGGGCCTATAGCTCAGCTGGTTAGAGCGCACGCCTGATAAGCGTGAGGTCGATGGTTCGAGTCCATTTAGGCCCACCATACAAATTACGGGGCCTTAGCTCAGCTGGGAGAGCGCCTGCCTTGCACGCAGGAGGTCAGCGGTTCGATCCCGCTAGGCTCCACCATAAAGCTATTTTATATAGCGAATATGTTCTTTGAAAACTAGATAACAGTGTAGCTCATATTTTTTAATTTTTGGTTAAGTTAGAAAGGGCGCACGGTGGATGCCTTGACACTAGGAGTCGATGAAGGACGGGACTAACACCGATATGCTTCGGGGAGCTGTAAGTAAGCTTTAATCCGGAGATTTCCGAATGGGGAAACCCACCATACGTAATGGTATGGTATCTTTATCTGAATACATAGGGTAAAGAAGACAGACCCAGGGAACTGAAACATCTAAGTACCTGGAGGAAGAGAAAGCAAATGCGATTTCCTGAGTAGCGGCGAGCGAAACGGAATCTAGCCCAAACCAAGAGGCTTGCCTCTTGGGGTTGTAGGACATTCTATACGGAGTTACAAAGGAACGAGGTAGACGAAGCAGCCTGGAAAGGCTCGTCATAGAAGGTAACAACCCTGTAGTTGAAACTTCGTTCCCTCTTGAATGTATCCTGAGTACGGCGGAACACGTGAAATTCCGTCGGAATCCGGGAGGACCATCTCCCAAGGCTAAATACTACCTAGTGATCGATAGTGAACCAGTACCGTGAGGGAAAGGTGAAAAGCACCCCGGAAGGGGAGTGAAAGAGATCCTGAAACCGTGTGCCTACAAATAGTCAGAGCCCGTTAACGGGTGATGGCGTGCCTTTTGTAGAATGAACCGGCGAGTTACGATCCCGTGCGAGGTTAAGCTGAAGAGGCGGAGCCGTAGCGAAAGCGAGTCTGAATAGGGCGTTTAGTACGTGGTCGTAGACCCGAAACCAGGTGATCTACCCATGTCCAGGGTGAAGTTCAGGTAACACTGAATGGAGGCCCGAACCCACGCACGTTGAAAAGTGCGGGGATGAGGTGTGGGTAGCGGAGAAATTCCAATCGAACCTGGAGATAGCTGGTTCTCCCCGAAATAGCTTTAGGGCTAGCCTCAAGTGTGAGAGTCTTGGAGGTAGAGCACTGATTGGACTAGGGGTCCCCATCGGATTACCGAATTCAGTCAAACTCCGAATGCCAATGACTTATCCTTGGGAGTCAGACTGCGAGTGATAAGATCCGTAGTCAAAAGGGAAACAGCCCAGACCGCCAGCTAAGGTCCCAAAGTGTGTATTAAGTGGAAAAGGATGTGGAGTTGCTTAGACAACTAGGATGTTGGCTTAGAAGCAGCCACCATTTAAAGAGTGCGTAATAGCTCACTAGTCGAGTGACTCTGCGCCGAAAATGTACCGGGGCTAAATACACCACCGAAGCTGCGGATTGATACCTATGGTATCAGTGGTAGGGGAGCGTTCTAAGTGCTGTGAAGTCAGATCGTAAGGACTGGTGGAGCGCTTAGAAGTGAGAATGCCGGTATGAGTAGCGAAAGACGGGTGAGAATCCCGTCCACCGAATGCCTAAGGTTTCCTGAGGAAGGCTCGTCCGCTCAGGGTTAGTCAGGACCTAAGCCGAGGCCGACAGGCGTAGGCGATGGACAACAGGTTGATATTCCTGTACCACCTCTTTATCGTTTGAGCAATGGAGGGACGCAGAAGGATAGAAGAAGCGTGCGATTGGTTGTGCACGTCCAAGCAGTTAGGCTGGTAAGTAGGCAAATCCGCTTACCGCGAAGGCTGAGCTGTGATGGGGAAGCTCCTTATGGAGCGAAGTCTTTGATTCCCCGCTGCCAAGAAAAGCTTCTAGCGAGATAAAAGGTGCCTGTACCGCAAACCGACACAGGTAGGCGAGGAGAGAATCCTAAGGTGAGCGAGAGAACTCTGGTTAAGGAACTCGGCAAAATGACCCCGTAACTTCGGGAGAAGGGGTGCTTTCTTAACGGAAAGCCGCAGTGAATAGGCCCAAGCGACTGTTTAGCAAAAACACAGGTCTCTGCGAAGCCGTAAGGCGAAGTATAGGGGCTGACACCTGCCCGGTGCTGGAAGGTTAAGGAGAGGGGTTAGCGCAAGCGAAGCTCTGAACTGAAGCCCCAGTAAACGGCGGCCGTAACTATAACGGTCCTAAGGTAGCGAAATTCCTTGTCGGGTAAGTTCCGACCCGCACGAAAGGTGTAACGATTTGGGCACTGTCTCAACCAGAGACTCGGTGAAATTATAGTACCTGTGAAGATGCAGGTTACCCGCGACAGGACGGAAAGACCCCGTGGAGCTTTACTGTAGCCTGATATTGAATTTTGGTACAGCTTGTACAGGATAGGCGGGAGCCTTTGAAGCCGGAGCGCTAGCTTCGGTGGAGGCGCTGGTGGGATACCGCCCTGGCTGTATTGAAATTCTAACCTACGGGTCTTATCGACCCGGGAGACAGTGTCAGGTGGGCAGTTTGACTGGGGCGGTCGCCTCCTAAAAAGTAACGGAGGCGCCCAAAGGTTCCCTCAGAATGGTTGGAAATCATTCGTAGAGTGCAAAGGCATAAGGGAGCTTGACTGCGAGACCTACAAGTCGAGCAGGGACGAAAGTCGGGCTTAGTGATCCGGTGGTTCCGCATGGAAGGGCCATCGCTCAACGGATAAAAGCTACCCCGGGGATAACAGGCTTATCTCCCCCAAGAGTCCACATCGACGGGGAGGTTTGGCACCTCGATGTCGGCTCATCGCATCCTGGGGCTGTAGTCGGTCCCAAGGGTTGGGCTGTTCGCCCATTAAAGCGGTACGCGAGCTGGGTTCAGAACGTCGTGAGACAGTTCGGTCCCTATCCGTCGTGGGCGTAGGAAATTTGAGAGGAGCTGTCCTTAGTACGAGAGGACCGGGATGGACGCACCGCTGGTGTACCAGTTGTTCTGCCAAGGGCATAGCTGGGTAGCTATGTGCGGAAGGGATAAGTGCTGAAAGCATCTAAGCATGAAGCCCCCCTCAAGATGAGATTTCCCATAGCGTAAGCTAGTAAGATCCCTGAAAGATGATCAGGTTGATAGGTTCGAGGTGGAAGCATGGTGACATGTGGAGCTGACGAATACTAATAGATCGAGGACTTAACCATATAATATGAAGCAAATGTTATCTAGTTTTGAAGGAATATACCTTCATAAGTCTGGTAATGATGGCAGAGAGGTCACACCCGTTCCCATACCGAACACGGAAGTTAAGCTCTCTAGCGCCGATGGTAGTTGGGACTTTGTCCCTGTGAGAGTAGGACGTTGCCAGGCAAACGAAAGACGAGTCATTGGACTCGTCTTTTTATTTTTACCCTGCTATTCTTGGCGTAAAATTTACTCTTTAAGAAACAACTGGGAGATTCAACTATTTTTCAGACAGACACTTCGCCTAGAAATGATTCATACAATAAAAGTATAAAAGGGTGTATAAATTTTTAAAAAGTGTTAACGCTTATAAATGTACTGTTTCATTTCATATAGAGGGGAGGGAAAGCTTAATTATCGTTTGTCTAGTTTTATATAATGATGGTTAGATAGACTACGATAAATAGGCGAACATATGGGGTATGCTACAACAAAAGAAGAGGTTTGTATTGTGTGTGAACATAAGAAGGATAGTGGCATTCATTTGTATACGAGTTTTATATGTGAATCATGCGAGCGAGAAATGATAGGAACAAATACAAATGATCCGAAATATATGTTTTATTTACAGCAATTGCGGAAGATACAAGTATCGAGTTAGAAAATAGGCATATTTGCCTATTATTTTTTTTGTACAAAACTCGGTATAATGTAGAGAGAATGAATAATAAGGAAGAGTGAGTATGGATCAAAGAAAAATGCCATTATATGAAGCGTTAAAGATTTTTGCAAATAAGAAGCCAATATCCTTTCATGTTCCAGGTCATAAAAACGGAACAAATTTTCCACATGAGGCACAGAAGTATTTTCATGATATACTTTCTATTGATGTAACAGAGCTTAATGGACTTGATGATCTTCATAGTCCATTTGAATGTATAGAAGAAGCACAGCAATTATTAGCAGAGTTATATGAAGTGCAAAAAAGTTATTTTTTAATTAATGGTTCAACCGTTGGAAATTTAGCTATGCTATTGGCATGCTGTAATGAGCATGATACGGTTCTTGTACAACGAAATGCTCATAAATCCATTATGAATGGTCTTAAATTAGCTGGAGCATCCCCTGTTTTTCTAGAGCCATGGATTGACGAAGAATATGGTGTACCTGTTGGTGTTCCCCATGACGTGATTGAAGCTGCAATTCAAAAATATCCGCAAGCAAAAGCTCTTATTTTAACACATCCAAATTATTATGGTATGGGTGTAGATTTAGAAAAGAGCATTGCTTTAGCACATGCATATCGTATTCCTGTTTTAGTAGACGAGGCACATGGAGCTCATTTTTGTGTTGGAGAGCCTTTTCCAATATCAGCTCTTATGTATGGAGCTGATATTGTTGTTCATTCTGCACATAAAACATTACCAGCAATGACAATGGGTTCATACCTACATGTAAATAGCACTCTCGTTGACGAAGAAAAAATTTCTTCTTATTTAAATATGTTGCAATCTAGTAGTCCTTCTTATCCAATAATGGCTTCATTAGATATAGCTCGTTTTACATTAGCAAAAATAAAAGAAGAAGGTTGTAAGGAGATTTCTACATTTACTCAGCAATTTCGTAAAGCATTAAATCGTATTCCGCAATTTTCTGTTTTAGATTATCCAATACAAGATGCATTAAAAGTAACTGTACAAACACGTTGTAAACTCTCTGGATATGAATTACAACGCGTATTTGAAGAGATTGGTATCTATGTTGAAATGGCAGATCCATATAATGTTTTACTTATTTTACCGCTCCAAGTAGATGAGGAATATATAAAGATAATCGATAAGCTAGAGGTTGTACTGAGCTCATATGATGTAGAAAATAGTAAACCATGTATTCGCTATCCTTATAAAGAAAGTTTGTCTTCTTTATCATTTACATATAAGCAATTAGAGAAGTATAAGAAAAAAATTGTACCGTTAGAAGAGGCGTTAGGCATGATTGCGGCTGATATGATTATACCGTATCCGCCAGGGATTCCGTTGCTCATGTGTGGAGAAGAAATTACGTTAGAGTATATAAATCAAATTTCTTATTTAGAAGAGACGGGTGCACGTTTTCAAGGAAATACAAAAAATATCACTGTATACGATATATAAAGAAAGAAGGTTTTACAGATGAAGGGATTGTTTGTAACAATTGAAGGACCTGAAGGATCAGGAAAATCTACATTAATTACAAAATTACTGCCGTACTTTGAGAAGAAGGAACAAAAGGTAATGGCAACACGTGAACCAGGTGGTATTAAGATTTCAGAAGAAATTCGTACCATTTTACATAAAAAAGAGCATACAATGATGGAAGCACGTACAGAAGCTTTATTATATGCTGCGGCACGAAGACAACACTTAGTAGAAAAAGTTATACCAGCTTTAACAGATAATTATATTGTAATATGCGATCGTTTTATTGATAGCTCTCTCGCTTATCAAGGATATGCAAGGGGGCTTGGCGTTGATAAAGTATTTGAGATTAATCGTTTTGCGACAGAAGATTGTATGCCGGATATTACTATTTATTTAGATATTGAGCCAGAGGTTGGACTAGCTCGTATTAGAAAAGATGGTAATAGGGAAGTAAATCGCTTAGATTTAGAAAGTATGGAATTTCATAAACGTGTTCGTGAAGGGTACTTACAATTAGTAGATCGCTTTGCAGATCGCATCGTCGTTGTAAATGCAGATCAACCAATAGACAGTGTTATAGAAGAAGTTACTCAGATTATTGAACAAAAGTTGTTATAATAGAAGAAAGTATAAAAAGTGAGGTATAAAACATGACGAAGACGTGGGAACAACTGTCTCTTATACAACCCATTGTTGTAAAAATGTTAATGAATAGTATTGCAAAAGAGCGGATATCCCACGCTTATTTGTTAGAAGGGCCAAAAGGAACAGGAAAGATTGAAACAGCTATGCAAATGGCGAAAAGCTTTCTTTGTTTGCAGCGAAATGGGGTAGAGCCTTGTCATACATGTACAAATTGCCGGCGTATTCATTCGGGTAATCACCCAAACGTATATACCGTTACACCAGATGGATTATCAATTAAGAAACAGCAAATCCATGAATTACAAGAGGAATTTTCCAAAACTGGTCTAGAAGCAACTAAAAAAATATACATTATTGAGCATGCAGATAAGATGACACCAAATGCTGCAAATACATTGCTTAAATTTTTAGAGGAACCGAGCAGTGACACAACGGCTATTTTGTTAACTGAGCAAAGTCATCAAATTTTAAGTACCATTTTATCACGATGTCAAATTGTTACGTTTCGATCTCTTCCAAAAGATGCACTGATAAATCGTTTACAAAAGGAAGAAGTAAGTATCTCTTTAGGGAATCTTGCGGCTGAACTTACAAATAGTTTTGATGAAGTGTTATCGTTTTGCAGTGATGAATGGTTTGCACAAGCACGAACTTTAGTGATAAAATTATGTGAAGCCCTAGAGAAAGATACCACGTCTCTTTTTTTTGTACAGGAGAAGTGGGTAAAGCATTTTGGAGAGAAAGAACAATTACAGTTAGGATTAGATATGTTGCTCCTTATTTATAAGGATTTATTATATGTTCAATTGGGAGAAGAAGATCGTCTCGTTTTTCAGGACCAAAAAGGGTTATTCCAATCTTTTTCCTATTCTCAAAAGCGCATTGTATCGGCTCTTTTCAATATATTAGAAGCAAAAAATAGAATCAACGCTAATGTAAATGCGCAGCTTGTGTTCGAACAGTTAGTGTTGCGGTTGCAGGAGGGATGACCGTTTGTATGATGTAGTAGGTGTTCGTTTTAAGAAGGCCGGAAAAGTGTATTACTTTGACCCCAATCAATTTGATATCTCAGAAAATGAATTTGCGATCGTGGAAACAGTACGGGGAATCGAATATGGGAAAGTTGTCATCACAAAGAAGCAAGTCGATGAAAATGATGTTGTACTACCATTAAAGAAAGTCATTCGTATAGCAGATGAAAATGATCGTACAATTGTTGAGGAAAATAAACGTGCAGCAAAAGAAGCATATCAGGTTTGTCAGCAGAAAGTAATCGAGCATGATCTTGATATGAAACTTGTTGACGTGGAATATACATTTGATCGCAATAAGGTTATTTTTTATTTTACGGCGGACGGTCGTATTGATTTTCGTGATCTTGTAAAAGACTTAGCGGCTATTTTTCGGACAAGAATCGAGTTAAGACAGATTGGTGTTCGGGATGAAGCAAAAATGCTTGGCGGTATTGGTCCATGCGGTCGAATGCTGTGCTGTTCTACTTTTTTAGGTGATTTTGAACCTGTATCCATTAAAATGGCAAAAGATCAAAATTTATCGTTAAATCCTGCGAAAATCTCTGGGTTATGTGGTCGACTGATGTGTTGTTTAAAGTATGAAAATGATGAATATGAAGCAGCAAAAGAGCAGCTTCCAGATTTAGATGAAAAGATACAAACACCGCATGGTCTTGGTCGTGTAATCGGATTAAATATTTTAGAAAGATTAATTCAAGTGGAATTAGTAGACAAGGAACGGATAGTAGAATATACGTTAGATGAATTAATAAATAAAGGGGTCGTTTCGAGTCAAACCACAGATTAATGAGGTGGGTGCTTGTGGAGAAAAAAGATATTTTTGCAGCTGTTTCCAGTATGGAAGAGCAAATTGGACATCTCTATAAACAGTTGGGAGAGTTAAAGCAGCATCTCGCAGAGCTACTTGAAGAAAACCAACATATTAAAATGGAAAATGAAAATTTGCGAAATCATTTTGAAGAAGTTCAGAATAAACAGAAACAAAAGTCGAGTAAACGAAAAGAGATAAAACCTAAAATAGATATTGGTGAAGGATATGATAATTTGGCACGCCTGTATCAAGAGGGTTTTCATATTTGCAATTTGCATTATGGAAGTGTACGTAAAGAAGGGGATTGTTTATTCTGTTTATCGTTTTTAAATAAAAAATAAAATTACCTTTCCAATAAATTGGAAAGGTAATTTTTTGTACATATAACCAAAATATAAGTAAAGCAGATTAGGCTGTTATGAACATGACATAGATTGTCTTAATGTCTGTTAAAATAAGTTTGAATGATAAGGAAGGAAAGAAATGTATGCAGTTGTATGGAGATGAACGTTTAGATTATTTACTATCAAAAGATATGAAAATTATTCAAAGTCCGTCAGTATTTAACTTTTCATTAGATGCAGTGTTACTGGCGAATTTTGCGTGGGTGCCAATTCAGAAAGGAAATATATTAGATTTGTGCACAGGAAATGCAGTGATTCCTCTTTTATTAAGTTCTCGTACGAAAGGGAAGATTACGGGGGTTGAAATACAAGAGCGCATTTACAACATGGGTGTTAGAAGTGTTCAATATAATGATTTAGAAGAGAGAATACAGCTTATTCATGGTGATTTAAAGCATATGCCTGAGCAAATAGGGCGACATCAGTTTGATGTTGTTACATGTAATCCGCCATACTTTCAAACACCAAAACCATCTGAACAAAATTTAAATGAGCATTTAGCGATTGCTCGTCACGAAATTATGTGTACGTTAGAAGACGTTGTACGTGTTAGCAGCCAGCTTGTTAAACAAGGGGGAAAGGTTGCCTTTGTACATCGCCCTGGTCGTTTACTTGATATTGTAATGCTTATGAGAAGATATAAAATTGAGCCAAAACGCCTCCAATTTGTATATCCAAAAGTAGGTAAAGAAGCCAATACGTTATTAATTGAAGGTATTAAAGATGGGAATGCCGATTTGAAAATTTTGCCGCCTCTTTTTGTATATGAAGATAATAACGAATATACGAAAGAAATGAATGCGATTTTATATGGAGCAGAATAAGCATTATTTTTATGTAGTTGAATGCGCTGATGGGAGCTACTATGCGGGATATACAAACCATTTAGAGAAGCGAATTAAAGCTCATAATAGCGGAAAAGGAGCACGCTATACAAGAGCAAGGCGTCCTGTTATGTTAAAATACTTTGAAACTTATGAAGAAAAAAGGACTGCAATGCAGGCAGAATATCGTTTTAAACAATTAAAGCGAAAACAAAAAGATGAGTATATACAAAAAGGAGACTATTATGTGGCAGCAAAAAAGCTTTCAGATGAATGAGAGAGGAATATTATACTTAGTTCCAACTCCAATTGGAAATTTAGAAGACATGACATTTCGTGCGATTCGTATATTAAAAGAAGCAGACTTTATTGCAGCAGAAGATACAAGGCAAACGAAAAAACTATGTAATTATTTTGAAATTGAAACACCTGTAATGAGTTATCATGAACATAATAAAGAAGTGAGCGGTCGAAAAATTTTAGATATGTTAGAACAAGGAAAAACGGTAGCGCTTGTCAGTGATGCAGGTATGCCGTGTATCTCAGATCCTGGTTATGACATCGTTGTACAAGCAGTAGCGCAGCAGTATTCAGTTGTGCCTCTTCCTGGCCCAAATGCTGCGCTTACAGCATTAATTGCATCTGGATTAGAGACAAAGCACTTTTACTTCTATGGATTTTTACAGAGACATAAAAAAGAGCGTAAAGCAGAATTAGAGAAGTTGCGTTATATTCCAAATACAATGATGTTTTATGAAGCGCCACATCGATTAGGAGAAACATTAATTTCTATGAAAGATGTATTAGGGAATAGAAATGTTGTACTATGTCGTGAGCTCACGAAGAAATTTGAAGAATTTATTCGTGGCTCCTTAGAGGAAGTCATTCATTGGGCAAAGGAAAATGAAGTACGCGGAGAATTTTGTGTTCTAGTAGAAGGTTCTACGGAAGAAGAGACAGATGAAGAAATGTGGTGGGAAACATTAACGGTTGAGGGACATGTCGAATACTACATAGAGGAGAAAGGTCTTTCTTCTAAAGAAGCGATTAAAATAGTTGCAAAAGATCGAAATATGTCGAAACGGGATGTATATCAAGCATACCATGTTTAAAAATAAAGCTTCTCTAATAGAGAAGCTTTATTTTGCTGCTGCGATGAATTGTTGTAACTCTTTTAAGATTTGTTCTGCGCCTTCTGGGCTTAAAATGATTTTACCTTCAGCTAATGAAAGGTTGCTATCAGAAACCTCACCTGTTACTTGGCAAGTCATGTTTGGCTTATATTTTTTTAAGATGATCTTCTCATCGTCAACGTAGATTTCAAGAGCATCCTTTTCTGCAATACCTAGTGTGCGACGTAATTCAATTGGAATTACAACGCGGCCTAACTCATCAACTTTACGAACGATACCAGTAGATTTCATATTTGTTTCTCCTCCTCATATTCTGCAAGTTTGTAAGTCTATTTCAATTCGTCATTTTTCGACAAAATACCCTATGCACATATGATACCAATCATTGACATTTCCGTCAATTCTTTAATTATAAAATTTATAAAAGTTTTGTAGATTTTCGCATCTATTTATTATATATACTAAAAAATAATAGATGTATAGAGAGATTTACTTTATTATCTTAATTTTATTGATAATTCTGAAGTGTTAAAACGTATATTTTTTCTTAATATGAGTAATAGATGATAAAAGATATAGAGCATTCACTCGTTTTTATACGTAAGTTTTTGATATACTGTTTATAAATACATATGAGGTCATTTGGGAGGTTCAAAACGATGACAGAGGAAAATAAGACCTTTTACATTACAACTCCGATTTATTATCCAAGTGGAAAACTTCACATCGGACATGCTTATACGACTGTAGCGGGAGATGCGATGGCACGCTATAAGCGTATGCAAGGATATGATGTCTACTATTTAACAGGCACTGATGAACATGGACAAAAGATTCAAAAGAAAGCAGAAGAATTAAATGTTACACCACAAGCGTATGTTGATAACATTGTAGCAGGAATTAAAGAACTGTGGAGTAAAATGGATATTTCTTATGATGATTTTATCCGTACAACAGAAGATCGTCATAAAGAAGTTGTAGAAAAAATCTTTAAGCAACTTGTTGATCAAGGTGATATTTATCTTGATGAATATGAAGGCTGGTATTCTGTACAAGATGAAACATTCTATACAGAGCATCAACTTGTTGACCCAGTGATGGAAAATGGAAAAGTAATTGGTGGAAAGAGTCCCGATAGTGGTCACCAAGTAGAACTTGTTCGTGAAGAATCGTATTTCTTTAGAATGGGGAAATATGTAGATCGACTATTAAAGTTCTATGAAGATAATCCACACTTCATTCAACCGGAATCACGCAAAAATGAAATGATTAATAATTTCATTAAACCAGGATTAGAAGATTTAGCTGTTTCTCGTACTTCTTTTGACTGGGGTGTCCGTGTACCGGGTAATCCGAAGCATGTCATTTATGTATGGGTAGATGCATTATCTAACTATATTACAGCATTAGGTTATGGAACAGCGAATGAAGAAAAGTATAAAAAATATTGGCCAGCAGATGTTCATTTAGTAGGAAAAGAAATTGTTCGTTTCCATACAATTTATTGGCCAATTATTTTAATGGCCCTTGATTTACCACTTCCGAAAAAAGTGTTTGCACATGGTTGGATTTTAATGAAAGACGGAAAAATGAGTAAATCAAAAGGAAATGTAGTAGATCCTGTCACATTAATTAATCGTTATGGTTTAGATGCACTTCGTTACTACTTACTTCGTGAAGTACCATTTGGATCAGATGGTGTATTTACACCAGAAGGATTCGTTGAGCGTATTAACTTTGATCTTGCGAATGATTTAGGAAACTTATTAAATCGTACAGTAGCAATGATTGATAAATATTTTGGCGGAGAAATTCCAGCTTATAAAGCAAATGTAACAGAATTTGATGAAGCTTTAGTAACATTTGCAAAAGATACATTGCAAAAAGTAGAAGCTTCAATGGAAAACATGGAGTTTTCAGTGGCGCTAAGCACAATTTGGCAATTTGTTAGTCGTACAAATAAATATATCGATGAAACACAACCGTGGGTATTAGCAAAAGATGAAAGTGATCGTGAGAAACTCGCTTCTGTTATGGCGCATCTTGCAGAAGCGCTTCGTCAAACAGCGATTATGTTAATGCCATTTTTAACAGAAACACCAGGAAAAATCTTTGAACAAATTGGGATTGCAGATGAAGAGTATAAAACTTGGAATAGCCTTTCTGCAATTGGTTGCATTCCAACTGGCACTAAAGTTGCCAAGGGTCAGCCTGTATTCCCGCGTTTAGAAGTAGAAGTAGAAGTAGAATATATTAAAGAACAAATGAAAGGTTCTGCTCCAAAAGTAGAAGAAAAGAAAGAAGCGGAGCCAGAGGCAGAAGAAATTACAATTGACGATTTCTTTAAAGTAGATCTACGTGTAGCAGAAGTGGTAGATGCAGAACCTGTGAAAAAGGCAGACAAGTTGTTAAAGATACAACTTGATTTAGGCGCAGAAA
The DNA here is from genome assembly GCF_050474045.1 of Bacillus sp. S2(2024). Classification (NCBI taxonomy): domain Bacteria; kingdom Bacillati; phylum Bacillota; class Bacilli; order Caryophanales; family Bacillaceae; genus Bacillus; species Bacillus sp. S2(2024). Next base: position 4,496,437 of record NZ_JBFLUS010000003.1, read on the forward strand.
AAAGACAAGTTGTATCTGGAATTGCTAAATTTTATTCTCCAGAAGAATTAAAAGGGAAAAAGGTTATTTGTGTTACAAACTTAAAACCGGTAAAACTACGTGGTGAATTATCACAAGGTATGATTTTGGCAGGCGAAGAAAACGGAAAATTATCGTTAGCAACGGTTGACCAAAACTTACCAAATGGTACAAAAATTAAGTAATAATGACAAAAGGAGAGATGTTTCACGTGTAACATTCGTGAAACATCTTTTTTCTTGTCGAACATCTTTCTAAAATTTCCTTTTTTGTATCAAAATTGTAATATGGTTGTTATTACGTTGTTAGGAAAGTAATTTTTACCTATGATAGAATTTATTTCAAATAAAAGGAGTTATTGTTATGCTGTTTGATACACATTCACATTTAAATGCAGAACAATTTGAAGAGGATTTGCAGGAAGTAATTGCAAGAATGCAAGAAGCGGGTGTTTCTTATACAGTTGTAGTTGGCTTTGATGAAGTGACAATCAAAAAAGCAATCGAGTTAGCAGAAACATATGACTTTATTTATGCAGCTGTTGGTTGGCACCCTGTTGATGCAATTGATATGACAGAAGAGCATCTAAAATGGTTAGAAGAGTTAGCAAGCCATCCGAAAGTTGTTGCACTTGGTGAAATGGGCTTAGATTATCATTGGGACAAATCTCCAAAAGATGTGCAAAAGGAAGTATTTCGTAAACAGATTAGGCTAGCGAGAAAGGTAAAATTACCAATCATCATACATAATCGCGATGCAACGCAAGACATCGTAGATATTTTAAAAGAGGAAAACGCAGTTGAAGTAGGGGGAATTATGCATTGTTTTAGTGGTAGCGTTGAAGTAGCAAAACAGTGTATTGATATGAATTTCCTTATTTCATTAGGCGGGCCAGTAACTTTTAAAAATGCAAAGAAACCAAAAGAAGTTGCGATGGAAATTCCAATGGAGCAACTTTTAATCGAAACAGATTGTCCGTATTTAACTCCTCATCCGTTTCGTGGAAAACGAAATGAACCAAGCTACGTAAAGCTTGTTGCGGAGGAAATTGCAAAATTAAAAGGACTATCTTATGAAGAAGTAGCAGTAAAAACAACAGAAAATGCAAAAAAACTATTCGGCATTCAATAATGAGAAGTAGAGGAGGAATTCCTCCTCTGTTTTTTCCTTCACCTATGTTTATCTTCAGATAAGTAACACTACTAGAAATAGTAGGAGAATGAGAGTTAATAATTCTGATCTAGACAGGGAGGGCACTTTATTGTGATTGTAAATGCAAGAAACTTATTATCGAGGTTAGAAGCAAGCAAAAAATTAGCGGTAAAAATTACAAGTGCATTAATCATTTCGGGGTCTGTTGGAACTGTAGCTTATGCAGGGACAACGGATAAAATAGTTGTTGAAGTAGATGGAAAGAAACAAGAAATTTATACGCATGCAAATACTGTAAGCGAGTTGTTACGAGAAGAAAAGATTCAAGTAACAGAAAAAGATCATATATATCCAGCACCTTCTACAAAAATTAAGGGTGAAATGAAGGTGGTTGTAGAAAAAGCGAAGCCATTTATGATTATGGTGGATGGAAAAGAGAAACAAGTACAATCAACAGCAAAGACAGTACAGGATTTGTTAATAGAAGAACATATTGAAGTTAGTGAACATGACAAAGTGTATCCTAGTTTACATACAAATTTAGAGAATAATCGAAAGGTCATCGTTCAAAAAGCGTTCCCAGTTACATTATATGTTGGCGGTCAAGAGCAGCAAGTATGGTCAACTTCGACTACTGTCGCTGACTTTTTGAAAGAACGGCAAGTATCACTAAGTGAAATGGATAAAACAGAACCTGCTTTGCAGGAAGTGATGCAAAAAAATATGAAGGTCAAAGTGATTCGAGTAGAAAAAGTCAGCGATGCAGTGGAAGAGCCAATTCCTTTTACAGAAGTAAAACAAGAGGATTCTTCACTCTTAAAAGGAACTGAAAAAGTGATTCAAGAAGGAATAGACGGAAAAAAGAAGAAAATATTTGAAGTTGTAAAAGAGGACGGAAATGAAGTCTCAAGAAACTTGCAGAAAGAAGAAGTGGTGCAAGAAGTAAAAAATCGTATTGTAGCTGTTGGTACAAAACAAGAAGAGGAGCATACTTCAGGTAATGAAGAAGGTGTAGCTGTCAAAGAATTTTATGTACAAGCAACAGCATATTCTCCGTACTGTGGGGGCTGCGAAGGTGTAAGTGCAGGAGGTTATAATTATAAGGCAAATCCCAATATGAAACTAATTGCAGTAGATCCGAGTGTTATTCCTCTTGGAACAAGGGTATGGGTAGAAGGATACGGGTATGCAGTTGCTGGTGATACAGGCGGAGCGATTAAAGGAAATCGCATAGATGTTCTTATGCCAACGGAATCCCAAGCAGACTCATGGGGAAGAAAACAGGTAAAAATTAAGGTGTTACAATAAGATTGTAAGCAGAGGGATTTTTTCTCCTCTGCTTTTTAAATTTGTATTAATAGGAAAATAATAATGGAAAAGTAGGCGTTTTTTTGTTTTACTAATTAGAGATGTGAAATGAGTGTGGAGGAAGCTATGAAGATTAAAGAAATAATTGTTGTAGAAGGTAAGGATGATACAGTTGCCATTAAGCGTGCAGTAGATGCAGATACAATTGAAACGAACGGTTCGGCAATTGGAGATCATGTCATTGAACAGGTGAAACTGGCGCAGCAAACAAGAGGTGTGATTATTTTTACAGATCCTGATTATCCAGGAGAGCGTATTCGTAAAATTATTTCTGAGAAAGTACCAGGGTGTAAACATGCCTTCTTACCGAAAGAAGAAGCGTTAGCGAAGCGAAAGAAGGGCGTTGGAATTGAACATGCCTCTAATGAATCTATTCGACGCGCCTTAGAAAATTTACACGGAGAGATGGAAGCATACACGAGCGAAATTGATTGGATTGACTTAGTAGAAGCCGGACTCGTTGGTGGAGAAAAAGCAAAAAGTCGCAGAGAACGAATGGGTAAGCTATTAAAGATTGGCTATACAAACGCAAAACAGTTACATAAACGTTTGCAAATGTTCCAAATTTCAAAGCAGGATTTTGCAAAAGCGTATGAGCAAGTATTACAGGAGGAAAAGAAATGAAAGATATCGCAACGCCAAATCGTACGAAAGATATTGTTGAGAAGTATGGATTTTCATTTAAAAAGAGCTTAGGGCAAAACTTTTTAATTGATACAAATGTGTTAAATCGTATTGTGGATTACGCGGAAATTGGACCTGAGAGTGGGGCAATTGAGGTTGGGCCTGGTATTGGAGCGTTAACAGAACAATTGGCAAAACGTGCTAAGAAAGTTGTAGCGTTTGAAATTGATCAACGTCTTTTACCTATTTTGGAAGAGACACTAGCTCCTTATAATCACGTGACAGTAATTAATAAGGATATTTTAAAAGCTGATGTAAATGGAGTATTTCAAGAGCAGTTTACCGAAGGTCAAGATGTAATGGTTGTAGCAAATTTACCTTACTATGTGACAACACCAATTTTATTTAAGCTATTAGAAGAGCAATTACCAGTGCGTGGTTTTGTGGTTATGATGCAAAAAGAAGTAGCGGATCGCTTAGCGGCTCGCCCAGGAACAAAAGATTATGGTTCTTTATCAATTGCCATTCAATATTATACAGAACCTGAAACAGTGATGACAGTTCCGCGTACAGTATTTGTACCACAGCCTAATGTAGATTCAGCGGTTATTCGTTTATTAAGACGTCCAAAGCCGCTTGTAGAAGTAAAAGATGAAGCATTCTTCTTTGAAGTGGTGAGAGCTAGCTTTGCGCAGCGACGTAAAACATTAATGAATAACTTATCTAATAATTTAAATGGTTTTCCAAAGGATAAAGTATTGCTTGAGCGTATATTAGCGGAAGTTGAAATTGACCCGAAACGAAGAGGGGAAACATTATCAATTGAAGAGTTTGCAAAGCTAAGCAACGCTTTATTTTCATATAAAATGTAAAAGGTAGCTCGTTTTGAGCTACCTTTTTTGTCACCTTTTTTCTATAAGTTCATAGGCTAAAACAGAACGTAGTGAGTTATATGTCCCTACTAGTTTGGAGGTAGAAGAATGGCTGTACACGTTGGAGATTTAGTGGAGAGGAAGTCTTATCAGCGCGACCTTCTTTTTCGAGTAACAGAAATAAAAGATACGATAGCAATTTTGTTTGGGGAAGAATTTCGGCTCGTAGCAGATGCACCAATAGAAGATTTAGTTCTTGTTGATCAACGAGATTATACGAAAAGAGTGAAGCAGGAACGGGAAACAATGGAAAAGACATATCGTTTATTTCAACAGGATTACGTATTAATGAGGCAGCGTAATGAATATCAATCAACAGGTGGTTATACAAATGAAGTAAATTACTTTCAAATGCCAGGAAAAGTGCTTCACCTTGATGGGGACCCTTTATATTTAAGAAAATGTTTAGATTTATATACGAAAATCGGTGTGCCAGTACAGGGTATTCATTGTAAAGAAACAGAGATGCACGAGAAGGTTCTAGATTTAATTGAACATGTTCGTCCTGATATCTTAGTGATTACTGGGCATGATGCCTATACAAAGTCAAAAGGAGAAATGGGAGAGTTAGCAGCTTACCGTCATTCTAAGCACTTTGTACAGGCTGTACGTACAGTACGAAAGAAGTATCCCTCATTAGATCATCCTGTTATTTTTGCTGGGGCGTGTCAATCGCATTTTGAAGCTCTTATTCGAGCTGGAGCCAATTTTGCCAGTTCTCCGTCTCGGATTAATATTCATGCATTAGATCCAGTATATGTTGTAGCAAAAGTGAGCTTTACTTCTTTTATGGAACGAGTCAATGTATGGGATGTTATACGCAATACAATAACCGGTGAGAAGGGGCTTGGCGGAATTGAGACGAAAGGGATTTTACGAACAGGATTGCCGTTTCAATATTATGATGAATAAGCAAGGTAAGCATTTACCTTGCTTTTCATATGCTTGCTTTTGGAAATTTGGATAAAAAAGTATAAGAACGTACAGACTATACATATATGATTTATAATTTTATACTTTCTATCCCAATTACAGCGAGGTGTAGCATGATATGTCGAAACGTTTAGATGAAATCAAAAGTGCACTGGACCATCATCTTGGTCAGAGGCTTATGCTAAAAGCGAATAGTGGGCGAAGAAAAACGATCGAACGATCTGGTGTGTTAGCAGAAACATATCGTTCTGTTTTCGTAGTTCAACTTGACCAGCAAGAAGATACATTTCAGCGTGTTTCTTATAGTTATGCAGACGTATTAACAGAAACAGTTGAGCTTACGTTTTATGATGCACAAGATAATGAAATCATGTTAGGGGAACAGTCTGTTTAAGAATAGTCTTTGTTTGATTACATATATTTTCCGGAATTGAAGAAAGTGGTAGTGTCACATACTAAATGTACCGTAGCTATAAAAGGGGGGGCTTGCGTTGAGTAGACGAAGAGGAGTCATGTCAAATCAATTTAAAGAAGAGCTTGCAAAAGAGCTTGGATTTTATGATGTCGTGCAAAAAGAAGGATGGGGCGGAATTCGTGCGAAAGATGCTGGTAACATGGTCAAGCGTGCAATTGAAATTGCAGAGCAGCAATTAATGAAACAAAACCAGTAACAGTAAGATACTTCTATGCTACGGTAGCCGAGGAGATGCTCCTCGGCTTTTTGCACGCGAAAAAGTGGTATAAGTAGTTTCATTCTTGATGCTTTTCGTTATAATTAGGGAAGTGTCATCGTTCTACTATAAATTTATGGTAAAATAAACGATAAAAGATTGAGTACATAGAGTAGGTGAATAGATTGAAGCTACTAGTTAAAGCACCAGCAAAAATTAATTTGTCGTTAGATGTACTAGGAAAAAGGCCAGACGGTTATCATGAAGTTAAAATGATTATGACAACAATTGATTTAGCGGATCGGTTAGAACTAACAGATTTATCTGAAGACCGGATTGAAATCGTGTCTCATAATCGTTATGTCCCAGATGACCAAAGAAATTTAGCTTATCAAGCGGCAAAGCTGTTAAAGGAACGATTCCAAGTAAAAAGAGGAGTATCCATTGCAATTGAAAAAGCAATTCCAGTTGCAGCGGGACTGGCAGGTGGAAGCAGTGATGCGGCTGCAGCGTTACGAGGTTTGAATCAACTATGGAATCTTGGACTTACAATTGATGAACTTGCAGAATTAGGTGCCGAAATTGGATCAGATGTATCATTTTGTGTATATGGTGGAACTGCCATTGCAACGGGCCGTGGAGAGAAAATTGAACATATTAAGACGCCGCCTTCTTTCTGGGTTATTTTGGCAAAGCCGCATATTGGTGTATCAACAGCGGACGTATATGGAAATTTACGATTAGATCGTGTAACACACCCAGATGTAGATCGTATGGTGGAAGTGATTCAAAATGGTGACTATGAAGGAATTTGTCATACAGTTGGTAATGTATTAGAAGATGTAACATTTTCAATGCACCCTGAGGTTGCACATATTAAAGCACAGATGAAACGTTTCGGTGCAGATGCAGTCTTAATGAGTGGTAGTGGACCAACAGTTTTTGGTTTAGTTCGTCACGATTCACGCATGCACCGTATTTATAACGGATTAAAAGGATTTTGTGATCAAGTATATGCAGTACGTTTATTAGGAGAGCGAGAAAGTCTTGAATAAAGACGTATAATAAGTTATGATTTGTTTAAAATATTCGTAATTTGAGGTGAGAGCGTGAAAATCAGACGAAGTACAAGGTTGGTCGATATGACTTATTATTTGCTTCAAAATCCTCGTCAGTTAGTTTCTCTCACTTTTTTTGCTGAACGGTATCAATCTGCTAAATCTTCGATTAGTGAAGACTTAGTCATCATTAAACAAACGTTTGAACAACAAGGAGTCGGCACATTACAAACGGTACCAGGTGCAGCAGGAGGAGTGAAATATATCCCATATATAAGTCAGGAGGAAGCAACGCAAATTATTAATGAGCTTTGTAAATTATTTGAGAATCCTGATCGCATCCTTCCAGGCGGTTATTTATATATGACGGACCTTTTAAGTAACCCGCGTTATATTAATGGTGCAGGGAGACTTTTTGCTTCTGTATTTGCAAGACAGCCAATTGATGCTGTTATGACGGTAGCAACGAAAGGAATTCCTTTGGCATATGCAGTAGCCAATTACCTAGATGTCCCAGTTGTGATTGCTAGAAAAGATAATAAAGTAACAGAGGGCCCAACGGTAAGTATTAATTATGTATCAGGTTCTTCTAAGCGTATACAAACAATGACATTAGCAAAGCGCAGTCTTCCGGAAGGCGCAAATGTATTAATCATTGATGATTTTATGAAGGCTGGCGGAACTGTGCAAGGTATGATAAGCATGCTTGAGGAGTTTAATGCAAATGTAGTGGGTATTGGTGTGTTAGTGGAATCAAGTGATATTGAGGAAAGACTTGTTGATAACTTTGTTTCATTAATTCGCTTGTCTGAAGTAGATGTGAAAGAAAAGGCGATTCAAGTGGAAAAAGGAAATTACTCTTTGAGTCCGTTTGCTGATATGATTGTAGATACTGAGTGAGGTAAAGTGAAACTTTTATTAGTAGAGGGTTTTTAGCCCTCACTGACGAAAAACTTTTACCAATCGGGTGGCAAGTAGCAGGAAAATAATCTTCTTAATAGAGTGGTTTGAAAAAGATGCTATGCGCTAGAGTAGGGAAAAGATAAAGCAACCGCTTTATCTTTTTTTATAAAGTGAAGATGGCTTTTTGTTATTGATAATAAGCCCCCACCTAATTTTTTTATTTTGGGTATTCCTGATGCATTTCAATAGATATGTTTTAGCAGACGGTAGGCTCTCGATTTTTAGGGAGGTTACCGCCTGCTAAAACTACAGTTTCCCTGTTAGGAGTAGTTTGCGAAAGTGGGAAAAAAATATAAAAGGGTGAAAAAGGATGAAAGTAGTTCAAACAAATGAAGCACCGCAAGCGATTGGCCCATATTCACAAGGTATGATTGTAAATAATATGTTTTACAGTTCAGGACAAATTCCTTTAACAGTAGCTGGTGAACTTTTGACTGGTGATGTAAAGGAACAAACAGAGCAAGTGTTTCGAAACTTACAGGCAGTATTAACAGAAGCTGGAGCATCGTTTGAAACAGTTGTAAAAACCACTGTATTTTTAAAAGATATGAATGATTTTGATGCAGTAAATGAAGTATACAGTACATATTTTTCTGTACATAAACCGGCACGCTCTTGTGTACAAGTAGCAAAATTACCAAAAGATGTATCAGTTGAAATTGAAGTCATTGCCCTTGTGAAATAAGAATTTGTAAGCGGTAACGTCTGTTTATTTCCATATTCAGTTGAATTAAAAATTTTTATCTTAAAAATTTTTAAAAAATTGAAGGAGAAATAGAAAATTTGTGGAATTTATAGAAATATATCGCTTATTTAGAAAAAGGGTGGTGAACACAAGATGGAAGTGACTGACGTAAGATTACGCCGCGTAAACACAGAGGGACGCATGCGAGCGATTGCTTCTATTACACTAGACCATGAGTTTGTTGTTCATGATATTCGTGTAATTGATGGCAATAATGGATTATTTGTAGCAATGCCAAGTAAACGTACTCCAGATGGAGAATTCCGTGATATTGCTCATCCAATTAATTCTAGTACTCGTTCTAAAATTCAAGATGCAGTTTTAACTGAGTATCACCGTTTAGGCGAGTTAGAAGAAGTTGAGTTTGAAGAAGCTGGAGCTTCGTAAAATTCGAATAAGAAGGGCTCTATAAGAAGAGCTCTATAATTTTGGCAAACTCCTGTAAGTATTTACGGGAGTTTGTTTTTGTTTATACCGCTGTTCGCAGGCGATAAGACTCCGGTTGATTTAACCATTAGCGGGTGGAGAAAATCTCCCATTAATGGAAATTTTACATTATATACTTTCTTCCTCAATCTTCCTTTAAAAAGAAATAGTATAGCTTATTTCATAAAAAAGATACTAAATACTAAAACATTACATAAAAGTTATGGTAAAATTTAATAGTTATGCAGTGTTTCTTGAAATATATAATTATTTAAGATAATATCTTTAATGGATAAATAGGTTGCGATGGAGGGTCTATATGTCAAAAAGATTTGCAGTGATTCTTGCTGCAGGAAAAGGTACGCGTATGAAGTCAAGTCTATACAAAGTACTTCATCCTGTATGTGGGAAACCGATGGTACAGCATGTAGTTGATCAAGTCTCTCAGCTAGAAGTACAGAAACTTGTTACGGTTGTTGGACACGGCGCTGAAAAGGTACAAGATCAATTAGGAAGTGCAAGTGAATTTGCATTGCAAACAGAGCAGCTAGGAACAGCGCATGCCGTTATGCAAGCAGCCGATGCACTGGGGAACGAAGAAGGAACAACATTAGTAATTTGTGGTGATACGCCCCTTATTACAGCAGAAACAATGGGAGCTCTGTTAAAACAGCATGAAGAAGCAGGTGCAATGGCAACAGTACTAACAGCCTGCATAGAGGAACCAACTGGTTATGGACGAATTGTTCGTAATGAGAATGGTCATGTTGAAAAAATTGTCGAACATAAAGATGCAAATGAAGTAGAGAGAGCTATTAAAGAAATTAATACAGGTACGTATTGTTTTGATAATAAAGCGCTATTTGCTTCCCTTTCTAAAGTTTCTAATGAAAATGTGCAAGGAGAATATTACCTTCCAGATGTAATTGAGATTTTGAAAAATGAAGGTCATATTGTATCTGCCTATCAAACAGAGCATTTTGATGAAACGTTAGGAGTTAACGACAGAGTCGCTCTATCGCAAGCGGAAGACATTATGAAAAAACGTATTAACCGTAAACACATGGTGAATGGTGTTACAATTATTGATCCGAACAACACGTATATTTCTGTCGATGCAAAAATCGGTAATGATACGGTTATTTATCCGGGGACAATTATTGAAGGTTATACTATTATTGGGTCAAATTGTGAAGTTGGGCCGCATACAGTAATCCGTGATAGTGAAGTGGGAGATAATACAACAATTCGCCAGTCTACAGTTCATGATAGTAAGATTGGTACTGATGTTGCAATTGGGCCATTTGCTCATATCCGCCCGCAATCTGTTATTGGTAATGAAGTACGCGTTGGAAACTTCGTAGAAATTAAAAAGACTGTTTTTGGAAACGGAAGTAAAGCTTCTCACTTAAGCTATATTGGCGATGCACAAATTGGAGAAGGTGTAAACCTTGGTTGTGGTTCTATTACGGTAAACTACGATGGCCAGAATAAGTTTAAAACTGTGATCGGAGACGGCGTATTTATTGGTTGTAATTCAAACCTTGTTGCTCCTGTAACAGTTGGAGATGGTGCTTATGTTGCGGCGGGTTCTACAATTACAGAAGATGTACCAGCAAAAGCATTATCAATTGCACGTACACGTCAAACAAACAAAGAAGACTATGTTGATCAATTGCTGAACAAGAAAAATTCATAATGTGGAGGGTTAATCTAGATGTCTAATCAATATCTAAATTCTAATTTGAAAGTGTTTTCTTTAAACTCTAATACGGGGCTCGCTGAGCAAATTGCAAAGCACATTGGAGTAGAATTAGGAAAATGTTCTGTTGCGCGTTTTAGTGATGGAGAAATTCAAATTAACATTGAAGAAAGTATCCGTGGTTGCGATGTATTTGTTATCCAATCTACAAGTTTCCCAGTAAACGAGCATATTATGGAATTGCTTATTATGATTGATGCATTAAAACGTGCATCTGCGAAAACAATTAACATTGTTATTCCTTACTATGGTTATGCACGTCAAGATCGTAAAGCGCGTTCTCGTGAGCCGATTACAGCGAAGCTTGTTGCGAACTTACTTGAAACAGCGGGTGCTACTCGTGTAATTACTCTAGATTTACATGCTCCACAAATTCAAGGATTCTTTGATATTCCAATCGACCATTTAATGGGTGTACCTATTCTTTCTGATTACTTTGAGAAGAAAGGTCTTAAGGATATCGTAATTGTATCTCCTGACCATGGCGGTGTAACACGCGCGAGAAAAATGGCAGATCGTTTAAAAGCACCAATCGCTATTATCGATAAACGCCGTCCGCGTCCAAACGTAGCAGAAGTAATGAATATCGTAGGTAATATCGAAGGTAAAACAGCAATTTTAATTGATGACATCATTGATACAGCTGGTACAATTACATTAGCAGCAAACGCTCTTGTAGAGAACGGTGCTTCTGAAGTATATGCTTGCTGTACACACCCAGTTTTATCTGGTCCAGCAATTGAACGTATTCAAAATTCAAACATTAAAGAGTTAGTTGTAACAAACTCTATCTTATTACCAGAAGAGAAGAAAATTGATAAAGTACAAGAACTTTCTGTTGCTCCATTAATTGGAGAAGCAATTATTCGTGTTTACGAAGAAGAATCTGTAAGTGTACTATTTAATTAATTGGATAGAATGAGACGTAACCAATTTTGGTTACGTCTTTTCGTATCGAAAAAAGAAAGTGGTGTTACAATGAAATTAATAGTAGGACTTGGTAACCCAGGGAGAGAATATGAATTAACAAGGCATAACATTGGATTCATGGCTATCGATGAATTGTCTAAACGTTGGAATATCCCGCTCAATGAACAGAAATTTAAAGGGTTATTTGGTGCGGGTTTTGTGAATGGAGAGAAAGTTATTTTATTAAAGCCCCTTACATATATGAATTTATCTGGAGAAAGTATTCGTCCACTTATGGATTACTATAAAATTGATGTTGAAGATTTTGTAGTGATGTACGATGATTTAGATATTCCAGTTGGCAAATTACGACTTCGTATGAAAGGTAGTGCCGGTGGGCATAACGGTGTAAAATCAACGATTGCACATTTAGGAACGCAGGAATTTCAACGTATTCGTATGGGGATCGACCGTCCTAAAAATGGGATAAAGGTAGTTGATTATGTGTTAGGTCGTTTTACAGTAGATGAGATGCCAGAAGTAGAGCGAGCAATTGAAAAAAGTGCAGATGCATGTGAAGAATGGCTGAAAACTCCATTTTTACAAGTTATGAATACTTTTAATAATTAACGTTTTGGAAATGGAATATTTTCCTGTACTTATATCCATAATAGTAATAATTGTACGGCTAGGAGGAATATATGGACGGACATTATCACTGCAGACATTGTGGATGTAAGATAGGTAGTATTACGGCAGAAAAAGTATATGGCTTTGTATTGGGTCAACTAACAGAGCAAGAGCGATTAGAAATGATTCATTTTGATGAAAACGGAAATATATATATAAAAATAATTTGTGAATCGTGTCAAAAAACGCTCGCATCCTATCCTGAGTACTATGAATATGAATTGTTCTTACAATAGAGTGAAACTTCCATCAGTGAGTGGTTCTTCCTCCCAATGATGGTTAGTTGAACGATTATGAGTAAACTTCTATCCTCCTTTTTAAAAATATGGAGATGGAAGGCCTGTTGCTTATAGAGGATGGGATGCAATGTTTTCGCTTTGGCTTGTCCAAAGCATTTTTCTGTTTTCTTTTTCCAAAATATTTGCATAAAATATAGTAGCTTGCTCTTTATGTTGAGAGGAGTTTTGAAAAATGATAGGTTTACTAGAGCAGTTTTACGAAAATAAAGAAATACAATCGATTATAGATGGGTTAGAAGGAGGATTAAAAGAACAGCTTATCTCGGGTATGGCGGCCTCTTCTCGTTCATTATTAATGGCTAGTTTATATAAAAAAACACAGCAGTCACAACTTGTCGTAACGCATAATTTATACCAAGCGCAAAAAGTATATGAAGATTTAGTTTCATTAATTGGAGAGCAGAATGTTTGGTTATATCCCGTAAATGAATCTATTGCATCAGAAATTGGTGTTGCAAGTCCAGAACTGAAGGCGCAGCGTATTGAAGTATTGAATCGTTTAGCGGCCGGAGAAAAGGGGATTATTGTGGCTCCTGTTGCTGGTTTGCGTCGTTTTCTACCAACAAAAGAGATGTGGAAGAAACAGCAAATTGAATTAAAAATGGGACAAGAAATTGATCTTGATGAATTGCTTCATGTGTTAACGACTATGGGATATGAACGTAAATCTATGGTAGAAGCACCTGGAGAATTCAGTGTTCGTGGTGGGATATTAGACATTTATCCATTAACGGAAGAACTGCCAATTCGTATTGAGTTTTTTGATACAGAAGTAGATTCTATCCGTTCCTTTACTGTAGAAGAGCAGCGTTCGCAAGAGAAGATAGAGAGCATATCATTTGGCCCGGCTACAGAATTTGTATTTTCTAAAGAAGAAATCGAACTTGGTGTGCAGAAGCTAGAAGCAAGCTTAGCTAATACACTAAAAAAAGTATCTGATGAGAAATTAAAAACAACCATATTAGACACTGTAACGTATGAGCTGGAATTATTGAAAAATGGACAGACTATCGAGCAGATGTTTAAATATTTATCTTTATTTTATAATGAGCCTGCTAGTCTAATAGAATATTTACCGGAAAATGGTGTTGTTATTCTAGATGAAGTTTCTCGAATTCAAGAAACTGCAGATCATTTAGAAACAGAAGAGGCGGAATGGTATATATCGCTTCTTGGAGAAGGTGCAATTGTTCAAGATTTATCTTTTTCTCATAATTTTGCACAATTTTTACACCATAAAAAAAGAAGTTTCTTATACTTAAATTTGTTTTTACGTCATATTCCACATACACATCCGCAAAATATTGTGAATTTGACATGTAAAACAATGCAAGATTTTCATGGTCAAATGAATTTATTAAAAACAGAAATTGATAGATGGACGAAAAGTCGTTTTACAACGGTTGTACTAGGCGCAAATGAAGAGCGAACGAAGAAATTGCAGCATATTTTAAATGATTATGATATTGAAGCAGATATTATTGAAGGGACAGATGTATTGCTTCCGGGGCGTGTCCAGGTTGCGGTAGGTGATCTACATGCAGGTTTTGAAATGCCGATGCAAAAGCTTGCGATTATTACCGAAAAAGAATTATTCAATAAAAAGGTAAAAAAATCACAGCGTAAGCAAAAACTTTCGAATGCAGAGAGAATTAAAAGCTACTCTGAATTAAAAGTTGGCGATTATGTTGTTCACGTAAATCACGGTATTGGTAAATTTTTGGGGATTGAAACTCTGGAAATTAACGGGGTCCATAAAGATTATTTGCATATCAAATATCAAGGAAATGATAAATTATACGTCCCAATTGAGCAAATTGATCAAGTGCAGAAGTATGTAGGATCTGAAGGGAAAGATCCGAAAATTTATAAACTTGGTGGAAACGACTGGAAGAAAGTTAAGACAAAGGTAGAAAAATCTGTTCAAGATATTGCAGATGATTTAATTAAATTGTATGCAGAGCGTGAGGCTTCAAAAGGATACGCATTTACTCCGGATACTTCTGAGCAACAGGAATTTGAATCATCGTTCCCTTATCAAGAAACAGAAGATCAGCTGCGTTCAATTACAGAGATTAAAAAGGATATGGAGCGCAGTCGTCCGATGGATCGCCTACTTTGTGGCGACGTTGGATATGGAAAAACAGAAGTGGCAATTCGTGCTGCTTTTAAAGCAATTATGGATGAAAAACAAGTTGCAATTTTAGTACCAACGACAATTTTAGCGCAGCAGCATTATGAAACAATTCGAGAGCGTTTTCAAGATTATCCAATTAATATTGGATTATTAAGCCGCTTCCGTACGAGAAAGCAACAAAATGAAACAATTAAAGGATTAAAAGATGGTACTGTTGATATTGTTATCGGTACACATCGCCTTCTTTCAAAAGATGTCATATATAAAGACTTGGGATTACTTATTATTGATGAAGAGCAGCGATTTGGCGTGACACATAAAGAAAAAATTAAGCAATTAAAAGCCAATATCGATGTACTTACGTTAACGGCAACGCCAATTCCACGGACACTTCATATGTCTATGTTAGGTGTTCGTGATTTATCTGTTATTGAAACACCGCCAGAAAATCGTTTCCCAGTGCAAACGTATGTTGTGGAGTATAATCCGGCGTTAATGCGTGAAGCGATTGAACGTGAGCTTGCACGAGGTGGTCAAATATACTTTTTATATAATCGCGTTGAAGATATTGAGCGGAAAGCAGATGAAATTTCGATGCTTGTTCCTGATGCGCGGGTAACCTTTGCGCATGGAAAGATGAATGAAAGTGAATTAGAATCTGTTATGCTTTCCTTCTTAGAGGGGCAACATGATGTACTTGTAAGTACAACGATTATTGAAACCGGTGTTGATATTCCCAATGTAAATACATTAATCGTATTTGATGCAGATCGTATGGGGTTATCGCAGTTGTATCAATTGCGTGGCCGGGTAGGGCGCTCAAATCGCGTTGCCTATGCATATTTCACTTATAAACGCGATAAAGTGCTATCTGAAGTTGCAGAAAAACGTTTGCAAGCCATTAAGGAATTTACAGAGCTCGGGTCTGGGTTTAAAATTGCAATGCGTGATTTATCTATCCGTGGGGCTGGTAATCTATTAGGTGCAGAGCAGCATGGCTTTATTGATTCTGTTGGTTTTGATTTATATTCACAAATGTTAAAAGATGCGATTGAGCAGCGTAGAGGTACGAACATGGAAGAGCAAGTGCCTGATGTTGAAATTGACCTAGAGGTAGATGCATACTTACCAGATGCGTATATTTCTGATAGTAAACAAAAAATTATGATGTATAAGCAATTTAGGGGCGTTTCTACTATTGAGGATATTGAGGAATTACAAGAAGAGATGATTGATCGCTTCGGTGATTATCCACAAGAAGTCGGATACTTACTGCAAATTGCAAATATTAAAGTGTTAGCGATGCAAGAGAAAATTGAATTAATGAAACAAACGAAACAAGAAGTGACGATGCTATTCTCTGAAAAAGCTAGTCAAAATATTGATGGTGGAAAATTATTTATGCTTGGTAGCAGTTTTGGACGTATGATTGGTCTTGGTATGGAAGGTTCTCGTTTGAAAATTGTGATGAACGTTCGTGAAATAGAAACATCAAAGTGGCTCACAATTGCCGAAAATTTACTAAAAGGCTTAAAAGATGTGAAAAAAGAAGAGATAAATGCCTAAATGAGGATAAAAAATACAATTCTACGTGTATAGAAGAACTAATGTGTAAAATACTATGCTTAATAGTTGGTGATTTTTACATGAACAGGTAAAATCACGACTTTTATCATCAGTAGAAAGTGAGGCAGCATTAGAATGAAAGCAACTGGAATTGTACGTCGAATTGATGATTTAGGAAGGGTTGTTATCCCGAAAGAAATTCGTAGAACTCTCCGTATTCGGGAAGGTGATCCGTTAGAAATTTTTGTTGATCGCGATGGAGAAGTTATTTTAAAGAAATATTCTCCGATTAGCGAATTAAGTGATTTTGCTAAAGAGTATGCAGATGCTTTATACGATAGCTTAGGACATAACGTGCTTGTTTGTGACCGTGATTCAATTATTGCTGTCGCTGGCGTGTCAAAAAAAGAATACTTAAATAAAAGTGTTGGAGATCTAATTGAGAAGGCAATGGAAGATCGCAAATCAGTCGTAATGACAGATGAAAGTGAAATTTCCATTATTGATGGAGTAACAGAAAAGGTACAATCTTATACAATTGGTCCAATTATCGCAAATGGTGACCCCATTGGGGCAGTTATTATTTTTTCAAAAGAAGCAATCATTAGTGATGTAGAACACAAAGCTGTTGAAACAGCAGCAAGCTTCCTAGCGAAACAGATGGAGCAATAAAGTGACGTTCTTCTTACTGATAGTTAATCCGCAAATTGGGCTCATACAGGCGGCCGTGCTTTGTGATCCATCTAAACATACCGCCTGTTGAAATGAAATTATATATTTGTGTAAAGGTAGCATTTTGCTACCTTTTTTACGTGATAGCTTTTAATGTCGCAAGCTGCTTTTTTCTTTGTGATATAATACGTAGGATGAGTATAGAAAAAAGGGAGATTGCATGGTCATGGAGACGAAGAAGTATCACGCTTTTTGGCGCGGCGCAATTATATTAACAATTGCAAGCTTTGTTACAAAAGTATTAAGCGCTTTTTACCGTATTCCATATCAAAATATAGCTGGTGATATTGGCTTTTATATTTATCAGCAAATTTACCCGTTTTACGGGTTTTGTTTAATTTTAGCGACATATGGTTTCCCAATCATTATTTCAAAAATGATTGCAGAACGCTTAGAACGAGGAGAACATAAAGAAGCAGAGTCCGTTATATGTGTTTCTTTTTGGTTTTTATTAGCTATTGGGAGCATCGGTTGTATTGTGTTGTTTTTTGGCGCGCATACAATAGCGTCTTTAATGGGAGATGCTCATTTGGATAAGTTAATTCGTGTTATTGCATTCTCTTTTTTATTAATGCCTTTTCTCTCTGTAGCGCGTGGTTATTTTCAAGGATTTGGGAATATGATACCAACAGCTATATCACAAGTAATAGAACAGACTATTCGTGTATCCATTATTGTATTTTTATCATTATTCCTTATAAAAAAGGGGTTTGATTTGTATACGGTGGGAGCAGGCGCTATGTTTGGTTCTATAGCAGGCAGTTTTATTGGTGTGATTGTATTGTTTTTATATTTACGAAAAGACTTTCGTTCCATTTTTTTGCAAGGTTTTAAAGGAATTTATAATAAAAAGAGAATTATTGGTACGTTGTTTTGGCAAGGAATTGCGATTTGCGTTAGTAACTTAGTGTTAATTTTTATACAAATGGCAGATTCTGTTTCACTGTATAGCTTACTTGTTCAGAATGGGGAACCAGTAGAAATAGCAAAAATGTTAAAGGGTATATACGATCGCAGCATTCCTCTTATGCAGCTTGGGACGGTCGTGACAACCTCATTTTCACTTTCTTTAATTCCGATGATTACAGCTGCAAAAGAGAGAGGAGATTATGCATTTATTCGCGAAAAAGTACAGCTAGCAATGAAAATTACATTTGTAATTGGGCTTGCTGCATCGTTAGGACTCGCGAGCATCATTCGTCCAACAAATATTATGTTATTTGCAAATGACGATGGTTCTGGTGTGCTGGGGATTTTATCTATTTCTATCTTATTTAGTTCATTAGCGATTACCACTGCATCTATTTTGCAAGGAGTAGGACAAACAGTAAAACCAGCTATATTCGTTGTGATTGGTGCATGTGTAAAATTATTATTCAACTATATGTTTATTCCACATTTTGGTGTAATCGGCGCAGCGATTGCCACCGTAATTGCATTGCTGTGCATTGCTTTATTGAATAGCGTATTGTTGATTCGAGTTGTCAATGAGCCGCTTATGCAGAGAAAAACTATCATAGGTGTGACAATCGGAGCGTTAGGCATGGTATTAGTGCTTGCTGGATTTACGTATATGTTTGAATGGTTTGGCGTGCAAGTTAACGAGGAACATAGAGAAATCGCGATGATTCAAGCTTTACTAGGTGTGAGTGTTGGTGGTTTACTATATGTATTTTTAATTTTAAAGCTGCGTGTATTTACAGCAAAGGAACTTGGTGCAGTTATGAAACATGAAAAAGTACAAAGTTCGTTGAAGAAGAGTGGATAGAGGTGGGCGTTATGAGAAGAACAATTACAATTTTGGGATTAGGGGCTGGTGAATTAGATCAGCTTACAATGGGCGTATATCGCAAAGTGAAAGAAGCAGTGCATATGTATGTTCGAACAAAAGAGCATCCAGTTATAACAGAACTTGAGAAAGAAGGTGTATTATACACATCTTTTGACGGTATATATGAAGCGTATGATACGTTTGATGAAGTATATGAAACAATTTCTAACACATTGATTGAAAAAGCTAAGGATGCTGATGTTTTATATGCAGTTCCAGGGCATCCACTTGTGGCAGAACGTACTGTACAGCTTTTGTTACAAAAAGGAGAAAAAGAGAATATTGATGTACGTATCGAAGGTGGACAAAGCTTTTTAGATCCAATGTTTGCAAGTTTGAAAATTGATCCAATTGAAGGATTTCAGTTGATTGATGCAACGTCATTCGAACGAGGACAATTAGAGCTTCGTCAGCACTTGATCTTTTGCCAAGTGTACGATGCATTTATTGCATCTGAAGTCAAACTAACATTAATGGAAATGCTTCCAGATGATTATGAAGTGTATATTGTAACTGCAGCTGGAACGTCGTTTGAACAAGTGAAAAAAGTACCGCTTTATTTATTAGATCATGAGGCAGAGCTTAACAATTTAACGAGTGTGTACGTGCCGCCTGTACTAAATCGACAATCGTTATACCAGCAATTTGATGTATTGCGTAATATTATTGCAGAGTTACGCGGACCAAATGGATGTCCGTGGGATAAAAAACAAACGCATCAATCGTTAAAGAAATATTTAATTGAGGAAGCATATGAAGTGTTAGAGGCTATTGATGAGGAAGATGATGATCATCTTGTTGAAGAGCTAGGTGATGTTCTTTTACAGGTGATGCTTCATGCACAAATTGGTGAAGATGAAGGTTGGTTTTCGATTGATGATGTAATTCGTACGTTGTCTGAAAAAATGGTACGTCGTCATCCTCATGTATTCGGAGATATTAATGTAGAGACTGCTGATGATGTTGTTGTGAATTGGGAGGAAATTAAGAAACAGGAAAAAGGAAATATAAAAGAGTCTATTTTATCAGGCATTCCTAAAAGTTTACCTCAACTAATGCGCGCTTATGAAATCCAAAAAGAAGCAGCGAAAGTTGGTTTTGATTGGGATGATGTAGAGCCGATGATGGAAAAAGTGGGAGAAGAGTGGGAAGAATTTCAACGTGAAGTGACAGCTATGGATGAAGAGAAGATGTTAGCGGAATTTGGTGACTTAGTATTTGCATTTGTAAATATTGCCCGCTACTATAAAATCAATCCAGAAGAAGCGCTTCATAAAACAAATGAAAAATTTATGAGTCGTTTTTTATACATGGAAGCAAAGGTTGCTAGTATGGAGAAAGAAATGAAAGATCTTTCTTTAAAAGAGCTCGATGCACTATGGGAAGAGGCAAAACGAATAGAGAACGAATAAGGGGGAGTCGTCATGCGTTTAGATAAATTTCTAAAAGTATCTCGTCTTATCAAAAGAAGAACGTTAGCAAAAGAAGTTGCGGATCAAGGCCGCATTATGATTAATGGGCAGGCTGCAAAAGCCAGTTCAACTGTAAAGGTAGAAGACGAATTAACAATTCGTTTCGGCCAAAAAATTGTTACTGTGAAAATTAATGAATTAAAAGAAACGACAAAAAAAGAAGATGCTGCAAATTTATACACGATTGTTCGTGAAGAGAAAGTTGAAGTAAAAGCAGAAGATAGCTTGTTCTAAAAAAAATTGTCTCCTCATACATTGGTACTAGTATAAAGTTATGGGGGGATGGACGTGAACAAAGGTTATTCAATGTCGTCTTCTAATCAGCAAAATGTTACTGTAGAACATGATGTCGTAATGAGAGGAAGGCGCATTCTCGATATTACAGGAGTCAAGCAAGTAGAAAGTTTTGATAGCGAAGAATTTTTATTAGAAACAGTTATGGGATTTTTAACAATACGCGGTCAAAATCTGCAAATGAAAAACCTTGATGTTGAAAAAGGGCTTGTATCCATTAAAGGGAAAATATATGAGATGGCTTACATTGATGAGCATCAAGGGGAGAAAGCTAAAGGATTCTTTAGCAAGTTGTTTAAATGAGCTTAACTGTTCAATTATATACAATGCTTTCGATGATTGGGATGGGCGCTTCGCTTGGAGCGGCTTTAGACACGTATCATCGTTTTTTGAAGCGCAGAGAGCGAAAGCGTTGGCTTGTATTTATTTATGATATTTTATTTTGGATTGTCCAAGCTCTTTTTGTATTTTATGTGCTATTGCTTGTAAATGAAGCGGAGCTACGTATGTACGTATTTTTAGCATTGCTTTGTGGGTTTGCTGCATATCAAAGTTTGTTAAAGTCATTGTACATGAAAGTGTTAAATTTGCTAATTCACATTTTTGTTCAAACATTTTATTTTTGTGTTCGTGTTTTTCAATTATTTCTTGTTAAGCCGGTTACAATTTTAATCCACTTAATTATAGCTCTTGCGTTATTTTTATTCCGTTTTTTGGTTGGATTTGGAATGGGCTTGTGGCGGTTTATTATAGCAATATTACGTTTAATATGGAAATTTATTTTCATCCCTGTTCGATTTGTTTTCCTTGTTATATGGAAACTTCTCCCTAACCGTGTTAAAATTTTTATAAAGAGACAAGCAGGATTTTTGAAATATGTCAAGAAAATGAAGAAGCATATATTTCTAATTTGGGAACGTATAAAAAAGAAGTTAGGGGGACCTCGAAAATGAGGGAACTAAGGCAAAGATATGTATCGGAACAGAATCCAATTTCTGCTAAAGAACATATAATACAATCGAACGAAAGTAGGAAGCGTGTATATCGT
This sequence comes from Bacillus sp. S2(2024), assembly GCF_050474045.1. Classification (NCBI taxonomy): domain Bacteria; kingdom Bacillati; phylum Bacillota; class Bacilli; order Caryophanales; family Bacillaceae; genus Bacillus; species Bacillus sp. S2(2024). The sequence continues at coordinate 4,518,067 of NZ_JBFLUS010000003.1, forward strand.
CGATTAGCTTTATTTTTCGTGTTTGCTTTTGTAATTATTGTAAGTGTCAGTGTGACGTTCTATAAACAAAATAGTTCGATTAATGCTAAAGAAGCAAAAGTGAAAGAGTTAAAAAAAGAAACAGATACGTTAACGACGAAAGAAAAGAAGCTGAAAGATGAGATCCAAAAGTTACATGACGAGGACTACGTTTTAGAGATTGCTAGAAGAGATTATTACTTCTCAAAGCCTGAAGAGATAATTTTTCCTATTTCTAAGTAGTGGGTGTCGTATTGACACTATATTTTAAGATTATATATAATGAAGTAAAATTTGACTTTTTAACCACTAAGGAGGAGCGTTTTTTTTATGTCAATCGAGGTAGGCAGCAAGTTACAGGGTAAAGTAACAGGTATTACGAATTTTGGGGCTTTTGTAGAGCTGCCAGAAGGATTAACAGGTCTTGTTCATATTAGTGAAGTTGCTGATAATTATGTAAAAGATATTAATGATCACTTAAAAGTAGGTGATCAAGTAGAAGTAAAAGTTATTAACGTTGAGAAAGACGGTAAAATTGGTTTATCTATTAAAAAAGCGAAAGAACGTGAAAGAGTAGAAGGTGAGCAACGTGATAATCAACGCGATAATCAACGCGCTGGACGCCCTGGTGGACGTAATCGCTCTTTTAACAGAGATAACCGTGGTGGCAATGATAACCGCAACCAAAAAGAAACATTTGAGCAAAAGATGGCTCGCTTTTTAAAAGACAGTGAAGACCGTTTAACTTCTTTAAAGCGTAATACGGAGTCAAAACGTGGCGGCCGTGGCGCTCGTCGCGGATAAAACTTGCTGTTTATTTTAAAATAAAGAGAAGCACCCGGAGTGTTTACTTAGGGTGCTTTTTTATGGTGAAAAACAGTGTGTAGAAAAAAGAATAAAAAATATTTAAAACGTGTTGACTTAAAATGATATTTAAGATATTATATTAATTGTCCGTTAAATACGACATGGCGGTGTAGCTCAGCTGGCTAGAGCGTACGGTTCATACCCGTGAGGTCGGGGGTTCGATCCCCTCCGCCGCTATATTTTTGACGGCCCGTTGGTCAAGTGGTTAAGACACCGCCCTTTCACGGCGGTAACACGGGTTCGAATCCCGTACGGGTCATAGACGAAAAGATCATGCAAATATGCATGATCTTTTTTTGTGTTAAGGAATTGTAAATGTATGAGCTTCTTCTACAAAAACAACTATTATTTTCTGAAAATTCTATCATTATATAAACGCTTTAGGTGTAAGCCTGTATATATATGGTGCTATTTTGTATAAAAGGTCGAACAATTATTTTACTACAAACTGTTATTTTGACAAAAATTCCGTAAAATGCCTTTTATAATTACAAGTAATAAAATATGCAGGTGGTGTTCAAAATATGCCAAGAGCAGGAAGGAATACTGTCAATCCGAATTCTAGTACGCTTGCTATAGGTCGTGGGCAAATGACAACTGTGAAGTGGACAAGTAAATTAAGATTGAAACTGGAACAAATTTTCTTTCGATGGGGATTTGTGGTTGCGTTGGTTGGTTTTCTTTTAGGAAGAGCATATATTTTAACGAACATTTTACCTTTTGCTTTGCCGTTTTTCGCTGCTGTATATGTGATGAAACGCGATAAAATGGCTCTTGCATTTCTTGCCGTAATGGCTGGTGCGTTTTCGGTTTCATTAGAAAATTTATTCTTTGCCTTTGCATCTATATTTACATTCTTCATCTATAATATCTTCTTTAGTCGTTTCACAAGTAAGACGATTGGACTTGTACCATTTCAAGTATTTATTTCTGCATTAACGGCCCATCTTATCGTTGTCTATTTCGCACAAGGTGCAATTGGTATGTACGATTTGCTAGTTAGTACAATTGAAGCGGGATTAAGCTTCGTACTAACGATGATTTTCTTGCAAAGCGTTCCACTTTTAATAGAACGAAAAGGAAAACAACAATCATTAGAAACAGAAGAAATTGTTTGTTTAATTATATTACTGGCATCTGTACTAACGGGTACAACAGATTGGTTTATTTATGATTTATCAGTTCAGCATATTTTTACGAGGTTTTTAGTATTGGTGTTTGCCTTTGTGGCAGGAGCAGCGACCGGTTCTACGGTGGGTGTTGTAACAGGGCTAATTTTAAGTTTAGCAAATGTAGCGAGCTTATATCAATTGAGTTTATTGGCATTTTCTGGGTTGTTAGGTGGGTTATTGAAAGAAGGAAGGCGGATAGGTGTAAGTTTAGGTTTGTTAATCGGTACGAGTTTAATTACGTTGTACGTAGATAAACAAACAAGTATTGTGACAACTTTATTAGAGTCGGGTGTAGCGATTGCTTTATTTTTATTAATGCCTAGATTCATTATTGAACGTCTTTCTAAGTATATGCCGGGAACACAGGAACATTCTAATGACCAACAGCAATATTTGCGAAGAATGCGTGATGTGACGGCAAATAAAATTAATCAATTTGCAAATGTGTTTGAAGCGTTATCTAATAGCTTTTCTGTATACGGATATGTAGAAGACGAGGATAAGGATACGGAGACGGATTTATTTTTAAGTACAATTACTGCCAAGACATGTCAAACATGCTTTAAGAAAGATCAATGCTGGGTTGTGAATTTTGATAAAACATATGATTATATGAGGCAGCTTATGGATGAAACAGAGGAAGGTACATTGCAGCATAATCGTAAACTGCTTCGTGATTTTGAAAAATATTGTGTGAGAGGAACAAAAGTAACAGGTTTAATAGAAGGTGAATTAGGGCATTTTTATGAAGGACAAAAGCTAAGGAAACAAATGCGAGATAATCGTAGAATTGTTGCGGAACAACTTATGGGTGTTTCGAAAGTAATGGCGGATTTTTCTAAAGAGATTCAAAAGGAAAGGGAGAATCATCAAGTACAAGAGGAACAAATTTTACAAGCATTTCGGGACTTCGGAGTAGAGGTTGAACATGTTGATATTTATTGCTTAGATCGAGGGAACATTGACATTGAAATGCTGATTCCTGCTGCATGTAATCAGCATGGAGAATGCGAAAAGCTGGTTGCTCCGATGTTGTCTGATATTTTACGAGAAACAGTTGTTGTGAAACATGAAGAACAATCGGCATATCCGAATGGTTACAGTACAATATCGTTTGGTTCAGCAAAAACATTCTCTGTAGATACAGGGCTTGCTACGGCGGCTAAAGGTGGGGGATTTGTATCTGGTGATTCCTATGCCATGATGGAATTAAGTGTAGGGAAGTATGCGCTTGCTATTAGCGATGGGATGGGAAATGGAAAGAGGGCGCATATGGAAAGTAAAGAAACGGTTAAGTTACTGCAAAAAATATTACAATCAGGTATTGATGAGGAAATCGCGATTAAATCGATTAATTCCATTCTTTCATTGCGAACGACGGAAGAAATGTTTACAACATTAGATTTAGCGATGATCGATTTACGTGATGCAAATGCTAAGTTTTTAAAGATTGGTTCTACTCCAAGTTTTATAAAACGCGGCAATCAGGTATTTAAAATAGAAGCAAGTAATTTACCGATGGGAATTATTGAAGATTTTGAAGTGGACGTTGTCGGTGAACAATTGAAATCCGGTGATATTTTAGTAATGATGAGTGATGGAATTTTTGAAGGTGCAAAACATGTAGAGAATCATGAAGTATGGATGAAGCGGAAGATTAAAGAATTGGAAACGGAAGACCCGCAAGAGATTGCTGATATTATTATGGAGGACGTAATTCGCACCGACAATGGATATATTAATGATGATATGACAATTGTGGTAGCCAAGATAAAAAAGAATATGCCGAAATGGGCAACGATTCCTATTATTAGTAAACAAGCACAATAAAGTGAAACTTCCATCAATAGGGGGATTCCTACTGGTTAGTTGAACCAATTGGGTACATGTCAGCAGCTATCTCCTTCGATTTCCCATAATCTTGAAGTGGAGATGTCTTATTGTCTATTGGAAACAGGGCTCAGGAATATACCTGAGCCCTGTTTGTTGTATATTCGTATGTTTAACTTTACTTATTTTTGAATCCGAAGAAAAAAATTATCCCGTTATTTGCGAGCAGTAATACTCCCACCACAAAGTTCGATGAAGCATTGTCCAGCTCTAGTGGCTAGAATGTTCGATGGCCTCGCTTCTTCCTAAGAGGTAAAAAATACCTCTTAGGAAGAAGCTCTACCCCCCTCACATTCTGAACGAGCCACTTCCGCTTTTTTAAAGAAGTTAGGTGAGAGATAAACTGCTGGCATACGCCCGATTGGTGAGGACTAATAATCAGTGGGGGATGAAGAAAACCCCCACTGATTAAAGTTCCACTTTATATGTAAGATAAATTGTGAAATTTATACATCTTTGTTTTGCAGAAAGTTTGTAAAAGTTGTACCATTATAATTAAGGTATGCTATCGTTTTAGCTCAATGAAAGGTGATTGCAGCATTGAAAGATGAATTTGTTAAAAAGGTAGATGCTTTTGTAGAAAGGCATGATCTATTAGAAGCGCATTCTACAGTTGTTGTCGGTGTATCAGGAGGACCAGATTCTTTAGCGCTTCTCTTTTATTTGTTGAAGAAGTGTGAAGAGAAGAAGTTGCAAATTGTAGTTGCTCACGTAGATCATATGTTTCGCGGCGAGGAATCACAGCAAGATTTACAATTTGTAAAACAGCTTTGTGACAATCTTAATGTTACTTGTGAAACAACGCAAATTGATGTAACGAGATATCAAAAACAAAACCGAATGAGTGCACAAGTTGCAGCAAGAGAATGTCGATATGCATTTTTGGAAAGAATAATGAGTAAATATAATGCACAGTATTTAGCTCTTGGTCATCATGGTGATGATCAGATTGAGACAATTTTAATGCGTCTTATTCGTGGAAGTACTTCGAAAGGCTATGCCGGAATTCTTGCAAAGCGTGCTTTTAATAAAGGTTTTTTGATCCGACCTTTGTTGGCAGTAACGAAAGAAGAGATTCTTGATTATTGTAAGAGAAAGAATGTTGAACCTCGCATTGACCCGAGTAATACAAAGGAAACATATACAAGGAATCGATTGCGGAAGCACGTTCTTCCTTATTTAAAGCAAGAGAATCTCCATGTTCATGAACGTTTTCAAGCCTTTAGTACATTTATACAAGAGGATGAAGCGTATTTGCAGGAATTAGCATTTGAAAAAATGAATAAAATAATTAAGAAAAAAGACCCAAAAAGAATTGTCTTATCAATTCCTTCGTTTGAATCTATGCCTATACCTTTACAAAGGAGAGGGATTCAACTAATATTAAACTATCTTTATGAATATAAGATTCCATCTTCGCTTTCTTCTGTACATATTGACAAGGTGATTGAGTTTTTCAAACGAGTCCACCCTTCTGGTGTGCTTCATTTCCCTGATGGATTGGAGATTGTTCGTACATATGAAGAATGTATTTTCCGGTTTGGAGAAGAAAAAGTTACGCTCTCTCCTCGCGAGTTACAAGTACCAGGAAAGATAACATTAGTAAATGGTGATGAGCTCGAAGTGGAAATCAGTAATTGTGTACCTAATATGGTGAATGATATGATGTTTGTTGCAAAACATAATGAAATAGCATATCCACTTATTGTTCGTTCCAGAGAAAATGGGGATCGAATGTCAATGCAAGGTATGAATGGTACGAAGAAGATAAAGTCCATTTTTATTGAAGCGAAAGTACCGAAGGAAAAAAGAGAGGACTGGCCAATTGTTTGTGATGCCAGTGGGAATATTATTTGGGTTCCATTGTTGAAACGATCTGCATTTGCTATTTCGCAAGAAAAAGCAGATAAGGATACATATATTATTATTCATTACAAAAGCAAGGAGTCTTCCAGGAGGATAATCAAATGATGAATCAAGATATTGAAAAAGTATTAATTTCTGAAGAGCAAATACAAGACAAAGTAAGAGAGTTAGGTGCAATTCTTGCAGAGGATTATAAAAATACAGTGCCTCTTGCAATCGGTGTATTAAAAGGTGCAATGCCATTTATGGCGGATTTATTAAAGCGAACAGATACATATCTTGAAATGGATTTTATGGCTGTATCTAGCTATGGTCATTCTACTGTTTCAACTGGCGAAGTGAAAATTTTAAAAGATCTAGATACTTCTGTAGAAGGACGCGACATTTTAATCGTAGAAGATATTATCGATAGCGGTCTTACATTAAGCTACTTAGTGGATTTGTTTAAATATCGTAAAGCAAAATCTGTGAAGATTGTAACATTATTAGATAAGCCGTCTGGTCGAAAAGTTGATCTTCAAGCAGACTATGTTGGATTTACTGTTCCACATGAATTTGTTGTGGGATATGGATTAGACTATAAGGAGCAATATCGTAACCTTCCTTATGTTGGTGTATTAAAACCAAGCGTATATTCAAATTAATAATATAAGCTTACAATTGGATAGGAAAGTTTTTCTATGGTACTATTTACTATTATAGTTTGTATGCTGTGAGAGGAGGTTAGGGATGAATCGGATCTTCCGTAATACCATCTTTTATTTACTTATATTTTTAGTGGTAATTGGTATTGTGAGTTATTTTAATGGTTCAACGCAAAAAACAAAACCAATTAGCTACGATAAATTCATTGCTAAACTTGAAAAGGGTGAAGTTCGTAATGTGCAACTTCAACCAAAAAATGGTGTATTTGAAGTAAAAGGACAATTCAGTACTGATAGTCAAGGGCAACAATTTGTAACTTATGCACCTAATACTGAAGAATTACAAAAGAAAATCAATGACAAAGCACAAGGCACAGAAGTGAAATATCAACCAGCAGAAGAAACAAGTGCTTGGGTAACATTCTTCACTTCCATCATTCCTTTTGTGATTATCTTCATTCTATTCTTCTTCCTACTTAACCAAGCGCAAGGTGGTGGTAGCCGTGTTATGAACTTCGGTAAAAGCAAGGCGAAGTTATACAATGATGATAAGAAAAAAGTCCGTTTTAGAGATGTAGCTGGAGCGGATGAAGAGAAGCAAGAACTTGTTGAGGTTGTAGAGTTCCTAAAAGACCCTCGTAAGTTTGCGGAGGTTGGTGCTCGTATTCCGAAGGGGGTTTTATTAGTTGGACCTCCAGGGACAGGTAAAACATTACTCGCGCGTGCTGTTGCGGGTGAAGCTGGTGTTCCGTTCTTCTCTATTAGTGGTTCTGACTTCGTAGAGATGTTCGTCGGTGTCGGTGCTTCTCGTGTGCGTGACTTATTTGAAAATGCAAAGAAAAACGCACCTTGTATCATTTTTATTGATGAAATTGATGCGGTAGGTCGTCAACGTGGGGCAGGTCTTGGTGGTGGTCACGATGAGCGTGAACAAACATTAAACCAATTGCTTGTAGAAATGGATGGTTTCGGAGCAAATGAAGGCATTATTATCATTGCTGCAACAAACCGCCCTGATATTCTTGACCCAGCGTTATTACGTCCAGGACGCTTTGACCGTCAAATTACAGTGGATCGTCCGGATGTAAACGGTCGTGAAGCGGTGCTTAAAGTACACGCTCGCAACAAACCGCTTGATGAAAATATTGATTTACGTGCTATAGCAACGCGTACACCAGGTTTCTCTGGTGCTGATCTTGAAAACTTATTAAACGAAGCAGCTCTTGTAGCGGCACGACAAGATAAGAAGAAAATTGATATGAGTGACATTGATGAAGCGACTGACCGCGTTATTGCAGGTCCGGCTAAGAAAAGTCGTGTTATCTCTGAGAAAGAACGCAATATCGTTGCATTCCATGAAGCAGGACATACTGTAATTGGTGTAGTACTTGATGAAGCAGATGTAGTTCATAAAGTAACAATTGTGCCACGTGGTCAAGCTGGTGGATATGCAGTAATGCTTCCGAAAGAAGATCGTTACTTCATGACAAAACCAGAATTGCTGGATAAAATTACTGGTCTCCTTGGTGGACGAGTGGCTGAGGAAATTGTATTTGGGGAAGTAAGTACAGGCGCTCATAATGACTTCCAACGTGCGACAGGAATAGCTAGACGCATGGTAACAGAATTCGGTATGAGTGATAAGCTTGGACCAATGCAATTTGGTAGTTCACAGGGTGGTCAAGTATTCTTAGGAAGAGACTTCCATTCTGAGCAAAACTACAGTGATGCAATTGCACATGAAATTGATATGGAAATGCAAAACATTATGAAAGAATGTTATGCTCGTGCAAAACAAATTCTTACTGAAAACCGTGATAAGCTTGATATTATCGCAAAAACGTTACTTGAAGTGGAAACGTTAGATGCAGAGCAAATCAATCATTTATATGAACATGGTACATTACCGGAGCGTAAAACATCTTCTGAAAGTGATGTAAAAGTGAACATCTCAATGAAAAAAGAAGATGAAGCGCCAGAAGATAAAGAAGAAACGAAGGAGTGACAATTGTCACTCCTTTTTTCTTTGTTACCCCAGTAAGCCCCTCACCTTAAACGTGAGAGAAAAACGAAGAAGATAGGTGGGGAGAGCCCTCGCTGATGGAAGTTTCGCTTTATGTAATTGAACTTAAAAATTGAAAAAGGGAAATGGATTTTTGTAAAATGGTGAGGATAGGAAAGCTGAACATGTGTATAAATATGGTATGATGAGATTATAAGTTTTGTACATATTGTGTAAATATACATTAAATAAGATAAGTGGTGAGAATATGATTTTCGTATTGGATGTAGGGAATACAAATGCAGTACTAGGTGTGTTTGAAAATGGTAAGCTTCTTCAACATTGGCGTATGGAAACAGATCGTCATAAAACGGAAGATGAATATGGGATGCTCGTGAAACAATTACTTGAACACGAAGGAATTGCTTTTCATGATATAAAAGGAATTATTATTTCTTCTGTTGTACCGCCTATTATGTTTGCTTTAGAGCGTATGTGTGAAAAGTATTTTAAAATTAAGCCTCTTGTAGTGGGGCCTGGTATTAAAACTGGTTTAAATATTAAGTATGAAAATCCGCGCGAAGTAGGTGCTGACCGCATTGTAAATGCGGTAGCTGGTATTCAACTGTATGGAAGTCCGCTTATTATAGTCGACTTTGGAACAGCGACAACATATTGTTATATTGATGAACATAAACAGTATATGGGTGGTGTCATTACACCTGGTATTATGATTTCAGCTGAAGCTTTATATAATAGAGCAGCGAAACTACCGCGTATTGAAATCACAAGACCAAGTAGTATCATTGGGAAGAATACAGTAAGTGCAATGCAAGCTGGTATTTTATATGGTTATGTTGGACAAGTAGAAGGTATTGTAAAGCGGATGAAAGAAGAAGCTAAACAAGAACCGACTGTTATCGCGACAGGTGGATTAGCAAAATTGATTGCAGAGGAATCGAATGTTATTGATATTGTCGATCCATTTTTAACGCTTAAAGGTCTATATATGTTATATGAGCGTAATGCAAATTTACAACACGAGAAAGGTGAATAAATGCGAATGAAAGATTATTTAGTAAAGGCGCTAGCGTTTAATGGAGAAGTTCGTGCTTATAGCGTGCACACAACAAATACGGTGAGTGAAGCGCAAAGACGTCACGATACATGGAGAACTGCTTCTGCGGCACTTGGTCGTTCTTTAACGGCAGGTACAATGATGGGTGCAATGCTTAAAGGTGATCAGAAACTTACGATTAAAGTAGAGGGTAATGGTCCTCTCGGTCCGATTTTAGTAGACGCACATGCGAATGGAGATGTACGTGGTTATGTAACCAATCCGCATGTTGACTTTGAAGCGACAGGGCAAGGGAAGCTGCGTGTATATCAAGCTGTAGGAACAGAGGGTTTTTTAACGGTTATTAAAGATATTGGTATGCGTGAACCATTTATTGGTCAAGTTCCGCTTGTTTCTGGTGAATTAGGAGAAGATTTCACGTATTATTTCGCTGTTTCTGAACAAACACCGTCTTCTGTTGGTGTTGGAGTTCTTGTTAATGGCGATGATAGTATTTTAGCTGCAGGTGGATTTGTTTTACAAATCATGCCTGATGCGCAAGAAGAGACAATTTCAGTTCTTGAAGAGCGCCTGCAAAAAATTCCGCCTGTTTCTAAGCTTATTGAACAAGGTTTAACTCCAGAAGAGTTGCTATACGAGCTATTAGGCAAAGATAATGTGAAAATTTTAGAGACGATGGATGTACAATTTAGCTGTACATGTTCTCGTGAGCGTATTGAAGGCGTATTAATGAGTTTAGGGAAAACAGAATTAACGCAAGTGCGTGATGAAGAAGAAAAGACAGAAGTACATTGTCATTTTTGTAACGAACGATATAACTTTTCTAAGGAAGATATAACAAAATTAATAGAAAGTTTGTAAGGGAGAAAAAGGTTATTTGTCTATTTGGAATCATCTAAATAGATTGACAAATAACCTTTTCTTTGACAATATGTATATAAATCCAATAAAAATACTTGGTGTTAGGAGTGACGGAGATGCGAGTGGCACAATCAGTTTCAGATTTAATTGGAAAAACGCCAATTGTTAAATTGAACCGCATCGTAGAAGAAGGCAGTGCAGATATTTATTTAAAACTAGAGTTCATGAATCCTGGAAGCAGTGTAAAAGATCGAATTGCATTAGCGATGATTGAAGATGCTGAGAAAAAAGGGTTATTAAAAGAAGGCGATACAATTATTGAACCGACAAGTGGAAACACTGGGATTGGTTTAGCGATGGTAGCGGCGGCCAAAGGATATAAGGCAATTCTGGTTATGCCGGAAACGATGAGTGTCGAACGCCGTAATTTATTGCGTGCTTATGGAGCAGAATTAGTGTTAACGCCAGGATCAGAAGGGATGGGCGGTGCAATTCGCAAGGCAACAGAGTTATCAAAAGAACATGGCTACTTTATACCTCAACAGTTTCAAAACGATGCAAATCCAGAAATCCATCGTTTAACTACAGGTCCGGAAATTGTGGAACAGATGGGTGATCAATTAGATGCATTCATTTCAGGAGTTGGTACAGGCGGAACGATTACGGGTGCTGGTGAAGTATTAAAAGAGAATTATAAAGATATTAAAATTTATGCAGTAGAGCCTGCTGATTCCCCAGTGCTATCAGGTGGAAAACCAGGTCCTCATAAAATTCAAGGGATTGGTGCTGGATTTGTTCCTGGAACGTTAGATACAGATGTGTATGATGAAGTGATTCAGGTGAAAACAGAACAAGCATTTGAATATGCAAGAAGGGTAGCTCGTGAAGAAGGTATTTTAGTGGGTATTTCTTCTGGAGCAGCTATTTATGCAGCGGCAGAAGTTGCGGAAAAACTTGGAAAAGGAAAGAAAGTGCTTGTTATCATTCCAAGTAATGGTGAGCGTTACTTAAGTACGCCACTTTATCAATTTGAATCATAAGCTTAATGTATGAAAAGCATCCCTCGAAAAGGGGATGCTTTTTCTTTTTTCGTTTGAAAATAGGAAAAGAGTGAATGACTAGAAAACTTCATGTAAAATAAGTGTTAGTTGAACTAAATGGGCTTATATGGACGGTTCAATGTTTTTAAACGACCGTTAGAGCGGGATAAAATAAAACGAGGTGTTTGTATGCAGCGACGAAAATCTTTAGCTATTTCAGTTCCGTATCAGTTAGACTTTTTTAAACAGTATAAATTTCTTTCGCAAAATAAACCTCATCATATCATTTTAGAAAGTGGTCGCGGAGGACGTTATAGTATTGCTGGGCTTGATCCGGTAGCGATCGTTCGTGGGAAAGAGGAAGCCTTGCATATATGGGAAAATGGAGAGGAAACAATAGAAAAGGGGAATCCATTGCACCTTATGCAAAGATATATGGAACAATGGAAAACGGAGCATAATGACGCATATCCGCCGTTTCAAGGTGGTGCGATTGGTTATTTTAGTTATGATTGCATCCGCTATATAGAGAAAATTCCTTCTCTTGCAGAAGATGATGTGAATGTACCAGATATATTTTTCTTATTGTTTGATGATGTATTTGTTTATGATCAAAAAGAACAAGTGTTATGGATTATTACACATTATATAAATGATGAGAAACAAGCTGAGCAACATTTGAATGAATTAAAAGGGCTTTGGTTACAAGAAGTGCCAGAAGTGACGATGCCGTTTATTCGCCCTGAAATAAATAAAGAGGCAGTTTCCTTCACGGAAAAAGAGTTTATGGAAGCTGTTCAAAGAATTCAAGAGTATATTGGTGCAGGAGATGTGTTTCAAGTAAATTTGTCTACAAGACAAGAAAAAACATTGCAAACGCATCCGTTGGAAGTGTATACGAAGCTTCGTGAAATTAATCCATCACCATACATGGGTTATTTAGAACTTGGAGATTTCCAAATTGTAAGTGCTTCACCAGAGTTGTTGATTAAAAAACAAGGTAATGAAATGAGTACGCGTCCAATTGCGGGTACGCGCTCTCGCGGGAAAGATGAGCAAGAAGATCAAGAACTTGCAAAAGAGTTAATTGAAAATGAAAAAGAGCGTGCAGAACACGTTATGCTTGTTGATTTAGAGCGAAATGATTTAGGGCGTGTTTGTGAGTATGGAACGGTAGAAGTAGATGAATTCATGGTGATTGAGAAATATTCCCATGTTATGCACATCGTTTCAAATGTACGCGGACAATTGCAGCGAGGAAAAGATGCTTTTGATGGTGTAAAGGCTGTATTTCCGGGTGGAACGATTACCGGAGCACCGAAAATTCGCACGATGGAAATTATTGAAGAGTTAGAGCCGGTTCGCCGTGGTATTTATACAGGTTCAATTGGTTGGATTGGTTATTCAGGGGATATGGAATTAAATATTGTCATTCGTACGTTGCTTGCGAAAGATGGGCAAGCATATGTACAGGCAGGGGCAGGGATTGTTATTGATTCTAATCCGAAAAACGAGTATAAAGAGTCATTAAAGAAAGCGATAGCTTTATGGCGAGCAAAAGAAAGTAGCGAAGAAACGGTTAGGTGAGATAAATGATATTAATGATTGATAACTATGATTCCTTTACGTTTAATTTAGTGCAATTTCTTGGAGAGCTAGGACAAGAACTTATCGTCAAGCGTAACGACGAAATTACAATTAAAGATATTGAACAAATGCAGCCGGACTTCTTAATGATTTCTCCAGGACCGTGCAGCCCGAATGAAGCTGGGGTAAGTATGGATGTGATTCGTCATTTTGCAGGACAAATCCCGATTTTTGGTGTTTGTTTAGGACATCAATCGATTGCTCAAGTGTTTGGGGGAGATGTTGTTCGTGCAGATCGTTTCATGCATGGGAAAACATCTTTAATGCATCATGATGAGAAAACAATCTTTACCGATATTCCCAATCCGTTTACAGCAACGCGTTACCATTCTCTAATTGTCAAAAAAGAAACATTACCAGAGTGCCTGGAAGTAACATCTTGGACAGAGGAAGGAGAAATTATGGCCCTTCGTCATAAAACATTACCAATTGAAGGGGTACAGTTTCATCCGGAATCTATTATGACTTCCCATGGTAAGGAATTGTTGCAAAATTTCATTCGTAATTATAGCCGGAGTGCTGCTACATGCTAATTTATGTGAACGGTTCATTTGTTGAGGCGAGTGAAGCTAAAATTTCTCCGTACGATCATGGGTATTTATATGGTCTTGGTGTATTTGAGACGTTTCGTATTTACAACGGACATCCTTTCTTATTCGATGATCATTATGAGCGGCTTATGACCGCTCTTTCGTCGTTGCATATTGCATGGGAAATGACAAAAGACGATGTGAAAAGCATTTTAAAAGAGTTAATTGTAAGGAATCATTTGCAAAATGCATATGTTCGTTTGAATGTGTCTGCAGGTAGTGGCGAAATCGGATTGCAGACGGAGATTTACGAAGAGCCTTCTATTATCGTTTTTATAAAGTCTTTACAAGCTCCAGGAGATGTAGTGGAAAAAGAAGGGGTAATTTTAAGGCAAACTCGTAATACACCAGAAGGAGAGTTTCGTTTAAAATCACATCATTATTTAAATAATATTTTAGGGAAACGTGAGATTGGGAATACAACTGCGAAAGAAGGGATTTTTCTTACGAAAGAAGGGTATGTTGCGGAAGGGATTGTTTCGAACATCTTCTTCGTGAAAAATGGCATATTGTATACACCATCACTACAGACTGGAATTTTAAATGGAATTACACGTGCTTTTATATTGGCTGCTGCTGAAATGTTGGGGCTTGAGATAAAAGAGGGGTTATTCTTAAAAGATGAGTTATTTGCGGCCGATGAAGTGTTTGTTACGAATTCCATACAGGAAATTGTGCCCCTTTGTTGCATTGGAGAAGTCCATTTTCCAGGTAAAGAAGGGCTTGTTACAAGTCAGCTTTTACGTGTATATGAAACATACCGTGAAAGACTTTGGAGCCGAAATGAGTTGTTAAGAGGAGATGGTTAATATGCAATTGTCTTATGAGATGCAGTGTGGTAAATATGTATTGAATTTAAATGAAAAGACATTCATTATGGGGATCTTGAATGTTACACCTGACTCTTTCTCTGATGGTGGCAATTACAATGAAGTGGAAACGGCTGTCCGCCATGCGAAAGAGATGGTAATTGACGGGGCGCATATTATTGATATTGGGGGAGAGTCTACTCGTCCTGGTTTTGATAAAGTATCAGAAGAAGAAGAGTTACGACGCATTTTACCGATGGTTCGAGCTGTATCGCAAGCGGTAGATGTACCTATATCTATTGACACGTATAAAGCAGAGGTTGCAAAACAAGCCATTGAAGCTGGAGCACATATTATTAATGACATTTGGGGTGCGAAAGCAGAACCGGAAATTGCAAAAGTAGCGGCGCGTTACGATGTGCCAATTATTTTAATGCATAATCGTGATAATACAAACTACCGAAATCTCATGGCAGATATGATTGCTGACCTATATGAAAGTGTTACAATTGCGAAACGTGCAGGTGTGCGAGATGAAAATATTATTTTAGATCCAGGTATTGGATTTGCGAAAACATTTGAGCAAAACTTAGAAGTGATGCGGAATCTAGAGCAATTAAAATTGTTGGGATATCCAGTCCTTCTCGGAACATCTCGAAAATCATTTATTGGTCATGCGTTAGACTTGCCAGTAGAAGAACGTTTAGAAGGAACAGGTGCAACAGTTTGTCTTGGCATTCAAAAAGGCTGTGAAATTGTGCGTGTGCATGATGTGAAAGAGATGTCCCGCATGGCAAAAATGATGGATGCTATGTTAAGGGGGTAAAAGATTTGGATAAAATTTTTGTTCATGATATGGAGTTCTATGGTTACCATGGTGTATTTCCTGAAGAAAATAAGTTGGGGCAGCGATTTAAGGTAGATTTAACTGTAGAGTTAGATTTAAAGCGAGCAGGAACAACTGATGACTTAAAGCATTCTGTAAATTATGGAGAGTTATACGAGTTATGCAGAAGTGTTGTAGAAGAGAAAACATATAAGCTTTTGGAAAGTATTGCAGAAAACATTGCGGGGGATATATTAGAACGGTACGATTGCGTTATGAACTGCATTGTAAAAGTTATTAAGCCAGATCCGCCAATTCCGGGACATTACCGCGCGGTGGCGGTTGAGATTGAGAGAGGGCGCTCATGAATAATGTAGTTTATATTGCTTTGGGCTCAAACATGGATAATCGCCATATGTATTTATCGCAAGCGATAGAGTTGTTGCATAAGCATCCGACTATTGAAGTTGAGGATGTATCATCTGTTTATGAAACAGATCCGGTTGGGTATATAGAACAAGAGAAATTTTTAAATTTAGTTATAAAAATTTCTACCAATTTATTACCTCAAGAATTATTGATGGTAACACAAAGGGTAGAGAATGAGCTAGGAAGAAAAAGGGAGATTAAATGGGGTCCTCGTACCATTGACCTTGACATTTTGCTTTATAATCACGAAAATATTGAGGCAGAGAATCTTATTGTTCCGCATCCGCGGATGTTTGAAAGAGCTTTTGTTATCGTTCCATTGATGGAAATTAATCAAGAAATTAACCGAAACATTTCACGTTCACAAGTAGAAGAAATGAAAAGGCGAGAGGGAGTAACGGTATGGAAGCAGAGAAATGGGGAAGACGCATTCGCGCTTTTCGTAAATTAAAAGGCTATACACAAGAAGGATTTGCGAAAGAATTAGGGGTATCTGTATCTGTTTTAGGTGAAGTAGAGAGAGGGAATCGAGTTCCGTCTCAGGATTTTGTTATAGAAGTTGCGAAGACATTGAAAGTTTCGATAGAAGAATTAATGCCGCAATAGGGATAACGAAGGAAGGTAATCAAGTGTTAAAGATTGCAAACATTGAAATGAAAAATCCGGTTGTGCTAGCGCCAATGGCAGGAGTATGTAATTCTGCATTCCGTTTAACGGTTAAAGAATTTGGTGCAGGATTAGTATGTGCGGAAATGGTAAGTGATAAGGCGATTTTATTTAACAACAAAAAAACGCTGGACATGTTATATATTGATGAGAGAGAAAAGCCATTAAGTCTGCAAATTTTTGGTGGAGAGAAAGAAACGCTTGTAGAAGCAGCGAAATATGTAGATAAAAATACAACGGCAGATATTATTGATATTAATATGGGTTGTCCGGTACCGAAAATTACAAAATGCGATGCTGGTGCAAAGTGGTTGCTTGATCCGAATAAGGTGTACGAAATGGTAGCGGCGGTAGTAGACGCAGTTCAGAAGCCGGTTACAGTAAAAATGCGTATCGGTTGGGATGAAGATCACATTTTTGCGATTGAAAATGCTCAAGCGGTTGAACGTGCAGGTGGTCAGGCGGTCGCAGTTCACGGTCGTACTCGTGTTCAAATGTATGAAGGAAAAGCGGATTGGAATATCATTAA
>NZ_JBFLUS010000003.1:4540000-4542500 GCF_050474045.1 Bacillus sp. S2(2024)
ATCGGATTACCGAATTCAGTCAAACTCCGAATGCCAACGACTTATACTTAGGAGTCAGACTGCGAGTGATAAGATCCGTAGTCAAAAGGGAAACAGCCCAGACCGCCAGCTAAGGTCCCAAAGTGTGTATTAAGTGGAAAAGGATGTGGAGTTGCTTAGACAACTAGGATGTTGGCTTAGAAGCAGCCACCATTTAAAGAGTGCGTAATAGCTCACTAGTCGAGTGACTCTGCGCCGAAAATGTACCGGGGCTAAATACACCACCGAAGCTGCGGATTGATACCTATGGTATCAGTGGTAGGGGAGCGTTCTAAGTGCTGTGAAGTCAGATCGTAAGGACTGGTGGAGCGCTTAGAAGTGAGAATGCCGGTATGAGTAGCGAAAGACGGGTGAGAATCCCGTCCACCGAATGCCTAAGGTTTCCTGAGGAAGGCTCGTCCGCTCAGGGTTAGTCAGGACCTAAGCCGAGGCCGACAGGCGTAGGCGATGGACAACAGGTTGATATTCCTGTACCACCTCTTTATCGTTTGAGCAATGGAGGGACGCAGAAGGATAGAAGAAGCGTGCGATTGGTTGTGCACGTCCAAGCAGTTAGGCTGGTAAGTAGGCAAATCCGCTTACCGCGAAGGCTGAGCTGTGATGGGGAAGCTCCTTATGGAGCGAAGTCTTTGATTCCCCGCTGCCAAGAAAAGCTTCTAGCGAGATAAAAGGTGCCTGTACCGCAAACCGACACAGGTAGGCGAGGAGAGAATCCTAAGGTGTGCGAGAGAACTCTGGTTAAGGAACTCGGCAAAATGACCCCGTAACTTCGGGAGAAGGGGTGCTTTCTTAACGGAAAGCCGCAGTGAATAGGCCCAAGCGACTGTTTAGCAAAAACACAGGTCTCTGCGAAGCCGTAAGGCGAAGTATAGGGGCTGACACCTGCCCGGTGCTGGAAGGTTAAGGAGAGGGGTTAGCGCAAGCGAAGCTCTGAACTGAAGCCCCAGTAAACGGCGGCCGTAACTATAACGGTCCTAAGGTAGCGAAATTCCTTGTCGGGTAAGTTCCGACCCGCACGAAAGGTGTAACGATTTGGGCACTGTCTCAACCAGAGACTCGGTGAAATTATAGTACCTGTGAAGATGCAGGTTACCCGCGACAGGACGGAAAGACCCCGTGGAGCTTTACTGTAGCCTGATATTGAATTTTGGTACAGCTTGTACAGGATAGGCGGGAGCCTTTGAAGCCGGAGCGCTAGCTTCGGTGGAGGCGCTGGTGGGATACCGCCCTGGCTGTATTGAAATTCTAACCTACGGGTCTTATCGACCCGGGAGACAGTGTCAGGTGGGCAGTTTGACTGGGGCGGTCGCCTCCTAAAAAGTAACGGAGGCGCCCAAAGGTTCCCTCAGAATGGTTGGAAATCATTCGTAGAGTGCAAAGGCATAAGGGAGCTTGACTGCGAGACCTACAAGTCGAGCAGGGACGAAAGTCGGGCTTAGTGATCCGGTGGTTCCGCATGGAAGGGCCATCGCTCAACGGATAAAAGCTACCCCGGGGATAACAGGCTTATCTCCCCCAAGAGTCCACATCGACGGGGAGGTTTGGCACCTCGATGTCGGCTCATCGCATCCTGGGGCTGTAGTCGGTCCCAAGGGTTGGGCTGTTCGCCCATTAAAGCGGTACGCGAGCTGGGTTCAGAACGTCGTGAGACAGTTCGGTCCCTATCCGTCGTGGGCGTAGGAAATTTGAGAGGAGCTGTCCTTAGTACGAGAGGACCGGGATGGACGCACCGCTGGTGTACCAGTTGTTCTGCCAAGGGCATAGCTGGGTAGCTATGTGCGGAAGGGATAAGTGCTGAAAGCATCTAAGCATGAAGCCCCCCTCAAGATGAGATTTCCCATAGCGTTAAGCTAGTAAGATCCCTGAAAGATGATCAGGTTGATAGGTTCGAGGTGGAAGCATGGTGACATGTGGAGCTGACGAATACTAATAGATCGAGGACTTAACCATATAATATGAAGCAAATGTTATCTAGTTTTGAAGGAATATATTTTTTTGAAATTCCTGTTGACATTCTGAAAAGAATGTGTATAATAATAGAAGTCTGGTAATGATGGCAGAGAGGTCACACCCGTTCCCATACCGAACACGGAAGTTAAGCTCTCTAGCGCCGATGGTAGTTGGGACTTTGTCCCTGTGAGAGTAGGACGTTGCCAGGCAAATGGAGGATTAGCTCAGCTGGGAGAGCACCTGCCTTACAAGCAGGGGGTCGGCGGTTCGATCCCGTCATCCTCCACCATATGCCGGCTTAGCTCAATTGGTAGAGCAACTGACTTGTAATCAGTAGGTTGGGGGTTCAAGTCCTCTAGCCGGCACCATTTTAGTAAGAGCCATTAGCTCAGTTGGTAGAGCATCTGACTTTTAATCAGAGGGTCGAAGGTTCGAGTCCTTCATGGCTCACCATTTTAAAAATATAGTGCGCGGGTGTGGCGGAATTGGCAGACGCACCAGACTTAGGATC
>NZ_JBFLUS010000003.1:4547500-4605000 GCF_050474045.1 Bacillus sp. S2(2024)
GCGGAAGGGATAAGTGCTGAAAGCATCTAAGCATGAAGCCCCCCTCAAGATGAGATTTCCCATAGCGTTAAGCTAGTAAGATCCCTGAAAGATGATCAGGTTGATAGGTTCGAGGTGGAAGCATGGTGACATGTGGAGCTGACGAATACTAATAGATCGAGGACTTAACCATATAATATGAAGCAAATGTTATCTAGTTTTGAAGGAATATACCTTCATAAGTCTGGTAATGATGGCAGAGAGGTCACACCCGTTCCCATACCGAACACGGAAGTTAAGCTCTCTAGCGCCGATGGTAGTTGGGACTTTGTCCCTGTGAGAGTAGGACGTTGCCAGGCAAACGAAAGACGAGTCATTGGACTCGTCTTTTTTGCATTCTTTTTTATATAGGAAACTTTATATTCTTTATTCATAAAATAAAGAACGGTTGATTAAATGGGAAAAAATATGGATAGGATAGGGAAGGAAGCAAAAGAGTTGCAAAATTTTTTAATACGTATATAATTAAAGTCAAAGATAGTCAAAGTCAATAAAGGTGGAGGATAAATGAGAAATATATCTGATATTATTGAACAATATCTAAAGCAAGTTATTGACTTAAGTAATAATAATGCAATTGAAATTAAAAGAAGTGAAATTGCTGATAAGTTTGATTGTGTGCCATCTCAAATTAACTACGTTATTAATACTCGTTTTACTATAGAAAGAGGGTTTGTAGTGGAAAGCAAACGAGGTGGCGGAGGTTATATTCGCATTATAAAAGTCAAATTGCATGATGATATAGACATTATTAATCAAATGTTACAAATGATTCAGTATAGCATTACTCAATCAAACGCTGAGAGTATAATAAGGCGTTTATTAGAAGAAGGTATTGTTACTAGTAGGGAAGCAAAGCTTATGTTTAGTGTATTAGATCGATCTGTTTTACTAATGGATTTACCATTTAGAGATGAATTACGAGCGCGTATGCTTCAAGCAATGCTTAGAACATTGAAGTATAAGTAAAGTGAAACTTCCCTTAGGAATGCTTTGTCTCTTAAGAATGAGTTGAACGAATAAGATTGTAAATTAATAATTCTTTCCTATTGTAAAGGTGGGGAAACAAGTTGATTTGTCAAAACTGTAGTTCACGATCAGCAACGCTGCATTTTACAAAAGCAATCAATGGAGAAAAGACGGAGATTCATCTTTGCGAGCAATGTGCACAAGAAAATGGATATACGTCTTTCTTTCAATCAAATAAGTCTAGTTTGTCATTTCATAATTTATTAGCAGGACTACTGAATGTCGAGCAACCCGTATCTGAGAAAAAAACAAATGATTTTTCGAGTGAACAGCCTTTGCAATGTCCGAAATGCAATATGACGTATCCAAAATTTGCAAAGGTCGGAAGGTTTGGTTGTTCGACTTGTTATGAAACGTTTAAAGAACAATTACAACCAACGCTAAAACGAGTTCATGGTGGACATACAAAGCACCATGGAAAAATTCCTAACCGTATAGGAGGAAATCTTCATCTGAAAAAAGAATTAGATGAGTTAAAACTAAAATTGCAGGCGTGCATACAACAAGAAGAGTTTGAACAGGCTGCTGAAATCCGAGATACAATTCGCAGCATAGAAAATCAGCTTCGTGAGCATAGAGAGGGGGAATAATTCTATGTCACTCGATCGTATTATGAACGAAGCAATTAGTCCATGGATGAGGGAAGAAGGTCCTGATTCCGATATTGTTTTAAGCAGTCGTGTTCGATTGGCTCGGAATTTACGAGATTATCAGTTCCCGACTATGCTAACAAATGAGGAAGCGGAGCAAATAATTCATGTATTTCAAGAAAATTTTGCCAATCAAAAAGTTGAACCTTTCGGGGGATTTGAACTGTTACAAATGAATAGGATTCAACCTTTGCAGCGTAGAGTATTGGTAGAAAAGCACCTTGTAAGTCCGGATCTAGTGGGAACAGAATATGGTGCTTGTTTATTATCTGAGAATGAACAAGTAAGTATTATGCTTAATGAAGAAGATCATATTCGGATTCAATGTTTATTTCCGGGATTACAACTATCAGAAGCACTGCATAGTGCAAATCAAATTGATGATTGGATAGAAAATCAGATTGAATATGCATTTGATGAACAAGTTGGTTATATAACGAGCTGTCCTACAAATCTAGGAACAGGCTTACGAGCTTCAGTGATGATACATTTGCCAGCCCTCGTTTTAACAGGACAAATGAACCGTATCGTTCAGGCAATTAATCAACTTGGTTTAGTTGTGAGAGGGATATATGGTGAAGGTAGCGAAGCGTTAGGGAACATATTTCAACTTTCTAATCAAATGACATTAGGAAAACCTGAAGGAGATATTGTAGAAGATTTGAAAAGTGTTGTTCAGCAACTTATTCAACAAGAACGAACAGCAAGAGAATCAATTACGAAAAGTTCAAGTATTGAGCTTGAAGATAAGGTATATCGTTCTTATGGTGTATTAGAGAATAGCCGTTTAATTGAATCTGCTGAGGCAGCAACGTGTTTATCGGATGTTCGGCTTGGTATTGACCTTGGGTATATTGAGAATATATCTAGGAATATCTTAACAGAGTTAATGGTACTTACACAGCCTGGAATCTTACAGCAATATGCTGGAGGCCCGTTACAACCTGATGAAAGAGATTATCGCAGAGCAGCACTTATTCGTGAAAGATTACGAATTGAACAAAATCGAGCGAAGTAGGAGTGTGATTCATATGATGTTTGGAAGATTTACAGAGCGAGCACAAAAGGTATTAGCGTTATCCCAAGAAGAAGCAATTCGTATTGGTCATAATAATATCGGCACAGAGCATATTTTACTCGGTCTTGTACGCGAAGGAGAAGGAATTGCTGCAAAAGCATTGGTCGCACTTGGATTAAGCCCAGAGAAAGTTCAAAAAGAAGTAGAAGCACTAATTGGGCGCGGTACGGAGATGTCCCAAACGGTTCACTACACACCGCGTGCAAAAAAAGTAATAGAGTTATCAATGGACGAGGCGCGTAAACTTGGTCATTCTTATGTGGGAACAGAGCATATTTTACTTGGGCTTATTCGTGAAGGAGAAGGCGTTGCGGCCCGTGTTTTAAATAATTTAGGTGTAAGTTTAAATAAAGCGCGTCAACAAGTATTGCAGCTTCTTGGTAGTAACGAGACGGCTTCGGGTCATCAAGGTGGTGGCTCGGCTAATGCAAATACACCGACGCTTGATAGTTTAGCGCGTGATTTAACAGCTGTAGCACGTGAAGGGCGTTTAGATCCAGTAATTGGTCGTAGCAAAGAAATTCAACGTGTAATTGAAGTATTAAGTAGAAGAACAAAAAATAATCCTGTGTTAATTGGAGAACCCGGTGTTGGTAAAACGGCAATTGCTGAAGGATTAGCACAACAAATTGTAAACAACGAAGTTCCAGAGACTTTACGCGATAAGCGTGTTATGACATTAGATATGGGGACTGTAGTTGCTGGTACGAAATATCGCGGTGAGTTTGAAGACCGTTTAAAGAAAGTCATGGATGAAATTCGTCAAGCTGGTAATATTATTTTATTCATTGATGAGCTTCATACACTAATTGGTGCAGGCGGTGCAGAAGGGGCGATTGACGCATCGAATATTTTAAAGCCATCATTAGCGCGTGGAGAACTACAATGTATTGGGGCGACAACGCTAGATGAGTATCGTAAATATATTGAAAAAGATGCGGCATTAGAGCGACGTTTTCAACCAATTCACGTTGATGAACCGAGCTTAGAAGAATCGATTCAAATTTTAAAAGGATTACGTGACCGTTATGAAGCGCATCACCGTGTTTCTATCTCAGACGATGCAATTGACGCCGCTGTAAAATTATCTGATCGTTACATTACAGATCGTTTCTTACCTGATAAAGCGATTGACTTAATTGATGAAGCAGCTTCAAAGGTTCGTTTACGTTCTTATACAACACCACCAAATTTAAAAGAACTTGAATCGAAGCTAGAAGAAGTAAGAAAAGAAAAAGATGCGGCAGTACAAAGTCAAGAATTTGAGAAAGCAGCTTCTTTACGTGATATGGAACAGCGCCTACGTGAAAAATTAGAAGATACGAAGCGTCAATGGAAAGAGCAGCAAGGTAAAGAGAATTCGGAAGTAACAGTAGAGGATATTGCAAATGTTGTTTCAACATGGACGCGTATTCCGGTTTCTAAGCTAGCTCAAACAGAAACAGACAAACTATTGAACTTAGAAAATATTTTACATGATCGTTTAATTGGGCAAGATGAAGCAGTTATTGCAGTTGCAAAAGCAGTTCGCCGTGCAAGAGCAGGTTTGAAAGATCCAAAACGTCCAATCGGTTCTTTTATTTTCTTAGGACCAACTGGTGTTGGTAAAACGGAACTTGCACGCGCATTAGCAGAATCCATGTTTGGTGACGAAGATGCAATGATTCGTATTGATATGTCGGAGTACATGGAGAAACACTCTACTTCTCGTCTAGTTGGTTCTCCTCCAGGATATGTTGGATATGAAGAAGGCGGCCAGTTAACGGAAAAAGTTCGTCGCAAACCATACTCTGTTGTCTTACTTGACGAGGTGGAAAAGGCGCATCCAGATGTATTCAATATTTTACTGCAAGTGTTAGAAGATGGTCGTTTAACAGATTCAAAGGGTCGTACAGTTGATTTCCGTAATACAATTGTTATTATGACTTCTAACGTAGGTGCAGATGCATTAAAACGAAACAAACATCTTGGATTTAATGTGCAAGATGAAAGTCGTGATTATGCAGATATGAAGGGCAAAGTAATGGATGAGTTGAAAAAAGCATTCCGCCCTGAGTTCCTAAATCGCATTGACGAAATTATTGTTTTCCATACATTAGAGAAGAAACATATTAAAGAAATTGTTACTCTTATGGTAGAGCAGTTGGTTAAACGTTTAAAAGAACAAGATATTGATTTAGAGTTAACGGATGGAGCAATTGAAGCGATTGCTGATAAAGGATTTGATCCAGAATATGGTGCTCGTCCACTACGCCGTGCAATTCAAAAACATGTAGAAGATCGATTATCAGAAGAACTTCTTAAAGGAGTTATTGAGAAAGGTCAAAAAGTTGTTTTTGATGCAGAAGGGGAATCATTTGTCATTCGTAGTGCAGAAAAGGTAAAATAAGTATAGACAAACAAAAGGGGGCTAAACAATAGCCCTCTTTCTTGTACAAAAAAGAAATATTTTTGTTACATATGAAAGCGAAGTGAAGTATAAAAAACGATGGCTAAAAAGAAAACAAAATTTACATGTCAAGAATGTGGTTATCAGTCACCAAAGTATATGGGAAAGTGTCCGGGGTGCGGACAATGGAATACACTGGTGGAAGAGATGGAACCAGTTGTATCATCACGCCGCCTGAACTATGCAAGTGCAATCCAAACTGAATTAACGAAGCCTCGCCGCCTGAAAGAAGTGGAAACGAAAACAGAGGCGCGTATTGAAACAAGTTTTCAAGAATTTAACCGGGTGCTTGGTGGTGGAATTGTAGATGGCTCTCTCGTGCTCATAGGAGGAGATCCTGGTATTGGGAAATCAACATTATTACTGCAAATATCATCACAACTAGCAGATCGTGCGTATGATGTTTTATACATATCAGGGGAGGAATCTGCAAAACAAATTAAACTTAGAGCAGATCGTCTTCATGTAAATGGAGATAATTTATTTGTTGTATCAGAAACAGATTTACAACGAATTGCAGCATATATAGATGAAATGAATCCATCATTTGTAGTAATTGATTCTATTCAAACCATTCATTTACCGGAAGTAACTTCAGCGCCAGGAAGTGTAGCGCAAGTACGTGAATGCACAGCAGAACTTATGAAGCTTGCAAAAACGAAAGGAATCCCTATTTTTATTGTAGGGCATGTAACGAAAGAAGGAGCTATAGCAGGTCCACGTATGTTAGAGCATATGGTGGATGCCGTTCTTTATTTTGAAGGAGATCGTCATCATACATATCGAATTTTACGAGCGGTGAAAAACCGTTTTGGTTCAACTAATGAGATGGGGATTTTTGAGATGAAGGAGCTTGGCCTTTCAGAGGTGTTAAATCCTTCTGAAATTTTTCTGGAAGAAAGACCCGTGGGTGCTGCTGGTTCAACGGTTGTTGCTTCTATGGAAGGAACAAGGCCCGTTTTAGTAGAAATACAAGCATTAATTTCTCCTACAAGTTTTGGGAATCCAAGAAGAATGGCAACAGGAATTGACCATAATCGTGTTTCTCTTATTATGGCGGTACTAGAAAAAAGAGCAGGATTATTGCTTCAAAATCAAGATGCTTATTTAAAAGTTGCCGGGGGAATTAAACTAGATGAACCGGCAGTTGATTTGGCGGTTGCTTTAAGTATTGCATCAAGTTTTCGTGATAAACCGACGTTTCCAGGTGATGCAGTCATTGGTGAAGTTGGTTTAACGGGAGAAGTTCGTCGTGTTTCTCGCATTGAACAGCGTGTACAAGAAGCGGAAAAATTAGGATTTCAGCGTGTTATTATCCCGAGAAAGAATTTAGGTGGATGGACGATTCCAGAAGGAATTGAAGTAGTTGGAGTATCGAATATAGGAGAGGCTCTTCGATTTGCACTAGGAGGATAAGATATGGAAGAAAACAAGCAACGTTCCAAAAGTATTATTAATATTTTACAGCTTGTTGCACCGGGGACACCATTAAGAGAAGGAATTGATAATGTGCTCCGGGCACAAACGGGTGGTCTTATTGTACTCGGATACAACGAACAAATTAAAAGTATTGTTGATGGAGGATTTCATATTAATTGTGCTTTTTCTCCTGCTAGTCTGTATGAACTAGCAAAAATGGATGGGGCTCTTATTTTAAATGAAACGGGAAGTAAAATTTTAATCGCTAATGGACAGCTGGTTCCTGATTCATCTATTGACTCTATTGAAACAGGTATGCGCCATCGAACAGCAGAGCGAGTGGCAAAGCAGACGGGTAGCCTTGTTGTTGCCATTTCACAAAGACGAAATGTAATTACGTTATATCAAGGAAACTTACGTTATACATTAAAAGATATTGGGGTTATTTTAACAAAGGCAAACCAAGCGATTCAAACATTAGAAAAATATAAGGCTGTATGGAATGACGGTATAACAAACCTTGGTATTTTAGAATTTGAAGAAGTGGTTACAATGTCTGAAGTTGTGCATGTACTACATAGCGTTGAAATGATGCTGCGGATTAAAAATGAAATCTTCAGTTACATTCATGAATTAGGAACAGAAGGAAGGCTCATTCGTTTACAATTGACAGAATTGCTTGCTGACGTGGAAGCAGAGGCTGCACTATTAATTAAAGATTACTATCATGAAAAAACCCAAGATCACTATCAAATTTTAAAAAAATTACAAGAGCTTGCGAATGCGCAACTCCTAGAAGATAGCGATTTAGTGAAATTACTTGGATACTCCGGACAAATGAAATTAGAAGAAAGCATTACACCAAGAGGCTATCGAATAGCGAGTAAAATTTCTAGAGTTCCACCTCTTATTATTGAGAACTTAATTAATCGTTTTAAGAACTTACAAGGAATTTGCCGTGCAACTATTGCGGATTTGGATGATGTGGAAGGAATTGGAGAAGTACGGGCGAAAAAGATACGAGAGGGTTTAAAACGAATTCAAGAACACTTGTATATGAGCAGACACAATTAAGAATATTACATTGATTTCACAATATAGCTACACTCAAAGATTTTTTATATATGATATGATATATTGGTAAATAAAACAAATTATAAAAAAACACGTCCACTTTTTCACTCGACGTTTTGAGTGGCGAAGTAATGGTTAATAATGAGTAGGAGGTGGTTGAATGTTAAAACGAATCGTACAGCTTTTCTTTTTAGTTATTGGAGGAGCATTAGGAATTTTTCTCATTCCAAAAGTGATTAATGTTTTGGATATAGGTGCAGTTCCTTGGCTTGAAGGTTCTTATATTCGTGCAATTATTGGTGCAATCATTTTATTTTTAACAACTTTTTGGCTTGTAGATTATATTGTTCAGCTTATTAAACATATTGAGGAAGCACTTGTAAAAGCACCTGTTACAGATGTGTTATTTGGAACATTAGGATTAATCTCAGGACTAATTGTTGCGTATTTAATCTTGATTCCGATTCGCGAATTTACCATTCCAGTCATTAGTACAGTATTGCAAATCTTTTTCACGCTATTACTTGGTTACTTAGGGTTCCAAGTAGGATTTAAAAAGAGGAATGAATTGTTAGGGTTGTTTACATTGGCGCAACGCGGAGGAAAGAAAAAAAATACGAATAATGAAAACGAGGAAGTAGAACCGTTAACTTCCGGATGGAAAATACTAGATACCAGTGTTATTATTGATGGACGTATCGCGGATATTTGTCAAACGAAGTTTTTGGAAGGTACAATTGTCATTCCGCAATTTGTGTTAGAGGAACTACAGCATATTGCTGATTCTTCGGATGCATTAAAGCGTAATCGCGGACGAAGAGGCTTGGATATTTTAAATCGTATTCAAAAAGAGTTATCTATTCCAGTAGAAATTTATGAAGGTGATTTTGAAGATATTCAAGAAGTCGATAGTAAGCTTGTGAAGTTAGCAAAATTAACAGGCGGCACTGTTGTTACGAATGATTTTAACTTAAATAAAGTTTCTGAATTGCAAGGTGTGACAGTTTTAAACATTAATGATTTAGCAAATGCTATTAAGCCTGTTGTACTTCCGGGTGAAGAGTTAAGGGTATACGTTGTGAAGGATGGAAAAGAGCAGAATCAAGGCGTTGCTTATTTAGATGACGGTACAATGATCGTAGTCGAAGATGGTAGAGAGCATGTTGGTTCACAGCTTGATGTACTTGTTACAAGTGTACTGCAAACATCTGCGGGCCGAATGATTTTTGCTAAGCGCAAACTGCTAGAAAAAGCGTTATAAGTAGGGGACTATGGTGATGTATACATTAATTATTCCTGCAGCAGGACAAGGTAAGCGTATGGGAGCGGGGAAAAATAAATTATTTTTACAAATTGATTCTGTTCCCATTATCATTCATACATTACGAGCTTTTGAAAAAGATGAGCAATGTAAGCATGTTATTTTAGCGATTAACGAAGAAGAGCGTTCTTACTTTGAGGGACTTCTCCAAACTTATCATATTCAAAAAGACATCCAACTTATTCAAGGTGGATGTGAGCGTCAGGATAGTGTATACAATGCTCTTATGTATGTAAGAGATGTAGAGTATGTACTTATCCACGACGGGGCACGTCCGTTTGTAACGAAAAAGATGATTGAAGATGTATTGCAAATGGCGAAAGAAAAAGGTGCGTCCATTTGTGCAGTACCTGTGAAAGATACAATTAAAAAAGTGACACATGATATTGTTGTTGAAACCGTAGAACGTTCTCATCTGCAAGCAGTTCAAACACCGCAAGGATTTCGTGTTCCCATTCTGTTAGAGGCACATGAAAGTGCAAAACAAGCGGGTTTTCTAGGAACTGACGATGCCAGTCTGGTGGAACGCATTCCTAAAGAGGTGGGAGTTGTAGGAGGAAGCTATCATAATATAAAGGTGACAACACCTGAAGATTTAGTAATTGCTGAAAGCTTTCTGCGAGTTTTGAAAATACAGTAGCAATGTTATAATAGAAAAGCCCGGTGGCTACCGGGCTTTTCTATATATAGAGCAAAAACTTCAACGGGTGGAGCCTTTATATGCCCGTAAGAATGATATAAGGTTTACTAGTGTAGTTTGAGGAGGAATTGGAAATGTTTCGAATTGGACAAGGTTTTGATGTACATGCATTTGCAGAAGGAAGACCGCTAATTATTGGTGGAATTACAATTCCATATGAAAAAGGATTACTTGGGCATTCTGATGCTGATGTCCTTTTGCATACTATTGCTGATGCTTGTTTAGGGGCGATTGCTGCTGGTGATATCGGTAAACATTTTCCAGATACAGATCCTGCATTTAAAGATGCAGATTCAGCTGTCCTTTTGCAGAAAGTGTGGGAGTTTGTGACAGAGCAAGGGTATGTACTTGGAAACTTAGATTGTACAATTATTGCTCAAAAGCCGAAAATGGCACCGCATATTGAAAGTATGCGTCAGAGAATTAGCGAGCTATTACAAACGAGCATCGAGAATGTCAATGTAAAAGCAACGACGACAGAAAAATTAGGATTTACAGGGCGAGAAGAAGGAATTGCTTCGCAGGCTATTGTATTATTACAGAAAAAATAGTTGTTTTTGATTCGCAAGATGGATAATCGTAATTTTTTGGTGTACAATTAAAGAATCTGTTGACATTAGGAATGGAAGGTGTACCAACTATGGAAAAGCAAGTGAGAGTGCGCTATGCGCCAAGTCCAACAGGACACTTACATATCGGAAATGCACGTACGGCATTATTTAACTATTTATTCGCTCGTAGTCAAAACGGTAAATTTATTATCCGTATTGAAGATACAGACGTAAAGCGTAATATTGCTGGCGGTGAAGAAAGCCAATTAACGTATTTAAAATGGCTTGGCATGGACTGGGATGAAAGCATCGACGTTGGTGGTGAATATGGTCCGTACCGTCAAATGGAGCGTTTAGATATTTATAAAAAGTTATATGAAGATTTATTAGAGCGTGGCTTAGCGTATAAGTGCTATATGACAGAAGAAGAGTTAGAAGCAGAACGTGAAGGACAAATCGCTCGTGGTGAAACACCTCGTTATGCGGGTTGTCACCGTGATTTAACAGATGAGCAAGTAAAACAATTCGAGGCAGAAGGACGCATTCCAAGTATTCGTTTCCGTGTACCTGAAAACCGTGAATATGTATTTAATGATATTGTAAAAGGAGACGTATCTTTCAACTCAAACGATTTCGGTGATTTCGTTATCGTGAAGAAAGATGGCATCCCAACTTACAACTTTGCAGTAGCGGCAGATGATCATTTCATGGAAATCTCACACGTTCTTCGTGGTGATGACCATATTTCTAATACACCAAAACAAATGATGATTTATGAAGCATTTGGTTGGGATATACCACAATTTGGTCATATGACGTTAATTGTAAATGAAAGCCGTAAAAAGTTAAGTAAACGTGATGAATCTATTATTCAATTTATTGAACAATATGAAGCGCTGGGATATCTTCCAGAAGCAATCTTTAACTTTATCGCATTACTAGGTTGGTCACCAGTAGGGGAAGAAGAAATCTTCTCTAAAGATGAGTTTATTGAAATGTTTGATGCAGCTCGTTTATCGAAATCACCGGCATTATTCGATTCTCAAAAATTAAAATGGATGAACAACCAATATATGAAAAAGCAAGACTTAGATCGCGTTGTTGAATTAAGCTTACCGCATTTAGTGAAAGCTGGTCGCGTAAGTGAAAACCCAAGTGAACAAGAACTAGCTTGGATTCGCGATGTCATCGCTTTATATCACGATCAAATGAGCTTTGGGGCTGAGATTGTTGAATTGTCTGATATGTTCTTTAAAGATCATGTGGATTATGAAGAAGAAGGACAAGAAGTATTAAAAGGGGAACAAGTACCAGAAGTTCTTCGTGCGTTTGCGGCAGAATTAGAAGCATTAGAAGAAGTAGAAGCTGCAGCAATCAAGACAGCGATTAAAGCTGTTCAAAAGCAAACAGGTCAAAAAGGGAAAAATTTATTCATGCCAATTCGCGTTGCGACAACTGGCCAAACACACGGACCAGAACTTCCGAATGCAATTGCACTTCTTGGAAAAGAAAAAGTTTTAAATCGTGTTCGTAAAGTAATTGGTTAACATTTTACGGATTTAGAAATATAATAAGAATACTTTAAAATGAAATAAAAGAAAGCGACGAGAAGGAGAAGTAGAAAATCATGCTTTTCACAGAGAAAACCACCATTTGGCTGGAAGTGGTTTAAAAGCAGTTTTTTGAAGTGCCCCTTTGAGTCTTCTGCTGAACAACGAATATATTTCGAGAAATGTCATGTTGACGCAAAGTAAGCAGAAGCGGTATAAACCGTTATCATGTTTGAGTTTGAGGCTTTTTTAGGCCTAAACAGAGTGGAACCGCGCTAGTAAGGCGTCTCTGTCTATAGACAGAGACGCCTTTTTTCTATACTTACAGGTATGGGGGAGAGTTTTTGGTATAAATAGTCGAAAAAAACTTTGTAAGAAAGTGGAAATCAAAAACCTTATTGGTTCAACTTGCCATTAGTGGTAAAAGGTTCCATTGATGGGAGTTTCACTTTAAACAAAAAGGGGGAACAAAAATGTTTAAGAGGCTTCGGGAGGATATTGAAGTCGTCTTTGAACAGGATCCAGCAGCGAGAAGTTACATCGAAGTGATTTTAACCTACTCTGGATTGCACGCAATTTGGGCGCATCGTATTGCACATGCTTTTTATAAACGAAAGTTTTTCTTTTTTGCTCGTGTTATCTCACAAATGAGTCGTTTTTTTACGGGTATTGAAATTCATCCGGGGGCAACAATTGGTCGTAAGTTTTTTATTGATCATGGCATGGGAGTTGTAATTGGAGAAACGTGTGAAATTGGAGATAACGTGACAATTTATCAAGGTGTTACGTTGGGTGGTACAGGGAAAGAAAAAGGGAAACGTCATCCAACAATTAAAGACAATGTATTGATTGCAACAGGTGCGAAAGTGCTTGGATCGATTACGGTTGGAGAAAATTCTAAAGTTGGTGCTGGTTCGGTTGTATTAAAGGAAGTACCTGCACATTCTACAGTTGTAGGTATTCCTGGTAGCGTCGTGATTCAAAATGGGGTAAAAGTAGGTCAAGAATTAAATCACTGTGATCTTCCGGATCCGATTTTTGATAAGTTGAAAGCGGTGGAAGAAGAGCTTGAACAATTGAAAAAACATATGGTAGTGAAAACAGAAAGAGAGGATAAAAATGACTATTCACATTTATAATACGCTAACGCGTCAAAAAGAAGAGTTTATTCCATTAGAGGAAAATAAGGTGAAAATGTATGTGTGCGGTCCTACAGTATACAACTACATCCATATTGGGAATGCAAGACCACCTATGGTATTCGACACAGTACGTCGTTATTTAGAACATAAAGGATACGATGTACAATATGTTTCTAACTTTACTGATGTAGATGATAAATTAATTAAAGCGGCGAATGAGCTAGGAGAAGACGTTCCAACAATTGCAGATCGCTTTGTTGAAGCATACTTTGAAGATGTAACGGCACTAGGCTGCAAACATGCGACAGTTCATCCTCGTGTAACAGAAAATATGGATATCATTATTGAGTTTATTCAGGAACTTGTGAATAAAGGATATGCATATGAATCTGAAGGTGATGTGTATTACAGAACAAAGGAATTTGAAGGTTACGGTAAATTATCACATCAGCCAATTGCAGACCTGCGTCATGGGGCACGTATTGAAGTGGGAGAAAAGAAACATGATCCACTTGATTTTGCATTATGGAAAGCAGCGAAAGAAGGAGAAATCTTCTGGGAGAGCCCTTGGGGGAAAGGTCGTCCAGGTTGGCATATCGAATGCTCTGCAATGGCACGTAAATATTTAGGTGATACAATTGATATTCATGCTGGTGGTCAAGATTTAACATTCCCGCATCATGAAAATGAGATTGCACAATCAGAGGCTTTGACTGGAAAAACATTTGCACGTTACTGGATGCATAATGGATATATTAATATTAACAATGAAAAGATGTCTAAGTCGTTAGGAAACTTTATTTTAGTTCACGATATTATTAAACAGTATGATCCACAGTTAATCCGATTCTTTATGTTATCTGTACACTATCGTCATCCAATCAACTTTAGTGAAGAGTTACTGCAAAGTACGAATAATGGATTAGAGAGAATTAAAACGGCTTATGGAAACTTAAAACATCGCATGGAAAGCAGTACGGATTTAACGGACCATAATGAGAAATGGTTAACTGAAATGGATAAATTCCAAGCGGCATTTGAAGAAGCGATGGATGATGACTTCAATACAGCAAATGCAATAACTGAGTTATATAATTTAGCAAATCATGCGAATCAATATTTATTAGAAGAGCATACGTCAAAAGTTGTCATTGAAGCGTATGTAAAACAACTTGAAACATTGTTTGGCATTTTAGGATTAGAATTAACAAAAGAAGAATTGCTTGATGAAGAAATTGAAGCACTAATCCAAAAGCGTATTGAGGCTCGTAAAAATCGTGATTTTGCACTGTCTGATCAAATTCGCGATGAATTGAAAGAGCGTAACATTATTTTAGAAGATACACCACAAGGTACAAGATGGAAAAGAGGCTAAACATGATTGATGCAAAGCAATTGAATAGCTTAGCGTTAGCATATATGGGTGATGCGGTATACGAACAATATATCCGCTATCACCTGCTTCAAAAAGGAACAGTTCGTCCAAATCAATTACATCGTTTGGGGACAAGCTTTGTTTCTGCAAAAGCGCAAGCGAAAGTTGTTCATCATTTACTAGAGACAGCATTTCTTAGTGAAGAAGAGGAAGCAGTATTAAGAAGAGGGCGCAATGCAAAATCAGGTTCTGTTCCGAAAAATACAGATGTACAAACATATCGATATAGTACTGCTTTTGAGGCACTGATTGGATATCATTATTTATTGAATGAACAAACACGAATAGAAGAGATTGTATTTGAAGCAATTCGTGTATTAGAGGATAAGGAAGGAGGCGCGTGAGCGTGAACAGTGAATATATTATTGGACGTAACCCTGTAATTGAAGCGTTGAGAGCAGGTCGTGATATTAATAAAATTTGGATTGCAGAAGGTGCTGCGAAAGGGCAAGTGCAAATTGTACTAGCATTAGCGAAAGAAAATAAAATTTTAGTGCAGAATTCACCGAAGAAAAAATTAGATCAACTTGTAGAGGGGAATCATCAAGGTGTAATCGCACAAGTGGCGGCATATGAATATGCTGACTTAGAGGATTTATTTGCGTTGGCAGCTAAGCGCAATGAGGATCCATTTTTCTTAATTCTGGATGAGATTGAAGATCCGCACAATCTAGGCTCTATTATGCGTACGGCAGATGCAGTAGGGGCGCATGGTATTATTATTCCAAAGCGCAGAGCGGTTGGTTTAACAGCGGCAGTTGCAAAGGCTTCTACGGGCGCGATTGAGTATGTTCCTGTAGCTCGCGTTACAAATCTATCAAGAACGATTGATGAATTGAAAGAGCGCGGGCTTTGGATTGCCGGTACAGATGCAAAAGGGAAAGATGACTATCGTAATTTAGATGGAAAGATGCCAATTGGTTTAGTGATTGGAAGTGAAGGGAAAGGCATGAGTCGCCTTATCGGCGAGAAATGTGACTTCTTGATTCATTTACCGATGGCTGGTAAAGTTACCTCCTTAAATGCTTCAGTTGCTGCTAGCTTGTTAATGTATGAAGTGTATCGGAAACGTCACCCAATCGGTGAATAAAAATGAATGATATTTTAATCGTTGACGGTTACAATATTATTGGAGCTTGGGCAGACTTGAAAAAGCTAAGGGATGTAGACTTACAAGCTTCACGAGATTTGCTTATTGACAAAATGGCAGATTATCAAGGATATACAGGCACGAAAGTAATGATTGTTTTTGATGCATATTCTGTTTATGGAATTGAAAAGAAGATGAAGCAAGCGCGTGTAGATGTAATTTTTACAAGGAGAAACCAAACGGCGGATGAAAAAATTGAGCAACTCGCAATTGAGCTGCGTAATATTAATACACGGATTTATGTTGCGACGTCTGATTACACAGAGCAGTGGGCCATTTTTGGGCAGGGTGCTCTGCGTAAATCAGCGCGTGAGTTAGAGATAGAAGTTCAGGCGATGGAACGAAGAGTGCGTCGTGAAACGAAGAAAACAAAAGAAGAACAACCGGCGATGCGGACGATATTTAGTGAAGAAGTTACAGAAAAGTTAGAAAAATTAAGACGAGGAGGGCGTTGAAACATTGACGCTCTTCGAGTGCTTACTGTATAATATTGCTAAATAACTAGCGGTCGGAGGGATCAGATTGGAAACAGACTTCGTAAGCGGCAACAATGTTACATTTAGTAGTTTAGAGGATGAAGAGATAGTTGAATTAGTACGACAAGGTAATGTTGATGCGCTAGAGTATTTAATTCATAAGTACAAAAATTTTGTTCGTGCAAAATCAAGATCTTACTTTTTGGTTGGCGCTGATCGTGAAGATATTATCCAAGAAGGTATGATTGGATTATTTAAGGCGATTCGTGATTATAAAGAGGACAAGCTGTCTTCCTTTAAAGCTTTTGCGGAATTGTGTATTACACGTCAAATTATCACTGCGATTAAAACAGCGACAAGACAAAAACATATCCCTTTAAATTCATATGTTTCTTTAGATAAACCAATTTATGATGAAGAATCCGATCGAACTCTGTTAGATGTTATATCTGAAGCGAAGATGACGGATCCTGAAGAAATGATTATTAGTCAGGAAGAGTATGTTGACATAGAATTAAAAATATCTGAATTATTAAGCGATTTAGAAAGAAAGGTGCTTTCTTTATATTTAGACGGAAGATCGTATCAAGAGATTTCAGAGCAATTGAATCGTCATGTGAAATCCATTGATAATGCCCTGCAGCGAGTGAAACGGAAGCTTGAGCGTTATATGGAAATGAGAGAAACAGCAGCTGTTCACTCACCTTCACTTAAACGTTAAGGTGTTTAAGTTTGAGAGTTAAAAATATATTAGGTTAATAGAGAAATATAAAAGAGAGGTTTTTTCCTCTCCTTTTCTTTTTGCAGTAGGGGGGAAGCGTCATTGACATTGCCTTTTATTGTATGATACATTTTTAAGGAAATAATGTTACAAGGCTGGTGTAACAGGTGAGAAAAAAAGTTGTACTTGCATGTGAAAAATGCAATAATCGAAACTATTCAACAATGAAAGATACAAGCTCAGTAGAGCGTCTTGAGATAAAGAAATTTTGTAAAATGTGTAATGCGCATATGGTTCATAAGGAAACAAAATAAATAATTGTAATTATGCACTGGAGGTCCCGGAAATGCGTTTGACGAACTTTTTTGGCGATGTAGGTCGCGAAATGAAAAAAGTAAGCTGGCCGAAAAAAGATGAATTAATCCGTTCGACACTTACTGTAATTGCAACAGTTGCTTTCTGTGCAATTTTCTTTGCGGTAGTGGATATGGGGATTTCTTCTTTAATTCGTTTAATTCTTGAATAAGAAGCGCTTATACATGATATAATGTTAATGTTATTTATACGAACTGTGTAAAAGCCCGGTGAACGGGTTTTTTCATTTGCACAAAAAAATGTACGTCAGGGAGGGAAGGACGGTCGTCCTAAATTAATGGAAAAACGTTGGTATGTTGTCCATACTTATTCTGGATATGAAAATAAAGTAAAAACAAACTTAGAGAAACGCGTAGAATCAATGGCTATGCAAGATAAAATTTTCCGTGTTATTGTTCCAGAGGAAACAGAAGTAGAAATGAAAAACGGAAAAGAAAAAATAACAAAGAGGAAAGTGTTTCCTGGCTATGTGTTGGTAGAAATCATCATGACAGATGATTCTTGGTATGTTGTTCGTAATACACCAGGTGTAACAGGATTTGTTGGATCTTCTGGGTCAGGTTCGAAGCCATCTCCGTTATTAGAAGAAGAAGTAGTTACAATCTTAAAACACATGGGAATGGAAAATGAAGTAGTTGACTTTGACTTTGAACTTCATGAGACTGTACGTGTGAACGAAGGCCCATTTGCGAATTACACAGGTGCTATTAATGAAATTGATCTAGAAAAACAAAGAGTAACAGTACTTGTTGATATGTTTGGTCGTGAAACTTCAGTTGAACTAGATTTCCACCAAATTGAAAAATTATAAAATGAAACTTGAAATGAATTGTAAAAAGTGATAATATCTTTTAAGTCAGTACGTCTTCGGAAACGGAGACGTTTTTTGAGAAAGATTTTATCGCTAAAGATAAAATATGAAGTGGGAGGGCAAATCACTGCCCAATTGACCACATCACGGACTTAAGGAGGTGTGTCTCGTGGCTAAAAAGGTAATTAAAATGGTAAAACTTCAAATTCCTGCAGGTAAAGCTAACCCAGCTCCACCAGTTGGTCCAGCATTAGGACAAGCGGGTGTTAACATTATGGGCTTCTGTAAAGAGTTCAACGCTCGTACAGCAGATCAAGCTGGTCTAATCATTCCTGTTGAAATTACAGTATTTGAAGACCGTTCATTCACTTTCATTACTAAAACTCCTCCTGCTGCTGTTCTTCTTAAGAAAGTAGCTGGTATCGAGTCTGGTTCTGGTGAACCAAACCGTAATAAAGTGGCAACTGTTAAGCGTGATAAAGTTCGCGAAATCGCTGAAACTAAAATGCCTGACCTAAACGCTGCTAGCGTAGAAGCTGCAATGCGTATGGTTGAAGGTACTGCACGCAGTATGGGCATTGTTATCGAAGACTAATTCGATTTGTTTTTTTTTGTAAAAGAGGTTGCGGGTCTGGAATTCCAATTCGCAACCTTTATTATCGTAAATGAATGTTGTTTTTTAAATAAAGGGATGGGCGCACATCCTCGATTGTATCGGAAAGAAGGCGTAAACGTGGGAGGTTATTCCGCTAAAACCACATTGAGGAGGAAATAAAAATGGCTAAAAGAGGTAAAAAGTACGTAGAAGCTGCGAAGCTTGTTGATCGTACAACTGCTTACTCTGCAACAGAGGCAGTAGAATTAGTAAAGAAAACAAACACAGCTAAATTTGATGCGACTGTAGAAGCTGCATTTCGTTTAGGTGTTGACCCTAAGAAAGCTGACCAACAAATTCGTGGTGCAGTTGTTCTTCCACACGGTACTGGTAAAGTACAACGTGTATTAGTATTCGCTAAAGGCGAAAAACTAAAAGAAGCTGAAGCTGCTGGAGCAGACTTCGTAGGTGATGCAGACTACATCAACAAAATCCAACAAGGTTGGTTTGACTTTGACGTAGTAGTAGCAACTCCTGACATGATGGGTGAAGTTGGTAAACTTGGTCGTGTATTAGGACCTAAAGGTTTAATGCCAAACCCTAAAACTGGAACAGTTACTTTCGACGTAACAAAAGCAGTTAACGAAATCAAAGCTGGTAAAGTAGAATACCGCGTTGATAAAGCTGGTAACATTCATGTGCCAATCGGTAAAGTATCTTTCGAAGATGCTAAATTAGTTGAAAACTTAGAGACAGTTGCTGATGCTCTTCTAAAAGCTAAGCCAGCTGCTGCAAAAGGTACTTACATGAAGAACGTAACAGTTGCTTCTACAATGGGACCTGGCGTACGCGTTGAAGTTTCTACTATTGCGTAAAATTTGGAAGTTGACTTCGTGAAGAAGTTTTAATATAATCATTTATGTTGTGAATTTAAATAGTGTACCGTAGACAGTAGGTGCCAATGTGGCTTAATTTCCTACCTAGGTGTGAATATACGAAACGGAATTTTTTTCTGTGACTATATGCCTCCATGTCTACAATTGGGCATGGAGGTTTTTTAGTGCACTTTCGGTACATCTTCTATATAATCTACAGGAGGTGTAATAACATGACTAAAGCAATCGAAGCAAAACAACACGTTGTAACTGAAATCGCTGCTAAACTTAGCGAAAGTAAATCAACAATCGTTGTTGACTACCGTGGTTTAACAGTATCTGAAGTAACAGAATTACGTAAAACATTACGTGAAGCTGGCGTTGAGTTCAAAGTTTACAAAAACTCTTTAACTCGTCGTGCTGCAGAAGCTGCTGAACTAGCTGAGTTAAACGAATTCTTAACAGGACCAAACGCAATCGCGTTCAGTAACGAGGATGTAATTGCTCCTGCGAAAGTATTAAACGACTTCGCTAAAGATCATGAAGCTTTAGAAATTAAAGCAGGCGTAATCGAAGGTAAACTTGTATCACTTGATGAGGTTAAAGCTATCGCTACTCTTCCATCACGTGAAGGCTTACTTTCTATGCTTCTTAGCGTTCTTCAAGCTCCAATGCGCGGTCTTGCAATCGCTACTAAAGCAGTTGCAGATCAAAAAGAAGAGCAAGGCGCTTAATTTTTTAAAAGATAATTACGTGTTATCGATAAAACAATACAAACCTATTTAAGGGAGGATATTTACAATGACTAAAGAACAAATCATTGAAGCAGTTAAATCTATGACTGTATTAGAACTTAACGACTTAGTAAAAGCTATCGAGGAAGAATTCGGCGTAACTGCTGCTGCTCCTGTAGCTGTAGCTGGTGGCGCTGCTGAAGCTGCTGCTGAGAAAACTGAATTTGATGTAGTGCTTGCTAATGCAGGTGCTCAAAAAATCAAAGTTATCAAAGTTGTTCGTGAAATCACTGGTCTTGGCT
Organism: Bacillus sp. S2(2024); assembly: GCF_050474045.1. Taxonomy (NCBI): domain Bacteria; kingdom Bacillati; phylum Bacillota; class Bacilli; order Caryophanales; family Bacillaceae; genus Bacillus; species Bacillus sp. S2(2024). The sequence goes on from NZ_JBFLUS010000003.1 coordinate 4,567,977, forward strand.
TAAAAGAAGCTAAAGAATTAGCTGACAACACTCCAAAAGCAGTTAAAGAAGGCGTTTCTAAAGAAGAAGCTGAAGAAATCAAAGCTAAACTTGAAGAAGTTGGCGCTGCTGTAGAAGTTAAGTAATTAACTTTTGAAGCTTTAAAAAAAGCTCGCTCTCATGCGAGCTTTTTTTTTAACTGTAAAGAAAAGAGGTGGCCATATGGCAGACCATTATTTTTCTAACGATCCCTCTAGCAAAAGTGATCGTAAACGTTGGGAATATAAGTTGAGAGGATCTCAATTTGTTTTCTTATCTGACCACGGCGTGTTTTCGAAAAATGAAGTGGACTTTGGTTCTCGTCTTTTAATCGAAGCATTTCAGATGCCGGATGTCCAAGGGGATGTGTTAGATGTCGGGTGCGGATATGGTCCAATTGGTTTATCTTTAGCAAAGGAGTTTCAAGAGCGTACAGTTCATATGGTGGATGTGAATGAAAGAGCACTTGAGCTTGCGAAAGAAAATGCCGCTAATAATAGAATTGGGAATGTCCAGATTTATCAAAGTAGTGTATATGAAAATGTAAGTGGGCAATATGCTGCTATTTTATCTAATCCGCCAATTCGTGCAGGGAAACAAGTAGTACATGAGATTCTAGAAAAAGCCGTGGATTATCTTGTGCCAGGCGGTGAGCTTTGGATTGTGATTCAAAAGAAACAAGGTGCACCATCCGCGATGAAAAAGTTAGAAGAAGCGTTTGACTTTGTGGAAGTTGTAGAAAAGAAAAAAGGATATTATATCATAAAATCAAAAAAACGTTGACGGTTTTTTTGGTTTGTGTTAGCATTATAAAATGCCAATATATGATTTTCTGCGTTGAGAACGATGTATATTTTTGCTTCTCTTGGAAAAGATAGTAAAATCAGCAGATTATGAAACAGAATGATGGTTTTCTTATAGAAGCCATTTTTCTTTTTGAGCAGTTAGAAATACTCAACGTGTCTATCTTTGTAGAGAAAAAGGCTACGCAATTTGTGTTAGCCGTATTTAGTTGTGATTTTGCACATTTTTGTGCATTTATAATACTCATGATTTGAGGGGTGAAGCAGTTGACAGGTCAACTAGTTCAATACGGACGCCACCGCCAACGAAGAAGTTATGCCCGTATTAGTGAGGTATTAGAATTACCAAATCTTATCGAAATTCAAACCTCTTCTTATCAGTGGTTTCTTGATGAGGGTTTGCGAGAAATGTTCCAAGACATTTCTCCGATTGAAGACTTTACGGGAAATCTATCGCTTGAGTTTATCGACTACAGTTTAGGCGAACCGAAATATTCTGTAGAAGAATGTAAAGAGCGTGATGTGACGTATGCAGCACCACTTCGTGTAAAAGTGCGTCTAATCAATAAAGAAACTGGCGAAGTGAAAGAACAAGATGTGTTCATGGGAGATTTCCCACTCATGACAGAGACAGGAACATTCGTAATTAACGGTGCAGAACGCGTTATTGTTTCTCAGTTAGTTCGTTCACCAAGTGTATACTACAGCGGCAAGGTGGACAAAAACGGAAAACGCGGATTTACTGCTACTGTAATTCCAAACCGCGGAGCTTGGTTAGAGTATGAAACAGACGCTAAGGATGTTGTTTATGTGCGTATCGACCGTACGCGCAAACTACCTGTAACTGTTTTGTTACGCGCATTAGGGTTTGGCTCTGATCAAGAAATCACCGAGCTTATAGGTGATAACGAGTACTTAAGCAATACGCTAGAAAAAGATAACACGGATAGCACAGAAAAAGCATTGCTTGAAATTTATGAGCGTCTACGTCCAGGTGAACCACCAACAGTAGAAAATGCAAAGAGCTTGCTTGTTTCTCGCTTCTTTGATCCAAAGCGTTATGATCTAGCAAATGTAGGTCGTTACAAAATTAATAAGAAGTTACACATTAAAAACAGATTGTTTAACCAACGCTTAGCTGAAACATTGGTGGATCCTGAAACAGGCGAAATTTTAGCGGCAGAAGGAACAATCTTAGATCGTCGTACATTAGATCGTATGTTACCTTACTTAGAAAAGAACATTGGCTTTAAAACTGCGAAGCCGATAGGCGGAGTGGTAGAAGGCAATGTTGAATTGCAATCTATTAAGATTTATGCTCCGGATGCAGATGGAGAGCGTTCTATCAATATTATTGGTAATGCGAACATTGATCGCGATGTAAAACATATTACACCAGGCGATATTATTGCATCTATTAGCTATTTCTTTAACCTTCTATATAAAGTAGGAGACACGGATGATATTGACCATTTAGGAAACCGTCGTCTACGTTCTGTAGGGGAATTGTTACAAAACCAATTCCGTATCGGTCTTTCTCGTATGGAGCGTGTTGTTCGTGAGAGAATGTCGATTCAAGATACAAATGCAATTACGCCGCAAGCATTAATTAACATTCGTCCGGTTATTGCATCTATTAAAGAGTTCTTCGGCAGCTCGCAGTTATCTCAGTTTATGGATCAAACAAACCCATTAGCGGAGTTAACGCATAAACGAAGACTATCTGCATTAGGACCTGGTGGTTTAACGCGTGAGCGCGCAGGCTTTGAAGTGCGTGACGTTCACTACTCTCACTATGGTCGTATGTGTCCGATTGAAACGCCAGAGGGACCAAACATTGGTTTGATTAACTCTTTATCTTCATTTGCAAAAGTAAATGAATTTGGTTTCATTGAAACACCATACCGTCGTGTTGATCCAGAAACTGGACGTGTAACAACGCGTGTGGATTATTTAACAGCTGATGAACAAGACAACTATGTTGTTGCCCAAGCAAATGCACGTTTATCTGAAGAAGGGGACTTCCTTGATGAAGATGTTGTAGCGCGTTTCCGTGACGAGAACGTTGTAGTAAAACGCGAACGCATAGACTACATGGATATCTCTCCAAAACAGGTTGTGTCTGCTGCGACAGCTTGTATTCCGTTCTTAGAAAACGATGACTCGAACCGTGCGCTAATGGGTGCGAACATGCAACGTCAAGCAGTTCCACTTATGAACCCAGAATCTCCAATTGTAGGTACTGGTATGGAGTACGTATCAGCGAAAGACTCAGGAGCTGCAGTGATCTGTAAACACCCTGGTATCGTTGAACGCGTAGAAGCTCGCGAAGTTTGGGTACGTCGTTACATCGAAGTAGACGGCCAAAAAGTAAAAGGTGATTTAGATCGCTATAAAATGTTAAAATTCGTCCGTTCTAACCAAGGAACTTGTTACAACCAACGCCCAATCGTAAGTGTTGGAGATGAAGTTGTAAAAGGTGAAATTCTTGCAGACGGTCCTTCTATGGAAAAAGGTGAACTTGCACTTGGTCGTAACGTGCTTGTTGGCTTTATGACATGGGATGGTTATAACTACGAGGATGCGATCATTATGAGTGAGCGCCTTGTAAAAGATGACGTGTATACTTCTATTCATATTGAAGAATATGAATCTGAAGCTCGTGATACAAAACTAGGACCAGAAGAAATTACACGAGACATTCCAAACGTAGGGGAAGATGCGCTTCGCAATCTTGATGAGCGCGGTATTATTCGCATCGGTGCAGAAGTAAAAGACGGAGACCTTCTTGTTGGTAAAGTAACGCCAAAAGGTGTAACGGAATTAACAGCAGAAGAGCGTCTATTACATGCAATCTTCGGTGAGAAAGCTCGTGAAGTACGTGATACATCACTACGTGTACCACACGGCGGCGGCGGTATTATCTTAGACGTAAAAGTATTCAACCGTGAAGATGGCGATGAATTACCACCAGGCGTGAATCAACTTGTACGTGCATATATCGTTCAAAAACGTAAAATTTCTGAAGGTGACAAGATGGCCGGTCGTCACGGTAACAAAGGTGTTATCTCCCGTATTTTACCGGAAGAAGATATGCCTTACTTACCAGATGGCACACCAATCGATATCATGTTAAACCCATTAGGGGTACCATCTCGTATGAATATCGGTCAGGTGCTAGAGCTTCATCTTGGTATGGCAGCAAGATATCTTGGTATCCACGTTGCAACACCAGTATTCGATGGCGCTCGCGAGGAAGATGTGTGGGGAACAATCGAAGAAGCTGGTATGGCACGTGATGCAAAGACAATTCTATACGATGGACGTACTGGTGAACCATTCGACAACCGTGTATCTGTTGGTGTCATGTACATGATTAAACTTGCACACATGGTTGATGATAAACTTCATGCTCGTTCTACTGGACCATACTCACTTGTAACGCAACAGCCTCTTGGAGGTAAAGCACAGTTCGGTGGACAACGTTTCGGTGAGATGGAGGTTTGGGCACTTGAAGCTTACGGTGCTGCTTATACTCTTCAAGAAATCTTAACAGTTAAGTCGGATGATGTTGTTGGTCGTGTGAAAACGTATGAATCGATTGTAAAAGGCGAAAACGTTCCAGAACCAGGTGTTCCTGAATCATTCAAAGTATTGATTAAGGAATTACAAAGCTTAGGTATGGATGTTAAGATGATGTCTAGCGACGATACTGAAATTGAAATGCGTGATACTGATGACGATGATGATCATCAATCTGCAGATAAATTAAATGTCGAAGTTGAGACAACGAAGGAATAATTGGGATAACCTGTAGATTAAAAGGGAGGTAGGCCCCTTGATAGATGTAAACAACTTTGAATATATGAAGATTGGACTTGCATCACCAGACAAAATTCGCTCTTGGTCATATGGGGAAGTAAAAAAACCCGAGACGATTAACTATCGTACATTGAAACCAGAGAAAGACGGTTTGTTCTGTGAGCGTATTTTCGGTCCAACAAAAGACTGGGAATGTCATTGTGGTAAATATAAACGTGTCCGTTATAAAGGTGTAGTTTGTGATCGATGCGGCGTTGAAGTAACGCGTGCGAAAGTTCGTCGTGAACGTATGGGTCATATCGAATTAGCTGCTCCTGTATCTCATATTTGGTATTTCAAAGGTATCCCAAGCCGCATGGGACTTGTCTTAGACATGTCCCCTCGCGCGCTTGAAGAAGTAATTTATTTCGCTTCTTATGTAGTAACAGAAAGCGGTGATACACCGCTTGATAAGAAGCAACTTCTTTCGGAGAAGGAATACCGTGCGTATCGCGATAGATACGGAAACTCTTTCCAAGCTTCTATGGGCGCAGAGGCAATTAAGAAGTTATTACAAGATATCGATTTAGATAAAGAAGTAGACTTCTTAAAGGAAGAGTTAAAAACAGCACAAGGGCAACGTCGTACTCGTGCTATTAAACGTCTAGAAGTATTAGAAGCATTCCGTAACTCTGGAAACGAACCATCTTGGATGATTCTAGATGTTCTTCCAGTTATCCCACCAGAGCTTCGTCCAATGGTACAGCTAGATGGTGGGCGTTTTGCAACTTCTGACTTAAACGACTTATACCGTCGTGTAATTAACCGTAACAATCGTTTAAAACGTTTATTAGACTTAGGTGCGCCAAGCATCATCGTCCAAAACGAAAAGCGTATGTTACAAGAAGCAGTAGATGCTTTAATCGATAATGGTCGTCGTGGCCGTCCAGTTACTGGACCTGGTAACCGTCCATTAAAATCTCTTTCTCATATGTTAAAAGGTAAGCAAGGACGCTTCCGTCAAAACTTATTAGGTAAACGTGTTGACTACTCTGGTCGTTCCGTTATCGTTGTAGGACCGAACTTAAAAATGTACCAATGCGGTCTGCCAAAAGAAATGGCGCTTGAATTGTTCAAACCTTTTGTAATGAAAGAGTTGGTAGGAAAAGGATTAGCACACAACATTAAGAGTGCTAAACGTAAAATTGAGCGAGTACAGCCTGAAGTTTGGGATGTTTTAGAGTCTGTAATTAAAGAACACCCTGTACTTCTAAACCGTGCTCCAACGCTTCACCGTCTTGGTATTCAAGCGTTTGAACCTACATTAGTAGAAGGTCGTGCAATTCGTCTTCATCCACTTGTATGTACTGCATACAACGCGGACTTTGACGGTGACCAAATGGCGGTTCACGTTCCGTTATCATCAGAAGCGCAAGCAGAAGCTCGTCTTCTTATGTTAGCTGCACAAAATATCTTGAACCCGAAAGACGGAAAACCAGTTGTTACACCATCTCAGGATATGGTATTAGGTAACTACTACCTAACGCTTGAACGTGCAGGTGCAATTGGTGAAGGTATGATTTTCAAAGATACGAACGAAGCATTAATTGCATACCAAAACGGATATGTACACTTGCATACTCGTGTTGCTGTTGCAGCAAGCTCTGTAAACAACGAAACGTTTACAGAAGAGCAAAACAGCAAACTGTTGTTAACAACAGTTGGTAAGTTAATATTCAATGAAATCTTACCGAAATCTTTCCCTTACATTAACGAACCAACAAGAACAAACTTGGAGAAAGAAACTCCAGTGGAATACTTTGTTGAAAAAGGCGCTAACGTAAGAGAAATTATTGCTAGTCGCGAAGAAGTGGCACCATTTAGCAAGAAAATTCTTGGTAATATCATTGCTGAAGTATTTAAACGTTTCAAAATTACTGAAACATCTCGCATGCTTGACCGCATGAAAAATCTAGGATTTAAATACTCTACAAAAGCTGGTATTACAGTTGGTGTGGCGGATATCCTTGTATTAGGTGAAAAAGAAGAAATCTTGCATGAAGCGCAAGCAAAAGTGGATACAGTAATTAAGCAATTCCGTCGCGGTTTAATTACAGAGGAAGAACGTTATGATCGTGTTATCTCTATTTGGAGTAATGCAAAAGATGTTATCCAAGGAAAACTGATGAAAACCTTAGATAAGCGCAATCCGATCTTCATGATGAGTGACTCTGGTGCCCGTGGTAACGCATCGAACTTCACTCAGCTTGCTGGTATGCGTGGTTTGATGGCTAACCCATCTGGTCGTATTATCGAACTTCCAATCAAATCAAGTTTCCGCGAAGGTTTAACGGTACTCGAGTACTTCATCTCTACACATGGTGCGCGTAAAGGTCTTGCCGATACAGCACTTAAGACTGCGGATTCTGGTTACTTAACTCGTCGTCTTGTTGACGTTGCACAAGATGTTATCGTTCGTGAAGACGATTGTGGAACAGACCGCGGCTTATTAATTGGCGCAATTAAAGAAGGAAACGAAATTATCGAGTCCTTATACGATCGTCTTGTAGGACGTTTCGCAAGAAAAACTGTGAAGCATCCAGAAACAGGCGAAGTGTTAGTTCGCGAAAATGAATTAATTACAGAAGATATCGCTCATATCATTGAAAAAGCAGGCGTTGAACAATTGTACATCCGTTCTGCATTTACATGTAACACACGCCACGGCGTATGTAAGAAATGTTACGGTCGCAACTTAGCTACTGGTACAGATGTAGAAGTAGGCGAAGCGGTTGGTATTATCGCAGCTCAATCTATCGGTGAGCCAGGTACACAGTTAACGATGCGTACATTCCATACAGGTGGGGTTGCTGGAGACGATATCACACAAGGTTTACCGCGTATTCAAGAGATTTTCGAAGCGCGTAATCCGAAAGGTCAAGCGGTTATCAGTGAAATCGACGGTGTCGTTGCAGCGATTAACGATGTGAAAGATCGCCAAGAGGTTGTTGTACAAGGTGATGTAGAAGCTCGTACGTATGTAATTCCTTATGGCGCTCGTCTAAAAGTAGCTCCAGGACACCGCATTGAACACGGTAAAGAACTTACAGAAGGTTCTATCGATCCGAAAGAATTACTGAAAGTAACAGATATTACAGCAGTCCAAGAATACCTGCTTCGTGAAGTACAAAAGGTATACCGTATGCAAGGGGTAGAAATTGGAGATAAACACGTTGAAGTAATGGTTCGTCAAATGCTTCGCAAAGTTCGTGTAATCGATGCTGGTGAAACAGATGTATTACCAGGAACATTACTGGATATTCATCAGTTCACAGATGCAAATGCGAAAGTGTTGCTTAAAGGTAAACAACCAGCAACAGCACGTCCAATCCTTCTTGGTATTACAAAGGCTTCACTTGAAACAGATTCATTCTTATCTGCAGCATCATTCCAGGAAACAACTCGTGTGTTAACTGATGCGGCAATTAAAGGTAAGCGCGATGAACTTCTTGGTCTGAAAGAAAATGTTATTATTGGTAAACTTGTTCCGGCTGGTACAGGTATGAATCGTTACCGCAGAGTAGATCTTGTAAAAACAGCAAAAGAAGAAATAAATGTAGAAAATGACGAGGTTTACGTAGAAAACTAAAATTTTCCGTCGTAAATTTTGTATAAAAACAGATAATCCTAGTTGACATTATGCAATGCTAAATGTTAATATAAGCAAGGTTGCTCCTAAATAAAAGTTGAATGTAATTCAACACGGTATAGTTAGAACGTTGCGATAGCTTTTGCAGTGCAACATAACGTACTTTTTAAAAACTGGATCTCAGCATGAAGATGAATGAGATGCGGTAGGAGCTTCAGCGATAGGAATAACAAGTTAAAACTGTTTTTGTGAGGAGAGAGCATTTGCTCTCCCTTGCAAAAACTTTGTTTTCAACTAATAATGAACCACCTGGATATGTGGTCATACAAACGTGCGAAGGGAGGATAAAATAATGCCTACTATTAACCAATTAGTGAGAAATGGACGTACTGATAAAGTATGGAAATCTAAATCACCTGCGTTAAACAAAGGTTTCAACTCTTTAAAGAAAAAAGCAACTGATATCTCTGCACCTCAAAAACGTGGTGTATGTACTCGTGTTGGTACAATGACTCCAAAGAAACCGAACTCAGCGTTACGTAAATACGCTCGTGTACGTTTAACAAATGGTATCGAGGTTACTGCTTACATCCCAGGTATCGGTCATAACCTACAAGAACACAGCGTAGTATTAATTCGCGGTGGTCGTGTAAAAGACTTACCAGGGGTACGTTACCACATCGTTCGTGGTGCGCTTGACACTGCTGGTGTTGACAAACGTATGCAAGGACGTTCTAAATATGGTACTAAGAGACCAAAAGCTGCTAAGAAATAATAAAACTGAACTGAAAGGAGGAACTCAATATGCCTCGTAAAGGACCTGTTGCGAAACGTGACGTGTTACCAGATCCAATGTACAATTCTAAACTTGTAACACGCCTAATCAACAAAATGATGGTTGACGGTAAAAAAGGTAAATCTCAAACAATTCTTTATAATGCGTTCGATATCGTTCGTGAACGTACTGGTAACGAACCAATGGAAGTATTCGAGCAAGCTCTTAAGAACATCATGCCTGTTCTTGAAGTACGCGCTCGTCGTGTTGGTGGTGCTAACTACCAAGTTCCAGTTGAGGTTCGTCCAGAACGCCGTACAACTTTAGGTCTTCGTTGGTTAGTAAACTATGCTCGTCTTCGTGGTGAAAAAACTATGGAAGAGCGTTTAGCTTACGAAATCTTAGATGCTGCTAACAACAGTGGTGCATCTGTTAAGAAACGTGAAGACACTCACAAAATGGCAGAAGCTAACAAAGCATTTGCTCATTACCGTTGGTAGGATTCAACGAAAAATAGCTATAAGCATAAACCGCTTTATTTGTCGCTTATGGAAGTGTGGAGAGGGAGAATACCTCTCCCTTTCAATGGGCGCTCGTTTTACATAATGAGGGTACTAGACATACTGACATATGTAACAAAATAAAGTGGCTTTTTTGCTACTTAAAATAAAAAATCCAATCCGTATTAGGAAGGAGAAAGACACCAAATGACTAGAGAGTTCTCCTTAGAAAACACTCGTAATATTGGTATCATGGCTCACATCGATGCTGGTAAAACAACAGCAACTGAGCGTATCCTGTACTACACAGGCCGCATTCACAAAATCGGTGAAACTCACGAAGGTGCATCTCAGATGGACTGGATGGAGCAAGAGCAAGAGCGTGGTATCACAATTACTTCTGCAGCAACTACTGCTCAATGGAAGGGTCACCGTGTAAACATCATTGACACTCCAGGACACGTAGACTTCACTGTAGAAGTAGAACGTTCTTTACGCGTACTTGACGGTGCTGTAGCAGTACTTGACGCGCAATCTGGTGTAGAACCACAAACAGAAACTGTTTGGCGTCAGGCTACTACTTACGGTGTACCACGTATCGTGTTCGTTAACAAAATGGACAAGATCGGTGCAGACTTCTTATACTCTGTAGGAACAATTCATGACCGTTTACAAGCAAACGCTCATCCAATTCAGTTACCAATCGGTGCTGAAGATCAATTTACGGGAATTATCGACCTAGTAGAAGAGTGTGCATACATGTACACAAACGACTTAGGAACAGATATCCAACGTGTTGAAATTCCTGCAGAACATAAAGAATTAGCTGATGAATACCGCGGAAAACTTATCGAAGCGGTAGCAGAGCTTGATGAAGAAATGATGATGAAGTACCTAGAAGGTGAAGAAATCACTGTAGAAGAGCTTAAAGCTGGTATCCGTAAGGCTACAACTTCTGTTGAATTCTTCCCAGTAATCTGTGGTTCTGCATTCAAAAACAAAGGTGTTCAAATTCTGTTAGATGCAGTTATCGACTACCTTCCATCTCCACTTGACGTACCTGCTATTAAAGGTATTGTTCCGGATACAGATGAAGAAGTAGAACGTAAATCTAGCGATGAAGAGCCATTCTCAGCTCTAGCGTTCAAAATTATGACTGACCCTTATGTTGGTAAATTAACGTTCTTCCGTGTGTACTCTGGTACATTAAACTCTGGATCTTACGTGAAAAACTCAACTAAAGGTAAGCGTGAGCGTGTAGGTCGTATCCTACAAATGCACGCAAACAGCCGTGAAGAGATTTCAACAGTTTATGCTGGTGACATCGCTGCTGCTGTAGGGTTAAAAGATACTACAACTGGTGATACTCTTTGTGACGAGAAGAGCCTTGTTATCCTTGAGTCTATGGAATTCCCAGAGCCAGTTATCTCTGTAGCTATCGAACCAAAATCTAAAGCTGACCAAGATAAAATGGGTACAGCATTATCTAAGCTTTCTGAAGAAGATCCAACATTCCGTGCTCACACTGACCAAGAAACTGGCCAAACAATCATCGCTGGTATGGGTGAACTTCACCTTGATATCATCGTTGACCGTATGCGCCGTGAATTCAAAGTGGAAGCAAACGTTGGTGCTCCTCAGGTAGCATACCGTGAGACTTTCCGCGCTTCTGCGAAAGTTGAAGGTAAGTTCGCTCGTCAATCTGGTGGTCGTGGACAATTCGGTCACGTTTGGATTGAGTTTGAACCTAACGAAGAAGGTAAAGGATTCGAATTCCAAAACAAGATCGTCGGTGGTGTAGTTCCACGTGAATACATCCCAGCTGTAGGAGCAGGTCTTGAAGATGCGCTTAAAAATGGTGTACTTGCAGGATATCCTGTAGTAGATATTAAAGCTGCATTAGTTGACGGATCTTACCATGATGTTGACTCCTCTGAGATGGCGTTCAAAATCGCTGCATCTATGGCCCTTAAAGCTGCGGTTTCTAAATGTAGCCCAGTAATTCTTGAGCCAATGATGAAAGTTGAAGTTGTAATTCCTGAAGAGTACATGGGTGACATTATGGGTGACGTTACATCTCGTCGTGGACGTGTAGAAGGTATGGAAGCTCGCGGTAACGCACAAGTTGTTCGCGCTATGGTTCCACTTTCTGAAATGTTCGGTTATGCAACGGCATTACGTTCTAACACTCAAGGACGCGGAACATTCTCAATGACATTTGATCATTATGAAGAAGTACCGAAGTCTGTTTCAGAAGAAATTATTAAAAAAAATAAAGGTGAATAATTGATTTTTATCGATTGTTCAAGTATAACTACTTATGTAAGCTTAGAAAGCAGCGGGGCTTAGGCCCCTTACTTTCTAGTCTGAATATAAAATAACCTATATAACTAAGGAGGAATTTAGAATGGGAAAAGCTAAATTCGAACGTTCTAAACCACATGTTAACATTGGTACAATCGGCCACGTTGACCATGGTAAAACTACATTAACTGCTGCTATCACTACAGTTCTTGCAAAAGCTGGTGGTGCTGAAGCGAAAGGTTACGACCAAATCGATGCTGCTCCAGAAGAAAGAGAGCGCGGTATCACAATCTCAACTGCACACGTTGAGTACGAAACTGAAACTCGTCACTATGCACACGTTGACTGCCCAGGTCACGCTGACTATGTTAAAAACATGATCACTGGTGCTGCTCAAATGGACGGCGGTATCTTAGTAGTATCTGCTGCTGATGGCCCAATGCCTCAAACTCGTGAGCACATCCTTCTTTCTCGTCAAGTAGGTGTTCCTTACATCGTTGTATTCTTAAACAAATGCGACATGGTTGACGACGAAGAGTTATTAGAATTAGTAGAAATGGAAGTTCGCGATCTATTATCTGAATACGACTTCCCAGGCGATGACATCCCTGTAATTAAAGGTTCTGCTCTTAAAGCTCTTCAAGGAGATGCTGAGTGGGAAGCAAAAATCATTGAATTAATGAACGAAGTTGATGCTTACATCCCAACTCCAGAACGTGACACTGAAAAAGCATTCTTAATGCCTGTTGAGGACGTATTCTCTATCACAGGTCGTGGTACAGTTGCTACTGGTCGCGTAGAGCGCGGTATCGTTAAAGTTGGTGACGTAGTAGAAATCATCGGTTTCACTGAAGAAAACAAATCTACAACTGTAACTGGTGTAGAAATGTTCCGTAAGCTTCTTGACCAAGCTCAAGCTGGAGACAACATCGGTGCTCTACTTCGTGGGGTTGCTCGTGAAGAGATCCAACGTGGACAAGTTCTTGCTAAAACTGGCTCTGTAAAAGCTCACGCTAAATTCAAAGCTGAAGTTTTCGTTTTATCTAAAGAAGAAGGTGGACGTCACACTCCATTCTTCGCTAACTACCGCCCACAATTCTATTTCCGTACAACTGACGTAACTGGTATCATCCAATTACCAGAAGGTACTGAAATGGTAATGCCTGGTGACAACATCGAAATGACTATCGAACTTATCGCTCCAATCGCGATCGAAGAGGGAACTAAGTTCTCTATTCGTGAAGGTGGACGTACTGTAGGTTACGGTGTAGTTGCAACTATCGTTGAGTAATCTTAACTGATATATGAAACCCAAGGGATTTTCCCTTGGGTTTTTTATTTATCCGGCTATTTGTGAGTAGTAAGCCCTCACCTCAAAATTGAGAGAGAAGTGAGGAAGACGGGCAGAGGAAGAAAGCCTACTGATGGAAGTTTCAATTTATAATAGATAAAGATCTATTTTTAAGCTTTGACGAGTTTCTTCTATAATATATAAACCACAAAATCATTCAACCAAAAACTGTAAAAAGAATTACAACAGATGAAAACTTGAAATTCTTTAAAGTGCCATGTATAATAGCAAAAGTAGAGAAAAGCAGATGCAAACAAAAAATGCTTGCATCTGGACGAATAACATTGTATAATAAACAATGTTGGTCTTTGACTGCGATGAAGTGGAAGGTTGCTGACACACCCGGCCGCTTTGCCATGGCGAGTGTGTGGAAATTTCCATGGAGAATGTCTATTTTTAAAATAGGCGAACGAAGGAGGGAAAATAATGGCAAAAGAAAAAATTCGTATTCGTTTAAAAGCTTACGATCACCGTATTCTTGATCAGTCAGCTGAGAAAATTGTAGAAACAGCTAAGCGTTCTGGGGCGACAGTTTCTGGTCCAATCCCATTACCAACTGAAAAAACTGTTTACACGATTCTTCGTGCGGTTCATAAATACAAAGATTCTCGTGAGCAATTCGAAATGCGCACGCACAAACGTCTAATCGACATCGTGAGCCCTACTCCACAAACAGTAGACTCTTTAATGCGTTTAGACTTACCATCTGGTGTAGATATCGAAATCAAACTATAATTTATATAAGTTAAAATGTAGGAGGTGTAACTCATGACCAAAGGAATCTTAGGAAAAAAGATCGGTATGACTCAAGTATTTGCTGAAAACGGCGAGCTAATTCCTGTAACTGTTATCGAAGCAACTCCAAACGTTGTTCTTCAAAAGAAAACTGTTGAAACTGATGGCTACAATGCAATTCAGTTAGGTTTTGCTGACAAGCGCGAAAAATTAGCTAACAAACCTGAACAAGGTCACGTTGCTAAAGCAACTACTGCTCCTAAGCGCTTCATTCGCGAACTTCGCGATGCAGACGTGGAAGGACAAGAAGTTGGTCAAGAGGTAAAAGTAGAAGTTTTCGCTGCAGGTGAAACTGTAGATGTAACAGGTATTTCTAAAGGTAAAGGTTTCCAAGGTGCTATCAAACGCCACGGACAATCTCGCGGACCTATGTCTCACGGATCTCGTTATCACCGTCGTCCTGGTTCAATGGGCCCTGTTGCTCCGAACCGTGTATTTAAAGGCAAAAAGCTTGCTGGACGTATGGGTGGAGACCAAGTTACTATTCAAAATTTAGAAATCGTTCAAGTTGACGTAGAACGCAACTTACTGTTAGTAAAAGGCAACGTTCCTGGCGCTAAGAAATCTCTTGTAGTTGTTCGTAGTGCTGTTAAGGCTAGCAAATAATTCTCTATAAGAAAGGAGGAACCCCAATGCCAAAAGTAAAGTTATTTAACCAAACTGGTTCTGAAGTTGGTGAAATTCAATTAGCTGAAACTGTTTTCGGTATCGAACCAAATGAAGCTGTACTTTTTGAAGCAGTAATGATGCAACGTGCATCTTTACGTCAAGGTACACATAAAGTAAAAACTCGCTCTGAAGTGCGCGGTGGAGGTCGCAAACCATGGCGTCAAAAAGGAACTGGACGTGCTCGTCAAGGTTCTATCCGCTCTCCTCAATGGCGTGGTGGTGGTACGGTATTCGGACCTACACCAAGAAGCTATGCATACAAACTACCTAAAAAAGTTCGTCGCTTAGCTATTAAATCTGCATTAGCTACTAAAGTAGTTGAGAACAACATCGTAGTTCTTGAAGACTTAGTGTTAAATGCACCAAAAACAAAAGACATGGTAGCAGTTCTTAAAGGATTAACTGTTGAGAAGAAAGCTCTTATCGTAACTGCTGATGTAAACGAAGCAGTTGAGTTATCTGCTCGCAATATTCCTGGAGTAACAGTAATCACTGCTGATGGCGTAAACGTTTTAGACGTGCTTCATCATGATAAGCTAATCATGACAAAAGCGGCAGTGGAAAAAGTAGAGGAGGTGCTTGCATAATGAAAGATCCTCGTGATATCATTAAGCGCCCAGTTATCACTGAACGTTCTATGGAAATGATGGCTGAAAAAAAATACACGTTCGATGTGGACGTTAAAGCTAATAAAACGGAAGTTAAAGATGCTGTAGAAGCTATCTTTGGTGTTGAAGTTGATAAAGTAAATATCATGAACTACAAACCAAAAGCAAAACGTGTTGGTCGTCACGCTGGTTTCACTAACCGTCGTCGTAAAGCAATCGTTAAGCTTACTGCTGACAGCAAAGAAATCGAGATCTTCCAAGGAGTTTAATTCTTACTAAAGAAGGAGGGAAAATCAGATGGCAATCAAAAAGTATAATCCAACTACTAACGGTCGTCGTAACATGACTACGAATGATTTCGCTGAAATCACGACTGATAGACCGGAAAAATCATTACTTGCGCCTTTAAGCAAAAAGGCTGGACGTAATAACCAAGGTAAAATCACTGTACGTCACCAAGGTGGCGGACACAAGCGTCAATACCGTATCATCGACTTCAAACGTAACAAAGATGGAATTCCTGGACGCGTTGCTACGATCGAATACGATCCAAACCGCTCTGCGAATATCGCATTAATTAACTACGTTGACGGTGAAAAACGTTACATCCTTGCTCCTAAAAACTTAGAAGTAGGTATGGAAATCATGTCTGGCCCAGAAGCAGACATTAAAATCGGTAATGCATTACCATTAATCAACATTCCAGTAGGTACAGTTGTTCATAACATCGAGCTTAAACCAGGCCGTGGTGGACAATTAGTTCGTTCTGCTGGTACATCTGCTCAAGTACTTGGTAAAGAAGGTAAATACGTACTTGTACGTTTAACTTCTGGTGAAGTACGCTTAGTGCTAGCTACTTGCCGCGCTACAGTAGGTCAAGTAGGTAACGAGCACCATGAGCTTATTAAAATCGGTAAAGCGGGTCGTTCTCGCTGGTTAGGCAAGCGCCCAACTGTTCGTGGTTCTGTAATGAACCCAGTTGATCACCCACACGGTGGTGGTGAAGGTCGCTCACCAATCGGACGTAAGTCTCCAATGTCTCCATGGGGTAAACCAACTCTTGGATTCAAAACTCGTAAGAAAAATAAAGCGTCTGACAAATTCATCGTTCGTCGTCGTAAAAAATAATGGGGTTGTAGTACGGTTCATCTCTAGAACCGTACGGCAATCACGAAGGGAGGCACCAAAATGGCTCGTAGCTTGAAAAAAGGACCATTTGTTGATGATCATTTAATGAACAAAATTGCAAAGTTAAATGAAACTGAGCAAAAGCAAGTTGTAAAAACTTGGTCTCGTCGTTCAACGATCTTCCCACAGTTTATTGGTCATACAATCGCTGTATATGACGGTCGTAAACACGTTCCTGTATACGTAACTGAAGATATGGTAGGTCACAAATTAGGTGAGTTCGCACCAACTCGTACGTACAAAGGTCATGATGCTGACGATAAGAAAACTAGAAGATAATGAGAGGAGGCACTTCAATGCAAGCTAAAGCAGTAGCGAGAACAGTTCGTATTGCTCCTCGTAAAGTTCGTTTAGTAGTAGACTTAATCCGAGGTAAGCAAGTGGGTGAAGCGATTGCTATCCTTAACCACACACCAAAAACTGCTTCTCCAGTTGTAGAGAAAGTTTTAAAATCTGCAATTGCAAATGCAGAACATAACTATGAAATGGATGTAAACAACTTAGTTGTTGAAAAAGTTTTCGTTGACGAAGGTCCAACGTTAAAACGTTTCCGTCCACGTGCAATGGGTCGTGCAAGCCAAATTAACAAACGCACAAGCCACATCACAGTTGTGGTATCAGAAAAGAAGGAGGGATAATCGATGGGTCAAAAGGTTAGTCCAGTTGGTCTTCGTGTCGGTGTCATTCGTGATTGGGAATCTCGCTGGTACGCTGAAAAAGATTATGCTACATTCTTACATGAAGACATCAAAATTCGTGAATACATCAACGTTCGCTTAAAAGATTCTGCTGTTTCTAAAGTAGAAATCGAGCGTGCAGCAAATCGTGTAAATGTTACAATTCACACTGCAAAGCCTGGTATGGTAATTGGTAAAGGTGGTACAGAAGTTGAAGCACTTCGTAAAGCTCTTAACCAATTAACAGGTAAACGTGTACACATCAACATTTTAGAAGTTAAGAGAGCTGATCTTGACGCTAAATTAGTAGGCGAAAACATCGCTCGTCAATTAGAAAACCGTGTATCTTTCCGTCGTGCACAAAAGCAAGCAATTCAACGTGCTATGCGTGCAGGAGCTAAAGGTATTAAAACACAGGTTTCTGGTCGTCTTGGCGGAGCTGATATCGCTCGTGCAGAATCTTACAGTGAAGGAACTGTTCCACTTCATACACTTCGCGCTGATATTGACTATGCAACAGCTGAAGCTGATACAACGTACGGTAAATTAGGCGTAAAAGTATGGATCTACCGTGGAGAAGTCCTTCCTACAAAAAAGAAAGCTTCTGAGGAAGGAGGAAAATAATATGTTAATGCCTAAACGCGTAAAATATCGTAGAGAGCATCGTGGTAAAATGCGTGGTCGTGCAAAAGGTGGCGCTGAAGTACATTTTGGTGAGTTTGGTTTACAATCTCAAGAGGCTTCTTGGATTACAAACCGTCAAATCGAAGCAGCTCGTCGTGCAATGACTCGTTATATGAAACGTGGCGGTAAAGTTTGGATTAAAATTTTCCCTTCTAAACCTTACACTGCTAAACCTCTAGAAGTACGTATGGGTTCCGGTAAAGGGGCTCCAGAAGGTTGGGTAGCAGTAGTAAAACCTGGAAAGGTTATGTTTGAAATCGCGGGTGTATCTGAAGAGGTAGCACGCGAAGCATTACGTCTTGCAGCTCACAAGTTACCAGTGAAATGTAAATTCGTAAAACGTGAAGAAAATGGTGGTGAATCTAATGAAAACTAATGATATTCGTGAATTAACCACTGCCGAAATCGAAACAAAAGTTAAAGCGTTAAAGGAAGAGTTGTTTAATCTTCGCTTCCAGCTTGCTACAGGACAATTAGAGAATCCAACACGCATCCGTGAAGTGCGTAAAGCGATTGCTCGTATGAAAACTGTAGTTCGTGAAAGAGAGATCGGAATTAATCGATAAATTGAGGGGAGGTTTGCAAAGTGAGCGAACGTAACCAACGCAAAGTTTATACTGGTCGTGTTGTTTCTGACAAAATGGACAAAACGATTACAGTTTTAGTTGAAACTTACAAAACTCATTCCTTGTACGGAAAACGCGTTAAGTATTCTAAGAAGTACAAAGCGCATGATGAGCAAAACCAAGCAAAAGTTGGCGATATCGTAAAAATCATGGAAACTCGCCCGCTTTCTGCTACTAAGCGTTTCCGTTTAGTTGAAATCGTTGAAGAAGCGGTTATTATCTAAATATAGACGAATCGGAATTTTAAGTCCGAAGGGAGGTTTCATAACATGATCCAACAAGAATCTCGTTTGAAAGTAGCTGACAACTCTGGCGCACGTGAACTTTTAACAATTAAAGTATTAGGCGGCTCTGGTCGTAAATACGCAAACATCGGTGATATTATCGTTGCTACGGTAAAACAAGCAACACCAGGTGGCGTTGTTAAAAAAGGTGACGTTGTTAAAGCAGTAGTAGTACGTACGAAGAGCGGTGCTCGTCGTCCAGACGGTTCTTATATCAAATTTGATGAAAACGCAGCGGTTATCATTAAAGACGATAAGAGCCCACGTGGTACTCGTATCTTCGGACCAGTAGCTCGTGAATTACGTGATAACAACTTCATGAAGATCGTTTCTTTAGCTCCAGAAGTTCTATAATTTAAGGTCTTGCCTTGCTAAGGAGGTGCAGAAGTAAGATGCATGTAAAAAAAGGTGATAAAGTACAGGTAATCAGTGGTAAAGACAAAGGAAAACAAGGTGTTATCCTTGCAGCTTTCCCAAAAGAAAACCGTGTTATCGTTGAGGGTGTTAACATCGTTAAGAAGCACTCTAAGCCATCTCAGTTAAATCCACAAGGTGGAATTATCACGAAAGAAGCACCTATCCACGTATCTAATGTTATGCCATTAGATCCTAAAACAGGTGTACCTACTCGCGTAGGTTACAAAGTGGAAGATGGTAAAAAAGTTCGTGTTGCAAAAAAATCTGGTGAATTATTAGATAAATAAGTTCTATATGAAAGGAGGTCCCTTCATTGAATCGCCTTAAAGAGAAATTCCAAAAAGAAATTACTCCTGCTCTTATGAGCAAGTTTAACTATAAATCTGTAATGGAAGTACCGAAAATCGAAAAGATCGTAATCAACACTGGTGTTGGTGACGCGGTATCCAATTCTAAAGCATTAGACAGTGCTGTAGAAGAATTAACACAAATCGCAGGTCAAAAGCCTGTTGTAACTCGCGCTAAAAAATCTATCGCAGGTTTCCGTCTTCGTGAGGGTATGCCTATCGGTGCAAAGGTTACTTTACGCGGTGAGCAAATGTATGAGTTCTTCGACAAATTAGTATCAGTTTCTTTACCACGTGTACGTGATTTCCGTGGTGTTTCTAAGAAATCTTTCGATGGTCGTGGTAACTACACATTAGGTGTTAAAGAGCAATTAATTTTCCCTGAGATTGATTATGATAAAGTAAGCAAAGTTCGTGGTATGGACATCGTAATCGTTACTACAGCGAAAACTGATGAAGAAGCTCGTGAACTTTTAACACAATTCGGTATGCCATTCCAAAAATAATGGAAGCCAACGCTAAGTAGAGGAGGCGAAAACGTGGCTAAAAAATCTATGATTGCGAAACAAAAGCGTACTCCTAAGTTTAAAGTGCAAGAATATACACGTTGCGAGCGCTGCGGTCGTCCGCATTCTGTATACCGCAAATTTAAACTTTGCCGTATTTGTTTCCGTGAACTTGCATATAAAGGTCAAATTCCTGGTGTTAAAAAAGCTAGTTGGTAATACCCACAAATGGGAAGGAGGTAAAACACATGGTGATGACAGATCCAATTGCAGATATGCTTACTCGCATCCGTAATGCGAACATGGTACGTCATGAGAAATTAGAAGTTCCTGCTTCTAAAATCAAAAAAGAAATCGCTGAAATCCTAAAACGTGAAGGTTTCATTCGTGATGTGGAATACATCGAGGATAACAAACAAGGTATCCTTCGTATTTTCCTAAAATACGGTGTAAACAATGAGCGTGTAATCACTGGATTAAAGCGTATCAGTAAGCCTGGCTTACGCGTTTATGCAAAAGCTGATGAAGTACCACGTGTACTTAACGGATTAGGTATTGCACTTGTTTCTACATCTAAGGGCGTAATGACTGACAAAGATGCTCGTCAATTACAAACTGGTGGAGAAGTAGTAGCATACGTTTGGTAATATAATATTTAAACGAACGGAGGTGTGACCACATGTCTCGTATTGGTAAAAAGATTCTTGAAATCCCTGCAGGTGTTACAGTTACAGTAGCAGAAAATAATACTGTAACTGTAAAAGGCCCTAAAGGTGAATTAACTCGTACTTTCAATGCTGATATGGTTATCAAAATTGAAGAAAATATCTTAACAGTAGAACGTCCTTCTGAACAGAAGGAACACCGTGCATTACACGGAACAACTCGTGCTCTTCTTGGAAACATGGTTGAAGGTGTAACAGCAGGTTTCGCTCGCGGACTTGAATTAATCGGTGTAGGTTACCGTGCACAAAAACAAGGTGACAAACTTGTATTAAACGTAGGTTACTCTCACCCAGTTGAGATGACTCCAGAAGCTGGTCTTGAAGTTGAAGTTCCTGCTCCTACAAAGATCGTAATCAAAGGTATCGACAAGCAACGTGTTGGCGAATTCGCTGCTAACGTTCGCGCTGTACGTGCTCCAGAGCCATATAAAGGCAAAGGTATTCGTTACGAAGGCGAAGTTGTACGTCGTAAAGAAGGTAAAACTGCTAAGTAAACCCGTTAGGTGAAAGAAAGGAGTGACAAGAATGATCACTAAACCTGATAAAAATGCGGTTCGTAAGAAAAGACACGCACGTGTACGTGCAAAGCTTGCTGGTACTGCTGAGCGTCCACGTTTAAACGTGTTCCGTTCTAATCAACACATTTACGCTCAAGTAATTGATGATGTAAACGGTGTAACATTAGCAAGCGCGTCTACTCTTGATAAAGAACTTACTCTTAACGGTACAGGCAACACTGAAGCTGCTACTAAAGTTGGCGAATTAGTTGCTAAGCGTGCTGTAGAGAAAGGCGTTAAAGAAGTAGTATTTGATCGCGGCGGTTACTTATACCATGGTCGTGTTAAAGCTTTAGCTGAAGCTGCTCGTGAGGCTGGCTTACAATTTTAATGGTCAAAGGAGGGAAAATAGATGCGTCGCATTGACCCAAGTAAATTTGAACTTGAAGAACGTGTAGTTACGATAAACCGTGTTGCGAAAGTTGTTAAGGGTGGTCGTCGTTTCCGCTTTGCTGCACTGGTTGTAGTTGGTGATAAAAACGGTCATGTTGGATTCGGTACTGGTAAAGCGCAAGAGGTACCAGATGCAATCCGCAAGGCTATCGAAGATGCTAAGAAAAACTTAATCGAAGTACCATTAGTTGGTACAACAATTCCACACGAAATCATCGGTCAATTTGGAGCGGGTGAAGTATTCTTAAAACCTGCTGCAGAAGGTACTGGAGTTATCGCTGGTGGTCCAGTTCGTGCGGTTCTTGAATTAGCTGGTGTACAAGATATTCTTTCTAAATCTCTTGGTTCTAACACACCAATTAACATGATCCGTGCTACTGTAAATGGATTAAAAGATCTTAAGCGTGCTGAAGATGTTGCAAAATTACGCGGTAAATCTGTAGAAGAGCTACTAGGTTAAGAAGGAGGGAAAACATAATGGCGAAAAAGTTAGAAATTACCCTCACTCGTAGTGTAATTGGTCGTCCACAAGATCAACGTGCGACTGTAGAAGCTTTAGGTCTTAAAAAGTTGAATTCAACTGTAGTTAAGGAAGAAACTCCTGCTATTCGCGGTATGATCAACAAAGTTTCTCACCTTGTAACTGTAAAAGAAGCTTAATGATAACTCATTAATATAAGGAGGTGCCTGGGAATGAAACTTCATGAATTACAACCTGCAGAAGGTTCTCGTAAAGTTCGTAACCGTGTAGGTCGTGGTATCGGTTCTGGTAATGGTAAAACTGCTGGAAAAGGTCATAAAGGACAAAACGCACGTTCTGGTGGCGGTGTTCGTCTTGGTTTTGAAGGTGGTCAAACTCCATTATTCCGTCGTTTACCAAAACGCGGCTTCACAAACATTAACCGTAAAGAGTTTGCTATCGTTAACTTAACAACGTTAAATCGTTTTGAAGACGGTACAGAAGTAACACCTGAATTATTGCTTGAGACTGGCGTTATCAGCAAATTAAATGACGGTGTTAAAATTCTTGCAAACGGTGCAGTAGAGAAAAAGCTTACTGTTAAAGCTCACAAATTCTCTTCAACTGCAAAAGAAGCGATTGAAGCGGCTGGCGGAACAGTTGAGGTGATCTAATGTTTCGCACAATCTCCAACTTTATGCGCGTTGCTGAGATAAGAAATAAAATATTGTTCACTTTAGCGATGTTAATCGTGTTTCGGATTGGCACATTCATCCCAGTGCCTCATACAAATGCAGATGTACTGAGAGCGCAAGACCAGTTGAATGTATTGGGTATTCTGAATACATTTGGCGGCGGAGCCTTGAAAAAATTCTCCATCTTTGCGATGGGAATCATGCCGTACATTACAGCATCCATCATCGTGCAATTATTGCAGATGGATGTTGTTCCTAAATTTACGGAATGGTCAAAACAAGGGGAAATGGGCCGTCGTAAGTTAAATCAGTTTACCCGCTACTTTACAATTGTTCTTGCTTTTATTCAAGCACTTGGTATGTCAATCGGTTTTAACGGTATGGCAGGTGGACAGTTAATTACGGATCCTAGCTGGTCAACATACTTATATATTGCTACGGTGCTGACTGCCGGAACTGCATTTCTAATGTGGTTAGGTGAGCAGATTACTGCAAAGGGAGTAGGAAACGGTATTTCTATTATTATCTTTGCAGGTATTACCGCAGCTATCCCAAATACTATAAGTCAAGTGTATGCACAGCAGTTCCAAAATGCCGGAGAGGACTTGTTCATCCGTATCGTAAAAGTTGGTTTAATTTTGTTAGCTGTGTTAGCGGTTGTTGTTGGTGTTATTTACATTCAACAAGCTGTTAGAAAAATCCCGATTCAATATGCGAAGCGCGTAACTGGAAATGGTGGTTATACTGGAGCACAAAACACTCATTTACCACTTAAGGTAAATAGTGCTGGTGTTATTCCAGTAATTTTTGCTGTTTCATTCTTGATTACGCCTCCGACTATTGCACAGTTTTTCCCGAAATATGAAATATCGCAGTGGATTATTAAGAACTTTAACTATACTCATCCAGTGGGTATGATCATATATGTTACACTAATTATTGCCTTTGCATATTTCTATGCATTTGTTCAAGTGAATCCTGAACAGATGGCTGAAAACTTAAATAAACAAGGTGGATATGTTCCTGGTATTCGTCCGGGTAAGAATACAGAACAATATCTAACAAAGATCTTGTATCGTTTGACCTTTGTAGGTGCAATTTTCTTAGCGGCAATTGCAATTCTACCTGTTTTATTTATTCAAATTGCAAATCTGCCACAATCTGCTCAGATTGGTGGAACGAGTTTACTAATTGTTGTCGGTGTTGCTTTAGAGACAATGAAACAGCTCGAAAGTCAATTAGTAAAACGCCATTACAAAGGGTTTATCAAACAGTGAGTAAGTGGGAAGAGGCATCTTCCCTACATGCTCATTGATGAGGGGGAATACAGATGAACTTAATTCTAATGGGGCTTCCAGGTGCTGGTAAAGGCACACAAGCCGAAAAGATTGTTGCCAAGTATGACATCCCTCACATTTCAACAGGAGATATGTTCCGTGCTGCTATGAAAGATGAAACTGAACTTGGTTTACAAGCGAAGTCCTTTATTGATAAAGGAGCACTTGTACCAGATGAAGTTACAATCGGAATCGTGCGTGAGCGTTTAAGCCAAGAAGACTGCGTAAAAGGCTTCTTATTAGATGGTTTTCCACGAACAGTTGCACAAGCGTCAGCTCTTGAAGAAATCATGAAAGATCTTGGCAAAAAGATCAATTATGTTTTAAACATTAATGTGGATTCAGGATTGCTATTAAAACGTTTAACAGGCCGTCGTATTTGTAAAGAGTGCGGTGCGACTTACCACTTAGAATTCAATCCGCCAGCAAAAGAGGGCGTATGTGATAAATGTGGTGGCGAGTTATATCAGCGTTCTGATGACAACGAAGAAACTGTAGCAAATCGTTTAGAAGTGAATATTAAGCAAACAAAGCCTTTGCTTGATTTCTACGAAGAGCTTGGTTACTTAAAAAGCATTAATGGTGAGCAAGATATCGATAAAGTATTTGCTGATGTCGATCTTCTCATCGGAGGCTTAGCGTAATGATTATTTGCAAAACTCCTCGCGAAATCGAGATTATGCGAGAAGCTGGCAAGATTGTTGCTTTAACTCATCAAGAGTTAAAAAAGCATATTGCCCCAGGAATTACAACGAAAGAGCTCGATCAAATAGCGGAAAAAACGATTCTAAAATATGGCGCCACGCCATCTTTTAAAGGATACAACGGATTTCCGGGAAGCATTTGTGCTTCGGTAAACGAAGAGCTTGTACACGGGATTCCAGGAAAGCGCAAGCTCCAAGAAGGCGATATTATTAGTATCGATATTGGTGCGAAATATAATGGATACCATGGAGATTCTGCATGGACGTATCCAGTAGGAAACATTTCCGAATCTGTTCAAAAGCTACTTGATGTCACAGAAAAATCGTTGTATCTTGGTCTAGAACACGCAAAACCGGGCGAACGATTATCTAATGTTTCACATGCGATTCAAACGTATGTTGAAGATAATGGATTCTCGATCGTTAGGGAGTATGTCGGTCACGGAATCGGGCAAGACTTACATGAAGACCCACAAATCCCACACTATGGCCCACCGAATCAAGGCCCTAGATTAAAACCGGGAATGGTCATTTGTGTTGAGCCGATGGTGAACCAAGGAAGACGATATGTAAAAACACTATCTGATGACTGGACAGTGGTAACGGTAGATGGTAAATGGTGTGCACATTTTGAGCACACGATTGCTCTTACAGAAGCAGGATACGAAATCCTTACCACTTTATAGGTAGCTGGCTCTCCGGAATTTCAGAACAGTGTAGAATGTTACTGATTTGAAGAAGGGAGAACATTGAATGGCTAAAGATGATGTAATTGAAGTCGAAGGTACCGTTATTGAAACGTTGCCAAATGCTATGTTCAAAGTAGAATTAGAGAATGGGCATGTTGTATTGGCTCACGTTTCTGGTAAAATCCGTATGAACTTCATTCGTATTTTACCAGGAGATAAAGTTACGGTAGAATTATCTCCGTATGATTTAAATCGTGGTCGTATCACGTACCGCTTTAAATAATATAGCACTCCGTAATCTTTAAGGAGGTTCGAGACATGAAAGTAAGACCGTCAGTTAAGCCGATCTGCGAAAAATGTAAAGTTATTCGTAGACGTGGAAAAGTAATGGTTATTTGTGAAAACCCTAAACATAAACAAAAACAAGGTTAATCAGAAGGAGGTGCATTCGGAATGGCACGTATCGCAGGTGTAGATATTCCTCGTGACAAACGCGTTGTTATTTCTTTAACTTACGTATTCGGCATTGGTCGCACAACTGCTGAAAAAATTCTTGCTGAAGCTGGTGTTTCTGAAGAAACACGAGTTCGCGATTTAACTGAAGACGAATTAGGACGTATCCGTGATATCGTCGATCGTATCAAAGTTGAAGGAGACCTTCGTCGTGAAGTTTCTCTTAACATTAAACGTCTAATGGAGATCGGTTCTTACCGTGGTCTTCGTCACCGTCGTGGTTTACCAGTTCGTGGTCAAAACTCTAAAAACAATGCTCGTACACGTAAAGGTCCACGTCGTACAGTAGCAAATAAAAAGAAATAATAAGTAAAGGAGGTTGAACTAACAATGGCACGTAAAACAAACACTCGTAAAAAACGTGTGAAAAAGAATATTGAAGCTGGTATCGCTCATATTCGTTCTACTTTCAACAACACAATCGTAACTCTTACAGATACTCATGGTAACGCGCTTTCTTGGTCTAGTGCTGGTGCACTTGGTTTCCGTGGGTCTCGTAAATCTACTCCATTCGCTGCACAAATGGCTGCTGAAACTGCTGCTAAAGTTGCAATGGAGCATGGTTTAAAAACTTTAGAGGTTACTGTAAAAGGCCCTGGTGCTGGTCGTGAGGCTGCAATTCGTGCGCTTCAAGCTGCAGGTCTAGAAGTAACAGCAATTAAAGATGTTACTCCAGTACCTCATAATGGATGTCGTCCGCCAAAACGTCGTCGTGTATAATTTTTCTGTATAGATTTTTCCCTATTGTCTATAATGGATATGATGCATTATCGAGAAATTTCGTACAGAAACATCGCTTGTTGTGCACAATCGGGAACTGCCTAAGGGGGACTTTCGGTTAGATAGAGGTGATTTCCTATGTCTAACCGAGGTTTCGACGTTTTGAAGGAGGGTTTAATAAATGATTGAAATTGAAAAACCAAAAATCGAAACGGTTGAGCTTAACGAAGATGCTAAGTATGGTAAATTCGTTATTGAACCGCTTGAGCGTGGATATGGTACTACTTTGGGTAACTCCTTACGTCGTATCCTTTTATCCTCACTCCCTGGTGCCGCTGTTACTGCCATCCAAATCGATGGCGTATTACACGAGTTTTCGACAGTTGAGGGTGTAGTAGAAGACGTTACAACGATCATCTTAAACTTGAAAAAGTTAGCTCTCAAAATCTACTCTGAAGAAGAGAAGACGCTCGAAATCGATGTACAGGGCGAAGGTATTGTCACAGCTGCTGATATTACTCATGATAGTGATGTTGAAATCTTAAATCCGGATTTATACATTGCAACGTTAGCAAAGGATGCGCATTTCCGCGTGCGTTTAACTGCAAAGCGTGGCCGTGGGTATACGCCAGCTGATGCAAATAAGAGCGAGGATCAACCAATAGGTGTAATTCCTATTGATTCTATTTATACTCCAGTATCACGTGTGACTTACCAAGTGGAAAAGACGCGTGTTGGACAAGTGGCAAATTATGATAAGCTTACGCTTGATGTATGGACGGATGGAAGCATCGGGCCAAAAGAAGCTATCTCTTTAGGTGCCAAAATCTTAACAGAGCATTTAAACATCTTTGTTGGTTTAACTGATGAAGCGCAAAATGCTGAGATTATGGTCGAAAAGGAAGAAGATCAAAAAGAAAAAGTTCTAGAAATGACAATTGAAGAACTTGATCTTTCTGTTCGTTCTTATAATTGCTTAAAACGTGCAGGTATTAACACTGTACAAGAGCTTGCGAACAAAACAGAAGAAGATATGATGAAAGTTCGTAACTTAGGACGTAAATCCTTAGAAGAAGTTAAGCATAAACTAGAAGAACTAGGTTTAGGCTTACGTAAAGACGACTGAGGATTTAAACTCATCAACAAAGGAGGGAACTACGAATGGCATACAGAAAATTAGGCCGTACAAGTGCGCAACGTAAAGCTATGTTACGTGACTTAGCTACTGATTTAATTATCAACGAGCGCATCCAAACGACAGAAACTCGTGCAAAAGAACTTCGTTCTGTAGTGGAAAAAATGATCACTTTAGGTAAACGCGGAGATCTTCATGCTCGTCGTCAAGCAGCTTCTTACATTCGTAATGAAGTTGCTAATGCTGAGACTGGTCAAGATGCATTACAAAAATTATTCGCTGATGTAGCTCCACGCTATGCTGAGCGTCAAGGCGGATACACTCGTATTGCAAAAATTGGTCCACGTCGCGGTGACGCTGCACCAATGGTAATTATCGAGTTAGTATAATGACAAGCAAAAGGGCAGGACAGTACTTTTTAAGTAACTGGTCATGGCCCTTTTTTTTTAAGTATAGAAGAAAACGTTTATCCCGCTATTTGCGGGCAGTTAGACTCCCACTTCAAGATTCAGAGAGAAGCGGGGAAGTTAGGTGGGAGATAACTGCCCGTAAAAGTCCGATTGGTGAGAGCTTTCCATCAGTGCGGGATGAAAAAACACTGATGGAAGTTTTATTTTATTTGGCTGAATAATGGAAGAGGGTGCCCACGAGTGAAAAAAGAGAAGCTTCGTGCTGAGAACATATCATTTCAATATCCTCAAGCTGCTTCTTACGCCCTGCGTGACGTTTCATTCTCTTTATATGAAGGAGAATGGGTATCTGTTATTGGGCAAAACGGGTCAGGAAAATCCACGCTTGCAAAGTTATTAAATGGCTTGTTCTTACCGTCAGCAGGAACAATTACTGTAAATGAAACTCTTGTTTTATCTGAAGAAACTGTATGGGATATTCGGAAACAGATTGGAATGGTCTTTCAAAATCCAGATAATCAATTTGTTGGAACAACTGTACAGGATGACGTTGTCTTTGGACTTGAAAATATAGGAATGCCCAGGGAACTGATGATAGAGCGTATGAAGCACGCTTTGGAGCTCGTTCGAATGGAAGAGTTTCAAAATGAAGAACCTCATTATTTATCAGGTGGGCAAAAGCAACGCGTTGCAATTGCGGGCGTATTGGCACTTCAGCCGTCTATTTTAGTATTAGATGAAGCAACATCTATGCTTGACCCACAAGGTCGTAGAGAAGTGGTAGAAACAGTAAGAGATCTTGTTCGTACGAAAGGGGTTACAGTTCTTTCAATTACTCACGATTTAGAGGAAGCAGCGCAGTCGGATCGTATTATTATTTTAAATCGTGGAGAAATATTAGAAGAAGGAGCGCCTGAGCATATTTTTCGATCACCGAAAATGCTGAAAGAAATCGGTTTAGACGTACCATTTTCTGTGAAAATGGCAGAATTGTTGAAAAGCAATGAAATTCCTTTACAATCAATGCATCTTACAATGGAAAGTTTGGTGAACGAACTTTGGAGATTACATTCCAAAAAGTAGAGCATCGTTATCAATATAAAACCCCATTTGAAAAACGAGCACTTTACGACATAGATATTGCGTTTCCTAGTGGTGGATATTATGCGATTATCGGTCATACGGGTTCGGGTAAGTCAACGATGATCCAACATTTAAATGGTTTATTACAACCAACGAGTGGAACTGTTCGCATTGGAGAGTATACAATATCTTCTCAAAAGAAAGTAAAAAAATTAAAACCTCTTCGAAAAAAAGTTGGGGTTGTTTTTCAATTTCCAGAGCATCAGTTATTTGAAGAAACAGTGGAAAAAGATATCTGTTTTGGTCCTTTAAATTTTGGTGTGTCTGAGTATGAAGCGAAACAAAAGGCAAAAGATGCTATTCGATTGGTGGGGCTATCAGAAGAACTATTAGAACGATCTCCGTTTGAATTAAGCGGAGGACAAATGAGACGTGTTGCTATAGCCGGTGTATTAGCGATGGAGCCTGAGGTATTAGTATTAGATGAACCAACGGCAGGACTTGATCCAAAGGGCCAGAATGAGCTTATGGAGATGTTTTATCATCTTCACCAGCAAAAAGACCTTACGGTGATTCTTGTGACACATAATATGGAGGATGCTGCAAAATATGCAGAAAGCATTGTTGTCATGCATAAAGGAACGGTCTTTTTGCAAGGAACATCAGAGGAAGTCTTTACGCATGCAGACGAACTTGAACAAATTGGTGTGTCTCTTCCGATGTCGCTGAAGTATAAGCGGGAAATTGAAGAGAAATTTGGCATTTCTATACCGAAAGCCACCTTGTCTTTAGAAGATTTAGCAGATGAAGTCATACAACTGTTTAGAAAAGGTGGGGATTCATTATGCAGCAGCTGATTATCGGAAGATATATTCCGGGAGAATCTGCTATTCATAGACTGGATCCTCGTGCAAAACTGTTAATTGTTTTTTTATATGTATTTGTTGTATTTTTAGCAAATAATGCAATTTCATATGGCTTGCTATTTTTGTATGCACTCATTGCTTTGTTTTTTGCAAAAGTGCCGATTCGTTATATTCTGTCTGGATTAAAGCCTATTTTATGGATTTTTTTATTCACATTCTTTCTGCATATTTTTACAACAAAAGAAGGTGCTGTACTCGTTCAATTTGGATGGTTTTCTATATATGAAAAAGGGTTGGAGCAGGGAATTTATATTTCCATTCGTTTTTTGGTCATTATTTTAATGACCACTCTCTTAACGTTAACAACAACACCAATTGAAATTACAGATGGCATGGAGACACTATTGCATCCTTTAAAACGTTTAAAAGTCCCTGTTCATGAAATTGCACTTATGATGTCTATTTCGTTGCGCTTTATTCCGACTTTGATGGATGAAACGAGTAAAATTATGAAAGCACAAGCTTCTCGTGGTATAGACTTTGCAGGTGGTCCAATAAAAGATAGGTTGAAAGCGATTATCTCGTTACTTGTACCACTATTTATTAGTGCGTTTAAACGTGCAGAGGACTTAGCGATTGCTATGGAAGCACGAGGTTATCAAAGTAATGGATACCGTACGAAATTCCGGCAATTAGAATGGAAATGGCTTGATACATTAACACTCTTGAGTCTATGTGGTTTAGCTTGTATTTTAATTTTAGTTCGATCGTAATGGAGAGTATGAATATGCAAAGAATAAAATGCACGGTCGCGTATGATGGAATGAATTTTTGTGGATACCAAATTCAACCGAATCACCGTACTGTTCAACAAGAAATAGAGAAAGCCTTGCAAAAGGTGCATAAAGGAGAGCCTGTTCGTGTACAAGCGTCAGGAAGAACAGATTCCACTGTCCATGCCAAAGGGCAAGTCATTCATTTTGATACACCGTTATCATTAACAGGAGAGCAATGGATGGCTGCTCTAAATACAATGCTTCCAGATGATATTGTTGTGCAGCAGGCCGAGAAAAAAACTTTAGACTTTCATGCACGATACGGTGTTGTAAAAAAAGAATATCGCTATCGTGTATTGTTATCTAAAAAAGCAGATGTATTTCGTAGACATTATGTATATCAATATCCATATGCATTACAAATAGAATCCATTCGAAAAGCGATTCCTTATTTTATTGGAACGCATGATTTTACTTCATTTTGTTCGGCAAAAACTGATAAAAAGGATAAAGTGCGAACAATTTATGAAATAGATTTAATAGAACAAGGTGATGAGCTAGTCTTTCGCTTTGTTGGAAATGGTTTTTTGTATAACATGGTTCGAATTATTGTCGGTACGCTGCTTAGCGTTGGTCAAGGAAAAATTTCTCCTGAAAGTATTCCTGATATTTTAAAAAAACAAGATCGTCGTTTTGCAGGGAAGATGGTACCCGGGCAAGGCCTTTATTTATGGGAGGTAAACTATAACAACTAATCCTGGTGTAACATTTGCTTGACATTAGAAACTCAAAAGGATATCATAACATATGGTATTGTTTCTAAAACCACGATTAGCCCCGGAAGGAAATCGTGTTTAAGATAAACAATAGATTTTTTCTATGGAAAAGATAACGAGTAGGAGGGAAACAAATGCGTACGACTTTTATGGCAAAAGCTAACGAAGTTGAGCGTAAATGGTATGTGATTGACGCTGAAGGTCAAACTTTAGGTCGTCTTTCTAGTGAAGTAGCATCCATTTTACGTGGTAAAAACAAACCAACATTTACACCACACGTTGACACTGGTGATCATGTAATTATTATTAACGCAGAGAAAATTCACTTAACAGGTAATAAATTAAACGATAAAATTTACTACCGTCACACTAACCACCCAGGTGGACTTAAGCAAAGAACAGCTCTAGAAATGCGTACAAACTACCCTGTACAAATGTTAGAGCTTGCTATTAAAGGCATGCTTCCAAAAGGACGTTTAGGACGTCAAATGTCTAAAAAATTAAATGTGTATGCTGGATCTGAGCATCCACACCAAGCACAAAAACCAGAAGTTTACGAACTTCGCGGATAATTAATTAAAGGAGGGCTTACTTTGGCACAGGTACAATACAATGGTACTGGACGTCGTAAGAGTTCAGTAGCACGCGTACGCCTAGTTCCAGGCGAAGGACGCGTTATCATTAACGGTCGTGATTTTGAAAACTATATCCCATTTGCTGCATTACGTGAAGTAGTGAAACAACCTCTAGTTGCAACAGAAACTTTAGGTAACTACGATGTACTTGTAAACGTACATGGCGGTGGATACACTGGTCAAGCTGGTGCTATCCGTCACGGTATTTCTCGCGCTTTATTAAAAGCTGATCCAGAATACCGTTTAACATTAAAACGTGCAGGTCTATTAACTCGTGACGCACGTATGAAAGAGCGTAAAAAATACGGTCTTAAAGGTGCTCGTCGTGCACCTCAGTTCTCAAAACGTTAATTTTTGCGAACTTCAAACCTCAGCCTTTTGGCTGGGGTTTTTTTATGTTCTTAAACATCTTCTGTTAGCATCTCCTTCTTTGGAATATTTTAGTGCTATCTTCTTGTGTATGCTTCCTACTGAGAAGTTTAGACTAATACGTACATAGGGAGGTTTTAAGTACTATGAATGTTATTGTGAGCCTGAAAGAAAAACAAAGAGAAAAGCAGCTGAAGTATGAACGTAACATACTGCGTGAATTATCATTACAAAAACTCAGAGAAAATATTCGGGATTGCTTTTGTATGGATACATTTCATCGTCATTATGAAGATTATTGTATAGAGTTAGGTATTGAATCTTATTTATTAGGAGCCAGGTATAGTAAGTTTGGCTATTATGGAGAATCACTTTTAGATGTGAAAAATAGATCGTCTCATGAGGAAGTTCAATTAACAGAAATGCTATTTCATTTTTTAACAAGCGTTCCTTTGCATACTTTAGAAGAAAACGAAGATGATCACTTATATACATTATGTCAGCACTTTATTAGTGCTTGGTGGCAACAAGGATATGAAAAGGGTGAGAAAAGATATCGCATGAAGCTGCATTAAGAAAATCATAAACTTTCCTCTTGTCCCATATAAGTAAGTAGAGGGACTAGCTAGAGGGGGAAAGGTATGAAAAGAATTCGAATTATTTCTTTTATGTTAGCGGCGGTTGTACTCTTTTTCTTGGCGAAGCAGGATTTTCAAATTACAAAATCATGGAGAGCTTGGAATTTGCCTTTGTCTGGAAAAATTATTGTGCTAGATGCTGGTCATGGTGGCCCGGATGGAGGGGCGGTTGGCGGAGAAGATATTGTTGAAAAAGATATTACATTGGAAATTACAAAAAAAGTACGAGATTATTTACAAGAACAAGGAGCGCTCGTTATTTTAACGCGCAATGGAGATTATGATTTAGCAGACAAAAGTACAAAGGGATATAGTCGCCGCAAAGCGGAGGATTTAAAAAAACGTGTTGATATCATTAATAAGTCTGATATTGACTTTTTTGTCAGTGTGCATTTGAATGCCCTCCCAAGTGGCGATTCGAAAGGGGCACAAACATTTTATTATCGTTCTTTAGTAGAAAATGAGCGGGCAGCAAAATTTATTCAAGCTGAACTACGAACAAGTCTCGAAAATACGAAACGTTCTGCAAAGACAATTTCTCATGTGTATTTATTAAAGCATGCAAAAACACCTGGTGCGTTAGTTGAAGCTGGCTTTTTATCTAATGTAAATGAAAGATATTTATTAAACTCAGAGAAATATCAGCAAAAAGTTGCTGCTGCTATTTATCGCGGGGTCCTGCGATATTTTACTGAGAAAGGAAACCCTCCCGATTAAGGAGGGTTCTTCTTTGTAACGGAGTTTTCCGAAAATATGCTATACTTACAATGAAAACGCATTTATTTCGTTCAGCTGAGCTATTACATGCTCGTAAGAACTTAGTTTGAATTATTTCATCTTATTTTTGTACAGGGGGCGGGACAGATTATGATAACGAAAGAACAAGTAGTGGAAGCACTTGAAGGGATTGTAGATCCTTTTCTAAATAAAACATTAAAAGAAACAAATGCTATTAAAGAAGTCACTGTGAAATCGGAGAAAGAACATGTGAGTATTAAAATTGCGATTGTGAAAACAGGAACAGCGGAACAAATGCAGTTGCAAGGGGCAATTGTGAAATTAGTGAAAGAATTAGGAGCAGCAACAGTTGGTCTACGTTTTACAGAATTTACGGAAGAAGAACAATTACAATTTGCTCCACAAGAAGAGCAGGGTGAATCTTTGTTATCACCGCATTCAAAAACAACTTTCCTAGCAGTAGCAAGTGGAAAAGGAGGCGTTGGAAAATCGACGGTTTCTGTAAATTTAGCGATTTCTCTTGCTAGATTAGGGAAGAAAGTTGGAATCGTTGATGCTGATATATATGGATTTAGTGTACCGGATATGATGGGAATTGAAAAACGTCCTATTGTACGAGGTGATAAAATTATCCCGGTGGAGCGTTTAGGTGTGAAAGTTATTTCTATGGGCTTTTTCGTAGAAGACAATGCGCCTGTTATTTGGAGAGGACCAATGCTTGGGAAAATGTTAAATCATTTCTTCACAGAAGTAGAGTGGGGTGATTTAGATTACTTAGTATTGGACTTACCTCCTGGTACAGGTGATGTAGCATTGGATGTACATTCTATGCTTCCATCTTGTAAGGAAATCATTGTGACAACGCCTCATCCAACAGCAGCCTTTGTAGCAGCTAGAGCTGGTGCAATGGCACTTCGAACAGAGCATGAGATTATTGGTGTTGTGGAAAATATGTCTTATTTCGAAAGTAAAGCAACTGGTGAAAAAGAATATGTTTTTGGAAAAGGTGGAGGAGAAAAGCTAGCAGAAGAACTTCGCACAGTAGTACTTGGACAAATCCCTCTCCAGCAGCCAGATTGGAATACAGAAGAATTTGCTCCATCTGTATACGATGAGGAGCATCGAGTTGGAGTAATTTATAAACAAATTGCTAAGCAAGTAATTGAGAGAGCAGCGATTGAACAAAAATAACCCTCAGTACGAGGGTTATTTTTGTGCTTTTTTTCCTTCGCTTGCTCCGCCTTCTTTTTTCTGCTCACCGCCACTTTTCTGAGCCTTTTCAACACCTTTACTAATAATATCAATCATTTTTGTTTGAAATAGTGGGCTTTCGGCAGTTTCGGTTATGACTTGCTGTAAATATTGACGATACTCTTTACTTTTCATTGTTTGCATCATGATTTTCCCAACTTCTGGATTTTTCATGATTTCTATAACACCTGCTTGATACTCAGGATCTTTTAATAATGTTTTCATTAAATTTGTTTGCTCTTTCTCAATGCTTTTTGCAAATTTAGCGGCGAACTCAGGATCTTTAAATGCTTTTTCCCAAAATTGTTGCCCTTTGTCTGATACCATAGTATCTTCGATCGTTTTTTTTACTACAGATTCATCTAAAATAAGAGCTTGTTTCATTTTTTCATCGGTTAGTACATCTTGGATTGCTTTTTTGCCCTGATCCGTTTTTAAAATATCAATAATCATTTTTTTCGTTTGATCATAGTCTAATTGGGATTTTGCTTCTTTTTGTGGTGCACATGCAACTATTCCGATAAAAAGGATGAAAGAGACCAAAATGAGCAGATTCCGTTTCATCAGCGGGGGCTCCTTTCACATATTTCTCTTTTTAATATAAATATCTTGAAGGAATTTATACATATTGATGGCTAGCTTTTTAAAAATGACATTGTTACAATTTAATTAGAAATATATATATATTGGGGGATATGTATGTGAATAGCCGAAAATGGGTACGACTTTTTTGGACGACGTTGATTCTTGGGGGAAGCAGTACAATTTTTATCGGTTTTCTATTAGAGTGGGACAAGTACAATAAATTTTTTCAAAATTTCGACGGAAAAGAAATTTTAATAGTTTCTTTTTGGTTGCTTGGGGTAGGGTTTATTTTTAGTGTCATTAGTCAAATGGGTTTCTTTGCGTATTTAACAATTCATCGATTTGGACTAGGGATGTTCCGCTCCCCATCTCTTTGGAATGCAATACAAATTTTCTTAATTGCATTTGTATTATTTGATTTTGTATACTTGCGCTCTGTATTGATTGCAAATGGGAATGCATCACTTGGTGCGAATATTTTTGTTGCTGGGGCTCTGTTTGTATTTGGGGCAATTGTCGCCTACATAAAAAGTAAAGAAACGAATAAGAAAGCTTTTGTCCCGGCCCTGTTCTTTATGATTGTTGTGACTGTTATTGAATGGGTTCCAGCACTGCGGATCAATGATACAAATTGGTTATACTTAATGGTTGTTCCGCTGTTGCTGTGCAATGCATATCAGGTCCTAATGTTACATCGTTTAATAGGACAAAAAAGCTGATTCCTATATTGGAATCAGCTTTTGTTTTATCCTGCTATTAGCGGACAGTAGGTGCAAGCTCAATCTATGTCTTTGCTTTTAGCTTTTGTATTAGAGATGAGTTGAGAGACAGGGATGTTTTCCAATCCATCCGTTTTTAATTTTTGAAGCAGCATTGGTAATGCTTGATTTGTCTGTAGTGCTGAGTCAGAAGCGTGAAGTAGAATGATATCTCCTTCGCGTAGATTTTTTGAAACGGTGGTAACAAT
>NZ_JBFLUS010000003.1:4610000-4685000 GCF_050474045.1 Bacillus sp. S2(2024)
CGCAAGCGAAGCTCTGAACTGAAGCCCCAGTAAACGGCGGCCGTAACTATAACGGTCCTAAGGTAGCGAAATTCCTTGTCGGGTAAGTTCCGACCCGCACGAAAGGTGTAACGATTTGGGCACTGTCTCAACCAGAGACTCGGTGAAATTATAGTACCTGTGAAGATGCAGGTTACCCGCGACAGGACGGAAAGACCCCGTGGAGCTTTACTGTAGCCTGATATTGAATTTTGGTACAGCTTGTACAGGATAGGCGGGAGCCTTTGAAGCCGGAGCGCTAGCTTCGGTGGAGGCGCTGGTGGGATACCGCCCTGGCTGTATTGAAATTCTAACCTACGGGTCTTATCGACCCGGGAGACAGTGTCAGGTGGGCAGTTTGACTGGGGCGGTCGCCTCCTAAAAAGTAACGGAGGCGCCCAAAGGTTCCCTCAGAATGGTTGGAAATCATTCGTAGAGTGCAAAGGCATAAGGGAGCTTGACTGCGAGACCTACAAGTCGAGCAGGGACGAAAGTCGGGCTTAGTGATCCGGTGGTTCCGCATGGAAGGGCCATCGCTCAACGGATAAAAGCTACCCCGGGGATAACAGGCTTATCTCCCCCAAGAGTCCACATCGACGGGGAGGTTTGGCACCTCGATGTCGGCTCATCGCATCCTGGGGCTGTAGTCGGTCCCAAGGGTTGGGCTGTTCGCCCATTAAAGCGGTACGCGAGCTGGGTTCAGAACGTCGTGAGACAGTTCGGTCCCTATCCGTCGTGGGCGTAGGAAATTTGAGAGGAGCTGTCCTTAGTACGAGAGGACCGGGATGGACGCACCGCTGGTGTACCAGTTGTTCTGCCAAGGGCATAGCTGGGTAGCTATGTGCGGAAGGGATAAGTGCTGAAAGCATCTAAGCATGAAGCCCCCCTCAAGATGAGATTTCCCATAGCGTAAGCTAGTAAGATCCCTGAAAGATGATCAGGTTGATAGGTTCGAGGTGGAAGCATGGTGACATGTGGAGCTGACGAATACTAATAGATCGAGGACTTAACCATATAATATGAAGCAAATGTTATCTAGTTTTGAAGGAATATATTTTTTTGAAATTCCTGTTGACATTCTGAAAAGAATGTGTATAATAATAAAAGTCTGGTAATGATGGCAGAGAGGTCACACCCGTTCCCATACCGAACACGGAAGTTAAGCTCTCTAGCGCCGATGGTAGTTGGGACTTTGTCCCTGTGAGAGTAGGACGTTGCCAGGCTTGCATTATTCCGCAGTAGCTCAGTGGTAGAGCTATCGGCTGTTAACCGATCGGTCGTAGGTTCGAGTCCTACCTGCGGAGCCATATGCTTCCATAGCTCAGCTGGTAGAGCACTTCCATGGTAAGGAAGAGGTCACCGGTTCAAGCCCGGTTGGAAGCTTGCGCGAAGTATCAAAAATTTTTGGCCCGTTGGTCAAGTGGTTAAGACACCGCCCTTTCACGGCGGTAACACGGGTTCGAATCCCGTACGGGTCACCACTTTTGGAGGATTAGCTCAGCTGGGAGAGCACCTGCCTTACAAGCAGGGGGTCGGCGGTTCGATCCCGTCATCCTCCACCATAATTTTTTAATGTCGGAGGGGTAGCGAAGTGGCTAAACGCGGCGGACTGTAAATCCGCTCCTTCGGGTTCGGCAGTTCGAATCTGCCCCCCTCCACCATTTTTAAAAAAATTAACCTTACAAAGGTTTATTTTTTTGGTGAGACAAGCATACTAGTAAATATTAATGGGCTATAGCCAAGCGGTAAGGCAACGGACTTTGACTCCGTCATGCGCTGGTTCGAATCCAGCTAGCCCAGCCATTTACGAGCCATTAGCTCAGTTGGTAGAGCATCTGACTTTTAATCAGAGGGTCGAAGGTTCGAGTCCTTCATGGCTCACCATTTTTGCGGAAGTAGTTCAGTGGTAGAATACAACCTTGCCAAGGTTGGGGTCGCGGGTTCGAATCCCGTCTTCCGCTTTGTTACTTCGGGGCCTTAGCTCAGCTGGGAGAGCGCCTGCCTTGCACGCAGGAGGTCAGCGGTTCGATCCCGCTAGGCTCCATACACATAAAAGAAAAGCTTGAAGTCCAATATAGGATTTCAAGCTTTTTTGTTTATCTCGCTATTTGCGGGCAGTAAGACCCCAACCTCAAGATTGAGGGGGAATCGAAGAAGCTAGATGGGGGATGAAGAACCCCCCCGTATTCGTACTCATATTTGTACAAAGTGTGGAATCGTATTGGATAGAGACTATAACGTGAGCCGGAACATCTTACAAAAAGGATTAGAAGAATTGTTTGCCACAAACTAAAGTCTACAAACTGTAGGGCAAGGTTATGTCCGAACAGTATAATCTACGCCTGTGGAGACTGTGTAAGACGCAGTGGAACACCCCACTATGCAATAGTCTATGAAACAGGAAGCCTCTTCTTCAATCAGAACGGAAGGTGGATAAGGAGGGATTATTCACTGGTTTTTCATATAGTGAAAGGGCGTTGTTTCATGTGAAGATTATCATTGCGTCTGATTCTTATAAAGAAAGTTTAACTGCATTAGAAGTATGTGAAGCAGTAGAGAAAGGATTTCGCTCTATATGCCCTGAAGCAGAGTATGTAAAAATTCCCATTGCAGATGGTGGGGAAGGAACAGTACAAGCTCTTGTTGATGCAACACAGGGAAAAATCGTGAATATTCCTGTTACAGGTCCGTTAGGAGATTTAGTAGAAGGATTTTACGGTCTCTCCTCAGATAAACGGACTGCCTTTATTGAAATGGCCGCTGCCTCTGGTTTACACCATGTTCCACTTGATAAAAGAAACCCACTTCTAACGACAACAAGGGGAACAGGGGAACTCATTTTACATGCGCTAGAACATGGAGTCCATCATATTGTTTTAGGGCTTGGAGGAAGTGCTACAAATGATGGAGGAGTAGGAATGTTATCTGCTTTAGGTGTGCGTTTTTTTGATAGTGACAATCATGTGATAGAGCCGAATGGCGGGAATTTAGATTTTATTACTTCTTTTGATATATCACAGCTCGATTCTCGTTTAAAGAAGGTTAAAATTGAAGCAGCTTGTGACGTTGCGAATCCGTTAACAGGAGGAACAGGGGCATCGTTTGTATTTGGAAGACAAAAAGGTGCCACAGACGAGATGATAGAGAGGTTAGACTGTAATTTGAAGCATTATGCTCAATTAATCAAACAAACTCTTCATATTGATATTGAATTTATTCCAGGAGCAGGTGCTGCAGGCGGACTTGGTGCGGCTATCGTTGCCTTTTTACATGGTACCCTTAGAAAAGGTATTGACATTGTACTTGATTACACGAATTTTAATGCTCATTTGCAAGATGCGAATTTAGTAATTACGGGAGAAGGACGAATTGATGGACAGACAGTGTACGGGAAAGCGCCCATAGGAGTAGCAAAACGTGCTAAAGAGCATAACCTTCCTGTTATTGCAATTGCTGGAGCTGTTCATTCGAATCACACTCCTATTTATGAAGAAGGTATTGATGCTGTATTTAGCATTGTTTCAGGAGTAATGACATTAGAAGAAGCGTATGAAATGGGAAAAGAAAATATTTATATTACAGCACGAAATATTGCAGCTGTATGGAAACTTGGATTACAAAAACATCTCTATTCGTAAGAGATGTTTTTTTTTATGCATATTTTAACGAGAAAATCTAACTTTATCGCTCTTTTATATTGTATTAAATGCATATAAATACAAAAAAATGTTAAGTTGAGTCAGACAATAGAAAAGATTTAAAATATTTAGTGAAAGCATAAAAGGGGGAGATCATCTATGAAGAAAGAAATTTCAATTGTGGGAGTACCAATGGATTTAGGACAAACGCGCCGCGGTGTTGATATGGGAGCGAGTGCAATTCGTTATGCTGGAGTTGTTGAAAGAATTCAAAATATAGGATATAACGTGGAAGATTTAGGGGATATATGTATTGAAAGAGAATTTCAAATAAATGAAAATGAAAAGTTAAAAAATCTTGAACAAGTTGTAAAAGTATGTCACGAACTAGCAGATAAAGTTGATAACATTATTGAGAAAAAAAGTTTCCCGCTTGTATTGGGCGGTGATCATAGCATTGCAATTGGAACACTTGCTGGTGTTGCCAAACATTATAAAAATCTTGGGGTTATTTGGTATGATGCGCATGGGGATTTAAATACAGAAGAAACTTCTCCGTCTGGTAATATTCATGGCATGTCATTAGCTGCAAGCTTAGGACATGGTCATCCATCACTTGTTAATTTATACGGTGAGTATCCGAAAGTGAAAAAAGAAAATGTGGTTATCATTGGTGCTCGTTCTTTAGATGATGGAGAGAAAGAACTTATTCAGAAAGAGGGCATTAAAGTTTTCACTATGCATGAAATTGATCGTATGGGAATGACGGCAGTAATGGAAGAAACAATTGCATACTTATCACATACAGACGGCGTACATTTATCTTTAGATTTAGACGGTCTTGATCCGCATGATGCACCTGGCGTGGGCACGCCGGTTATGGGTGGATTATCATATCGTGAAAGCCACTTGGCAATGGAAATGCTTGCTGAATCAGGTATAATTACATCTGCTGAGTTTGTGGAAGTAAATCCAATTTTAGATGAGAAAAATAAAACTGCAATTGCAGCCGTTGCATTAATGGGATCTTTATTTGGTGAAAAGTTGAAATAATTTTAAAAAGCAGCTGAAAAGCTGTTTTTTTTATTTTAAAATAGAGGTATAGCAACAAATAATGTTAATAACCCCTTTTTAAAGTCTGATATCTAACGATTGTATGTCAGGTTTAGGAAGGAGGTTTGAAATTGTGGTTCATATAATGTATGTTATAATTAACCTAGTTGTTGTAAATTACATATAGATGGAGGAAGGGTCAGAATGCCTTTTGGAGATATGAATGTTCTTTTGAAATATCTCAGCACTATAGTAGATATCGCCCTTGTGTGGTTTGTTATATATAAATTGATTCTTGTAATCCGTGGTACAAAAGCTGTACAACTTTTGAAAGGGATTACAGTAATTATTATTGTTCGCATTTTAAGTTATGTTTTTGAATTGCATACCTTGCAATGGCTTATGGATCAAGCGTTAACTTGGGGATTTTTAGCGATTATTATCATTTTTCAACCAGAGTTAAGACGTGCCCTTGAGCAACTTGGACGGGGAAGTTTATTTTCACGTGGAGGTAACCAAGAGGAAGATGAACAGGAGTCTGTCGTCAATGCTGTTGTAAAGGCAACAGAATATA
This sequence comes from Bacillus sp. S2(2024), assembly GCF_050474045.1. Taxonomy (NCBI): domain Bacteria; kingdom Bacillati; phylum Bacillota; class Bacilli; order Caryophanales; family Bacillaceae; genus Bacillus; species Bacillus sp. S2(2024). The sequence goes on from NZ_JBFLUS010000003.1 coordinate 4,615,284, forward strand.
TGGGGAAGCGCCGCATTGGTGCACTTATTACAATGGCTAGAGAGACTGGTATGGGAGACTACATTGAAACAGGAATTCCACTAAATGCAAATATTTCATCAGAGCTATTAATTAATATCTTTATACCGAATACGCCTCTTCATGATGGGGCTGTCATTATGCAAGGAAATAGTATTAAAGCAGCTGGTTGTTACTTACCATTATCAGAAAGCCCGTTTATTTCTAAAGAATTAGGAACGCGTCACCGGGCAGCGATGGGGGTAAGTGAAGTAACAGACAGTTTGACAATTGTTGTGTCAGAAGAAACGGGGCAAATTTCCTTAACAAAAAATGGTGAATTACATCGTGATTTAAAAAGTGAGCAATTAAAGGAAATGCTTATGAAAGAGCTAAGTGGAAATATAAAAGAATCTTCTTCATCTTTATGGAATTGGAGGAGAAAACGCCATGGATAAGTTAATGGATAACCATTGGTTTTTACGGGGAATTTCATTATTGTTGGCAATTATGCTCTACATGTCAACAAACCTAGATAAAAATGTATCAGGTAATTTTAATCCATCGCCATTTCCGGTAGGAGATACAACAGAAACAATATCAGGAGTTCCTGTATCAGCTTACTATGACGAGGATAAGTATATTGTAAGTGGTATTCCGGAAAATGTAACAGTTACTCTTGAAGGACAAAATAATGTTGTAGCTGCAGCTAAAGTGAAACGACAGTATGAGGTGTTTATCAATTTGCGAGGGTATACACCGGGGACATATGAGATTCCTTTAAAATATAGTGGTGTTCCGAGCAATTTGCATTTGAAGGTTCAGCCAGCGAAAATAAAAGTTACAATTCAAAAGAAAGAAGTAAAATCTTTTCCTGTAGAAGTGAAGTATTTAAATGAGAATCAACTACAGGCAGGAACGAGTGTAGACAAACCTACTGTAAAGCCAAGTACGATTGAAGTAGCCGGTACAGAGGAAGAGCTTTCGCGAATTGCACTTGTACGAGCGTATGTTGATTTGAAAGGTGTTAATAAAACAGTCACAAAAGAAGCGAAAATTGTATTGTATGATAAAGATGGGAATCGTTTGGATTTGAAAACAGGTTCTTCTACTGTCAATGTCACTATACCAGTTTCAACACCTGAAAAAACAGTTTCCTTAGGTGTAACAAAAAAGGGGAGCTTACAAGAAGGTGTAACTGTAACCAATATAAAAGTTGAACCAAGCGAAGTGACGATTTATGGTTCAAAAGAAGTACTTGATAATATTACATCCCTTGATGGCGTCGAAGTAGACTTAAGTAAAATTACAGAGTCTACAACCTTCGATGCCTCTGTTTCTTTACCTAAAGGTGTTACAAAAGCAGAACCTAGCCAAGTAAAGATAACGGTTGAAGTACAAAAGCAACAGAGCAAAACAATAGACGGTATTCCTTTACAGGTAAATGGGTTATCGGATTTATTAACAATGAAACTTTTAGACCCGGCAAATGGGAAAATCAGTGTTGATATTTTTGGGGATGCAAGTGCTGTAGCAAAAGTAGATGCATCACAAATTAAAGCATCAATTAATTTAGGAAATATGGATGTAGGAACACCCGATGTTCCAATTCAAATTACGGGTCCTGATAATGTCACATTAGAATTAAAACAAAAAAATGCGAAGGTAGAACTTGCAAAGAAGAAAGAAGAAGCAGGAAAAGAAGTACAAGGTCAACCGGAGCAGAAGCCGGATAAAGCAAATGAGCAAGAAAGAAGGAGCGAATAGTAATGGGAAAATATTTTGGTACTGATGGCGTACGCGGTATTGCGAATAAAGAGTTAACGCCTGAATTAGCATTTAAAATTGGTCGATTTGGTGGCTACGTATTAACAAAGAATACAGAGCGTCCAAAGGTCATTATCGGTCGTGATACACGTGTGTCTGGTCATATGTTAGAAGGTGCTTTAGTGGCTGGATTATTATCAATTGGAGCGGAAGTAATGCGCCTTGGTGTCATTTCTACTCCTGGGGTTGCCTATTTAACGAAAGCGTTAGATGCGCAAGCTGGTGTGATGATTTCTGCATCTCATAACCCTGTACAGGATAATGGAATTAAGTTCTTTGGCCCAGATGGCTTTAAATTAACAGACGAGCAAGAGCAAGAAATCGAAGCATTATTAGATAAGGAAGTAGATGAACTTCCACGTCCTGTGGGGACAGCGTTAGGTCAAGTAAACGACTACTTTGAGGGCGGACAGAAATACTTACAATACATTAAACAAACTGTAGATGAAGATTTTGCGGGCTTACATATCGCATTAGATTGTGCGCACGGTGCGACATCTTCCTTAGCACCGTATTTATTTGCTGATTTAGAAGCGGATATTTCTACAATGGGAACAGCGCCAAATGGTATGAATATTAACGAGGGCGTAGGTTCTACGCACCCTGAAGTATTAGCAGAGTTTGTGAAAGAAAAAGGTGCTGATATCGGTCTAGCATTTGACGGAGACGGTGACCGTTTAATTGCTGTTGACGAAAAAGGAAATATTGTAGATGGCGATCAAATTATGTACATTTGTGCGAAGTATATGAGCGAATCTGGAAAGTTAAAACATAATACGATTGTTTCAACAGTTATGAGTAATTTAGGCTTTTATAAAGCTTTAGAAGCAAATGGTATTACAAGTGATCAGACAGCTGTTGGTGACCGTTATGTAATGGAAGAAATGAAACGTGGTGGTTATAACCTAGGTGGTGAACAGTCCGGTCATATTATTTTCTTGGATTACATTACAACTGGCGATGGAATGTTAAGCGCACTTCAACTTGTAAACATTATGAAAATGACGAAAAAATCATTATCTGAGCTTGCAAGTGAAATGACAAAATTCCCGCAATTACTTGTGAATGTTCGTGTAACAGATAAAAAACAAGCATTAGAAAATGAAAAAATTAAAGAGATCATTCATGTGGTAGAAGAAGAGATGAATGGCGATGGTCGTATTCTTGTTCGTCCTTCTGGTACAGAGCCATTAATTCGTGTCATGGCAGAAGCGCCAACACAGGAGCTTTGTAATCAATATGTAAATCGTATTGTAGAAGTTGTGAAAGCAGAAGTTGGAGCTGAATAACAGCGGAATTTTATAATAAAAAGGGGCACACTTTGTGCTCCTTTTGCATATAATTTTTATCTGCAATGAAAAAATTTCATTGACGCTTTATTCCATTTGTTATAAGATGATTTTGTTCTTTTTCTCAGCAAAATAGATTGAAGTAAGAAGCGCCAGAACTACCTAAGACGTAGTTGACGAGGAGGAGTTTATCGAGATTTCGGCGGATGGCTCCCGGTTGTTCATCACAACCGAAAACTTTTACTTAAAGCATTGAGGTGACTCTATGGACAAAGGTGAAAGTGTGATGAGAGAAGAGGAACGGATTACACTAGCAGTATGAAGTATACGGACTGAAACCAAAAATGAGAGGAAGGTGAAAGCCGTTACAAGCTTACAAAGCTAGCGATATGTAAAATCCGTTTTTTTTATATGAATAATAAGGATCGGACTATGTCGTTACATGTTTATGTGAGAATATAAGTATGTTGTAACGGCGACAAAACATGTGTGGAATCGTAGGATTTATTGGTGAACAAGATGCAAAGGAAATTTTATTAAAAGGTTTAGAGAAGCTAGAATACCGTGGATATGATTCAGCTGGTATTGCAGTACAAGCAACAAATGGTGTTGTTGTATTTAAAGAAAAAGGTCGTATTGCAAAGCTTCGCGAAATCGTGGATGAAAATGTTGCAGCTAACGTGGGAATCGGTCATACACGTTGGGCAACTCATGGTGTACCAAGTCAGGTGAACGCACATCCACATCAAAGTGCTTCAGAGCGCTTTACCCTTGTGCATAATGGTGTAATTGAAAACTATGAGCTATTAAAGAATGAATATCTTCAAGATGTGAACTTCGTAAGTGAAACAGATACAGAAATAATCGTTCAGCTTATAGAAAAGCAAGTGAAAACAGGTTTGACGGTAGAAGAAGCATTCCGTAAAACGTTAACACTATTACATGGTTCATATGCATTGGCATTACTTGATGCAGAAAACCCAGACATGATTTATGTTGCTAAAAACAAAAGCCCGCTATTAGTGGGAACTGGAGATACATTTAATGTTGTTGCAAGTGATGCAATGGCAATGTTACAAGTTACAGATCAATTTATTGAATTAATGGATAAAGAAATGGTTCTTGTAACAAAAGAAAAGATTACAATTCAAAACTTACAAGGTGAAACAATTGATCGTGCACCATTTACAGCAGAATTAGATGCAAGTGATATTGAAAAAGGAACATATCCTCATTTCATGCTAAAAGAAATTGATGAACAGCCACTTGTAATTCGTAACATTATTCAAAAGTACCAAAATGAAGATGGCGAAATCGAACTAGATCAAGAGATTCGTGATGCGATTTTAGAAAGTGATCGTATCTATATCATCGCATGTGGAACGAGTTATCATGCGGGTCTTGTTGGAAAACAATTCATTGAGAGTTTTGCAAAGGTACCAGTAGAAGTACATGTAGCGAGTGAATTTTCTTACAACATGCCATTATTAACAGAAAAACCATTCTTTATCTACATTTCACAAAGTGGTGAAACTGCAGATAGCCGTGCAGTACTTGTACAAACAAATGAAATGGGATATAAGGCATTAACAATTACAAACGTACCAGGCTCTACGCTATCTCGTGAAGCTGATTATACATTACCATTATATGCTGGCCCAGAAATCGCAGTAGCTTCTACAAAAGCATACACAGCACAGCTTGCAGTACTAGCGATTTTAGCAGCTGATATTACAAAAGCAAAAGGCTTAGCAGTTGATTTTGATTTAATCCAAGAACTTGGTCTTGTTGCAAACGCAATGGAAGTACTTTGCGATCAAAAAGATGAAATGGATGCAATTGCAAAAGAATACTTAGCAACAACACGCAACTGTTTCTTCATTGGCCGCGGCGTTGACTTCTATGTTGGTTTAGAAGGCGCATTGAAGCTAAAAGAAATCTCTTACATCCAAGCAGAAGGCTTTGCTGGCGGAGAGTTAAAACACGGTACAATCGCGCTAATTGAAAAAGGTACACCAGTTATCGCACTTGCTACGCAAGAGCACGTAAACTTAGGTATTCGCGGCAATGTAAAAGAAGTAGTAGCACGTGGAGCAAACCCTTGCATCATCGCAATGAAAGGCTTAGAAATGGAAGGCGACCGCTTCATCGTACCAGCTGTGCACGAAGCACTAGCACCGCTTGTAGCAGTTATTCCATTACAGTTAATTGCATACTATGCAGCGCTTCATCGTGAGTGTGACGTTGATAAGCCTCGTAACTTAGCTAAGTCAGTTACTGTTGAGTAAGAGTTTTATAGATTTGGAATAAAGTTTGATTAAAAGTCCTGTATGATATGCAGGACTTTTTTTGTTCCGCAATCGGGCCATATTGTTGCACAATAAGTAAATTGGATTATTCAGGATGATATTATGAAGGGTTACACTTTAACGATAGGTGGGTTAATGAAAGAAGAACAAGAAGATAAGCCACTTGTTCTTCTCTTTTTATTTCTACCTTTTGTTAATGATGAAGTATGAAACAAGTAAAAAAGCTAATCAAACTACAGGCACACATATTTCGCAATAAGGATTGTTAATCATATCACCAGTGTATCTTTCCAAAATGGGCTTGTTATCAATTTGATATCCATTTTAAGGGCTCACTTCAGTAAGGGAGAGATTGCTTACGAGTGCCCTTCATTAATGTTTGTATTTTGAATTCCGATTTTTCCTGCTTTAATCTTGCTTCGGAACAACACAAAATATACAAGAGCTCCCGATGCAAATAGTGTTCCGCCTACAATTGCCACTCCATGAAACATATCAGGGATAGTTAATATCCCCATTTCGAACACAAGCCATATTAAAGCGCCATACGTGACAGGTGCTCTCCATTTCCCTAAATTGAACGTTTCCGCGTCAGGTAAATCTTTTCTACGCAAATAGTAAGCCAGAACTGTTATGAAGTATAAAGCGGTAAGAACAACAGATGTTGATCCGACTAGTAAAGTTAAAGAATCAGAGAATAGGATTGCTATAATATCAAGAACTAATACAAGCAAAATTGCATTTACCGGTACAGATGTTCCTGGGTTTACCTTTTTAAAAGAACGTGAAGCAAAAAATACATTGTCCCGCGCCATTGCATAAATGATACGGGAAGCGGAAGCCATTCCGATTAATCCGCATGCAAAAATGGAAATGATAACAAGAAGCATAAACAAAGTGCCGATGAATTGGCCGAGCTTTGTTTTAATAATAAGTGGAAGCGGATTGGAAGAAGCTGTCACACCGGCTAAATCCGTAATGGAAATTGTAACAGTAAAAAGAAAAGCAAACCCAATGATACCACCAATCAGTAACGCGAAAAATACAGCACGTGGTACATTTTTACTTGCGTCAATTGTTTCTTCCGAAAGGTTCGCCGCGGCTTCAAAGCCGACCATGGTCCACGATCCCATTAGCATAGCAATCACAAAGCTGCCAAGGTACGTGCCGCTTTTTTGCGCGCCGATATTTGTTAGCATATCCCAATTCGGAGTTGTGAATAGCGCAACAACAGCAAGAATAACAAGAATGCCTACCAGACCGATCACCTCGGTATATACTGCAATGTCATTGAGACGAGAAGCCAGTTTTACGCCAAAAATGTTGAGGACAGCCTGTAGCAGTAGGGTTGCGAGTGTAATATACAAAAGGGTTTTTCCCCCGATATTCCAGCCGAATGCATCAGCAATGAGTGGAGACAGGCCGAAATCGACGGCAGGAATGACAATGACAAAAAAGCAAAATCCGAGCCAGCCGGAAAACCACCCTAATCCTTGGTTTGCCAGCCGCGTCACCCATTGGTACGAGTAGCCGCTGAGTGGCATTCTTCCCGCCAATTCTGCAATAACAAGGGCGACAAGCAAGTGACCTGCTAATACGATTGGCCATGTCCAAATACCTGCGGGCCCCGCATTGTTTAAAACAAAACTAAAATTCGTGAAAATGCCCGTTGTGATGGACATAAATGAAAACGCGACTGCAAAAGAGCTAAAAAACTTTAAAGACCTCTTTAATTCTTGCTTGTAGTGATATTGCTGCTCGTTACTCGTTTCCTGTTTGATTTTTGTTTGCATAAAAAGCCTCCTTTCGATTTTCCTGTACGTTGTATACGCTCCTAGCTTGTTTCTCTCCTTTCTTTTTGGACTGAAAATTCAGTCTATTTTAAGCGACTTCATTCACTCTCCTCTATTGCAAGTACCATACCAATTATACAATTCGCGTCATGCTTGAATTTTGTAAGTTCTTCATTGTTTAAAATGTTGTCCCAATATGAAATTTTGAATAGTTTATTCAAAATTTCATATTCCATTAGAATATTTTAAGAACGTATTTTGAACAAACTTTATTTTAAGGTAACATTTGCATAAGGTCGCGATGTTTATAAAAAAGTGATATCGTTTGCCCCTTTTGGATATGGCTTATCTAAAGGGGCTTTTTACATTGAAAAGAATATCTGAATTAAAAGATGAATTAAGGAACTGTTGATTGATGATAGAATTGTTCCGTTAAAGGGCTAGTCTCTGGAATAAGAGATTGTGCAGCGCATTAAAACTTGAAATAATTTGAAAGTAATTCTAATTGAAATTGCAATAGAACGTATGTTCTTGTATAATTGTTTTGTAAAACAAAAGGAGGTATGAAAATGAGTAAAGTTTTAAGGTTTGAATTTCAAGTTCCCAATTCTGAAGAAGCAATTGAATTTTATACAAATAGTTTTGGTTGGAAGTTTGAAAAGATGCCTGGACCACAAGACTAGTGATTTATTATTACGGGTAAGAGCGGTAAACCTGGTATCGATGGTGGATTGATGAAATCCCCTGACGGTGTTCCCAGAACTACTAATTCTATTGAAGTACCTTCAGTTGATAAATACATAAAAAAGTTACTGAAAATGGTGGACAAGTAGTTGTATCTAAAACAGCTATTCCTAATATGGGTTACTTTGCTTATTGTTTAGATAATCAAGGACTTCTTGTTAGAGTATCTGAAGCTAATACTGAAGCATAAAAAGTTAGGTGTTTTTGATCAAACATTATTTGAAATTTACTCTAACAGGGCGGATTTCTAAAACAAACAATTGTAGTGGCTTAACTTTATTTGTTCATTTTCAAGTAATGTTATAAATGGAACCATGAAAAATTATTTAGGCTTTATATTTGATATCATCATTAGGCGATTATATGATATGAATACCAAAGTATAATGGAATGCTTAAAAGAAAAAAATTAATATTAACTAAACGAGAAGAAAGGGAGAGAAGTAAATGATTAATAAAGTCGGTCAAATTATGTTATATGTAAATAACCAAGATGAGGCAGTGCAATTTTGGATAGAAAAAGTAGGGTTTATTGTCGTTTCTGAAGAAGATAACGGCCAAGGGTTTAGGTGGATTGAAGTTTCTCCAACAAAGGAAGCGGGGACGAGTATCGTTCTTCATGATAAAGAATTAATTGCTAAAATGCAGCCTGAATTAAATCTTGGTACACCTTCGATGATGTTTTTTACGGAAGATCTTGATAAGTTATATAAAGACTTTTCGGATAAAAAAATTACAGTCGGAGAAATTGTAAGTATTCCTTCTGGTAGAGTATTTAATTTTGCTGATAATGAAAACAATTATTTTGCAGTCATGGAAAAGAAGTAAATCACAAAATTATAGGAGAAACAAATATGAAAACGAATGTTAGTCGTTTTCATGTTGAGTGACAATAAAGTTATTTAATATAAAATGGAGTCATTTAAAACACACCAAAAGAGATTCCATAATGATATCTCTTTTGGTGTGTTTTTTTGTAAAGGATAATAAGAAAAATTTCAGCTCCAATTAGACTGAACTGCAATTTAATTTATTAAATAAACGGACAGATTATGAAGAGGGGAATGAGGGGAATTGATGGAATCAAGGAAAGTATCTTTGAACTTCGGGAGAGTCAATTGTGTTGATGAAAGTAAGTTAACAATTAAGGATGGAACTTCAAAAAGTGAAGATGTAACATCCCATGCCGAGGTAGGATCATTTGTGAATGATACCATCTGTACAGACGTCGTTACTAAGCTTCGGGCTGCTGGTTGTGTTTTCGCCGAAGATGAGGCACGGTTGCTCATTTCTGCGGCCAGGACGCCGGAGGATCTCGCTGCTATGGTAGACCGACGAGTAGCTGGTTTGCCCCTTGAGCACGTTATCGGCTGGACGGAGTTTTGCGGTCTGCGGATAGCGGTGGATCCGGGCGTTTTCGTACCTCGCCGCCGCACAGAGTTTCTCGTCCGCCAGGCTGCCGCCCTCACACGGCCAGGAGCCGTCGTGGTTGACTTGTGCTGCGGCTCGGGCGCGCTGGGCGCGGCGCTGGCGGCAGCGCAGGAACGGATTGAGTTATACGCCTCTGACATTGACCCAGCCGCGGTACAGTGCGCCTTGCGCAACGTCGCTGCCACCGGTGGTCACGTGTATGAAGGTGACCTTTACGAACCTTTGCCTACTACACTGCGGGGCCGCGTTGATATCCTGGTCGCCAACGTACCTTACGTACCTACTGAGATGATTAGGATACTACCCTCAGAGGCTCGCATACATGAGGCGCGTGTGGCACTCGACGGAGGTGTGGACGGGCTTGATGTCCAGCGACGGGTGGCGGCTGCAGCGCTAGATTGGCTGGCACCTGGCGGCCATTTGCTGGTCGAGACTAGTGAACGGCAGACAAAGCAAACTGTCGAGATCTTCGTTCGTAATGGGCTGATACCGCAAGTGGCCTGTTCTAATGAACTAGATGCCACCGTTGTCATCGGAACTAGGCCTGCCTGTTTATCCCGCTATTTGTGAGCAGTAAGACCCCCCACCTCAAGATTTAGAGAAAAACAAAGAAGATAGGTGGGGGTAGTTCGATGCAAAAAAACGACGGTACTAAATACCTACCAATGTCTTACTTGCATACTAATTGAGCCAGCTGCTTATAGATCTTCACAATTTCTTCAAGCCTCATTCTTACTAATCCACTTGAGGAGGGGGCAACAAAATCGATTGTTCCGGGTATGACTGGCTCAGGCTGTTGTCCCCATGGTGCTACCTTTCGACCGCTATATTCTTGATAAACGCCTTTCCCAACAAAACAGACTACTTCAGGCTTTAACTGTGTAATTTTCTGTTTTAAAATTTCTTTTCCTTCTTTATACTCTTCCTTGGTAATCTCATCTGCTGCCTTAGTTGGTCTTGCTACTATGTTTGTAATACCCATATCCAAATCCAATAATTTATAGTCTTCCGAAGCATCATATTTTCTCGGTGTTAGTCCCGCTTCATGGAGAATTCTCCAAAAACGATTATTAGGATTGGCGAAGTGACGCCCTGTTTCACTTGAACGAATACTTGGATTAAAGCCGACAAACAAAATTTTTAAACCTTTTTTAATATGATCATTAACTGGGTTCAAGATTAAATTGCCTCCTTATTTGGAATACAAACTGATAAAATTTTTTTATTTTACCACAACCTTTTTAGTTTCTTTTTAATGTGTTGGATTAAATTTCCTCCAGAAAGATGTAAGGGGGAAGTTTAAGTGAATTAAAAATGGACAAATTTCATGATACTTCTGGCTGTTAAAAAAGTTATAGGCTGAAAAAGTGTTTTTATCATTCTTGTTCTTAGATATGGATTCAAGTTAGACATATCAGATGTGAATTCTTAAATTTAAACAAAGACATTGAAATATTTTCAAAAAGGCTGAGCGTAAACCAGATTTTTCTTTGATTTATGTCCCAGCCTCTTTTTGCATCTACCCTTGAATATGTATGTGTTTTGCTATTATGGAACTTGTGTGTCGTATTTTCGTTGTAATTCTTTCAATTCCTTCACCAAATTCTCTCCAATCGTAGGAGCAAGTTTGTCGTATATAGGTGATAGTGTCTTTTCCCACTCTTTTCGTTGTTCGTCGTTTAATTCATGAATTTGAATTGATGAGTTTTGTTTAATGAGTTCAAGCTGTTCTTTGTTCATTTGAATGGATTGTTGATTATTCCAAGCAGTTGTTTCTTCCATTGCTTCCATTAATATTTGCTTTGTTTTTTTCGTTTGTTTGTCCCAGGTTTTTTGATCCATCATAACAACATATCCTAAATACCCATGGTTAGTAATTGTCAAATAGTTTTGAACGTTATAGAATTTTTTAGAGTAGATATTTGAAATAGTATTTTCTTCGCCGTCAACTTTTCCTGATTCAATTAATTGATATGTAGAGTTAAATGAATCAGGATATGTGTGAACTTTTAATAAATCAAATTGGGATTTGATTACATCACTTTGCATGATGCGAAAAGATTGTCCCTTTATATCTTCGGGTGTATAAATGGGTCCTTTATTTGAAGTGATTTGTTTAAAGCCGTTGGACCAGTGGGCAAGCCCCTTTATTCCATTTTTTTGTAAGGATTGAAGTAATTGATCCCCAATTTTTCCGTTTAGGCCTTCCTGTAAGGCTTCATAACTTGAAAAAGCAAATGGCAAATCAAGTACGCCCCATTCAGGGGAGAATGCTCCAAGTTTTGATGTAGAGGGGGCAATAATTTGTACTTGCCCAGATTGTAAAGCATGAAATTCTTCTATATCAGAATATAAGCTTCCGTTAGGGAAGACCTCTATTTTTATTTTACCATTTGATTTTTCATCAACGAGTTCAGCAAATTTGTTGGCAGCACGTCCTTTTGGTGTGTTTTCTGCTACAACATGGCTAAATTTAAAGACGATTTGGTCTTTTAGTCCTTCTTGGTCATCATCATATGAGAGTTTATTTTGAAAAAAATAACCTTGATATTTAATAAGTAAAGCGCTTGCAATTAAAGTGATGAAAAGGAGTATAAAAGTAGCTGCTTTTTTCATCTTAGTCCTCCTCTTGAGGTCGTTATTGTAAGCATACCGAGAAGATTTCTATTCGTAAAGATGCTTTTAGAGGGAAGGAGGACCAAAAGTGAGAAAATTACCGATCCGTTGGAAAATTACGATTCTTTCTTATGCAGTAGTTATATTTTCGCTTATGATTAGCGGAGGAATTATAATCGCAAATATTCAACAAAAAGAAGAAAAAGAATTAAGAATTAGATCTATGAATACAGCGCGAACGGTAGCAGAAATGTCAGATGTAAAGAGGGCTCTTCAAGAAGCAAGTGGATGGATTACATTAAATGCTGTTATTGAAAAGATCAGGATAATTAATGAAACAGATTATATTGTAGTTATGAATATGGATCGAATTCGATATTCGCATCCGGTGAAAGAAATGATCGGGAAACCTTCAAAAGGAGCGGATGAAGAACCAGCATTTGCAGAGCATATTTATTTTTCAAAAGCAAAGGGAGATATAGATACTGTAATTCGTGCGTTTATGCCTATTAAAGATCAAAACTTAAACCAAATTGGTGTTGTTGTTGTGGGAAATAAAATACCAAGCTTTTGGGGGATTATGGTTGAATTACGAGGAGAAATTCTTTTTATAGTCATACTAACTTTAATATTTGGATTGATAGGTTCGTTAATGCTTGCCAACCATATAAAAAAGCAAATGTTTCAGTTAGAGCCATATGAAATTAAACGGATACTTGAAGAAAGGACAGCAACCTTTCATTCAATGAATGAGGGTGTGATTGCAATTGATAATCAAGAAATTATTACGGTTTTCAACGAGAAAGCAAAGCAGGTTTTTCATGTAGATGGAGATGTTGTAGGAAAGCCTATTCGTAAAGTATTACAGGATACAAGGCTTCCAGAAATCGTGGAGAAAAATCAGGCAGTGTACAATGAAGAGATAAAAGTCAGCGGACAGGTTATTTTAAGTAATCGTATCCCTATTAAGAAGGGTAATGAATTAATTGGAGCTGTAGCAATTTTCCAAGATCGTACTGAAGTAACAAAGCTAGCGGAGGAATTAACTGGTGTGAAGAACTTTGTAGAGGCATTGCGTGTGCAAAGCCATGAGCATATGAATAAACTTCATACAATAGCAGGGTTAATTCAGCTTGGTAAATCTGATAAGGCATTACAACTTGCATATAACACTTCAGAAGAACAGGAAAGTGTAACAAATTTTTTAAATGAGACAATTAAAAATGATGCCGTTGCAGGTCTTCTTTTAAGTAAAATTAGTAGAGGGAAAGAGCTCGGAATTCAGGTCCTTATTGATCAAAATAGTTATTTGGAAGCTTTTCCGTACCAATTAGATCAACACGATTTTGTTGTATTATTAGGTAATTTAATAGAAAATGCATTTGGATCATTTGAACAAATTGAGATTGAGAACAAAAGAATTGATATTAGTATTGAGCAGTCAGAGGACGTATGTGCAATATTAGTTGAAGATAATGGCTGCGGAATAAAAGAAGAGTATTTACCAAGAGTATATGAAAAAGGGTTTACGGTCAATAAGCGTAGCGGGACAGGTTATGGTCTTTTTCTAGTAAAACAAATTGTTGAAAAGGGAAGAGGAGAAATTAGGATTTCATCTTTTCAAGATGAAGGAACTTCTTTTATCATTACTTTTCCAATGGAGATGGAGGCGGAATTGTATGGCATGTAAAGAGGAATTTAAAGTAGTGTTGATAGAAGATGATCCAATGGTTCAGGAAGTGAATAAAGAGTTTATAAGAAGCGTAGAAGGGTTTCAAGTCATAGCTGTTGCAAACGATGGTGAGGAGGGGATTCGTTTTGTCAAAAAAATGAATCCAGATCTTGTTATTTTGGATATCTTTATGCCTAAAAAGGATGGTATTAAAGTACTGCAGGAATTTCGAAAGCAAGAATTAGAAACGGATGTAATTGTTGTGTCTGCTGCTAAAGATAGGGAAACAATTAAACTCATGCTTCAAAATGGCGCATTAGACTATATTATTAAGCCTTTTAAGTTGTATCGGATTCAGCAAGCGTTAGAGAAGTACCGTCAATATAGAACAAGTTTGAGAGATTCTGGAGCTATTTCGCAGGAGCAACTAGATTTATTACTATACTCTGGGCGTTCTGAGAAAACAGTGAGCAGTTTGCCAAAAGGTTTGAACGAATTTACATTAAATGAAATTGTAACGTATGTAAAAAAGCAAGAAGAACCTCGTTCTGCTGAAGAAGTGGCTCGTGCGATTGGTATAGCTAGAGTGACGGCTCGACGCTACTTAGATTACTTAGAAAAAAGGGGCGTAATTCATTTGGCAGTTCAATATGGTGGAGTTGGAAGACCAATTAACCGTTATGTGTTTCACGAAACGAAAAACTAAGACCAAAATGAACAAAATATTCGTTATGACCATAAGCTTCTCTCTTTGTCATGTAAACGCTATCATTATGTTAGAAACAAAGGGGTAGAAAAGTTTATAAAATTAGAGGAGGGGGAAGAAAGGTGAAACGACTCTTTAAAAATTTAACTTTTCAAGTATTAACGGCTATTGTGCTTGGTGTGTTAGTTGGATTACTTTGGCCGAGTGTCGGTAAACAAATGAAGCCATTAGGCGATACATTTATCAACGCTGTAAAAATGGTAATTGCACCGATTATTTTCTTAACAATTGTACTCGGTATCGCCAAAATGGGAGATATGAAAAAGGTTGGTAAGGTCGGTGGAAAAGCACTTATTTATTTTGAGGTTGTGACTACATTTGCACTTATTGTTGGTTTAATTGTTGTAAATATTATGAAGCCAGGGGAAGGCCTTAATTTCAATGAGCTTGCAAAAGGAGACGTATCAAAATATACACAAGGCGGGGGACATGGCATTAACTGGATTGATTTTGTAACCCATATCGTTCCTTCTAATATGGTTGATGCGTTTGCAAAAGGTGATATTTTACAAGTATTATTCTTTTCGATTTTATTTGGTATAGGGCTAGCGGCTCTTGGAGAAAAAGGAAACTCAGTGATTGATTTCTTAGACAAACTTTCACACGTATTCTTTAAAATTATTGGCTATGTAATGAAAGCTGCACCGATCGGAGCATTTGGTGCTATGGCATATACAATCGGTTACTTTGGACTTGCTTCGCTTATGCCACTTGGGAAACTAATGATGTCGGTATACATAACGATGTTCCTATTCGTTTTTGTTGTTTTAAATATTATTTGTAAGATATATGGGTTTAGTTTATGGAATTATTTAAAGTTTATTCGGGATGAAATATTAATCGTATTAGGAACAAGTTCTTCTGAATCTGTACTGCCAAGAATGATGAATAAGATGGAGCAATATGGATGTTCAAAATCTGTTGTTGGTCTTGTTATTCCAACAGGTTATTCTTTCAATCTTGATGGTACGTCTATTTATTTATCCATGGCAGTTGTCTTTTTAGCACAAGTATTTGGTGTCGATTTAACAATTGGACAGCAAGTTACAATTATTTTAGTGCTTATGTTAACGTCTAAAGGGGCTGCAGGTGTGACAGGAAGTGGATTTATTGTATTAGCATCTACGTTAGCAGCATTAAAGGTTATTCCTTTAGAAGGATTAGCATTACTTCTTGGAGTCGATCGCTTCATGAGTGAAGGAAGGGCCATTGTAAATTTAATTGGAAATGGGATTGCTACAATAATTGTCGCAAAGAGTGAAAACGAATTTGACGAAGCGAAATATGCAGAAGCAGTTTCTGGGATGAAAGTATTGAAAGAGACGAAGGAAATTAGTGCATAAGAGTTGGAGGCGTTTGGTTTAAAGGGAATGAAGCAAATGGTAACAAGTAAATAACCAAAGGCCATGAAGGAACTACCCACTATAATTGGTGGGTAGTTTTTTGTAAAGTTTCCCAAGCCTTCTCTCTAGAATTACATATACTGATTAATAAAATGAAAGGAGAAATGCAGATGGAAGAAAATACGACGAACAGTCCTTATATAAATACTGACGAAGGTGTATATACTTCTGCAAAATTACAACAAGCGATGGATCAAGCTTTTCGAATTCCTGTATTTTTAAGTACAGTAAATACTCTGAATCAATTGCAACAGCAATTTTTGGATCGGCTTATTTTAGAAATTGAACAAGCTCTTCTGTTTCCCCGTACAATCCCGCGAAGTGATCTATATCCTGAAACACCATTAACAAGTATACGAAGAATGGTGTTATCTAGTTATGGACTAGTAGCAGTTAATTTTCAAAGATTTTTTGTTCAAGGATTAAAAACAAATGTAGGAGCGTTTGAACCTCAAACACCATTTTGGGAAGGTACTCCCTTTTCACAAATTGAACCATCGATGGGTTATCAATATGGGTTACCATTATTATTAATTCGAGAAACAGGTACGGATACTCAAAGAGGGATTTGGCAGTTAGGAAATGCTCCATTTTTAATATTAGACTGGAATTCTGAAACACAATCTGTAGACGCATTTTTTAATAGTGTTTCATGGAGAGAATTCTTTGCTAACTGGGTAGGACATGTGAGAAATGGCTATTATCTGCAAACGGAGCCGCAATTTAAGTATTGACTTACAATAGCAGAGAGTAAAACTCCTTCATACTTCTGAAGGAGTTTTATACTGTTAGAAACAAATAAATCAGCTTTTAAAATTTATTTGGGAATTGTTTTGCTAATTTCATTCTTCAAAAAAAAGAATGTTTCAGCCTGTTATTTGGTAGTTGTCGTATAGGTTTTTAGTATAAGTAGCGTAGATAAAGTGACAATATTGTGAAATAGAAACTGTCATAGATACAAAAGATACTGGAAACATGTAATTTTTTACTTATTGTCATATAATATATAGAAGAAATACAGCGGATAAAAGGAGTAGTTTGAAATGAAACAAAAAGCTTGGGGTGCGATTCTGCTTAGTAGTGCATTACTATTAACAGGATGTACTAGTAATAAAGAAGCAAAAAAAGAAACAAAAGAAAAAGTAGAACAAATAGATCATAAAGAAGACAATCCGGAAGATGTGAAAGTGTATAATTCCGTACATAGTCAATATGAGAAAAAAATTAATGACGAAGTAAATCAGGCTATGGATATTTGGAAAGCAGCTAAAGAAGGATCTCAAGGGACATTAAAATCTCCGAAGTTTAAAGAAGACGTACAAAAGGTAACAGAAAATACCTTAGCAGATATTGAGAATGTGCGTAAAGAAATTCGAGTTCCAAAATCAAAAGAAAGAGAAAACGACGAGTATATGGGTTTTTTAAATGAAACAGAACAGGCAATGAAAAAATTAGCGCAATTAGCGAAAGAAGAAAATTCTGCGTTAATTCGTGATGTTGAAGTACATTTTTCTACAGCAGTTAATTATTATGATCGTTATAAAAAAGAAGAGCAGGGAGCGAAATAACTTTGTTTACAAGCCAAGTTATTTTACCTTGCATGTAACGGTAGTAAAACCCTTACCTTGAGATTTGAAGAAATCAAGGTAAGGGTTTTTGCGTTCTTTTGTAAAAAATTTGATATGGGATAATAGAATGTTTGACATTCTCTGTATATATTATTATCATTATTGATAATAATGATATTTTTTGAAGGAGTTGAACGAAATGATTGTTGTAACAACGGAAAGTGTGCCAGGTTATGAAGTAAAAAAGACGTTAGGAACTGTGTTTGGGTTAACAGTACGGGCAAGAGGTTTAGGAAAAGATATTATGGCTGCATTCAAAGGTTTATTTGGGGGAGAGATTTCACAGTATACAGAAATGCTTGAGGATGCAAGGAAATATGCGTTAGATCGTATGATTGAAAATGCTGCAGCAATGGGGGCAAATGCAATTATTATGGTTCGTTTTGATTCAGGCAGTCTTAGTCATAATATGAGTGAAATTGTAGCATATGGTACAGCTGTTATTGTAGAAATGGCTGAATAGTATGTGGAAAGGCATTTTCATATATTTTTCTGTACAGATAATTATTTTTTTAGTCATTTTAATGATTGCTAAAAGAAAAGATAAAAGATTACAAGATAATCATGGCACAGAAGTACCAAGTGGGTATTTGTTTACAGGTGAAATATATTTTGATCCAATTACGAGAGAGAAATATGAAGTATACTATAATGAAATGAATGGAAAAAGGTTTCATAAAAAATGTTAGTTTATTGTTATAAGAAATTAATAGAAATAACTGTGACTGCATAAAAACAGCTCTTTTAGACGAAACCTAAAAGAGCTGTTTTTGTTTACATATTTAATCCGGTTTTTAATGCCCAATATTTCTCTCCCGTCATTGTAAGAGAGAATTCAATCCATCCGTTTGGATCTTCACGATAAACAAATACAGGTGTGCCCGCTGCTAATGTACCTTGATAGTTTTCTGTCACAGGTTGACTTTTGATTACCCCATCAAATGGATATGGTACAACGTAATAGAAAGCAGGTAGTTTGGCAGTTGCTGTTGTTCCTTGTGGATATGTTTTGTATGGAATATCACTAGATAATGCGTCCACGTTTAAGGTACTTGGGTTCTTTGGTAATTTTTTTGCATATAAATAATCTTGCTTTTTGAAAGGTTTAATACGTTCCATAATTTTTGCGATTTTAGGAGACCATTCTGGGTCTGTTGCATACATTACATTCATACCTTGTAATGTTGGACCGTTGAAGTACGGTCCGCTTGCTTCTAAATATTTTTCTCTTACATAATTGGCATTATAAGAAATACTATCACCGAAAGTTGGTAAATATTTCGCATATTTAAATGGATCAGAATCGTAAGCTCGTAACCCAAATAGGTTATGCTTGCGATATGAAATTTCAGATTGACCATATCCTGACTCTAAGATAGCGTGTGCAGCTAAATAAAGAGCATTAACACCATGCTTAGTTTGAGCTGCAACAAAGTCATTTCCATGCCCAATTAATGGACTATCTGGATGATATTTTTTAATATCTGCATCAATTTCTGCTCCAGTAACATTTGAAGCGTATGTTAAATCAAGATTTATGTATGATGTAGCGGAAATGTCATTTTCAGGAATCCAAACACCGCTGTTGTCAAAGTAGTACGTTGTTCCGTTGATCGAAGCAAATCCAGTTTGCATCACACCATTTGACTGTAAATAGTACCATGTATTTCCTTCTTGTAGCCATCCTGTCTTCATTGCACCGTTGCTTTGCAGGTAATACCAGCTTCCATTTATGGATGACCATCCAGTTTGCAGCGCTCCACTAGAATTTAAATAATACCAAGCGCTACCATCTGAAAACCATCCAGTTTGCATAACACCGTCATTTTGTAAATAGTACCATGTATTTTCTATTTGCAGCCAACCAGTTTGCATTATTCCTTTAGAATTGAGGTAATACCAATTGTTATTATCAAGAAGCCAACCTGTTTTCATTACCCCGTCATTTTGGAAGTAATATCGGTTATTTCCTTGTTGTAACCAACCCGTTTTCATTACGCCGTTATTATCGAAATAATAAGTTTTTCCGTCCACTGTTACAAATCCAGTTTGAAGGACACCTGAATTGTCAAAATGATACCATTTATTATCTATTTGTAGCCAACCGTTCTTTAGAACACCGCTTTGGTCAAGATAATATTTCTTATCTCCGTCTAATAACCAACCCGTTTTCATTGTTCCATTTGAATTTAGATAGTACCAATTATTATTATCAAGAAGCCAACCTGTTTTCATTGCTCCATTAGAATTTAGAAAATACCAATTTTGCCCGTCGAGAAGCCAACCGGTTTGCATAGCACCATTGGAATTGAAAAAATACCAAGCGCTACCATCAAATGACCAGCCAGTTTGCATTACTCCGCTTGAATTGAAGTAATACCAGTTATTATTATTTTGTAACCAACCTTTTTTTACAGTGCCATCTGGATTGAAGTAATACCATTTTCCATCTTGTTGAACCCATCCAGTCTGTGTTTTAGAAGTCGCATTTTCATTTGTTGTAGTTGCTTTATTGTAAGTTGTTGCGGTTTCAGCTAAACCTGTTATAGGAATAGAAATTATACTAGATGCTAGAATAATTGCTGTAGCTTTTTTAAACATATTTTACTAATACTCCTTTTAGTAGTTTTTTAGTTTCATATTAACCTAACTACTATTGTAACAAGGAAGGAGGAAAAAACAAATGCAATATTGTAGATATTTAATAGAATAATATTAAAATAATTTTATATTATGATAATGTTGAAATAAATATCTAGGAAAATGTAGATATAAAAGTGAGGTAGTTAAGTGAGGAATATGAAAAATAAAAAGCTGACTTGGAACGTCAACTTTTTATCCCGTAAAAGCTTGATTGGTTCAACTAACCTTCTGGGAAAAAACGATCCCAGAAGGAAGTTTCACTTTATTTTGGCATTTTATATTCTTTTTTCGTTCCATCTGTAAAGACAACTTTTAAGTCGAATTTTTGATAATCTTTATCGAGTTGGAATACATCTACTATTTGATTAACGACATCTTGGTCTTTTGTGTCCTTATCAAATTTAAGCTGTTGTAAGAGCGGAGCCAATTTATTCATTGCTTCATCTCCAGCCAACCTTTCATTTGTTTTACTATCGTCTACTTTTGCTTCTGGTTTGTCAGTTGCTTTTTTCTGTTTAAAGTCTGCTTCGTAGTCTTTCTTTGTATCTTGATAATTTGCCTTTAAATCGAATTCATTAAAACTTAATTTTAAATCTTGATTTACTGCATCTTTTGTTCCTTCTGTCGTTTTCTTATTAGTAGTTGTATCCTGCTTTTTTGGTGTACATCCTGTCATTGCAGGTACTAGCATGAATGCTAAAAGAATTGAAAATAAGATTTTCATTTTGTATGCCTCCTTAGTAGTTTTCAATAAAAGGTTTTCCAATTTTTATCTTTTTATGTAAGAAAAAGTAATGATTTTTTACAATAAGGAAATGAAGCATAAAGAAAAAGTGGTTCTTACAAAAGGTTGGATAATTTTAAGTTTTTGGGAGAAACTATTTCTTTTTTATATACACCCTGTCATTACGGGCAATAGCATGAATGCTAAAAGGATTGAAAATATCGCAATTTAAATCAAAAAACAGATGGCATATTTATGTTAGATTGGGAATATAAGGGGAGATGATGAATGTGCAGAGGGTATGGTGAACTATTAAAGCGTGCAATTGATTATATGGAAAGACATATTGAGGAAGAATTGACTCTAGAAGAAGTGGCTTCTTATTGTGCTATGTCTATGTATCATTTTCATAGGATTTTTCAGGATAATATTGGAATGAGTGTCAACACATATATTCGGAAGAGACGATTAACATATGCGGCACAGGCATTAGTGATGACGGATCGATCTGTATTAGATATTGCCATGCAATATGGATTTTCTTCACAAGAAGCATTTACTAGGGCATTTAAAGGTATGTTCCATTTACCACCGAGAAGGTATCGTACATATTTTCAAGCTTTTTATATAGAAAGAGAGGGCGTTTCGATGCAAAAAGGATTACCAAAAGGGTGGGTATTAAGCGGGAGCCACCCTGCAGAATATGAGATGGGATTAGACTATGAAACTGTCCATCAAGGAAAAACATCGGCTTATATAAAAGCGAAAGAAGGTGTTACTCATGGTGGATTCACAACACTTATGCAAATGTTTAAAGCGGATACATATCGTGGAAAGCGGTTACGCCTAACAGCGTTTATTAAAAGTGAGGGAGTAAATGATTGGGCTGGTCTTTGGATGCGTGTGGACGGAAAAGATACAGAACCATTAGCGATGGATAATATGCAAAATCGTCCAATTAAAAATACGACAAACTGGGAGCTTTATTCAGTTGTGCTGGATATAAAAGAAGAAGCGCTCGGAATTGCATTTGGTATTTTATTATCAGGAGAAGGCTGTATATGGGCGGATAGTTTTCGATTGGATGAAGTTGATGAAAAGGTGCCGTCAACGGACTTAGCAGAAAATTTTTATGAGACTCTTTCTGAAGAACCTACGAATTTGCAGTTTGAAGACATAGAAGAATAAGTAAAGGTGAGAAAGAACATATGTGGAAAATGTTATTCTATTCAATATCGGAATTGTTGAAATTAGAAACGCCTTTTTATTTCCTTATATGGTTTTTTGTACTCTTTATAATTGGTGTGTTAAGTGAAATGATAGAAGCAATAGGGAAAAGAAAGCCACTTTTACCTTCCCTATTTAAGGCTATTATAGAATGTTTCCTTGCCTTAATTATTTGTATCGGTATTGGTATTCTATTATTTCGTAGCATTCATTTCATATTTCCGAGTCAAGTTGAAACCTATGATATTGCCTATGGAAGATGGCTAGCATTTATTGCATTAACTTTATTTTCAATTATCGGTTTTTTAGTGAAGATCACAAAACAAAAGACAAGGATATGGTTGAAACCGACGGGAGTCATTGCTCAATTTTTCTTTATTAGTATAAGCGTTTGGGGAGCAATTACTATTTTTCAGCCATCTTTACATATGAGTATATTAGTCATGCTTTTATTTAGTTTTATATTAACTGTATTTCAGTTTCTTGGTTGTTTATACGAGTATCGCTCTTAATTATTTACAAGAAATGGATTGACAGTAATTAGAAAAGTTATATAATCTAAATGTAAGTGATCACTTGCATGA
This sequence comes from Bacillus sp. S2(2024), assembly GCF_050474045.1. Lineage (NCBI taxonomy): Bacteria > Bacillati > Bacillota > Bacilli > Caryophanales > Bacillaceae > Bacillus > Bacillus sp. S2(2024). The sequence goes on from NZ_JBFLUS010000003.1 coordinate 4,637,936, forward strand.
GGAAGAGAGGATTGTATGGCACGCTCAAAGACAGCAGACAAAATTATTCAAGCAGCAATTGAGTTAGTGAAAGAAAGAGGATATAAAGCAGCAACAACGAAAGAAATCGCAATGCGTGCTGGCGTCAATGAAGTAACGATATTTCGTAATTTTAAAAATAAAAAGGGCATCATTGAAGCAGCCGTTTATGAATTTTCATATGTGCCGCATTTAAAACAGTTTCTACAAACAGAAATTGTGTGGGAATTAGAAACAGATTTGCAGAATTTAGCAAGGCACTATCATAAATTTTTGAATGAAGCGAAAGATATAATTTCTATTGGTATACGTGAAGCAGGGGAATTTCCTGAATTAGATGATGAAATTTCTAAGATACCAAAAGGATTAAAAGAAGAATTGATGATTTATTTTGAAAAGATGCAACAAGAAGGAAAGATTATTCATACAAATATTGAAGCACAAGTAATGAACTTTATATGGATTAATTTTGGTTATTTTCTATCCAAATTGCGTTTTGAAAATCGACTTATAGAGATCAATGATGAGAATTTTATTGAAAATAATATAACCTTATATGCTAGGGCATTAAGACCCTAGTATTTATTTAAAATTAAAAGCAAGTATGTACTTGCTTGCGAAAGGGTGGAAAGATGAATACATTGAAACAATTTTTAAAAATACCGGGTACATATATAGGGATTGTAGTGGCATTAGCATTCCAACTTATTTTCTTTTGCGTCTGGCTTACAGCGTACGATGGAGTAAATGAAAGAGCGGATCAAATGCACATTGCTATTGTGAATCAGGATACGAACATGGGAAGTAAAGTAGCAGAAGGTTTACAGAAGAACCTACCTTTGCAAGTAACCAAAGAAAAATCTATGGAAAAAGCAAAAGAAGAAATGAATGCACATGCATACGATATGATTATTGAAATTCCGACTTCTTTTTCAAAGGATGTAAGCGAAAAAGGGAAAACAGATTTAACCTTTCATATTAACCAAGCAAACGCTATGATGGCAAAGCAGATGATGGAAGGAGTCGCGAAACAAGTTCGTGACAATGTAAATAAGGAAGTATCAAATTATAAACAGCAAGCAGTTGCTGGGAAATTACAAGCCATGGGACCAGGAAGCATAGAAGCAATAAAAGGCTTAACCGAAGATTCAGTTGGATTTACGATTCATAAAGTCAATGATGCAAAAGGATTTTCCGTAAACATGGTACCGCTTATGATCGTGTTAGCTTCATTTGTAGGAGCGATGATTATGAGTATGGAATTATCTAAAGTGGCAAAACAGGTAGGAGGCAGCTGGGATAATTACTTATCGCGACAAGTAATTAACGGCACAGTATCGATCCTACTTGCATGCATTACAATTGGTTTAATGAAAGCATTTCAAATTGAAGTGCAAGAAACAGTATGGAATGTATGGATATTTCAAGCAATTGTCTTTTTTGCTTTCCTATCATTAACACAAATGTTTATTACCTTATTTGGAAATGCAGGCATGCTTTTTAATATTATTTCGCTTTCATTACAACTTGTAAGCTCTGGTGTTATGGTTCCACATGCAATGTTATCCAAAACATACCAAACAATTGGTGAATTATTACCCGCAACATACGCTGCGAATGGTTATTATACAATAATATTTGGCGGCGGAAGTTTAAAAGAAAATATTATTTCTCTATTATTTATAATTATCATTACACAAATTGTAGCGCTAGTTGCGACGGGGGTATCATTTGTATTAAAAGGGAAGAGACGTGTGATAAAAGAGGCATAAAGAAAAGGGTATCCGTTTTTGTTAAAGCACCATAGATACAATGAGTAAACAAGTAAGTTGTATTCAGTTTTTTAAAGAGAAGAAAGCCACTGTGCATATACAGTGGCTTTCTTTCTAAAAGTTAAAATTATCCGGATCCGGACCAACACGGTGATTTTCGTTTAGAGATTGAATTGCTTTCATATCTTCAGTAGTTAATTCAAAATCAAAGATGTCTGCATTTTCAATAATACGATTCTCTTTTACGGATTTTGGAATTGTTACAACTTCATTTTGCAGATCCCAGCGTAAAATGATTTGTGCAGTTGATTTGTTATACTTTGCCGCGATTTCCTGTAATGTTGGATGGTCAAGTAATTGGCCTTGCATTAATGGTGACCATGCTTCTAATTGAATATCATGTTCTTTACAAAACGTATGCAATTCTTCTTGTGTTAAGCGCGGGTGATATTCTACTTGATTAATCATTGGTTTAATTTCTGCATCTTCTAATATGTCTTGTAAATGATGAACTTGGAAGTTACTCACTCCAATAGCACGAACACGACCATCTTTATAAAGTTTTTCTAACGCTTTCCACGTTTCTTTATATTTACCTTTTACAGGCCAATGTACTAAGTATAAATCTAAGTACTCTAAGCCAAGCTTTTGTAGACTTGTTTCGAAAGCTTGTAGTGTAGATTCATAACCTTGATCACTATTCCATACTTTTGAAGTAATAAATAGTTCTTCGCGAGGTACGTTGCTTTCACGAATAGCTTGCCCGACACCTTCTTCATTTTTGTATACGGCAGCTGTATCGATGCTGCGGTAGCCATTTTTAATCGCTGCTTTTACAGAATGAATAACTTCTGATCCGTCTTCTACTTTAAAGACGCCTAAACCAAACCATGGCATTTTCACACCATTATGTAAAGTTGTGTAATCTTGTAAGCTCGTTAATTTCACTTTAATTCCCCCTAGCTTTTTTATTTGTTGCTTCAATTGCTTGGTGAATGATCTTTGAGAAATTATGCTCATATAAAACTTTTAAACCTTCTGCAGTTGAGCCACCTGGGGTTGTCACTTGTTCACGCAGCATAGCTGGATCTTGTTCTTGCTCGAGCATAGCAGCAGAACCTGCAATCATTTGAATGACAAGATGTTTTGCTGTTGCTTCATTAATTCCATAACTTTTTGTTGCTTCAATTAGACCTTCAGCAAAGTGGTAAAGGAAGGCTGGTGCACTGCCAGTAACCGCAGTTAGTTGATGAATTTCTTCTTCTGTGCAAAGTTGTGATGTACCAATGCCTTTTAAAAGCAGTTGCAGTGTTTCTTGCTGTTCTTCATTTACAGAATGTCCCATTGTATATAAGGAGATAGACTGTCCAATCGTCGCAGCTGTATTTGGCATAATCCAGGCAACTGGTGTACCTTGAGGAAGTTTTTCTTCTAAGTAAGATGGGCCAATTCCAGCAGCAACAGTCACTACAAACTGATGGGTTAGAAGAGGAGATAATTCCGCTAATAACTGTTCATGTGCAGCTGGTGGCATTGCTAAAACGATGGTATCCACAACCTGGATGTACTGTTTCCAATCATTTGTAGTTGATACGCCATATTGTTGCTCTAATTGCTTGAGTTTTTCTGTATCGCTTCGATTGGATACAATAATTTCTTCGATATATTCTTTACTCGTCTTAAGTAGACCAGTAAATATTGCTTCTGCCATACGGCCTGCACCAATAAATAAAATTCGTTGTTTCTTTTGCATATCCTTTAATCCTTCCTATAGGAAATGTAGTAACAAAACGATAACATTGATGAAAGATAATTGTAAAAAGAAAAGACTTACGCATAAAAAAATCCTAGTCTCAGAAAGTATCATTTCCGAAACTAGGATATATAATTAAGATTTTGTCATACCAAGAAGAACTGCACCGCCAATAATTAATGCACTACCAAGTGCGATAAATACCATTTGGCGTTTTGTTTTCTTTTCACCTAAGAAGAGGATTGCACCAAATGTTGAGATAATGATTCCAGTTTGGGATAACGAGAAACTTGTTGCAACACCAACTTTTGGTTGAGAAAGGAATAAGAATAAGTTACCTGTACCCCATAATAAACCAGATAAAATATTACGAACTGCATATTTGTTAAATGGTTTATGTTTAGCTGTTAGTATAACAGCTCCAACGAACATACCAACCGCTTGAGGTAAAATAGCAGACCAACCATCAACGTTGTACCAGCGAATAATGACTACATATACAAGGTAACCGAAAGTAGAAGTAATTAGAGTAACGATTCCTTTTTTTAGTTGTCCAGGTGGCTGTGCATTTTCTTTATCATCTAAAGAAGTAAAAACAACACCAATCACAATTAACAGGATTGCAATCGTTCCCAGAATGATTGTAGTAGTTGTTGTCCATTCATGAAATGCGATAACCCCAAAGATAGTAGTAGCTACAAGCTGCATACCTGTTGAAATTGTAACAGTCGTTGAAACGCCTATTGTTTGAACTGTTTTTAATTGATTGACTTGCCCCAAAGCCCAAAATAAACCTGAAATAAAGCCAACAATTAATATAGTTAAGGATAATGCAGGTGTTGTAAATGCATACATGATTGTTGCGAAGACTAGAGCGCCAATTGTCATACCTACTGTTTGGCTATATGCACCGCCGCCCATTTTTACACTTATTAATAAAATATTTCCCCATGCCAATGCAGGAAGAAGTGCTAATAAAATGTCCATTACAAGGCTCCCTTCTTGTTATATCAATAAAATGTATTCCGTTCTAACAATCGGTAATTTCCTACTTGAGAAGTAGAGGATTACCGATTGTTAAAACATGAATCCACATCTATGAAGTAGTGCTGTGAATAGAAAGAGCACCATCATTATATAAATGCGTTTTCATTTATTTCCTTTTTCGCACCCTCATATAATAACAGGAAAGTATCTCGTTTAGAAAGTAAATTCAAATAGAATGTATATTTCTATGAATGTGAAAAATTTTAATATTTTATAAAGGTATGAAAAGGTAGATAGGTTCAAAGGGGGCTAGAGTTTTAAAAATTGATGGAATATTCTGTATAATTAATTTAGAGATTTAATTTAAAAGGGGTGGAAGATTTGGAATTTCATGCAATGCAAGAGAAGGAAACAAGTAAAATTCAAGTTGTAAGAGCAAATGAAAGTCATGTAGAAGGGATTGCGAAGGTTTGTACAGATGGATGGTTAGCGACATATGATGGTTTACATAGTCAAGAATATATCGATCGTGTAATTGAAGAGTACTATAATCATGAGTGTATTCATAAGGAAGTGCTGACAGATAATGAAAATTGGTATGGATGGTTCGTCGCATTGGAGAACGAACAAGTTGTTGGAGCGATTGGTGGAGGAACGACAGGTGAAAAGCGAGGAGAAATTTTTGTATTATATTTAGATCCGAACCGAAGAAGAGAAGGTATTGGAACATTGTTAGTAAATTACTTCACAGAAACTCAAAAAGAAAAAGGAATTTTAGAGCAGTAGGTATCAGTTGCAAAGGGAAATGAAAAAGGAATTCCCTTTTATGAAGCGAAAGGGTTTGTAAAACAATTTGAGCGTCCGAGTCAAGGAAGTACAGAAGAAGAAACGGTTGTATCTTACCGATACTGTCGAAACATTTAGTAAAATAGCCTCCGCTAAAGAGGCTACTTTATATTTACAGACGCCTTTCGTTCGTAGTGCACAAGCTGATTATTGTGGAAGATAGAAGTATGCTCATATATATCTTCTTGTAAAACCGCGGGTAAAAATTTCTTCGTTAAAGAATTTACTCCTTGATTTTGTTCAGATAAAATCCAAGAAATATGTTTCCAGTCTAAAATACCTTCAGCTACTTTTTTTGGAGTGTGGTAAAGAAAATGGGTTGGGAGGTTTGCGGTAAACAGGTATAATCCCCTGAAGTGTGTATTGTCAATTGTCCATGATAACGTTCCTTTATATGTAACTTCTTTCCCTGTTAAGGATAGACCTGTTTCTTCCTCGATCTCGCGTAGAATGCATGCGGTTGGTGTTTTGGTTTCTGTCATCTTACCGCCAACGCCATTCCAAAGGCCTTGCAGCGGTGCTTTCTGTCGATTGAGCATTAATATTTCATCATCTTTTCTTATAAAGCAAAGTGTTTGATTAAACATGAAATCTCTCCTTTTCTTCTATAATTCTACAAGGAAATCGTCTTTTCATCTCATTTCGCGGGAAATAATCAAAAAAGAGCAGCTTTGTCGAAAGCTGCTGTTAGGAAGATGCTATTCTTTTGTTTATAAGCTGAATGAGCAACAAAAAGATAAGTGACATACCGACAGTTGTGAGAACAAGTGCCCACGCAAGTGACATGTTACTCGAATCAATTGCCATGTAGATTGCAGTTGGAATTGTTTGTGTTTTACCGGGAATGTTTCCGGCGAACATAAGCGTTGCACCAAATTCTCCTAGGGCACGTACGAAACTTAAAATCATTCCGCCAAGTAGAGAAGGGAAAGCAAGTGGTAATGTTACATATAAGAACACTTGTATTTCAGTTGCTCCGAGGTCCCTAGCACCATCTTCAATTTGTTCATTAGCTATGATAAACCCTGTTTTTGCTGATTGGTACATAAGTGGAAATGCAACCACAGTTGAAGCAATAACAGCGGCCCAAGATGTGAACATAATAGATTGTTGAAACAAAGTTTCTATCCACTGGCCAATGGGACTGTTTTTTCCAAAGATAATAATAAGAAAAAATCCAATTACAGTAGGCGGGAGTACCATTGGCAATAAGAAAAATGTTTCTAATAAAACTTTATAGCGTTTTGACGAACGAGCTAGAACACGTCCAATAATTGTTCCACACACCATCACGATTATAGTAGCAAGTGCAGCAATTTTTAGTGAAAGAATGATAGGCGACCAAAATGCATCAAATATCATAATGATTACTACAGCACTGTAAAACCATATTTTTTAAAGATAGCTATAGCGTCTTTAGACTGTAAATATTCGTAAAAAGCGGTTGCCTCTTTTTTATGTTTCGTTGCTTTTATAATACCTAGTGGATAGTGGATTGGTTCGTGCGAATTTGTTGGTGCTGTGTTAGCCATTTTTACTTTCTTAGAAATAAGTGCATCTGTTTTATAAACAATCCCTGCATTAACGCTTCCTGTTTCCACATACGTTAATACTTGGCGTACGTCTTTTGTGTATACCATTTTATTTTGGAGATCGTTCCAAAGGTTTAGATGAGTAAGAGCCTCTTTTGCGTATTTACCTGCCGGAACAGATTCAGGTGTACCTAATGCAATTTTTGTCACTTGATCTTCTTTTAATGTTTGAAAATCTTTTATGTTACTATCTTTTGGAATAATTAATACTAACTCATTGCCGAGCAGATTTTTTCCTTCTTTTTGATCAATGATACCTTTATTTACAAGCGTTTCGAATTTGTCCTCTGCGGCCGAGAAAAATAGATCGACAGGAGCTCCTTGTTCAATTTGTTGCTGAAGAGCGCCAGAACTTCCAAAGTTAAATAACAGCTTTACATTTGGTTCTTTCTTTTCATATTGTGTTTGAATGTCTTTTAGAGCGTCTTGTAAACTAGCTGCAGCAGAAATGGTGAGTTCAATGTTTTCTTTTTTAGCAGTTGTTTTTTCTTGTTTACTTGTGTTTGTACATCCTGTACTTATTACGAGAAATAGCGCGAATAAAATACTGTAAATAAAACGAAATATGTACTTGTTCATCTTCATTTCTCCTTTCTTTCATCCCTTTTTAATTATAACTAATTATATCTAATTATAAATAGTTATAATTAGATATGTTGTGATTTTTCTCACGATAGTAAAAATAAATAGAAGAAAAACTATTGTTTTTGTTACAATGAAGGCAGAAAGCGAGGAATCGGCTTATGGATCATCATTCCTACACAACAGAAGAAGTAGCGAAACGATTAAAAGTATCGAAATTAACAGTGTATGATTTGATTAAAAAAGGTGATTTGCCCTCTTATCGAGTTGGTAGGCAAATGCGTATTGATGCAAGTGATTTAGAGCGATATATTACAAAGATGAAAACAGGGAAGATACAAGCTGATTCATCATCTATACAGGTAATAAATCAAACAAATAAATCCCATTCTTGTATTATTAGCGGACAAGATTTGTCTCTAGATATGTTAACCAAACATTTAGAAAATCATTTGAAAGCTCCTAATATACTAAGGGCATATCAAGGGAGCTTAGCAAGTTTGATTCAAATGTATCAAGGAAAAGGAGATATTGTTAGTCTCCATTTGTTCGATGGAGATACAGGAGAATACAACATTCCGTATGTGAAACGAATTTTAGTTGGACAACCTTGTATTGTTATTAACTTATTATCAAGAACATCCGGTTTTTATGTGCAAAAAGGAAATCCGAAACGCATAAAGACATTACATGATTTATGTGATGCATCCATTCAATTTGTAAATAGGGAAAGAGGATCTGGTATTCGTGTCCTTGTTGATGAACAATTGCGCATAAATGGAATATCTAAAAAGAGTATTGTCGGGTATGACTGGGAAGAGTCAAACCATATTGGCGTTGCTTCTCAAGTAGCGAATGGAAAAGCGGATGTAGGGATAGGGACAGAAAAGGTAGCGCAAATTGTAAATATAGATTTTGTTCCAGTTATAAAAGAACGTTATGATTTAGTGATTTTAAAAACAGAAGAAAATACTGCGTTGATTGAGACAGTAAAAGAAGTATTACAGTCTTCTGAATTTCAAAATGAACTGCGTGCTATCGGTGGTTATGATATAAGTAAAACAGGTGAAATTATGTATGAAACAAATTAAAAAGAGCTGCTTGTATGATGACAAGCAGCCCTTTTCATTTATCCCGCCATTCGCTGGCAATAAGACCCCCACCTCAAGGTTGAGAGAGAAGCGTTTTTCAGCTCTAGCGGCTAGAATCTCCGGTCGTTTCGCCCCCTCGGACGAGGCGAAAAGCGCCTCTCTGCCTTGGGCGCGGGCGTCCTGCGATTCTGGGCGGGGCGCTTCCGCTTTTCTACAGAATATAGGCGGGAGCTTTCCATCGGTGGGGAATGAAAAGACCATTGATGGAAGTTTTACCTTATAGAAAGGAGAACAGGGAACCTAAAGAGCGGGTACAAGTACATACGATTATTGAAAGAAGAGCTGCACTGCAATGTAATATGAGGAGAAGTTACTGCTGAATTAGCTTCAGGTAGGACTATATTTTTTGTAAGAACAATATTTTGAAATTTGTCACTTATTTTTAATACTAACTATTAATACTTAGTGTTATAATTAAAGGTAAATACAGTTATAAAAAATTGAATTGTAGAAAGGAACAGATCGAATGTATACATTCATTACAAGGTCGTTGAAATATATATTTAAAACTTTCGGAAAAGTAGAAGTGTATGGAAAAGAAAAATTACCGCAAGACGGAGCGTATGTTGTAGCTTGTACGCATACAAGCTGGATGGATGTTGTAATGTTAGCAACGGGAATATTACCAACGAAAATTCATTACATGGCGAAAAAAGAATTGTTTCAAAGTAAATTTGGGAATTGGTTTTTTAAGAATGTAAATGCCTTCCCGGTTGATCGTGAAAATCCAGGACCAAGTACACTGAAAATTCCATCTAGATTATTAAAAGAAGGAAAAGTTGTTGGGATTTTTCCGAGCGGAACGAGATCTGCAGAAGCAACTTCACTGAAAGCTGGCGCTGTTACGATTGCCCTTCGCTCTAATGTTCCGTTAGTTCCAGCTGCATACATTGGGCCTAATAATTTAAAAGACTTGTTTCGTGGAAAAAGGGCGCAGTTAATTTTTGGTGATCCGATTAAAGTGGAGCAAGCAGCGCAGATGGATCGTAAAGAAGTGATGCAACTAATGACAGAAAAATTAAATGAGACGTTTACACAGTTAAAAGAAGCGTTGCAAGAGGGTAAAATAGCATAAGGGAAATGGGAAAAGACGACCTGGCATAGAAGGTCGTCTTTTCGGTTTTATCTATATAAGGGGAAAGGGGAACACAAAATTATATAAGACTCATTGCGGTAGTATAAATTCATGCTGTAAGAAGAGCCGCACTGTTAGCGAGTCCATTAGAATCTCTCCTTACTTGTTTAATATAGTAAAAACAGTTTTTTAGATGCCCTGTTTCTGACTTAATTGTACGAAATAGGAGGGGTTATAACTATCGAATTAGCTTACAGTAGCATTACATTTTTGTAAGGTACGTGTAATGTAATTCGATGGTTGTACTTGGTAGTATTACTTACAATAAAGGTAGAAAGAATGAAATATGTCTTTCTGTCTGAAGCAATGATGTGATGAAAAGGATTAACAACCAACTAACTGTAAGCCTCATCTCAAGAGAGATGAGGCTATTTTTTTAAAACCTTACAAAAGTGTAAGGTTAACGTAAGTAAATTCGATGGCTCTTTTGTCATATTTCGCTCATAATGAAAACAAATATAGAAGTTAGGGAGATTATAGAAGGGAGACGAGAGGGATGCAAAAAGAAGAAGTAGTTAAGTTTTCATTTGTAGAGTGTTTTAGCTACTTTGGCGTTGCGATTGCATGTATTGGGATTTTTGATGTGATTACCAATTTCATTGTTTAATAGATAGATGAACAAGAAGGATGGCCTTCTTGTTTTTTTATTATACATACCTTTTAGAACTATAGAAAATTATATTAAAATAAAAGAAAGAGGTGATGGAAATGAGATGGATTGATAGCCATATACACTTGGATCAATATAAAAAAGAAGAGCAATTACAGTTAATTAAAGATATACAAAAGGCGAAGGAAATCACAGGAATGATTGCTGTTTCCATGAATTATCATTCTTGTCAACAAACGTTGGAGTTAGCAAGGAACTATTCGTTTATATATCCAGCTCTTGGATATCATCCCGAGCAAGACATTGATTTCAAACAATGTGAAAAGATTTATCAACTGATTGAAAAGGAAGCGCATAACATTGTAGCGATTGGAGAAGTTGGTTTACCCTACTATTTACGACAAGAAAATCCAAATTTGTTATTGAAACCATATATTGAAATACTAGAAAGGTTCATATACTTGGCTCAAAAATATGATTTGCCAATTGTATTACACGCTGTGTATTCCGACGCAGAGGTTGTTTGTGATTTACTTGAATCTTATCAAATACGCCGAGCTCACTTTCATTGGTTTAAGGGGAGTCAACAAACGATGGAGAGAATGATAGAGAATGGATATTATATCTCTATTACACCTGACATTGTATATAAAGAAAAAATTAAGGATATTGTTGCTTTTTATCCATTATCGCATCTTATGGTAGAAACGGATGGGCCGTGGAAATTTAATGATGAAATGACGCATCCGCGTATAATTTTACAAGTGTTAAAGAGTGTGAGTGAAGTAAAAGGATTAGCACTTGAAGATGCAGCGGAAACTATTTATAAAAATACAGTTCAATTTTATAAGATATAATAGGAATATTACCTTTTCATGTATGTTTCGTATCTTCTGCATCACAAAATCAGACCTCAGAAGGATGTCGGTATTGAATATTATTGGTATGATAGATAATGAAGCAATTGTATATATGTAAGGCTGAAAGGGGACAAATTTCAGCGAAAGAAGAGGTAAGATAAGTGAAGAAGTTCTTTATAGGGTTCTTAGCAGTTGTGGGAATATATATGTTTTTTCGGGGCGAATCAAAAGGAATAGAAAGAGCTATAAATCAACCAAGCTATGTTGATTCAGAAGAAGCAAAACAGATGAAACAAATTATTAGCGAAGAGGCTAAGAAATATAATCTCCCAGAATGGATACCCCTTACAATTGCCGAGCATGAGAGCCGTCTAAATCCAAGAGCCGTTGGCGATCATGGAACATCATTTGGGCTATTTCAATTGCATCGTGGTGGTGGAATTGCTCCTGAAAATGTAACGGATGAGCAATTAAAAGATCCGCGAACAAATGCTCAAATTGCCATGCCCCATTTGGCAAAGGGCTATAAAAGAGGTGTACAGAAGGGTTTAACAGAATTTGAGTTACTAAAATATACAGCGAACACATCCGGCTGGCCTGGTAATCTTGGAACGGAGTGGACGGATAAAAATATGAATTACAACATCGGGTTAGAGGATGTGTATTATAAAAATAAAGGTGTTATGAAAGAGTAGGTTGTATGATGACCTACTCTATTTTTCTATAAAATATGTCCTTAACTGTTCTTTTACTCCCTGTAATTGTGTAGAAACTTGAGGAATGTTGTAGCCAACGTATAACGGCGAAACAACGAAACGAGGAACAACTTTGCATATAATTTGTCTATCTAGTTTGTAAAAGAACATGTTATAGCTATTACACCTCTTATGAAAATCGTGTAATACGTAGCGTACAGTTTTTTGAATATAGTCGGCCATCAGATCAATTTGATTCATATTTTCTATTATAATGTTAAACTCTGTAAAACCGATAATTGGATGAGTGGAAATATTCAACTCGATTCCGTGTTCCTTGTTTACAATGATTCCTTTGAAATGTTCGGTTCTTACATTTTGTCGATAGTCGACATGTTCCATACCGATAATTTGCATATGTGCATGGTGAATTGTTCCCCCTGATAGAGGTCCATGGTTTTTATATAAAATGACGGATTGGAATTTTCCGCTTTCTTCTAATGATAACCAGTGTTTAACTGAAAATCGGATAAGCTTTCGCATATGCTTTTGTGTATAGGTTGCAATATGATCGTGACAATTATTAGTTTCGATAATGACTGTTTGTAATGTATTTTGTAATGTCGGATATTTATTTTTTAGCCAAATAATTGTTTCATCCGTTTCTAAAATATTGCTTAGTTGTGTTTGATCGCAAAATGGGCAAGCTGTTTCTTTATTTTGCATGCTGTTTGGCTTTTGTTGTCCAATCTGATTTAAAAAGAATAGCTGTTGTTGTGTCTCCATTATTCTCCCCCTGTAACCGTATGTATATGAATTATCCTATATTTGGCGTATCATTAATGAATATTCGAAAAGGGTCTGCGTATTTTGTTGGTGTAAATTCAATAATTTCATAACGAGCAATGTTATGAATATAAAAAGGATCTTCCGTAATAATTGTTTCTACCTCTTGTTCAGATGCAGCATTCATTAAAATGATTCCACCAACGCGAGGGTTACGGCGCCCTGAAAATATAAACTTGTTTAGATCATAGTATTTATCTAAAAATTGAATATGCTCCTCCAGATAATGCTCCACAACCTCAAGTGGTTGGATATAATTTACCATTGTTAAAAACATATTTCTCCCCCTATTTGCCATATTCCAACTAGTACATATTCGTGAAAAGTCATTTTAAATCCTTTATAGTGGGATTAGGGAAAAAATGGAAAACGGGATTATCATATGAAAGAAGAAAGAAATGTGTCGTTTCCAATAAAGTGATGTTTGTCATCGCATATCGCTTATCGACAATACTACAAGCGGATCAAATTCTTGTAGTAGAGGATGGGCATATTACAGGTGAAGGTACGTATGAGGAACTGATGGAGAAGCACGCATATTATAAAAAAATTGTATAACAGCAATTTGTGGTAGAGAAAAACAAAGACGAGATACCCTGCCTAATTTAGGATATCTCGTCTTTACTTTTTTCGTCGTCTTTTCATGAATTGTTAATTTCATCAACAATTGGTTTTGCATCAACTAAAATTTGAATAACAGTTTTTACAATATCTATCATGTGCTATGCCTCCTTTTATTTTTGAACCACAGCTGTCTTTTATGTATGAATGTGTCTATTTACATTATTTTCAGAAAAATGACTATCCAAACGTATTTTAGGAGAGTATAATAAAATGGTAAGTATAAAATTCCGTACGAAAGAGGTGAAAGAGATGAATCGTTCTATAGTTGTACGCACGCAATTTTTAGATTTTATCTACATTTGTCGTGCAATTTTTCATCGTGTAGTTGCTAACGGGATACGTATGCCCTTTTTTAGCAATTTCATAACAACTATTGAACGATAGAGGTCTCTTCACCCATTTTATAGAAACGTGTGAAAAGGGAACGATGGTGGTTCCCTTTTCTATTTTGAAATAAAAGCCGTGGGTAAGGTTCTTTACTCATGGCTTTTTTACGTTGAAAGGAGTACGGAAAAGATGATGATTTGTAGTGTAAATAATATAGCGAAGACATTTGGTGGAAATGTCATATTTGAAAATATATCGTTTGAGATAAAGGAAGGCGACCGCATTGGTTTAGTTGGTCGTAACGGTAGTGGTAAAACAACAATTTTTCAACTGTTAACTGGAATAGAACATGTGGATGGCGGTGCTATTTATATGAAGAAGGGTACGCGTATTGGTCATGTTGCCCAAATTCCAAAGTTTACTGAAGGGATGACTGTATATGATGTATTACGTTCTGCATTTGCGAAAGAGCAAGCATTAGAAAGGAAGATGCGTGAACTTGAACAGAAGATGGCAGAAGAGCATGAGGCGAGCGTTACGGAAAAAATGATGACGGAGTACGGAGAAATACAGGAGCAGTTTTCCTTTTTAGGTGGTTATGAAGTCGAAGCGAATATCATGAAAGTCGCTAATGGACTGCAAATAACAGAATTATTTCCGCGAAGTTTTATAGAGCTAAGCGGTGGTGAACAGACGAAAGTAAGCCTAGCTTATATGCTCCTTAAGAAGCCAGACTTATTATTTCTCGATGAGCCGACAAATCATTTAGATTTATTCGCGGTGGAATGGCTTGAGCAATTTTTAAAGGAATACGGTGGGACAGTTGTTGTGATTTCACATGACCGTTATTTTTTGGATGAAGTCGTAACGAAGATTTTTGATTTAGAAGATGGGGAATTGCATGTATATCATACGAACTATTCACAGTTTGTAAAGGAGAAAGAAGAAAGATTACTGCGAGAGTTCCAAGCGTATCAAGAGCAGCAAAAGAAAATAAAGAAAATGAAAGAGGCAATCAAAAGACTTAGGGAGTGGGCTAACCAGGCGAATCCGCCTAATGAAGGATTGCATAAACGCGCCCGCAATATGGAACGTGCTTTAGAGCGTATGGAAAAATTGAAGAAGCCTGTCTTAGAGCATAAGCAAATGGGGCTTCAGTTTGAAGGGCAAGAACGCAGCGGGAAAGATGTTGTTATCATGAAAGAAGTCGGAAAGAATTTTGGTGAACGTGTTTTATTTCAAAATGTAGAATTACATGTTCGTTTTCAAGAGCGCGTTGCGATTGTTGGACGTAATGGTACAGGAAAGACAACATTATTGAATTTATTACTACAAGAAATGAATCCAGATGTGGGTGAAATTCGTATTGGGAGTGGAGTAAAGCTTGGCTATTTGTCTCAACATATGATCGTTAACGGTAAACAAACGGTGTTAGAAATGTTCCGAGAACAGGTAGCAGTAACAGAAGGAGAAGCCCGTCATATACTTGCTCGTTTTTTATTCTACGGACCAGATGTATTTAAAAAGGTGAATCAATTAAGCGGGGGCGAGCGAATGCGTTTGCGGTTAGCACAGCTCATGCATCAAGATATTAATTTTCTTGTACTCGATGAACCGACAAACCACCTTGATATTGAATCGAGAGAAGTATTAGAAGAAGCGCTTGAACAGTATAATGGAACTATTCTGGCTGTATCCCATGACCGTTATTTCTTAAATAAATTGTTTGCGAAAACGTATTGGATTGATAATCAAACAGTGTATGGATTTGCTGGGAATTATGCTTGGGCACGCGAGAAGTGGCGAGAGAGCAGAGAAAAAGAACAACAAACTGTTACTGTTGTACAAAAGGAAAAAATAGTAGCTGTGTCAAAACAAATACCTATAGATAAAGGTATTATAAATTTGGAAGAGCAGCTTATAAGTGTGGAGCAAAGTATATACGAGTTAGAATGCAAAATGTCTGAAACGACAAATGTTGTAGAGCTGGAGAGCCTATATAATGAAAAAGAGCAAAAAGAATTATTAAGAACAAAATTATATGAGGATTTAGAGAATAGTATGGATATGAAGAATTAAAAAGCTGGTGTATGCCAGCTTTTTTAGCTCGTGTGTATTCATGGTAAGATCCCCCTAATGAAAGTTTCACTGTATTTTACGTTCATTGTTATAAATTTCCTTTTAGTATATTATTAAGATAATTTGATAAACTAGATTTTTTTATTTCTAAAAAGGAGGTTCATAAAGAGGAGAAGAATATGAAGTTTGTACATTTTGTTTGAATACGAGGTGAAACTGTATGCTAGGATATGCCCGGCTACTTACGATTGTTCTCATTTGTATTGTGTATGCTCTGCAGATTCCACATGGAGTACTAGGACTACAAATATTTGTTGGTACTGCCTGTTTGATTTATGTTGTGAATCATTTTTTACTTATGATGTCGCATAACAGGGAGCGGCGGATATTTTTTATATTATTATCTAATGGAATTGTAACAGTTATATTTGGAATTTTATTTCCAAAGGTAGACCTGTATTTAATCTTATTTGGTGTAGATGCAGTAACTTTATTTATTAATATTCATTCGAAAGTGACAGCACGGTTTTTTATAGGCTTTTTCTTTATAGGTTGGTTTGCTATTTTAATATATTCATATCAATATTTTGGAGAGCTTGAAATTTGGGGAAATATGATTTCGTTCATGTTCGTTGTATTTAGTGCTCTTAGTGGAGGATTAATTAAAAAATTAATGTTAGCTCGGCAAACGGTAGATGAACAGTACGAAAAGTTAAATTCATCACACGAAGCACTTCAAGAAGCACATGAGCAATTGCGGCTATATGCAAAAGAAGTAGAAGAATTAACTGCAGTTAAAGAACGAAATGATATTGCACGTGAAATTCATGATACAGTCGGTCATAATATGACGGCATTACTTGTTCAATTACAGCTTGCTGAGGAGTTATTGAAACAGAAATCAGATCAGACTGGAGTGGTTTTGCAAACGTGTCATGAGTTAGCAAGGAAATCGTTACAAGAAGTAAGAGCATCAGTTCGAACTTTGAAAGAAGAAGAGAATACAGGGGATTTAGTTGGTAATATTAGGCGGATGCTAGGTGAATTTTCGAAGGTAACAAATGTGAGAACGACATTTAAATTACATGGTGATCCAGTCACCATTCCGTTGTCACTCCATCCAACAATATTGCGTATTGTGCAGGAGTCATTAACAAATGCAAAACGTCATGGCAAGGCGGCTACATGCGAAATCATGCTTTCTTGTTTGGATGGAAAAGTGCATTTATCTATTTCTGATGATGGAACAGGTGTAAATGAAGTGAATCCTGGTTTTGGACTTATTAATATGAAAGAACGTGTAGAAGAACGCGGGGGCATGATTCGGTTTGAAAGTGAAAAAGAGAAAGGGTTTCAATTAAAAGTGGAGTTCCCACTTCGGGAAAAGACGTGGGTAATAGGGGGAACGGTATGATTCGAATTATGATTGTTGACGATCAGTCGTTAGTTCGTGATGGATTAGCGATGTTGTTAAATTTACGCCCAGAGCTTGAAGTGGTTGGAACTGCAAATAACGGGATGGAAGCTGTGCAAAAAGCTGAAGAATTTCAGCCTGAAATTATCTTAATGGATATTCGCATGCCTCATACAAATGGTGTAGAGGGAACACGTTTAATAAAGAAACAGTTTCCTAACATAAAAGTACTGATGTTGACCACGTTTAATGATAGTGAACTTATTTTTGAAGCACTTGAACAAGGAGCAAGTGGCTATTTATTAAAAGATATGGCGACAGATACAATTGTGCAGGCAATATTGACTGCACATGCAGGCGGAGTTGTACTTCCGCAAGACATAACCGCTCAAATTGTGAAAGAATTAAAGAGAACGAAAGTAGATAGTATTGCTGAGCAGCGTGTTCCAGAACAAATAGGACAGTTAACAGAGAGAGAAATAGAAGTGTTGCGGGAACTAGGATATGGATTAAATAATAAAGAAATCGCGGAGAAATTATTTATTACAGAAGGAACGGTAAAAAATCATGTCTCCAATATTATTAGTAAATTGGAGCTTCGCGACCGCACACAAGCAGCTATTTTTGCAGTGCGATACGGTGTGACAGCTTACATATGACTTTTGGCATAGATAAGTATGAAAAAGCAGCAGTTAATGCTGCTTTTTTATTATGTATTTTCTATCTAAAGAGAGATGGAAATGTGATGGAATTCTTTTACAATCAGAATGAGATTACATTAAAGGGGTTGAATCGACATGTTAGTCGTAGATCATATTACAAAATCCTTTGGGAAAAAAGAAGTTGTAAAAGGTGTGTCATTTTCGATTGAGAGAGGGGAAACTTTTGGATTACTTGGTCCAAATGGTGCGGGAAAATCAACAACAATCTCCATGATTTGCGGGCTCTTTCCATATGATAGTGGGGATATACGCGTTGGAGGGAAATCTGTGAAGGAGTATCCGATGGAAGCGAAACAAAAAATTGGTGTTGTTCCACAAGATATTGCTTTATATCCTACACTTTCAGCTAAAGAAAATTTAATTTTCTGGGGGAAAATGTACGGCCTTAGCGGAGCAGTTGCGAAGAAACGTGCAGATGAGGTGCTAACATATGTTGGTCTAGAAGACCGCGCTAAAGATAAAATTGAAACATTTTCAGGTGGTATGAAACGCCGCATAAATATTGGTGCAGCACTTATGCATGAACCTGAACTATTAATTATGGATGAACCAACAGTTGGGATTGATCCGCAATCACGGAATCATATTTTAGAAACAGTGAAAAGGTTAAATGAAAAGGGAATGACAGTTATTTATACGAGTCATTACATGGAGGAAGTTGAATATTTATGTGAACGCATTGCAATTGTAGATCATGGCAAGGTAATTGCGCTTGGAACGAAAAGCGAATTATGTAACCGCCTTACAGATGGTTTCATGGTGAAGTTACAGGTGAATCGTTATGATCAAGAATTATTGCAGAAATTACAAGCACTTCCTGTTGTAGAGCGTATTGTAGCTGATGAGGATTCTAATACCATTGATATTGCTCTCGTTAATGGTGATGCAGTTGGTATGGTCGTTTCAGAGGTTGTTGGCAATCGTGTGCAAATTGTGAAGCTTGAAGTACAAGAACCGAATCTAGAAGCACTCTTTTTACAACTAACAGGTCGTTCACTTCGTGATTAGGGGGGAGAGAAAATATGAAAAGTTTTATTATCGCATGGAAAGATTTTAAGATACGGTTTACAGATCGGCGCGGCTTTATGATGATGCTGCTTATGCCGCTTTTATTAACAGCTATTTTAGGATCAGCCTTAAGTGGTTTCATGGATGAGGGCGGATTACCAAAAACCGTAATTGGATATTATCAAGAGGATGAGGATACGTTTGCTAATATGTTTCGAACAGATGTATTAGAGGCAAAAGGAATAAAAGATGATGTGAAAGTTAAGAAAGTTTCCTCGCGAACCGATTTAGAAGATATGTTGCAGAAGAAAACAATTGATGTTGGGATTATTATCCCGAAGCAGTGGAGTGAGCATATACAAGATGGAAAACTAAAAGAAGTTGAACTGCTTACTGATCCCGCAAAAGACATACAAGCAAAAATTGCAGATTCATTGATTCGTTCTTTTTCTGAACGAGCGCAAACAGTAGCTTTTGCTACAAAGAGTGTGGCAACTGACTTAGCGCAATCTCAGCAAGGCAATGTGCAAGAAGTAGTAAAGAGTGTCGGAACTGATTTACAAGCTATTGCAACTTCAAATAAAAGTGGAGTCGAGACAGGTAAAATTGGTAAAAAGACAGTTGTTGCTATGCAATATTATGCTGCGGCGATGTTAGTTATGTTTCTACTATATAACGTAACAGTTGGTGCAAAATCAATTGTAGGGGAACAAAGAACAGAAACGTTAGCAAGGTTATTATCTACACCGACAAGTTCCTATTCTGTTTTGTTAGGTAAATTTTTTGGAACATTGTTATTTGCGTGTATTCAATTTGGAGTTTTTGTTATTGCAACTCATTATGCATTTAGTGTGAATTGGGGAGATGACATTGTCCAGCTTACTGCAGTAGGAATTTCCTATGCAATTTGTGTATCGGGCTTATCAATGCTGATTGCTGCATTTATTCGAGATGAAAAAACAGCAGATGTTATGGGGGGCATTGGTATTCAACTGTTAGCAATATTAGGAGGCTCTATGTTACCGATTTATGTATTTCCAGATACATTACAAAAGGTTGCCAATATTGCGCCGAATAAATGGGCACTTACGAGTTTCCTAGATATTATGTCAGGAACGTCTTGGAATACGTTACTACCAATTATTTTAAGTTTATCTAGTGCTGGCATACTTTCCGTTATCATTGGAACATTACGGTTACGTACTAGATAGGAGGAGAGAGCAGTGAAAAAAATTTGGGCGATTTGTTCACTAGAGTTAAAACAAATATTGATGAAGCCGCAAAATTATTTTCTTATGTTAGGTATGCCAATTATTTTTACGCTAATTTTTGGCGGACTTCTAGGTGGAAGCGGTAATGATAAGGTGAAAATCATTTTAGTTGATGAGGATCAATCCAAATTATCGGCTTCCTATTACGAATCCTTAACGCATAGCGATCTTGTAAGTGTGGAAAAAGGATCATATGAAGAGGCAACGAAGAAAATTGAAAATAAAAAAGCCTCTGGTATTGTAACGATTGCGAGGGGCTTTCAAAAGCATATACTAGATGGAGAAAATGAAAAAGTTCGGTTTGAATCTAGCGCTGATTTTACAGGAGGTGCTTCTGTAGAACAAGCGTTGCAAAACACATTGAAAAAAATGGAGGTGGAGGTAAAAGGGGCAAATGAATGGAGCCAAAATAGCGGAAAGCCTTGGGAGATAATGTATGACAGCATTCATACAAAAGCGGAACCTGTTCATATTCAAAAAGAATCTATTGTAACGGGACAGAAAGCGATCAGCGGTGTATCAGCTAGAGCAGCAGGATTTTCAATTTTATTTGTAATGATTGTTATGCTCAGTGCAACAGGAACGATTTTAAAAGCAAAGCAAATGGGTGTGTGGCATCGATTGTTAGAAACACCTGTTACAAGAGCTCAAGTACTAGCTGGATATATTCTTTCATTCTTCCTAATTGGTTGGTTTCAATTTGGAGCACTTATGATATTAACGAATCTGTTATTTGATGTGCAGTGGGGAGATACGTTAGGGATTATCGTTCTTGTCTCGGTGCTGCTGCTTGCAGTAATCGGTTTAGCTTTATTGTTAGCAAGTGTTGTAAAAACGACAGAGCAACAATCGGCATTAGGAAATATCGTCATTGTTTCAACTTGTATGATTAGTGGGTTGTATTGGCCAATTGAGATAGAGCCGGAGTTTATGCAAAAGATTGCTAACTTTGTTCCACAAACATGGGCAATGCGTGGTTTTACAGAATTAATTGCTAGAGGAGGAGCACTGGCAGATATAACAGGATATGTTGGAGTGTTACTTCTTTTTGCTGGTATATTCTTTGTTATCGGTTTAACAAGAATACGTTATGATTGAAAAAAGAAAGCAGAATTTACAGCTTTGCACGCTGAATTCTGCTTTCTTTTTGTTGTTCTTCCGATGACCCAAGTGAAATGATAATAGCAATCCCGAACATGAAGAGAAACACTAAAAAGAGGACGAACGTCGGGAAGAACGGGAATAAGAGTAATGCTCCTAAAATAACGAGCATTAAACAAATATAGTTCAAAACATGTAGGAATAACTTGTCCATGTTTTCTCCCCTTTATTAAGAATCTGTTATTATTGTATGCTCGTTTTATAAGAAATAGAATAATTTTTTAGTAGAGTTCTTGTATGTTAGGTCAGAGGATTTCTCCCGCTGTTCGCCCCTACTCAAGATGCAAAGAGAACTAAGAGGATATGGGGGATAACTGCTGGCAGGCGCCTGATTGGTGAGAGCCTTCCATCAGTGGGGGAATGAAAAAAGCATGACGTTTTTCTGAATTTTTTTACAAATTAGCTGAATATTGTATTTTCTGACCACCTTGTTACAATAAATATTGTGACTATTTTTCTAAAAAAAGGGAGTAGGGTATATGTTAAAAAAAGCCGCAGTTGTTGCATTGACGTTAAGCTATGTTATAAATCCCATATATAGTTTAGCAGAAACGCAGCAAGTGAAACTATCAACTGAACAACAAACGATAGGGAACCCGACAGGATCAGCAAGTACGGGAAGCACACAAGGGACTGTGAATGAGGCATCAACAAGTCAAACACAGGGAAATTTACTGCAAGCGCCACAGCAAAAAAGTGGTTGGATGAACAAGGATGGTAACTGGTACTACGTGGACAAAGACGGTAAGTTTTATACCGGTTGGTTACAAGAGGGAAGTACATGGTACTATCTGCAAAGTAATGGTGTAATGAAAACAGGTTGGCTACAAGAAGGAAGTGCATGGTATTATCTGCAAAGTAATGGCGCAATGAAAACAGGCTGGTTACAAGAAGGAAGTACATGGTACTATCTGCAAAGTAATGGCGCGATGCAAACAGGTTGGCTACAAGAAGGAAGTACGTGGTACTACCTACAAGGTAGCGGAGCAATGAAAACAGGCTGGCTGCAACTAGGAGATACATGGTACTACCTACAAGGTAGCGGTGCGATGCAAACAGGCTGGTTTGTAGATGGTGATAAAAAGTACTATCTACAAAATAATGGTGCCATGCAAACAGGTTGGCTAACTGAAGGAGACAAAAGATATTACTTTCAACCAGATGGAACAATGAAAACGGGTTTGATTACAGATGGTGATAAGAAATATTATCTTAATCCAGATGGAACGTTAAAAACAGGTTGGGTAGTAGACGGTGATAAAAACTATTACTTACTAGAAAATGGTCAAGTGAAAACAGGTTGGTTCCAACAAGATAATAAATGGTATTACTTTGATTCAAATGGTGTGATGCAAACAGGCTTTGTAAAGGTTAACGGTGTAACATACTATTTGGACAATACAGGTGTTAGGCAGACAGGTTGGATTGTAGATGGTAATAAGAAGTACTATTTCCAAGCAGACGGCACAATGAAAACAGGTTGGTTGCAGCTAGGAGATACATGGTATTATCTACAAGCAGACGGAGCAATGAAAACAGGTTGGCTGCAACTAGGGAATACATGGTACTATCTGCAAGCAGATGGAGCAATGAAAACAGGGTGGTTACAACTAGGGGATACATGGTACTATTTACAAGGTAACGGTGCTATGCAAACAGGTTGGCTTCAATCCGGGAATACATGGTACTATCTGCAAAGTAACGGAGCAATGAAAACAGGTTGGTTGCAGTACGGAAGTACATGGTATTATTTCCAAAATGATGGAACAATGAAAACAGGTTGGATTGAAGTAGATGGAAAATGGTATTACTTTGATACGAATGGTGAATGGATTGAAAATCCAATTTTATTTGGAAAAACAATTGTTGTAGACGCTGGCCATGGTGGATATGACTCTGGAACATTATATGGAAGTACATATGAAAAGAATATTGCATTGTCAGTAAGCTTAAAGTTACAAAAAGTATTGGCGCATAGCGGTGTAAATGTGGTTATGACACGTGCGACAGATGTCTTCATTCCATTGGCAGATCGCGTTCGTATTTCAAATGATAATAAAGCGGATATTTTCGTAAGTATTCATGTGAATTCTGCAGACGCTACAACTGCAAAAGGGATTGAAACATTATATAATCCTAACCATCCAAAAAGTACCCAAGCATATGCATTAGCAAATGCTGTGCAGAAGTCTTTAATTGCAAATACAAATGCTACTGATAGAAAAGTGGTAGAGCGTCCAGAACTTCGCGTATTACAATCGGATAATCAAGCACCACCTATTTTAGTAGAAACAGGATTCCTATCTAATACAGAAGAGAGATTAAAATTAACTTCTGATAGTTATCAAAATACACTTTCACAATCTATTTTTGAAGGAATTCAAAATTATTTTTCTAAATAAATCATATATATTATGAGAAAGGGAGAAACCAGTTTAATGGTTTCTCCCTTTCTATTATCTTTGTTTTGTTTTTTGTAAAATGTGGTGCTTAATTGCATAAGCTACGCCATTTTCATCATTTGTCGCTGTTACAATGTCACATAGCTGTTTGACATCGTGTTCAGCATTCCCCATCGCTATTGATAAACCTGCTACCTCTAACATTGGGACATCATTAAAGTTATCTCCAATAGCAACAGTATCTTGTAAAGGAATATGAAAATGTTTTGCCATTTCTTGCAATCCATTGCCTTTATGGCCATGTTCGTCCATAATCTCTAAGTTTGTTGGAGCGGAAGCTGTCACCATAATTGCCGCATCTTTCTCTAAAGATTGTAGCAATTGTGTACGCTCCTCTTTATGGAATGTAAGGATGAAAAATTTTGAAATTTCAATGGCTGAGTCAAGTACTACATCTTCAATACTTTGAAAAGTTGTAATTAAATTAGCTTTTAGTTGCTTCTCGCTAATTCGTTCAATTTCTTCAATTGTAACATCAAGGGAATCTTTGTTTAGTTGAAAAGACTTTGTTACTTGTTCTTTCCAATTATACGGCGCGTATACACCCTTATTTGTATAGAGTTTATACGGAAATCCCTCAACTTCGAGCTTTTTCGCAATCTCATATACTTTTTCTTTTTGTAAAGTGCGCGAATGAATTACTTTTCCATCAGCATATACCACTGCTCCATTACTAGCTCCTAGAGGAAGAGATAAGCGGTATTGCTCGAGCAGTTTTAAAATATCCTCTTTTGCTCTACCAGAACAAATCATAACGATATGTCCTGCTTCTTCAGCATTGCGTATTGCCTCTAAATTTTCCTGGGAGATTTCTAGATTGGATGATAAGAGCGTACCATCCATATCAAGTGCGATTAATTTCAAGCTGATCACCTCTTTGTTTCAATCATACTAAATTAAATGTTATATCGAAACTGTTACATTGTTGTTACATAAATATACTCACTTATTTTGACCATTTAATATGTTTGAGATGGTCAAAATATGAGAGGTATCGTCTACCTGCACCCTATATTTGTTGAAAAAACATAAATAATTTTATACGAACTATTGCTTAAATAAAAAAGTTATGTTACATTAATGTTACAAACGTTACATTATGTGATTCAATATGACATTAAGTTAAAAACTATAAATAAATTATTTCTTGGGAATTTAATATAAAGATCTATAAAAAAGGAGAATGAGGGTAATGGAAAATAAAGAAGTATTACAATTAACAAAAATGGATTTACTAGGATCAGCAGGAATGGCAACAGCATTAACGGCGCTTATCGTATTTTTTGCAAGCGTGTTAGTATAATTCATAGTAATTTTTGTACATAGTAGAACGGAAAACTATTACAAAGTGCATATATAAGTCTATTAAAAGGAGAATGAGAATGATGGAAAATAAAGAAGTGTTAGGATTAACAAAAATGGATTTATTAGGATCAGCAGGAGTAGCAACAGCATTAACAGCACTTATCATGTTTCTTTCAAATGCTTTAGTATAATGTAAACTCTATGTGAATTTGAACGTGAATAGAAAGAGGGACTTCGAAAAAAACGAAGTCCCTCTTTGTGTTTTCGTTGAGTTATCAGTAAAGAGGAACTGATGGAAGTTTCAATTTATATAATATAGAGAGAAAAAATAGAAAAAAGTCGAATTTTCTATGTAAGAAAAAGGGAGGTATTTGGCGTAAAAAATAGAAAATTTAAAATTGACAAAAAATAATTGCGGGTGCAATTTATTTTTTTACTTATGTTTGGAAGCGTTTTCGATTTTGGGAGAAAGAATTGGAAAATTATATTACAGGGAGATGAGGAATTTATGGAACAAAAATCTATGGATACTTTAGCGGCACAAATGGAGGATTTTTTCCCAGTACGTGATGTTGATCATTTAGAATTCTATGTTGGTAATGCAAAACAAACAAGCTATTATCTTGCAAGAGCATTTGGTTTCCGTATAGCCGCATATTCCGGTTTAGAAACAGGAAACCGAGATAAAGTATCTTATGTGCTTGTACAAAAAAATATGCGTTTTGTTGTGTCAGGTGCTTTAAACACGAATAGCCGCATTGCTGAGTTCGTGAAACTGCACGGCGATGGTGTAAAAGATGTGGCACTTCTTGTAGAAGATGTAGAGAAAGCATATGCAGAAGCTGTAAAACGCGGTGCAGTTGCGATTGCTCCGCCGGAAGTGCTATCTGATGAACACGGAACAATTAAAAAGGCAGTTATTGGCACATATGGTGATGCAATTCACACGCTTGTAGAACGTAAAAATTATAAAGGTACGTTTATGCCAGGATATGAACCACTAGAATCTACTATTCCTTTTGAAGAAACAGGACTAATTGCTGTTGACCATGTTGTGGGTAATGTTGAAAAAATGGAAGAATGGGTAAGTTATTATGAAAATGTAATGGGCTTTAAACAAATGATTCATTTTGATGATGATGATATTAGTACGGAATATTCTGCTTTAATGTCGAAAGTAATGACAAACGGAAGTCGTATTAAGTTTCCAATCAATGAACCAGCAGAAGGGAAAAGAAAGTCACAAATCCAAGAGTATTTAGAGTTCTATAACGGGGCGGGTGTACAGCATCTTGCATTATTAACAAATGATATTGTAAAAACTGTTTCTGCACTTCGTGCAAACGGTGTGGAATTTTTAGATACGCCAGATACGTATTATGAAGAATTAACAGCACGTGTTGGTCAAATTGATGAGGAAATTGAAAAATTAAAAGAGCTGAAAGTCCTTGTGGATCGTGATGAGGAAGGTTACTTATTACAAATTTTCACAAAACCAATTGTGGATCGTCCAACTTTATTTATTGAGATTATTCAACGTAAAGGATCAAGGGGATTTGGTGAAGGAAACTTTAAAGCATTATTTGAATCAATTGAAAGAGAACAAGCGCGTCGAGGAAATCTATAAAGTGAAACTTAGTGATTTCAAGTTGATGGCTAGTTGAATCAAACGGACTCGTACTGAGATCTATCTTCTTTGACTTGTCAGGAAATAGATAGGTATTATGCTGTCCGTTAGAGCGGGATAAAGTGAAACTTCCTTCTGGGAGCATTTTTTCCCAGAAGGTTAGTTGAACCAATCGGGCTCTTACAGGCGGTTTTTCTTCATGACATATCTCCCACATACTGCCTGTTAGAGCGGGATAACGGTTAGGAGAGATACTCCTTCCGCCCGCGGTTTTACTTTCAAAGCGAGGAGAGAAAACGATGAAGTTTATTACATTTCGTCTTCCTTCACATGAAATGAGAGCCGGTTGGCTTGAAGGTGACAAGGTTATTGATATGCATATAGCAAGTGGAGGGAAACTTCCCTCTACAATGATTTCTTTTTTAGAGAAATCAGATGAATATATGGAAATAA
The DNA here is from genome assembly GCF_050474045.1 of Bacillus sp. S2(2024). Taxonomy (NCBI): domain Bacteria; kingdom Bacillati; phylum Bacillota; class Bacilli; order Caryophanales; family Bacillaceae; genus Bacillus; species Bacillus sp. S2(2024). The sequence continues at coordinate 4,665,236 of NZ_JBFLUS010000003.1, forward strand.
TTTGTAAGATGGGCACACCAACGAGCGGTGTTTATCATATTACGGATGTACAGCTTTGTGCGCCTTTACCAAATCCAGGGAGTATTCGTGATTTTTATGCTTTTGAACAACATGTAAAAACAGCGCGTGGCCGCCGCGGTTTAGATGTTGTTCCAGAATGGTATGATATTCCGGTTTTTTATTTTACAAATCATCGTGCTGTTATTGGGACGGAAGAAGCTATTTTGTGCCCGAGCGCAACAAAGAAACTTGACTATGAGTTAGAGATTGCATGTGTCATTGGTAAAGAGGGTAAAAATATCTCGCGTGAACAAGCTCATGAATATATTTTTGGCTACTGCATTATGAATGATTGGAGCGCTAGAGATTTACAAGCGAATGAAATGAAGGTTGGACTTGGACCAGCAAAAGGAAAAGACTTTGCTACTTCACTTGGGCCGTATATTGTGACGAAAGATGAATTAGACGTATATCAAAGCGATGATCGTTACAATTTAGAAATGACAGCTCATGTTAATGGAGAACAATGGTCAAAAGGTAATTTTCAAGATATCTATTATACGTTTGCTGAAATGATTGAAAGAGCATCTCAAGATGTTACGTTGTACCCAGGGGATATACTTGGTTCTGGTACGGTTGGAAGCGGCTGTATTTTAGAGCTGGGAACAGAGAAATGGCTTAAAGCTGGTGATGTGGTAGAGTTAAAGATTACTAGCTTAGGAACATTGCGTAATACGGTAAAAGCAGAAAAGAAAGCGGGGGATGAGCATGTATTATCGTCGCATGGGGGAACTTCCTCGTAAACGACATGTACAATTTCGTAAACAAGACGGGTCGCTTTATCGTGAGCAAGTAATGGGGACGAAAGGTTTTTCTGGCACGCAATCTATTTTGTATCATCATTACATGCCAACTGAAGTCGGTCATGCTTCTTTAGCTGAATCTTGTCATTTGCAGTATGAAGAAGACGTGGCGTTAGCGCATCGTCATTTTCGTACGAAAGAATATAGAAAAACAGGAGATGCCGTGAACGGAAGGAATTTTCTATTAGGAAATGAAGATCTACTAATCGGGGTTGTCAATCCGACGGAGAAAATGGACTATTTTTATCGCAATGGCGATGGAGATGAAATGCTATTTGTTCATTATGGATCTGGGAAAATTGAGACGATGTTCGGTACGATTCATTATCGAAAAGGAGATTATATTATTATTCCAATCGGTACGATTTACCGTGTAATTCCTGAAGCTGGAGAATCAAAATTCCTCGTTGTTGAAGCAAATAGCCAAATTACTACACCGCGTAATTATCGTAATGAGTATGGACAATTATTAGAACATAGTCCATTTTGTGAGCGTGATATTCGTGGACCAGAAATGTTAGAAACGCATGATGAAAAAGGTGACTTTGTTGTGATGACAAAGTCTAGAGGCTATATGCATAAGCATGTTTTGCAGCATCATCCGTTAGATGTTGTTGGCTGGGATGGTCATTTATATCCATGGGTATTTAATATTGAGGATTTTGAACCTATTACAGGGCGTATTCATCAGCCACCGCCAGTACACCAAACATTTGAGGGACATAACTTTGTCGTTTGTTCATTCGTTCCGCGTCTATATGATTATCATCCAGAAGCAATTCCGGCACCGTATTATCATAGTAATGTAAATAGTGATGAGGTCCTTTATTATGTAGAAGGCAATTTTATGAGCAGAAAAGGTGTGGAGGAAGGTTCTATTACGCTTCATCCAAGCGGTATTCCACATGGACCGCATCCTGGGAAAACAGAAGCTAGTCTTGGTAAAAAAGAAACAATTGAACTAGCGGTTATGATTGACACATTCCGTCCGCTGCGTGTGATAAAACATGCACATGAGATGGAAGATGGACAATATATGTATAGTTGGCTAGAACGAGGCTCATATACTGTATAAACAAAACAAGCACGCTCATTTATGAGCGTGCTTGTTCTAATAAAAGAATCGACATTATATAAAATACCAAAAATATTTATAAAATGATATAAAAATATAACTATAGGATCCTCTTACTTTTATTTTACTATAACGATTAGTATGGTAACTTACCGCAATCTGTTTCGTGCAAAATTTTTATTTCATGTAAAAATATGATTTTTCCATTAAATTCGACAGAAGTTATTGACGAAAAAAGATGTAATAAGTACAATAAAAATAAATATTAAAATTTTCAGAAAATTATAAAATGTTGAGGTGCAGAGAATGAAGCAAATCTTTCAAAAAAAGCCACTGACACAACTGTTAAAAGAAGGAAGTGAGAAAAAGTTAAATAGAACATTAGGGGCATTAGACTTAACTCTGTTAGGAGTAGGGGCAATTGTCGGAACAGGGATCTTCGTGCTGACAGGGGTAGTTGCTGCGAAACATTCTGGGCCTGCCGTTATTTTATCGTTTGCATTAGCTGCACTAGCTTGTGCCTTTGCTGCCTTTTGTTATGCTGAATTTGCTTCCAGTGTACCGGTATCTGGTAGTGTGTATACGTATACGTATGCAACGATGGGAGAAGTATTTGCCTTTTTAATTGGATGGGATTTAATGCTTGAATACTTATTAGCGACATCAGCTGTTGCTAATGGATGGTCAGCTTATTTTCAATCTTTATTAAATGGATTTGGAATTCATATTCCAACGATTTTAGCTTCTGCTCCGGGGGCAGGAAAAGGTGGAATTATTGATTTACCAGCTGTTCTTATTATTTTAATTATGACTATTCTTTTATCACGAGGTGTTCGTGAAAGTGCCCGCGTAAATAACATTATGGTATTCATTAAATTAGCCGTTGTACTATTATTCATCTTCGCTGGGTTTAAATACGTAAAACCAGAAAACTGGACACCGTTTATGCCGTTTGGTTTTAATGGTGTAATGGTAGGCGCAGCGACAGTATTCTTTGCTTTTATTGGTTTTGATGCTGTTTCAACAGCAGCGGAGGAAGTGAAACGCCCGCAGCGTGATTTACCGATCGGTATTATCGCATCGCTATTAATTTGTACGGTTTTATATATTGCTGTTTCTCTTGTTTTGACAGGTATTGTACCGTTTGGGCAATTGGATAGATCAGATCCAGTAGCATTTGCGCTTCAATTTATTGGACAAGATGGTTTGGCTGGTGTTATTTCGGTAGGTGCTATTACAGGGATTACAACCGTTATGTTAGTTATGATGTATGGTCAAGTGCGTGTATCGTATGCAATGAGCCGTGATGGTCTATTACCGAAACGTTTTTCGAAAGTACATCCGACGTTTAAAACGCCATTTTTAAATACGTGGATAACAGGTATTGTAGCAGCTCTTATTTCAGGACTTGTTGATCTAAGCGTGTTGGCTCATCTTGTAAATATCGGAACTCTATCTGCATTCGTACTTGTTGCAATAGCAGTTATTGTAATGCGAAAAACGCATCCGGATTTACCGCGTGCATTTAAAGCACCGCTTGTACCGTTTTTGCCAGCGTTAGCAGTGATTTTTTGTCTATACTTAATGCTTCAATTACCAGCGATTACATGGGAATGTTTTGGTATTTGGTTGGTGATTGGATTTATAGTCTATTTCTTATATAGCAAAAAGCATAGTGCATTAAATAAAGAAAAGGATGATACAAAAACTGTGAATTTATAAGTTAAAAAGCCGTTCTTACAAAAAGAACGGCTTTTTAATTTTGAAAATTTACATTTTTCTAAAATTGACATAAAATGAAAGGTGGGCGATAAAAGGGGTGGAAATGTGAAGAAGACATGGCAAGAGTTAAAGGAAATGGATCGTAATGTTTGGATTCGATTTATTGGAGAAACATTAAACGGAATTGCAATGATGATGTTAATGCCGTTTTTTGCATTATATTTAAAGGATAAAGTGGATTCACTACTAGAAGTGGGAATTATTATGGCGCTGTCCCCTATTGCAGCTAGTTTTGGCTCCCTTATAGGTGGACGAATTGCAGATACTTATGGACGAAAGCCAATTATGATATTTTCAATGGCCAGCAATTCGGTTTTAATGCTTGGTTTTTTATTTATAGATGGCTTTATACCGTATGCCATCCTATCTATTTGTTTAGGGCTTAGTAATTCGTTGTTCCACCCAGCAGCTTCCGCGATGGTAGCGGATGTAACGGAACCTGAAAAGCGAACGGAAGCATATGGTTTACTGCGAATGGGACATAATATTGGAGCGGCAATTGGGCCGATTCTAGGTGCTTCGGTTGCGCTTCTTTCTAAAACTGTTATTTTTATTATCGCATCATCCTCTATGTTATTTTATGCAATGTTAGTTTTGCTACTTATTAAAGAAACGATGCCAAAGGGTGCGGCAAAACAAATGAGTGAGGAAGAAGGAACGAGAAAATCTGTATGGAAAGTTGTGCTTCAAGATAAAATTTTGCTAATCTACATATTAACCGGAATTGTTATTTCGATGGGATTTTCGCAAACAGAAGGTATGCTTCCGCTTCATTTTGATAATGAAATGAAAGGGATATTTGGAATGAATAATCCGTTTCCTTATTTAATGGCAGTAAATGGACTTTTGGTGGTTTTGTTTCAATTTCAAATTTCGAAATGGGCGACGGATAAGCCGGTAGGGAAAACGATGCTGTATGGTGCTTGGTTGTTTGGGATAGGTCTTCTTGCCATTGGTTGGCTTCCGAAGTGGTTTGGAGGGGCAGGGACGAATGCTACTGTAATTCTTGTTACATTATTAATTGTATATGCAATTTATACATTAGGGGAAATGGTCATGTCTCCTGTGCAAATGACGTTTGTAGCAAATTTGGCCCCAGAACATTTACGAGGCACATATATGGGAGCGGCCAGCTTACAATGGATTACAGGGAATGCGTTTGGACCTTTACTTGGTGGTATTTTACTTGATCGTTTGTTGGGGCACGTTTTATTTACGATTTTAGGGATTGGATGTGTGGTAGCGGGTCTTGTTTATGTATCATTAGACCGGCTTGTAGAGCAAAGACAAAAAAGTGACGTGGTGAAGCAAACGTCATAGGGTTTTCATCATACACGAATAGGTTCCTTTTTTCATATTATTAGGTATATAACTAGAAAAAATGTTTCGTCAGCCTGGTTATTTTAAATAGGAACTACCTATTTTCGTAAAAAGTGCTACAATAGAAAAATGAAAACAAACGATTAGGGTGATTTCATTATGAAAATTAAATTAGGTTTATTATATGGTGGAAAATCAGCAGAGCATCAAGTTTCTTTACAAACGGCTCTTGCTGTTAGTAAAGCGTTAGATCAAGAAAAATTTGAGGTTCATCCAATTTATATTACCGAGCAAGGACAATGGGTGCGCGGTGAGCGTATTGAAGGTGAAGTAAAAAGCGTTCAAGCGCTGCAATTGAATGGAGAAGAGAATGCAATTTCTCCTGTATCATTAAGTTCAGAAATTATCCCTATGTCAGCTTCTGATAAAAAGAATGCAATCGATGTAATCTTCCCGTTATTACATGGACCGAATGGTGAAGATGGGACAGTGCAAGGCTTGTTAGAACTTATGAATATTCCATATGTAGGGAATGGTGTGTTAGCATCGGCTGCAGGTATGGATAAAGTCATTATGAAAAATATTTTCGCAGAAGCGGGATTGCCACAAGCAAAATATGTTTCGTTTATTCGCAGTGTATGGGAAAAAGATCGCACAACAGCGTATGAAAAAGTTGAAGAAACATTAGGTTATCCATGTTTTGTAAAACCGGCAAATCTTGGCTCAAGCGTTGGAATTAATAAATGTAAAAATCGTGATGAGTTAGAGAATGCATTTGAAGAAGCGTTCCAATTTGATCGTAAAATTATCGTAGAAGAGAATATTATCGGTCGTGAAGTGGAAATTGGTGTATTAGGAAACGATGAACCGAAATGTTCTGTTGTAGGCGAAATTGTGGCGAAAAAAGAATTCTATGACTATAAATCAAAATACATTGATGGTGATACGGCAATGAATATTCCTGCTGAAATTACGGAAGCGGAATATGAGAAGATTAAAGAGTATGCGATTTGTGCATTTCAATCTTTAGATGGTGCGGGATTAACGCGTGCGGATTTCTTCTTAACGAAAGATGGAGACGTATTTATTAATGAAGTAAATACAATGCCGGGATTCACGCCGTTTAGTATGTTCCCTCTGTTATGGGAAAATACGGGAGTGCCGTATCCAGAGCTTATTCAAGAGCTAGTACGTCTAGCGATTGAGCGTCACGAAGAAAAACAAAAAATCAAATATACAATCTAACAAGAAAGGAGAAGCACTATTCAAATGAATAGTGTTTCTTCCGTATAAGGAGTGTTTTTATGATACAAAGAACATTAAAGCAAATTGAGCAAATGGTATGTGGGACTGGTTTAGCAGAGCAGTGGAATGATGTAGCTATAAAAGGTGTTTCCATTGATACAAGGAAGGTTGAAAAAGGAAACTTATATATTCCAATTCAAGGAGAACGTTTCGATGGTCATGCTTTTGTGGAGAAAGCAAGAGAAGGTGGTGCAGTTGCAACACTTTGGAAGAAAGGTGTAGCGAACCCACCGGCAAATTTACCGGTTATTTTTGTAGAAGATACATTACAAGCGCTGCAAACATTGGCGAAGAGCTATCGCGATCAGTTAAACGTGAAAGTGGTTGGTGTAACAGGAAGTAATGGAAAAACGTCCACGAAAGATATTGTGACAAGCTTACTTGGAGCGAAATTTAAAGTGCAAAAAACAGAAGGGAATTTTAATAACCATATTGGACTTCCTTTGACGATTTTAAGTTTAGAAGAAGATACAGAAATGGCTGTATTAGAGATGGGTATGTCAAGCCGCGGGGAAATTGAATTTTTGTCAAAGCTGGCTCGTCCTGATGCAGCGATTATTACAAATATTGGAGAAGCGCATTTAATGGATTTGGGCTCTCGTGATGGAATTGCAGAGGCGAAGCTAGAAATTGTCACAGGTTTACAGGATACTGGTGTATTTGTTTATAACGGGGATGAACCGTTGTTAACTACACGTGTACCGAGTATGAATTTACAAGCAAAGACAATCACATTTGGTGATGCAAGAGCGAACGATTATCACCCGGTATCTGTAAAAGTAGAAGCGACAGGTACACAATTTACGATGAATCAAGCACAAAATGTAGTATTTTATTTACCCGTTCTTGGGAAGCATAATGTATATAATGCATTAGCATCAATGGCGGTTGCTGAATTTTTCGGCGTAACATGGGAAGAAATGAAACAAGGCTTAATGAATTTGAAAATGACAGGCATGCGTATGGAAGTTTTAAAAACAGATGCAGGATTAACGATTATTAATGATGCATATAACGCAAGCCCGACAGCGATGGAAGCGGCGTTCCATTTAATGAATGAACTAAATGGATTTTCTAAAAAAATTCTTGTACTTGGCGATATGCTAGAACTTGGTGACCAAGAAGTACAATTTCATTATGAAGTTGGAAAATTAATTGATCCAGCTCGTATTGCATATGTATTTACGTACGGTACGCTTGGAGCACAAATGGCAGAAGGTGCAAGAATTAATTTTTCTAGTGAACGCGTAAAAGCTTATGACAATAAAGAAGAACTTGTTAAAGATTTAAAAGAAGTCGTTGATGTGAAAGATGTTATATTAGTAAAAGCATCTCGTGGAATGAAATTAGAAGAAGTTATTGCGATGATAAAGTGAAGCTTTAATTAGTGGGAGGTTCTTCACCCCCTCGCTGATTATCAGCCCTCACCAATCGGGGTTTTACGGGCACACCTAACTTCTTTGCTTTCACCAAATTTTGAGGTGGGAGTATTACTGCCCGTTAATGCGGGATAAAATATAGAAGCGCTTACAAAAAGGGAATGAAAAGTTAGAACAAGGATAGAAAAGTCTATATGCAAAATAAGGGAAGAGTTGGGTTTGCTTTTTGCACATACAAAACTTATAATTGATAGGGTGTAATAACGTTGTAGAGTATTTTTGTGATAAATGTAGGCCCGTTTATATACGTGAACATAAGGGAAAGGGCATTTTCCGCAAACACGGAAAATGTCTTTTTTGAATGGATAGTTAGGATAAATACTCCCGCCACTTAAAGTTATAATTGTTTGAAGTGGGGGTTTCTAGCGTGCGCTCGGCGCTTGGCGTTAGTGGAGTTGGGATTGACTTCCGCCTAACCCCTCTGTCCTGTCGATAAAATTTTTGGGGACTACTTTTGTCTAGCTTTACGTTTGAATGTTTGGAGCGCTGCATATTGTTGTTGCGACTTTCTACATTCAGTTTTCAAAAGCTAGTTTTTATTATAATTGTCAGGCAATTTTTCGTTAATGACGTATTTTGTCTGAAGAAGACTTAGCCCAACCTTACTTGTATATCCTGTGAATATTAAAAGAAGGAATAATCTGGGCTATTTTAGATAGAAAAGGAGAAGTAACATTGACAACATTTCGAGAATTAGGATTAAGCAGTTCTTTGCTAAAGTCTGTTGAAAGCATGGGATTTGAAGAGGCAACACCAATTCAGGCAGAAACAATTCCAGTAGCCTTACAAGGTGACGACATCATTGGTCAAGCTCAAACAGGTACAGGAAAAACAGCTGCATTTGGATTACCATTATTAGAAAAAGTAAATACAAATCAAGATACTGTTCAAGGTATCGTTATCGCGCCAACTCGTGAGTTAGCAATTCAAGTAGGTGAAGAGCTATACAAAATTGGTCAGCATAAGCGCGTTCGCATTTTACCAATCTATGGCGGTCAAGATATTAACCGTCAAATCCGTGCGTTGAAAAAAGGCCCACACATTATCGTGGGTACGCCAGGACGTATTTTAGATCATATTAAACGTAAAACACTTCGTCTGCAAAACGTAGAGACAGTTGTTCTTGACGAAGCAGATGAAATGTTAAACATGGGCTTCATTGAAGATATTGAAGCAATTTTAACGGATGTGCCTGAAACACACCAAACATTATTATTCTCAGCAACAATGCCAGACCCAATCCGTCGCATTGCTGAACGCTTCATGAGCGAGCCTAAACATATTAAGGTTAAAGCTAAAGAAGTAACAATGCCAAACATTCAGCAGTTCTATGTAGAAGTGCAAGAGAAAAAGAAATTTGACGTGTTAACACGCTTATTAGATATTCAATCTCCAGAGCTTGCAATCGTGTTCGGTCGTACAAAACGTCGCGTTGACGAATTATCAGAAGCATTAAACTTACGTGGTTATGCAGCAGAAGGTATTCATGGTGATTTAACTCAAGCGAAGCGTCTTTCTGTATTACGTAAATTTAAAGAAGGTTCAATCGAAGTTCTTGTTGCAACAGACGTAGCAGCACGTGGTCTTGATATCTCAGGTGTAACACACGTATATAACTTCGATATCCCACAAGATCCAGAATCATACGTACACCGCATCGGTCGTACGGGTCGTGCAGGTAAAACAGGTCTTGCGATGCTGTTTGTAACACCGCGTGAAACGGGTCAATTAAAAAATATTGAACGTACAACAAAACGTAAAATGGACCGTATGAATCCACCAACGTTAGATGAAGCTTTAGAAGGACAACAACGTTTAATCGCTGAAAAACTTCAAAGCACAATCGAAAGTGAAAACTTATCATACTACAAACGTATTGCAGAAGAGCTGTTAGAAGAGCATGATTCTGTAGCGGTTGTAGCAGCTGCTTTAAAAATGATGACAAAAGAGCCGGATGCAACGCCAGTTTCTTTAACATCAGAACCACCTGTAGTTTCAAAAGATCGTTCTAGAAAGAGAAATGGTAACGGAAATGGAAGAGGTGGATACCGCGATGGTAACCGTAATCGTGAAGGCGGTCGTAATCGCGATAGTAACCGCAATCGTGGGGGTCGTAAAGGAGAAGGTCAAGGACGTGAAGGTCGTGAAGGTCGTTCTGGAGCTCCTAGAGGACGCGGTGGCGAAAGAAAGCACGCAAGCCGTAAGCCACAAGCTTAATTAAATTCATAGAAGAGAGACAGCCTTTTTCATAAAGGCTGTCTTTTTTGTTTTTTTAGTTGGGTATACTACATAGAAACTTGTCTTGGAAAAGAGGAAATGGAATGCTTGTAAAGCTTGGATATGTTGCGATGAGTGTCCATTTAAAGAATGCGTCTCCTTCGCAAACAATGACGTATGCACAGTTTCAACGAATACAGGACCGGGACGCGGCAATTAAAAAATTAGAAAGGATTTCTAATTCTAATTTAGAGAATTGTCTTCGGTTGTTAAAACATAATTATGGACATGATATCTCGTTTTTTCGTTTAAGTTCGAAGTTAATTCCTTTGGCGAATCATGAGGCGTTGTTAGAATGGGATTATATAAAGCCGTTAAGAGAAAATTTAAAACGGCTTGGAGAGTATGCGAAACGCCAAGAAATGCGAATTGACTTTCATCCTGATCATTTTGTTGTGTTAAATTCATTACATCCTCCGATTTTAAAGCAATCCATTAAAACATTGCAGATGCATGGAAAGCTGCTCAAAGGAATGGGGATTGATAGAACGCATCGTTGTGTTTTGCATGTTGGGGGAGCTTATGAGAATAAAGAGAAAGCGTTAGAACAATTTATTGAAAATTGGTCTCTTGTTCCAGTGGGGATTCAAAAGATGGTTATGTTAGAAAATGATGATACAACATTTTCTTTAAAAGAAGTGCTGTATTTAGGTGAAAAACTTGGAATCCCAGTAGTTTTTGATTTGCATCATCATATGGTGAATCACGACTTTGAAGAGTGGGTGACGGATTGGGAACGTGTTGTGCGAACGTGGGAGCAATCTCCATTGCCAATTAAAATGCATATTTCTAGTCCAAGGGAAGGGAATAATCTAAGAGCACATGCGGATTTTATTAATCCTGATCAATTTTTTTCTTTTTTGCACCATATAAAAGATAGTGTCTCAGAAGTACATTGTATGATAGAGGCAAAACAAAAAGACGAGGCACTCTTTCAGTTGATGAGAGATATGAAAGATAAGGCTGAGATAGAGATAGTAGATGGTGCAAGCTTTTTTGTAAAGTAAGCTATGCACCATCTATTTTTTTATGAGTAATGGTCCTAAACAGGCACCTGTAAGCAATCCAACGAGATGGCTAATTAAGTTTGTTGTTTTGTCGAGAAATGTAAACGCTAGGAGAATGGATAAAATAACAACAAAGAGAAGAGCTTCTTTTTTTCTAGTAGGGTAATATTGCATATAGAATATATAAAGCTGTAGACCTAATAATCCAAAAATAGCACCTGAAGCTCCTGTATGATTATACTGGAGTGGAAGTATAAAGTAAGAGATGATATTTCCGGTGACTCCGGATATAAGAAATGCAAGTGAAAATCGAATACTACGCAGTTGGTTTTCTAATGAAAAACCGAGTGCTAAGCAGCAAATACTATTGGATAGAAAATGAGAAAATGTTGTATGGATAAATAATGAAGAAATAATTCGCCACCATTCCCCTGCAGCGATACACTCATTACAAGCGATTCCAATCGATAGTACCTTATTCCCCGATAATAGTAAAACAAGTTGTATGAAAAGTAATGCAGTAGTAATCGGAGGAAAAGAAGTTAATGAGTATTTTAATGGAGTATTCATATTCCCACTCCTTTTGCTGTTAACGGATTGTCTGTTATTCTTACAATATGAAAATGAGAAAGAAAATAGAAGGAAGGAACCTAAGGATATGATTGTAGGAATTGGAATTGATATTATTGAAATTGAAAGAATTGAAAAGATGATAGAAGGGCAACCAAAATTTATAGAGCGTATTTTAACAGAAAAAGAACGCCAAGTAGCATGTTCGTTAAAAGGAAAGAGACGTAGTGAATTTGTTGCAGGACGCTTTGCGGCAAAAGAAGCATATTCGAAAGCGCTTGGTACTGGAATAGGAAAAGAGGTTAGTTTTTTACATATTGAAATCACAAATGATGAAAGAGGAAAACCTGTTTTACTTGCAAATACAAATTATACTATCCATCTTTCGATTAGCCATAGCCGAGAGTTTGCGGTGGCGCAAGTCATTTTAGAAAGCCCGTCAAGCTAGTCTGCATATTTCCTATATTTGTCTCATATATTTGAGTAGCGTTAAGGAAGAGGTTTTCTTCCACTTACTTATCGAGGCAAAGGGGCTGAACATATGAAAAGGCGGCTAGTTTTGTTTATTGTCGGTTTGTTAACCGTTTTTCTGTTAGCGGGCTGTATGGAGAAGAAGAAGGAAGATGTTGTACAAGATTTAAATGAAAGAGTAAAAGATATGAAAAGCTATCAAGCAGAAGCGAAGCTATCGATTAAAACAGGAAATGAACCGCAAGTATATGATGTTGAAGTTTGGTTTAATAAACCCTCGTATTATCGCGTGAATTTGAAAAATGCAAAAAAAGATCAAAGCCAGATTATTTTACGAAATGATGAAGGTGTATTCGTTCTTACCCCGTCTTTAAATAAAAGTTTTCGTTTTCAAAGTGATTGGCCGCAAAATAGCAGCCAAGCATATTTATATGAATCGCTTGTAAAGGATATTTTGAACGATAAGGATCGTTCATTTAAGAAAACAGACAAATATTATGTGTTTGAAACGAAAACAAACTATCATCATCAAAATATGTTGCCAAGGCAACAAATTACATTTAATAAAAAAGATTTAGCACCTGTTTCGGTGAAATTGATGGACAATGATCAAAACGTTCTTGTGCAAGTAGATTTTTCTAAAGTAAAGTTTGATGCAAAATTTGATAAAGGTGCGTTTGATACGAAGCAAAATATGTCTAGAGCGCAAGTGGATGTACAAACGACAGCAAAAGAAGAGAAGCCGTTTGCTGTGTTATATCCAAGTGACACGCCGCAAGGTATGACTTTAAAAGAAGAGAAAGAATTTAAGACAGACAGTGGTAAGCGTAATATTCTTACGTACACTGGCAATAAAAAGAGTTTTACATTAATACAAGAAAAAGCGAAGGTAGCGCCAACTATTGCACTACAAAATATGAGCGGGGAACCTGTTGATCTAGGTTTCGCAATTGGTGCATTAACAAAAGATTCTGTTACATGGTCACATAATGGAGTCGAGTATATGCTTGTATCAAAAGGTTTGAAACAAGATGAGTTGTTAATGGTAGCGCGTTCTGTGACTCAAAAACAAGTGAAGTAAACGACTAAGACGTGGTGGCTACAGTGTACACCACGTTTTTTATCCCGCTATTTGCGGGCAGTAATACTTCCGCCGCAAAGTTCGATGAAGCATTGTCTAGCTCCAGTGTCTAGAATGTTCGGTGGCTTCGCTTCTTCCTACGAGGTAAAAAACACCTCTACGTCAGAAGCTCGATCCCCCTCACATTCTGAACGAGCCACTTCCGCTTTTCTGCAGAAGACGGGTGGAAGATAACTGCGGGCATGCACCCGATTGGTGAGAGCTTTCCACCAGTGGGGGATGAAGAAAATCCTCGCTGATGGAAGTTTCACTTTGTCACGATTTAATAAATGGTATTTTGATGTGTAAAATTTGTTGATGAGGGTGACGTGTAATCTGATGGAATAATGGGAAGAAAAAAAGTGAATATAAAAGAATAAGCTTTGCATATCGTATAAAGGAAGTGTTTTTTCTAGATGGAAAAATCGCCATTTTATCGTGATACGTGGGTAGAGATAAACTTAGATGCGATTTATGATAATTTGACTCGTATTAAATCCATTATTCCAAAAAATGTGGAAATTTTTGCTGTTGTGAAAGCAAATGCATATGGCCATGGATCAGTGCAAGTTGCAAATACAGCGTTAGCAGCAGGGGCCACAAGGCTAGCTGTTGCATTCTTGGATGAAGCTCTTGTTTTAAGAAGAGCTGGAATTAAAGCGCCTATTTTAGTATTAGGTCCTTCACGCCCAGAAGACGTTAATGAGGCAGCGGAGAATGACGTTACATTAACTGTGTTTCAAAAAGAGTGGCTAGAAATAGCGAAAAAGGTTTGGAATTCTTCTTGTTTATTTCATTTTCACCTTAGTTTCGATAGCGGAATGGGTAGAATTGGAATTCGTGAAAAAGATGAATTGAAAGAGTTTCTAAAGAGTTTACAAGATGCCCCTTTTTTTAAGCTAGAAGGAGTTTACACCCATTTTTCAACAGCCGATAAAGTGGAGACGGCCTATTTTGATAAACAGTATAATATGTTTTTAGAACAAATAAGTTGGCTAAAAGAATTTGGATTGACCCCAAAACTTATTCATACAGCTAATAGTGCGGCAACTTTACGTTTTCAAAGTGTTACTTTTAACGCTGTCAGAATAGGGATTGCAATGTATGGATTGACCCCATCTATACAAATTCACCCTTTTTTATCGATTAAGCTTATTCCTGCGTTATCTTGGCATACAACTGTTGTGCATATGAAACAGGTAACAAAAGGTGCTGGAATTAGTTATAGCGTTACTTATCAAACGAAAACAGAAGAATGGATCGCTACATTGCCTGTTGGATATGCTGACGGTTGGTTACGTAGGTTACAGGATTTCAAAGTACTTGTAAATGGTATAAGGGTGCCGATTGTAGGCAGGATTACAATGGATATGCTAATGATTCGTGTGCCGTATGAAGTGCCGCTTGGAACAAAAGTTACTCTAATTGGAAGACAAAATGATGAGCATATTAGTGCTACTGAGGTTGCGGAGTATTTAGAGACAATTAACTATGAAATTATTGCAACAATCAGTTTTCGTGTTCCGCGTGTATATGTGAAAAATGGAAAAATTGTAGAGGTTGTAAATTATTTAAATGACATATAAGATGAGACTTTCGTAGTTCAAGTGTACCCTTATAATAGAGTGGGTATGTTCCTTTTTGACAAGCTGAGAAACTCAATTTGGAAGAAGAACATAGAAAAGTCCAAGGGAGTGAATGTTTTATTTCCAAATTGGAAAACATAAAACAAGAAATCAGGAAGTCTTTGCAACAGGCTTCATACAATGTTATTATTACAATAGGTGTCATATATATATGTGTGTGTAGTTGACGGTGGAGGTGTATTTTTGTGTCCGAATCAAGTGTAACTACTGAAATCGTTGTTCGGTTGCCAAAACAAGTGGTAACAGAATTAGACGGACTTGGAAAACAAGAGAATAAGAATCGCCATGAGCTTATTTGTCAGGCAACACAATTGCTATTGCGCCAACATAAAACAAAGAAGCGCTACCAGCATGAATCAATGCGACGTGGGTACATTGAAATGGGAAAAATTAATCTTGGTATTGCATCTGAAGCTTTCTTAGCGGAGTATGAAGCAGCTCATACAGTAGAACGCTTAGTTAGCGGGGGGTAATCCTTTGATTGTAAAACGCGGCGACGTGTATTTTGCAGACCTTTCCCCAGTTGTTGGTTCTGAGCAAGGAGGCGTTCGTCCGGTTTTGGTCATTCAAAATGACATTGGGAATCGTTTTAGTCCTACTGTGATTGTGGCGGCCATTACTGCGCAGATCCAGAAAGCAAAATTGCCTACTCATGTGGAGATTGATGCAAAAAAGTATGGATTTGAGAGAGATTCTGTTATCTTGCTCGAGCAGATTCGAACAATCGATAAGCAGCGCTTAACGGACAAAATCACTCAGTTAGACGATTTGATGATGAATCGTGTAGATGAAGCTCTGCAAATTAGTTTAGGACTGATAGATTTTTAGTTCAACATTGAAGTTGCTCTCTTTTAAGAGCAACTTTTTTTATTATTAAGGAGGTTTTGTTGCAAATGGAAATGGTAGATGACCGCCAAGAATTAATGAAAATGTTAGCGAAAGAATTGAATTTTTCAGAGAAGCAAGTACGTCATGTTATTCAGCTAACGGAGGAAGGTAATACAGTTCCATTTATTGCTCGTTATCGGAAAGAATGGACAAACTCATTAGATGAAGTACAAATTCGTTCGATTTTAGAAAGATGGCAGTATATCACTCAGCTTGAAAATCGTAAAGAAGAAGTATTGCGTTTGATTCAAGAAAAGGGAAAACTTACAGAAGAGTTGCGTCGTAACATTGTATCTGCAACAAAACTACAAGAAGTAGAAGATCTATATCGTCCGTATAAAGAAAAACGAAGAACAAAAGCAACAATTGCAAAAGAGAAAGGGTTAGAACCTTTAGCAGATTGGTTATTAACGTTTGCGAAGGATGATGCGTTGGAAAGAGCAAAAGTATTCGTAAATGAAGAAAAAGAGGTTCATTCACCAGAAGAAGCGTTACAAGGTGCAAAAGATATTATTGCAGAATACGTGTCTGACGAAGCATCTTATCGCAGTTGGATTCGAAATACTACTTTTAGAAAAGGAACCATTTCAGCAGTTGTAAAAGATGAAGAAAAAGATGAAAAGAATGTATACGAAATGTATTACAGCTATGAAGAGCCGGTACAAAAAGTTGTACCTCATCGTGTATTAGCTATGAATCGCGGTGAAAAAGAAGAAATTTTAAAAGTAGCAATCGTTCCCCCTGTTGAAGAAATTCTTCAGTTTTTACATAAAAAAGTAATTCATAAATCATACGCGCCAAGTACTTCTTATGTACAAGAAGCCATTGAAGATGGTTATAAGCGTTTAATTCAACCGTCTATTGAAAGAGAAATTCGTAAAGAGTTAACAGAGGTAGCGGAAGAACAAGCGATTCATATTTTTTCAGAGAACTTAAGGAATTTATTATTACAACCACCGATGAAAGGGAAGGTTGTATTAGCTGTAGATCCAGCATATCGTACGGGATGTAAACTTGCTGTTGTAGATGATACGGGCAAAGTGCTTCATATCGACGTTATTTATCCGCATCCGCCTGCTCAGAAATATGAAGAAGCGAAAAAGAAATGTATTTCAATTTTAGAAAAGTATGAAGTGGAAGTAATTGCCATCGGAAATGGTACAGCTTCTCGTGAAACGGAAGAATTTGTAGTAGATGTACTACAAGCAGTTACACGTGATGTATTTTACATTATTGTCAATGAAGCTGGTGCGAGTGTATATTCAGCATCAGATTTAGCAAGGGAAGAGTTTCCTGATTTGCAAGTTGAAGAAAGAAGTGCGGTTTCTATTGGAAGACGTTTGCAAGATCCGCTTGCAGAATTAGTAAAGATTGATCCAAAGTCTGTTGGTGTAGGACAATATCAACACGATGTATCACAAAAACAATTGAATGAATCATTAACATTTGTTGTTGAAACGGCTGTAAACCAAGTTGGGGTAAACGTAAATACTGCTTCTATTTCATTATTACAATATGTTTCCGGCCTATCGAAAACAGTTGCGAAAAACATTGTAAAAAAACGTGAAGAGAGCGGGAAATTTACAAAACGTGCTGAACTGAAAGATATACCACGATTAGGTGCGAAGACATATGAACAATGTATCGGTTTTTTACGTGTTCTAGAAGGTGAGAATCCACTTGATCGAACAAGTATTCATCCGGAGCAATATAAGAATGTAGAACTGTTATTGAAAAGCTTAGGGTTATCTATTACAGATGTTGGACAACCTCATTTGCAGAAGCGTTTAGAAGAAGTAGAAATTCCTTCGTTATCAGAGCAAACAAACATTGGGGAACCGACATTGCGAGATATTATTGATGCGCTTATTCGTCCAGAGCGAGATCTACGTGATGAATTACCAAAGCCGCTTCTTAAAAAAGGTATTTTAAAACTAGAAGATTTAAAACGAGGCATGGAATTGGAAGGTACGGTTCGTAATGTGGTCGATTTTGGTGCTTTTGTTGATATTGGTGTGAAGCAAGATGGATTAGTTCATATTTCAAAAATGAGTAAGCAGTTTGTAAAGCATCCATTAGATATCGTGTCTGTGGGGCAAATTGTAAAAGTATGGGTTGATGAAGTTGATATGAAAAAAGGACGCGTCGCTTTATCTATGTTACCAATAGAGTGATGAAGTAAAAAGGAATCATTGTGGCTTTTTCGGTCTACGCTGAGAGTTAACATGAAAAGGGAGTGGAGGGTGTTCCGCTCCCTTTATTTACTAAGGGTATTGCTTTTTTTATAAAAAAACCAACATTCGTTAAGTAGTTTGATTTGATAGCGGTTTTTTTCATAATAAGCACGCCGCATTTGTTTACGAAGCCATGCTGGCATATGAATCCCTCCTTTTACAGAAATGAGGATGGGTATATGTACTATTTAATGTATGCATGAGACAAACGAGACGTGTAGATTTATTTTAGTGGGTAGGAGAGATAAGGATGCATGAGATAGATATTCAGAGATTAGTGGAGGAAGTATCGATAAAAAATTTCGCGAGACCTTTTTTGCATAAGGCCATATTTAATAAACGTTTACGTACGACAGGTGGACGATATATATTAAGTACTCATAATATAGAACTAAATTATCATTATTATGTAGCGTATGGAGAAAAGGAATTAATTGCAGTAATTAAGCATGAGCTTTGTCATTATCATTTGCATCTTATGGGGAAAGGGTATCAACATAGGGACAGGGATTTTCGTGAGTTGTTGAATAAGGTAGATGCGCCGCGTTTTTGTAAAAGGATTCCTGATGAGAGGAAAGAGAAAAAACAATACATATATATTTGTTTATCGTGTGGCTTCCAATACATAAGAAGGAGAAGAATAAATACAAATCGCTATGTTTGTGGAAAGTGTAAAGGACGTTTGAGAGAGATGGAAAAACACCTTGACAGTTAAAAATCAATCCAGTATAGTATAAACATGTCAGCTTGCTACAAGATATTGTAAGAAGTGCTTGACTTATAAGATGCTTTTTTATAAGATAAAAAATGTCTTTCTTATTCCGCAGTAGCTCAGTGGTAGAGCTATCGGCTGTTAACCGATCGGTCGTAGGTTCGAGTCCTACCTGCGGAGCCATATAATATAGAGAAGTACCCAAGTGGCTCAAGGGGCTCCCCTGCTAAGGGAGTAGATCGCTTACGCGGTGCGAGGGTTCGAATCCCTTCTTCTCTGCCATAATTTTGGCCCGTTGGTCAAGTGGTTAAGACACCGCCCTTTCACGGCGGTAACACGGGTTCGAATCCCGTACGGGTCATCACTTCGGAGGATTAGCTCAGCTGGGAGAGCACCTGCCTTACAAGCAGGGGGTCGGCGGTTCGATCCCGTCATCCTCCACCATATAAATATTATCGCGGGGTGGAGCAGTCCGGTAGCTCGTCGGGCTCATAACCCGAAGGTCGCAGGTTCAAATCCTGTCCCCGCAACCAATGGTCCCGTGGTGTAGTGGTTAACATGCCTGCCTGTCACGCAGGAGATCGCCGGTTCGACCCCGGTCGGGACCGCCATTTAAACTTCTAATAGATGGAAGTTGTTTTTTTTGTTAGAGGGTATGATAAAATGTATTTCTTCACTAAAAAATCTTGCGAAGCGAATTTAAGTGATATCCTCAAAGATGTTAATTTATTCGATTAAATCGATGGGCTATAGCCAAGCGGTAAGGCAACGGACTTTGACTCCGTCATGCGCTGGTTCGAATCCAGCTAGCCCAGCCATTTACGAGCCATTAGCTCAGTTGGTAGAGCATCTGACTTTTAATCAGAGGGTCGAAGGTTCGAGTCCTTCATGGCTCATTTATTTCATTTCGCGGGTGTGGCGGAATTGGCAGACGCACCAGACTTAGGATCTGGCGCCTTTGGCGTGGGGGTTCGACTCCCTTCACCCGCATATGCGGTCGTGGCGGAATGGCAGACGCGCTAGGTTGAGGGCCTAGTGGGGGCAACCCCGTGGAGG
>NZ_JBFLUS010000003.1:4687500-4692500 GCF_050474045.1 Bacillus sp. S2(2024)
TGTAGGACATTCTATACGGAGTTACAAAGGAACGAGGTAGACGAAGCAGCCTGGAAAGGCTCGTCATAGAAGGTAACAACCCTGTAGTTGAAACTTCGTTCCCTCTTGAATGTATCCTGAGTACGGCGGAACACGTGAAATTCCGTCGGAATCTGGGAGGACCATCTCCCAAGGCTAAATACTACCTAGTGATCGATAGTGAACCAGTACCGTGAGGGAAAGGTGAAAAGCACCCCGGAAGGGGAGTGAAAGAGATCCTGAAACCGTGTGCCTACAAATAGTCAGAGCCCGTTAACGGGTGATGGCGTGCCTTTTGTAGAATGAACCGGCGAGTTACGATCCCGTGCGAGGTTAAGCTGAAGAGGCGGAGCCGTAGCGAAAGCGAGTCTGAATAGGGCGTTTAGTACGTGGTCGTAGACCCGAAACCAGGTGATCTACCCATGTCCAGGGTGAAGTTCAGGTAACACTGAATGGAGGCCCGAACCCACGCACGTTGAAAAGTGCGGGGATGAGGTGTGGGTAGCGGAGAAATTCCAATCGAACCTGGAGATAGCTGGTTCTCCCCGAAATAGCTTTAGGGCTAGCCTCAAGTGTGAGAGTCTTGGAGGTAGAGCACTGATTGGACTAGGGGTCCCCATCGGATTACCGAATTCAGTCAAACTCCGAATGCCAACGACTTATCCTTGGGAGTCAGACTGCGAGTGATAAGATCCGTAGTCAAAAGGGAAACAGCCCAGACCGCCAGCTAAGGTCCCAAAGTGTGTATTAAGTGGAAAAGGATGTGGAGTTGCTTAGACAACTAGGATGTTGGCTTAGAAGCAGCCACCATTTAAAGAGTGCGTAATAGCTCACTAGTCGAGTGACTCTGCGCCGAAAATGTACCGGGGCTAAATACACCACCGAAGCTGCGGATTGATACCTATGGTATCAGTGGTAGGGGAGCGTTCTAAGTGCTGTGAAGTCAGATCGTAAGGACTGGTGGAGCGCTTAGAAGTGAGAATGCCGGTATGAGTAGCGAAAGACGGGTGAGAATCCCGTCCACCGAATGCCTAAGGTTTCCTGAGGAAGGCTCGTCCGCTCAGGGTTAGTCAGGACCTAAGCCGAGGCCGACAGGCGTAGGCGATGGACAACAGGTTGATATTCCTGTACCACCTCTTTATCGTTTGAGCAATGGAGGGACGCAGAAGGATAGAAGAAGCGTGCGATTGGTTGTGCACGTCCAAGCAGTTAGGCTGGTAAGTAGGCAAATCCGCTTACCGCGAAGGCTGAGCTGTGATGGGGAAGCTCCTTATGGAGCGAAGTCTTTGATTCCCCGCTGCCAAGAAAAGCTTCTAGCGAGATAAAAGGTGCCTGTACCGCAAACCGACACAGGTAGGCGAGGAGAGAATCCTAAGGTGTGCGAGAGAACTCTGGTTAAGGAACTCGGCAAAATGACCCCGTAACTTCGGGAGAAGGGGTGCTTTCTTAACGGAAAGCCGCAGTGAATAGGCCCAAGCGACTGTTTAGCAAAAACACAGGTCTCTGCGAAGCCGTAAGGCGAAGTATAGGGGCTGACACCTGCCCGGTGCTGGAAGGTTAAGGAGAGGGGTTAGCGCAAGCGAAGCTCTGAACTGAAGCCCCAGTAAACGGCGGCCGTAACTATAACGGTCCTAAGGTAGCGAAATTCCTTGTCGGGTAAGTTCCGACCCGCACGAAAGGTGTAACGATTTGGGCACTGTCTCAACCAGAGACTCGGTGAAATTATAGTACCTGTGAAGATGCAGGTTACCCGCGACAGGACGGAAAGACCCCGTGGAGCTTTACTGTAGCCTGATATTGAATTTTGGTACAGCTTGTACAGGATAGGCGGGAGCCTTTGAAGCCGGAGCGCTAGCTTCGGTGGAGGCGCTGGTGGGATACCGCCCTGGCTGTATTGAAATTCTAACCTACGGGTCTTATCGACCCGGGAGACAGTGTCAGGTGGGCAGTTTGACTGGGGCGGTCGCCTCCTAAAAAGTAACGGAGGCGCCCAAAGGTTCCCTCAGAATGGTTGGAAATCATTCGTAGAGTGCAAAGGCATAAGGGAGCTTGACTGCGAGACCTACAAGTCGAGCAGGGACGAAAGTCGGGCTTAGTGATCCGGTGGTTCCGCATGGAAGGGCCATCGCTCAACGGATAAAAGCTACCCCGGGGATAACAGGCTTATCTCCCCCAAGAGTCCACATCGACGGGGAGGTTTGGCACCTCGATGTCGGCTCATCGCATCCTGGGGCTGTAGTCGGTCCCAAGGGTTGGGCTGTTCGCCCATTAAAGCGGTACGCGAGCTGGGTTCAGAACGTCGTGAGACAGTTCGGTCCCTATCCGTCGTGGGCGTAGGAAATTTGAGAGGAGCTGTCCTTAGTACGAGAGGACCGGGATGGACGCACCGCTGGTGTACCAGTTGTTCTGCCAAGGGCATAGCTGGGTAGCTATGTGCGGAAGGGATAAGTGCTGAAAGCATCTAAGCATGAAGCCCCCCTCAAGATGAGATTTCCCATAGCGTTAAGCTAGTAAGATCCCTGAAAGATGATCAGGTTGATAGGTTCGAGGTGGAAGCATGGTGACATGTGGAGCTGACGAATACTAATAGATCGAGGACTTAACCATATAATATGAAGCAAATGTTATCTAGTTTTGAAGGAATATACCTTCATAAGTCTGGTAATGATGGCAGAGAGGTCACACCCGTTCCCATACCGAACACGGAAGTTAAGCTCTCTAGCGCCGATGGTAGTTGGGACTTTGTCCCTGTGAGAGTAGGACGTTGCCAGGCAATCTAAGACGAGTCAGTATGACTCGTCTTTTTTGTGTATTTTTATCATTATAAAATAACACTAAATTTCTTAATAAAGGAACTCAGCTTTATTTTATTGAAATAGACGAACCAAGTGGTCATGAAAAAATCTATCAAAACAGGAAATCATTCTTCATTTCTATGAAACATATCAGAAATATCCTTCATTTTTACTAAGAGACCTCGTATTCCAAAGCGTATTAAATTTTCTGTGAAAGAAATTAAATACATTCTTTTTCCAAAAAAACAGCATGAAATCAAATATTAATAGATCATTTGTGTGGATTGGCAATCTCAAAGAGGTATGTGTACCTCCTGCTTACGGAAAGTGTAAAATACACAATCCTTTTTGTCATGTTTAGAACATGACTTTTTACACTGCTGTATAAAAATAATTTTCTGTATATTTGGAACTGTGTGATTTTACATAGGTCTTTAGGCTGAGTTTAGAATCCACCATGCGGTTGATGTGGAGTGAAAGGATAAAATTTACAATTGTAAAAGGTTGAAGAGAATATAAGTAGGGGAGGATTACGATTTATAAAGAGTATGTAAGTAAGATTATTTTCTTTAGTACAAAGGGATGGGAGGAATGACAGTGGGGTCGTGGATTCGCTTTTCTTTAAAAAATGTAGGTGTTATCTTTCTCGCGATGATTTTTATTGTTGTTGGGGGAATATATTCTATTAAAACAATAGAGATGGAAGAAATGCCAAACGTTGATATTCCGTATATGGTTGTGCAAGTCCCTTATATGGGTGCCACGCCAGAGCAAGGATTAAATGATATAGGAAAGCCGTTAGAAACTGCATTTTCTAGTATTCAAAAGCTTGACAATTTATATATTGAAGCTCATAGCAACATGGTAGTTGCTATTTTAGGATTTGATATGGCCAAGAAGATGGATGAGGCCGAAAAAGATGTGACGAGTGCAGTTGCATCTCTAAAATTACCAGAGGATGCAGGGAAACCTATCGTTATGAAAGATGGACCTTCGCAGATGCCAATATTTACTTTCGCGCTTTCTTCAGACAATGCTAAGCAGGCGGATATTTCACAATATGTAAACGATCGGATTAAACCGACTTTGTCTACTGTTGAAAATATCGGCAAGGTGGATGTGTCAGGTGAAACCGAAAAGCAATTGTCTATTAGACTCGATGTTGAAAAAATGAAAGAAAAAAAGATTACTTATGACATAGTAAAGCAAGCACTTTTAGCACACAATTTTTCTATTCCAGCAGGTCAGGTGAGTATGAATGAAAAAACATTAAATGTTCAAGCTGATTACAAACTTAAATCGCTTACTGACGTGAACAATATGAAAATGGCAGTACCAAGTGCTGGGGGAATAGAAATAGTTAAATTATCAGATATAGCAACTGTAGGGTATGGAAGTAAAATAGAAACTGTATATACGAGATTAAAAGACACGCCTGCAGTTCTTGTATCTGTTAAAGCGCAGCCGGGAGCTAATGCGGTGGAAGTAGTCAAACAAATTAACCAAAAACTATCTGATCTACAATTACCAGAGGGTTATAAACTGACAAAGTTGTATGACAGCTCAAAGCAGGTAGAAAAATCAGTTAATAGTATGCTTAGGGAAGTGTTGCTAGGTACATTGTTTGCTGTCATTGTGACATTTGTATTCTTACGTAATATAAGAGCTACAATTGTAGCTGTGCTATCAATTCCGCTGTCTGTTTTAGCAGCAATGATTACGATGAAGTATTTACACTATAGTTTGAATATGATGACGCTAGCTGGTATTGCAGTAGCTGTTGGTCGAGTAATTGATGATTCTATCGTAGTCATTGAAAACATCTATCGCAGAACGTTAAGTAGCGCAAAGCGTGATGCAAACATGGTGTTAGCGGCTGCTAAAGAAGTTGGCGGTGCGGTTACATCTTCAACAATTACGACTATGGCAGTATTTGGTCCACTTTCATTCGTTCCGGGAATTGTTGGCAAGTTCTTTGCTCCGTTCGGAATTACAGTTATTGTTGCACTTGCTTTTTCTTTACTTGTTTCGTTAACAGTTGTCCCTTTGCTTGCTAAATTTTTCTTGCTACGTTTGAAGCATAAGGAACCGAAAGAAACAATATTGCAGAGAACATATCGGCGTGTGCTGAGCTGGACAATTCAGAAAAAGATGATTACACTCTTTCTCGCTTTTGTTGTATTTGTT
>NZ_JBFLUS010000003.1:4697500-4700000 GCF_050474045.1 Bacillus sp. S2(2024)
TCCGCTCAGGGTTAGTCAGGACCTAAGCCGAGGCCGACAGGCGTAGGCGATGGACAACAGGTTGATATTCCTGTACCACCTCTTTATCGTTTGAGCAATGGAGGGACGCAGAAGGATAGAAGAAGCGTGCGATTGGTTGTGCACGTCCAAGCAGTTAGGCTGGTAAGTAGGCAAATCCGCTTACCGCGAAGGCTGAGCTGTGATGGGGAAGCTCCTTATGGAGCGAAGTCTTTGATTCCCCGCTGCCAAGAAAAGCTTCTAGCGAGATAAAAGGTGCCTGTACCGCAAACCGACACAGGTAGGCGAGGAGAGAATCCTAAGGTGTGCGAGAGAACTCTGGTTAAGGAACTCGGCAAAATGACCCCGTAACTTCGGGAGAAGGGGTGCTTTCTTAACGGAAAGCCGCAGTGAATAGGCCCAAGCGACTGTTTAGCAAAAACACAGGTCTCTGCGAAGCCGTAAGGCGAAGTATAGGGGCTGACACCTGCCCGGTGCTGGAAGGTTAAGGAGAGGGGTTAGCGCAAGCGAAGCTCTGAACTGAAGCCCCAGTAAACGGCGGCCGTAACTATAACGGTCCTAAGGTAGCGAAATTCCTTGTCGGGTAAGTTCCGACCCGCACGAAAGGTGTAACGATTTGGGCACTGTCTCAACCAGAGACTCGGTGAAATTATAGTACCTGTGAAGATGCAGGTTACCCGCGACAGGACGGAAAGACCCCGTGGAGCTTTACTGTAGCCTGATATTGAATTTTGGTACAGCTTGTACAGGATAGGCGGGAGCCTTTGAAGCCGGAGCGCTAGCTTCGGTGGAGGCGCTGGTGGGATACCGCCCTGGCTGTATTGAAATTCTAACCTACGGGTCTTATCGACCCGGGAGACAGTGTCAGGTGGGCAGTTTGACTGGGGCGGTCGCCTCCTAAAAAGTAACGGAGGCGCCCAAAGGTTCCCTCAGAATGGTTGGAAATCATTCGTAGAGTGCAAAGGCATAAGGGAGCTTGACTGCGAGACCTACAAGTCGAGCAGGGACGAAAGTCGGGCTTAGTGATCCGGTGGTTCCGCATGGAAGGGCCATCGCTCAACGGATAAAAGCTACCCCGGGGATAACAGGCTTATCTCCCCCAAGAGTCCACATCGACGGGGAGGTTTGGCACCTCGATGTCGGCTCATCGCATCCTGGGGCTGTAGTCGGTCCCAAGGGTTGGGCTGTTCGCCCATTAAAGCGGTACGCGAGCTGGGTTCAGAACGTCGTGAGACAGTTCGGTCCCTATCCGTCGTGGGCGTAGGAAATTTGAGAGGAGCTGTCCTTAGTACGAGAGGACCGGGATGGACGCACCGCTGGTGTACCAGTTGTTCTGCCAAGGGCATAGCTGGGTAGCTATGTGCGGAAGGGATAAGTGCTGAAAGCATCTAAGCATGAAGCCCCCCTCAAGATGAGATTTCCCATAGCGTTAAGCTAGTAAGATCCCTGAAAGATGATCAGGTTGATAGGTTCGAGGTGGAAGCATGGTGACATGTGGAGCTGACGAATACTAATAGATCGAGGACTTAACCATATAATATGAAGCAAATGTTATCTAGTTTTGAAGGAATATACCTTCATAAGTCTGGTAATGATGGCAGAGAGGTCACACCCGTTCCCATACCGAACACGGAAGTTAAGCTCTCTAGCGCCGATGGTAGTTGGGACTTTGTCCCTGTGAGAGTAGGACGTTGCCAGGCAATCTAAGACGAGTCAGTATGACTCGTCTTTTTTGTGTATATTAACTAGACAATTATTAAAATACTGTATTTAAATAAGGCAATTGATAGACCGAGTGTTGAAGCTATCCCAAGTGTAAGAAATAAAAAGTATACCCATAATTCCCTTGAAATTCATAGAATACAGGCAAATTAACTTCACATGAATGAGAGATAGGTACTATATAAACGAGTGAAAGGAGACTCTTTATTTTGAAAGCGACAAGTATTAAGTTTTATGAATTTGGAGAGCCTCAAAAAGTTTTGCAGATAGAGAATAAGGAAGTTAGAGATCCGGGTGTTGGTGAAGTTTTAGTACGAATGAAGACTCGACCAATTAATCCCTCTGATTTAATTCCTATTAGGGGAGCATATTCTAATCGAATTTCTTTACCAGCTATTCCGGGATATGAAGGGGTTGGTATTATAGAAGAAGTAGGCCCCTCTGTTTCTAAATGGTTTCTTGGTAAGCGAGTATTGCCGCTGCGAGGTGAAGGTACATGGCAAGAGTTTGTAAAATCTTCAGCTGAACTAGCTGTTTTAATTCCAGATTATATTGATGATTATACGGCAGCTCAGCTTTATATTAATCCGATTACAGCGTGGGTTATCTGTACAGAAGTATTGGCATTAAAACCGGGGGATGACTTGATTGTAAATGCTTGCGGATCTTCTATTGGTCATATTTTTGCGCAATTATCTCGTGTTTTAGGATTTCGTTTAATTGCAGTAATACGTAATGATACTTATACAGAAGAATTAAT
>NZ_JBFLUS010000003.1:4705000-4730000 GCF_050474045.1 Bacillus sp. S2(2024)
GGGAGGTTTGGCACCTCGATGTCGGCTCATCGCATCCTGGGGCTGTAGTCGGTCCCAAGGGTTGGGCTGTTCGCCCATTAAAGCGGTACGCGAGCTGGGTTCAGAACGTCGTGAGACAGTTCGGTCCCTATCCGTCGTGGGCGTAGGAAATTTGAGAGGAGCTGTCCTTAGTACGAGAGGACCGGGATGGACGCACCGCTGGTGTACCAGTTGTTCTGCCAAGGGCATAGCTGGGTAGCTATGTGCGGAAGGGATAAGTGCTGAAAGCATCTAAGCATGAAGCCCCCCTCAAGATGAGATTTCCCATAGCGTAAGCTAGTAAGATCCCTGAAAGATGATCAGGTTGATAGGTTCGAGGTGGAAGCATGGTGACATGTGGAGCTGACGAATACTAATAGATCGAGGACTTAACCATATAATATGAAGCAAATGTTATCTAGTTTTGAAGGAATATACCTTCATAAGTCTGGTAATGATGGCAGAGAGGTCACACCCGTTCCCATACCGAACACGGAAGTTAAGCTCTCTAGCGCCGATGGTAGTTGGGATTTTGTCCCTGTGAGAGTAGGACGTTGCCAGGCTTTATTATCATCGCGGGGTGGAGCAGTCTGGTAGCTCGTCGGGCTCATAACCCGAAGGTCGCAGGTTCAAATCCTGTCCCCGCAACCAAATGGTCCCGTGGTGTAGTGGTTAACATGCCTGCCTGTCACGCAGGAGATCGCCGGTTCGACCCCGGTCGGGACCGCCACTTATATAAATTAAAGAACGAAACAATATGTTTCGTATTTTTTTATTTACTTTAATTCAACTTATAAGACAGTCAATCTTATCCTTAGGACAACTCCTAAGGTCTTTTTTATATATTCGAAACTGAAACAAAAATAAAAAATCTGTATAATAAAGAGCAGGGAATACTAACAGTAAGGTAGGTGAAACCTTTGAATAAATATGAAATAACAACAATGTCCTCAGAAGAAACGCAGAATTTATCAGAAAGGCTTGGAAAATTAGTTCAGGCGCAGGATGTTTTAATTTTAGAAGGGGACTTAGGTGCAGGTAAGACAACATTTACAAAAGGTCTTGCAAAAGGTCTTGGTGTGAAACGTGTTGTGAATAGTCCAACGTTCAATATTATTAAAGAATATAAGGGACGATTACCTCTGTATCATATGGATGTATACCGCCTAGCGGAGAGCGAAGAAGATTTAGGGTTTGATGAATATTTTTATGGTGAAGGTGTAACAGTGGTGGAATGGGCACATTTAATAGAGGCTTTTTTACCATCTTCACTTTTAAAAATCAGTTTATTCCACACGGGGGATAGTACAAGAAAAATTGTATTAGAGCCAAGCGGAGAACGTTATATTAGATTATGTGAGGAGCTATTACAAAATGAAAGTACTAGCAATTGATACTTCTAACTATGTAATGGGAGTTTCTCTTATTGATGGAAATACGGTTGTTGGAGAAATCATTACAAACTTAACAAAAAATCATTCTGTGCGTCTGATGCCAGCAGTAGAGCAGCTTTTACAAGAATGTAGTGTGAAACCAAAGGAATTGAATAAAATCGTTGTAGCAGCTGGACCAGGCTCTTATACAGGTGTTCGTATTGGTGTAACAGTGGCCAAAACATTAGCTTGGTCATTGCAAATCCCGATTGTTGGTGTATCAAGTTTAGAAGTGCTGGCAGCAAACGGAATAAATTTCTCAGGGTATATTTGTCCGTTATTTGATGGTCGTCGTCAGCAAATTTATACAGGACTATATACATATAGAGAACAAGAGTTACAATCTGTGAAAGAGGATCGTATTATTCTTATTGTTGATTGGCTACAAATGTTAAAAGAGATAGGACAACCTATTTTATTTATCGGAAATGATGTAGAACAGCATAAAGATACAATTGTAGAACACTTAGGGAATCAAGCGGTATTTGCCCCGCTGACAAAACATAATCCACGCCCAAGTGAATTAGCTTTCTTAGGTTTACAGAAAGAAGAGCAATCTGTGCATACATTCGTTCCAAGTTACCTTCGTTTGGCAGAAGCAGAGGCAAAATGGCTAGAAAGTCAAAAGAAATAGGGGTCTCATGAATGAACATTACATTTAGAAGTATGAAGGAAGAGGATATTCCACAAATTGTTGCGATTGAAGAAGCTTCATTTGCGACTCCTTGGACTGCCGAAGCATTTGAACGAGAATTAAACATGAATGAGTATGCACACTACGTTGTAATGGAAACAGAGGAAGGCATTCTAGGTTATTGCGGACTTTGGATTGTTCTTGATGAATCACATATTACGAACATTGCGATATTACCACAATACCGTGGTCAAAGGCTCGGAGAAGCGTTATTACAAGAAGTAATAAACAAAGCGAGAGATCTTGGAGCAAATACAATGACACTTGAAGTTCGTGTTTCAAATGAAGTTGCAAAAAAGTTATATCGAAGACATGGTTTTCAAAATGGCGGAATTCGCAAAAGATACTATACAGACAATTATGAAGATGGTCTTGTAATGTGGGTGAACTTATGATGAAAAAAGATACAATTATACTGGGTATTGAAACAAGTTGTGATGAAACTGCTGTGGCAGTTGTGAAAAATGGACGAGAAATTTTAGCGAACATTGTAGCTTCGCAAATTGAAAGCCATAAACGTTTTGGCGGGGTTGTTCCAGAAATTGCATCTCGTCACCATGTGGAACAAATAACGGTTGTATTAGAAGAAGCGTTAAAAGAAGCGCAAATTACATTTGAAGATATTGATGCAATTGCAGTTACGGAAGGACCAGGCCTTGTTGGGGCGTTGTTAATTGGTGTGAATGCAGCAAAAGCAGTAGCTTTTGCACATAATATCCCGTTAGTTGGGGTGCATCATATTGCTGGGCATATTTATGCGAATCGTTTAGTACAAGAACTGCAGTTTCCACTATTGTCTCTCGTTGTATCCGGTGGACATACAGAGCTTGTTTATATGAAAGAGCATGGTTCATTTGAAGTAATTGGTGAAACAAGAGACGATGCTGCAGGAGAAGCATACGACAAGGTGGCACGTACGTTATCAATGCCATATCCAGGGGGGCCGCACATTGATCGTCTTGCTCATGAAGGAGAGCCGACAATCGATCTACCTCGTGCATGGCTTGAACCAGATTCTTATGATTTTAGCTTTAGTGGTTTAAAATCCGCAGTTATTAACACTGTGCATAACGCAAAGCAGCGAGGAGAAGAACTTACTCCTGAAGATTTAGCTGCAAGTTTTCAGGCAAGTGTAATTGATGTGTTAGTAACAAAAACAGTACGAGCAGCAGAGGAGTATGGCGTGAAGCAAGTGCTTCTTGCTGGAGGGGTTGCGGCAAATAAAGGATTACGAGCTCGATTGGAAGCGGAGTTTGCAAATAAAAACGATGTGAAGCTTATTATTCCACCGTTATCTTTATGCACAGATAACGCTGCTATGATTGCTGCAGCTGGTACAATTGCATATGAGCAAGGAAAGAGGGCAACATTGGCATTAAATGCAAACCCTGGCTTGGATATTGAATCATAGTTATTCCGTGTTTAATGAGACAGTAAATGTTCTACTTTCGTTAAAGAAGATAACTTTAGTTACATGTTAGTGGGACTACAGATAGAAGTTTCACTTTATACACATAATTAACCACAACCTGTGGATAAAACCTATATTATCTGTTGATAATATAGGTTTTTTTGTGAGTATAAAGTGTGGATAAATATTATTGCGTTTGTGGATAATGTGGAAAACTTATGTATAGCTTGATAATATGAAAATGAATATGTGAATAATATTGTGGATAAATAAAAAAGTTAGCGTAAATGCTAACCTTTTTATCCCGCTATTCGCGGCCAGTAAGATCTCCCATCTCAAGATGGAGAGAGAAGCATTGTCCAGCTCTAGCGGCTAGAATCTCCGGTCGTTTCGCCCCTTCGGACGAGGCAAAAAGCGCCTCTCTGTCGGGTGCTCCAACGTCCTGTGATTCTGGGCGAGCCGCTTCCGCTTTTCTACAGAAAATAGGTGGGGGATGAAAAAACCCCAATGATAGAAGTTTCACTTTATATTTGTAATTCTTCCCATTCTTCCATACATGCTTCTAATTGTTCTTGTAGTGTTTGTTTTTCTGCTGTAATATTACTTGCTTTTTCATAATCAGCATATACTTCAGGCAGACAAAGTTGTTCTTCTAGTGTAGCAATTTGCTCTTCCATTGCAGCAATGTTTTCTTCTAATTCTTCAATTCTACGCATACGTTGACGCTCTTGCTTTTTACGTTCTTTTTCTTCAATATAATTTAATTTTTCTTGTGCCACTTGTTTTTGTACAGGGTTATTTGTTTCTTGTTCTTCAAGTTCCGCCCGTTCTAACATTTCATTTTTCTTTTCTACATAATAATCGTAATCGCCTAGATACTCCACTGCCCCGTCTGTTGATAACTCAATAACTTTTGTGGTGATGCG
This sequence comes from Bacillus sp. S2(2024), assembly GCF_050474045.1. Taxonomy (NCBI): domain Bacteria; kingdom Bacillati; phylum Bacillota; class Bacilli; order Caryophanales; family Bacillaceae; genus Bacillus; species Bacillus sp. S2(2024). The sequence continues at coordinate 4,709,483 of NZ_JBFLUS010000003.1, forward strand.
ATTAATGAAATAGCGGTCATGGGAAACAAATAAAATAGTTCCCGGAAAATCAATAAGAGCATTTTCTAATATTTCTTTGCTACTTAAATCTAAATGGTTTGTCGGTTCATCTAAAATAAGTACATTTGATTTTTGCATCATAAGTTTTGCAAGGGCTAAACGTGCCTTCTGTCCACCACTTAAAGAAGAGACTGGCTTTAAAACATCATCACCAGAAAATAAAAAGTTTCCAAGTACTGTGCGGATTTCTTTTTCTGGTTGCATCGGGTAATCATCCCAAAGCTCATCTAATACACGTTTCGATGATGTTAAGTTTGCTTGTTCTTGGTCATAATATCCAATAGAAACGTTAGAGCCGAATGAAATACTGCCGTTTAAAGGACGAAGTTTATCCACAAGAGATTTTAATAAGGTGGATTTTCCGATTCCATTTGGACCGACAAGGGCAACACTATCTCCTCTCGTTAATTGGAAATGAATGTGCTCAATGATTGGTTCGTTATTATAACCAATTGTGACATTTTTTACTTGTAGTACATCATTGCCGCTTTGCCTATCGATATCAAAATGGAAAGAAGCAGATTTTGCATCACCGAGTGGTTTTGTCATAAGCTCCATACGATCTAATTGTTTTTGGCGACTTTGTGCCCGTTTTGTTGTAGATGCACGGGCGATATTTTTTTGAATGAAGTCTTGTAACTTTGTAACTTCTTCTTGCTGTTTTTCGTAACGCTTCATCTCTTGTTCGTATAGTGCGGCTTTAAGTTCTAAATACTTACTGTAGTTCCCTGTGTATTTTCGACTTTGTTTATTAGAGATTTCATACACCTGTGTTACGAGTTTATCTAGAAAGTATCGATCGTGTGAAACGATTAAAATAGCACCAGGATAGCCTTGTAAATATTGTTCCAGCCACGTTAATGTATCGATATCTAAATGGTTGGTTGGCTCATCCAAAATAAGCAAATCTGGTTTTGTTAATAATAATTTGCCAAGAGCTAAACGAGTTTTTTGTCCACCGCTTAATGTGGAGATTGTTGTTCCGTGTGTCTCAGAAGGAAAACCGAGTCCGCTTAAAACAGAGCGAATATCAGCTTCGTATTGGTAGCCGCCTTTATTTTTATAATCTAATTGCAGGCGATCATACTCTGCTAACAATCTTTCATGTACGGTGACATTTGTGAAATTTTCTTCTTTCCCCATTTCTTGTTCTAGCCTTCGGAGTTCTTTCTCCATGTGTTGTAAATCTAGAAATACCGTTAACATTTCATCCCAAATGGTTAATGACGTTTCAAGACCAGTGTGCTGTGCTAAGTAACCGATAGATACATCTTTTGGTTTAATAATTTCTCCGCTGTCATGGGATAGTTCTCCTGCAATAATCTTTAATAATGTAGACTTTCCAGCGCCGTTACGGCCGACAAGTGCAATGCGATCACGCGTCTGTACCTCTAACTTAATGTTTGAAAGAATCACTTCAGCGGCGTGCAACTTGGAAAGGTTATTCACTTGTAGTAAAATCAATGTTTTCACCTCAAATAATTTCTTAACTTTGCCATGATTATATTTCTCAATCATACTAAAAATAGTGTATAGTTGAACATAAATAGAGAAGTTCCCTCTCTATTATACAAGGAAAACTTTCAATGCTAAACTTCCGTACATGTTTCAATCACTTGAACAGATAGGAAGAGAGGAGGGGGTTGCATGGAGCAGCCTAAAATTCCGCAGGCGACTGCCAAAAGATTGCCTCTATACTATCGATTTATCCAAAACTTATCGTTATCTGGTAAGCAACGCGTATCATCTGCTGAATTAAGTGAAGCGGTGAAAGTAGATTCTGCGACAATTCGAAGAGATTTTTCATACTTTGGGGCATTAGGGAAAAAGGGATACGGCTATAACGTAAATTATTTATTGTCGTTTTTCCGTGAAACACTTGACCAAGATGATGTAACGCGTGTAGCCCTAATAGGGGTAGGTAATTTAGGGACAGCTTTCTTACATTACAATTTTACGAAAAATAATAACACAAAAATTGAGATGGCATTTGACGTTGATGAAGAGAAAGTTGGAAAAGAAATCGGAGGAATTCCAGTATATCACCTGGATGAATTAGAAGAAAAACTATCAGATGATATAAAGGTGGCAATATTAACAGTACCTGCTTCTGTTGCACAAGCTGTAGCAGATCGCTTATCGCACACGAGTATACAAGGAGTTTTAAACTTTACACCTGCTAGGTTAAATATAGTAGAACACATTCGAATTCATCATATCGATTTAGCGGTAGAATTACAAACGCTTGTATACTTTTTGAAAAATTATCCACAATAAAAACGCAGGAATTCCCTGCGTTTTTATTATTTCTTCATACTCCCTTTTTTCGGTTTAGAAAAAATTAGGCGAAGTGCCAAACTAAAATCAACCGTTGCCATTACGGAAAGTAATAGTGTATAAAAGTTCCAAACTGTATCCTCAACACTTGTAATTGCTAAGTATGTAAAAATACACCCGAGAAGAAAATACAAAGTTGCCATAACAAATGGTGAATTTCGCATGTTTAAAATCCTCCGATAAATCCTTGCAATTTTTCAGCTTTTTCTAGATAGGGATGTAGTACAAATGTAATTAACATAACATTTGTATTCATCATAACATGAGCCATAATAGGTACAATAATCCGTTTCGTTTTTACGTATAAAAATGAAAAAACAAGCCCCATGGAAATATACACTAATAAATGTGTAGGGTCAAAATGAATTAAAGCAAATATAAGTGAACTCACAATTGCTGCGATAAAGAAATTATACCGTTTATATAGTGTTCCAAATAGAATCTTTCTAAATACAATTTCTTCAAGAATAGGAGCAAATATAGACGAAACAATTATAAATAATGGAGCAGCTTTTATAATATCGATAATGTTTTGTGTATTTTCAGATTCAGCTTTAACTTTAAAAATTTGTGTTTCGATAGTACCGGCAATTACTTGGGCGAATAGAGCAAGAAAAACCCCTAAAATAATCCATCCTATTGTAGCAGGAATGTTTGTCTTTTCCCGCTCCCATTTTTCTGATTGTGTATCGTTGCGTAATAACAGAAGGATAATAATAAGAGCGACAAAGAAGCTAATTAGTCCCCAATGTGCAGTTGCTAATTGAACCTTTTCTTCAAAAGTTCTGTTTCCATTGTTGTATATCCCGCTTTTTAAAAGGACCAATCCTCCAATTACACCTGATAATTGCATTAAAATATATGTAACAACAACCCACCAGTATTGTCTCTTCAATTTTGTAACTCCTTTTTAAATTTTTTGTAATGAAAAAGGAAAATGCTCTACCCATAGAGAAAACAACTTATGGCATCTTCTTATTGTAACATAGGAGAAGAGGGAAAAACGATGGAATATAAAATTGAATCTTCTATCAGTGCCGATCTTTTGAGAGCCGAGGATTTTGGTATTACATTATTACGCTACCCACCCGGTAAAGCGTATGAAGAGGATGTAAAATAGTTTTCCGAAAAATTACGATTTTTTCACTTGCAAAAGAAAATAAGATTCTTTATTATAATAAGTGTGTTAGCACTCGAAGTGTTTGAGTGCTAATAAACATAAAATTTACATAGTAAATTGAGGAGGTTATTGTTCATGCTAAAGCCATTAGGTGATCGCGTTGTAATTGAACTTGTTCAAGCAGAAGAAAAAACAGCAAGTGGTATTGTATTACCAGACACTGCAAAAGAAAAACCACAAGAAGGTAAAGTAGTGGCAGTTGGTACTGGTCGTGTGCTTGAAAATGGTGAGCGTGTTGCTTTAGAGTTAGCTGTAGGCGATCGTATTATCTTCTCAAAATATGCAGGTACTGAAGTGAAATACGAAGGTGCAGAATACTTGATTTTACGTGAAAGCGACATTTTAGCAGTTATCGGTTAATTATATAAATCTTTAAAAATTCAAGGGGGTCAAATATTATGGCAAAAGATATTAAATTTAGTGAAGAAGCACGTCGTTCGATGCTTCGCGGTGTCGACACTCTTGCAAACGCAGTAAAAGTAACGCTTGGACCAAAAGGTCGCAATGTTGTACTTGAGAAAAAATTCGGTTCTCCGCTTATTACAAATGACGGTGTAACAATTGCAAAAGAAATCGAATTAGAAGATGCATTTGAAAATATGGGTGCAAAATTAGTAGCAGAAGTTGCTAGCAAAACAAATGATGTAGCTGGTGACGGTACGACAACTGCAACTGTATTAGCACAAGCTATGATTCGTGAAGGTTTAAAAAACGTAACAGCTGGTGCAAACCCAATGGGTCTTCGTAAAGGTATCGAAAAAGCTGTTGTTGCAGCAGTAGAAGAATTAAAAACAATCTCTAAACCAATTGAAGGTAAATCTTCTATTGCACAAGTAGCTGCTATTTCTGCTGCTGACGAAGAAGTAGGACAATTAATTGCAGAAGCAATGGAGCGCGTTGGTAACGATGGCGTTATTACATTAGAAGAATCTAAAGGTTTCACAACAGAATTAGATGTAGTAGAAGGTATGCAGTTTGATCGTGGATATGCTTCTCCTTACATGATTACTGATTCTGATAAAATGGAAGCAGTTCTTGATAACCCATTTATCTTAATTACTGATAAAAAGGTTTCTAGCATTCAAGAAATCTTACCAGTATTAGAGCAAGTGGTACAACAAGGTAAACCACTTCTTATCATCTCTGAAGACGTAGAAGGCGAAGCGTTAGCTACATTAGTAGTAAATAAACTTCGTGGTACGTTCAACGTAGTAGCTGTTAAAGCTCCTGGCTTCGGTGATCGTCGTAAAGCTATGTTAGAAGATATTGCGATCTTAACTGGCGGTGAAGTGATTACAGAAGAATTAGGCCGCGACTTAAAATCTGCAACTATCGCATCTTTAGGACGCGCTAGCAAAGTTGTTGTAACGAAAGAAAATACAACAATTGTTGAAGGGGTAGGAAATACAGAACAAATCGAAGCTCGCATCGGTCAAATCCGTGCGCAGTTAGAAGAAACAACTTCTGAATTCGATCGTGAAAAATTACAAGAGCGTCTTGCTAAATTAGCAGGCGGGGTAGCTGTAATTAAAGTAGGTGCAGCAACTGAAACTGAATTAAAAGAGCGCAAACTTCGCATTGAAGATGCACTTAACTCAACTCGTGCAGCAGTAGAAGAAGGTATTGTTGCAGGTGGTGGTACTGCACTTATGAACGTATATGCTAAAGTAGCTGGTCTTGCAGCTGAAGGTGACGAAGCGACAGGTATTAACATCGTACTTCGCGCATTAGAAGAGCCAGTTCGTCAAATCGCAATCAACGCTGGTTTAGAAGGTTCTGTTGTTGTAGAACGCTTAAAAGGCGAAAAGGTAGGCGTTGGTTTCAACGCAGCAACAGGCGAGTGGGTAAACATGCTTGAGTCTGGTATCGTAGATCCAACGAAAGTAACTCGTTCAGCTCTTCAAAACGCAGCATCTGTTGCAGCAATGTTCTTAACAACTGAAGCTGTAGTTGCTGACAAACCAGAACCAGCTGGTGCTGCTGGAATGCCTGACATGGGCGGCATGGGCATGGGCGGTATGGGCGGCATGATGTAATTAGGGTCTGAAACCCCAATTATATCAACGTTTTAGGATGGCCTGGTGCATCCATCGAATATGACAAAGACATAACAAAAGAAAAATTCACAGTTAGAGAAGGTCTTCCATTAGTTTATCAAACTTTTGGGAGGCCTTTTCTTCTATGTTGACAGTCATATGAGCATAGATATTCATTGTGGTATTTATGCCAGTATGTCTTAGTCGTTGCTGTATTTCTTTAATCTCTACTTCAGCTTGAAGTAATAAAGGATATTCTTTAGTGGACGAGGCAAACAAAGTATTAGAAAGGTATGCCTAACGTTATACAAACATGGAAAGAAGTACAAACTTAGCAATAGAGAGTGCTATGAAGCGATATGTATAGAATAAATGAAACCCCAAGGCATAATAACCTTGGGTATTTTGGTGAATTAATTAAAATATTACCAAATGAAGCATACTAAATATGACTCTTATTTATTTTGTATCAGCTAAATATTTAGCATAAAGAATCGTATTTTTAACGACATCTAATTCAATATTATATATATTAGGGGGACCTGGCCTCCAATTTACCTCAAACAACCATAGTTTTTGGTTTTCATCGATCCCGACATCAATTCCTAATTCATCCAACGATTCATTATCATATAAAGAATCAAAATGGTTAGAAAAGCTTAGCGCAAATTGTTCAAGATATCTTTGAGTATCGTACCAGGAGTCATCAAACTCTGTTTTTAAGAAAATATCTAGATAAGTACTATAACCACCACTACCCATATTTGATGTAATGGTCCCCAGGCGTCCAATCCTTGGATAAATAGAAGTAATAACCCATTTTCCTTCCCCATTTTTTTGTACATGAAGACGGAAATCAAAAACAAGACCAGATTTTGTTTGACTTGAAATAAACTGTTGAATTAAGTAATCTGATTCTTGTATTTTATTAGATATCAAGTTTAACAATTGTTTTTCTTTAAGAGTTGATGATATGCCTGCCTCATTAATTTTATAATAATTTTTTCTATATTTTTCAATAAGAACAACGCCCCCACCTTGATGTCCAGACCTTGGTTTAATAATAACTTTTTCATAACGTTTGATCATGTCAAAAAAAATCTGAACATCAGTTAATATTTTAAAAGGAATAAGGTATTGTTCAAATTCCTTTGCCTGTTTAATTCTGTTATATACGGTTAATTTGTCTCCGATTGAATGGCTTGTAAACGGAATCCTTTCGGCTAAATAATCAAAGACTTGCTCCGCTTTATCACTTATAGGATAACTTGCATTATAAATGGCATCTGGAAAGGGAAATTCCTTTTCAATCCATTTACCGTTTTCATAGACCTTCCCTAAAATTTTTTGCTTTTCTAAATTTACATTTCCCGGGGTAAAGTAAAAAAAGTTTATACCTTCAGTTTTTGCTACAGCGGCATAAGCATATGCCTTTTTTACGTTATTTGGATCTGACCGATGATGAAGCATGCCTATTAGCGTCATGATATTTCTATTCCACCTCTCTTTAAATTCCTCTTCCAAATGAAAAGACTAGAAATTTTTAAAAATCATTTTACAATCTGTAAGTGTTTAAGATAGAGCTTGCTAGCTCTCTATTTTCATCAAAAAGGCGCATTAAAGACAGAAAAGTATAAGAACGGTTTTTAAATGGTTCAATACAGAAAAAACTGGTTTTAAAAGTTCTAAATGAATCAGGAAGACAATGATCGATATCCCCTTATAAGGAAAATGATTTTGCTACAAGGAAGAATACAAGAGGATATGAATACTGCCTTTATATCGTTAGGCAGAGGGAGGTTTGCTGGAACTCCTTTTGCTTTCCTGTTCGATTTTGCTTTTCCAAAATCGATTCTAGAATTGAATAAACACTCATGTTCGAGTTGCGAATGTTTTTCTTAATTCTTCTAATTTGTAATAAAAATATCCATTTACATATATAAGTTCATGATTTGTCACTCTAACATTTCAAATTGGTTGGTTCAAGATAGAAACGTACCTCACTGGCTGCTTCCCTAGCAATTCTTTTTGCTTCTTCTTTATTATCTGAGGATGCAAGAATGTATCCACAACGATCTCCCATTGATATAGGCGGACGCAAAATTTGTCCTTGTCGGGGTTTTATATACACCTCTTCTACACCGGGATATTGAGAGCTGCGATTTTTTCCCGTTACCTTAATTAATTTTCCTTCAGAATCAACTGTTAAATAATGTGCATATACATGCTTACTGTGTTTTTTAGTGAGGCAAGGCTCATTTCCTAACATTAAATGAATGGTTTCCTCTACCAAATTAATCCCATATCCGATTTCAATGATTCGATTCATCGCACCACCTGAGATTCTTGGGTTGATTTCAACTAATTTCCATGATCCTTGTACTAAGCGCATTTCAAGGTGACAGGCACCATTGTTCATTTGAAAAGCCTTTAAGATGGAACTTATTGTCTCATGGATTTTATCATATAGGCTTTGATCGATATCTGTTAGCAAATCATATCCGGTTACAATAAAGCGTTGAAAAAACGTAATCTCTTGCTCAATTATTGCGATAATATGAACTTTTCCATTGTGTACTAAAGCCTCAATCAAATATTGGGGTCCTGTTAGATACTCCTCTATCAAAATATGGTCATTTTTTGTTAGTAATTTTTGTATTGCTAGCTTTAATTGGTTCTCGTCATTTGCCAAAATAACATCTTTTGATCCTGCAGATACTGGGGATTTTACAATAAGAGGTAAATATTTCTTTTGTTTATCAATAAACTTCTTTAAGGAATCATTAGGTTTATAAATGGTGAAATAGGGGGACATTGGAAGGCCTTTGAGAAGCTCACGAGTTAAAACTTTATTTTCCATTTTTAAAATTGGATCACTAGAGACTACACTCGGACAAAATTCTTCTGATAAGGATGCTGCTACATGAACGTAAGGATGTACAAAACTAAAAATACCTTTTATTTGTTTACCTTGTTTTTGTAGCTTGATGATGTTTTCTTTTAAGTCCTTGTAATTGGATAATCTCACTAAAATCATTTGATGGACATCGGGGAATTCTGTTCTTTGATGAATGAATTTTGGTTTATTGGTTAATAACACTGTAAAAAAACCGAGTCGTTCTGCTGCTTTGATTGCTTCCCTACACGATCCAGATTTATTAGTTTCAATAAAAACAATGGTTTTCATGTGCTTACGTCATCCTCCTTTGATGTTTTTATCAGGTATTTTATTTCTACACTTATATAATATAAATACTTGTCAAGGCTTGTTCTCAACTCTTTATCTAATTTACAAAATTGGCAGTAAACAAGAAGTCATTGAGTTGTTAGAAAAATGTTGGGTTCCCAAAAGTGAATATAAACAACGACCGTTTTATAAACGATTGCAAAAGAAATTAAATAACTTGAGTCCATATACATATAGGAAAGGGGCTTTTTTATTACTGTCTATATTTGTATTTTATTTAAAGTTATTTAGACAGAAACTTTAAAAACGTTGATTTGAAGCCGTTTTTAAAGTTTTATTTTCTTCTATTATATATTCAAATGAATGGGAGGCTTGATGTAATTTTATGCGCCTTGAAACATCCATCTCTATCTAGAGATGGATGTTTTTGTTTTTCTAGCAATATGAGGGGTTAATGAAATTATGGTGCGGGCTAAGGAAAAAATGATTGAGAGGAGATTTATTGTATGAGGAAAATAATTTCTGTAGAATTTTGTCGCTTTCTCTCTTGACCGTATTCATACTTCATTGTTAGAATCTAGGAAGATAATATAAAGTATTCCTTCATATATCCTCAATAATATGGATTGAGAGTCTCTACCGGGTTACCGTAAACAACCTGACTATGAAGGCAGTGTGTCTATGTTTATAAGGAGAAAGTTCCTTTATAAAGCTAGGCTCCTGCCTTTTCTTTGTTATGAGACTGAGGGCAGGGGACTGGCTTTTTTTATTATATTGGTAATTGTTTTTACCAAATTGGTGAAAATGTTTATATACAGAACTATGGGGTGATTATTTTGAAGAAACAGCACGATACGATTATCGTTTTAGATTTTGGAAGTCAGTACAACCAGTTAATTGCGCGTCGCATTCGTGAATTTGGCGTGTATAGTGAACTTCATCCGCATACGATTACAGCAGAAGAAATTAAAGCGATGAATCCAAAAGGAATTATTTTCTCTGGTGGACCGAACAGTGTATACGGCGAAAGTGCATTCCACTGTGACGAAAAAATCTTTGAATTAGGCTTACCGATCTTTGGTATTTGCTACGGTATGCAATTAATGACAAAGCACTTTGGTGGAAAAGTAGAACGTGCAAACCATCGTGAGTACGGAAAAGCAGTATTAAAAGTAGAGAATCAATCGAAATTATATACAAACCTTCCAGAAGAACAAGTTGTTTGGATGAGTCATGGTGACTTAGTAACAGGCTTACCAGAGGGTTTCGTAGTAGATGCAACAAGTGAGTCTTGCCCAATTGCTGGTATGAGCAACGAAGCACAAAACTTATATGGTGTACAATTCCATCCGGAAGTACGTCATTCTGAGCACGGTAATGATTTAATTAAGAACTTTGTATTCGGTGTTTGTGGTTGTACTGAGGGCTGGAACATGGAGAACTTCATTGAAGTAGAATTAGAAAAGATTCGTGAAACAGTTGGCGACAAAAAAGTATTATGCGCACTTAGCGGCGGCGTAGACTCTTCTGTTGTAGCGGTATTAATTCATAAAGCAATCGGTGATCAATTAACATGTATTTTCGTTGACCACGGCTTACTTCGTAAAGGAGAAGCTGAAGGGGTTATGAAAACATTTAGCGAAGGCTTCCACATGAACGTTATTAAAGTGGATGCACAAGAACGCTTCATGAGCAAATTAGCAGGTGTTGAAGATCCAGAACAAAAACGCAAAATCATCGGTAACGAATTTATTTATGTATTTGATGATGAAGCATCTAAATTAGAAGGAATGGACTTCTTAGCACAAGGTACACTGTACACAGATATTATTGAAAGTGGTACAGCAACTGCACAAACAATTAAGTCTCACCATAACGTTGGTGGACTTCCAGAAGATATGCAGTTTAAATTAATCGAGCCTTTAAATACGTTATTTAAAGACGAAGTACGTGAATTAGGATCAGAACTAGGGATTCCGGATGAAATCGTATGGCGTCAACCATTCCCAGGTCCAGGACTTGGTATTCGTGTATTAGGTGAAATTACAGAAGAAAAACTAGAAATCGTTCGTGAATCTGATGCGATTTTACGCGAAGAAATCAAAAAAGCTGGTTTAGACCGTGAAGTTTGGCAATATTTCACTGCACTTCCTGGCATGCGTAGCGTAGGTGTTATGGGTGACGAGCGTACGTATGATTACACAGTAGGTATTCGTGCTGTAACATCTATCGATGGTATGACAGCAGACTGGGCACGTATTCCTTGGGATGTATTAGAGAAAATCTCTGTACGTATTGTAAACGAAGTAAAACACGTGAACCGTATTGTGTATGATATTACTTCTAAGCCACCAGCAACAATTGAGTGGGAATAATAATAAAAAAGCTTGGAGTGCATATTTTAAAGGCACTCCAAGCCTCTTTTATTTATAGTGATACCAGTTTTGATACCAATATCCTTTGAATTTAAAAATTTCTGATATAAAAATATACTTATTTTCTAAAAAAAGGTATAATAAGTAATTATTAAGTTTTATGTCGAAAAGAGGGATATAAATGGTTTGGAAAGGTAAACCAATTCCTTTGTTGGAATGGCCTAGTAATATCGATTATATTCTATTCGTTGATGAAAATGGCGTTCCTAATTTGAATAATGTTGAATCCGGAAACAAATGGTTTACGATAACGGGTCTTCTTTTTGATAAAGAACAATGTCTCCTTTTAAAAGATGAAATAACCAATTTAAAACTTAAGTATTGGGATAATGGCATCTTTAATAAAAAAAGGGTAGTTTTTCATTCTAGAGACATTAGAAAAAAAACAGGACCATTTAATCCTAAATTGATTAATTACGAAGAATTTATTTCAGAATTACAACTAACATTAAAAAAGTTAGATTATAAAATATTTTCGTCATCTATTAATAAGAAATTACATATATCTCAATACTCGGATCCTTATCCAGTGTATAATTTTTGTTTAGAATTTATTTTAGAAAGATTTGCTTTGTATTTGTGCAAATGCAATAAAAACGGCGTAGTAGTAGTGGAGTCCAGAGGGAAAAAAGAAAATATGGTTTTATTAGACTCTGCTGTATCTGTGTTAGATAAAGGAAACAGATTCTTAGAGAAACAAAGATTTAGAAATATTAAGGGTGTTTATTTTAATCCTAAAAGGACTATTAATAATAAGCTTTCTTTTCCACATTTAGAGGCTGCTGATTTAATAGGTTATGAGATTTATAATTATATAAAAAATGATAATCCATCGTTCTTATTTAAAGAAGTGGAAAAGAACTTTTATAATTATCCGAACTTCTCAGGATATGGAATGAAAATTTTCCCTTAAATTTTTATGAGGTGATTTTGAATGGCAATTAGTACAAAAAAAGATGAAAAACTAGATAAATTAAATGAATGGCGAGAAGAAAAAGAGAAATTAGCCATTGCTTTTTTTGATGAGGAACATTCAATTAAAGAAATTAAAGTATCTAAAGGTGAAATTTATAATTGTTACTTGGGTGAAAATATAGGGCATGAACAATGTAAAACGCGTCCAGTCTTAATTATCTCTTCGGATTTCTTTAATGATAGAACATCGACTGTAACTGTTGCGCCTTTAAGTACCACAATAGTTACAAAAGAAATCAGAAAAGATGGAAGAACTAGAAGAGTGTTGAGATTTAAATCTCAATATCGTTTACATCAATGGAAATTTAATTATTTAGCTGAAGATTCTGTTGTAAAATTAGATCAGCTAAAAACAGTTTGTAAAAGTCGGTTGCAGGAAAGATTAGGTTGCTTAGATGAGCAAACTCAAACTGGCATAAATCAAAAAATAATCAATTACCTTGACTTAAAAATATAAAAATGGATATAATAAGAGTACGACATCGACCCCATGTGAGGTTGATAAAATGACACATGATGGTTTGAGGATAGCTCAAACGCATATTTAATATGTTTGTGGTTTTTGACTGAAGACCCCTATGAGAGGTCTTCTTTTTATTTGACGTCTGAAAGTTTTTACTAAATATTAATTGCCTTGAATAGTGTATTGTTTATCTTATATTCTATTGTAAATATAGATTACAGATCATTTTTGGTATTTCTAGCTACATTGTATTTGAATGACTGATTACCTTGAAACTTAGTTTTCTTTTCATGAGAGGTTTTATAATGAATCGAGCCAGTCATGCTGTTTGCAATTTCGAAGTTTACATTCGGATATAAATGCGAATAGGTACTTAATGTTGTTTTGATATCTTCATGTCCTAAACGATCTTTAATAACAAGTGGGTTAACGTTATATTCGTTAATCAGAAAAGAAGCATGAGAGTGACGTAAGCCTTTTGCTTGGATACGTTTTACCCCAGCTAATTTTGCGTGACGTGTGATGATACGAGCAATAGTAGACTTCCATGTTGGTCTTCCATCATAGGAAAGTACAAAATCGATTGTACTTACTTTTTCTTGTGCTACTTTCCAATGCTGTAAAATTTCTATGGTATCAGCATCTAAAGCAATTGTTCTCATACCTGCTTGTGTTTTTGTTGGGCCTAACTCCCATTTGCTCCCGTTAGTCATACGTAGAGAGTGACGAACGGTTAATGTTCGATTTTCTAAATCGATATCCTCTTTCCAACGTAGAGCGGTTGCTTCATTTACTCGTAGCCCAGTCATAAAGTATAGCCAGATGATGATAAAAGAATAATGTTCATAATAATCATCAAGATTAAATGTTGATAAAACTTTCTCAAATTCATTCTTAGTCCAAAATTCAACTTTTACTTTTTCTTTCTTTATTGCACCTACTTGCTTAGCACGATTAGTTTTAATCATACCTAAATTAATGGCTTTCTCTAAAGTTTGAGAAAATAAACCAAAAACCATACGTGCATAGTTTTGTGAATATTGTTCAGTTAAACTATTTTTCCAAATTTGAATATCCAAATTCGTAATGCTACCAACTTTTTTCTTTCCAAATTGGCTTTTTATTTTATTGAACACAGGCAAACGAGCTTTGTAGGTTGTTGTTTCTACACGAGATTTATAGTCTGGGAGGAATAACTGTTCAATATAAGTAGCATAATCCATACCACTATTTGATAGCTGTCCCATCTCTTGCGCATTTTTCAGTTCCTCTGTTTTTGCTTCATACGCTTCTTTTTGTGAATTGAAACCTCTACGAACTTTCCGAATTCGTTTACCTGTAATGGCATCAAAGCCTAGGGAAACAGAGTAATACCACTTTCCAGTTTTCTTATCTTTATATATACCAGTAAGTTTTGCCATCTTATCATTCCAATCTTTATAGAAAAGGGACTTACTTGAAGTCCCCTTAATGTTTTAAAATTTAATTCCCGTAATTTGTTCGACAGCTTCTTTAGGTACACGACCCAAACGTTTATTGTCGTAGAACGTATAACCTTTTTGAATCATAAGTGCCTTTGCTTCTCGAATAATTCCTTGGGCAGTTGCTTTAGGATAGCCAACTGCAATTAAATCTTCTTTACTAATAACAGTAGACATTGTATAACCTCATTTCTTAAATTTCCTTTTCACCTAGTAATTCGTTTACAGATTGTTCAATCATGGATTTATCTCTATCTGTAAATTTACTTTTACCTAATAAAATCTCTTCTCGTAAATAAGCATCTGCATATGCTTGTCCAAAAGCTTGTTTGTATGATTCATAAACCATTGCTCGAGATTTTGTTGTGGACTTTTCAATCCACTGTTTTTTTGTTTTCATCGTAACTTTTTCTTTTATAACTCTTAATGGAATTTTAGGTAATCCTTCGATGAACTTATCCCACCAACGCATATTATTCCAACGTGCTTTATTATGAAAATCTTTTTTTTCTTTAGGTTGTGTTTTAAATGAATAGTGACTTCCTAATATGCCTTTTATGACATTATTTAAAGGAATACCATCAGAAATTAAATTACAAACTTGTAAAGCCTTTTTATCCCCTAGTTCTAGCTCCCAACGAACCCATTTGTTAATGTTCAATACTTCGCCTGTATTATCTCGAACCTCTTGCTTTTTATCATAAATTCTAAGCATTTGTGGGGAAGAGCCAATGTATAAGGTAAATCCCATTAGCTCTCCGTCTAAAATTCTCCCACTGTTAAGCTCTTTGAAAGTATGTGCTCTAGTAGATAGTTGTCCTCGTTTCACATAGTCCTGTAACTTTTGAACACTGGGAGAACTATCATCAAAAATATCTAATGCTAAATCAATACGAGTTGGATTTGCTTCTGCTTTTAAAATTGTTGAAATAAAAGCTTGCCAATGCCATCCAGTAGTTTGTGACATATATTCTTCGTACTGTCTGCAGGCTGTACCTGAAAGGTTAACGAGAATGTTTGAATGAAGATTACTTTTATGAAGTTCGATGTTAGCGAAACAATAACGGGTATCGTAAGTAGGAAAAGGACTACTTTTACCTTCAATTCCGAATTCTTCAATAGGGATTCCTAAAATATTTTCAGCAATATTTTTTAAATTTGTGTTAGGAATAGAAAATCGTAACCAATCAATTAAACATTCATTCTTTCTCAAAATTATTCTCCGATTTTATAAGATGAAGCACTTACTTTTAATTCTGCAAATTGCCATGTATCAATCATTGATCCATTTGCATAAGCTTTCTTTTGAACCTTTTTAGGATAGACAGCTAGATTGTTAAAGGTAATTGGAATAAATTCATCTTCTTCATATGAATCTAGTACTGGTAAAGAATCTTGGTGTTCAATGACAATCGTAATTGGAGAGCCATATTCAGTTAGTTGATTTGCAATTGCTAATTCAACTAGAGTACGATCATAAACCTTAAATGTTAAAGTAGTAGCACCTGTTTCAACGTATTCGCCTAAAGGAGTACGTTCTTTTTCGGCTTTAATTGAAAGTTCGTTAGCAAGGAATAAGAACTGTTTAGGAAGCTTGAACTGTTTTAAATCAAATTGTAAATTGGCTAAATCTTGTTCAGTACCGTCTGTTAATGAAACTTTTGTAGTTGCATTTAATTTTAGTTTTGTATTCATTCATATCTTCCTTCCGGTTGTCTAGTTTTCCCGAACTCTCGGGATGTTAAGGGTGTTACGAAGCCATTAACACCAAAGCTTTAACGGTAATGGCTTGAGTTTAATTCCCCCGTGTTACTAACGGGGGGAATCAGATTTTAAGGATCTTCCACTCCGCTAAGCTTCGTGGTTGCACTCGAGAGAAAACAATTGAACCGTCTCCGACTATCCTTTTGCTGACGCAAGGATTTCAATTCTTGTCTCTCGAGCACTGGAAGTAGGGGTGTGATATTTTAATTTATTCATCCTCTAGTCCGTATTTATTCATACCTTCAATTAGGTGTTTTTCTAATACGGCTTTAACATCGACTTTTGATGTGTCTAACAAAGGAGTACGAAATGCTCGAGGACTACTCCAACCAAGACCATCTAAAAAGATATATCCTTTCCCAATACCTTTTTCAGCTGCTGGAAGTTCCTCATAGAAATCTCCAAGCGCCATTTTGTAACTATCTTTAGACATTCTTCCTAAAGCTACTCTCATACCAGCATTTTCTCGAATAGTAGTTGAAAGAACTTCTGCAGAAAACCTTTGTGATGATAAGATGGCAAAAATGCCAGCTTGCCGACCTTTCAGCATAATTTGAATAAGGTAGGATTCAATTTCCTTTCCCAGCTTTTTATCTTCACCCATTGTTGCAATTAATTCATCGAAGAAAACGAATACAGGTCTTAATCCGTAATAATCGTAAGTTTCTCCAATTGCTGAATTTTCATCTGAGAAGTATTTTTTATACCGCTTATTCATTCTTTCAACAGTTTCTCGAAGTAATCGACAAGCCTGATTCGGTGTACTGGCTATATGAGATTCCTGAAGTTCTTTAGGAAATGCAAAGCGTAGCCCATAAAGATCGGCTCTTTTCCCATCGATAAAATATACATCAGCTCCTAGTTTTGTTACGGATAAGATCAAGTAAGAGAGAAAACGCGTTTTTCCTTGACCGGTTGGTGCTTGAATAATTGCTCCAATTTGTTTCGTTGAAAATTCAAACCATTTATCTTTATCTAATTGAATTGCTTGTTCCATTTTTACACCGTCCATGTAGTCGTTGAATCAATATAGTTATCCGTTTCTTTTGAAAGAATATAGGTAGTATGATTAGCGAAATCCTCTTGAACAGAAATAACGGTCATATTTAATGCCGTTTGAAAAACAGGAGTAAGTTCATTCATTTTAGAAGAGTATTTTGCTCCTTCAGGATAAACTTTTAGAATTAAATACTCTTGATCCCATTTAAACTTAATAATCATTGAAGAATGAATTCTATTAGTTTCATCATTTTTATAATAAAAATGATTTTCTTCAATTATTCGTTTTAAAATAGAGCGTAGTCTTTGCACTTTTGAAAATGTAAACGGACTTAAATACCAAGCTATCATGAAAAATAATAGAAACCATAAAAGTGCAAGCTCAAACAAAAGATTAGGAACTTCAAAGTTAATGTTGATCTCTTTAAAGCTTTTTGAAATAGTTTTTAAAGCAAAATTGATGGTTAAAGGAATACTGCTAAGTATTAAGTATCTAATAGGTGTAAACCATCGCTGTTGTTTAGTTTTTAATTTTGTTTTATGATATTTATTGAACATAGATATATTCTCCTTTCGAGAGTAAAGTTTTGCAGCGTTGGCAGACGCTGTTTTTCTATTACTAGCTCCTTTCTTATATTTTTAGGGTTATACGACGAAAATACGACAAATAAACTAAAAAAACACTAATGAATTTAATACGACGAAAATACGACGATAACTCTGTATAACTAAAATAAACCATTTTAGGGTTATTTGCAATACTTAAAAAGCAGATACTGTAATTTAATGTATGATAAATTCGTTAACTCTGATAACTTGATAAAGGAGTGGAACAAAGTGAAACCTGATAAAAAAGATGTAGGTAAAAGGATAAAGCAAATTAAAGAAAACTATAATCCGCCAATAAGTTTAAAAGATTTCGGGAATTTATTAATAGATGAAAAGGGTAAAAACATTTCAAAAGGGACTGTAGATTCTTGGATGAGAGGGTTGGGAATCCCATCAAAATCAACAATTGAGCAAATTGCTCGATTAGGAAATACCACTGTTGATTGGATATATTGGGGAAGTTTAAAGGGATTTATTCTCTCATACTTAAAAGAAAACAATTATGAAAAGTTTATAGAGACTTATCCTGAAACTATAGATCGGCTAGTAAAACTTTTTCAAGATGCTGGCTTCAATGATGAAAAGCTGCCACAAGTAAACTATGTGAAAAAATATTTTGATAATATTCATCATAATAAGTTTCAGCAATATATTGAATTTATTGTTGAACCATATACTTCTCAAATCTCTAACTATTTGTTTGAGGGTTTTGCTTATGAGGGACCCAAAGAGGTACAGCAGCAAAAGTTTTTGGACTTAGTTAAATTAGAGGTTTCCAGAAAATCTAAAGATATCCCTATTACTTGGGGAGATGATGAAAAAATAAAATTAATCGCAAAGGAACAATTTGATCGTTGGGTTCGGCAATATGATAAAAATAAGAAAATCGAAGAAGAAGAAAATAATACTATCATGAATTATCTTATTGAACACACTAAAGATGAAAAAGGTGTTAAACAAATTCTTTCTAATATTTCATTAAATAATAATTTTAGTTTTTATTATGATACAAAACTGGCTGATGAAATTGTTAAAGTTTTCTTAGAGTTAGGTGAAAAATTGCAAGAATTAGATAAGCAAACAGAGTTGCGTGATAAAAAGCAAACCTTTATGAAGAGAAGTATTGATAAATTTAAGGGTTTTTATAATGGAAATTAGATTGATACCACCTTTGATACCAACTCTAAAAATTTTATGTTATTATAAATTCAAAATAAGGTGTTAAACTCCGTAAATATTAGTGTTCTTTTTAAAGTAATATAAGTTTTTTATTGAGTGGGAATAAAGTGAATTTCATGATATAGAAGACGATCCATCTATACTTTTATGTGTAGATGGATCGTCTTTTTTTATTTTTACACGAACAAAATCTGTTTTTAAACAAAAAATGTTCGTTTTTAGATTGACACTTGGATGTATATGAGTTAATATGAGTATGTGATTAATAATAAAAATGAATATTACAGCCGTCGTATAATATCGGGAATATGGCCCGAAAGTTTCTACCTAGCTACCGTAAATGGCTTGACTACGAGGCGTTTTAATATAAAGATAAGGGATAATTATCTTTGTTTATAGACGCTTCCATGTATATGCAATGGAAGCCTTTTTTATTTTCGTGGATAAAAGAGGGGCTAGGAAGGGTTACGATGAGCAATTATATAACGGGGGAAACATAGAATGAAACGTTACTTTCAGTTCGATGAACTCGGTACAAATTATAAAACAGAGTTCATTGCAGGGTTAACAACATTTTTATCTATGGCGTATGTGTTATTTGTCAATCCGGCTACGTTGTCGTTAGGGCACATTAAGGGACTACCGGCAGGAACAGGAATGGACGCAGGTGCGGTGTTTGTTGCAACTGCATTAGCAGCAGCAATTGGATCACTCATTATGGGGATTTTTGCAAAATATCCAATCGCATTAGCACCGGGAATGGGAATTAATGCTTTCTTTGCTTACACAGTTCTATTGACAATGCAGATTCCGTGGCAAACAGCGATTGCTGGAACATTAGTATCAGGTATTCTTTTTATCATTCTTACAGCTTCCGGTATTCGTGAGAAGATTATTAACGCAATTCCAACAGAGTTGAAATTTGCGGTAGCTGCAGGGATTGGATTATTTATCGCGTTTATTGGCTTTCAAAATGCCGGAATTATTGTAAAAAATGATGCTGTACTTGTTGGTTTAGGAGACTTAACAAAAGGAACAACATTGCTTACGATTTTCGGTGTAGTTATAACTGTTATTTTAATGACAAGAAAAGTGAATGGAGCAGTATTTTATGGGATGGTTCTTACAGCAATTGCTGGTGTAGTGACAGGATTGATAGATACACCAAAAGCAGTTATTGGTGCTGTGCCAAGTTTAGAGCCGACATTCGGAGTTGCTCTTCAACATATTGGTGATATTTTCACTCCTAAAATGTTTGCTGTTATTTTAACTTTCTTCTTTATTGATTTCTTTGATACAGCAGGAACGCTTGTTGCAGTTGCAAATCAAGCAGGCTTAATGAAAGATAATAAATTACCTCGTGCAGGAAGAGCGTTATTCTCTGATGCGATTGCGACTGTAATCGGGGCAATACTTGGTACATCTACAACGACGTCTTATATTGAATCCTCTGCAGGGGTAGCAGCTGGAGGACGTTCCGGATTTACGGCAGTTGTGACAGCGGGATTTTTCTTATTAGCACTTTTCTTTTCACCGTTATTAAGTGTAGTAACACCAGCTGTAACGGCACCGGCTTTAATCATTGTAGGAATTTTGATGGTATCATCATTAGGGGAAATCGATTGGAAGAAGTTCGAAACTGCAGTACCGGCATTCTTTACAATTATCTCAATGCCACTCACATACAGTATCGCGACAGGAATTGCGATTGGTTTTATCTTCTATCCAATTACAATGGTTGTAAGTGGTCGTCGTAAAGAGATTCATCCAATTATGTATGTAATGGGAGTTTTATTCGTACTTTATTTTGTCT
>NZ_JBFLUS010000003.1:4735000-4740000 GCF_050474045.1 Bacillus sp. S2(2024)
GAGGAGCTGTCCTTAGTACGAGAGGACCGGGATGGACGCACCGCTGGTGTACCAGTTGTTCTGCCAAGGGCATAGCTGGGTAGCTATGTGCGGAAGGGATAAGTGCTGAAAGCATCTAAGCATGAAGCCCCCCTCAAGATGAGATTTCCCATAGCGTAAGCTAGTAAGATCCCTGAAAGATGATCAGGTTGATAGGTTCGAGGTGGAAGCATGGTGACATGTGGAGCTGACGAATACTAATAGATCGAGGACTTAACCATATAATATGAAGCAAATGTTATCTAGTTTTGAAGGAATATACCTTCATAAGTCTGGTAATGATGGCAGAGAGGTCACACCCGTTCCCATACCGAACACGGAAGTTAAGCTCTCTAGCGCCGATGGTAGTTGGGATTTTGTCCCTGTGAGAGTAGGACGTTGCCAGGCAATCTAAGACGAGTCAGTATGACTCGTCTTTTTTGTGCTTTCATCCTGCATTAAAGAGCAGTAAGACCTACACTGATGGAAGCTTCACGTTGTATTCTATGATGTATATAATACCTGCGGGGAAAATATCGGCATCTCCAAGCTTTAATAGAGCTGTGCATACATGTTACTATAAATAGACGGAATATTCTTTAATAAAGGGGTGTTAATTTGCTAGGTGAATTAGAATTAGTAATTGATGCTAAGGCTACTCTTGGAGAAGGGCCTTGCTGGGATAGTAAAAAGCAGTTACTATATTGGGTTGATATCTTAGAGAAGAAGGTTCATATCTATAATCCTATTACAAATAAAAATAAGGAAATCTTTGTTGGACAGATGGTAGGGTCAGTGGTTCCTAGGGAATCTGGTAACATGATCCTTGCTTTAGAGAATGGCTTTCATTCATTAAATCCTGATACGGAAGAACTACAGGCTATTTATGATCCAGAAAGCCATTTACAAGACAATCGCTTTAAAGATGGGAAGTGCGATCCAGCAGGTCGCTTTTGGGCAGGTACTACAGACTCAGTTGGTATAAGTGGAGAGGGAGCTCTTTACTGCTTAGATACCGATTTAACTGTCAAAAAGAAATTAGAACAAGTGAGTACTTCTAATGGTTTAGCGTGGTCACCCAATCATAAATACATGTATTTCATTGATACACCTACAAGAAAAGTAGTTTGTTTTGATTATGATGTCCATACAGGTCATATTACAAACCCACAAGATGTTATTGTCATACCAAAAGAGGAAGGACTTCCTGATGGGATGACAATTGATGAAGAAGGTATGCTATGGATTGCTCACTGGGGAGGTTCTAAAGTATCGAGGTGGAACCCTGTAAATGGAGAACAGTTGCTAACTATTCCTATACCCGCTTTATATGTGACCTCTTGTACATTTGGTGGAAGTGACTTAAATGAGTTATATGTTTCAACGGCAAGAATGCATAGTACAGATTCGAGTGCTGGTGGAGTATTTCGAATAAAAATGAACATAAGAGGATGTCCTACATATCAATTTAATGGATGAATTTATCAAACTTACGAAGAAAGTAGTTTGGATATTGGAAAATGTACGACTTCGAGAGGTTAAAATAGCAGATGTAAAAAAATCCCGCTCACTTTGTAGACGACTGGATGAGGAGACGGAATTTATGATGTTAGAGCCAAATGAGCGAAACATTACTGTCGATGAACAAGGGAAACAATAGTGAAAATACGTAAACATTTTCATGAAATTTGGAATTCCCCCTATTGTTCCCTCGGAAATATTTTTTCTTATTCAGCTTGCATCGCCTTCAATAGCGCAGCCAGCTTATTGATTGTATTCCAGTTGCGTGTTGTTGCTGTATTTCCGAGTTTCTGTAGATTCTTTGCCAACTTGGAATCCGGCATGCTTTGACGGAACAAGAAGTAAATTTCACGTCCATGCATATAGTATTCATCATTATCACGTTCGCTGTTCGATAGCAGCTCGGCCACCTTTTGTTGAGGCTCTTCAGTCAAAATGGAAACATGAACACTTTCTCCTTTGGCCAAGGGTACATCTGTATATGGGCAATGCTCAATGATACTCTCAAATTCTGTGGATGTTCTTACGACAACGGTGATTGAAATTCCAAAAGCTGTTTTAATTTCATTCTCAATTCGGAAGCACAATGATTCTATATCCTCCGCTGATTCAAATAGGACATTGCCAGTTTGAATATATGTTTGTACTCGGTTGAGACCCATCGTTTCTAACATATGCCTCAATTCAGCCATTTTAATCTTATTATGTCCGCTTACGTTAATGCCTCGCAACAGCGCGATATAAATTGCCATTCTGTCACCTTCAGTCTTTTTGTTTTATATTGCAACTAACAAATTCGTTACCTTGAAGAGGGATTCCTTTTTATATTGGGAAAAGCTCTGTGCAGTAAGTAATTAGAATTACGAAATTTATTCAACTATATATTTGGCATAGTCTATTAAAATATAAAAAATCCTATATTTAAAGGTTACTGTTGTTTTTAACTTTTTTGAATGTAGATTTGGATGAAATCTATTACTTAACTTAACAATTGTAATTGAAACGGATGTGAAATACATATGAGAGGCATTTTTATGCTAATAATAGCGATTATGCTATGGGGAATTGCTATTGCTCCAACAAAGTGGGCATTGCATTCATTCCCGCCTTTTATTTTACTTTTTTTACGCTTATCTTTAGCTGGCTGCTTATTCCTTCCTTTTTATTGGTCGGAAGTAAGACGAAGTTATATTCCGTGGAAAAGAATTATAATTTTATCTTTTACAGGTGTTGCGGGGTATTTTATGTTTACTTCATATGGAATTTCTCTTACAAGTGGAATGCATGTGAGTATTATTGATGCTACATTGCCTTTATTCATTATTATGTTTTCTGCTGTTTTTCTTAAAGAAAAGATCAGTTGGAAGTACTGGATTGGTATGTTTTTAGGGATGTGCGGTGTATTGCTTATAACAATTCCAGGTAATCAAAATGAGGGTACATCCTCTTTTATTGGAGACTTACTTATTTTAGCCAGTACAATTCTATTTGCTTTTTATAATATTTTATTAAAACAGCCGAAGGAGGAAGCGAATTTAACAAGCGGTGCATTTACTACATTAACTTTACTTGTAGGGGCTATTATAGTTTTACCTTTTACTACCTTTGAAGTATCGTATCGTGGAATCCCGGATGCAATAACGTGGAAGGCATGGGGAAGTTTAGTGTACCTTATTGTCGGTCCTACTATTCTTGCTTACTTACTATGGAATAAAGTACTAGAAGAAGTTTCGGCAGCTGTTGGTGGAATGTACTTAAATGTGCTTCCGTTAGTCAGTATAATGGCGTCTGTCATTTTATTAGATGAGGTTATAACGTGGAGAATTGTTGTGGGCGGAGGACTTGTTTTGTTGGCTGTTATCTGGGCAGAACAAGCAAAGTTTAAGATATTACTTCGATCAGTATTAAGTAAATAAACATTAATACTTATGAAGACATGCTTATACATATTTTTTCTAAAAAGAAGGTGCCATTTTATTTAGCTCCTTCTTTTTTAGAAAAGGGCTTTATATTTCTGAATACTGACTCGCTACTTCTAGTGCTTTTTCTCGTACGAAACGTATTAATTCCGGAGGCCTCTCTATTAATATTTCTGCCCCAAGACTGAGGAACAATCCGCCAATAAAAGGGATATCTGACTCCTTAACTTTTTCATTAATTACTCCAGTACCGTTAGGAGTAACTTGAATCCATTCTCCGATAGGATGAGGAGAATGGATTTTGCACCCTTTTTTTGTTAACTTTGCCTGTAAAGTGAGCTCTTTTGATAAAAACTCTGTTTGCTTTAACCATTGTGTAACTGTCATATCTACTGGAATTGGTTCCGGAAAATCCTGTTGCACTTTGAGAGAAATAATCCGATCGACTCGAAATGGTACATTGCTTTTTCGTTTGTAACAAAATGCAGGAGTATACCATAATCCGTTAGATAGGAAGAGCCCGAAAGCTTTAAAATGGAAAAGTGACTTTTGTATCTATGAGAGACAATATGAGACAGATTGCGGACGATCTTTATGATCGTGGGGTAGAAGAGTGGTACGATACTGTTCAATGTAGAGTATTATTTCTTCCAGCAGAAAAAGAAGGTGACTTTGATAAGAAATTAGCATGTATAAAAAATGTTGACTCTATAATGATAAGTGTGTATTATAGTAAGAGTCGCTGATGCAACAGAGCAGAAAGCGAAAACGAAATGAAAACTTAGTTGACATTGAATAACTGAGATGTTAACATAAGGAAGTCGCCAATTGAGCGGCAAACAAGTTCTTTGAAAACTGAACGAAACAAACAACGTGAAACGTCAATTTTTATTTATGATGCTAGACAAACTTTATTGGAGAGTTTGATCCTGGCTCAGGATGAACGCTGGCGGCGTGCCTAATACATGCAAGTCGAGCGAACCGATTAAGAGCTTGCTCTTAAGAAGTTAGCGGCGGACGGGTGAGTAACACGTAGGTAACCTGCCTATAAGACTGGGATAACTCCGGGAAACCGGGGCTAATACCGGATAACATTTTGCACCGCATGGTGCGAAATTGAAAGGCGGCTTCGGCTGTCACTTATAGATGGACCTGCGGCGCATTAGCTAGTTGGTGAGGTAACGGCTCACCAAGGCGACGATGCGTAGCCGACCTGAGAGGGTGATCGGCCACACTGGGACTGAGACACGGCCCAGACTCCTACGGGAGGCAGCAGTAGGGAATCTTCCGCAATGGACGAAAGTCTGACGGAGCAACGCCGCGTGAGCGATGAAGGCCTTCGGGTCGTAAAGCTCTGTTGTTAGGGAAGAACAAGTGCTAGTTGAATAAGCTGGCACCTTGACGGTACCTAACCAGAAAGCCACGGCTAACTACGTGCCAGCAGCCGCGGTAATACGTAGGTGGCAAGCGTTATCCGGAATTATTGGGCGTAAAGCGCGCGCAGGTGGTTTCTTAAGTCTGATGTGAAAGCCCACGGCTCAA
>NZ_JBFLUS010000003.1:4742500-4752500 GCF_050474045.1 Bacillus sp. S2(2024)
ACCGAATGCCTAAGGTTTCCTGAGGAAGGCTCGTCCGCTCAGGGTTAGTCAGGACCTAAGCCGAGGCCGACAGGCGTAGGCGATGGACAACAGGTTGATATTCCTGTACCACCTCTTTATCGTTTGAGCAATGGAGGGACGCAGAAGGATAGAAGAAGCGTGCGATTGGTTGTGCACGTCCAAGCAGTTAGGCTGGTAAGTAGGCAAATCCGCTTACCGCGAAGGCTGAGCTGTGATGGGGAAGCTCCTTATGGAGCGAAGTCTTTGATTCCCCGCTGCCAAGAAAAGCTTCTAGCGAGATAAAAGGTGCCTGTACCGCAAACCGACACAGGTAGGCGAGGAGAGAATCCTAAGGTGTGCGAGAGAACTCTGGTTAAGGAACTCGGCAAAATGACCCCGTAACTTCGGGAGAAGGGGTGCTTTCTTAACGGAAAGCCGCAGTGAATAGGCCCAAGCGACTGTTTAGCAAAAACACAGGTCTCTGCGAAGCCGTAAGGCGAAGTATAGGGGCTGACACCTGCCCGGTGCTGGAAGGTTAAGGAGAGGGGTTAGCGCAAGCGAAGCTCTGAACTGAAGCCCCAGTAAACGGCGGCCGTAACTATAACGGTCCTAAGGTAGCGAAATTCCTTGTCGGGTAAGTTCCGACCCGCACGAAAGGTGTAACGATTTGGGCACTGTCTCAACCAGAGACTCGGTGAAATTATAGTACCTGTGAAGATGCAGGTTACCCGCGACAGGACGGAAAGACCCCGTGGAGCTTTACTGTAGCCTGATATTGAATTTTGGTACAGCTTGTACAGGATAGGCGGGAGCCTTTGAAGCCGGAGCGCTAGCTTCGGTGGAGGCGCTGGTGGGATACCGCCCTGGCTGTATTGAAATTCTAACCTACGGGTCTTATCGACCCGGGAGACAGTGTCAGGTGGGCAGTTTGACTGGGGCGGTCGCCTCCTAAAAAGTAACGGAGGCGCCCAAAGGTTCCCTCAGAATGGTTGGAAATCATTCGTAGAGTGCAAAGGCATAAGGGAGCTTGACTGCGAGACCTACAAGTCGAGCAGGGACGAAAGTCGGGCTTAGTGATCCGGTGGTTCCGCATGGAAGGGCCATCGCTCAACGGATAAAAGCTACCCCGGGGATAACAGGCTTATCTCCCCCAAGAGTCCACATCGACGGGGAGGTTTGGCACCTCGATGTCGGCTCATCGCATCCTGGGGCTGTAGTCGGTCCCAAGGGTTGGGCTGTTCGCCCATTAAAGCGGTACGCGAGCTGGGTTCAGAACGTCGTGAGACAGTTCGGTCCCTATCCGTCGTGGGCGTAGGAAATTTGAGAGGAGCTGTCCTTAGTACGAGAGGACCGGGATGGACGCACCGCTGGTGTACCAGTTGTTCTGCCAAGGGCATAGCTGGGTAGCTATGTGCGGAAGGGATAAGTGCTGAAAGCATCTAAGCATGAAGCCCCCCTCAAGATGAGATTTCCCATAGCGTTAAGCTAGTAAGATCCCTGAAAGATGATCAGGTTGATAGGTTCGAGGTGGAAGCGTGGTGACACGTGGAGCTGACGAATACTAATAGATCGAGGACTTAACCATATAATATGAAGCAAATGTTATCTAGTTTTGAAGGAATATACCTTCATAAGTCTGGTAATGATGGCAGAGAGGTCACACCCGTTCCCATACCGAACACGGAAGTTAAGCTCTCTAGCGCCGATGGTAGTTGGGACTTTGTCCCTGTGAGAGTAGGACGTTGCCGGGCAATCTAAGACGAGTCAGTATGACTCGTCTTTTTTGTGTATTATAAAGAAAAATAGCTAGGAAGTTCTATTATTGAATGGATGGTTTCATTTTCTTTTCAAAAATAAAAATTCCATCAGCAGAGGTATCCTCCACTGATGGTTAGTTGAATAAATTTCTATTTGCTATCATTAAATATTATATTTTACAGTATTATTTTTAAGATCTTGCTGTGCTTGTGTGTCTACATATGGTGAACTGCTTCGTGGTTTGAATTCTTCTTAAAATCCTTTAAAAGCTGTATTGTTGTTTTTTGAATAAGTAAAGGCAATACATGAAATGAATATGGTTTATAGACGCGTTCTGTCCATTTATGACCGTCTTTCCCGTACACCCCCATGTTAATAGAAGGTATATTTAATTTACGTATAGTATCGTATGGAAGTGGATATAGTTGTTCCCACTTTGGAAAGTTGTGTAATAATGGTTTGAGTTCATCGTCTGTTTCGTGTATAGATAGGAAGCTTCCGTCAGCTAAATAAGGGAAAAACTTTTTCAAAACAAATTGTTCACCAGTCTCATCTTGTACATTTTGCAGTATTATTTCAATGCTGCTTTGTAGTTGACGATTTTGTTCGCTTGTTTGCTTTAAATAGTTATGTGGTAAAAAAGGCGGTGCAAAAAATAAAATAACCCGTGCTTTTTTTTCAGGATCCATTTCTTGTAGAGCAGCAACAATTTCAAAACAAACTTCACGTAAGTCACTATTATTACTTTGCTTGAGCGTATCGTGAATAATTGCTTCTGTATTTATGCCATGCTGCTGTAATTCTTCTATATAATCTCCGTAACTTGTAACCGCAATCTCCCAGGAAAGGTCACGTGATGGTAAGCCTGTTACAAGTAAATAATGCTGGAACTGTTCTTTGAGGTACTCTTCAGCTTCTTTGCATACCTGTCTTGTTTCGGCTAATAATTTCTCAAGAACTTCTTCAGGTGTAGATTCGTAAATAAAATAATTAAAGTATAGTTGGCTGCTTGTTGCGGTTTGTACAGTATACCTGTTTTTATTATCACGTTGATATAAACATGTTGGAGGTAGAACAAGCTCATCAGGAATAATTTCAGTTAGTTTATAGTTGTTATGTAATCTCCGTGTAATTTGAGCAGCAATAAAGTTTGGGTCAATTCCTGATAATGTATCTCCAACATGTACTTCTCTTCCATAAATATAGAAGCAAGGTAGAAGTTTCCCTGCTGTTCCTGTATAAATATAGCGCTGATTGTCTCCGTCGTATAGAGGTGTGATGAAGTCATTATTAATTGCTAAACGATAGTGTAATTGTTTTTCTTGTTGTAGTCTTTCTAATTCGGTTAATGCAGCTGTAATTCCACGGTGTTCACCTTCTTCATCACCATTGAAAAGTAAGAGGAGATTTCCTTCTAATAGATCGGTATGTTGCGTGAAATATAAAATATTAGCGATATGGATAGCAGCTCCACTTTTCATATCAACAGAGCCTCGGCCAAATAGCCAATCTCCAGATTTGGCATCAGTTTGGACGTCAAGATTTCCCTCATATGTTTGAAAATACTCTTCTAATGTTTCTGAAGAAAAAGCATGTTCTTTTAATAGGCCAAAGTCTTCAATTCCAACTGTATCTAGATGAGAATGATAAATGATGGTAGAAGTCGAGTTTTTGTTTCCTTCTACAAATGCAAATAAATTCTTTCGGTTAATTGGATCATTTGGAACAGTTTGTATCCATAAATGTTCAGGATGCTGCTTAAAATATGGAAAGCTTTTTAAAATACGATAAAGCTCATCTATAATACGGGCTTCACCTTCAGTTCCGTTAATGCTATTAAATGAAACGAGATGCTTTGTGAGTGTTTCGACTTGTTTTTCTAGAGATAGTGAGTGTAATTGTTGATACATAAGATAAAACCTCCTTAATTTTTCGATTAAAAAAGTAATTGTTTGCAATAGCATCATGTATTTTATTGTTTAAAAAGAAAACAGTAATAATATTTTGGATAACAACTCATACTAGCCTCAAGTTTAAAACTTTCATATCCGTTTTCTGTTTCCACATTATGAAATTAGTTTCCGCCATATGAATAAAAAATGGCGGCAGATTGCTTAGCTTATACTACTGACGTTCTGCCGATTTTAGTAGATATTTCACTAGCAGCTTGTTTCACCTTGCTAATATGGAAAGTTAGCTGGTCATTGTTAATACGGTGGCTATGCCGGTGTCCGGTTCTTTCCAGGAATATGCTACGAAGTATATAAGTCCTGCCACTGGCTTTACTATTGGATGGCTGTATTGGCTAAGCTGGACAAATACCGTTGGACTTGAATTTACAACTGCAGGTATTACGATGCAGCGCTGGTTTCCTGATATTTCTGTATGGGTTTGGTGTTACAATCTTTAGTATCAATGCATTATCTGCCCGTAGTTATGCAGAAACAGAGTTTTGGTTTTCGAGCATTAAAGTGTCAGCTATTGTTGCCTTCATTATTCTTGGAGGGGCAGCGATGTTTGGTTTTATTGACCTAAAAGGGAACGAAGCAGCTCCGCTTTTTTCAAACTTTACGGACCATGGTGGTCTATTTCCAAACGGAATTGGTGCGATACTGCTAACAATGGTTATGGCTAACTATTCCTTCCAGGGTACAGAACTTGTTGGCATCGCGGCAGGTGAAAGTGAAAACCCTGAAAAAATTCTACCCCGTTCTATTCGAAATATTATTTGGCGGACGATGTTTTTCTTTGTTTTAGCGATATTTGTTCTTGTTGCTTTGATTCCCTGGAAAGAAGCAGGGTTAACGAAGAGTCCATTTGTTGCAGTTTTTGATAACATGGGCATTCCGTATGCTGCTGATATTATGAACTTTGTCATTCTTACTGCTGTTCTTTCTGTTGCTAACTCAGGATTATATGCAGCAACGAGAATGCTTTGGTCATTATCCAAAAATGACATGGCTCCAGCTTTTTTACAGAAGTTATCGTCACGAGGAATTCCGATATATGCATTAATTATGACGATATCTATTTCTACTTTTTCACTTTTGACGAGTGTTGTGGCTGCTGAGACGGTGTATTTATGGTTAATTTCGATTTCTGGCGTTATTACAATTATTGTATGGATGTCCATTTGTGCCTCTCAGTTTATTTTCCGAAGACGTTATCTAGCTGAAGGCGGGAAGTTAGAAGACTTGAAATTCAAAACACCTCTTTATCCAATTATTCCCATTGTGGGTTTCAGATTGTATGGAATTATATTAGTAAGTCTTATTTTTATTCCTGATCAGAGACTAGGAATTTATTGTACTGTACCGTTTATTATTGCCTGTTATGCTTACTACTACATAAAAGTAAGAAAAAGAACTAGTAATAACAGTTACAGTGAGAATAAAGTAAGTAAGATGATGTGAACCTATATAGTTATAATGAGTTAAATAAGTTAGGGTTACTTAGGAATTTTAGATACAATCAGAGCGTTATTAGGAAGTGTTTTGCTTTTTAAGTTACTTGTATCGCGTAAGACCCTTGCCTTAAGGTTTAGAGAAAATAAAGGGGATAGTCAGGGGATAACAAATCCTTCTACGGATGAGAAGTTCATTTTGTTTTTTCTAAGTGCATTTTTAAAATGAAGTGAAAACAGCACCGTTCAAGTAATCTTGAACGGTGCTGTTTTTATTTATCCCACACTATTCGCGGGTTCAAGATAGAGAGAAGCGAAGAAGCTAGGTGGGGGATAAAGAAAATCCCCATTGATGGAAGGTTCACTTTATAATATTTTTGGGATTTATTAAAAATGTTGCATCATAACTAAATGAAGGGGCCCTGCTGGCTGACTAGTTGTTTATTTCGAATAAAAGAGATTGTTCTAGTTAAAGCAGCACAAAAGTAGTGAATACAATAGCTAACAAAAGACGATAATAGGCAAATGGCTTTAATCCTATTTTAGCTAGCAGCTTTAAAAAGGTAACGACTGCTAGCATTGCTACAATAAAAGAAGTAATAAAACCTACTGCGAACATTGGGATATCGTCTGCGCTTAAATACTTCCAACTTTTTAATAAGTCTAGACCAGTTGCTCCAACCATGACTGGAAGAGCGATAAGAAAAGAGAATTCTGATGAAGCTTTATAATTCGCTTTTGCTAACAATCCTCCAGAAATAGTGGATCCGGCTCTTGAAAAACCAGGATAGACCGCTAAACATTGAAATAATCCAATTGTTAATGCTTGACGATATGTTAAATCATCTAATGAATAAGCTGTGGCTTCTGTTTTTTTTACCTCTGCAAAAATCATAAGAATAGCTCCTGCTACAAGTCCGATAACGACAGTGTGTGCCTGAAATAAGTATGTTTTAATTACATCATGTAATAGTAAGCCAGCAATTACAGCTGGGAATACACCTAGGACTACATGTAATGCATTGAATTTTTTTTCTTTCTGGAGAAGAGGTTTAATGTTAAATAAAGAAACGAGGCGTTTGTGATATAAAACAGCGATAGCTAAAATCGCTCCTAGCTGTATTACAATCTCAAATGTTTTTGCTCTTTCTCCTTCAAATCCTAACAAGTGGCCGGCTAATATAAGATGGCCAGTAGAGGAAATCGGTAAAAATTCTGCTAGTCCTTCTATGATACCAAGTATAAAGGCGATTAGTGTGTCGCTCATAATTTCACTCCTAATATATAAATGAAAATTCTTCTTTCAAATCTTGAGAACAGGTAGAGACTTTCGGGATACTTTTTCATCCGTATAAATCAATGAATATCAACCTTTTTAAAATAGAAGATTGTTGTGATAAATCCGATCATAGCTGTAGCGACAATAACGATATAAGAGTATTCTGGAGGATAGGTCGGTTGCAGTTCGTTGTTTACTATATCGAGTGTAGCTGTCCAAGGAAATAAATCTTTGTGTTCCGAATTTGTAACCATAAGGTTCATCATTGTTATAACAATAGTAAATATAATAGGCGGAACATAAGTCTTCATTACAAGAGTTAACAGTACAATAGGAGGGGATAAGACAAAAAGGAGTCCACCGCCCAGCAAAAATTTCAGTAAAGATTGCAAAAGTAATGGGCCACTTAAGCCGGGAAAGCCTCCTAATAGTCCTAATAGTAAAGTTAGTCCCCAAGTAACTACAGTCAACATCATAATCCAAATAAAAAGAAGAATAAATTTATTCATAATAAAGTTAAAACGTGATACAGGAATGGTTAATAGGCTTTTTAATGTATCTTCTGTGTATTCTCGATTAAAGAGATAAGAGGTAACGACTCCGTATAGAAGGACTCCCATTAATAAAATAGTATACATATTAGCGTTATAAAAAAGGACATCGAGACCTGCAGCTGGAGCGGATGGTTTTGTTTTCTTTTCTATATAAAAGGCTGAAACTATCATAAATGGTGCTACCGCTGCCCCAATAATACTAATCAAGAACATATTAGAGCGTTTTAATTTTAATAGTTCTGTATATAGTAGATTAACCAATTGTCCCACCCCCAACCAATTTGGTGAAGTAATCTTCTAATCTATCTTCGCTCATCATAATCTTTAATACTTCAATATCGTTTTGAACAAATGTTTTATTAATCTGTCCTTGTTGTCCCAAGTGGGAATAAATACGAATATTTCCTTCATCATGTACTTCGTAATCAAAAATATGGAATTGTTTTTCTAAAAGGATTACAGCTTTATTATCGTTATTTACTTGGAACTCCAAGTATTGACGATTTGTTTTTCGAAGCGTATCAAGAGCAATTTCCTCTAAGAGTTTTCCTTCATGAATGATGCCCATATGATCTACTAGTTGCTCGACTTCAGCTAAAATATGACTAGAAATTAATATCGTGATTTTTCTTTCTTGTGCTAAAGATTTAATGAGCTTTCGCATCTCTTTAATACCAATGGGATCTAAACCGTTAGTCGGCTCATCTAATATTAATAGCTCTGGATAATGGAGAAGAGCTCTTGCAATCCCTAATCGTTGTTTCATTCCTAAAGAATATTTACCTACTAATTTTTTTATCTCATGTTGCAGTCCTACAATTTCTAATGCTTCTTCAATTGCATTTTTTTTGTGAACGCCCATAATTTTGGCATTAATTAATAAATTTTCTCTTGCAGTAAGGTTTTCATAAAAACCTGGAACTTCAACGATAGAACCAATTCTTCTTAAAATTTCTTTTTGGTTTTTGAAAAAATCCTCTCCGAATATTTCGATTTTTCCACTTGTAGGTTTTATTAGGCCTAGCAGCATTCGAATTGCAGTCGTTTTACCTGCACCATTTCGCCCGATGAATCCATAAATCTCTCCTTGGTTCACATTTATATTGAGATTATCTACAGATTTTTGATTGCCATAAATTTTAGTAAGATTTGTTGTTTTTATAATTGTACTCACTTTAAAACACCTACTTTCTATAATCTCTTAATTACATGATAAAAAGGAGAATTTAACTGCTGCTTAATCATTTCTTAACTATTTCTTAAAAACAGTTTGCTTCGGGATGGAAAATCCAAAGGTAGTTCTTTCCCAGGGAATGCTTTCTGCCCAAATTTTGCCACTATTTTTTTCTACAAGTGCTTTCGCAATAGCGAGTCCTAGACCACTGCCACCATGCGCAAGGTTCCTTGACTGATCACTTCGGTACATTCTCTCAAATACGTTCTCTAAATCATGTTTTGAAATTCCGGGGCCTTGATCCCAAATAAGCAGTTGATATTCATTGGTGGTTTCCGAGAGCTCTATTCCTACTACTTTCCCTGGTTTTCCATAATATATGGCATTTTTCATGAGGTTACCTATAACTCGCATCAGACTAAGAGAATCTGCTGTAATTAGGCAAGGGTCTTCAGGAATGTTAACTTGTAACTTGATACCTTGCTTAGATAGTTCAGGTAAAAATTCAATTAAAGATTCCCTAGCAATCTCTGAAAAATCAAGTTGTTCTTCTTTTAATGGAAACTCATCGGCATCTAGCTTGGCCATATTAAATATTTGATCAACTAATTGTTTTAAGCCGTTTGATTTCTTTGAGAGTATTTCAAGGTATTCTTGTTTTTCATCTTCAGAAGCAGCGATATCATCTTTTAAAGCATCAATATATCCAATAATAGAAGTAAGAGGTGTTCGAATATCATGTGAGATACTAGATAGAAGTTGTTTTCGGGCTTCTTGAGATCTTTTGGCTTCAACTTGAATCTTTTCTAGCTCGCTTATTAATTCATTTATAGAAAAAACTACATCATCTAATGAATGGTCGTTATTTGTATATAGTCTTGTATGTAAATTTCCGTTCATTGCACGTCTTAATTTATCAACTATAGACTTTCGGTTCTGAATAAAATGAAGTCTTGTAAAGAAAAGGCTTATTGTTATAACAATAAGTGTAATGAATAAAGTTAATTTTAATGTGTGAACCATGTCTATAAATAGAAGCCCAGTTATGATTATGAGTTGACATAGGATAAGATAGAGAATTTTATCATTCTTCATCCTTTTCACCTGCAAATTTATAACCGATTCCCCATATAGTTTGAATGAATTTAGGATCAGAGGGATTAGCTTCTATTTTCTTTCTAAGCTTTCTAATGTGAACCATAACTGTATTGTCATCTTCTATATAGTTACTGTCCCAAACATTGCGAAAGAGTTGTGTTTTCGTAAAAACTTGTCCAGGATTTGAAGCAAAGAACTTTAATAGTTCAAGTTCTTTCCCGGTTAAAGAGATTTCTTTTCCATTGACGTTAGCTGTGTACTTTTTTAAATCAATTGTTAGCCCTTTAAATGTTAGGATTGTTTCTTCTTGCGTGTTAGCATTACTTCCTAATATTAAAAAGCGCCTCATAAGAGCTTTTACTCTAGCGACCACTTCATTAATACTAAAGGGCTTTGTAATGTAATCGTCCGCACCTATGCTTAAGCCTAAAATTTTATCTACTTCTTGATCTTTAGCGGTGAGCATTAATATTGGGATGTTTGTTTTATCTCTAAGTCTTCTACATACTTCGATACCATCAATTTTAGGCATCATAAGATCTAATATGATGAGATTGTATTTGTTTTGCTCAAATAAGCGAATAGCCTCTTCACCATTTATAGCGATATCTACTGTATATAGTTCTCGTTCTAAATATTTTTTTAATAAATCTCGTATTTCTTTTTCATCGTCTGCTATAAGTACACGGACATCTTCCATGTTTCCACCTGCTTCTAATATGATTTTGTTGGCA
>NZ_JBFLUS010000003.1:4757500-4889735 GCF_050474045.1 Bacillus sp. S2(2024)
TGCCAAGGGCATAGCTGGGTAGCTATGTGCGGAAGGGATAAGTGCTGAAAGCATCTAAGCATGAAGCCCCCCTCAAGATGAGATTTCCCATAGCGTTAAGCTAGTAAGATCCCTGAAAGATGATCAGGTTGATAGGTTCGAGGTGGAAGCATGGTGACATGTGGAGCTGACGAATACTAATAGATCGAGGACTTAACCATATAATATGAAGCAAATGTTATCTAGTTTTGAAGGAATATACCTTCATAAGTCTGGTAATGATGGCAGAGAGGTCACACCCGTTCCCATACCGAACACGGAAGTTAAGCTCTCTAGCGCCGATGGTAGTTGGGACTTTGTCCCTGTGAGAGTAGGACGTTGCCAGGCAAAAACCTAAGTCGTTTTGACTTAGGTTTTTTTTATTTGTCTTAAAAAATAAGATGTATGTTTTAATTCCCCTGTATTAGATGTAAAATAACCGCTCTATGCTATATCTCCAAATGGAACAATTATAAATTGAAGAGATGTAGATGCCTTTTGGAGATAAATTCCTTCTTACATGTCTACTGATATATTGGCCGTTACTTGCAATATGTCGGCGCTTCAACGATGTTCAATATGCTGAACGTACGAGAAAAGGCTGACAAAAATTCACTTTCAGATTAATTCCTTACAGGAAATAATTATGAAATCTTTTTAAGATCAAATTGCATATATTCTCGTCTTTTTCCTTTAAATTCCTCTCTTTACTGTATATTTTTTCGGTTCTTCTTTTTAATATAACTAAAACACGAACGTTATAATGGACTCCATAAAAAACATTCGATTATTTGTTGACATGTTTGAATGACACCTGTTAATATAACGGTAGAAACAATATTATATCGTACCTCATATAATCGCGGGAATATGGCCTGCAAGTCTCTACCTAACGACCGTTAATCGTTGGACTATGAGGGAAAGTCACTCGGTATTTTTCTATTCACGTGGGATACGTATGCCTGAGTAGAGCACTTTCTCTCATAGTAAAAGAGGAATGTTCTATATCAGGCTTTTTTTATTTGAATCGGGGGGATTCTAATATGAAACCACTAGTTGGAATCATTATGGGAAGCACGTCAGACTGGGAAACAATGAAGTATGCTTGTGAAATATTAGAAGAATTAAATATTCCGTATGAGAAGAAAGTCGTATCTGCTCATCGGACTCCAGATTATATGTTTGAATATGCGGAAACAGCTCGTGAACGTGGATTAAAAGTTATTATTGCTGGGGCAGGCGGAGCCGCTCATTTGCCAGGAATGGTTGCTGCAAAAACAAATATTCCTGTTATTGGTGTTCCTGTTCAGTCGAAAGCGTTAAATGGTTTAGATTCCTTACTATCTATTGTCCAAATGCCAGGCGGTGTTCCAGTTGCGACTGTCGCAATTGGAAAAGCTGGAGCTACAAATGCAGGTTTACTTGCTACGCAAATACTAGGATCGTTTCATGATGATATACACGATGCATTAGAACTGAGACGAGAAGCAATTGAAAAAAATGTGCGAGAAGGTAGTGAACTGCAGTGATAAAAACGATCTTACCTGGACAAATGATTGGTATTATTGGCGGAGGACAGCTTGGCAGAATGATGGCGATGGCAGCAAAGGAAATGGGATATAAGATTGCAGTATTAGACCCAGCAAAGTCTTCGCCGTGTGCACAAGTCGCCGACATTGAAATTGTGGCACCGTATAATGATTTAAAAGCAATTCAGCACTTGGCAGAAATAAGTGACGTTGTAACATATGAGTTTGAGAATATTGATTATAACTGCTTACAATGGCTTGAAAAGAATGCTTATTTACCACAGGGCAGTGAGTTATTATATACAACACAAAATCGTTATACAGAAAAAAATGCAATCACGAAAGCGGGTTTACCAGTAGCACCATACAGACTCGTTCAGAAGCAGGAAGAGCTTTTAGAGGCAATTGCTGAATTTTCCTTCCCTTGTGTGTTAAAGACAACAACAGGGGGATATGATGGGAAAGGGCAAGTTGTACTAAGAAGTGAAGCTGATATTGCGAGAGCTGTAGAACTTGTAAATCAGGCTGAATGTATTTTAGAAAAGTGGATTTCATTTGAAAAAGAAATTTCAGTTATTGTTACACGTAGTGTAAACGGTGAAACGAAAGTATTTCCGGTAGCCGAAAACATTCACGTAAATAACATTTTACATGAATCAATCGTACCAGCTCGTATTGCAGAAGAACTATCACAAAAAGGAATTCAATATGCAGAGAGATTAGCGGATGAACTAAAGTTAGTGGGAACACTAGCGGTAGAGATGTTTGCTACAGCAAATGGTGACATTTATATCAATGAGTTAGCACCAAGGCCGCACAACTCTGGGCACTATACAATTGATGCATGTGAAATCAGTCAATTCGGACAACATATTCGAGCGATCTGTAATTTACCTCTTGGAGAAACAAATTTGTTAAAACCAGTTGTCATGGTAAACATTTTAGGCGAACATATAGAAGGGGTCCTAGGACAAGTGAATAGATTAACCGGGTGTTATTTACACTTGTATGGAAAAGAAGAAGCAAAAGCGCAGCGTAAAATGGGGCATGTAAATATTTTAAATGAAAATATTGAAGACGCTCTAGAAAAAGCACAAAGTTTGCATATTTGGGACCATCAAGAACAACTGTTGGAGGGAAAAAGATGATTAGTCGTTATACACGCCCTGAAATGGGTGCGATTTGGACGGAAGAAAACAAATTTAAAGCATGGTTAGAAGTTGAGATTTTAGCTTGTGAAGCATGGGCTGAACTTGGAGATATTCCGAAAGAAGATGTGAAAAAGCTTCGTGAAAATGCATCTTTCAATATTGACCGTATTTATGAAATCGAAAAAGAAACACGTCATGATGTGGTAGCATTCACTCGTGCGGTATCTGAGACACCAGCATTAGGTGAAGAACGTAAATGGGTACATTACGGATTAACATCTACAGACGTAGTAGATACAGCGTTATCTTTCATCTTAAAACAAGCGAATGAAATTTTATTAAAAGACTTAGAGAACTTCATTAGTATCTTAGCGAATAAAGCAAAAGAACATAAATACACAATTATGATGGGAAGAACACATGGTGTTCATGCAGAACCAACAACATTTGGTTTAAAGCTTGGCCTTTGGTATGAAGAAATGAAACGTAACTTAGAGCGCTTTAAGCAAGCAGCTGATACAGTTCGCGTTGGTAAATTATCTGGTGCAGTTGGTACGTACGCGAATATTAACCCATTCGTAGAAAAATATGTTTGTGAAAATTTAGGATTAGAAGCAGCACCGATTTCAACACAAACGCTGCAACGTGATCGTCATGCACATTACATGTCAACACTTGCACTAATTGCAACATCTATCGAAAAAATGGCAGTCGAAATTCGCGGTTTACAAAAAAGTGAAACACGTGAAGTAGAAGAGGCCTTTGCGAAAGGACAAAAAGGTTCGTCTGCAATGCCACATAAACGTAATCCGATTGGGTCTGAAAATATGACTGGTTTGGCTCGTGTTATCCGTGGTTACATGATGACAGCTTACGAGAATGTTCCATTATGGCATGAGCGTGATATTTCACATTCATCTGCGGAACGTATTATTTTACCGGATGCAACGATTGCATTAAATTACATGTTAAATCGCTTTGGTAATATCGTGAAAAACTTAACGGTATTCCCAGAAAACATGAAACGCAATATGACACGAACATACGGTTTAATTTACTCTCAGCGCGTAATGCTTACGCTAATCGATAAAGGTATGGTACGTGAAGAAGCTTATGATATCGTACAGCCTAAAGCGATGGAAGCTTGGGAAACACAAGTACAATTTAAAGAGCTTGTAGAAGCTGATGAGCGCATTACAAGCAAATTAACACAAGAAGAAATCAATGAATGTTTCAACTACGAACATCACTTACAACACGTTGATACAATTTTTGAACGTCTTGGCTTAAACTGATAATTTTATATGGCACAGAATAGGATCATTCTGTGCCATTCTCTTTAATTATACTATTCACATTTTTCAAACTACAGGGGGCTTGCGAAGTGCAAAAGCTAGAATTGCTGTATGAAGGAAAAGCAAAAAGAATTTATCGTACAGAAACAGCAGATATGGTTTGGGTAGAGTACAAAGATAGTGCTACTGCTTTCAATGGGGAAAAGAAAGCGACGATTTCTGGAAAAGGTCGTTTGAACAATGAGATTACAACTCTGTTATTCAGGAAGTTACAAGAAGTGGGAATTAAATCGCACTTTGTTGAGAAAATATCGGAAACAGAACAAATCGTAAAAAAAGTGAGCATCATTCCATTAGAAGTTGTCACAAGAAATGTAATTGCAGGCAGTCTTTCAAAACGATTAGGAATGGAAGAAGGAACTGCACTTACAACACCGATTGTGGAATTTTACTATAAAGATGATGAT
Organism: Bacillus sp. S2(2024); assembly: GCF_050474045.1. Taxonomy (NCBI): domain Bacteria; kingdom Bacillati; phylum Bacillota; class Bacilli; order Caryophanales; family Bacillaceae; genus Bacillus; species Bacillus sp. S2(2024). The sequence goes on from NZ_JBFLUS010000003.1 coordinate 4,761,961, forward strand.
TTAGGAGATCCGCTTGTAACAGAAGATCATATTCGTGTGCTAAACGTTGCAACGCCAGAACAAGTAAGCATATTACGAGAAAAAGCTCTACAAATCAATCAAGTATTGATTGAGCATTTCGCAAGCTGTCGTGTAAGATTAATAGATTTTAAATTAGAGTTTGGAGTAACAGAAGAGGGAGAAATTTTATTAGCGGATGAAATTTCACCTGATACATGCCGTTTATGGGATGAAACGAGCAATGAAAAATTTGATAAAGATGTATTCCGCCGCGATCTTGGTAATTTAACAGATGCTTATGAAGAACTTTTAAAACGATTAGGGGGAGCTTCACATGTATAAAGTAAAGGTATATGTAACGTTAAGAGAAAGTGTATTAGATCCACAAGGAACAGCGGTAAAAGGGGCGCTTCATAGTCTTTCATTTACAGAAGTACAAGATGTTCGTATCGGTAAATATATGGAGTTAACAATTGATAAATCAGTTACAGATATTGATGCAATGGTAAAAGAAATGTGTGAGAAATTATTAACGAACGTAGTGATTGAAGATTATCGCTATGAAGTTGAGGAGGTTGTCGCGCAGTGAAATTTGCCGTAATCGTTTTCCCAGGTTCGAACTGTGATGTGGATATGTTTCATGCAATTAAAGATGAGCTTGGCCAAGATGTAGACTACGTTTGGCATGATACAGAAAACTTAGATGAGTACGATGGAATTTTACTACCAGGCGGTTTCTCTTACGGAGATTATCTTCGCTGCGGAGCTATTTCTCGCTTTGCAAACGCAATGAAAGGTGTACGAAAAGCAGCTGAAGCAGGAAAACCAATTTTAGGTGTATGTAACGGTTTTCAAATTCTAGTAGAGTCTGGACTCTTACCAGGTGCATTAATTCGCAATAAAAACTTAAAATTTATGTGCCGTACTGTTCAGCTTCGTGTTGAAAATAATACAACAATGTTCACGTCGCAATATGAGAAAGACGAAGTTATCGATATTCCGATTGCTCATGGTGAAGGAAACTACTACTGTGATGAAGCAACATTGAAACAGTTAGAAGAAAATAATCAAATCGCGTTCCGTTACGTTGAGAATCCAAACGGAAGCGTTTCAGATATTGCAGGGATTGTAAATGAACAAGGGAATGTACTTGGCATGATGCCGCACCCAGAGCGTGCTGTTGATGAATTACTTGGAGGAGCGGATGGTCTAAAAGTATTTCAATCTATTTTGAAACATTGGAGGGAAACATATGTCGTTACTGCTTGAGCCAAATCCAACTCAAATTAAAGAAGATCGCATTTATGCAGAAATGGGATTAACAGACGAAGAATTTGCAATGGTTGAAAAGATTTTAGGTCGTCTTCCAAACTATACAGAAACAGGATTATTCTCTGTTATGTGGTCAGAACATTGTAGTTATAAAAACTCAAAGCCAGTTCTTCGTAAGTTCCCAACGACTGGTGAACGTGTATTACAAGGTCCTGGTGAAGGTGCTGGTATCGTAGATATCGGTGACAATCAAGCGGTAGTATTTAAAATGGAAAGTCATAACCATCCATCTGCAATTGAGCCGTATCAAGGTGCTGCAACAGGGGTTGGTGGTATTATACGTGATGTGTTTTCTATGGGAGCACGTCCAATTGCTATGTTAAATTCACTTCGCTTCGGTGAGCTACAATCACCACGCGTGAAATATTTATTTGAAGAAGTTGTAGCAGGTATTGCAGGATACGGTAACTGCATTGGAATTCCAACTGTAGGTGGAGAAGTACAATTTGATCCATGCTATGAAGGAAATCCACTTGTAAATGCAATGTGTGTTGGTTTAATTAACCATGAAGATATTAAAAAAGGTCAAGCGCACGGTGCTGGTAATACAGTAATGTATGTTGGTGCAGCAACTGGTCGTGACGGTATTCACGGTGCAACATTTGCATCAGAAGAACTATCTGAGGATTCCGATGCAAAACGCCCAGCAGTGCAAGTAGGCGATCCATTTATGGAGAAGCTTTTAATTGAGGCATGCTTAGAGCTTATCAAATCCGATGCACTTGTCGGTATTCAAGATATGGGAGCAGCAGGCTTAACATCATCTTCTGCAGAGATGGCAAGTAAAGCAGGTATGGGTATTGAAATGTACCTAGATGACGTACCACAGCGTGAAACAGGTATGACACCATATGAGATGATGCTTTCTGAATCACAAGAGCGTATGTTAATCGTCGTGAAAAAAGGCAGAGAGCAAGAAATTGTAGAGTTATTTGAAAAATACGGTCTTGCAGCAGTAGTAATGGGAAAAGTAACTGAAGATAAAATGCTTCGTTTATTCCATAAAGGAGAAATGGTTGCAGAAGTGCCGGCTGATGCATTAGCAGAAGAAGCACCTGTTTATCATAAGCCTTCAAAAGAAGCAGCGTATTTTGCAGAGTTCCAACAAATGAAGATGGAAACACCAAAGGTGGAGAATTATAAAGAAACATTATTATCTCTATTACAGCAACCAACGATTGCAAGTAAAGAGTGGGTATATGATCAATACGATTACCAAGTACGCACAAGCACAGTTGTTACACCAGGATCTGATGCAGCGGTTGTTCGTGTACGCGGAACAAATAAAGCATTAGCAATGACAACAGATTGTAACTCTCGCTACATTTATTTAGACCCAGAAATGGGCGGGAAAATCGCTGTGGCAGAAGCAGCTCGTAATATTGTATGTTCTGGCGGTGAGCCGCTTGCAATTACAGATTGCTTAAACTTCGGTAACCCAGAAAAGCCAGAAATTTTCTGGCAAATTGAGAAGTCAGTAGATGGTATGAGCGAAGCATGCCGCAAGTTAAATACACCTGTTATTGGCGGAAACGTATCAATGTACAACGAACGCAGCGGTGAGGCAGTATACCCAACACCAACTGTTGGTATGGTTGGTCTTGTACATGACGTGAAGCATGTAACAACGCAAGAGTTTAAGCAAGCTGGCGATCTTGTTTATGTAATCGGTGAAACGAAAGCTGAGTTTGGCGGTAGTGAGCTACAAAAAATGTTACATGGTAAAATCTTCGGTCAGGCACCAAGCATCGATTTAGAAGTAGAAGAAAAACGTCAAAAACAATTACTAGCAGCTATTCAAAAAGGCCTTGTACAATCAGCGCATGACGTTGCAGAAGGCGGATTAGCAGTTGCTTTCGCAGAAAGTGCAATGGGTGCAAATGGATTAGGTGCAGATGTGAAGTTAGCTGGAGAAGCAACAGCAATGTTATTTGCAGAATCACAATCTCGCTTTGTTGTTACGGTAAAACGTGAGCAAAAAGAAGCGTTTGAAAATATGGTAGATGCACTTTATGTTGGAGAAGTAACAAGTGCAAATACATTAACAGTTCGTAATGAAGAAAACGAAGTATTGCTTACAGCGGATGTTGATGGAATGAGAAAGGCTTGGAAAGGGGCTATTCCATGCTTAATGAAATAAAGGGGCTAAATGAAGAATGCGGCGTTTTCGGAATTTGGGGGCATGAAAATGCAGCTCAAGTTACGTATTATGGACTGCATAGCTTGCAGCACCGTGGTCAAGAAGGCGCTGGCATTGTTGTAAATCATGGGGAGAAAATCATTGGTCATAAAGGGCTTGGTTTAATATCAGAAGTGTTTTCACGCGGTGAGCTAGAAGGCTTAGACGGAAAATCGGCGATTGGGCACGTTCGTTATGCGACAGCAGGCGGCGCTGAAGTTGCAAATGTTCAACCACTGTTATTTCGCTTCTCAGACCATAGTATGGCATTAGCTCATAACGGTAATTTAATTAACGCAAAAATGCTTCGTCGTGAATTAGAAGCAGAAGGAAGTATCTTTCAAACAAGTTCGGACACAGAAGTATTGCTTCATTTAATTAAGCGCAATACAAAAGGTACATTAATTGAAAGTGTAAAAGATGCACTAAACAAAGTAAAAGGTGCTTTTGCCTATTTATTATTAACAGGAAACGAAATGATTGTTGCATTAGATCCAAATGGATTCAGACCACTTTCAATTGGAAAGATGGGAGATGCGTACGTTGTAGCATCTGAAACATGTGCATTTGATGTTGTGGGTGCAACATACATTCGTGATGTAGAGCCTGGAGAAATTATTGTTATTAATGATGAGGGAATACACGCAGATCGCTATACAAATGATATAGAGCATGCGATTTGCAGCATGGAATACATTTACTTTGCGCGCCCTGATTCAAACATTGCTGGTGTTAACGTTCATGCAGCACGTAAAAATATGGGGAAATTGTTAGCTAAAGAAGCTCCAATTGAAGCGGATGTTGTAACAGGTGTACCGGACTCTAGTATTTCAGCTGCAATCGGCTACGCGGAAGCGACAGGAATTCCTTATGAATTAGGGTTAATTAAGAATCGTTACGTTGGACGTACCTTTATTCAACCTTCACAAGAATTACGTGAGCAAGGTGTAAAAATGAAGCTTTCAGCAGTACGCGGTGTTGTTGAAGGGAAACGTGTTGTTATGATTGATGATTCTATTGTGCGTGGTACAACAAGCAAGCGAATTGTTCGCATGCTTCGCGAGGCTGGGGCAACGGAAGTGCATGTAAGAATTGCTTCACCGCCGCTTAAGTATCCATGCTTCTATGGAATTGATATTCAAACAAGAAAAGAATTAATCGCAGCAAATCATTCAATAGAAGAAATTCGTCAAATCATTGGAGCAGACTCTTTAACGTTTTTAAGTGAAGAGGGCTTAATTGATGCAATTGGACGCCCATATGAAGGGAAATATGGCGGTTTATGTATGGCTTATTTTAATGGAGATTATCCAACCGCTCTTTATGATTACGAACAAGAGCTTTTAGAAAGCATGAAATAAAGTATTACACATTAGAGTAATAAGAAAGTATAGCAGCTTCTACTATATGCTGTGTAGAAGCTTGCCTTTCTTGAAGTTTCATCATTTTAGTTTTACTGTTCGGTAGACGTGAGAAATTCTTTCAGTATAAAAAGACGAGGTGTAGAGAAACGATGGCGAATGCATATAAGCAAGCAGGAGTAGATATTGAGGCTGGATATGAAGCGGTATCTCGCATGAAAAAACACGTGCAAACAACGATGAGAAAAGAAGTGCTAGGTGGCTTAGGCGGTTTTGGAGGAATGTTTGATCTTTCAAAATTTGCATTAGAAGAGCCAGTATTAGTATCTGGAACAGATGGTGTAGGAACAAAATTAATGCTCGCTTTCATGATGGACAAGCATGACACAATCGGCATCGATGCAGTTGCAATGTGTGTGAACGATATTGTTGTTCAAGGGGCAGAACCGCTCTTTTTCCTAGATTATATTGCTTGTGGTAAAGCAGAACCTAGTAAAATTGAAAACATCGTCAAAGGAATTGCAGAAGGGTGCCGTCAGGCTGGTTGTTCACTAATCGGCGGAGAAACAGCTGAAATGCCAGGTATGTATTCTGAAGAAGAATATGACTTAGCTGGTTTTACAGTTGGTATTGTTGATAAAAAGAAAATTGTTACAGGACAATCCATTGAAGCAAATCAAGTATTAATCGGACTTGCTTCTAGCGGAATTCATAGTAATGGTTACTCTCTTGTACGTAAAGTATTGTTAGAAGATGGAAAGCTTTCACTTGATCGTATTTATGATCGTTTAGAACTACCACTTGGTGAGGAACTATTAAAACCAACGAAAATTTATGTCAAACCTATTTTAGAACTATTGAAGAAATATAACGTAAGTGGTATGGCTCATATTACTGGTGGTGGATTTATTGAAAATATTCCACGTATGTTGCCAGACGGCATTGGAGCAGAAATTGAACTTGGTTCTTGGACAGTTCATCCAATCTTTAATTTACTGCAAGAAATTGGTCAATTAAATAGAGAAGAAATGTTCAATATTTTTAACATGGGTATTGGTATGGTAGTAGCGGTCAAAGAAGAAGATGCAGAAGGTGCTATTAAGCTTTTAGAAGAACAAGGCGAAACAGCTCGTATCATCGGACGCACTGTACAAGGTTCAGGGGTTACATTTAATGGAGGAGCGCAATCATGAGCCGAGTAGCAATTTTTGCTTCAGGAAGTGGTTCTAACTTTCAAGCACTTGTGGATGCGGTAGAAGCTGGAAAATTAGATGTACAGCTTAGTTTACTTGTATGTGACCAACCTAGCGCACGTGTTGTCGAGCGTGCAAATGATCATCATGTTCCTTGCTTTGCCTTTTCAACGAAAGATTATGAATCAAAGGAAGCATTTGAACAAGAAATATTAAAGAAATTGCAAGAATCCGAGATTGATTGGATTATTTTAGCAGGATATATGCGTTTAATTGGTCCAACGTTACTAGCTGCTTATGGAGGAAGAATTGTTAACATTCATCCGTCGTTATTGCCAAGTTTTCCAGGAAAAGATGCAGTTGGGCAAGCGATTGAAGCTGGTGTGAAAGTAACAGGAGTAACAATCCATTACGTGGATGCAGGAATGGATACAGGTCCAATTATCGCGCAGGAAGCGGTAGCAGTTTCTGAAAATGATACACGAGAAAGTTTACAAAAGAAAATTCAACTTGTCGAACATAGATTGTACGTGGATACGGTGAAATCTTTATTACATTCTGAAGTAAAGTCATAAGAGCAGCATTTTAATACAACTAGGGGTGAAGGATAAATGAAAAAGCGTGCATTAGTAAGTGTTTCAAATAAAGCTGGAGTTGTAGAGTTTGTAAAAGGATTACTTGAGCAAGGTATTGAAGTTATTTCAACAGGTGGAACGAAAAAATTATTAGAAGAAAACGGCTTACAAGTGATTGGGATTTCTGAAGTAACAGGTTTTCCAGAAATTATGGACGGTCGTGTGAAAACATTACACCCAAACATTCATGGTGGATTGCTTGCAGTACGTGATAATGAAACACATATGTCCCAAATGAATGAGCTTGGCATTCAGCCAATTGACTTTGTTGTTGTAAACTTATATCCATTTAAAGAAACGGTTGCAAAGCCAGACGTGACATTTATTGATGCAATTGAAAATATTGATATTGGCGGACCAACAATGATTCGATCTGCTGCGAAAAACCATGAGTTTGTATCAGTTATCGTAGATCCAACAGACTACGATGTTGTATTAGGGGAATTAAAGGAAAGCGGAGAAGTTTCAAAAGAAACAAAACGTAAATTAGCAGCAAAAGTATTCCGTCATACAGCGGCATATGATGCATTAATTTCAAACTATTTAACAGAACAAACAGGAGAAGAAAGCCCTGAAACGTTAACTGTTACGTTTGAGAAAAAACAAGATTTACGTTATGGCGAAAATCCGCATCAAAAAGCAACATTCTATAAAGCACCGTTTGCAGCAACTTCTTCGATTGCTTATGCAGAGCAGTTACATGGCAAAGAGCTGTCTTACAATAATATAAATGATGCAGATGCAGCAATGAGCATCGTTAAAGAGTTTACAGAGCCAGCGGTTGTAGCTGTAAAACATATGAATCCATGCGGCGTTGGTGTTGGGGCTGATATTTATGAAGCATATACACGTGCATACGAAGCAGATCCGGTATCAATCTTCGGTGGTATTATTGCAGCAAACCGTGAAATTGATAAAGCTACAGCAGAAAAATTACATGAGATTTTCTTAGAAATCATTATTGCACCTTCTTTCTCAGAAGAAGCGTTAGAAGTACTACAAAGTAAGAAAAATTTACGCTTGTTAACTATCGATATCGCAAAGGCAGAAACAGCAAGTAAAAAGTTGACTTCCGTACAAGGTGGTTTACTTGTACAAGAAGAGGATACATTAGCATTAGAAGATGCGACAATTACAATTCCAACAAAACGTGAACCAACAGAGCAAGAGTGGAACGATCTGAAATTAGCATGGAAAGTTGTGAAACATGTAAAATCTAATGCGATTGTTCTAGCAAAAGATAATATGACAATTGGTGTTGGTGCAGGGCAAATGAACCGCGTTGGATCAGCGAAAATTGCCATTACACAAGCGGGTGAAAAATCGCAAGGAAGTGCACTTGCATCTGATGCATACTTCCCAATGCCAGATACAGTAGAAGAAGCGGCTAAAGCCGGCGTTACAGCAATCATTCAACCAGGCGGTTCTATTCGTGACGAAGATTCAATTAAAAAAGCGGACGAGTATGGCATCGCGATGGTATTCACTGGAGTACGTCATTTCAAACATTAATTTAGAAACGAAATAGGAGCAGAGAAGCTCCTATTTTGTACTTATTCGAATAATGGAGGATGAAATATGAATGTTTTAGTAATCGGCCGTGGTGGACGTGAGCATGCATTAGCGTGGAAATTTGCACAATCAGAGCAAGTAGAGACTGTATATGTAGCACCGGGAAATGAAGGAATGAAAGATGTAGCAACGCCTGTGGCTATCGACGAAAATGATTTTGATGCGCTTATTGCGTTTGCGAAAGAAAATCATATTGGTTTAACGTTTGTTGGTCCAGAAATTCCGCTTATGAACGGAATTGTTGATCGTTTTGAAGCAGAGGGTCTTCGCGTCTTTGGACCAAATAGCAAGGCAGCCGTTATTGAAGGTAGTAAAGCTTTTACGAAAGAGCTTATGAAAAAGTATGATATTCCAACAGCGGCATATGAAACATTTACAGAGTATGAAGCAGCTGTGCAATATATTGAAAAAGTTGGCGCACCAATTGTTATTAAAGCAGATGGCCTAGCAGCTGGTAAAGGCGTAACTGTTGCAATGACGTTAGAAGAAGCATTGCAAGCTGTAAAAGAAATGCTGCAAGATGTAAAGTTTGGAGAAGCAAGCAAAAAGGTTGTCATTGAAGAATTTTTAGACGGCCAAGAATTTTCACTTATGGCATTTGTAAATGGAGCAACTGTATATCCAATGGTAATTGCACAAGATCATAAACGTGCTTTTGATGGTGATAAAGGACCAAATACAGGCGGAATGGGTGCTTATTCTCCGGTACCACAAATTCCGCAATCAGCAGTAGAACAAGCGATTGAAACTGTTCTACATCCAACAGCTGAGGCGATGATACAAGAAGGACGTTCTTTCACAGGTATTTTATATGCAGGGCTTATTTTAACAAGCGAAGGGCCGAAAGTAATTGAATTCAATGCTCGATTTGGCGATCCAGAAACAGAAGTAATCTTACCCCGGTTAGAAAGCGATTTAGTTGATGTATGTAATCATGTACTAGATGGAACAGAACTTACTTTAGAGTGGTCTGAAGAAGCAGTAATTGGTGTTGTATTAGCTTCTAAGGGATATCCAGAAGCTTACGAAAAAGGTGCTGTAATTCGAGGACTAGAAACATTGGAAGATGTTATCGTATTTCATGCCGGAACGGATTTGAAAGATGGGGAATTTGTAACGAATGGCGGCCGTGTGTTGTTTGTTGCTTGTAAAGGAAAAGACTTACAAGCAGCGAAAGATAAGGTGTACGAAGAAATAGCGAAAATTGAAAGTGATGGTTTATTTTATCGAAGTGATATAGGGTACCGCGCAATTGCGAAAGTAGATTGCTAGAGGGGGCAAAAATCCCCTTTAAATACTGGCGCTGTGAAACAATAAAATTGATAATCGAGTGAGTTGCTTGCCACACACTCCTTAAGATGACGAAATAAGGATTCAAAGCGAAAGTACATTTTGCTTTGAATCCTTTTATTTTATTTTGGCAGTAAGCCCCTCACCTTAAGATTGAGAGAGAAGTAAAGAATATAGGTTATGGATACAAATTCATCTTAACTTGATGGATGTGTGGCGATACCACTAAAAAGAAAACGAGTCCTACTTATTCAAAAGTTAGGACTCGTTTTCTTTTTTTATCTTACCTTTTTGCTTTGCCATCTCGCGAAGCAAATATTCAATGTGACCATTTACGCTTCTAAATTCGTCGTTTGCCCATTTTTCAATAACTGCGTATAACTTGGGATCGATTCGTAATGGAAAGCTTTTCTTTTTAGCCATAATTACTGACAACCTTTAATATAGACTTCCTGCATTAATGACTGGCTGTGCTCCTTTATCTGAAACAATGGCAACTAATAAGTTATTGACCATATTTGCTTTGCGCTCGTCATCTAAATCAAGTATACCTTCTTCATCTAGTTTTTGAATAGAATCTTTCGCCATTTGTACGGCACCTTCTACAATTTCTTTTCTTGCGGCTAATACTGCTTTTGCTTGTTGACGCTGAAGCATTGCGTGTGCAATTTCTGTTGCATAAGCTAGATGTGTTAAACGAGTTTCGATTACTTCTACTCCTGCAATCTCTAAACGCGCTTCTAATTCTCGTTTTAACTCTTCAGAAATCTCTTCTGAGTTTCCACGCAGTGTAATGATGTTTTCATCTTGGAAATTATCATACGGATATTTCGTTGCCACATGGCGAATTGCTGTTTCACTTTGAATTTCTACGAAGGCATCATAATGTTCGACACCAAAGATTGCTTTTGCGGAGTCAACGACTTTGTAAACAACAACAGCGGCAATTTCAATTGGGTTTCCGTCTACATCATTTACTTTTAATGTCTGACTATTAAAGTTCTCCACGCGTAGTGAAACAGTTTGACGAAGTGAAAATGGAACTGTTAAAAACAGACCAGTTTCACGAATTGTTCCTAAATAGTTACCGAAAAATGTAATTACTTTTGCTTGGTTTGGCTGAACAGTGCCAATACTACTTGCAAGGATTGCTGCTAATAAAAAGGATGGAATGCCAATAGCAAATAATTCATTAATAAGACTGAATATACCAATTCCAATTAAAACTAGAACTGCAAGCAGTCCTAAAAAACCATTTACATGAAATACTTGTTTTTCTTTCATATTTCTTCCCCCTTTGATATAAAAATGATATCACTTTTATATCAAAGATGACAATAGGTTTATATCCAAATTTTTCAAAAAAATAAAAAATCCACAAAAAACGAACGTTAGTTCTTGTTTGTGGTAAAATAAAAGAAAACTTAGCCGCCCACTGCAGCAGCTAAGTTTCTTTTAGAGCATTTTGCATAGTGACAAATGATTCAAAGCGGTTTGGACATAAGAGCCTTTTCAAGTTCAGACTCAATTTCCTTATCAGAAGCATCATAACTTCCAGAACTTGTTTTTTCTTCGTTATGAGAGGTATGATGAGCTTCTTGTTTATTAGATTGTCCATTCTTCATAAAATCCATGCCAGGCATTTTTAAATCCGGGATATTCATATATTTACCAAGTTTACATGCTGCTACAATAGGACAGAAACGAACGATTCCTTCTGCAATTTTCATTGCTCCAACCCAAAGCATAATTTTGGACCAAATACACCATGGTCTTCTTGTAAGCTTTGCTGTATTGCAGCTAAGCAGAACAAGACCAATGGTAATACGAATAAAGGCATTCATTGTGCCGATGTTTTGTTTGAACAAGATATTCACTCCCTCTTCATCAGCTTTAAAATAGAAATATCTATTTCAAGAGTTATTGTTCCTTTCATACTTTCTCTATATACAATCCAACATTTGACGTAGAAAAAGATGTTGGTGGAACGTGTGTCAGCATAGTATTTTTTGTTATAATGAAAGAATGTGTAAAGGCGATTAGATAAAAAGAAAGGGTGTTTTCATGTACGATATTTCACAGTGGAAACATGTATTTAAACTTGATCCGAATAAGGAGTTAAGTGATGAACATTTAGAGCTTATTTGTGAATCAGGAACGGACGCTGTTATTGTTGGTGGAAGCGACGGAATTACAATTGATAATGTATTGCATATGCTAGTAAGCATTCGTAGATATGCGGTTCCTTGTGTATTAGAAGTTTCAACGCTGGATTCTATTACACCAGGATTCGATTTTTATTACATCCCGAGCGTATTAAATAGCCAAAAGGTGGAATGGGTAACGGGCCTTCACCATACGGCACTGAAAGAGTTTGGGGATATTATGAACTGGGATGAAATTTTTCTGCAAGGGTACTGCGTGCTAAATCCAGAAGCGAAAGTAGCAAAGTTAACAGAAGCAAATTGTGAGTTATCAGAAGATGATGTAATTGCATATGCACGTATGGCTGACAAACTTCTTCATTTACCAATTTTCTATTTAGAATACAGCGGCGCATATGGAGATGTGGAACTCGTAAGAAAAGTGAAAACTGAACTACAAAATGCAACATTATATTACGGCGGCGGAATTGCAAGCGCAGATCAAGCGAAGGAAATGGCACAGTACGCGGATACAGTTGTCGTTGGAAATGTAATTTATGAAAATATAAAGAAAGCTTTAGCAACAGTAAAGGCTGTAAAAGGAGAGTAGGTGACCGAATACATGAGTATAACAGAAAAATTATTAACAGGATTAAATCCGCAGCAGCAAAAAGCTGTACAAGCAACGGCTGGACCGCTGTTACTTATGGCAGGTGCAGGTAGTGGTAAGACGCGTGTGTTAACGCACCGAATTGCTTATTTACTTGGTGAAAAAGGTGTTGCACCATGGAATGTATTAGCGATTACGTTTACAAATAAAGCAGCACGTGAAATGCGTGAGCGTATTGATAAGCTGGTTGGTCCAGAAGCAGAGGATATTTGGATTTCAACATTCCACTCCATGTGTGTTCGCATTTTACGACGCGATATTGATCGCATCGGTATTAATCGTAACTTTACGATTTTAGATGCAAGCGACCAATTAACAGTTGTGAAAAAAATTATGAAAGAGCGCAATATTGATCCGAAGAAGTTTGAACCTCGTTCTGTTCTTGCGACAATTAGTAATGCGAAAAATGAATTGTTATCTGCAGAAAAATATGCGAAGGAAATCTCAATTGCAGATCCATACGAAAAGATGACAAGCGATGTGTATACAGAGTATCAAAAGCGTCTTCTCAAAAATAATGCGCTTGATTTTGATGATTTAATCATGACGACGATTCAATTATTTGAGCGTATACCGGAAGTACTGGAGTTTTATCAACGTAAATTCCAATATATTCACGTTGATGAGTATCAAGATACGAACCGTGCTCAGTACATTCTTGTTAATAAATTGGCCGCTCGTTTTAAAAACCTTTGCGTAGTCGGTGACTCGGATCAATCGATTTATCGCTGGCGCGGGGCAGATATTTCTAATATCTTGTCGTTTGAAAAAGATTATGAAAATGCACAGGTTATTTTACTGGAGCAAAACTATCGCTCGACGCAAAGTATTTTAAACGCAGCGAATGCTGTTATTGAAAATAATATGAACCGTAGACCGAAGAAGTTATGGACGGATAATCAAGTAGGGAGTAAAATTTCGTATTACCGTGCTGCAACTGAAAAGGATGAGGCTTACTTTGTCGCGAAAAAAATTCGTGATGAAGTGCAAATAGGCAATCGAAAGTACACAGACTTTGCGGTACTATATCGTACAAATGCTCAGTCTCGTATGGTCGAGGAGATTTTTCTGAAGTCCAATATTCCCTATAAAATTGTCGGTGGAATTAAGTTCTACGATCGTAAAGAAATTAAAGATATATTGGCATATTTACGTTTAATTGCGAATCCTGATGATGAAATTAGTTTCGCTCGTATTATTAATGTACCAAAACGCGGTGTTGGAGCAACATCTATTGATAAAATTATTAATTATGGCGTGCAAAATGGTCTTTCACTGACGGCTGTATTAGATGAAATTGAACACGTTGGACTAAGTGCAAAAATTACGAAGACAGTAGCCGAATTTGCAAAGCAGCTTCATAATTGGGTGAACATGCAAGAGTATTTATCAGTAACAGAGCTTGTTGAGGAAGTATTAGAGAAAACAGGTTATCGTGATGCACTGAAGAATGAACGTACATTAGAATCAGAAGGACGCTTAGAAAACTTAGAAGAATTCTTATCTGTTACACAAACGTTTGAATCACAAAGCGAAGATAAGAGCCTTGTTGCTTTCTTAACTGATTTAGCACTTGTTGCTGATATTGACCGTGTAGACGAAGATCCAACCGCTGGCGAAGAAGTGATTTTAATGACAATGCACTCTGCAAAAGGATTGGAATTCCCTGTCGTCTTCATTTTAGGATTAGAAGAAGGGATTTTCCCGCATACGCGTTCTTTAATGGAAGAAGATGAAATGCAAGAAGAACGCCGCTTAGCATACGTTGGTATTACACGTGCAGAAGAAGAACTGTACGTAACGAATGCTCAAATGCGAACGATATTTGGTAGAACAAGTATGAATAAAGAATCACGTTTCATCTCTGAAATTCCTGAGGATCTTATTGAAACGCTTCATGAAGTAAAGCCAAAGCGTGAAAGCTTTAGTACAAAGTCAAAACCTACGACTACAACGACAACTCGTTCACGCTCAGCCTTTGTTCGTCCTGCTGCGAAAACAACAGGCGGTGAACAAATTGGCTGGTCAGTTGGTGATAAAGCATCACATCAAAAGTGGGGTATTGGTACTGTTGTGAGTGTGAAAGGCGAAGGCGATGCGAAAGAATTAGATATCGCGTTCCCAAGTCCAATTGGTATTAAACGATTATTGGCTAAATTTGCGCCAGTTACGAAAGTGTAAGAAAGGAATGAGGTTATGTCGAAAGAAGCAGCACAAAAGCGCATTGAAGAGCTTCGTGACATTTTAAATAAGTTTAATTATGAGTATCATGTGCTAGATAATCCATCTGTATCTGATGCAGAGTATGATCGTCATATGCAAGAACTTATAAAGTTAGAAACAGAACATCCAGAATTATTTACAGAAGATTCTCCGTCCGTTCGCGTTGGCGGAGAGGTTCTTGATATTTTTGAGAAAGTAACGCATAAATCACCAATGTTAAGTTTAGGGAATGCTTTTAATGAAGGAGATTTACGTGATTTTGATCGCAAGGTACGTCAAGGAATTGACGGGCAAAATGTAAGATATGTGTGTGAATTAAAAATTGACGGACTTGCCGTTTCCCTTCATTATGAAAAAGGACGCTTCATTCAAGGCGCAACTCGTGGTGATGGTATAACGGGTGAGGATATCACACAAAATTTAAAAACAATTAAAGCAATTCCTCTCCGTTTAACAGAAGAAGTAACGCTAGAGGCGCGCGGTGAAGCGTACATGCCGAAACGTTCATTTGTTAAATTAAATGAAGAAAAAGAACAGAACGGTGAAGCTGTATTTGCGAACCCTCGTAATGCAGCAGCTGGTTCGTTGCGTCAGCTTGATCCAAAAATTGCGTCAAAGCGTAATTTATCTTTATTTGTATATGGACTTGCCGATTTAGAAGGAAAGACGATTACATCGCATAGTGAATCGTTAAACCTTTTAGGGGAGCTGGGGTTTAAAACAAATCCTAATCGCCAAGTTTGCGAAACAATTGATGATGTCATTCACTATGTGCAAGATTGGCAAGAAAAACGTCCACATCTTGATTATGAAATTGATGGCATCGTTATTAAAGTAGATGATGTGTCACTTCAGGAAAACTTAGGGACAACAGCAAAAAGTCCGAGATGGGCAATTGCGTATAAATTCCCAGCTGAGGAAGTTGTTACGAAGCTGACGGGTATTGAACTAAGTGTCGGACGTACAGGTGTGGTAACACCAACCGCTGAATTAGAACCAGTGCGCGTTGCAGGAACAATTGTCCGCCGTGCTTCCCTACACAATGAAGACTTAATTCGTGAAAAAGATATTCGCATTGGCGACTATGTTGTTGTAAAAAAAGCTGGGGACATTATTCCTGAGGTTGTAAATGTTATTCTAGACCGCCGTACAGGTGAAGAAGAGGAATTCCATATGCCAACGCATTGTCCGGCATGTGAAAGCGAACTTGTTCGTTTAGAAGAAGAGGTTGCGCTTCGCTGTATTAATCCAGCATGTCCAGCGCAAATTCGAGAAGGATTAATTCACTTCGTATCACGTAATGCAATGAATATTGACGGATTAGGTGAACGTGTGATTACGCAGTTATTTGATGCGAATTATATTCGTACGTTTGCAGATCTTTATACATTAACGAAAGAACAACTATTACAGCTAGAACGTTTTGGAGAGAAATCTGCGTCAAACTTAGTACAAGCAATTGAAACTTCAAAAGAAAATTCACTGGAGCGATTGTTGTTCGGTCTTGGTATTCGCCACGTTGGTGCAAAAGCTGCTCGTACATTAGCGGAACATTATGAAACGATGGATCACATAGCGAAGGCGACAGAAGAAGAGCTTACAACAATTAACGAGATCGGCGAAAAAATGGCGCAATCTATCGTTACGTATTTTGACAATGAAGATGTACAAGAGTTATTACAGCAATTTAAATCATATGGCGTAAATATGATTTATAAAGGAATAAAACGAGCAGATTTAGAAAATGTTGAGTCTTACTTTGCAGGAAAAACAGTTGTTTTAACTGGTAAACTTGAAGTGATGGGGCGCAGTGAAGCGAAGAAAAAAATTGAATCGCTTGGCGGAAAGGTCACAGGTAGTGTGAGCAAAAGTACAGATTTAGTCATTGCAGGAGAAGCTGCTGGCTCTAAGTTAGCACAAGCGCAAAAACATAACGTTGAGATTTGGGATGAAGAGAGGTTCTTACAAGAGCTCAATAATTAAGAGGTGCAAAGTTACCATGAAAAAAGTGATATTAACAGTGTTAAGTCTTGGGTTACTTCTCAGTGGATGTAGCACTAGTTTGAAAAAAGAAGATAAAGTTGTGGACAAAACAGGCAATTCCAAAAATCAAGCGGTTGTTCCGAAATACGCTATTTCAGATGATTTTTACAAAACAGCAATTGCTTCATCTGACGCAGGTTCAGCACGTGGGTTAGTTGCTCAAGGATTAAATACCCGTTTAGATGTTGATGAATTTGAAACAGGGTTAATGCGCATTGCGAAAGAATCATTTAGTACGAAAGATTATGTATTGCAAAGTGGAAAGTATTTAGATAAAGATACGGTACAAGCGTTATTGGGCAGGAAACGTACGCCTGAGGCGCAAGCTGATTTAGAAAAAGTGGCAAAGAAGAAGCTGCCAAATGGTTTAAATCCAGAGTTACCAGCCGGAGAATCAGAAACATTAACAGCAAGAAATGAAAAGAGTCCACTTTATTTAGCGTCGATTTTAGAGCAAGATTATTTGAAAGTAAAAGATAACAATCAAGCAGAGTTAGGTGGAGTTGTTATTGGTCTTGCGATGAATTCCGTTAATTATTATGCAGAAGAACACGGTTATCCGCGTGAACAAAAACTTGATGATAAAAAATTGCTAGAAGAAGGGCAAAAAATGGCGCAAGACATTTTACCGATTTTGCAACAGAAAGATGAATTGAAAAATGTCCCCATTACATTTGCGATTTATCGACAAGAAGCGAAATCTTCACTTGTACCGGGTTCATATTTATCATATGCAACAGTTGATAAAGGTAGTAACAAAGTTGACAGTTGGAAAGCGATAGATGAAAAGTATTATTTGTTCCCTTCGAATGCAGCAGACTCAGATTATCGTCAAGATGCAACAAACGTAAAGAATTTTAATACTCATATAGCAGAGTATTTTAAAGATGATTATACTGCAGTTGTTGGCAGGGGCTTCTATAAAGACGGTCAATTAAAAGAAATGAAGCTTGAGATTCCAGTTCAGTTTAGTGGAAAAGCGGAAATCATTGGGTTTACACAATCTGTAGCTGGGTACGTCATGGAGGATTTTCCTAACTATGTTAAAGTGCAAGTAACGATTAAGTCGGTAGAACGTCCAGAAGCGATTATTATTCGTGATGTGAAGCAAGATAAACCGTTTGTCCAAATTTTAGATTAAGAAGAAGTCGTTCCTTATTATAGGAACGGCCTTTTTTGTTGTATTATTTACAACATTCATATCTTTTGTCAGGAAGTTCCACTTTATCCCGATATTCGCGGGCGGTAATACTCCCACCTTAAAATTTGGTGAAAGCATTGTCCAGCTCCAGTGGCTAGAATGTTAGGTGGCTTCGCTTCTTCCTACGAAGTAAAAAACACCTCTACGTCAGAAGCTCCATCCCCCTCACATTCTGAACGAGCCACTTCCGCATTTCTTCGTTGTCCAGCTCTAGCGGCTAGAATCTCCGGTCGTTTCGCCCCTTCGGACGAGGTAAAAAGCGCATCTCCGCCTTAGGCGTGGGCGTCCTGCGATTCTGAGCGAGCTGCTTCCGCTTTTCTAAAGAAGTTAGGTGGGAGATAGACTGCCCGTAAAAGCCCGATTGGTGAGGGCTGATTAAAGTTTCACTTTATATTAGAAATTTTGTTATAATTTTTAATGTTGTTAATTAAAAGGGGATAGAGGGAAAGTACAGATGGAAGATTTAAATTTGCAAGTCATTATACTACTCATTGCTTTCGGTTTTTTAGCGTCATTTATCGACTCTGTGGTTGGGGGAGGCGGTTTAATTTCCCTTCCAGCACTTATGTTTATTGGGCTGCCGCCGGCTTCAGCCATTGCTACAAATAAATTGGCAGCAACAATGGGATCATTTACGAGTACGGTTTATTTTATTCGTTCTAAAAAAGTAGATTTTCGCATTGTAGGAAAGCTCATTCCTTTCACAATTGTTGGGGCAGTTGCAGGGGCATTTATTGTCAAGTACATCCCGCCAGCTGTTTTGCGGCCTCTTGTGCTAGTTTTACTTGTATTAATTGCCATTTATATTATTCTAAAAAAAGATTGGGGTAGTGTATCTACCTATAAGAAAATGACGAAAGGAAAAACATTATTATTTTATTTTGTCATTTTAATGCTTGGATTTTATGACGGTTTTTTTGGACCGGGCACAGGTTCATTTTTAATTTTTGCATTTTTATTAATTGGGTTGGATTTTATCGGTGCAGCAGCATCTGGTCGAATTTTAAATTTTGTTAGCAATATTGTATCATTGATTACATTTTTATTTTTAGGCGCAATTCAGTTTAAATATGGTTTAATTATGGGTTTATCAATGGTTGCAGGGGCATATTTCGGTTCAAGATTTGCTGTTCAAAAGGGTGTAGGATATATACGAATTTTATTTTTAGCCGTAACCATTTTGTTAATTGGGAAAAATTTCTGGGAATACGTTCACGTTTTATAACAGGATGCATATGCATCCTGTTGTTTTTTTATTTATTATATTTAAAAAATTATTTAATTTTAAAAATATAAGTCTAAGAATATTTGAACAAATCTAAATTATCGTGTAGAATAATGTTGTAAAATGTAAACGTTTTTCTAAGGGGAGGCTAAAATAATGGTAGTAGCATACAAACATGAGCCATTTACAGATTTTTCAGTAGAGGCTAACAAATTAGCGTTTGAAGAAGGTTTAAAGAAAGTAGAATCTTATCTTGGACAAGACTATCCATTAATTATTGGGGGAGAAAAAATCACTACAGAAGACAAAATTGTTTCTGTAAACCCTGCAAATAAAGAGGAACTTGTTGGTCGTGTTTCAAAAGCAAGCCGTGAGTTAGCTGAAAAAGCAATGCAAGTAGCGGATGAAACATTCCAAACTTGGAGAAAGTCAAAACCAGAAATGCGTGCAGACATTTTATTCCGTGCTGCAGCAATCGTTCGTCGTAGAAAGCATGAGTTCTCTGCTATTCTTGTAAAAGAAGCAGGTAAACCATGGAATGAGGCAGATGCTGATACAGCAGAAGCAATCGACTTCATGGAGTATTATGGTCGTCAAATGTTGAAATTAAAAGACGGTATTCCAGTAGAAAGCCGTCCAATTGAATATAATCGTTTCTCTTACATTCCATTAGGAGTAGGTGTTATCATTTCTCCTTGGAACTTCCCATTCGCAATTATGGCAGGGATGACAACAGCTGCTTTAGTTTCTGGTAACACAGTATTACTAAAACCAGCTAGTACAACTCCTGTAGTAGCAGCGAAGTTTATGGAAGTATTAGAAGAAGCTGGCTTACCAGCCGGCGTAGTAAACTTCGTTCCAGGTAATGGTTCTGAAGTTGGTGACTACTTAGTAGATCACCCTCGTACACGTTTCGTTAGCTTCACTGGATCTCGTGATGTAGGTATCCGTATTTATGAGCGTGCAGCGAAAGTAAATCCAGGACAAATTTGGTTAAAACGTGTTATCGCTGAAATGGGCGGTAAAGATACAATCGTTGTTGATAAAGAAGCAGATCTTGAATTAGCAGCAAAATCTATCGTTGCATCTGCATTTGGTTTCTCAGGACAAAAATGTTCTGCATGTTCTCGTGCGGTAATCCATGAAGATGTATACGATTACGTATTAAACCGTGCAATTGAATTAACAAATGAATTAACAGTAGGAAACCCAGCTGTACAAGGTACAAATATGGGACCAGTTAATGATCAAGCTGCATTTGATAAAGTAATGAGCTACGTTGCTATTGGTAAAGAAGAAGGTAAACTTGTAGCAGGTGGCGAAGGTGATGATTCTAAAGGTTGGTTCATCAAGCCAACAATCATTGCTGACGTTGCAGAAGATGCTCGTCTTATGAAAGAAGAAATCTTCGGACCAGTTGTAGCATTCTGCAAAGCAAAAGACTTTGATCATGCACTTGCAATTGCGAACAATACAGAATACGGTTTAACAGGAGCTGTTGTTTCTAATAACCGTGAACATATTGAAAAAGCACGTGAAGACTTCCACGTTGGTAACTTATATTTCAACCGTGGATGTACTGGTGCAATCGTAGGTTACCAACCATTCGGTGGCTTTAACATGTCTGGAACAGACTCTAAAGCTGGTGGCCCTGACTACTTAGCACTTCACATGCAAGCAAAAACTACTTCTGAAACTCTATAAGAAGTATAGGAAAGACCTTCCCTTAGTGGGAAGGTCTTTTTTGATTGTGTTATTTTGAAAGTTGCAATGAACAGATATGTTAGCTAAATAGAATATGAGTTAAATAATGGTATTGTTAGTGCGGGATAAAGTGAAACTTCCATCAGTGGTGGGGGCTTCATCCCCCACTGATGATTAGTTGAACCAATCGGGCTTTAACGGGCAGTTATCCCCCGCCCATCTTCTTCGCTTTCTCTGAATCTTGGAGTGGGGGTCTTACTGCCCGTTAATGCGGGATAAAAATAGAGTGATTCTCAACATCACTCCAAAAGTTCATTGATATAACTTGCTTTCCACCTCAATTTTTGGATTTATGCTTTTCAACAAAGATGCAAATTTTTGTTTATCCTTTGGAGACACAAGTGCCATTCCAAAATCAGAGCCATAAATTATTTCAAGCCTGTCAATTGAAAGTGCGGGAGATGCTAATGGTTTTTTTGTTTGTGTAATTTTTTTATATCTTTTATTGAAATTCTCTTTTTTAACGGACCATTTTGGATGATTAGTAGTTCGTTATTTACTTTATATCCTGTTGTAAACCAACCCCAAACTAACAAGATTGCAAAAGGGATTGTGAAAAAAAGAACCTCGTAGTCTCTTCTTACAAATAATGGGGCAAAACAAGCAATTATACAGCCAAAATAAATGGGATATAACCATACATCTTTTTTGGATGGAAAATACAATTACATCTTCTCCTGTCTCTAATAGCTATATACTCTTACTGACTTATAAGTTTCATGAATTGGCAATATATAAATTTCTACAATCAGTTTAGTTATAGATACTTTGTCGTTTCTATGTTCTAAAATACCGAAAAATTCAAATTTATTCAAATGGCGTTCAAGGTATAGTAGTACGACACCTTTGAATCGTTACATTCAAACTTTAAAAGGTACAAATAATTTTATGAATTTACAATTTCTTAACGATTAAAAAACTAAACGTTTACAACTTTTTCATTTTTGCTTCATATTTGTTTATTATTATTTGAAGTGTAAACAAAAGCAAACAAACAATAAAACAAAAAGGGAGACTGACCTTTATATGAACAAAAAATCGATTTGGAAGATCGTAACAGCGGGTGCATTAGCAGTTTCTATGTTTGCAGGATGTTCAAGTAAAGAAGAAAAAGAGGCAAAAGCAATTGATTATAATAAGCTTTCACTTCAAGAAATTGTAGACAAGGCGAAAAAAGAGGGAGAGGTCAATTCAGTAGGGATGCCTGATGCATGGGCAAACTGGAAAGGGACTTGGGATGACTTGAATAAAGAGTACGGCCTCAAACATACAGATACCGATATGTCGAGCGCTGAAGAATTAGCGAAGTTTGAATCGGAAAAGAATGATGCAACAGGGGATATTGGTGATGTTGGTATTGCTTTTGGTCCATTAGCAAAAGAAAAAGGATTAACATTACCGTATAAAACATCCTATTGGAATGATATACCGGAATGGGCGAAAGATAAGGATGGCCATTGGGTAGTAGGTTATACAGGAACGCTCGCTTTCATTACAGATAAAAATAAAGTGAAAAATCCACCAAAATCATGGAAAGATCTTGAAAAAGGAGATTACAAGGTAACGATGGGTGATGTGCAAAAAGCAAATCAAGCACAATTTGGTGTATTAGCTGCAGCTTATGCAAATGGTGGGGATGAAAAGAATATCGAGCCAGGTATTGATTTCTTTCAAAAATTAGCAAAACAAGGACGTTTAGGTACAGCTGAGCCTAACTTAGCTGCTTTAGAAAAGGGTGAAGTTGATGTTGCAATCGTTTGGGATTTTAATGCACTAGGATATCGCGATAAAATTGACCCAAATCGTTTTGACGTAGTTATTCCAGAAGAAACGTCCGTTATGTCTGGTTATGCTACGATTATCAATAAGTATACAAAACATCCATACTCGGCTATGTTAGCACGTGAGCAGATTTTATCAGATAAAGGACAAACCAATTTAGCTAGTGGCTATGCTCGTCCAATTCGTGAAAATGTGAAGCTTCCTGCAGACGTAAAGGCAAAGCTTCTGCCAGATACAATGTACAAAAATGTACGACACGTAGCAGATGAAAAAGCTTGGGAAGATGTAACAAAACAATTACCGCAATTATGGCAAGAGAAGGTGCTAACGTATGTCAAATAAACTTGTATTTATTATGATTGATGGTTTGCGTTACGACACTGCGGTGATGCAAATGGGATACTTGCATCACCTTGTTGAAAAGGGAAAAGCAGCAAGATATAAAGTGAAATCAGAATTGCCATCGATGTCTCGTCCTTTATATGAGGTATTGTTGACAGGAACTCCAGCTTATGAAAATGGTATTACAACAAATAATGTAGTTCGTTTATCAAATAAGGAAAGTTTGTTTCATTTAACGAAAAAACATGGTTTAACAAATGCAACTGCTTCGTATTACTGGGTAAGTGAGCTATATAATAAAGCGCCGTTTCATCCTGAAACGGATCGCATTCAACTGGACGATTCTCGCCCGATTGAAAAAGGCATTTTCTATTGGGAAGATCATTATCCAGATACACATTTGTTTGCGGATGCTAATTATTTAATGCGAACATATCAACCAGATTTCTTATATGTACACTCTATGAATGTAGATGATGACGGACATAGATTTACAGCAGATTCAGCTGGATATCGTAATCGGATTATTGCTGTAGATGTTATTTTAGCAAATATCTTACCGGCTTGGATGGAAGCTGGATATCAAGTAATTATTACTGCAGATCATGGAATGAATAATGACGGTAATCATGGGGGAACAACAACAGCTGATCGTGATGTTCCGTTGTTTATCCTAAGTGATAAAGTGACAACAGGAATATATGAGGAAGAAATTCCTCAATTACAAATTGCTCCTTTAGTTTGTAATTTACTTGGAATTCAGCCGTCACACCTTATGCAAAGTTTAGTTATTCCTGGTGTAAAAAAGGCGTCTTTCATTTAAGAAGACGCCTTTTCTTTTAAGAGAGGAGTTTTAATTTTGAAACGTATTAATGGAATGCTTATAGCAAGTCTTATTCCGTTTTTTTTATTGATTGTGCTATTTTTAGTTGTTCCCCTTATTTCTATGATTTATGGAAGCTCTCAACAAACAGGAGGAAATGGTTTCACCGTTTCTAACTATATAGAAGTATTTAAGAATTCTTATTATCATCAAGCATTCAAAAACAGTATTTTGATTTCGATTGTTTCGAGTTTCATTGCGATTGTAATTTCTGTGTTTGCTACGTACTCAATTACTCTTTTTCCTAAAAAAATACAAGATCGAATTTTAATTTTTGCGAACTTAACATCTAACTTTGCAGGTGTACCTTTAGCTTTCGCTTTCATTGTTTTATTAGGGAATAGTGGATTGTTTATGTTATTGTTTCAACAATTGGGATGGAATACGTTAAGCTCCTTCCACTTATATTCTTGGTCAGGACTTGTATTAATTTATATCTATTTTCAATTACCGTTAGGAATCATGCTTCTTTACCCAATTTATGCAGGAATTCAAAAACAATGGAAAGAAGCAGCTGCATTACTTGGGGCATCTTCTTATCAATTCTGGCTAAAAATTGGTTTGCCGGTTATATTGCCAAGTATTGCGGGGACATTTAGCATTTTGTTCGCCAATGCAATGGGAGCATATGCTTCGGCTTATGCACTAACTGGAAGTACGTATAACCTTGTGACAATTCGAGTAGGAGCTTTAGTGTCAGGAGATATATTCGCCCGTCCTGAATTAGGCAGTGCATTAGCGGTGCTTTTAGGTTTAGTGCTGGTAGTAGCGATGTTAATTAATGAATGGTTAACTCGTAAAATTCGGAGGGATTTATCTTGAAACGACCGTTTAATCATTACGTTACAATAGGAATCGTTTTTTTGTATTTGTTTATTCCGTTGCTTGCAACAATTTTATATTCTTTTGCGACAAATTGGAATAGAACGATATTGCCAGAAGGGCTGACATTGCAGTGGTACAGCGACTTATTTAGTGATATGCGTTTTATAGAAGCTTTTGGGCGATCTTTACTGTTATCGTTAGGATCTACTGTATTAGCGATTGTCATTATGGTGCCTGCAATATTTTCAATTGTTGTATATGCACCTAGATTAGAAAAGTTTGTACAAGCGCTTATTATCATGACGTATGCAATGCCCGGTGTCATTATTGGTGTAGGTTTAATCCGTTCTTATTCAAGCAGCGGAATTTCGATGGTATTAGTAGTTGTTGGAGCTTACTTTGTTACAATTCTTCCTTATATGTATCAAGGAACACGAAATAGTTTACGGACAATACATGCAAAATCATTGATGGAAGCAGCAGAAATGTTGGGAGCGAGTCGTTTTACAGCATTTATGAAAATCATCGTACCTAACATTTTATCGGGGCTTTTAGTATCGTCTCTCTTGTCATTTTCTATGTTATTTGGCGAATTTGTATTAATTAACTTGCTTGTCGGAGGACGTTTCGAAACGATTCAAACATATTTGTATCAAAATTTAAGCAAAAGTGGGCACATTGCGAGTGCTATTGTAGTTTGCTATTTCTTTTTAATGTGTATTCTTTCGATAATTCTTGTAAAAATGACACGTATCAAAAAGGAGGCAGTGTAATATGAGTTATGTCACAATAGAAAACCTTACGAAGTCCTTTCATAATCAAACAGTTCTGCACGATATCTCTCTTTCTTTTAAAGAGGGTGAATTTGTAACGTTATTAGGGCCAAGCGGTTGCGGGAAAAGTACATTGCTTCGCACTTTAGCAGGGTTAACAGAAATGGACAGCGGTACAATTCAAATTGACGGAAAAGATGTGACAAATGCAAAACCGAAAGACCGCCAAGTAGGGATGGTATTTCAAGCATATGCATTATTTCCAAATATGACTGTAGAAGAAAATGTAGCGTTCGGGTTAAAGATGAAAAAAATGGACAAAGAGACGATTCGCCAAAAAGTATCTCGTATGATTACTCTTGTTAGCTTACAAGGAAAAGAGAAATCTTATCCAAGGGAATTATCTGGCGGACAACAACAAAGGGTTGCATTAGCTCGTTCTCTTGTAACAGAACCGAAAGTGTTGCTTTTAGACGAACCGTTGAGCGCATTAGATGCACAAATTCGTAAAAACTTACAGAAGTTGTTGAAATCTATTCAACAGGAATTAAATATGACGACTGTACTAGTTACGCATGATCAAGAAGAGGCAATGGCTGTTAGTGATAAAATTTACATTTTAAATGCAGGACATATTGCCCAAAGTGGTACACCGCATGAAATTTATACTCATCCTACCAATGAATTTGTGGCTAGATTTATCGGAAATTATAATGTATTAACGAGAGATGAAATGAAGTTGTTAATAGGAGAAGAGTTTACACATGACTTATATGCTATACGTCCGGAAGTGTTTAGCCCTGAATGCCAATCAAATACCTATACGATTTCTGGGGAAATTCATAAGGTTATGATGCTTGGAAATGTCACACGCTACGAATTATGTTCTAACAATGTAACGATAACAGCTGAGCATCTTCATAGCACTAGAGAGATTTTACAAGAAAATGAACTGAAAAAATTATACATTAGTAAAGAGGATGTGATTCCACTGATATGAATTTATCATTACTCGAGCGTCACCAATGTATTTTAGATCAGTTAGAACGAGAAAAAAAGATTATTGTCGCTTCTCTTGCTAAAAGTTTAGGAGTAACACCGGAAACAATTAGAAGAGACTTAGATATTTTAGAGAAAGAGAAAAAACTGAAAAGAGTACATGGCGGTGCGGTTAACTATCATCAAACAAATAATGAACCTCATTTTAATCAGAAAATGAATGTATTTTACGATTTGAAACAGGAAATCGGAAAAAAGGCTGCACAGTTTATTCAAGATGGAGATACTGTAATGATTGATATAGGAACAACAACCATCCATTTAGCTCATTTCATACAAGATGTACAGCGAGTTACTATCGTTACAAACTCATTAGCGGTAGCCGATATTTTAAATCAACGATTAGAAGAGAAATGTTTCGATGGGAAGGTTATTATTCTTGGGGGAGTATTAAACCCTGAGCAAAAATCAATTACCGGTGCTTTAACATGTAAAATTCTACAGGAGTTTCAATTTGATAAAGTATTTCTTTCGTGCGGAGGAATTACACAGACAGATGTGAGTGACTATGATTTGGAAGAGGCTATTGTTTCTGCTGCAGCGGTAAAGCAAGCGAGCCAAATATTTGTATTGGCTGATTCTTCTAAGGTGGCTACAAAATCATTTTATCGTATTTGTCCATTGGCGGCCGTTGATTATATCATTTGTGATCAAGATATGCCGCAGACATGGAAAAAAAACCAGTTAGATACGATGCTACAATGGATTATAGCAGAAGGTGGAGAGCGGTATGAAAGTTGATTATCATTTACATTTAGAAGAAGGGCCTTATTCATTGCGCTGGCTTAATCGTACAAATATTGCTTTAAATCATTTTAGTCCAATTGAAGAGAAGTATCATACCCTAGAGTGGTTGAATAAAAGCATGGAACGATTGGGACATCGTCTTCAAAAAGGTGCATATGATGCATCATGGCTCGATTTATATTTACAAGAAGCAAAGAGAAAAGGGTTAAGCGAAGTTGGAATTGTAGACCATTTATATCGTTTTAAAGAAACACGTTCGTACTTTGAACGGTATTTGGACTTGAGTGATACGGAAATTGGAAGAAAACAACGATTATGGCTAGATCAAGTTATGACACAATCTATGGACGAATTTGTACAAGCTATTACAGATGCAAAAGTAACCTGGGAAAAAGAAGGAGTAAAGCTGCGCCTTGGAATGGAGGCAGATTATTTTCCTGGCGGAGAGAAAGAACTGAAAGAACTGCTTGGAGCATACGATTGGGATTATGTAATTGGTTCTGTTCATTATATATATGGATGGGGATTTGATAACCCTGATACTCAAGAGCATTTTTATCATTATAATTTAGTAGAATTATATAAGGACTTCTTTCATGTAGTAGAAAAGGCAATTCGAAGTGAGCTATTTGATTTTGTTGCTCACCTTGATAATTTAAAAGTTTTTAAATTCCGGCCGGACGAGAATCTTCTCCTTTGGCATTATAAAGAAATTGCGAGAGCGTTAATCGAAACAAATACAGCAACTGAGATTAATGCCGGATTATATTATCGTTATCCTGTGAAAGAAATGTGTCCAAGTCCAACCTTTTTAGATATTTTAGTTCAAGAAGGAGTAGCATTTACGACATCTTCAGATTCTCATTTTCCCGATGATTTAGGAGCATATGTAGAGAAAAATACGGAAATGCTTTTGGGAAAAGGAATAAGGGAAATTGCTACATTTGAACAACGGAAAAGAATTATGAGGCCTTTAGGATAAGAAACACATGCCCATCAACTTAAGAACGGAAACTAAATGAACTTTCGTTCAAATAAACTAAAAAATTCTTAAAACACTATTTATCCTTAAAAATGGGCATACCAAATAAACCTAATTAGATGTCATTTTTAAAAATTATGCAACTTTCTTTTGTTTTTTCAATCCACTATATTCATAGACAACACCCATAATATCAAAGATTGTTTTCTTCTCATATCTGTGAGATTTCCGTCCATTCTTTTGTAGGAGGTGAAACAGGCGGATGAGAACCTTTGTTATTTCTTGAGTGTTTTGTTGTATAGCTTGATACAACAGATGTAAATAATCTTGAACCATTCCAATCGCTTTATATTCGCTTAATTCTCTTTTCTTCTTCTTCAAAAGAAGTTGACGCATTTTAAACATAGTAGAGGAGCACAGGAAAATAGCGATTAGCTTTCCATATAATTGGCACTCTAATCGCTCCTGTTTTACATTGCGATAATGGTCTATTTTGAAGAGTGATTTCCACGTTTTAAAAACAATCTCTATTTGCCAACGCAAAGTATATAATTCATGTACCTGTTCCATCGGAACCCATTCCCAAGGTATATTCGTCACGTAGACGTTTAATCCCGCTACCAGTTTACTTTTCTCTGAGTACGTTCTATTTTGTGATTTTTTTTTCTGCGATCTTCGTTCGTCGTTTTTGAAGTTGTTTTTCTGTTAATCGATTAAAAATAACGCGTGTAAAAAGTTGTTGTTTATCACCAATATAAGCATGTTTTAATTCAAATGTTTCTCCGGGCTGTAGTTGGTTTAAAAGCTGTTTCACATCAATTTGTATGTATTCCGATTGTTTCTTAATGGTACCATTTTTAAAGTATTCTGGGTTTGGATTTTTCACATATACATTTGTATTTAATTTTAAACGAGAAATATAGTATGTGCCTCGTTGATCCATTTGATCTAAATCTTCCAATGAAAAATAACCCAAATCACGAATACATAAATCTCCTGGTCGTAAGGTATCTAAGCATTTCGTACCAAATGTTTTGTCATTATTTTTTCCCGGTCCTACTTGAAAGTTAAGAAATTCCCCACTGTGCAGATCATATTCTAATTGAATTTTGATTCCAGCTGTTTGGGCACATCCTCCAGACCCTGGATATACATTTTCTAAAGCATTTGACACTTGAAATACGGTGGCATCTAGGATACGGATTCGCTCAAAATAAGAGAAGAGTTGGTTAGAAATCGGTGTTTGTTCACATATTTTTTGTTGTAACAGTAAAGAAAAAATATGTTGTAAAAACAAAACTGCTTTTGTATTTAAGCGTTTATTTAAGCCCTCAGGGCTGAGTAAAGTACCTGTCGCAGCATGAAGCCTACTACATAATCGGACTAAGGGATCGCTTGCGACCCGTTGACTGATCCAAATACAAATAGTAGCTAAGTCTGATCCAGAAAACTTACGTTTTCGCTTTATAAATCCGATTTCTCTTGCAAGTTCTTCTAAGAATACAGGTGTAACATATCGTTGTAATTCTTCAGCAAATGGTAGTAGTTCATCTTGAATCGAGAGATTCATAAGAAAACGTCATCCTTTCTAATTTAGCTTGTTTAGAAAGGATAACGTTTTTTGGTATTTGAGGGTATTAAAATTTCCTGAGTTGATGGGCATGTATAGTGACCCCTACTATATCTAAAGAAATATGTTCATATTGTTTTAGGTACCTTTTTTATAATATAATCATATTATAAAAAAAGAGGAGGATATGAATGCCTAAAATAGTTGATCAAATCCAAAGGAAAAATCAGATAGCCACTGCTACTTGGCGTGTAATATTAGAAAAAGGTATCGATAAAGCTTCCATACAGCAAATCGCTGATGAAGCAAACATTTCGGTTGGACTTGTTCAGCATCATTTTTCGTCTAAAAATGAATTAATTCATTATGCAATGAATTTAGTATTGAATCGAATGGAAGAACGGGCAAAAACTCGTACAAGTGATTTTAAGGGAACAAAAGAAGAAGCACTTAGAAGATTAATGAAATTTATTATTCCTACTAATAAAGAAGAAATGTTGGAAGGGAAGGTTTGGACTATATTTCTGGGTATATCCTTTAGTTCCCCAGAGCTTCTTGAACTTCGGAAGAAAATGGATGACCATACGAGGTATCTTATGGGGATAATTCTAGATTTAATGAAGGATCTAGGATACGTCACACCGGGCTATAATAGAGATTTTGAATTGGAGATACTGTACGGATTTATCGATGGACTAGTAATTCATGTCCTTCAAACACCAGAATCATATTCAGAAGAAAAAGTAAATCAACTTATTGAGTATTATTTAAAAGAAAAAAAGAGGGATTAATCGCATGAATAAAGTTTTCATTATTATTCTTGTAGTCGTTATTGTATTGATCATTAGGCAGCTTATCCCTAAGAGAGTAGATAGCTTCGATCTTCTTGGTATACCAATCATGGCTATAATCAGAACTTATATTGGTCTTCCAAATAGATTGGACCTTATAATTACAATTGAATTAATTAGCTTGCTTATCTTAGGAGCGATAGTTGGTTATTGGCAAGCTAAGAGGGTGAAAGTCTTTCATCATAACAATCAATTATGTAGTGTTGGAGGCTATACCTATATTATCGGATGGATTATTATGATTTTGGGAAGAATTGTTATTTTATTGCTATTCGACCTTAACTCTCTCATATCGAGATTTCATGCAGGACATGAACAATTTACGAATGAAATAATTAAAGTTCTTTCTCATGCTGGAGATTGGTTAATATGGTCTACTATCCTTGCATCTTCCATAATGTATACCGTTACCTTATATAAGGATCACCTGGATATCAAGAAATTTATACATGCTCGTTTTAAAGAAATTAAACAACGGATAAAACATTAATTTAACTAACACGAATTGTGAAAGTATGTATTCTATACCCAGCAACTTAATAAAAAACGTTATCCTTTCTAATAATCTAGCTTGTTTAGAAAGAATAACGTTTTTTATTTTTTAGGATAGTGAATATTCTTAAGTTGATGGACATGGGATAAGAAACATGAAAAAGGTTTTATCTTCGTATTGACGGACCATGGGACTTTACTTAGTACCTGTAGTCTAAAACTATTTTCATTAGGAATTACCATAAAAAGAGTGAATATATATTGAATCTGCTTAGTTTTTAACATTTTTATTAAAAATACGTTATATTTGTAGAAAATATATTATATTTTGTAGTATTTCTCTGTATAAATTTCACATATTTCCTGTATAATACAATTTGAAGGAAAATCTATGATTAGACAAGAAGACACCGCTTTCAGTTTGCTCGCTGAAGGCGGTGTTTCTTTTTATGCATCTTGATAAGAATGTAGAGTTATAGGAATTAAACATGTGCTAGAATACGAATTTATATTGTAATTTGAAAGGGTGTTTGTCCCAATTAACCATGTATGATGGATAATTATTTTCTTTTTGTGTCGAAGCAGGTTTTTTTAATATCCTCGTTAAGTCTAAAGGGATTTTTCGCGCTTTAAAAATTCTTCTGTACTGATTATCTCAGCGTATACTTCGTTTAAGGAAGCTAGAATTGTATTGTGAATATATACAGCTGGAATAGAAACATTTTTAAAGATTAAGTCTTTCGTTGCACATGCATCATGTATCAATGTACATGTAAAGCCAAAATCAAAGGCAGCTCGTACTGTAGCATCAATGCACATATGAGTCATCATGCCGCATATAACAACTTGTTCGATCTGTAAATCTTGTAATTCTTGGAATAGAGAAGTTTCTCGAAAACTATTTGGATAATGTTTCAATATGACTGTTTCTTGCAGCAAAGGACGAACATTCTCATGAATGTGTATGCCTTCTGTATTTGGAAGGAAAAATGTTGCATTTTCGCGTATGGAAACATGCTGGATATGAAAAATAGGCTGATTTGTTTCACGGAAATGTTGAAGTATGCGTTTTGCATATTCACTTGCTTCGCTAGCATTTCGCAGTTCCATCTTTCCGTTTGGAAAATAATCGTTTTGGATATCAACGAGTAAAAGAGCAGTTTTCATTTCAGTTACAGCCTCCAGTTTTGATTTTGTGTTCGTTTAATTATTCCATTATTTTAGAGAGTTTTCCTTGTAGAAAAATGTGAGATAGAGAAATTTACAATAAATTAAAACTGAAAAGTTTGATATTTCCGTTGACTCTTACTTTTCAGAGTTTTATAATAAAAATTAATTAAATGACAACTAAATCGATATGAATTCTTATCCAGAGAGGTGGAGGGACTGGCCCTATGATACCTCAGCAACGGATTCTTTTGAATACCGTGCTAATTCCAGCAAGCTCTTTGAAGCTTGGAAGATAAGAAGATGTGAGCCTGTATATTCAAATGCTCTTCTTCTTATGAAATTGGATAAGAAGAAGGGCATTTTTTATTTGCCTCAAGAATGACTTAGAGTTGTTATAGCAAATAGGAGGGAACAGGATGATTTCATTCGACAGAGTGAGTAAAGTGTATGAGTCGAGCGGTCAATCTGTACATGCGGTAGAAGATGTATCCTTAACGATTGAGCAAGGTGAAATTTTTGGTATTATCGGTTTTAGTGGCGCCGGGAAAAGTACACTTTTACGTTTAGTTAATATGTTAGAGCGCCCGACATCAGGTGTTGTGTCCATTGATGGGAAAGACATTACATCGTTATCGACAAAAGAGTTACGACAGTTGCGTCAAAGAATTGGAATGATCTTTCAAAGCTTTAATTTGTTCAATTCGCGAACAGTATATGGAAATATTGCCTATCCACTCAAATTAGCGAAGTTACCAAAGAGTGAAATTAAAAGGCGAGTAACAGAATTATTACAATTTGTCGGATTAGAAGATAAGGCAAATTATTATCCAGAGCAATTATCCGGAGGACAAAAGCAACGCGTTGGCATCGCAAGAGCACTTGCTACATACCCAGATGTACTAATTTGTGATGAAGCTACATCAGCATTGGATCCAGAGACAACGTCAGAAATTTTAAATCTATTACAAAAGGTAAATAAAGAATATAAAGTTACGATTCTTCTCATTACACATGAGATGCATGTTGTAAAAGAAATTTGCCACCGGGTTGCTGTTATGGAAAAGGGAAAGGTGATTGAAGAAGGCACGATTTTTGATGTATTTACAGGATCGAAAACAAAAACGACACAAAACTTTGTAAGGTCTGTTATTAATGACCACTTACCAGAGAGCGTGACTACTAAAATTCAAAATGGAGGCCTCATTTATCGTATAACATTTACTGGTGAAGCAACAGGACGGCCGCTATTATCTTATATTGTCAAACATTATAACGTTGATGTAAATGTACTTTATGGAAATATTATTGAATTACAAGGTATTTTATTTGGTAATCTTCTCGTTGAACTACAAGGAGAGGCGAAAGAGATTCAGAAGGCGCTTCAACATCTACGCTTGCAAGTTCAGTTGAAGGAGGTTGAAAGTCATGCGAGTTGATTGGAGTACATTTTGGCCGCGGATTGTAGATGCGACTGGGGATACAGTATTAATGGTTATTGCTACCCTTATATTCGCTACAATTCTTGGTATACCACTAGGTTTACTTTTATATGTGACAAGAAAAGGTAACTTTTTAGAAAATAAACTGGTCTTTTCTATCCTTAATATTGTTATTAATACGATTCGTCCTATTCCGTTCATTATTTTTTTAGTAGCTCTTAGCCCTGTGACGCGTGCTGTTATTGGAACAACGATTGGAACAGCTGCTGCAATTTTTCCAATGACGCTTGTTGCTTCTATTGGGATTGCAAGGATGGTAGAAACAAATCTTGTTTCTGTTCCGAAAGGAGTTATTGAGGCAGCTCAAGCGATGGGGGCTTCTCCGCTAAGAATTGTTTGTGAGATTCTTGTTCCAGAAGCGTTAGCCCCATTAATTTTAGGGATTACGTTTATGACAGTTGCGTTAATCGAATTTTCAGCAGTTGCCGGTCTCGTTGGCGGTGGTGGTCTTGGCGACTTGTCGATGACATACGGTTATCAGCGTTTTGATACATCCGTGATGTTTGTAACAGTTGTATTATTAATTCTTCTTGTGCAAGTTGCACAAAACTTAGGGAATTATTTTGCAAAGAGATTTTTACGTAGATCATAAAACAGAAGAAAAGAGGGAAATGAAATGAAAAAATTATTAGCATTTGCATTGTCTGCGATTGTGAGTGTATCTGTATTAAGTGGTTGCGGTAAGGATTCAAAAGAAGCAGCAGCAAAGGAAAAAGTCGTTCGTATCGGTGTAACAGGAACGGATTGAGAATCATGGAATATTCTCAAAAAGAAAGCTGAAAAAGAAGGAATTCAAGTTAAGTTAGTTGAGTTCTCTGACTATACAACACCTAATAATGCACTAGCAGATGGGGACATTGAACTAAATGCATTTCAACATATTGCTTTTTTAGAGCAATTTAAAAAAGAGCATAAATTAGATATTACAGCCATTGGTACAACACAAATTGCACCAATGGGTTTATTCTCAGAGAAGTATAAGAAACCAAGCGAAATTCCAAATGGTGCAGAAATTGCAATTCCGAATGATCCGACAAACCAAGCTCGTGCGTTAAAACTTCTTGATGCAGCTGGATTATTAAAACTGAAAAAAGATTTTGGTTTATTTGGTGATCCAAGTGGTATTGCTGAAAATCCAAAAAAATTAAAAATCACACCGGTTGTAGCGCAGCAAACACCGCGTGTACTAAAAGATGTAGCAGCATCCGTTATTAACAATGGTGTAGCAGGGCAAGCAAATCTTAATCCAGTGAAAGATGCTATTTTCTTAGAAGACCCAAAGAATGATAGTGCCAAACCATACTTAAACATTTTTGCTGCTCGTACGAAAGACAAAGATAACGCAACATACAAAAAGATTATTGAATTGTATCACTCTAAAGAAGTAGAAGAAGCACTAAAGAAAGAAACAAATGGCGGATCTATTTCTGTGAATCTTCCATTGAAAGAGATTGAGAAGATTGTGAAATCGTATTGAGTTTAATTAATTATCAGATGGGCCCCCTCTACTGATAATTAGTTCAACATATAGTGCCTAACAGACAATACCCTAATTTTGTACCCTCTAATTCTGTGAAATATAGAATCTCATATTTGTTAGGTATAGCAAGTAGAAGAGACTAGGATTTTTCCTGGTCTCTTCTTATATAGTTATTCAATCGTCACACGTTTTAAAGAAGTTTCCGCAGGTTGTTTCTGTTCCTTTATATAAGAAGTTAGTTCTTCATGAAACATATTCAGCACCTCGTTTGCTCGCTGCTGAAGCGGGGCAGGTAATTCGTCTATCATATGCGCTCCAATTTCTAGCTTCGTCCGAATTATTTTCCGCAATAAATCTTCACGCATGAACAACACCTCCAAATCGAATATTGAGTACATCACCTTCAAATTTTGCTCCTTGAATGGATAAATGCGTTAATGTTTTTGGTAATGTAATGTTTCGTTTTACGGAACCAGCGCGAATAATCAGTTCGTCGCCTTTTTGATTTAAAGAGAGTTCACTTTTATCAGAGAATGGGATGGAAAGAACAAAAATATATTCGTCCCCGTTCTTTGTTACATATTGCGTCCGCCCGTTGAATTTCACGGCAGTTGGATCAGAATCATTTTTAAATAAAGCATCGCCAACACGCTCTAACATAGATAAACCAACTACTTCTTGTTCAAACATTGGTGCTTCATAAATAGGAAGCGGCTGAAAACTATCTTGAATCAATGCTTTATATTTTTTTTGTGTATCTTTCCAGGCTTGAAAATAAGAGTCTGTGACAGTGTCAGGGATGACGCGATTAATCATGATGGCATCAACATTGTAGTCATATAGGTTTAAATATGTGAAGCTGCGCTGCGCTTCTTTAATAACCATTTTTTCTGGATTTACAACAACACGAATACTGGTTACTTCTCGGTTTGATAAAATATCTCTCATTTCACCGAGCTGTTCGAGAGTATGGGTTAATTCGCCCATGACATCATCGGTAGGAAGAGGGACCCCAAGAAGCGGCTGAGCAACAGGACGTACAACTTTTAATACTTTACGTTTAATTGGAAAGAGTTTTTCCATCCACCAGCCGAGCATATCAGGGAAGCTTAACATGGCAAGCGTTTCTCCTGTCGGTGCGCAGTCGATAATAATAACGTCGTACGTTTCTTTTTTATAGTAATCGAGTACACGAAGTAAGCTAATTAAATCTTCCATACCAGGAAACATTGTTAATTCCTCTGTAGTAATATCATCAGCTGCTTTTGATGTAAACAGTAATGTAATATACTTTTGTAGTTTTCCCCAGCCCTTTTCCATTTCATAGATTGTATTAATTTCTTGTGCCCATAGGTTTTCACGGATTTCTTGTGGTTCTGAAGACAGTTTCATTCCAAAGGAATCTCCTAAGCTATGTGCAGGGTCTGTACTCATGACTAACGTTTTTAACCCTTGTTTTGCACTTTGCATTGCTGTTGCTGCTGAAATACTTGTTTTTCCTACGCCGCCTTTACCTGTGTACAAAATAATTCTCATCATCATATCCCCTTTATTTCGGTAGTCGAATATTACGAGAGTCGAAATATGTGTTTGAATAAAAACCCGCAATGGGGCCTATTCAATCGGAATGTTTTTCATTTTAGGTGAAGTAAGTTTTTCTTCTGTTTTTTGTTGTGATGTAGCGATGTGATTCATTATTTTTTGGAAGATTTGCAGTAAAAATGCTTTTTCTTCTTCAGATAGCGCTTCTGTTACAAGGTTAAAGTAATGAGCAGCATTTTGTTTTACTTCTTCTACAAGCTCTATACCAGTTTCCGTTAAACGAATCAATACAATGCGACGATCACTTTCACTTCGGTAGCGCTCAATATATCCTTTTTTTACGAGACGATTCACTACACCTGTCGTCGTACTCATTGGAATATCAAGAAGTTCCGTAATTTTGCTCATCGTAATGTCTGTATTTCGCTCCATCCATAGTAGACAAAATACTTCTGTTTTTGAAAGTGATAAATCAAGGCTTACCCATTCTTCTGGATAGAAAAGCTTCTTGGCGTTATCAAGCAGTAAGTCTAAAAAATGTTCGTATTGTAGCAATTATTTCCACTCCCGTATATTTCGAGGTTCGTAATATTTATTATCATTCTATGTTGGATAGTAATAAATGTCAAATGTTTATTTAGACTTTTTAGTCTATTTGTAAGGAGAATTTCATGTGCTATTCTTCATAAGAGTTAAGATATGTTTCAGAAAAGGGAGAGAGCCGTGGTTCTCTCCTTTTTCCCATAACAGATTATTACCTTAAAAGGGAACAGCGATAGTTTATGTTAATGGAAGATAAACAAAAAATGTAGTTCCTTCTCCAACTTTACTCTTTACAACTACTGTTCCGCCATGTGCGTGAACAATCGTTTGAGTAATAGCAAGGCCTAGACCAGCCCCGCCGTACTGCCTTGTTCGAGAGCTATCTATTCGATAAAAACGGTCAAATATATAGGAAAGATTTTCTGCTTTGATGCCAGGACCATTATCCTGGATCGAAAGTTCCACTTGGTTGTCCATGGCCATTAAAGAGATTGTTATTTTTCCCGTAATAGGATCGGTATGTTGAACTGCATTGTGAAATAAGTTTAAAATCACTTGTTTGATTTTATCTGTATCATAATCTTCTTTTATGCCTGCTGTTAGATCGTATGTTATCTTTCGGTCGCCCCCCAAAACGCTTAATTGCGGCTCCATCTGTCGAATAAGTTCAGTGATATTGGTTTCTGATACATGTAGCCCAGGTTCACGGTCCATTTTTGCAAGAAATAATAAGTCTTCCACTAACTTGATGATGCGCTTTGATTCGCCATGCATACTATTTAAAGCACTATAGAGCTGCTCAGGACGATCTGCAGCCCCTCGTAATAACACTTCTAGGAAACCATGAATTGACGTAAGCGGTGTTCTTAGTTCATGAGAAGCGTCAGCGATAAAACGCCTCATTTGCTCTTTTGTTTCTCTTTCATGTTCAAAGGATGCTTCCAATCGCTCTAGCATGTCGTTATACGTTTCTGATAAACGGTCAATTTCCTCTTGCCCTTGATGTGTAGGTAGGCGCTCAGCTAAATTGCCTGCATTTGTATTCTTCACTGCATTTACAATGTTAGAAAGGGGGACAAGTGTTTTTTTTAGAACTGGTAAATATAGTGCTAAACCAGCAATTAGAGCTAGTCCAGATAGAACAATGAACGTGAGCAGTTGTTGAAATAGAACAGCACGTAAAGGTCTGGTATCTGTTCCGATTTGAATAATATAATCAGGAGATCGATTTAAATTGCCGTCCGGACCGGCAGGAGCACCTCCAATTGGTCTGAACACTACTAACTGTTCAATTCCTTCCTTATTACATACAACTCTATAGTCGGCTTGTTTGTGATTTGAGAATTGCTCTAATATTTTCGTATAATCCTCGTTTGAAAGCTTTGGAGAGGACATTCCAGTGTTCGTTGCTAGATCTTTATAACTACCATCCTTTCTGATAACTGCAAGTGAAATATCTTGTGAAAACAGGAATTTTGGTTTGTTAGGTTCAGGATGGTTTTCTACTTTATTTCGTGAATCAAAGGGCAGTAAATCTATTTCTGGCGGTAAAGACATTAGCTTTGCTCTTAACGTTTCAGCTTCATTGTTATATAGAAAGTTTTTCATCACCCAATATTGCAAAAGACCAATACTCAAAAGAATAAGAGATAAAATAAATAATGTTCGTGTTAGAAGTTGAAGGCGCAAAGAGCGAGGCAAAAGTACCTTTTTTATAAGAGAAGTAAGTCTAATCATGGTAAATCCACACGGTAACCCGCTCCCCTAATTGTACGAATGAGTCGATGTTCCTTATCTTTTAACTTTTCTCGAAGTGAGCGAATATACACCTCTACAATATTTTCATCTCCTTGAAAGTCATAGCCCCATACCTTATCAAGTATCATTCCCTTGCTCAATACAATTCCATGGTTCATTACAATGTATTTAAGAAGCTCATATTCCGTCGGGGAAAGTTCTAATATTTTGCCGTTAAATAGTAATTCTTTCCTACGATCATCCACCTTAAATGGGCCATAAATGACCTCTCCGAATAGATTTGGAAATTGATTGCGAAGACGAGCGTGTATACGAGCGAGTAATTCATCGAAACTGAATGGTTTTATGACATAGTCATCTGCTCCTAACGTTAATCCTTTTACCCGATCATCCACTTCGTCTTTTGCGGTAAGCATGATAACGGAAGTGTGAGATCCGCTCTTTTTAATCATACGACACACTTCGAATCCGTCGATGCCGGGCATCATTACATCTATGATTGCTACATGCGGCTGAAATTCTTGTGCCAAGTTAATAGCGCTTATCCCATCAGTAGCTTTTTTTACTTCATATCCTTCGTTCATTAATCCTATCTCTAAAAATTGTAAGATGTGTGGTTCGTCATCTACTAACAGTATTTTAATTCCTTTAAGAGAATTCATCTTTTTCACGCCCCCTGTGTGTAATTATTACTATTATCTACGATTATGCTGAAAGTTTGCTGAAAGTAGTCTGAATTAGCAGTGGCAATTTTTTATTTCTTCTTACTTAATCTTTAATATTAAAAGGATTTTACGTATTCAGGAAACTTTCAGCTTATACTCAAGTCCATTTCAGGTGAAAGGATGATAATACAGCCATGGCCTAGTTCAAAATATAAAATGATGAAGGAGTTGTAATATCGTGTTTTCAAGGTTAAAAGGACGATTAGATGTGCCTTTAATATTGATAGTTTTATTGGCAATTTTTTTAAATGGATATAACATTTGGACCGATCAATATGCAAATACTTACTATACAACTGCGGTAGCAAGTATGTTGAAAAACTTTCATAATTTCTTTTTCGCTTCTCTCGATTCAGCAGGATCTGTAACGGTAGATAAACCACCTGTTACATTTTGGATTCAAACGATAAGTGCTTATATTTTTGGTTTGCACGGTTGGAGTGTGATTCTTCCTCAGGCATTGGCTGGGGTGGGCTCAGTATTGCTCATTTATTTTTTAGTAAAACCATCTTTTGGCTTAGCTGCTGCACGACTTGGTGCTTTAGCTTTCGCATGTACGCCAATTGCAGCGGCAGTGAGCCGAACAAATAATATTGATAGTATGCTTGTATTTACCCTCTTGATAGCCACTTGGCTTTTATTTAGAAGCGTGAAGCGTAGTAGCATTTGGAGTCTCTTTGCTGCCTTTGCGGTAATAGGCTTGGCCTTTAATATGAAGATGCTACAGGCTTATATGGTACTTCCAGCTTTTTATGTCTTCTATATTTGGGCTGCCAAAGTAAACTGGAAGAAAAAGATTGGTTTACTCTCTGGGGCAACAGTTATCATGCTTATTATTTCCCTTTCATGGGCAGTTATTGTGGACGCTATTCCTAAAGATAAGCGTCCATATGTTGGTAGCAGTCAGACAAACTCAGTTCTAGAATTAGCGTTTGGTTACAATGGAATTTCGCGTCTTACAGGAAATCAAGGAGGCGGCGGGAGAGTACCCGGTGTGAACAATCAACAGCGACCACCTCAAGATAACAATGAGGCGCAGCAGAACGATAACACTGAAAGTGGAGTTAATCCAATAAACGGAAATGACAATATTCAAGGCGTTCAAAGGGGTGGCCCACCCCAAGGTAATAATGGTGGCCCAGGCGGTAAGATAGGTGGTAACTTTGGAACTGGTGAGAAAGGATTATTCCGTCTATTCCAGTCTGAACTGTCTGGTCAGGCTAGTTGGCTTCTTCCGTTTGTTGCTATTGCTAGTATTAGCTTGCTGGCCGGTTTACGAAGAAATAATATGACGTTGAAGCATAAAGAAACAGTCTTTTGGCTCGTATGGTTAATCCCGGCGATGGGATTCTTCAGTATTGCAGGTTTCTTCCATCATTATTACTTGATTATGCTTGCAGCTCCTATTGCAGCTCTGTTTGGATCCGGTTGGACACAGCTTTTTGAGGATTACAAAAACAATACTGGCTGGAAATCTTGGTTATTGCCGACAGCAGTTGTAGGAACGGCGGGATTCCAATGGTACATTATCCATCCTTATGACGATGTGATTGGGGCTGGGTGGTCTATTGGTATAGCGTCTGCAGGAATAATCTTTGCTTTAGCGCTTGTCCTGTCTAAGTATAGAAAGGTAAAGTTGCCTCCTGCAGTAAATATTGCAGGATTACTTATACTGCTGATTGGGCCGTTGTATTGGGCTGCTACACCAATTACGTATGGTGGAAACAGTATGTTACCACAGGCGGGACCGAGCTCGGCAGATGGTAAAGGTAATATGGGTGGGTTCCCAGGGGGAGCGATGCCTAGATTGAATGGGCAAGGAGGACCTGGCGAATCTGATACTTCATCAGAAAATCGTATGAAAGCTCCAATGGCTAACGGGCAGCCTTCAGGAATGCCAAGAAACAAGCAAGCGGGAATGGGTAGCGAGAGTTTAGATAGTAAAACTTTGTCATACTTAAAGAAAAACAATACTGGTGAACAATATTTGTTTGCCACGACAAGCTATCAAACTGCAGCTCCTTACATTATAGATAAAGGAGAATCCGTCATAACAATGGGTGGATTTTCCGGTTCTGATCCGGTTTATACCGTTGAGAAATTAAAGAAATTAGTATCAAGTGGAAAAGTGAAATACTTCCTCATTTCAGATGAAGGGGTGCGACACGGAAGTTCTGAAGTGACAAAGTGGATTCAGGAAAATGGTGAGAAAATTCCATCTGAAGAGTGGC
The DNA here is from genome assembly GCF_050474045.1 of Bacillus sp. S2(2024). Taxonomy (NCBI): domain Bacteria; kingdom Bacillati; phylum Bacillota; class Bacilli; order Caryophanales; family Bacillaceae; genus Bacillus; species Bacillus sp. S2(2024). The sequence goes on from NZ_JBFLUS010000003.1 coordinate 4,804,047, forward strand.
AGACAACGCAAAATAGGGACAAGGAAAGAGGTAATATGGGTGGTCCTGGGCGCTCAAACACTTTATATAAAGTAACATTGTAAAGGAGTAGAACGAGAATGAGAAACAATATATGTTATTCGGTTATAATCCCCATGTATAACGAAGAATCAGTTATTGAAGAAACTTATCGAAGACTGAAAAAGGTCATGAAGGATACGAATGATACGTATGAATTACTGTTCATTAACGATGGAAGTCAGGACAAATGTGCTGATATTATAAAGGACTTTGCTAGAGGGGATAAAACAGTGAAGCTCATTGATTTTTCCCGGAATTTTGGTCATCAGATTGCAATTACAGCTGGCATGGATTATGCAAAAGGGGATGCGGTTATTATCATTGACGCTGATTTACAGGATCCACCTGAATTAATTTTGCAAATGATTGAAAAATGGGAAGAAGGTTATGAAGTAGTCTACGCAAAACGAATCAAGCGTAAGGGTGAAACATGGTTTAAAAAGTGGTCGGCAAGCACGTTTTATCGCGTGCTTCGCGCTTCCACGGATATCGATATACCAGTGGATACTGGAGATTTTCGTCTTATGGACAAAAAGGTATGTAAAGAAATGAAACGGATAAATGAGAATAATAGGTTTGTTCGAGGATTAGTTAGTTGGGTCGGATTTCGTCAAACTGCAGTTGAATATGTTCGAGATGAAAGGGTGGCAGGTGAAACCAAATATCCTCTTAAGCGAATGATAAAGCTATGCTTGGATGGAATTCTTTCCTTCTCTTATAAACCATTGAAGTTGGCGATCTATTCCGGATTGCTTCTATCTGGGTCGGGTTTCCTATATCTTATGTATGTTCTATATCTTACTATATTTACTGAGGCAACCATGAAAGGCTGGCCTTCTATAATTAGTATTATGTTAATCTTTAACGGTTTTATGTTATTTATGCTGGGGATTATTGGTGAATATATTGGCCGCATCTACGATGAAACAAAAGGAAGACCTTTATATATTGTTCGAGAATTTTATGGGGAACTGGGAACGGAAAAGTCAATTACGGGCCATGAGGTAGTGTATGAATAAGGGTTTGATACAAATTTTGAAATTTTTAGCAGTGGGTGTGCTTAATACTGGTATTGATATAATGATTTTTACACTGCTGGTCATGGGGGAGACACCGTTTTTATTGGCACAGTGGATATCCTATAGCTGTGGCGTAGCGAGCAGCTACTTACTTAACAGACAGTGGACGTTCCAACAAAAAGGAAGAAAACAAGTTGCAAAAGAACCATTGAAGTTTATATGCGTTAATCTTTTAAGCCTTGTTGTAGTATCTCTAATACTAAGTAGTATGCATGATACTTTAGAGCAGTCTTTGGCTGTTTCTAAAGTGACTGCAACATTGATTGGTAGTTTAATAAATTTCATAGGAAGCCGATATTGGGTGTTCCGTTTTTCTTGCAGTAAAGGAGTGGAGCCCAATGAAAATTAAAAAACAGCTATTTTGACAGCTGGTCTAGGCACCTGTTTTTTTGCATTCTTCAAATTGGTTTTCATTCTATGTTTAGTTGAAAATGTATAAAATAATTATCTTTTTATTTTTTCCATATTATACAAAAAATACGCTTTATAATAGAAAATGTGTATGATAGATTAATAAAAAGAGAAGTATATTTTACATAAAAATCCATAATAGGAATAGTAATGTATGTACCTATTATAAATGTCAGCTAACAAGGGGGAGAACAATGAGAAGAAGAAACACCCAAGCGTTCACATTTTTAGCATGGACATCTTTCGTTTGTGCACTTTCGGGCATGTTAATTGGTATTTATACGCTAGAGGAACCACTCAGTGTAAAAGGCTATTATTTACTTGGTACATTATTTTTAACGATGTCTTGTTTTGTATTGCAAAAAACAATTCGTGATAATGAAGAGGATAATGCAAACAACATCCATGCTGAACCAGTTTCCAAAAAAGAAACAATTGAGAAATAAGAATGAACTCTGTTTAATGGAATTTTATATATTAAATTGATAAGGGAGGCAGAAGCCTTTCTTTTTTTATGTAAAAATCCTGTAAGTACCGTGTGTTGACTTGCTTGAACTACTGAAAATTTGGTATCATCAATAGTATTGTAGATTGTACGATATATTATGGAGGTGGCCTAGCCGTGTCAAGAATTTCCGTTGAGAATGTAAAGCATGTTGCGCATTTAGCACGTCTTGCAATTACAGATCAAGAAGCAGAAAAATTTCAAAAACAACTCGATGCAATTGTTACATTTGCTGAGCAGTTAAATGAATTAGATACAACAAACGTAAAACCAACAACTCATGTACTAGATATGAAGAATATTATGCGTGAAGATGTACCTGAAAAAGGTTTACCAGTTGAAGAAGTATTAAAAAATGCACCGGATCACAAAGATAATCAAATCCGTGTTCCTGCAGTATTAGAATAGAGGAGGGGAATTTCGATGTCATTATTTGATCGTTCTGTATCAGAGTTACATAAAAAATTACAAAGCAAAGAAATTTCCGTTACGGATTTAGTAGACGAATCTTACAAACGTATTGCGGATGTTGAAGATAACGTAAAAGCGTTTCTTACATTAGATGAAGAAAATGCACGTGCAAAAGCGAAAGAATTAGATGCAAAATTAGGCGCTGAAGATAATGGTTTACTATTTGGTATGCCAATCGGTGTGAAAGATAACATCGTAACAAAAGGTCTTCGTACAACGTGTGCGAGTAAAATATTAGCAAACTTCGATCCAATTTACGATGCAACAGTTGTGCAAAAGCTAAACGCTGCTGACACAATTACAATCGGTAAATTAAACATGGACGAGTTTGCAATGGGTTCTTCTAATGAAAACTCTGGTTTTTATGCAACAAAGAACCCATGGAATTTAGATTATGTTCCAGGTGGATCTAGTGGTGGTTCTGCAGCAGCAGTAGCGGCAGGAGAAGTATTATTCTCTTTAGGTTCTGATACGGGTGGTTCTATCCGTCAACCAGCTGCATATTGCGGTGTTGTTGGTTTAAAACCAACATATGGTCGTGTATCTCGCTTCGGTTTAGTTGCATTTGCATCTTCACTTGACCAAATTGGACCGATTACACGTACAGTAGAAGACAATGCATACTTACTGCAAGCTATTTCAGGTGTTGACCGCATGGATACAACTTCTGCAAGCATTGAAGTTGGTAACTACTTAGCTGGTTTAACAGGCGATGTAAAAGGCTTACGTATTGCTGTACCAAAAGAATATTTAGGTGAAGGTGTTGGCGAAGAGGCTCGTGAGTCTGTACTAGCTGCTTTAAAAGTGTTAGAAGGCATGGGCGCAACTTGGGAAGAAGTGTCACTTCCACACTCTAAATATGCATTAGCAGCATACTATTTAATTTCTTCTTCTGAAGCGTCTGCTAACCTTTCACGTTTTGATGGCGTACGTTACGGCGTTCGTTCTGATAATGTGAATAACTTAATGGATCTTTATAAGAATACACGCAGCGAAGGCTTCGGTGACGAAGTAAAACGTCGTATTATGCTTGGTACATTTGCACTTAGCTCTGGTTACTATGATGCATATTACAAAAAAGCACAACAAGTACGTACATTAATTAAAAATGACTTTGAAAATGTATTTGCAAACTATGACATTATTATTGGGCCAACAACCCCAACTCCAGCGTTTAAAGTGGGCGAAAAAATCGATGATCCAATGACAATGTATGCAAACGACATTTTAACAATTCCAGTAAACTTAGCAGGTGTTCCAGCAATTTCTGTTCCATGTGGATTCGGCGCGAACAACATGCCTCTTGGACTGCAAATTATTGGTAAACACTTCGATGAAGCAACAATTTATCGCGTTGCACATGCGTTCGAGCAAGCAACAGATTATCATACAAAAAAAGCAAGTCTGTAAGGAGGCGAGCATAGATGAATTTTGAAACAATTATCGGTTTAGAGGTTCACGTTGAGTTAAAAACAAATTCGAAAATTTTCTCTGCGAGTCCAACAGAATTCGGAGCTGATCCAAATACACAAACAAGTGTAATTGACTTAGGATATCCTGGGGTGCTTCCAACTCTAAATAAAGAAGCAGTTAACTTTGCAATGAAAGCTGCAATGGCATTAAACTGTGAAATCGCAACAGAAACAAAATTTGACCGTAAAAACTATTTCTATCCAGATAACCCGAAGGCTTATCAAATCTCTCAATTTGATAAACCAATTGGGGAAAATGGTTGGATTGAAATCGAAGTAGACGGCAAAAAGAAACGTATCGGTATTACACGTCTTCATTTAGAAGAAGATGCTGGTAAATCAACACATACTGGCGAAGGTTACTCATTAGTAGACTACAATCGCCAAGGTATGCCGTTAATCGAAATTGTATCTGAGCCAGATATGCGTACACCAGAAGAAGCGTATGCATATTTAGAAAAGCTAAAATCAATCATTCAATATACAGGCGTATCTGATTGTAAGATGGAAGAGGGTTCTCTTCGCTGTGATGCGAATATTTCTCTTCGTCCAGTTGGACAAGAAAAATTCGGTACAAAAGCAGAGCTGAAAAACTTAAACTCTTTCACTTACGTACAAAAAGGTCTTGAGTTTGAACAAGCACGTCAAGAAAAAGAACTATTATCTGGTGGTATCATCCAACAAGAGACACGCCGTTATGATGAAGCAACGAAGAAAACAATCTTAATGCGTGTAAAAGAAGGATCTGACGATTACCGTTACTTCCCAGAGCCGGATTTAGTTGAACTTTACATCGATGATGAGTGGAAAGAACGTGTTCGTGCTTCTATTCCTGAACTTCCAGATGCTCGTAAAGTACGTTATGTTGAAGAGCTTGGCTTACCAGCTTATGATGCACACGTATTAACATTAACGAAAGAGATGTCTGATTTCTTCGAAGCAACAGTTGCAGATGGTGCAGACGCGAAATTAACATCAAACTGGTTAATGGGTGAAGTACTAGCATACTTAAACAAACAACAAAAAGAATTAAAAGATGTAGCATTAACACCAGCTGGTTTGTCTAAAATGATTCAATTAATTGAAAAAGGTACAATTTCGTCTAAAATTGCGAAAAAAGTATTTAACGAGTTAATTGAAAAAGGTGGAGACCCAGAAGAAATCGTAAAAGCAAAAGGTCTTGTTCAAATTTCTGACGAAGGAGCGCTTCGTAAGATCGTAACAGAAATTCTTGATAATAATGAACAATCTATTGAAGACTTCAAAAACGGTAAAGACCGTGCAATTGGCTTCTTAGTTGGTCAAATTATGAAAGCAACAAAAGGACAGGCAAATCCACCGCTTGTTAATAAAATCTTACTTGAAGAGATTAATAAACGATAAGCTTGAAAACAACAAAGATTAAACAGAAAAACACCCAAATATGGGTGTTTTTCTGAGTTAATCAAACGTTTGTTTAAATAATATTTCGTTTAAACAAACGTTTGATTAACTGACAAATATAAGGAAAATGTCTTCCGTTAAGTATGGTATGATAGTTGCAAAAAGGTTGTAATAATGATAAATCTTAATCTAGAGAGAATTTTTTCATGATATGATATGAAATAAATGTTAATTTAGTGTTAACAATGAAATTATATGCTTTGTCAGGTTTAAGGAAGTATATGTAGAATTGAGAGGAGGGTATGCATAGGAATGCTAAGCAAATGCTTGGCGGCTATTCCTTTCCCTTTTTGATGAATGAGGGTTTTCCTGTGCTAATGTTATATGAAACGTGCAAGAATTATTTATAATCCAACTTCTGGTCGCGAGTTATTTAAGAAGAACTTACCAGAGGTACTACAAAAATTAGAGAAAGCAGGGTATGAAACGTCATGTCATGCGACGACAGGTCCTGGAGATGCGACTGTGGCAGCGAGGCAAGCGGCAGAGCGTAAGTTTGATGTTGTTATTGCAGCAGGCGGCGACGGTACGTTAAATGAAGTTGTGAATGGTTTAGTTGGAAATGAACATCTTCCCAAGTTTGGAATTATTCCAGTTGGAACGACAAATGACTTTGCCAGAGCGATTGGTGTACCGCGTTCAATCGAAGAAGCTACTGATATCATTTGTGCTGGTCAAACGGTACCTCTCGATCTTGGAAGAGCAAATGATACATACTTTATTAATATTGCAGGCGGTGGCCGCATAACCGAATTAACATATGAAGTACCAAGTAAGTTAAAAACAGTACTTGGACAACTTGCGTATTATTTAAAAGGTATTGAAATGTTACCATCCTTACATCCGACATATGTAGAAATTGAATATGATGGAAAATTATTGCAAGAAGAAATTACAATGTTTTTGATTACAAATACACGATCAGTCGGCGGCTTTGAAAAAGTAGCACCGTATGCCTCTATTAATGATGGTTTGTTTGATTTGTTAATATTAAAAAAAGGATCGATTGCGGATTTAATTAAAGCAGCTACACAAGCGCAGCGCGGTGAGCATATAAATAACCCGAAAGTATTATATACACAAGCGAATCGAATTAAAGTGCATTCAACAGAAAAATTAATGATTAATTTAGATGGTGAATACGGCGGGGATGCACCGATGGAGTTTGAAAATGTGTATCACTGTTTGGAATTATTTATTCCAGAACAAAAAGAAACTACCTTGTAAAAGGTAGTTTTTTGTAAAGAGTGTAAATTGGTGTTTTGTTGTTTCTTTATTGTATCTTTACAATTCCTTCATAGTTCATATATATCCCCTTGTTACAATAAAGGTGAGTAACAAAGGGGAGGTAGGAGGTTATGGGGGAAATGAAAGCAATTTTATTTGATAAAGATGGTACATTAATGGATTTTCATTCCATTTGGGTAAAAGTTGCAGAGGAAGTTGTTGCAGAGCTAATCCGAACATATAAACTACCTACAACGTTACAAACAACGTTACTGCAAGAGATTGGCGTAGAAGAAATGTTTGTGAATCCGCATAGTGTATTGGCTGCGGGAACAAGTATGGATTTAGCATATATTTTTTGTAAGCATGTCCCATCATTTTCTGTAGCTGAAATGCGAGAATGGATAAGTGAAAAGTTATTTTCCTTTATGTATAAGCAGCGTTCGCATATGAAAATGACAGCGGATTTACCAAAGTTACTAACAAAATTAAAGGAACAAGGGTATATTCTCGGTGTTGTCACAGCAGATGATTATGAACCTACGCAGTTATTTCTACAGCAATATCAATTACAATCGTTTTTCGAATTTATTGTAACGTCAGATACATTTCCAGCGCAAAAACCAAATAAACAAATTGTAGACGTATTTTGTGAGCAGTTTCAACTGCATCCTTCTGAAGTTGTGATTGTAGGAGATACACCAACAGATATGTATTTGGCTCAAAATAGCGGAGCGGGTTATGCGATTGGTGTTCTTTCAGGAACAGGCGATAAGGAAACGTTAGATCCATTATCTGATATATTGTTGCCATCTGTAGGAGAGCTAATTTCTGATTCTGGTAAGCTAGTATGGAATGAAACGGAAAAATTCATGGTAAATAGATAGAAATCTTTTGAATAAGTCTACAAAGACTCGTTTTGAGTCCTTGTAGACTTATTTTTTTATGTCAAAATCTATAGAAATATAGGAGTACAGTGTGTTTTAAAGTTGGCATACATTTTGCATTATAAAAAGCAAATCATTAAAAGAGGTGGAATATACAATGAAAACAAATTTTGCTAAAGTTAATCAAACTATTCCGGGTTCAAAAGCAGCTTCATTATTTGAACGCCGCCAAAATATCGTACCAAGAGGAGTAAGTAATGGAATTCAAACATTTGTACAATCGGCTCATGGGGCGCTTGTTACAGATGTGGATGGAAATCAATTTATCGACTTTGCTGGAGCAATCGGTACAATCAACGTCGGACATTGTCACCCGACTGTTACAGAGGCTCTTCATAAGCAAATCGATCAATATATCCATACCGGTTTTAACGTAATGATGTATGAGTCGTATATTGAATTAGCAGAAAAACTAGCTGCGTTAGCACCAGGTGCTTTTGATAAACAGGTATTGTTTTTAAACAGTGGAGCTGAAGCTGTTGAAAATGCAGTGAAAATTGCTCGTAAGTATACGAAGCGAACAGGGATTATTGCATTTTCAAAAGGGTTTCACGGCCGTACATTAATGACGATGACAATGACAAGTAAAGTAAAGCCGTATAAGGATGGATTTGGTCCGTTTGCACCAGAGGTTTATAAAGCTCCATTCCCTTACGAATATCGCCGTCCAGCTGGATTAACAGAAGAACAATATGAAGATTTTATCATTGAAGAGTTTAAAAACTTTTTAATTACAGAGGTTGCGCCGGAAAGTATTGCAGCTGTTGTGATGGAGCCTGTACAAGGAGAAGGCGGCTTTATCGTTCCTGGTAAAAAGTTTGTGAAAGAAGTACATCGTTTATGTGCTGAACACGGCATTTTGTTTGTTGCTGATGAAATTCAAACAGGATTTGGCCGTACGGGTAAATATTTTGCTATTGACCATTATGATGTAGTACCAGATTTAATTACTGTGTCTAAATCACTAGGAGCAGGTGTACCAATCAGTGGTGTAATTGGCCGAAAAGAAGTAATGAATGAGGCTGCACCTGGTGAATTAGGCGGAACGTATGCTGGAAGTCCATTAGGATGCAGTGCTGCATTAGCTGTTCTTGAAGTAATGGAGAAGGAAAATTTAAATGAACGTGCTATGCGTATTGGAAAAGTAGTAATGGATCGTTTCCATCAAATGGCTGAAAAATATGAATGCATTGGTGATGTTCGCGGATTAGGAGCAATGTGTGCCTTTGAATTAGTAAAAGATAAAGTAACGAAAGAGCCAGATAAAGCGTTAGCTGCAAGTCTTACTGCAGAAGCAAATAAGAGAGGTTTATTGCTATTAACGGCAGGGGCATATGGAAATGTCGTTCGCGTTTTAATGCCGCTTGTTATTACAGATGAGCAACTTGAAGAAGGGCTTATGATTCTTGAAGAATCACTTCAATCTTGTTATGGAAAAGTAGATAAAGCACACGTATAAGTCAGAAGTGTATTGAAATCCCTGTAAAATATTCATTTTAAAAACTTGTTTGCGGCTGTTCCAGCGCTCCCTGTTATATAATAATGACAAAGTATTATATATAAATTGGACGTATCTGAATATCTATTTAAACTTCAGGGAGTGACTGGAATGGTGGCGGAAAAGGAACGAGTATTTATGGATTTAAAAGATGTATTTGAACATGCATTTGATGAGATTTTTGTAACAGATGAGAAAGGTATTGTAGTTCGTGTCAACAGCATGTGCGAAAGGCATTACCAGTTACCAGCGGAAAATTTGATTGGTAAGAGTGTAAAAGAGTTACAAAAGGATGGGATTTTTTATCCGTCTGCAACACTTGAAGTCATCGAAAAAGGGAAGCCGATTGAATTAGTGCAGACAACAAAGTCAGGGGAATATTTACATGTTCGAACACGTCCGGTTTTCGATGATCACGGTAATTTAAGAAGGGTCATTAGCTACTCGCGCGATTTAACAGAACTCTATCAATTGCGAAAAAAGGTAGAGACAATGACGGATCAATTAAAAACGTATAAAAAAGAATTACGAGAAACATATGAGCATGAAGGGCTTATTTTTAAAAGTGCAGCTATGCAGAGGATAGTTGAAACGATCAAAAAAGTATCTGTAGTAGATAGCACGGTTCTTGTTTTAGGAGAAACAGGAGTTGGAAAAAGTAGATTAGTACGCCATTTACATGAACTTAGCCATCGTAAAAATGAAATGTTTTATGAAATCAATTGCGCAGCCTTGCCAACAAATTTAATTGAATCTGAACTGTTTGGATATGCCAGTGGTTCTTTTACAGGTGCACATCGCGAAGGGAAAAAAGGGATTTTAGAACTGGCTCATAAAGGAACGCTCTTTTTAGATGAAATTGGAGAAATGCCTCTTGAAATTCAAGCAAAGCTGTTACAAGTATTACAGGAAAAAACATTTCGCCCAGTAGGAGGCAGAGAATTAAAAAAAGTAGATGTGCGCATTGTGGCTGCAACGAATAGAAATTTGAAAGAAATGGTGAAACAGGGGACGTTTCGAAAGGATTTATATTACCGCCTGAATGTGATTCCGATTTATATTCCTCCTTTACGTGAGAGACAAGAAGATATTTTACCACTAGTCTATTATTATCTGCAGCATTTTAATGAGAAGTATGGGCGTAATGTGAAGCTATCTCCGCATGTATTACAAGCATTTTTAGAATATCCTTGGGAAGGAAATAACCGAGAAATAGAAAATGTAATGGAACGTGTTGTTATTACTACGGATGAGCTCGTTACAATGGAAGAATTACCATTATCTATGCAAAATTCTACAATTGAACAATCCGGAAAAAGTTTGTATGAAATGTTAGAGGAAGTAGAGCGCAATATTATTTTAAAAGCGTATAAAGCACATCAATCAAGCTACAAAGTAGCAGAGACTTTAAAAATTAGTCAGTCCGCAGCAACTAGAAAAATTAAAAAGTTTATTGGAGAAGAACTTCTCATTGAGGGAGAAGAAGGGATTTAAAAAAGTACCATTGCATTTGGATGTTTCTTTCGTGATTGGTACAGTAAATATAAAGGAGGATGAAAAGGTTGGATAAAAAAACAATGGCTATCAATTTAGATAAGAAAGCGATGTATATTAATGGGGAATTCGTTCATTTACATGAACAAATTGAAATTAACAATCCGGCTACACAAGAAGTATTTGCTACTGTTCCAAAAGGAGGAGTAACGGAAGCAAAGCAAGCGGTAGATGCTGCACATGAAGCATTTAAGACTTGGTCAAAGCTAACGGCAGCTGAGCGTGCGAACAAATTGAAAAAGTGGTTCACATTAATTGATGATCATAAAGAAGAAATTGCAGCTATTATGACAAAGGAACAAGGAAAACCATTCGCAGAAGCGCTTGGTGAAGTAAACTATGCGAATAGCTTTTTAGAATGGTATGCAGAAGAAGGGAAGCGTGTATATGGTCAAATGATTCCTGCTTCTCATCCTAATAAGCGCATCCTTGTATCGAAACAGCCTGTTGGGGTAATTGCAGCAATTACGCCATGGAACTTTCCAGCAGCTATGATTACAAGAAAAGTGGGGCCAGCATTAGCAGCGGGATGTACGGCGGTCGTGAAGCCGGCGAGCCAAACGCCATTAACAGCATTAAAACTAGCTGAGCTTGCACATGAAGCAGAAATTCCAAAAGGTGTCTTAAATATCGTAACAGGAAGTGCGAAAGCTATTGCTGATACATGGATGAATGATGGACGTGTGAGAAAAGTATCCTTTACTGGATCAACGGAAATTGGAAAAGAATTGATGCGCGGTGCAGCTGAAACAGTGAAAAAAGTTTCATTAGAATTAGGTGGTCATGCACCGTTTATTGTAATGAATGATGCAGATTTAGATAAGGCTGTAGAAGCAGTAATCGGCTCAAAATTCCGTAATGCTGGTCAAACGTGCATTTGTACGAATCGAGTTTTTGTTCAAGAAGATGTGTATGAAAAATTCGTAGAGAAGTTCCAAACAGCTGTAGGAGAACTAAAAGTAGGTGACGGTTTTGCTGCAGGTACGACTGTCGGACCGCTTATTGATGAGTCAGCTGTTGAAAAAGTGCAAGAACATATAGAAGATGCGATTCAAAAGGGTGGAAAGGTACTTAATGGCGGACAAAAGATCACAGAATTAAACGGCCATTTTGTTCAACCAACTGTAATCGGCGAAGCAAATGATGATATGTTATGTATGACAGAAGAAACATTTGGACCACTGGCACCTGTTGCGAAATTTAAAACGGCTGAAGAAGTAATTGAGCGTGCAAATAACACGCCATATGGCTTAGCGGCATATATCTTTACAACAAATATTAGCCAAGCATTCCAAATTAGCGAAGCATTGGAATACGGAATTATTGGCTTAAATGATGGTCTTCCATCTGTTGCACAAGCTCCATTTGGCGGATTTAAAGAAAGTGGTATTGGCCGTGAAGGCGGTCACTTTGGAATTGAAGAGTATTTAGAAATTAAATATATTTCATTAGGATTATAAAAGAGAATCGCATCAACGAAACCGTTGATGCGATTTTTTTAGTACGCTTATTAGAATGCCCAGTTTCCTTTACGGAAGATTGGTTCATGTGTACCATCTGCTGTAATACCATCAATATCAAGTTCCGCAGAACCGATCATAAAGTCTACGTGTGTAATACTAGAGTTTGCACCGTTTTCTGTAAATTCTTCTTTAGACATTGTTTTACCGCCGTCTAAGTTAAATGCATAGGCATTACCAATTGCTAAATGACAAGATGCATTTTCGTCAAATAGCGTATTGTAGAATAAAATATTTGTATTCGAAATAGGTGAGTCGTGAGGTACTAATGCAACTTCTCCTAAGAAGTGAGAACCTTCATCTGTTTCGATTAAATGTTTTAATGTTTCTTCGCCAGCTTCAGCTTTGAAGTCTACGATGCGGCCGTTTTCAAATGTAAGCGTAAAGTTATCAATAACATTTCCTGCATAAACTAATGGTTTTTTACTTGTTACATAGCCGTTTACGCCTGTTTTTAATGGCATTGTAAATACTTCTTCTGTTGGAATGTTTGCCATGAATGGTACATTTTTTTCGTTAATGCTGCCAGCACCTACCCATAAATGCTTTTCAGGAAGTTCGATTGTTAAATCTGTTCCTGGTCCTTTATAGTACAGCGCTTTATAGTGTTTGTCGTTTAAATAGTCTACTTTCGTATGTAAGTTACCATTATGCTCGTTCCAAGCTTGAACAGGATTTTCTAAATTAGCACGAGTTGCTTGGAAAATTGCATCCCATAATTTTGCTACTTGTTCTTCTTCCGGTACATCAGGGAACACTTTTGCTGCCCATTCTGTTGTTGGAACAGAAATAACGCACCAGCTTACTTTATCAGCCATCATATATTCGCGAACTGCTTTCATTGCTTCTCCAGCTGCTTTATTTGCGCTAGCAATGCGCTTTGGGTCTACACCTTTTAATAAATCAGGGTTTTCCGCATAAATGGATAAAAATGCTGCTCCTTCTTTTGCTAGTTCTTCACGTGCACGCGCTTTCCATGCAGGAAATTCAGAAAATGCTTCTTCTGGTGCTAAGTCGAATTTTAAGCGTGTTAAATTTTCATCAACCCAATCGACATACACATGCTTTGCACCTGATTCATAAGCTTTCTTTGTAACAAGACGAACAAATGGAGCAGCTTCAATTGGCGCGCCAATATTTAATGTTTGTCCTGGTTGAATATTTACTCCGACATTTACAGCTAACGCAGCATATTTTTCTAACGTTTGTTCAAATGACATATATATTCTCCTTTGCGTAAATAGTTCTTATGTACATAATACAGGAAAATTCTGAAAATATAAATAGAACCCGATTGGAATCGGGTTCTATTTCTTATTTAATTGCCAGCGCAAACTGTTCCACTGTTGTTGAGTTATGAATGCGGACGCGTTTTATACGTAACAATTCATCTGGCTCACCTTTTTCAATAAATTGACCGGGTTTTGTTGTTGTTGCAAATTGGTAATATTTTTTTGTTTCAGCAACAACGCGGTCATTTACATGGCCAAATGGATAAGCGATAGCGATAACAGGTTTTCCAGTAATCTTTTCGAGTTTTTCCTTTGAACCTTTTAGCTCTTCCTCATAGTTTGTAATTTTCGGCAAATCCGCATGTGTTTCTGTATGAGACTGAACAGAGAAAATGCCGGAATCTATCATTTCTTTTATATCTGCTGTAGATAGTGAGCCGTCTGTATCGATGGAATTGACAATTGCATATTCTGTCGCGGTTGGCTTGAACTTATCATCTTTCAGCTTTTGTAAAATATGAAAGGCATTCAAATTATTTTTCATACCATCATCAAATGTAACAAAAATCGGTTTGTTGACTTTGTTAATGTCGCCCCAGCGTTCAAAGGTTAACAATGTGTAGCCATTGTCTTTTAAATATTGCATTTGCGCTTCAAAGTTGGCAGGGGATACAAACAGATCTTTCAGGCCATAGCCTTCTTTATAATCATCAATCGCATGATACATTAGAACTGGAGCGTATTGCTGGAATACAATTGCCGATTTTGTGAGTGGAATGGTTTTTCCATCTTCTTTTACACCATTTGCTTCAATTTGATACTCACCGCGTTTTTCTTCAAATTCTTTTAGATCAAACGGTAAAGAAAAAGAGTTCTCTTTTTCTTTAGAAGAAAATGTTTTTGCACTCTCTTTTCCGTCAGCAGTGCGCCAAATTTTATATTGTACTTCTGTAATTGGAGTTGTTACATCTTTCGTATATAAAACTGTATTTTTTGATTCGTATGTAATTGGATTCCAAGAAATAGTTCCTTGTGGCTGCACTTTCTCTTTTGTTTTCTTTTTTGTTTGCTGTTCAGCAGCTTGAACTTCTTTCTTTGGATCTTGTTGAGGTGCATGACTACAACCAGAGATGAACAGCGTAGACAATAATATAGTTGAAATATATTTTTTCATCGTGTAAGCATCCTTTAATCAAAATGTATAAAAAGAGCGTTTTTTTCAATGCAACAGTTTTTAAATAGTTAGTTGCGTTCCCTTACCAATGATGCAAACTCTGCCATTGATGTTTTAGGTCCGACAAAATGTCGTTTAATTAAATATTGTTCGTTTGGTTCACCTTTTGTAATATAATTTCCATGATTCGTTGTCACTGCGAACTCATAATATTTTTTCGTTTCTGCAATTGTTTGATCATTATAAGAGCCTACAGGATAAGCAAGAGCAATTACTTTTTTACCCGTAATACTTTCGATTTTTTCTTTTGATCCATGTAATTCTTCATCGTAATTACTTGCATAAGCCAGCATAGTATGATTGGCTGTGTGCGATTGTATAGAGAAGATACCAGAGTTTAGCATTTGTTTAATATCATCTGTTGATAGACGGTTTGGCGTATCGATTGTATTCGAAACAAGAAACTCTGTCGCTGCTGGTTGAAATTTGTCATCTTTTAAATTTTGTAAAATATGAAGGGCATTCATATTATTTTTTCGCCCGTCATCAAATGTTACAAAGACAGGCTTATTGACGCGGTTAATATCGCCCCAACGTTCAAACGTCAGCATTGTATACCCATTATCTTTTAAATATTTCATATGTGTTTCGAATTGCTCTGGGGGCACATATAAACCTAACTCACCATCACCTGGTCCTGAATATTTTTCAATTGCATGATACATTAGAAATGGTACAGATTGTTGAAAGGTAATTGTGGATTTAGCAAGAGGTACTTGTGTGCCGTCTTCTTTTACTCCTGTTGTTTCAATTTGATATTCCCCGCGTTTCAAATTGAAGGCTTTTAAGTGGAATGGCAAAGAAAAGTTACGTTCTTTTTCTTGAGATGAAAAGGTTTGTTTGCTTTCAGGGCCATCAGCAGTGCGCCAAACATGATATTGTACTTGTTTAAACGCATCTCGTAAATTAGTCACATAGAGCACAGTATTTTTTGCATCAGGTGCAAAGGACTCCCATGTTATGTTTCCTTGCGTTAAGGGAACAGTTACTGTTTTTGCTTCAACTTTTTTCGGTTCTACTTTTTTCTCGGCAGTTGCATTTTTTTTCTGTTTATCACCAGTTACACTAGTGTTGCAACCTGTGAGAATGGTAGAAGAAAGTAAAGCAATTAGTACATATTTCTTCATTATATCCATCCTTCTATTGTGTATTATACCCTTGTTAATCATATCACTCTCAAATATAGAGGGAAATATCCTTTTTTGGTTAATTACGACAAAAATACTGTATTTTCTTAGCTTATGAGCAACATGTAAAATTTGTGTGAAGAAAACAAAAAGAAACTCCCTATTTTAAATTAGGGAGTTCCTTGTATAGTTAAATGAATAATCCTGCGATTGTTGCAGATAAAATAGAAGCTAGTGTCGAAGCAAAAAGGAGCTTCCATCCAAAGCGTGATACAATGCGCCCTTGTTTTTCAGATAGGGCACGAATTGTACCGACAATTGCACCGATTTGACTAATGCTTGCAAAGCTGATTAAGAAGACTGTAACAATCCCAACTGTGCGCGGAGATAATGTAGTTATGATTTTCTTTAAATCTAGAATAGCAACGAATTCGTTTAATGCAATTTTTGTCCCCATAATACCGCCGGCAGAAATCACATCGTGTGCTGGAATTCCCATTAAGAATGCAAACGGTGAAAGAATGTAACCGAAAATTTGTTGTAGTGTAATTTTATGACCAAGTGCGCCTGATGCGTAAGAAATTAAGAAGTTTACAACTTCCATTACACCAATAAATGCAATCATTAATGCTGCAACAATTCCGGCTACTTTTAAACCGTCTAATGCACCGTTAATCAGCGCGTCGATTAAGCTGTTGCCAAAAAGATTTTTATCGAACTTTTGCAGTTTTTCATCTTCTTGCGCCGTATCAACTGGTGTTAATAGTGAACAAACAATGAGACTAGAGAATAAGTTCAGCGGCAGGGCCACTAATACGTATTTTGTATCTAACATCATCACATAAGATGCTGTGACAGAAGCGGATACAGAGCTCATTGCTGAACAGCAAATGATAAACATACGATTCGCATTAAAATGCTGCAGGTCATTTTTAATAACGAGTAACGCTTCACTTGATCCAAAGAAGACAGAGTTTACAGCGTGGAACGATTCCACACGCGGCAAACCTGTAATTTTCGAAATTGCACCGCCAACAACACGAACAATGAAAGGTAAAACACCAAGATAACTAAAAATGGATAGTAGTGCTGAGAAAAAGACGATAATTAATAATACATTGAAGAAAAAGACAAAATCTTTGTGAATTCCGTTAAATAAAAAGTCTACACCCGTAGTACCAAGTTTAATCAATTTATTGAAGACTTTACCGATCCAAACAATAATTTGCTGACCAGTTTTTGTACCAAATACAAACCAACCAATTAAAATTTGGAAAACAAGCATAATAATAATAGCGCGGAAATTAACTTTTGCTCTGTTGTTAGATAAAGCAAAACAAATTCCTAATACGGCAAGAATGCCGATGATACTCATTACATAGTGCACAAAATTTTCTCCTTTCAGATGTTTAAATAAATAGAAGAGTAAACCTCAAAGGTTTCAAGTCATACGTATGATGTCTGACCTTTAAAATAGGAATAAAAAAAAGACCCATACAGATCGACTTCCTTCTATGCGAGAAAGCTAATCAATATGAGTCTTTATATACATAAAAAAGCTAATATTCATTAGTTTTCCCCATAGTCCAGCAATTTCCGGTTGCCGGGTAGAGACTCTCGATCCATATCATCAAGTATATATGAGGTAACACCATCCGTATGCAATTAGTAGTAGCGTAACATTAATAAAGAATTATCGTCAATAGATTTTTTCTTCCAATGGCTAAAGAGCGAGGGAATATGGTAAAATGTAACGCAGTGTTATGAAAAAAGAGAGGTCGGAAAATGAGTAATAAAATGACGCCACCAGTTGAAAAAAACGAGTTTATAGATGTAGTGTTTGAAGATTTAACACATGATGGTGCCGGAGTTGCGAAAGTAGATGGCTATCCTATTTTCGTGAAAAACGGATTACCGGGTGAAGCAGCACAAATAAAAATCATTAAAGTGAAAAAGAACTTTGCTTTTGGGCGTTTAATGAAGCTTCATAAAGAAAGTCCATATCGCAAAGAGGCAGAGTGCCCAGTATATAACCAGTGCGGCGGTTGTCAGCTTCAGCACTTAACATATGAAGGACAACTGCAAGCAAAAGAAAAACAAGTGCGTGACGTAATGCAGCGCATCGGTGGACTGCATGATGTGCCTGTTCACCCTGTGCTTGGCATGGAAAATCCATGGGTATATCGAAACAAAGCACAAGTGCCAATTGGAGAACGTGAAGGCGGACTTGTCGCTGGTTTCTACCGCCAAGGGACGCATGACATCATTAATATGGAAACATGCTTAATTCAAGCAGAAGAAAACGATACATTAATTCAAGAAGTAAAACGCATTTGTGAGAAGCACGGCATTACGGCATACAACGAAGAACGTCATAAAGGGACACTTCGTCACGTAATGGCTCGCTACGGACAAGTAACAGGCGAAATCATGCTTGTCTTTATTACACGTACGGCAGAACTTCCAAACAAAAATGCAATCATTGAAGAAATTACAGCGGAGTTCCCAAACGTAAAATCGATCGTCCAAAACGTAAACAACAAACGCACGAACGTCATTTTCGGCGACACAACGACAGTTCTATACGGATCAGAATATATTTATGATTTCATCGGCGATATTAAATTTGCCATTTCAGCACGTTCATTCTATCAAGTAAACCCAACGCAAACGAAAGTATTGTACGACAAAGCGCTGGAGTACGCAAAATTAGATGGAAACGAAACTGTTATCGACGCATATTGTGGCATCGGAACAATTTCCTTATTTCTAGCGCAAAAAGCGAAAAAAGTATACGGCGTTGAAATCGTACCAGAAGCAATCGAAGACGCAAACCGAAACGCAGAACTAAACAACATGACAAACGTTGAATTTGGCGTAGGTGAAGCAGAAGTAGTCATTCCAAACTGGTACAAACAAGGCATCATCGCTGACACAATCGTAGTCGATCCACCACGTAAAGGCTGTGATGAAGCACTACTAAATACAATCATCGACATGAAGCCAAAGCGTGTTGTATACGTATCATGTAACCCAGCAACACTTGCTCGTGATTTGAAGGTTCTTGAAGAGGGCGGGTATAAGACGCAGGAAGTTCAACCTGTGGATATGTTCCCGCATACTACGCACGTGGAGTGCTGTGTGTCGATAGAAAGAATCAAAGAGTAAGCAGATGGGTTCGAGAATCTGTAGAAGATTCTCGGACTTCCATCTGCCTTTATTTCAATTCTTTCAATGATACGATGAAGAATATCAGGGGTAAGATTTTTTAAATTTATGAACTCTTCTAGACTGCTTCTTAATTCCGTGAATGCCAAAGTATCATCTTGTTGTTGAAGAGAAGATTCGAACTGCTGTTTACGTAATAGTAACTCGTGCATTTCTTGATTAATTGAATCCACATAATCGCCATACTCTTCTTTAGATGTTTCACCGTCATAATAAGCATCCAGAGCTCTTTTCTTTCGCTTTTTTAACTTTTCTATATCCATATCGAAAGCTTTGATGCACTTTTCATCTTGCTGTTTTTGTTTTTTTAGTTTTAATTCTAGCTCTGAGATTATGAAGTCATTGTTCAGAGTGGATACCATTGAGCGAATATCACTTAAAATAGCTAGACATAAATCCGCTTCTCTTATGAGATGATCATTACACTTTTTTAAACCATATTTAACATAGCTTCCGCACATATATCCTTTAGAATTTTTTCTGTAGTGCATTCCGCTTCCGCAATCCGCACAAAAAGCTGTATTTGTAAAAAGATGTTTCTCTTGATATGGGCGCTTTTTTCTACGACTTGCTATTAATTGTTGAACAGTTTCAAAGTCTTTTTTAGAAATAATTGCTTCATGTGTATCTGGAACGATGATATATTTTTCTGGATCAGAATAGTCTCGAATCTTACTTGTTACACTTTTAGTTGTGGAACGTCCTTGAACCAGATCTCCTGTATAATGTGGATTTTCTAGTATCCGCCGCACTGTTGAGCCTCTCCAGGTATGACTGGCATTCTTTTTTCCTGCGATTTGTGAAGGTGTGGGAATCTTTTCTACATATAAGTCCCGTGCGATGTAATCGAAGCCTTTACCAGATAGGTAGTCCCGAAAAATTCTTCTTACAATGTCAGGGGTCATATCTTTTCGGACATAAAGTTTTCCTTCATTCATTTCATATCCTAGAGGAGGAATAGAGCCTTTAAAGATTCCATTTTGTGCTGCAGTTCTGCGATAGTCTTTTACCCGATTGCTCGTATTCTGCGCTTCTTGTTCGTAGACCCATGCATACAGACCGAACATATGGCTGTTACCTTCCAATGTATTTATCGCATTATCTAAAGTGATGATATGAACCCTATTCTGCTCCGCAATATTTTTAATTTGGTAGGAGAGTTCGCCATTTCGGGCTAACCGAGAAAGTTCTTTTGCTAGAATCACATCAAACTTTTTTGCTTTAGCATCTCCTATTAAACGCTGTAATTCTGGCCGTTTAGAAGTTGTTCCACTTTCTACATCTTCATAGAATTCATAAACGTCCCAGCCTTTATCGCTCACATACTTCATAAATAATTGCTTTTGTGTCACTAGTGAAGTCTTTTGTTCTTCTTTATCTGTTGAAACCCGTATATAAACAGCACATTTCATACCGCATTCTCCTTTTCTGAAGATGCAGCAGTGTTCACCTTGTTTTGATGGTAATAGTTACTAATAAGAGTGTCAATCTTTTCGTTTATAAGCGACTGTATAATATCGCGGATTGTAACATTAGTGTCTTCGTTAAAAATGCGCTCAACTTTCATATGAATATCCTCCCTAATTTATAAAGAGGTCTAGACCTAAATAATTCTAGAAATTATTTATAATATGTGATTTTCAATGATTTCTAGTGATTTCAGCTGATTTCTAGTAATAATTATATCTTTTATAAAGAGTTTCCGTCTAAGTCGGCAGCGTGGCAGGACGCATGGTCTGAAATGGTGGGCATTGGGAAAGGCGAAAGATTTAGAAGGAATCAGGGTAATTCTTGCAAATGCTTGATTTTATGAGTGATAGCTTGAAATTTTGCTTATATAGCAAAAAAATATAAAAAAATTTTGGAGAGGTAGTAGGTTTTAGTGGGCCTTCGGCTAGTGGAGTTCGGTGCCCCACCCCTTTGCTTATAAATAAGTTCTTGTTGTACACAAATAATAAAGTTGTTTCTGTAATGCTTTAACTTTTATATCGATTATTCTAATAGACTACATGCTAACGTATAAGTCTTTTACAATTGAAATAATTACTTTATAATGGAGTTATCAATGTACCCTTGTATCCAACGTGAGATCTCTTTTAGAGGAACTCTAGCATTAGGACATTGTTTTTTGTTGGATAAAATCATGTAAAATAAATATGTGCAGTGGCCTTTTGGTGATTCCGACCTTAACTAGATTGGGGCTAATTTCCTAGACCTCTTATATAGATGTGGGGCACTCCATACATAATGGCACTGCACATAATAAACATATATTCGTTTAAGCCTGTTTCTTCGACAGGCTGTTTTATTTTTCAGGAGGAATATCTAATAGCTTGTCGTATTTTATATTTGTTAGACTGTATATAAGGCTGATTAAATTTATATAATAATTAAGCAGTTGAAACTCTAGCATTTTTTGGAGCTACTAGATTAGACTCTTTTGCTCAATTAGAGATTTAATATCTGGTGATATAATCTTGACATACTACATTGGGTATAAAGCTCTAACAGAAACTTGGATAGTCAGATTTGTCATACTGCTTTATCTGAGGAGAAATGATGAAAGAAACCACTACTCCGTTTAGTTATGGAAATGAAAGTGAAATCCGTGAAGATATTAACTCACGAAAGTTTTATCAGTTCTATGTGGGAATGGACATTGGGGTTCGTTTTCATGTGACTTCATGTATCAAGTTTGATGCCTTTCTAGACCATAAAGGCATCGCTTGGAAACATACTAAGACACTGAAGTTTAGCTCAGACAGTACTGGAATTGCTGAGTTTTTATTTGCCCTTAAACATAGTAAAGGAGAGAACGTTTCGAAAAAACAGGAAGTATTATTCGATGACGAGATTGATCAACCTAACAGACCAACAGCATGTGTATACGGAATGCATCGCTAAAATTTATATAAATCAAGTATTAAAGAATTTACAAAGCTTTAAACGATTATCACAGGGGGATTAACATGAAAATTAAATCTATTAACTTAGAAAATAATCCAATATTAGGGGATTTTACTGTAAATTTTTGTGATACAAATGGTGTGCCATTTAACACTATTTTGCTAGCTGGAGAAAATGGTACAGGAAAATCAACATTATTAAATATTATTTATGATTTTTTAAATTTACTAATCCCGTCAAAAGTATCCAATGAAAAGCAAACATTCGTCTTTGAATTGAATGAAGATGAAATGGATATGCTCTATACTTCTGAGCAAATCAAACAAAGAATGCAAGGATACAGTGTTACAAATGAACTCACTGTTACTATAGACCATTCTATAATAAATAATTGGAATGCTATAAAACCGAATATTTCTCGAGAAGGCGGAACTCCAATAGATTTTGAGGGTTATTTCTTTAATGAACCAGGAGTAAAAAACATCTTTAAAAGTGTTTTCTCAGATGTCGAGGTTAACTATACTCCAAGCGAAATTAGAACTACTTCTTCTTTAGATGTTGATGTTGCAACACAATTAAATATTAAATCTTCCTCGAATTTAGCAACTGAAATTACTCAATTATTAATTGATATTGAAGCAATAGATAGCAGTGAATTTTCGGAGTGGGCTGGACATAATCAGGATAAAGTAGTCTCAGAGGGTATTAGGGACAAACGAATGAGTAGGTTTAAAAATGCTTTTCATTACATGTTTCCTAACAAAAGATTTAAGAGAATATTAAATACACCAGAGGGAAAGAAAGTTTTATTTGAGGAATATGGAAAAGAGATATCATTAAATAATCTAAGTTCAGGTGAAAAGCAAATAGTATTTCGTGGAGGCTTTCTTCTTAAAGATAAATTTTCGACTCAAGGCGCAGTTGTTCTTATCGATGAGCCTGAAATAAGCTTACACCCTAATTGGCAATTAAATATATTAGATTTTTATAAAACACTCTTTTTAAATGAGGATAAAGTACAGACCTCACAACTTATTGTAGCGACTCATTCTCCTTTTGTAATTCATAATAAAAAGCAAGAAAAAGATAAAATTATTGTATTAGGAAAAAGTGAAACTGGAGTTTCTGTACAAACCGAACCGACCTTTTTTGGCTGGACCCCAGAACAAGCGGTAACTCAAGCTTTTGATATTCAGTTGGATTATGACAGAGATAAATTAATAGTATTAGTTGAAGGGCCTACAGACGAAAAATATATTAACAAAGCATTGGAAGTTTTCGAGAAAAAAAATCTACCTGTTATAGTCCAGTGGGTAGGAAGAAAAGAAGCTGTTGGTGATAAATTCACAGGAGATACAGCTTTAAATCATACGAAAGAATATTTATTGTCAAACAATAATATCTCTAATAATAAATTTTTACTTTTATATGACTCGGACACTAACACTAAAAATGCAGATTTTGATTCAGTAAATTTATATATCCGAAAGTCACCTAAAAATGAAGAAAATGAACTTTTCAAAATAGGAGTTGAAAACTTATTAACACTGCCTCCTGATTTTCCAAAGGATAGGTTTTATAGAACAGTTACAAAACATGATAATTACGGAGGAAGTACTGTAACTCAAAGTCTTGAGAAGGTTGCCTTATGTGAATATATATGTAACGAGTTAGAGGAGTCTCAACAAAGAGTGTATTTAAGTAAAATAGAAACCGAGATAATATCAATAATTGAAGAAATAAACGACAAAGAGCTAAATTAAGAAGAATATTTATTATTTTAAATGGGTTATGTAAAAGATAGTCAAAAACGATATATTTATGAATTTATTTATGGTCTACTACAATGGAGTATCTGATTTTTTTCTGAGGCTGATGTATCAGAAAAATTAAGTGAATTAACGAGGAAGACTTTTTCCTAAGTCTATTAAAAGCCAAAAATCCCCTACTTTTTTGTCCTAAAGTTGGGGATTTTTCTATGGAGAACAGATCTTTGTTATCCTCTAAAAACTACACTACATTTTTAAACAACTTTATTGTTCGTGAAATATAGTTTTATGAAAGTAGTAAAGCAATTTTTAAACAAATTTATTATCTCTACACACTTGTGAATAGGTGCAATTTGGTTTGTAATAGAACATCATAATGTATATTAATTTGCATATCGAGTTAACTAAGGTTGTTCTACCTAATGGCTAATTATTTATAAAATAATTAAAACAAGGGGCTCTAATACTGAGTTCCTTGTTTTAAACTTGGGGTAATCTTGCTTGATTTTTAGAAGAATATCATATCCATTTCTTCTGAGTGAGAAACGTAGTTGATCATGGAGTATTCATTTATAGTTACGAATCCACCGATATCCTCATAAATCTCAGTAGAGTGGTGGAAAGGCATTTCAAGTAGTTTATGATGTTTAATAAAAGTTTCAGCATCTTCATTCCAAAGCACAGAAGGTTGCTGGAGGTTGCTATAAAAACTTTTAGGATATGCTCTAAGAGCATTACTCATTAATGATTTTTTATAAGCAACAGTAAAGGTTTTAATTAGTTCATCTGGGGAATATACATAGATATATAATTTGTTTCCCCAGATGCTTGCGAAATATTCTTCTTGCTTCTCTTCAGTTATATCTTCGTTTAAATTTATCGTCAAATCAGTAATCTCAATACTTGTAATAAGGTGAATATATACAGTGTCTTCATTATGATGGGATGACGGCTTTGCTATAGCTAAATATTTTATCTGTTTATGCCCAGTTGCTCTTTTAAGGCTCTTTATAAAGGCATTCAATCTATTCTGTACGTATTTGTATTCATTTAATGGAATGCTTAGACAGAAGCTTGTGAGTAGACTATCATCCATGAAGTTGGTTAAGAGCAGTCTCTCTAGAGCGACAATACTACCTCTAATAACATTCCTTTCAAAGCCTAATTTCTTGATTTCTTTACGGTTAAAATCGTAAACAAATACCTTAGAACCGCAATTAACTAATTTTGTTTGTGTTTTCATTCTTGATTGTCTCCTTCCATCCAACTAATTAGAACATTTTTTGATACTTTAATGCGTTTTCCGATATTTATTACATGAAATTCTCCTGAATGTACCAATTCATAAGCTTGTTTTCTGCCAATGCCAAGTAATCCTTGGATATCTGATACATTTAGCACGTCTGGATAATCTTTAAAGTTCTTGTACATATTTGATTAGCTCCTCTGCATTTTCTACATAGTAATTTTCATATTTGGTCTCTCCGGAAAAAGGAGACTGATAAGTGCCGCCAGTTATTAAAGTTGGCTGGCATTTGTCTAGTTTGCTATAAAACTCTTCGGAACTTTTAATCTCTACGATAATGGGCTGTTTTAGACCGTGGGAATGAAAGTATCTTTTTCTGCCGTTGAGCCTATTGTCGACGATGCCTTTTTTTAGGTAGTTAGAAATCTTTTTATTTTCGGTAGCATCAGATGTAGTCGTTTTTTTATATACCCAGCCGTATTGCCAAAGCTCTTGTAGTTTTTCTGAAGGAATGTCTGTTAGGTTACAGATAATATGATAATGAATTGCTCCTTGGCGATTCTTATCTTGGAACTCTGTTACTCCTAAGTATTTAAATTTAGGCAGGTTCTTTTTATCTAAATAACGAGAAAGCCGCTTTTTGAAGTAAATAAACTTCTCGTAGCACCCATCAATGTCTGTAACATCTATTCCTTTAGATGAGGCAAAGGTAAGTGTAAGGAATGCATATTGGTTAGGAAAATTACATTCTAGTAATCTACGAATTTTTTTACGTGCACGATTAGTGCTGATCTTTAAGTTAGTTTCATAATTCTTACTGCTTTGATGCGATAAGGATTTACGTCCACCTAATGAAGTTCTACTTACACATGGTGAGTAGGATTGCTGAGTGACTTCAATGTATTTATTGCTAATGGTAGCTTTTATAGGCTGTTTCATGTTTGTGCTCCTTTTATTTCTGTATTGTTAATTTGGGTCAAATTAATCACTATTTATCAAGTTAAAGAATTAATTGACTGTGAATATCTAAAAATTTGGTTGTGTGTCCCGGAATCACATTTGTACTCTAATTTTATAAAAAAACTTTTAAAAACCCCACGTCAATCA
Source organism: Bacillus sp. S2(2024) (assembly GCF_050474045.1). NCBI lineage: Bacteria > Bacillati > Bacillota > Bacilli > Caryophanales > Bacillaceae > Bacillus > Bacillus sp. S2(2024). The sequence goes on from NZ_JBFLUS010000003.1 coordinate 4,830,084, forward strand.
GCGAGGGTGGCAAACAGATTACATAGATGTAATCGTATATGTCCATGAGTTATTTCTCGAATCGTATAAATGCTCCGGATTCCTTTGAATTTCTTCTAAATTAGGAAAAAGCTTCTGTTGAACCGCAAAAGAGGAGTATTTTTTCTTGTTATCCTTTAAAGATTCGTACTTAGGAGAGGGTACTTTCTAAATAGGGGTGTTTACAGTATTCTTTATATATAAGATTTCATTAAAGGAGATACAAACATGATTAACTTCCAGGATAAAGTAAGTTTTATTTGGTCAATTGCTGAAATTTTACGTGGACCATATAAACCAGAAGATTACGGAAAAGTTGTTTTACCTTTAGCGGTTTTACGACGCTTTGATTGCGTTTTAGAGAATACAAAAGAGGAAGTACTTGTAAAGTTTGAGCAGTTCAAACATTTAAGTGAAGATGCACGTGAGCATATTTTAAATCGTGAAGCAAAGCAAAACTTCTATAACATAAGTAAATACAACTTCTCAAAATTATTAACGGATGCGGATAATATTGCAGATAACTTACGTGATTATATAAATGGTTTTTCAAAGACAGCTCGTGAGATTTTAGAGTACTTTGAGTTTGATAAGCAAATTGAAAAAATGGACCGTAACGATTTACTATATTTAACAATTAAACGTTTTAGCGAACTAGACTTACATCCAGAAGTCGTTTCGAACATAGAAATGGGTTACATTTTTGAGGAGTTGATTCGTCGATTCTCTGAACACGCAGAAGCGGGGGATCACTACACACCCCGTGAAGTTGTTCGCTTAATGGTTAACTTACTATTTATGCAAGATGATGATATTTTAACGAAACAAGGTTTAACTCAAACACTATACGATTGCGCTGCTGGTACGGGCGGGATGGGTTCTGTTGCACAGGAGTTTTTAAAAGAGTTGAATCCAACAGCTGAGCTTGAGTTTTTTGGTCAAGAAATTAACGAAGAATCATATGCAATTTGTAAAGCAGATATTTTAATTAAAGGTGCAGAAGCAAAAAATATTCGATTCGGCAACACATTGTCAAACGATCAATTCAAAAATGAAAAATTCGATTATTTAATTTCCAACCCACCGTATGGCGTTGACTGGAAAACTGTTGAAAAGACAGTTAAGGGAGAACATGAAGAAAAAGGTTTTGAAGGTCGATTCGGTCCTGGTACACCCCGTACAAGTGATGGACAGCTACTATTCTTATCACATTTAATTTCAAAAATGAAGCCAGTAACAGTTGAGAACTCTCAAGGATCACGTTTGGCAATTATCATGAATGGTTCACCATTGTTTACAGGTGATGCAGGTTCAGGTGAAAGTGAAATTCGTCGTTATATATTAGAAAATGACCTTGTAGAAGGTATTGTAGCACTTCCAAACGATTTATTTTACAATACGGGCATCTCAACATACATTTGGATTTTAACTAACAACAAGTCAGCGATTCGTAGAGGAAAAGTACAGTTAATTAATGCAGTCGATTTCTCGAAAAAGATGAAGAAAAGTATGGGCAGCAAGCGTAATGAAATCACAGAAGCTCAAATTGATGAAATTGTTCGTTTATATGGTGAGTTTAAAGAAGGAGAGCATGTAAAAATCTTTGATAATGAAGACTTTGGCTATCACAAAATCACTGTAGAACGTCCATTACGTTTCAACTTCCTTATTTCTGAAGAACGAATTCAGCGGGTTGCAGAGCAAAAAGCATTCCAAAACCTTGCAACGTCTAAGAAAAGAGGTGACAACGGACTTGCTGAAATAGAAGCAGGAAAGGTTCTACAAGAAAAAATCATGGAAGTGTTACGTAGTTTAGGAAGCGAGCAACTATATAAAAATCGTGAAGAATTCACAAAATTATTAAAAGATGCCTTTAAAAAGGAAGATGTAGCCATTGGTGCACCAGTGTTAAAAGCGATTTTAGCGGGTCTTTCTGAGAAAGACGAAACAGCGGACATTTGTATGAAAAATAAAATAGACGTTGAGCCAGATGCAGACTTACGTGATACAGAAAATGTACCTTTAAAAGAAGACATCTACGAATATTTTGAACGTGAAGTAACACCGCATGTACCTGATGCATGGATTGATGAATCGAAAACAAAAGTCGGCTATGAAATCCCGTTTACACGCCAATTCTATAAATATACAGCACTTCGTAGTTCAGCTGAGATTATGGAAGAAATTAAGGAGCTTGAGGCAAGCATTTTAGAGAAGTTGAAAAAGGTGATGGAATGAGTAATTATAATCCAGTCTTAGATTTAATCAAATTATCACTAGATTATCAATTTCTAAAATTAAAATACTTTTGTGAAGTAAAGGATGGTACACATGATACACCAGCATATGTAGATGCTACAGAAAACACTTATCCTTTGGTGACTTCTAAAGATATTGATAATGGAGTTGTGTCTTTGGAGAATGCAAAGCATATCTCGGAGGAAGATTATCTAGCTATTAATAGAAGATCTAATGTAGAAAAATACGATGTAATTATGCCTATGATTGGTACAATAGGCAATCCAGCTATTATTGATATAGATGAAAAATTTTCTATAAAGAATGTTGCATTATTTAAAACAAATGGCGATTTGATTAAAGCTAAGTATTTAAAGTATTTGTTATCTAGTGAGATCGTTCAAAAACAAATTAATTTGTTGAATAGAGGTGGCGTACAGTCTTTTGTATCCTTAGGAGTTCTTGAAAATATATCAATCACTATGTCGGATGATATAAATAAAATTGTTTCTTATTTGGATTTGAAAACGAGTGCTATCGACGAATTGATATCGTCTAAAGAAAGGCTTATCCAACTTCTTGAGGAAAAACACCAATCAATGATTACAGAAGCCGTAACAAAAGGATTAGATCCAAATGTGAAAATGAAAGATTCGGGTGTGGAGTGGATTGGTGAAATACCTGAGCATTGGGATTTGAAAAAAATAGGATATCTTGGAAGGCTACAGAATGGCATTAGTAAATCCTCAGATGCATTTGGTTCGGGATATCCATTTGTAAGCTATGGAGACGTTTATAGAAATGGTGTCTTGCCTAATTCTGTAGATGGATTAGTGAATTCAAGCGAGGAGGAACGACAATTATATTCTGTTGAAAAAGGTGACGTATTCTTTACAAGAACTTCTGAAACAATTGATGAAATTGGATTCGCTTCAACATGTTTGAAAACACTAGCAAATGCAACCTTTGCAGGGTTCTTAATTAGATTTAGGCCAACATCGGATAAGATTATACCTTCATATTCTAAATACTATTTCAGAAGTAGTTTAGGGCGTAGATATTTTGTGAAAGAGATGAATATTGTGACTAGAGCTTCATTAGGACAAGGGTTATTAAGAAATTTTATAGTAATTCTTCCACCTACTGAAGAACAAGAAGAGATTGCAAAGTATTTGGACTTTAAAACTGATGCAATTGATAAAAGCATTTATTTAATAAAAAGCCAAATTCAAAAACTAAAAGAATATCGCCAATCCTTAATTTACGAAGTGGTGACAGGAAAAATTGATGTGCGTGATTTTGAAGTAGAGGAATAGAGGGGTGAGGAGATGGCAATTGATGCAACAGAAAAAGGGTTTGAAACAAATATTGAATTGGCTTTAATAAAGAATGGCTATACGAAGCGTGTACTTGAAGGGGAAGCATCAACTTTATTTAAAAAGTATGCAATTGATGTGGAGAAGCTGTTCGAGTTTTTAGAAGCAACGCAGGAGAAATCTCTGAACAGTTTAAAGAAGTCTTATGGTGCGGATTATAAGCAGAAGATGATTGAACGCATTTGTAATCAATTAAGGCAGCAAGGGCTTGTGTACTGTTTGCGTCACGGTATTAAAGACCGTGGTATCACAGTTCGCCTTGCTTATAATAAGCCTGCGACGAAAATGAACCAGTTGATGAATGACCTTTATAGTAAAAATATTTTCACTGTGAGTCGCCAAGTATATTACAGTGATAAGCATAATAATAGTTTAGATATGGTTCTATTTTTAAACGGTTTACCACTTATTGTTATGGAACTGAAAAATCCATTTACAGGACAAACAGTGGAAGATGCGATAAAGCAACTTCGGAATGACCGTGACCCGAATGAGCAATTATTTAAGTTAAATGAACGTGTGATTGTTTATTTTGCTGTGGATCCAGATGAAGTATTTATGACAACAGCATTGAAACGAGAGAAAACATACTTTTTACCATTCAATAAAGGAAACAATGGAGGGAAAGGAAATTCTGCTGTTTATGGCAACTATCGAACACATTATTTATGGGATGAAATTTTAGAACCTGATAGTTTATTAGATATTTTATTCCGTTTTGCTTTTGTAAAGAGCGATGATATTTTAGACTCAAATGGTGAAACAATTGGGGAACGTAAAATGCTTATTTTCCCTCGTTTCCATCAGCTTGACGTTGTTCGTAAGTTAGAGGCGGATGTACAAGAGAAACAAGTCGGTCACAATTACTTAATTCAGCACAGTGCTGGCAGTGGGAAAACAAATTCGATCTCTTGGTTAGCTCATCGTTTAGCGAAGTTACATGATGAAGAAAGTAATGCTGTATTTAGTAGTGTAATAGTTATTACGGACCGCCGAGTACTAGATAAGCAACTGCAAGATGCTGTGTATCAGTTTGAACATAAAGCCGGGATGGTGGAGCGTATTAATAAGAATTCAAACCAACTGGCAAGTGCGTTGACAGATGGAACACGTATTATTATTACGACACTTCAAAAGTTCCCATTCATCATGGAGAAAGTGTCTGATTTTGAACGTAAAAAGTATGCGGTTATTATTGATGAAGCACATTCTTCTCAAGGCGGAAAAGCTTCCACAGCATTGACAAATATTCTTTCAGATAAGACGTTAGAAGATGCATATGAAGAGGATCGTATTGCTGAAGAGAATATGGAGAACCTCGAAGAGCAAATTGTGGAAACGATTATGAAGAGCGGTAAGCAAGATAATATTTCGTTTTTCGCATTTACAGCGACTCCGAAACCCAAAACGCTTGAGAAGTTTGGAACAATGAGAACCGTTGGGAAGCCACGTGCTTTCCATGAATATACGATGCGACAAGCGATTGAAGAAGGATTTATTTTAGATGTTTTACGCAATTACACAACGTATAAAACATTTTATAAAATTGCCAAGCAAATCGGTGACGATCCAAAAGTATCAAAAAAACAAGCGACGAAAAAGTTAGGGCAATACGTTTCGCTCCATCCTCACAATATTGCTCAAAAGACAGAAATTATTGTTGAGCACTATCTTAATTTTACCCGCCATAAAATTGGTGGGCGAGCAAAAGCAATGGTCGTAACTGCAAGTCGTTTACACGCAGTACGTTATAAGATTGCTTTTGATAAATATATTGAGAAAATGGGATACAATGATTTGAAAACGGTTGTCGCTTTTTCCGGTACTGTTAAAGATGGTGAAATTCCATATACAGAGCCTGATATGAACGGATTCAGCGAGAGAGAGCTACCAGACAAATTTAATTCTGATGAATACAAGGTGTTATTAGTAGCGGAGAAGTATCAAACAGGATTTGATGAGCCGTTACTACATACAATGTATGTAGATAAGCCTTTAAGTGGAATTAAAGCAGTTCAAACTTTATCACGTCTAAATCGTACTTGTCCTGGTAAAGAGGATACATTTGTCCTGGATTTTGTGAATGACGCAGAAGATATCAAAGCATCGTTCCAGCAGTATTATGAAACGACTGGATTAGAGTCTGTAACGGACCCCAATATTTTATATGGCTTACAACAAGAAATAGAGCCGTATCAAGTGTTTACAGAAGAAGAAATTCAATCTGTAGTTGAACTTGAAATGAAAGGTGGTTTCAAAAAATCGGTTAAGGATCAAACAGCACTGAACGCTTTAATTGATAAAGGTGTCGAGCGTTATAAAAATAATCTAGAAAAAGAAGAACAAGAAGCATTTAAAGCTTCTGCGACGAAGTTTGTTCGTACATATGCTTTCATTCTTCAAATTGCAACGTTTATTGATGTAGACCTACACAAGTTGTATATTTATTTAAACTATCTTTTACGTAAACTTCCACGTGATGGAAAAGATAAAGAGATTTATATAGCAGATGATGTAGCACTGCAATATTATCGTAATCAAAAGATTTTTGAGGGTAGCATTGAACTTGAAGTGACTGGTGGCCAAGAGCTAAAACCAACTTCCTATGGAGCAGGTGGTCCTAGAGAGGATGAAAAGGTTCGCTTATCATCTATTATTGATAAGTTAAATGAACGCTTTGGTACAGAGTTTACAGATGTTGATATGCTATCACGTGATCAAGTAAAAGAAGATATGATGCGTAGTGAAGACATCACCAATAAAGCAAAAAACAATACGAGAGATAACTTCAAATTCGCATTCGAAAAATCATTCATGGACTTTGTTATTGAACGCATGAGTACGAATGAAAAGTTTTTTATGAAAATACTGGAGAATGAGGACTTCCGTCATTTCATTATGGAAGACATGATGGATGAGGTTTATGCGGAAGTCAATAGATAGATTATTAAGGGAGGGAAGTGAATTTGCTAGGAGACTATATTAAAGATTCTAGACAGAATTTAAAAATCTCTCAAAGAGAATTAGCAAAACAGATTGATACGAGCAATACCTTTATCTCTAATTTGGAGAAGGGAAATATCAACAATCCCAATCCTGTACTATTACAAAGGATAGCTCAGGTATTGGATTTAGATTATAAATATATTCTTCAATTAGCAGGGTATTTGCCAAATGAGTTATTCTCTAATAAAGAAATAGCATTTAAGCAAGAAAGCTTAAAAAAGTGGTTGCAGAATAGAAATGAAATAGCTAATGTGGGGTTAGATATAAGAATCAATAGTTCTATATTTGAAGCAGTGATTAATCATACAGATGATAAGATTTCTATACTCAAAATTATTACTTCTTATTTAGACGTTTCTTTATTAATTCAAGAAATAAAAGGATATTATTTAGATTTGATATTGAATTATAAAGATTTGAATGTAATTGAGTTGCATGTAATTCTTGCGAAAGAAAGTATGGCTCTTAGTGAGGTTAATATATTAAACATTAAGGAAAGCTTGGAATATGTACCGATAAAAACTGAATTTTTATTAGTATAATCTAAAGAGCTCGAAGTAAAGAAATAACTTACTTCGAGCTTTATTTTATTTTCCTTTAATAACATATGTCCCATCAAGTCGCTTAATTGTAATATCACTACGATTATCAAAAGTGTATGTCTTTTCTAATCCGACATCTACAATCAGAGATTTACCCGCTGTAATCCCTTTAATAAGAATACTATGAGAAGGACTTTCGAGAAGCAGAAAAATTTGTTTATGTTTATTGAATGCTGCTAAAAAAGGCAAGAAGGCCTTTTTGGTATCTGTTTCACCACTAAAACCGAATACATCTTTTTGGTTTTCAAAAGCTACATTAAAAAACATATGATTTTGATGCTCTTCTATATAAATTGCTGTATCGGATGTAGGAATAAAGTAATCAGTACCGTTTGATTTCTTTATCATCCCTCTATAATTATCACTGTTTACTAATTTGGCCAATGAGTTGTTATCGTCAGAGAACCACCTTTTAAGAATAACTGGATATTCTTCGTTTTTTGAGATTATCGTACCGAATCCGACTAGATCTTTTGATTTTGGTAATATTTTTGACATTATTTTTCCTCCTGTTTTTCAATAATAAAGTTAAGTTTATACGAAAAGTACATTGATGTAAACTTAATTGTCAACTTTTCTTTACACTAATCATACAACATTCATGTGTTGTATGATGGTTAATGTTGGAATGGACTTATTTTCCCATACAAATATCCAGCTTCTAGAGGTCTTATATTAAATTGAACATTTACTTTATATCCCTTGAGAGTATTTTAGGAGAAAATATAAAGTTGATACAAATTTCTTAAGAATTTTTGTGTTAAGATGTTACTAAATAGGGACAGAAGGTGGGGAATTTATGAACAAGAAACGTTTAGGAAGTCCATCTCACTCTAAGCAATATCGTATAAAAGAAAAAAAGTTTGCTTTTGAAATTGCTGATAAACTTGTTAAAAACCCTGAATTTAGAAGGAAATTTAATGAACTCAACTATATTCCTACGGCAGTACATGTTTATTTTGAAAAAGATGAAAATCAGGATGTTTTCGTCGTGAAACCAGATTGTCCTCAACAGAACAAAGAAAGCGAACTTACGATAGAAAAGAAACTTGAATTACTAAATAAAATTGCTGGTTCAGGAAGAAAATTTAACCCAGAACACATCGAAGAATCACTCCGTATTGCAAATAGAGATGAATGGGAATAGATGAGAGGGGAAAGTAGATGGTGCAACAAGTTTTAGTCGATAAGAGTATATGGTCTGTACATGAGATAGGATACCAAGATGCAATAAATCGTATAAATAATTTAATTATTTGGTCAGTACCTATACGTATATGTACTATGGTAATCTAATCTATATTTTAAATATCTGAAATAACTTCTGAATCGATCTCTACATGACCTATTGTTAAATTTTAAAACCATTTTAGAGATAATTAATCCCAACTACTATTATATAATTAAGAGTTGAGATTTTTAAAATGCGAAAATTCGGATAATAATATAAAGAGTTTTTTTAATAAATGTTATAAGTGTAAGAGTAATTGTATAATAAAAATATAAAACAAGTGTTGACTTAGTTTATAGTCTTTATTACTTTTTTAGTATCCAACTTTAAGTTGTCAATGGAGGTATGCTCATGAAAATTCAAGAATTATATATGGAAAATTTTCATGGTTTTGAAACTAGGTATATAAATTTCTCTGAACAGTTTACTGTTCTTGTTGGTGATAATGGTACTGGTAAAACAGCTGTTCTAGATGGTTTGGCTGTTGCATTAGGTTCCTTTTTAAGTGGTTTTAATGGCGTTCAATCTAGACATATAAGACGTGATGAAATTTTTCGAAAGATATACTATCATGGAGGCTTGTCAGATGTTCAAATGCAATTTCCAGTTAGAATTTCTTGCAAGGGTAATTTAGATGGAAATATATTAGAGTGGTCAAGAGCAGTAAATGGAAAGCAAGGCTCAACTACTAGCAAAGATGCTAAGTCTATAATTGAATATGCTTCTGGTTTACAAAAAGCAGTTAGTAAAGGTGAACCAGTAACACTTCCCGTTATTTCTTACTATGGAACTGGAAGGTTATGGGTACAAAAGAAAGAGCGTAATGAAATAAGAAGAAGAAGTGACAGGCTTGAGGGGTACTCATATTGTTTAGATCCTGCTTCTAATGAAAAACATTTCTTCCGTTGGATGGAAAAAATGACTTATATTGAATTGCAGAGGAAGGAAACTCCTCCAGTTCTTCAAGCAGTTCGAAATGCAATATCAGAATGTATGAGAAAATGGAAGACACTCGAATTTGATGTTGATTCCCAAGAGTTAAGAGCGTTTGATTTCAATAATATGGTAATACCATTTCGCTTACTTAGTGATGGGGTACGAAATACGATAGGTCTGGTTGCTGATCTTGCTCATCGAATGGCCCAGTTAAACCCTGGATTAGGAGAAAATGTTATTAAAGAGACACCAGGAGTGGTTTTAATTGATGAACTTGATTTACATTTACATCCAAGCTGGCAACGTCGAATAGTAGCAGATTTAAAAAGAACTTTTCCAAAAGTGCAGTTTATTGCAACTTCCCACTCACCATTTATCATTCAATCTCTTGAAGAGGGAGAACTTCGTCGTTTGCATGACGAAGATGATGATGAAGTAGTAAACAGTGAAGAATTTGTTAATAGAAGTATTGAAGATATTACAGAGAATGTAATGGAAATTAAAGATGTGCAAAGAAGTGATAAACTTAACGAAATGTACAGAATGGCAAAGGAATACTATTCTCTTTTACAACAGGGAAAAGAGGCTTCGGATAAAGAGGTATTGAAATTAAAGGCAAGGTTGGACGATATTGAAGCATTATATAGTAAAGATGTAGCTTATTATGCGTTCTTAAAAATGGAAAGAATGGCTTCTGAACTGGGGAAGGATAAAAATGAGACCGATTGATAAAGGTAACGTTCCGTTAGATAAAAGTGGGAAACCTATACAATTTACTCATTATAAACAGTCGAAAGGTCATCTAATGAGTAGAATAGGTTCATACTGTTCTTATTGTGAAAGAAGTCTTAGTGGGAATGTAGCTGTGGAACATGTGCTACCTAAAACTTTACATAAAGATTTAGAATTGGAGTGGGATAACTTTTTACTTGCATGTAATAATTGTAATTCTACAAAAGGCCATAAACCAGTTATTTTAGATGAATATCTATGGCCTGATAAAGATAATACATTTTTAGCTTTTGAATATGGGGAAGGAGGATTAATCTCTATTTCTTCATCATTAGCACCAGAAATAAAACAACTGGCAGAAAATATTGTTAATTTAGTTGGTCTAGATCGTTGTCCAAGCCTTGATCCGCTTATTAATCCTGAGATGAGTGATACACGTTGGAGGGAAAGACGCACAACCTTCGATAGAATTAAGCATGCTAGGCAGAGCCTCATTGAGAACGATACAATTTCAACAAGAGAATTAATTGTTCATATGGCTACTGCAACAGGTTTTTTTTCTACATGGATGTCAGTTTTTAAAGACGATTCTGATATGCTTCGAAGGTTCATACAAGCATTTCCAGGAACAAGCTCCAGTTGCTTTGATGCTAAGTCTAAGTATATCGCAATAAATCGTAGTGGTGGACGTTTATAGATTAATCAACTTCAATATAATCATTAAGAGAGGGATAACCTATTTTAAGGTTATCCCTTTATATAATTTTTTTAGGCTTGTAGAGAAGTCTGTTACGGTGAACTATATCATAAATAAAATATTCATATTAATATTAGGTGGACACTACTACATCAACATTATTATATTTTATCTACACTCAGCACACCAGTCATTGCGAGGCAGTTGCGAAACTTATACTAAAAAAATAGTTTTATCAAAAATTAGGCAACGCTCCGATATTGAACGTTGCCTTTTTTGATTTTAAGCATTCTCTCATATGTTAAGTGCACTTACCACATCAATAAAATATAAAAAATGTATTACTGAACCATTTAATGTTTAACTAATAGACAGAGTTCTCTACTCTACTGATAAACCTTACAGCCATAAGCATTTAATCCAATTTTCACTATGTAGCAAGTGTACATTAATAATTAATTAAGGGAGCACTCCTTAATAAAACTCTCAAAAAAGACAGAGTGATTTACTTTGTTTCTCTGCATCATCTCAGGGTGCCATTGAACACCAACTATAAATCTCTCACCAGGAATTTCAATAGCCTCAATGACACCATCTTCAGCTTTTGCAGCTACTACTAAATTTTCCCCTAAATCTTTAACTGCTTGATGATGGAAACTATTGATTCCTATACTTTTACTTCCGAAAATTTTTGCAAGTCTACTGTTTGTCTCAATATGTGCTATTTGAGAAATATTTTCGATAGGGTATGACAATAAGAAGTGCTCATTCTTTGTAACACCATCTTTAGCAAGATCTTGATGTAATGTGCCACCAAGAACCACGTTCAGCATTTGACAACCTCTGCAAATCCCTAATATCGGAATTTGATAGTTCTCCAATGCAGATTTGATTAGTACCAAATCTGCATGGTCTCTTTTCACAGAAACCTCTCCAACGGCACTTGAAGGTATTTCGTTATAACAAAGTGGGCTCACATCATTTCCACCAGTAAAAATAATTCCATCTAGCTTCCCAAGAATCGGAAGGATTGTTTCGGGGTTTTCAACGACTGGCAAAATCACTGGAATCCCTCCAGCTTTCTCAATTGCTTGAATGTAGTCGTCTGCAAGAAGTTGCCATTCCTGGCTTGATGCACCCAGGTGAGACACAACTCCAATCTGTCCATTTGGACTAAAGTTACAAGAAATTCCGATAATAGGTTTTTTCATAAAACTTCCTTCTTTCAATTCGTGTAAGTTATGCTGCAATAGTATTGCTAGGCTTTTTAATGAATATTTTGTAAATGATAGTTCCCGCAATAAAACCTACGATCGCCGGTATCAACCATGTGAAACCTTGAGAACTGAATGGTATCTTTGCCACAAATGAGTTAAAGGCATCTGATTTAATACCCATTGCATTAAAAGCATCATTTAAACTAAAGATGCTTTTAATGCATGTTGTTCCAATATAAGACCCTCGATTTGGTATATACTTACTACACAATCCTAAAATAATGAGTGTAATCGAAATTGGGTACAAAGCAAGGAAGATAGGTGCAGCAGCTGAAATAATTGCATCCACTTTAACATTTGCAAAAATTGCACTTATTATTGCATTAATAGTCACCCAAGTAGTATAAGGAATTTTATTCTTTGTTAGGTCTATCAAGAAATCACTAGTCGCACTTGTCAATCCGATTGCTGTAACCAAGCAAGCTAGTAAAACACATAGTACAAGTAGTGTCAGGCCGCCTTTCCCTATCAATTTATTCATCAAATCTACTAATAAACTAGTTCTTTCAATATTAATGTTTGAAATTACTTGGCTACCGCATGATCCAAGATAGAGCACTCCTCCGTAAATTACGAAAAGCCCAAGACCAGCAATGGCAGAAACATAGATTGTAATTTTCTTTAATTCTTTTCCAGCGTATCCTTTGGCACGGATCGCTACGATGATAATATTTGAAACCAGCAACCCAGTCAATACATTAGCTGTTTGATAGAATTGAACAAAGGCATTTAAAAATGGTTGCGATAAATTGGTTGAAATTGGATTACTAATAGGAGAAAAAATGGCAACAACAACAATAACCAGTAGCAATCCTAATTTAAAAGGAGTGAAGAATTTTCCAATTGTATCAATAACCTTTGCTTTGTTAGCAGAAACTAAAAACACAATAGCAAAGAAAATGATGCTGAACAAGACTGTAGGGAAATTAGGAAAAAATGGTTGAATAGAAACTTCATAACTAGTTCCAGCAGTTCGCGGAACATTGATGAAAGTTCCAATGACTATCATGATTACGCTTACTTCACTAATTACTGGTAACTATAAATTGGTTATCAAAAATCCAGCAGACAAATTAAGTGATTTCATTAAGCATGAATTGAGACCTTTTATAGATTCAATTAATAAATAGCGCTGAGTAACAATACATATAAAACTAATAAAAACTAATCTAAACGCTCTGAAACAAAATTCATGCGTATTATTCTTATATCATATATGGGGTATCTAGGTACCAGCTTACTATAATTTACTGTATTTTTAATCCAGGAGATTCTTGGTAGAAGTATTACTTCTAATGATAAAAAATTATGTACTAACATGGAGTTACAAGAGATTTTTCTTTAAGTGTAAAATAAAACTCACCAACATCTCATGTGTTGCCATATACACCTCGCACATTGTGAAGCGGTCGCGTGGTGAATCGAAAAAATATTTTATGTTCAAGTAAAAATACAGAAACACACGTTCTTGTTTTGATATAATAGCTTTAACAGGGAGGTGAAAAAATGCCAACGGAAAATCAAAAAAATTATAAAACTCTTCAGATTTGGATTAAAAAAGGACATCGTATGTATTCTTATTTTCAAGAATCTTGCCAAAATGCTAAGAATATGTACAACACGACAAACTTTTATATACGACAAGTGTATACAGGTTTGACACAAGATAAGGAATTGCAACCTTTACAAAAAGAAGTTTTGGATACAATTGATAAAAATATTGGGAAGATGAATGATACACAACTTCTTACCTATCAAAAGAAATTAGAAAAAGAGAAAACAAAACCAAAAGAAAAACAAAAAGAAGTGAAATGTAATTTGTTTTCAGAACCAACTACAGAAAAACCTTATGTAGATTATAATTTTCTAGATGCATTATTTAAAGCGATGATTCAGAAGGATTATCGTGCTTTGCCTACGCAATCTAGTCAATCAATCATGAAAAATGTATTCCAAAACTGGAAGTCTTTTTTTGCTAGTTTAAAAAATTATAAAAAAAATCCCAACAAATATACGGGAAAACCTAGAATTCCAAAGTATATTCGTTCTTCTGAAAAGGAAATCTTGTATACAAATCAAGATTGTCTCATTAAAAATGATAAGTTTTTAAAGTTTCCAAAGACAAAATTGCAATTAAATATTGGGAAATTAGGGTTTACTGAAGGTAAATTGAAGCAAGTTCGTGTCATTCCAAAATACAATGAGTATGTAGTGGAATTGGTGGTAGATGTTCCTTCAAAACAACAATCCGTTGAAGAGAATGATCGTTATATGAGTATTGATTTAGGTATTGATAACCTTGCAACCATCGTAACAAACACAGGTATGAAGCCTGTACTTGTTAAGGGCAAACATGTCAAAAGCATAAATCAATATTACAACAAAATGAAGAGTCACTTTACAAGTATTCTAAGGCAAGGTAAACAAACAAATGAAGGACCTTTTACTTCTAAAAGAATAGAAAAACTTCACCAAAATCGTTACCTGAAAATAAAGGACATCTTCCATAAAGCTAGTCATCATATTGTAAAACTAGCTCAAGAAGAGGAAGTTTGCAAAATCGTTATTGGTCAAAACAAAAGTTGGAAACAAGAAACTGATATGGGAAAGAAAAATAACCAAACATTTTGCCATATCCCGCATCGTTTATTGATTCAAATGATTACATACAAAGCGAGTGCAGTAGGTATTCAAGTTGTTGTAACCGAGGAATCTTACACATCAAAAGCAAGTTTTCTAGATCATGACTTTATTCCAACGTATGGAATAAATAACCAAAATGTAACTTTTTCAGGAAAACGAATGAAACGCGGTATGTATTGTTCTGCAAAAGGAATCGAAATCAACGCAGACGTAAACGCTGCGGCTAATATTTTACGAAAAGTAGTCCCGAATGCATGGACAAACGGGATAGAGGGGTTAGGCGTGAAACAACTCGCTAATGTGTTAACTCCACTGACGTTAATCGTCCGTTAGGTCGAAACGTTAGAAACCCCCACTTCAAGCTTTGCTAAGTGGGGGAGTATTCATACCATCTGCTTTTTTGTTTATAAAAATACCATTCAGGACCGATTTTAGTTAAAATAAACATTGCCGATTTTCACAAATTATAAATGTCCAAATGTACTTGTGTTTGATAATAAGTTATTAGGCATGATATAAGTGTAAAAGAAGTGGAACATTTGGCTTTATCCCACTATTCGTGGGCAGTAATACTCCCACCTCAAAATTCGATGAAAGCATTGTCCAGCTCTAGCGGCTAGAATCTCCGGTCGTTTCGCCCCCTCGGACGAGGAAAAAAGCGCATCTCTGTCGGGTGCTCCAACGTCCTGCGATCCTGAGCGAGCCGCTTCCGCTTTTCTAAAGAAGTTAGGTGGGAGATAAACTGCCCGTAAAAGCCTGATTGGTGAGGGCTGATAATCAGTGGGGGATGAAGAAAATCCCCATTGATTAAAGTTTCACTTTATATGTTTTGACCGAGAGTTTGAAGTTGTATTCATAGTGAGAGGATTTGAGTTTGAAATGATAGATAATTTTTGGCGTGATTTACCACGACCATTTTTTGTACTTGCACCAATGGAAGATGTGACAGATGTTGTTTTTCGTCACGTAGTAAGTGAAGCCGGTCGACCGGATGTATTTTTCACAGAGTTTACAAACTCGGATAGCTATTGTCATCCAGAGGGTATGAAAAGTGTGCGTGGCCGTTTGATTTTTACAGAAGATGAACAGCCAATAGTGGCACATATTTGGGGGGATAATCCCGAATATTTCCGTCAAATGAGTATTGGCATGGCAGAGTTAGGATTTAAAGGCATCGATATTAATATGGGCTGTCCTGTACCGAATGTGGCATCGAGAGGGAAAGGTAGTGGCCTTATTCTGCGTCCAGACGTTGCGGCAGAACTTATTCAAGCAGCAAAAGCAGGCGGACTGCCTGTCAGCGTGAAAACACGACTTGGCTTTAAGGATGTAAATGAGTGGGAGGAGTGGTTAACGCATATTTTAAAACAGGATATTGCGAACCTTTCTATTCATTTACGTACAAGAGAAGAAATGAGCCAAGTAGATGCGCACTGGGAGCTAATTCCGGAAATCAAAAAATTACGTGACCGTATTGCACCAAATACGCTACTAACAATCAATGGAGACATTCCTGACCGTCAAATCGGGATGCAGCTTGCTGAACAATATGGTATTGATGGCGTTATGATCGGGCGAGGTATTTTTAAAAATCCTTTTGCTTTTGAAAAAGAGCCAAAAGAGCATACCAGTAAAGAACACCTTGATCTTTTAAGACTACAGCTTGATCTTCAAGATCAATATGCGGAAGTACTACCACGTTCAATCACAGGGCTTCATCGCTTTTTCAAAATTTATGTCAAAGGATTCCATGGAGCTGCTGAATTAAGAAATCAATTGATGAGCACGAAATCAACAGATGAAGTGCGTGCATTGCTTGATAAGTTTGAAAAGAGTGTTGATGAGGCAGGGGATAGTGAAAAGATGTAACTCTCAAAAGTTAGAGGGAAATGAATTGCATCAATTTATGGGTACTTATTTTATTCCGTTTCAAGTTCCTTTGTAGATGGCAACTGAAAGAAAAAGGTTTTAAGAATGTAATAAACCAACCAGCCCCCTTGTGTTGCCACATACACTCTGGACATATGGAGTGTGTGGCTTGGCTGAGTTTAAAATAAGCGTAGAGCTGGAAAAGAACAGTGTATTTGAGAAATCAAAGCACTGTTTTTTCTTTTCGTTAATGTTATGAG
This sequence comes from Bacillus sp. S2(2024), assembly GCF_050474045.1. Lineage (NCBI taxonomy): Bacteria > Bacillati > Bacillota > Bacilli > Caryophanales > Bacillaceae > Bacillus > Bacillus sp. S2(2024). The sequence goes on from NZ_JBFLUS010000003.1 coordinate 4,846,969, forward strand.
GGAAATCTTTTTATAGGCATACAACAAACATGGAAGAGATCTATAGATACAATGATGGAAAAAGTTCGGGTAAGACTATAAAACCCATCTTTAAAATGTTAAAGTATTAATTTAGCAGGCCTTAGCTTAAAAGTGCTGGGGATACAATCTTAAGGACGATTCTTGGTGATACTATTATATTTAACATGATAATGGTTGAAATTTAGAGCGTGTTAAAGGATACGCTTTTACTGCTGGATAAATAATCAACATTTTAGGAGGACTAACAATGGCAATGAGCAATAATGATATATTAAAAAGAGTAAGATATGCTATGGATATAAAAGATACAGATATGGTAGAGATATTTAAACTTGGTGGCATGGAAGTAACGAAAGAAGAAGTAGTTGATATGCTTACAAAAGTAAAGAAAAGTCCCCAGCATGAAGCTGAAAATGCTGATGTAGTCGAAGATGATTACGTATTAACATGCGATATGATGATGTTAGAGTCATTTTTAAATGGATTTATTACTTTAAAAAGAGGAAAGCAAGATCCGAAACCAGGGCAACCAGCTAGACAAGCAATGCCTTTACAGAGTAATGAGAGTGCCAATAACCTTCTTCTAAAGAAAATGAAAATAGCACTTTCATTAACGAGTGAAGATGTGCTGGATATATTAGACAGCGTAGGAGTTAAGGTGACAAAAGGAGAGTTAGGCGCTCTATTAAGAAAGAAAGGTCATAAGAATTACAAAGAGTGCGGCGATAGATACGCAAGGAATTTCGTAAAGGGATTAGCTGTAAAGTATAGAGGATAAGGAATAAGCCTTGTAACATTTATGTTGAAACAGTAAATGATATAATAGATAGAGTAGGACGTTTGTAGCCTACTCTTTTTTATTTGTAAAAATAACATGAACGAATACTTTAGGTGATGGAATGATACATACATATTTAGGTGAGACAATTAATTTTCATATAAATTATAAGAAGAAAAAATCTGTACGTATTTATGTAGATTCGTACGGAAATGTTGAAGTACAAGCTCCGAAAGGAACGCCTGTTGAATACTTAGTCCAATTGTTAGAGGGGAAATGGGATTGGATTCAGAAAACACGTAAGGAAATGCAGGAGCGAGTGCTTGGACCACAGGAAAAGGCTTATGATCAAGGAGATGGCTTTCTATATTTAGGGAACACATATCCGATACAGATTTCTCAAGATGCAAGTATTGAGAAAGATAACGCAGTGTTTGAGGGAGATAAGCTACATATTTATGTGAAAGAGCTTAAGAATGAGAAAATACAACAAGCTTTAAAACGATTTTACTATAAGCAGTGTAAAGCGTTAGTAGAGAAGAGTATCCAATCCTATCAAAGCAACTTTAAAACAAAACCGCGTTCCATTCGTATTTCAGATAGTAATCGTACTTGGGGCACTTGTGATTCAAATCTACAATTAACGTTTAATTGGAAGCTAGCAATGGCACCTCAGCAGGTGATCGACTATGTAGTCGTTCATGAAATGTGCCATATGGTCCATCTAAATCATGATCGATCCTTTTGGCGCCTTGTTGGGAAAATAATGCCTGATTATAAGGAAATGGAAAACTGGTTGGCATTATCAAGCTGGAAAATGACTGTTTAGCAGTGACATCGTTGGAGCGATTACTATTGCACTACAGTTTTAGTTTATAATTGCTTCTTCTCTTATAATTGAATTCACAAACATCCTATTGTATTGCCGCATACACTCTGGACATGTCGAGTGCGTAGCAACACTAATACTTCAATAAGAAGAAGCCCACTTCCTTCCCGAAAGTGGGCTTCTCTTTGTATCTACAGAAATATAAACTCAATACATTTAAAATAACTTTAGCAATAATTAATCCACATAAAGTAAATTTCAAAGCGTAATTATAGTAAGTACCTGTATGTCATTACAAACGAAGTCGCTTTTTGTCAAAAAATCACTTCTGAATTTTATTGTTATTTAATGGAAAGATGTTATTCTATTTGAGTGGATACGATTGAAAAAACGGGGAGAGAGCGCGATGGAAAAGAATAAAAGGATGCCTTTTGTGATCGTAGCTATGGCGTTAGGACTGTTTATGTCATCTTTGGATAACACCATTGTTTCTGCGAGTATTAGTCAAGTCATTAAGGATATTGGTGGATTTGATAAAATGAGCTGGGTTTTTACAGCTTATATGCTTGCGGCAACGAGTACGATGCTTGTGTTTGGGAAAATGAGCGATTTATTTGGAAGAAAACTGTTTTATTTACTTGGGATCAGTTTATTTCTAATTGGCTCGGCATTATGCGGAACTGCTCAAAATATAGATCAGTTGATTGCGTATCGTGTTATTCAAGGGATAGGTTCAGGGGCTATTTTTCCGATTTCATTCACAATCATTTATTCAATTTCTACAGATCCTAAGCAAGCAGCAAAAATGTCTGGTGTGTTTGCCGGGATATTTGGTATATCCTCAGTTCTTGGACCACAAATCGGTACTTGGATTTCTGAAGCCTCGTGGTTGGGGTGGAGATGGTGCTTTTATGTAAATGTACCTTTTGGCATTTTATCGATTGTTACTTTATTGTTTTCTTTAAAAGAATCTAAATCAGAACATAAACCAAAGGTTGATTATTTTGGAACAGTTTTATTAATTACTTCAACTGTTTTACTTCTTCTCGGTTTAGAATGGGGCGGGAAGGATTATGCTTGGGATTCCGCTCAAATTATTGGAATGTTCAGTGCAGCTGCAATATCAATTGTGTTGTTCATATTAGTGGAAAGAAAGGCTAGTGAGCCGATTTTACCTCTTTCCATATTTAAAAATAAAATGGTGCTTGGCACAAGTATTGTTGTATTTTGTCAGGGAGCAATCATGTTCTCGGCAATTACGTATCTTCCTATTCTTTCAGTAGCTATTATTGGAAATGAAAATTCAAATGGTGTATTAACACCGATGATGTTTCCAATTATGATTGGTGCGATTTTAGGAGGTTTCCTTTGTACGAAAGTTCCTTTCCGTACTATCATGGTCATTTCGATGGCAGTTGGAATATTTGAAGCTTATATGCTTAGTAACATTACACATGATACGGCGAAATTGACAGTGACTCTTGTCATGATCACAATGGGGCTGATTGTTCTTGGCCCGCTTATGAGCGTCGCACAAAATGCTGTCGCTCAATCCGTCGATATGAAATATATGGGGATTGCTTCATCAGTTGTTGGGTTCTGGAGAAGTATTGGTGGTGTGATGGGGGCTGCAATTACAGCAACCATTGTGAACAATGATTTAAAAGAAAAGATGCTAGATTTTGCGGCATCCTCTAAAATGCCAGCTAATCAAATTGATAAATTAGCAAAACCAGAAATCTTGATGCAAAATCATACACAGCTTCCTCCTCAGCTAGTAGAATTCATGAGAGGGGCATTAGAAGCAGCACTGCACCATGGCTTTATATTGGCAATGGTAGCTGGTATCATTGGATTGCTTGTTTCCTTATTTGTAGGTGGAGATCGTTATAAGGTTGAACAAAAAGACAATAAGGAAAAATCTGAAACAGAGGGCTTTGTTAGAGCTTAATAAGTAATGAGAAAGATTTCAATTTTGTCTATTAATCGATGAAGCATCTCAGGAGTTAATTCGTTAAAATTCATGAAAACACTAAGTTGTTTTTTTATTTTACTGAGTGCTTACTTCTTTTCTTAGGCTGAATTTTGAGGTGGGGATATTACTGCCCACGAATAGCGGGATAAAAAGCAATCCAATATACTTGGATTGCTTTTTACATGCCTTCGAGGTATCATTCCACATCTACATACGATTTCTCCTCATTCTTCACGTCAAGTACATCAAGCAAGAAGATAAAAATCGGAATCCCAATTATTAACCCCCACACACCAAAAAAATGCTCTGAAAATATAAGGATCATAGACGTATAGAAAATTGGTAAATTCGTTTTTGCAGACATAAATTTTGGATTTAAAAAATAGCTTTCAAACGCATGAATGACTGTAATGAGAATTAAAATGTATACTACATATGTAATCCCACCAATATTATAGGCAATAATACAAACTGGAAATAGCGAAATGATTACACCTGCAACTGGAATGAGCCCAAGCAAAAAGATCATTACTGCTAATACAAGGAGCTGCGGAAATCCTAAAAGCCAAAGTGTAATAACTGAAAGAATACAATTTACAACAGCGATTAAAAACTGTGCCTCAATAACTTTTCCAAATGAACGTACAAATTTCTGTCCAAAATATGCAATCTCATTGTAAAAAAAGCTAAGCTTACTATCTTTGAATTTAGAAGTGAAGGCTATAATACGCTCTTTTTCTAACAAGAAGAACAAACTTAAAATAAAGGAAAGAAACATTTGCGAACTTACTTTTCCGATATTAGCTAAAGACTGATAAATAACATCGACACCTTGTTCAATATACTTTGATACTTCCATCTCTTTAATGGTAGAAATCAAATATTTTATAATTTCATTATCAGGTGGCTGCTTAAAAAACACTTGAAACTGATGAATTAACTGTGAAATTTGAACGGTAATGACCGGTAAATATTTATATAACGTGGTAGCAATGAACATAACTAAAACGATGTATAAAAAAACGATAATCACTTTCCTGTTTATCCGTACAAAACGATTAAGCTTTTCAGAAATAAACCTTTGAAAATGATCCATTAAAAATGTAAGGATAAAGGTAATCAATATTAAATGAATCATACCTTTTAACCCATATAATATAAGGGCTAAAATTATTAACACAAGCAACCTTTGAAACCCTTTACTTTGAAAGAAATTTTTCATTTGTATCATTAGGACTCGATCTCCCCCTTCAGTGGATAGAAATTCAATATATTCATGAAAACGTTGATCATTTATCTATTACTTTCTACCTGCTTTCTGTGTTTTTATTTGTATATAAAAAAACACATGTAATTATAATATGCATACGTAGATTAAAAAGAGAAGAATCAATTTTCAGCAGTTATATAATTAATCTACAGAAAAGGAGAAGTTTAGATGAAAAATAATGAGGGCAGTTGGATTTACGTGTTAGACGTACACGTTTTATATTAAATAACATTGTATAAATTCATCAGATTCCGGTGATTCATTATCCGAATCTAAGTTTTCGGGGATATAGTCTTTTGAATCAGCTTGTTCAATTTAAAGAAACACTAACTGTAAAAGAAGGATCTTGTAAAGTTGAATGGCTTTAGTAGTTGGAGGAGTAAACACCGCTCGGAAGATTTTATCATATCTGGCGAGAAGACCCCCACCTCAAGCGCGAAGCAGTAGGTGGGGGATGAATCGCTTTTTGTTTTTTTTAGTATATAAATAGAAACATATGTTCCTTTTTGGTATACTTTGTGTATACAAAACAAGAAAGGAGTGTGTCCAATGAAAAAAGCATATTTTTCAATTCGTATCTATAAGAATGCACTGAATCCGGAGTATGTTGAAGCGATTGGACATGCTCTTTTCATATTTAATCGTGCGAAGCATTTCGCTTTTCAAACGCAAGTGTTAGAAAAACGTTCTGGCACCTTCAGACGTTCTGATAGTATGCAAATTACTGTAAAATCACGATTTAGTCTGAATGACTATTATGCAAATAGTGCTGTGCAGGAAGCCAATACACTGTTTTCTTCTCAGACAGAATTGAAGAAATTGTATATCGAAAATAAAAATGAACAGATTAAAGCTGTAAAAAAGAAGATTAAGAAAACCAAGTCAGATTTGACAGTGCTGAATAAAATGAAAACATCTTTGATCCAAGGGAAGCCAAAGTTCAATAAAACGTCCAGAGAACAACAAATGGGACGATATTTTGTTGTGCAATTTAAAAGGAGAACGGATATTTACTATCATGCCTATCAATTTGAGCATGAATATTTAAATGTGCGTATTCAAACACTTCGTTCTCGTTTAGGTAGCCTTGAATTTCGATTGGATAGATTACAAAAACTACGTCATAGTTTAAAAAACAAAGTTTCTTCTGTTGTATTTGGGAGTAAAAAACTATTCAAAGCACAACACACTGTAGATACTTATGTTCAAAATCATACACTTTGGGTTCAGGATTTTGAAACGGCACGTTACAGTCAAATGTTGATTTCAGGTCGAAAAGACGCGAAATCAGGAAACTTTGTATTTACATACAATACAGAATCACAATCTTTATACTTTACAACCCCAAACGGTGTTGCAGTTGAAATTCCGAACCTTACATTTCCATATGGGCAAGAACAAGTGAATGCAGCTGTTCAAAACCAATGGAATTGCAAAGATAAAAAGAATGCAGGAAAACCCATCAGTTGGGCAATTGAAGATCACGGGGATTACTACATTTTTAAATGTTTAATAGATATGGAAGAGAACCCAAATAAAAACTTCAGCAAATCTGATGGTGTCATTAGAGTAGACTGTAATTTTGACCACTTTGCTTGGTCAAACATCGATAAACAAGGACAACTCATAAAAACGGGTGTATTATCCTTTGCTATTTTAGGTAAAACATCAGAACAAATTACTAAAATTATTGAAGGGGAAGCCATTGCATTAGTTGATATTGCTGTAAAAGCAAACAAACCGATTGTTGTAGAAAAATTAAACACAACAAAAGCAAAGGTTAAGACCCCTTATGGCAACAAAAAAGCAAATATGATGATGAGCATGTTTGCTTACAAAAAGATGATTTCAGCTATTAAGAGCCGTGCTGAGAAAATGGGTGTAGCAGCATTTGAGGTAAATCCAGCGTACACTTCTCAAATTGGTAAAATCAAATATATGAAACGTTTTGGTATCAGCATTCACCAAACAGCTTCTTATGTCATTGCTAGAAGAGCAATGGGATTTAAAGAAAAACTTCCACCAATTTTGTATTCACTATTACCGGAGAAGATGGTAGGTCTGCATCATTGGGCGCAATGGAAGTGGCTGTCTGGCATCCTGTCTGATTTACGTGTTCACACATTCTATCGGATAGAGCTTTCGAACCATAACAAGATTCGTTCTGTGAACGAACTTTTTCCTTCAGGGGCTCTTACAGACTTGGAAGTAAAAGGTTTGTCTAAGTTTGAAAGCAGAAAAACCATACCTTGTTGAATGGGTATGGTCTGCTAAGCATTTTGTCTTAGTTGTCCCTTTGGGGAATCCCCTTCCTCAAAAATTCGTTAGGATTTTAGGTGGGGGTAGTTCAATCTGAGCGGTGTTTATGTTATGAATATAAATGAAGGTAAAGGAGATGAGGTACATGAGCAGGTTAATTGAGAAGGCGATGCAGTTTGCTGCTATTAAGCATGAAGGTCAAATGCGCAAGGGTACTAACATTCCGTACATTATACATCCATTTGGAGTAGCACTCATTTTACAGAAAGCAAAGCAGCGTGATGAAGTGATTGCCGCAGGATTATTGCATGATACTTTAGAAGACACGAATACAACCGAGGCTGAGTTGTGTGAGCATTTTGGCGAAGAAGTGCTGAGATTGGTTCAGGCGGCTTCAGAACCAGATAAATCGTTGTCATGGGAAGAAAGAAAAAAACATACCATTCTATCTCTTCCACACCGTTCGAATGAAGAGATTACTTTGATTGTCGCAGATAAATTACATAACTTACGATCCATTCAAGAGGACATAGAAAGAGAAGGTGATCAAGTATGGTCGCGATTTAATCGTGGGAAGCGTGACCAATCATGGTATTACATGAGTATCTTGCATGCTTTGAAAGAAAAAAAGCGGGACATTCCAATTATTCGGGTGTTCGAAAAAGAAACACAAAATTTATTTATTGGAGAAGAAACACTTACGTTGAAGGACATCGATGTATTATTCAGTTGTGCATATGGCATTTATGAGTCACAAAAAGCGAAACTGCATGAAAGCGGGCTATTAAAATTTGTGAAGGAAGTTTCTACCGCTGGTGAGGTGATTTATCATAGTGGAAATATTGAAATGATCACGCCATTAGCAAATGATCTGGAAGAAAGAGGAGTTTCTTTTCAGTCCAATTCAGATGGCCCCATTATTATCTTGGCCTATTTAACTGAACTAAAGCATCGAATGGGTTGGTCCGATGAATTATTTTATCAGTATTATTTAAGAAACTGCTCGAAATTATAGAGAGGAAAGGTGGAAGGAGAAAATTATCAAATTTTCTCTACCATTTTCTAAGAAGGCTGTTTCATTGAAAAAAGGTGATACACTACAGATAGTAGTATCTCACCTTTTTAGTTCTTCAAATAAATAATATTAGAAAATGCGCTATTGTTATTTTACTTCCCAAACCAAACCCAATACTCCCCATCACGGAACTCCATCTCATATCCACGATGCCCTTCCGCCAGCAACCTTTTCTGCCCAGCAATATCACTCATTAGAAGTTCTTCTACGTTCACCCATTCTCTTTGTCTCTCACTCTTCAACTCTTTCACAAACACATACCGCAATAGATCACTATATTTTTCTTTCAGCGCAGCAACTTCCATCCCTTGGGCGAACTTGTCTTTTAAACTAGGGATATTAAATGGCGCAACTGTGCAGCAGACATAATTGTATTTGCTATCGGTTTGTTGTAATTGATCCATAATGACCTTCGCTAATATTTTCTGCATTCCATTTCCGCGGTAGGTTGGATGAACGTTTGAGACTTCTTGATAGATGACACGTTCTAATTCCTCACCTTGTAAGCCAATATCAAATCCTAAATGCTCTTCATCAATCGGTGGGACTAAGAGCGCACGAAACGCAATGAGTTGTTCGTCTGCGAATGCACCGATCATGAAGCCATTTCCTGTTAATATATTTTGAAATTCTTCTAATGTAAGAGGCTGCAAGCTTTCTTTGTTTTCTAGTGCTTCAATTACGTCATCTTGTACGGATAAGATTTGCTCGATGTGATGTAAAGACAATGGTGTGACTTTGAATGTTTGCTTGTTTTGTTTTAACGTTCCTTCGTAAAGAATGTTCATGCTTTTGCCCCCTTTAGCGAACAATATCTTGAAAAGCAGTTAACTCATTGAGTATATTTTCATCGACGTCAACGCCGAGTCCTGGCTTTTCTGTTAGGCGAATAAATGGGACATCATAGGAGAGATTCCCGATATCTTTTGTGAATTTTAATGGTCCTGTTAGTTCAACACTTGTAATGATTTTTTTAGAAAAAGCGACATGGAATCCTGCGGAAGAGGCAACGGATGATTCGACCATTGAACCAATTTGACATTCGATGCCAGCCATTTCTGCTTGATGAGCTAGTTTGACAGCTGGATAGATTCCGCCGCATTTCATTAATTTAATGTTCACCTTATCAGCTGCTTGTTTTTGAATAATTTGGCGCATTTCACGCGTTCCTTTTAATCCTTCGTCAATCATAAGAGAAAGGTCTGTTTTTGAGCGAATATAAGACATTGCGTCGATATCGTCGGCTATAACAGGCTGTTCAATCCAATCAATGTCCAGATGCTTAAGTGAGCGTAATGCAGTTAGCGTCGTCGCGTTGTTTTTCCAACCTTGATTCACATCAACGCGAATTGCGACATCATTTCCGACTCGTTCACGTACAGCTTCAATTCTCTCAACATCTTTTTTGACATCTGTTCCGACTTTCATTTTAAAGGATTGGTACCCTTTATGTAGCATGGAAGCAGCTTCTTCCGCCATGTTTTCTGGGGAATCGATGCTTAAAACATGGGTAATTGGGAATTCTTCATGATAGCGTCCGCCGATCAATTGATACACAGGCTGTCCAAGTTTTTTCCCCATTGCATCAAAGCAAGCAATATCAATTGCAGCTTTGGCAGTAGGCACCCCGTAAATAGTTTGATTCATGATGTCATGTATTTTCTCGATATTCATTGGATTTTTACCTATCAGTGCAGGAGCTATTGTATGTTTTAAAATATGAAAAGTGCTTTCCCATGTTTCACCTGTAACATGCTCGTCAGCTACGCCTTCCCCGTAACCAATGATGCCTTCATCAGTTTCGAGTTTTACAATAATGGAAGGCATATCAGGATAAGTGCCGTAGCTTACGATAAATGGACTCTGAAGCGGTAAACGAATTGCATAAAGATGAATTGCTGTGATTTTCATTGAAAAGACCCCTTTCTGTTTACAATGCTCTTGTGCATTTGATATAGTTGTCGTTAAATAGTCGTTAAATAGTTATAAGGAGTTTGAACAAATGATGATAAAGATTGCGGTTATTGGGACACAAGAGTCTATTCAGCGTCTTGTATCTGTTGCCCACCAAGTCGAAGATATAGAGATTGAACCTTATGTTTATTCTCATCCGAAAGAATCTTCAGAAGTTATCCGGCATTTAAAGCCGTGTGATGTTATCTTCTTCTCCGGTGTTATACCTTATTATATTTCAAAAGAAATGCGAGAACAATTACGAATTCCAAGTATTTATTTGCAGCAAAACGAAATGGCACTTGCGTCTTCTTTGCTTTTCATTTTACATCATAAAAACATTCAACCGGAGCGAATTTCAATTGATTTAGTGAATTCTTCTTTCGTTACAAATGTTTTCAATGATATCGGGATTACAGGGGTTCCTCACGTTATGGATTATCAAGATATGTTACCGAATATGTTTGAAATAAAAGAGATTGTGGATTTTCATTACTCTCGGTACCAGTTAGGATTGGTTGATTTAGCACTAACGAGTGTTCATGCTGTCTATGACAAACTTATTGAACTTGGTGTGCCCACACAGCGAATGCTTGATCCGACAAAAGCTCTTATACAAGGATTAAAAGATGCAAAAGCAAAAGCACAGTTAGCAAAGAGTCACTCAGCGACTGTTGCAGCTTGTGTGGTAGCATTCCCGGCATCAAACCATATTTCAATGGAGCATCTTGATACATTTGCTCGTGAAATTCACGGCTCATTTCGCCAAGTAGATGAAACTTCATACATTTTGTATACGACGCGTGGTGATATTGAGGCACTTATAAAAACAAGTTCTCTTCAAAACTTTTTGAGCAATTCAAAAGATCCTATAGCACTTGGCTTTGGCTACGGAAGAACAGTAAAAGAAGCGGAACAAAACGCTCAGATTGCTCAAAGTTTCGCAACAAACAATCAAATGGAAAGCTGTTGTTATATATTAACGGATGAAAAAGAACTGTTCGGTCCTTTTCCAAGAGAAAAGCAAGTACAGAGCCTTAAAAATGATGACCAAGAGCTACTAAAGATGGCGAAAGAAACAAAACTGAGTCCGGCAAATTTATCGAAAATCATTCAATTTAGTCAATATCATTCATCACTTCAATTTACGGCAGCTGACCTTTCGGAGTATTTACAAGTAACAAGACGTACAACAGAGCGTATTTTAAAGAAATTAGTGGATCAAGGATATGCAAATATTTGTGGTGAGGAGATGCCTTATCAGCAAGGACGTCCTCGCGCCCTTTATGAGCTAAAGCTTCCCATTTATTCTTTTCATACTATGTCTCTAATGTAGTTTCTTAGTGCTATTCTTTTTGTCTTGGAAAGTTTAGTGATACTAAAAAGATTTAACGCATAAAGAATGGAGAGGGTGGATACAGTAAAATTCAGTCCGGCATATGGTGAAAAGGGAAAGTTCATTCATCATACTGAGAGAAGGATTACTTGACATTTAAACGAATATTCAATATGTTTTTGAAAAACAAAAGGCTGTTCAGTGTGGAATGAATGTCATTTCAAAACAGCCTTAAGAGAATTGTTTTGCGTATAGAAGGGAGAGCATCAAGTTGAAAAGAGAAGATTTGCAGAATCGTTTAAATAAAATTTTTCAATATTTACATGAGCATCCTGAAGTGAGTTGGCATGAACATAATACGACTACTTATATTACAAAATTTTTAGAGACAGAAGGAATTTCTTATAAAACATTTGATGATTGTCCTGGAGTAATTGCAGAAATGGGAAGCGGGAAACCAGTTGTCGCTATTCGAGCTGATATGGATGCATTATGGCAAGAGGTAGATGGGGAGTTCAAAGCAAATCATTCATGTGGTCATGATGGTCATATGACAATTGTGATGGGGCTTATTTTACAGTTGAAAAATGAGGAGTGGCAAACGGGAACGGTCCGCTTTATTTTTCAGCCCGCAGAAGAAAAAGGAGGCGGAGCTCTGAAGATGGTTGAGAAAGGTGTTGTGGATGATGTTGATTTCCTATTTGGTGTTCACTTACGACCAATAGAGGAATTATCATTGAAGCAAGCGGCACCATCCATTCGCCATGGAGCGGCTGATTTTTTAGAAGCTCATATATATGGAACTGACGCTCATGGTGCGCGGCCGCATCAAGGTGTAAACGCAATCGATGTGATTTCAATGATTAATATTGGATTGAAAAATATATGGCTGTCACCACAACATTCATACTCCGTTAAAATGACGAGATGCCAAGCGGGTGGTGAAAGTTTAAACATCATTCCAGGGAACGGGCATTTCGCTTTAGATGTAAGAGCAGAAAGCAATCCATTGTTGGAAGAGTTAAAGGAAAAGATAGAAAAAGTTATTCAAGCAGCTGAAGCGATGGGTGTGAAGATTTCTTATGAATGGGTTGATTTCGCACCTGGAGCACAAGTATCAGCTGAGGCGGAGCAGTTCCTTCGTAAGGGAATTCTCCAAATATATGGCGAAGAAGGCTGCACTGCACCGCTTCCTACAGCAGGAAGTGATGATTTTCATTATTATACGGTCAAAAAGCCGCACTTAAAAGCTGCCATGCTAGGATTAGGTGCGAATCTAAAGCCAGGGTTACATCATCCTCACATGACGTTTGATCACGCTTGTATAGTAGATGGCGTGCAAATATTGAAGCAAACGGTATTGGAAGTTCTGAAATAAGATTATTTCTATTTGAAATTTGAGGTTTTTAGTCCTTAAATTTAGATATGAAAGCTATCCTGAAAAGGTCAAAAATGATTGTCCTTTTAGGGTAGCTTTTTCATAGGGTACAGGTGCGAATCCTTTATAATAGAATGTATAGTTTCTTAATTAGGAGTGAATCCATGAACGAACAGTATTATGATGCAGTACTAAACATAAAAACAGTAGGAGAGCAAAAGGGGTTCTACGAGTCCCTGCATTATCATCGTTATGAACCAACACCATATCTGGCACTAGAACAGTTGTTTAATAAGTATGAACTGAAAAGTAGTGATCGAGTTGTTGATTTTGGATGCGGAAAAGGACGTTTAAATTTCTATATCCATCATTTCTATCATGCATCTGTGGTAGGAATAGAAATGAACGAGACCTTCTATCAAGAAGCAATGGAAAATCGAGATTGTTATTTGAACAAGTCTAAAAAAAGTAAAGATAAAATTCAATTTCAGTGTTGCTTGGCACAAGAGTACGAGATTGATCCACTGGATAATAAATTTTACTTTTTTAATCCATTTTCGGTGCAAGTGTTTATGAATGTGATAAACAACATATTGCGTTCAGTAGAAAGAATAGAAAGGGAAGTAGAACTAGTTTTATATTATCCATCAGAAGATTATATTTATTTTTTAGATAATCAAACTTCTTTTGAATTGAAAGAGGAGGTTATATTGTCAGGATTGTATGAACGAAATTCGAATGAGAGGTTTTTAATATATCGATTAGCGTATTAGAAAGCCGTGCTAGATTGATAAAGAAAGGGGCCTCTCCACGTTAATGGGGGATAAAAAATACTAAAATATCACACGTTTTCATCAAAGTTTGACAGAATTTTCTCACATAATATGATATTGTTATTTTTAAAATATATATATATTCGGGGGAAAATATGAAAAAATTTACGATTATGCTTGTTTTATTGTTTAGTATGTTTTTTTATACCGATCAGACAAAAGCAGATAGTGGTTCCCAGTTACTTATCATTAACAAAAAAATAAATCAACTGGCCTATTATAATGGAGGTACTTTAGTTAAAACATTTAGAGTAGCTACAGGAAGAGATGACTCTTTAACGCCAGAAGGGAATTTTAAAATTGTAACTAAGATTGTAAACCGGCCATATTATACAGGCAATATCCCTGGTGGTGATCCTCGTAATCCTCTAGGTAACCGTTGGATGGGATTAGATGCTAGGGGTACATATGGTACAACTTATGCTATACACGGAAATAATAACGAAAATTCAATTGGATCTTATGTAAGTTCAGGGTGTATACGAATGCACAACGATGAAATTCGTTGGCTTTTTGATCAAGTACAGCTGTACACACCAGTAATCATAACAAATACAAATGATACATTCGATACGATTGCTGCTTCCAATGGCTATTATGTTGTTTCCGGTTGGAAACAAACAAATGGTAAATGGTATTTCTATGATGGCAACGGAGTGATGAAAACTGGTTGGTTATTAGATGGAGGAAGATGGTATTACCTAGATGGTAATGGAGCGATGAAAACCGGCTGGACATTAGACGGAGGGAAATGGTACTACCTAGATGGATCTGGTGTGATGAAAACCGGCTGGTTATCAGACGGAGGGAAATGGTATTACCTAGATGGGTCTGGCGTCATGAAAACCGGTTGGATATCAGACGGAGGAAAATGGTATTACCTAGATGGATCTGGTGTGATGAAAATGGGCTGGTTACTAGACGGAGGGAAATGGTACTATCTTGATAAATCTGGTGTCATGAAAACTGGTTGGTTATTAGACGGAGGGAAATGGTACTATCTTGATAAATCTGGTGTTATGAAAACTGGTTGGTTACTAGACGGAGGAAAATGGTATTACCTAGATGGATCTGGTGTCATGAAAACCGGTTGGATATCAGACGGAGGGAAATGGTATTATCTAGATGGATCTGGTGTCATGAAAACTGGTTGGATGAAAATCGATGATGACTGGTATTACTTCTATGATAATGGCTCAAGGGCTGCAGGTACTATAATCGACGGGTATAAATTAGACAAGGATGGCGTCTTGGTTAAAGTTGAATATCTTGCTTTAGGAGATTCTTTAGCAGCTGGGCAAACTCCATATGGAAAAATGGATGCAGGTTATCCTAATTTTATTAAAGAACGCTTTCAAAAATCTTATCATGTAGTTGATTTTAATAATTTTGGTACGGCGGGATATACATCTGTTCAATTGAAAAACGATGTTTTATACAATGAAAAAGTTCAAAAAGAAATAAAAGAAGCAAGTCATATTACTATCGATATTGGTTTGAATGATCTGGCTCCTGTAATTCAAACAAATTCAAATCAAGCCCAAGAAGCAATTCAAAATGTAAGTGCGAATTTAGAAACGATTTTGAGTACTATAGATAATCTTAATAATCACGTTCATGTTTATGTAATGGGATACTATAATCCTTTCCCATATCAATCACAAGAACAACAGGCGACGCTATTACCATTATTACATGATTTAAATACTCAAATGGAATTACAGGCTAATTCACATGGTGATACATTCGTACCTACTGAGAAGGCAATTGAAGCGAATTATGCAGAGTATATTCCAAATCAATCTGATGCTCATTTAAGTTTAGCGGGATATAGTGTGGTAGCGGGTGAGTTTTGGAAAGCAGTATCTAAGAATTAAGCAGGAAATAGTAGCTTTTAAGTACATTTGTTAGAGATGTTAATTTAAAAATCAAAGGTTTTATTTCATAATAAGAAGCGCAAGTTAAATTGCCCTACACAATTCCCTTTTTGGTGAAGTGTAGGGCAATTTTATTTTTATAAGAACAGCAAGTACATGATATAACTAATCATTTTTTAAAGCTTTTTTTTACTAGAGCACTCATTATAAAATTATTCCCTTAATAAATTACTTAATATATATGATCCATTGTTTACAGACTTTGTCAGTGTGAAAGGAAAGATGGTGATGGGATTGAAGACAGGGCTTGGAAGTTCCGATAAAAAATCTGCGCTCAATGTAATATATATTGTTTTAGATGATGTGGGTTATTCCGCTTTAGGATGCTTTGGTTCAGAAATTGAAACACCTAATATTGATTCATTAGCTAAAAATGGTCTGCGTTACAATAATTTTAATGTAACTCCGTTATGTTCTCCTACTCGTGCTTGCCTTTTAACAGGCCGTAACTGCCATTCTGTGGGGGTGGGATTCATAACTGAACTAGATTTTGGACCCCAATACCCTAATAAACGAGGGAAAATTTCAGATAATGCTGCCACTTTAGCTGAAATCTTAAAGTTGAATGGGATGGCTACATATATGGTTGGAAAGTGGCACTTGGTTCCTGGACATGAAGCGGCATCAAGCGGACCTTTTGAAAATTGGCCGCTCTCAAAAGGCTTTCAACGATATTATGGTTTTTTATTAGCTAAGACAGATCAGTATGCACCGGATTTAGTATACGATAATCATCGTGTACAGAGGCCCGATATATCTAATTATCATTTATCGGAGGATCTAGTTGATAAAACCTTGGAATTTTTAACAGATCATATTTCTGTTACTCCGGACCGGCCGTTCTTTCTATACTTAGCCTTCGGGGCACAGCATGAGCCTCATCAAGTGCCAAGAGAATTTATAGAAAAATATAAGGGAGTTTATGATAAAGGATGGGATGAGATAAGGAAAGAGCGATTCAATAGGCAAAAGGAATTGGGAGTTATTCCGCCTTATACAGAACTCGTTGAACGCAATCCAGGGATTAAGCCGTGGATTGAACTGACAACGAAAGAAAAAGAATTGTTTATCAAATTTCAACAGACGTATGCCGGGTTTCTAACACATACAGATCAGCAAATTGGCAGGCTGCTCTATTTCCTAAAATCAAAAAATAAGCTAGATGATACTATAATTGTTTTACTTTCTGATAACGGAGGCAGTCAGGAAGGAAATTGGAATGGTTCCATTAATGATTCGGTATACTTCAATGGGATTGAGGAAAGTGTGGATACTATGTTTGCTCATATAGATGAAATAGGAGGACCTTCCACAAGTTCTAATTATCCTAAAGGATGGGCACAAGTTTGTAATACACCTTTTAAATATTATAAGCAAAATACTTTTTTTGGAGGGACACATGTCCCGCTCATTATCCAATGCCCTCAAAGTATTCCAGACCCTGGATCAATTCGTTCCCAGTTTTATCATGCTATTGATATTACTCCTACTATACTAGACCTTCTAGGCATTGAAGCTCCTGGGGTATATGAAGGCGTTCCGCAGATGCCGCTTCATGGTTTGAGCATGCTGGATACATTTACAGAACCGCATGTTCCATCAAAACGAAAAACACAGTATTTTGAAATGATCGGACATAGGGCTATTTGGCAAGATGGATGGGTTGCCGTTACCTATCATGAAACAGGTATACCTTATAAGGAAGATCATTGGGAATTATACAATGTAAATAAAGACTTTTCGCAAAAGTACAATCTAGCAAAAAAGTATCCAAGAAAATTGAAAGAACTTCAAGAAATATGGTGGAAAGAAGCTAAGAAGTACGGTGTCTTACCCTTAAGTGATAATCCATATAGAAAAGGATATGAAGGCTTACAGGAGGGGAGGACAAAGTTCATTTTCTATCCTGGTATGGCTCATTTGCCAACAAGTGCTGCTCCTCAAATAACATTTTCTTCTTATTCCATTACAGTTCCAATCGTTCGTTCAACCCTTACAGCAGAAGGTGTATTGATTGCTCATGGTAATCATTCAAGTGGTTATACATTATATATAAAAGATAACTATTTATTTTATGAATATAACTATGTTGGAGCTGTTTATAAAATGCAATCTTCTGTTGAGGTACCTGTTGGGTATTCAATTATACGATTTGAATTTAAAAAAGGGATGTTAAATCGAGGAACGGGCATTTTTTATATCAATGGTCAACAGGTTGGTATACTCTATATGCCTCGCACATTACCATTTCTTATTTCTACTGAGGGATTAGATATAGGGCGAGATGGATTAACAGCTGTGAGCACTAACTATCCAATGGCGGAATTTCCGTTTAGCGGGCAAATAGAGAGAGCGGTTATTGAATTTCAGGATGATCAAAAAGATAACCAGTTTTTGAACAAAAGAGATTCCATTTACATTAATTTAAACGGAACGATTATTTATTTGTAAGGTTGGTATTATCCCTCTAGAGAAAAGAGGTAATAAAATGAGGAAGCATAACAGTTTTCATATTCTGGTTAAGCCGACGGGCCCGATGTGTAATCTCGATTGTAAGTACTGCTATTACACTGAAAAAGAAGCTTATTTTCCTAAGGATCATTCTTTCCAAATGTCTGATGGAGTTTTAGAATCATATATTAAACAGTATATCGCTTCTCAGGACACGCAAGAAATTGTTTTTGCTTGGCAGGGAGGAGAACCAACATTAATAGGCTTAGATTTCTTTCGCAAGGCTGTATCTCTTCAAAAAAAATATGCAGATGGTAAACAAATTACAAATACAATTCAAACGAATGGAACATTGTTAAATGACCGTTGGTGTGAATTTTTTTCAGCTCATCATTTTTTAGTTGGTCTGAGTTTAGACGGACCTGAGCATATTCATGACATGTACCGGATTGACCACGGGGGGAAACCTACATTTGAATTCGTAATGAAGGCAATTGCTATGTTAAAGAAACATGGCGTAGCATTTAACATACTGACTTGCGTTACGAGATATTCCGCTTATAAACCTCTAGAAATCTATCATTTTTTTAAGCAGCAAGACATTCAATATATACAGTTTATCCCGATTGTAGAAAGAGAAGTGAATGAAGAGGCTGCAAAGTTATCCTTGCGCCATGCAACTCCTCCTTCTTTATTCATGGAAGAAGCAGAGCAAAAGGTAACTCCTTGGACAGTAGAATCTGAAATGTATGGAGAGTTCCTGATTCAAATATTTAATGAGTGGGTTCAACATGATGTAGGATCGGTTTATGTTATGAATTTTGAATGGGCATTAGCTGCCTGGATAGGAATCCCGTCACCAATCTGCATTTTTAGGGAAGAGTGTGGCCGGGCGGTAGCTATGGAACATAATGGTGAGATGTTTTCTTGTGATCATTACGTTTATCCTGAATATCGATTGGGGAATATTACAGATGGTTTAACAAATATAATGAATGTGCCATCACTCCTTGCCTTTGGCGAAAAGAAGCGAGATACTCTACCAAAAGTGTGCAGAGATTGCGAGGTTCGATTCGCTTGTCATGGAGAATGTCCTAAAAATAGATTTTTAGTTTCAGATCAAAATGAACCAGCGTTAAATTATTTATGTGCATCCTATAAGAAGTATTTTAAACATATTCATCCGTACACGAAAATAATGAAGCAGCTGTTACAAGACGGATTGCCTGTTTCTTATATTAAAGAAATAATTATGGATCAAGGCGGTCTTTCAAAAATTTAAAAAAGGATATTTCTAATTTTTTAAACCGTTGGGACTTTATATAGGCAAAAGTTGACTCCCCTCCTTAACAAGCTATAATAAAAACTAGATGTTCGTTTCTAACAAAATATGATACAAAAAGAACATATCGTAGGTTGAATAAAATACTATCAATCTATTATTTTTACGTCTTTTAGAAAACGCTTACATTTGGTGTGGAGGGAGAAACCATGTCTAAATTCACGAAGTATTTTTTAATGGAATCTAGCAATGTAATACCGTATGTGATGGAGAAGTTATCGATGTTCGAGGACGCACAGCGTTTGCAGTGTAAGGAAATTGGGGACGGAAATTTAAATTATGTGTTCCGTGTTTGGGATGAAGAGAAGAGAACTTCTGTTATTGTGAAGCAGGCGGGAGATACGGCGCGGATTTCTGATGAGTTTAAATTATCTACGAATCGTATTCGCATTGAGTCAGATGTGCTCCAGCTAGAGGGGAAGCTGGCACCAAGTCTCGTGCCGGATGTGTATTTGTATGATGATGTAATGAATTGCTGTGTAATGGAAGATTTATCAGATCATATGATTCTTAGAACTGCACTTATAAATCATCAAATCTTTCCTAAGCTCGCAGATGATTTAACAACTTTTATGGTGAACACATTGCTATTAACATCGGATGTGGTCATGAATCATAAAGAGAAGAAAGAGCTTGTGAAAAACTATATAAATCCAGAGTTATGTGAGATTACAGAAGATCTTGTGTACTCTGAGCCGTTTATAGATCATAATAAACGAAACGAATTATTTCCTTTAAACGAAGGCTGGATTCGAGAGCATATATATGGTGATGATGTACTTCGTATGGAAGTAGCAAAGCTGAAGTTTGCATTTATGACAACTGCACAAGCTTTGCTGCATGGAGATTTGCATACTGGGTCTGTGTTTGTAAGAAAAGATTCTACAAAGGTAATTGATCCAGAATTTGCGTTTTATGGACCGATGGGATATGACATTGGGAACGTTGTGGCAAACTTAATATTTGCATGGGCAAATGCAGATGCAACAATAGGTTCTGGTGTGAAAAAGGATACATATATGAACTGGTTGGAATGTACGATTACAGATATAATTGATCTATTCTCGGTGAAGTTCTTAGAAGCTTGGAATGTGCATGTCACAGACGTTATGGCGAAAGAAGAGGGATTTGATCGTTGGTATTTACAGTCTGTATTAGAAGATACAGCAGCTGTTACTGGTCTTGAATTAATTCGCCGTATTGTTGGCTTAGCAAAGGTGAAGGATATCACGTCTATTGCAGATGAAGAAGCGCGTGCTAGAGCAGAACGTATTTGTTTACAAGCTGCGAAATCATTTATTTTACAGGCAAGTACGCACAAAACAGGCAATGATTTTTTACAAACGTTAAAAACGCAAGCACTATCACTTAGCACAAAGTAAGGAGAGAAAATCATGTCAGAGCAATTAATACCGATTCAATGGAAAGATGAAGCTTTAGTTTTATTAGACCAGACTTTATTACCAAATGAGGTTGTCTATGAATCTTTTACAACGGCAGAGAGCGTATGGGATGCGATTCAAGTAATGAAGGTGCGCGGTGCACCAGCGATTGGGGTTTCAGCAG
Source organism: Bacillus sp. S2(2024) (assembly GCF_050474045.1). Taxonomy (NCBI): domain Bacteria; kingdom Bacillati; phylum Bacillota; class Bacilli; order Caryophanales; family Bacillaceae; genus Bacillus; species Bacillus sp. S2(2024). The sequence goes on from NZ_JBFLUS010000003.1 coordinate 4,867,972, forward strand.
CTTACGGTGTGTATTTAGGAGTAAAAGAAGTGCCGGAAGATTCAATGGAAGTGTTTATAAATGAAGTTGAAAAGGTATGTGCTTATTTAGCAACTTCAAGACCGACAGCCGTGAATTTATTTTGGGCACTTGAGAGAATAGAGAGTGTCGCAAAAGAACATGTTCATTTATCTATTATAGATTTGAAAAATAGATTGTTAGAAGAAGCAAAAATGATTCATAAAGAAGACGAGGAGATTAACCGTCAAATTGGTGAACATGCGCTCACTTTATTTCAAGACGGCATGGGTGTGTTAACGCATTGTAACGCGGGTGCTTTGGCGACAACGAAATACGGAACTGCGACAGCACCGATGTATTTAGCGAAGGAAAAAGGCTGGGATTTAAAAATTTATTCTGATGAGACGCGTCCAAGATTACAAGGATCTACGCTAACTGCGTTAGAGCTGCAGCGAGCTGGTATCGATGTAACGGTCATCACCGACAATATGGCAGCGATGGTGATGTCACAAGGGAAAATTGATGCAGTAATTGTAGGGTGTGACCGTGTGGCAGCAAACGGTGATGTAGCGAATAAAATTGGAACGTTAGGTGTTTCTATTTTAGCAAAGTATTATAACATTCCATTTTATGTAGCAGCGCCGACACCAACAATTGATTTGAAAACACCAACAGGCAAAGAGATTCCGATTGAAGAGCGCGATGCTTCTGAAGTTATTAACCGCTTTGGACAATATTCAGCACCGCAAGATAGCAAGGTGTATAACCCGGCATTTGATGTAACGCCACATGAGAATGTTACAGCAATCATTACAGAGAAGGGCATCGTACGTCCACCGTTTGCGGAGAATCTAAAAAAGTTATTTCAGTCATAATGAATTTTGCATATTAGACATATAAGAAAATATAAAAAAGAGGATCGATTATCATGTCTAATTCACCAACAGATAGAAGAAATAAAATAATTGCGATGCTCGAGAAGACAGAGTACGCAGATGTTTCGTATTTAAGTGATGTATTTCAAGTAAAGGGCTAAGTTTTCATGAAGGTTTAACAGATACAGCAATAGATGAAGGGGAAGCGAAGCAGGCGATGCTGAATAAGGCAAGTGAGACCATCGTTCTAGTGGATCATACGAAACTTGGAAAGGTTGCTTTCTTTGAAGTGTGCGATAAACAGCGTATTACAAAAATTATTACAGATGAACTTATACCACTTACACCGATGCAGCAAGAATGTATTACAAGCTATAAGGAATATGGAATACCTGTCATTATAGCAAACTAGCCGTAGCAAGTTTCCCACTGAGGAGGATGTATATGTTACTACAAAAAGAGAGAGAAGAAATTGTAGAGTATGGAAAGAAATTAATTACAAGCGGACTAACAAAGGGGACAGGCGGTAATATTAGTATTTTTAACCGTGAGCAAGGTCTAGTTGCAATGAGTCCAAGCGGCTTAGATTATTTTGAAACAACGCCTGAAGATGTGGTTGTACTGAATTTAGCTGGAGATGTGATTGATGGAACAAGAAGACCATCAAGTGAACTTGATATGCATCTCATTTATTATCAAAAAAGAGGCGACTTGAATGCTCTTGTCCACACACATTCTCCTTATGCAAAGACAATTGCATCATTAGGTTGGGAGCTTCCAGCTGTTTCTTATTTAGTAGCCTTTGCAGGTCCAAATGTGCGCTGTGCACCGTATGCAACATTTGGTACGAAAGAATTAGCAGAAGCAGCTTATGAAGGAATGATAGATCGCCGCGCTGTTTTACTTGCGAATCATGGACTTATTGCAGGGGGACATAATATTAAAATGGCGTTTACAGTCGCAGAAGAGATCGAATTTTGTGCGCAAATTTACTATCAAACGAAATGCATAGGAGAACCGAAGCTATTACCAGAGGAAGAATTAGCTGTATTAGCGAAGAAGTTTGAGACATACGGTCAAAAGTAACAAAAGATTAGGGATCAGATTCCCTAATCTTTTGTTTATATAGAATATAATACAATTGCGTAGTCAGCTCCAAAAGTTATGTTGTATGTGATAAAGTTTATATAGCTGAAATGTTGTATTTCATACAGAGAGGAATGAACATATTGTATTTAACAGTAAAAGAAGCAGCTGAATTTTTAAGTATGCCAGAATCGTATATCGAAAGCTTAATCCAACAAAAACGCATTCGTGCTGTCCATGATGGCCAGCAGTACTTGCTGAATAAAGAGCAATTTAATACGCACTTAGAACAAATGGAGAAATATAAAAAGTTAGTAGAAGAAATATTAAATGAACCAATTCCAGAAGATGTAGATGTGAAGGATGAGGACTAGGGATAGGATACTTGGAAAATATGAATGAATTATTAAAATACATGATTGTAATCATAGAAGAAAAAGTTTGACTAAATAGTCTTTAGAAAGAGAGTTTTTCTTATATACAAAGAGCGTGAAAAGATATTTCAAAATAGCAGGGGAGAATAAGTAATGGGAAGAAGGCTATTTCTAATTAGAGATGTAATCTATTAGATAAAAGTCTTCTTTTGTATTTTTACAATAAGATTGTGTAACATTGTATTATTGTTATAATGTAATGTTAGGGAGATTTTTATTCGCAATTATATAAGTGTGCAAAGGAGTTTAAGGTGAATCCAAATACCATATTGTTTGAAGAAGAAATGAAAAGTGCAAAGTTATTTTTGTGGGTGTTTAATTTTGCTTATATAATTTTTCAGGGACCACACATAAAGGGAGTAAACTTCAACACGGGTACATATAAATTTGTACTGGCCATTGGGTTGTGTCTGCTTATGTTAGTTTTATTATTGATTGGCATACATTGCATAAAAAGAGAGATTCCACATGCAGTAAAATATGTATATTTAATAGGATATTTGTTTGGAGATATTTTTTGTAATGTAACAATGTATTTGAGTGGAGCATCTGGGCTCGGGGCTGGAAATTTCATGGAAAGTGTTTTGACTTTTTTTGTCCCTATTTTTATGAGTACAAGGTATCTCTGGGTTTTAACTACTAGTTTAGTTATAAAATATAGTGTAATTATAGCTGTATTTCAAGAGCCGAAGGCTTTTCTCACAATGCTTGTTCCTATTGTAATATTAGGTATCTCCTACATTTTATTAATGCGCTTCCAATCTTACATTGAGGGAATTAATAAGGTATTTACAAAAACAAAACAAAAGCAGCAGTTGGCAGTTATAGGAGAGATGTCTGCAGCCATTGGACATGAAATACGCAATCCGCTAACATCGTTAAAAGGTTTTACACAATTACAGAAAGAAAAGTATCCGGATGATCCAGTTTATCCTAACATGATTCAAGAAATTGAAAGAATGAATGAAATGATAAGTGAGCTTATGATTCTAGGAAAACCAAGATCTATGGAGTATGGTATACATAGTGTAAAGCAGTTAATATTAGCAGCAATTACTGAGACTGAGGCAGAACAAAAAATGTTGGAAAGTAAGATAAAGGTGAACCACGTTTTTACAGAAGATGCACCAAATATAGAATGTGATGCGAGTCAAATACAATACGTCTTAGTTCATGCTATAAAAAAGGTAATTGAAACAATGAAACAAGAAAAAAATATAAATGTTGGAATGTATATGATTACAGAAAATCAAGCTCTTATATATATTTCTGATAGAATGTGTACAATTGATAGAAAAAGTAGGGGGGATATTGCAAATCCTTTTGAAATGAAAAAGGAAAGCGAAATTGCTTTAGGTTTAATGGCTATTTATAAAATTGTGAATGAGCATCAAGGGCAAGTCTATTTCAATCATGGAATCATTACTGGTACTAAGATAGAGGTAATTTTGCCAATTACACAGGCAGAACAGTATTAACTTTATAAATCATACTTATACTAGTAATTTATTCGATATAGAACAGTTTCATAAAATTGTTTTTTATAAGGTAATAAATGACTAGGAAAATTGTTGTTGTTGATAAAGGAGTTTTATCGTGGACAAGGTTCATGTACTTATACAAGAGGAGATTAAAGCACTAAAACTTTTTTTGAGCTTGTTTTATATTATTTTCTTCTCTTATGACATTATCTATAATTATATTTATCTCAAAATGAAAATAGATGACAAGGATTTTGCTCCGCCTGAAGGTGGATTAGAGTTTGGAATGTATGCTTTCATGCTACTATTATTAATAATAGGGGTTTATTTTATAAAAAAGAAAAATCCATATGCTGTAAAGTATATTATTTTCCTTGGATACATCTTCATTGATGTAGTGAATAATTTAATGATGTATTTAGGAACTACTAAAGAATTCACAAGCGGGAACGTAGTAGAACCATTTCTTATTCTATTTTCTCCCCTTTTTGTGAATAAACGATATTTTTGGGTAGTCACACTTGGGATGATTGGGAAATATGCCTTTCTAGGAATTATCTTAGGGACGCCAAGAGCTATTATTCCTATTGTATTTTGTGTAATTCTTGCAATTATATCATGCCTTCTGTTAACGCGTTTTAAAGCGTATATTCGTACCATTACAAAAATATTTGAAGAAGCGCAGCAAGCCGAGAAGCTAGCAGTCGTTGGGAAAATGGCGACTGCTATTGCACATGAAATTCGTAACCCGTTAACGTCATTAAAAGAATTTACACAATTGCAGAGAGAAAAGCACCCTGAAGATGCTGTATATTATAATGTTATGGTGCAAGAAATTGAGCGCATGAATACGATTGTTAGTGAATTAATGGTTCTTGGGAAGCCAAAAAAGAGAGAATATAAACTACATAATATAAATGATATTTTATCTTATGTGATTTATATTGTAGAGCAGCCAGCTTCACAATGTGGTATTACAATTTCGATGATGTCTGATAAAGCATTACCTTCCATACAATGTGATGAGAAACAAATGAAACAAGTATTTCTTAATATTATTAAAAATGCGATAGAGTCGATGCCAAATGGCGGCAATATTATTGTAGAAGCGAATTTAGTTCAGGATAATCAAATTGTAGTGAGTGTTACTGATGAAGGCTGCGGAATGGATCAAGAGAAAATAGATAAAATAGGTGAAGCATTTTATACGACAAAAGAAAATGGAACGGGATTAGGACTAATGGTTACATATAAAATTATTGAAGATCATCAAGGTAAAATAGTATTTGAAAGCAAGATTGGTGTTGGGACAAAGGTAAATGTTATGTTACCGGTGGCAGAGATAAAATAAATATATGTATAAAGAACTCTTCTTTCAAACGGTGAAAGAAGAGTTCTTTTATACATGATTATAAGTAAACAAAGATGTAAAAGTATTGTTAAAGAGGGGGCAATCTGTTTTATTTAGAAAATATTTCATTTATAATAGAGGAAAATGTCGATAAATGGCGAAATGTTATGTTGGTTAAAATAACCTTGTAGTTGTATATTTAAATAAATAATATACACTTCCAAGAGTACATACAGCTTATGGGGGCAAATATGGAAAATGTGTTAACTAATCCCGCCTTAGAAAGGGAAGAAAAGCAGGCTACAAAATGGTTTGTATCATTATTTTATTCCGTTTTTATATTATATGATTTTTTGTATAATTATATTTTCCCAGTCTGTATTGTAAAAGATGGTACAAAACATATAAGTTTTATGGGGCCGTGGTTTTATATTATTATGCTCTTGTTATTACCTGTGATGTATTATGTTTTTAAAGAAAATAAAGAGTCCTTAATCAAATACATTTGTTTTGGTATATATATCTTATTAACGATTATAGATGATATTGGGAGTTATTTAATGTACCCGAGGATATATGCAAGCGGTAATATTGCGGAATTGTTTGCGATTTTATTTACGCCTATTTTTGTTAATACACGTTTTTTTTGGTTTGTATTTTTAGGTGTATTAAGTAAATATATTTTGATTGGATTAGTATTACAAACAGCTACTGTCATTATTCCAATTATAGCTATTTCACTTTTATCTTTTGTTGCTTATATATTGTTAAAACGTTTTCGACGCTATGTAGAAGTAGTAAAAATTTCATATGATAGACAACTAGAAGCGTTAGTAAAAGGGGTTATTGCAACTTTAGAATTAAAGGATCCTTATACGAGAGGACATAGTGAACGAGTGGCTGCTTATGCACTTATACTGGCGAAAGAAACAGGGCGATTTAAGGCGGATGAATTAAAAGAATTTTACTATGCTTGTTTACTTCACGATATTGGAAAAATACATATTCCAGATCATATTTTAACAAAACCTTCTCGTTTAACGGCTGAGGAGTTTGAAGTTATTAAAACGCATACGACTGTTGGGGCGGATGCGATGCAAGGAGTAGAAGGCTTACAACGAGGAATTAGTGTAATTCGTTCTCACCATGAACGTTGGGATGGAAAAGGTTATCCAGATCAATTAAAAGAAACGGAAATTTCATTATTAGCACGTATTACGGCAGTTGCAGATGCTTTTGATGCAATGACATCCTCACGATCATATCGCTCCGCACTTCCTTTAGAAGAAGCTTATAAGAGAATTATTGGTGGAAAAGGAACACAGTTTGATCCAGATTTAGTAGAGCTATTTCAAAAGGTGTATCCAGCTTGGAAAGAAACACATCAAAAGCTATCTTGTAAGGGAGATATATAAGGATACCATTAAAAGGAGGGGGGGTGAAAAAATGAAAATTCGTAAGTTGAAAAAAGTAAAAATAACATGTTGGTGGTGTCCATGGCCATTGCACTAAAATAAATAAAAAAGGATGCTTCGCATCCTTTTTTATTTATTTCAGCTGTTATAGAAAAAGGTGAATACTATGAAACTAACATATGAATCGGCATTAGTATTACATAATATAGAAGTCCGTCAAGATCAAAAAAATTACATTGTTGAAGATGTAACAACCGGTGAATTTTATGAAATGCCTCTTATTTGTATTGATGCAATTACTATGATTCAAAAGGGATTGCACTTAAGAGAAGTAGAAGAGAAATTACAAAAACAGTATCCTGAAGAAGACGTCGATATGCTTGATTTTGCACAGCAATTGCTCGATTTAGAGCTTGTTCAAGCAGTAGATGGTGAGGAAATAGTTTGTAAGAAAGAAAAGGAGAAATTAGGATTTTCATGGATTTCTCCAAAGGTTGGTCGTTTCTTTTTTAATCAAAAGACAATGCTGCTCTATACGATTCTTTTTGTAGTGAATATCGCTCTTTTTATCGTGAATCCATCTTTATTGCCAAACTATAAAGATTTGTTCGTGTTTGATGTGATGACGTTTAATATTTTAGTTTGGGCTTCTATCACATTTTTTTTGGTGTTTATTCATGAAATGGGGCATGTGCTTGCGATTAGGGCGCATGATTTTCCAACAAAGGTGGAATTTGGACATCGTTTATTTTTCGTTGTACTTGAGACAGATATGTCATCCGTTTGGAAGTTGCCTGCGAAAGAAAGAAACATTCTGTATTTAGCGGGCATGAGTTTTGATACAGTTATTTTATTTATTGCTGTAATGATTCAAATCCTTTTTCCAATCCATTCACAAGTATTGTCAGGGATTCTTGCGCTTGCTGTATTTGATACTACTTTACGTATGGTATATCAATGCTGCATATATATGAAAACAGATTTGTATTATGTGTTTGAAAATATGACAGCTTGTTATAACTTAATGGAGAATGGAAAGCGCTATATAAAAGGTTTGTTTGTTCCAAAGTTCCGTGTGAACAATAGTGAATTGTTTACTGGTGAAGAGAAGGTTGTTCGTTTTTATGGCCTTTTTTATGTTATCGGCGTTACTGTAACAATTGCATTGGCAGTTCTGTTTTATATTCCGCAGTCGGTGTATATGATGAGGCAAACGATTCCTAACTTGCAAAAACCAGTATCGAATTTATATTTTTGGGATGCGGCGATTATTATGCTACAAACGGTCATTATGTTAAGCCTTCTTCTGTATTCTTGGAGAAAAAAATATAGAAATGAATAATGATAGATGAAGAGAAACTGTTATGAGTTTCTCTTTTTTGGCCTGTAGATGGGTATTCACCTATTCTTTCCTGTTTGCATATTGTAGCTTATGTAGTGAAACTGCTTACAAGGGAGTGAAAGGCAGTGACAGGAAATATAAAAAATTATTATGCTGGCGGTAATACAGCAAGGGGATTTTACAGTTTATATGAAGAGAACTTAACTGGGTTAGACCGGTTGTTTATTTTAAAAGGTGGACCTGGAACAGGAAAATCTTCGCTTATGAAGGTGATTGGTCGTGAGTGGGTTGATAAAGGGTATGATATTGAATTGTTACATTGTTCGTCTGACAATAACTCAATTGATGGTGTGATTATTCCGTCATTAAAGGTTGGGATTGTTGATGGAACAGCACCGCATGTTATTGAACCGAAAGCGCCAGGTGTTATAGAAGAGTATATAAATTTAGGGGTAGCCTGGGATTCTATTCAACTTAGGGCGCATAAAGATGAGATTATGCGTTATACATCGGAAGCGAGCAATGCATTTCAAGCAGCTTATGCGTGTTTTAAGACAGCGTTAGAGATTCATGATGAGTGGGAGAAATTTTATATTGACCATATTGATTTTAAAAAAGCAAATGAGCTGACAGGACAGCTCATACAGCGATTTTTTACTGATAAAACGTGTACGAAACAAGCCAATGTAAAGCATCGTTTTTTAGGAGCTGCAACGCCAAAAGGAGCAGTTGATTTTGTTCCAAATTTAACGGAAGATGTACCGAAGCGTTATTTTATAAAAGGGCGTCCTGGTTCTGGGAAATCGACGATGTTAAAAAAATTAGCAGCGGCAGCTGAAGAGAAGGGCTTCGATGTTGAGATTTATCATTGCGGCTTTGATCCAAATAGTCTTGATATGGTTATTGTAAGAGAGCTTGGCTTTGCGATCTTTGATAGTACAGCACCTCATGAATATTTTCCAACACGTGAGAGTGATGAAATCATTGATATGTATAAGCTTATTATTGAACCGGGAACAGATGAAAAATATGCAGTAGAAATTCATGATGTATCAAGGCGCTATAGAGAAAAAATGAATGAAGCGATGTCCTATTTAGCGAGGGCAAAATCTGCACGTGACAAACTAGAGAGAATTTATATTGCAGCGATGGATTTTGATAAAGTGGATGCATTCAAAGAGGAAATACAAGCAGAGTTTGAACGGATTGCAGAGAAAATATCACAAGAGCAAAACTAACACCTTGGTTTCCAAGGTGTTAGTTTTTTGATATCTTATCCTGCCTAACGCGGAAGTGACATATGGTAGTGTCTTTTAGGAGTGGCTTTGTATGAGTACGATTACTACATGTTACAGGGCTAGTATGTAAGTAATTATTTAAATGCATATTGTCTTATTTACTGAAAGAAGAACCCTCTGTTCTATTATTTTCTAATCAGTCTCGTTAAAGCCATCCCGAGAAATCCAACACCCATTCCTATCAGCCATCCAATTTGGGAACTTCCTAATAAAGATCCCACTCCTCCACCAAGAAACATGCAGCCAACGAATACTAATCCTCCAACGCCCCATTTCTGATGATCCATAATTCAATCACACCCTTCCAATAAAACATATGCTATTAGTTAACTAACCTTTCTTGAATATGGTATGCTAATTATTTTGCTAGAGGTGGTATAGTTGTTTGGCTTAGGATCAGCAATGGTCAGGGAACTCAAATCTGCTGGAGAAGAATTCATTTTAATCAATATTTTCAAAATGGATTCTTTTTATTTATCGTAAAACTTGGGGTTGCGAGGTATTTTTGATCAAACTTTATTTCAAAGCTACAATAGTTGAAAAATAGAGGGTTTTCTTCATTGATATTTCATCTTAAAAGAAGACAGCACATATATAGAAAACTTGTATATGTATGTTATCGCAGATGCCATACTAAAGGCAGGTGTTTTGGATTCGGTGTCGAATTTCCGAGGAAATGATAGAAAAATGAGAGTGATACATATGAGAGAAAAAATTCAATTAGAACTACAACGAATTGAAAGAGAAAACGACGTAAAGATTCTCTTCGCTGTTGAATCCGGAAGCAGGGCGTGGGGGTTCCCGTCGAAAGATAGTGATTATGATGTTCGTTTTGTATACATACATCGAGTGGACTGGTACTTATCAATTAACCAAAGGCGGGACGTTATTGAGTATCCAGTTAGCGATGCCCTCGATATAACTGGCTGGGAACTCCGGAAAGCATTACAGCTATTTTCTAAATCGAATCCAGCTTTGTTAGAGTGGATTCTTTCGCCAATTGTATACGCTAAGGCATCAAATCTTCCGGAGCGTTTGCAGGAAATGAGTAGCTATTTTGACCAAAAAGCAACGATATATCATTACTTACATATGGCATCTAAAAACTATCGCACGTTTTTGAAAGGTGAAGAAGTAAAGCTAAAGAAATACTTTTATGTATTACGTCCGATATTGGCTTGTAAATGGTTAGAAGAGAATGGAACATTGCCGCCTGTTGAGTTTGAAAAGTTAATGAATGGATTAGCCTTGGGCGCAGACCTTTTGAAAGAAATTGAGGAACTGCTTGAGAAGAAAAAAGCAGGTATCGAGCTGGATGTAGGACCAAGAATTGCGGCATTGAATGAATTTTTAGAAGAACAGATTATGTATTACGAGGAGTATGTGAAGAGTTTAGAAAAGAAGACAGCTATAGATATTGAGCAGTTGAATGTCCTGTTTCGGGATATGCTACAGCAAAGCTGGAAAGAGCACCGATAATATTGGTGCTCCTCCTTGGTAAAGGGTGTACATTAACAGTATTACATATCTTCAATTCTCTTTAACGCCTTATCAGCCGGCCCCTCAATTACGTCTCCATGAATTGAAAACCGCGAACCATGACAAGGGCAATCCCACGTACAATCACCATTATTCCATTCCACTTCACAGCCTAAGTGTGTACAAGTTGTATCAACAATGTGAAGTTTGCCGTCATCGTCTTTATAAGCACCGGCACGTTTTCCGTTTACCCTTACGACAGCACCTTCTCCATTTTCGAGATCTTCTGGTTTACGAAGTGCAAATTCCAGTTTTCCTTCAAGTAAATGTTTTGCTACATCGAGGTTTTGAGTGACAAACGTTTTTATATCTGGATTCGTATGGAAACGTGATGGTGCGTACAGTTCTTTGTATGGGCTATCGATTTTCATGATGGACGCTTTTAATAATAAAGCTGCCGCAGTTCCATTTGTCATGCCCCATTTACGGTAGCCTGTTGCGACGAAAATGTTAGGGTTATTTTCATTGATGTGTCCGATATAAGGAACTTTATCGAGTGTAATCAAATCTTGCGTTGCCCATCTGTATGGAATTTCTTCTATGCCAAAGGTTTCTTCGCCAAATGCTTGCAGTGCATCATAGTGTTTCATCATGTTAATGCCTTGTCCTGTTTTGTGGCTTTCACCGCCAATTAACACCAATTTTTCATCACCCATTGCTGTATAGCGAAGGGAACGCTTCGGATTATCAATACTTATATACATTCCCCCTGGATATTCTTGTTTTGTTTTTACACCGAGGACATAAGAGCGCTCTGCGTACATTCTTGCGAAGAAAAAGCTGTTCGCATCATAAAACGGAAAGTGTGAACAAGAAATGATATAGCTACAAGTAACTCGATGTCCGTCCCTTGTAATGACTTGCAGATAAGATCCCTTTTCCACATCAACTGCAGTTGTGTTTTCGTATATAACACCGCCAGCTTCAATGAATTGCTCGACAAGCGCCGCTAAATAGCGAAGCGGATGGAACTGTGCTTGATTCTTTATAACAAGTGCCGCTTTTATAGGAATTGGAAGCGGGATACTTTCTACGTATTTGCCAGGGATACCAAGCTTTTTGTATGCTTCTAATTCTTTCGTTAACTTGTGTAGACTTTCGGTTGAATTCGTATATAGATAAGCATCTTCTTCTGTGAAATCACATTGGATATTGTGCTGTTGTACGATATCTTTTATAAATTGCCGTGCTTTATCGTTTGCTTCGTAATATAATCTCGCTTTCTCTTCCCCAAAATTGCTAATTAGTTCATCGTAAATAAGATCGTGCTGGGTTGTAATTTTTGCGGTTGTATGCCCTGTTGTGCCATTTAATATATTTCCGGCATCGATTAATGCAACTTTGATTCCTTCTTTTGCAAGTAAGTAGGCTGTTGTAATGCCCGTGATACCTGCTCCGACAATGGCAACTTCTGTTTTTATGTTCTCGGTTAACTTTGGAAAAGTAGGGAAGGTAGTAGAATCTCGCCAATATGGTTCTGGAAATCTTGGCATTTGTTCATATTCCATCTGAATGCACCTCTTATTGTAATTAGTTTCTGTTACTTAATTTTTCCATTAACAAAAATTTCATGTGTTAAAATTAAATTATTTTAAAATAATAAAATAGCGGAGGCTTTGTACAGGGTTTTTTGTTTTTATTTGCTTGACATAACATAAGATAAATAGGATTAAGTATAGTATCCTTCATAAAATTAAGTGTTTAGTAATGAAGTGATAAAGAATTGGTAGAAGTGTAAATGTTGGTAAATAAGCGTTTTTTATTTAGTAACATAAGAAGTGATTATGAAAATATAACCAACTTTTATTACTAGGTCATAAAAGTTATTGACAACATAGAAAGTCTACTGATATGATTCATCTAGTGGAAAGGTTGATAAAGGGTAAAAAGAGAAATGTTTTTCAATGAATAATAATTGTAAGAATGAGTGAACATAATTTTCTTTGAGAAAGAAAATTTTATAATAATAGTATTATCAATCTGGAAACGACAATCGATGTATGTAAGGTGCGTAAGCGCGGCATGCAAAGGGGGTAAAAGAATGAAGGATCTTCATACGTTTGGATGGTATGCAGCACGTGTATCACCGCATTTGCCAAAGAAGGCATTTAAACCAGTCCCAACTCGTTTGTTTGGTGGACTAGCCTATTTACTTATTACGATAGCGGGATTTTTGACAATTGGTTTATTAGATTTGAACGTGTGGGCTAATCTTGGAATTGCAATCGTTTTAGGATTATGTTTTGCATCTATGGGATTTCTAGGACATGAAATTTTGCATGGTACAGTAGTAAGAAAAGCGTGGCTACGAGATTTTCTTGGAGCAATTGCGTTCTTGCCGCTGTCAACTGGACCAAAGTTGTGGAGAAAGTGGCACAATTTGACTCACCATGTGCATACACAGCATGAGGAGCATGATCCGGATGCGTGGCCAACGATGGATAAGTTTAAGAAAAGCAAATTTTTACGCTGGGTATATCGCCTTCCGTTGCACGTTCGTTCTTTCTTTAGCTTTCTATCGTTAACATTTCAATTTACGATGCATTCGTCTCGTATGTTTTTCCTTTTTATCAAGGAATTTAAGCCATCAACTCAAAAATCTGTATGGCTTCAGCTTCTTTTACCATGGACAGTTTGGATTAGTTTATTTTTTATTATGGGACCTTTAAAATGGTTTTTTGCTTACGTTATTCCATTATTAATTGCAAACGCTATTGTAATGGGATATATCGCAACAAATCACCGTTTGAATCCGATTGTTCCTGTAAACGATCCGCTTGCCAACTGTTTATCAGTAACAGTGCCGCGCTGGGTAGACGTGTTACATTTTAATTTCTCATATCATACAGAGCATCACTTGTTCCCAGGTATGAGCTCAAAATACTATCCATTAGTAAAAGAGAAAATTAAAGAAATGTGGCCAGAGCGCTATCATGAAATGCCGATGGGGAAAGCTTTAGCTGCGCTTTGGAATACACCGCGTGTGTACCACCAAGGTAGCGAGTTAATTGATCCGCATAAAGCTCATCTATACGGTTCCTTAGGGAATGGATTAGATCCTGCGAATATTGAATATCGCGAGGAAAGTATAGAAGAAGTAAAAAATGTAAAAAACGGCTAAAATATATTTCGGTATTAGAATCAGTGATTTTTATATAATAAAGATAAAAGCACGAACTCATGAAGAGTTCGTGCTTTTTACATAGGGATTTCTTTTTGCTTAGCGGGTTGTGTATGATTCATATTTTTTCGTGCTAATCGTTTCTCAAGAAGATGAACGAGGTATGTAAATAGAAGAACCAGCACAAGGTAATAGATGCTGACGACAATATATGTTTCAAGTTGCTGAAAGTTGGCAGCAGCTTCAGAAAGCCCGGATCCCCATAGCTCGGACATTCCTACATAGGCAACGAGTGAAGAGTCTTTTAAGCCGATAATGAACTGATTGCCTAGAGGCGGAATAGACAAACGAAATGCTTGAGGCAAAATAATACGTCGCATTGCTAATGGGTATGTCATTCCTAAAGAGCGAGCTGCTTCGAGTTGACCTCGGTCTACAGACTGAATGGAACCCCTGAAAATTTCGGTAATATAGGCGCCGTTATGAATAGCGAGGGCAATAGCGCCAGCCCAAAAAGGTGATAACACAATAACAGATGTAATTCCAAAATAGAGAATCATAATTTGTACAACTAACGGTATACCACGAATAATGGCAATGTATACATGTGCAATTCCATTTAAGAGTTTACTATTGGAAATACGAAAAAAAGCAAATAACAATCCAATTAGGCATCCAAGCAATAAGGAGGTTATTGTTAATTGTAATGTCAGAACAATTGCTTTTAGGAACGTTGGATATGTAGATATGAAAATATCGATCATTAGTATCACCTCTATATGAGTTGATTTTAATTTTATGAATATGATAGCAATGCCCTAAGGAAAGGTGCGGGGCACTACTCATGTATAAAAATTTATTTTGCTTTCTCGCCTAGAATGTTACGACCAAACCACTTTTTACTAATTTTCTCATATGTACCATCTTGAATGATTCCATCTAATGCTTTATTTAATTTTTGCATTAATTCTTTATCATCTTTGCGAACAGCAATGGCCATTTCATCAAGAGATAATGGTTTACCAGCATCTTTTATATTTGATTTTCCCTCTTTCATCATACGAAGACCGACCATTTGATCTGTGACAACAGCATCAACTCGCCCTGGTTCTAAATCCATAAGAGCGGTAATGTCGCTATCGTATTCTGTAATTTGATTTGTCTGCTTGGCAACAAGTGTTTTGAATGTACTTGCTTTTACGACACCTACTTTTTTCCCCTTTAAATCTTCAGCAGAGGAGATTGATGTGTTAGTTTTTGAAACGAAAATTTGTGCCCCAGAGCGATAATATGGATTCGTAAAATTAACCGCTTTGAGACGATCTTCTGTGATAGCCATACTTCCTAAAATTACATCATATTTTTTTGCTTGCAGACCTTGTATGAGTGTTTCCCAAGGATTTGTTACAGGAACAGCCTTCATATTCATTTTTTTAGCAAGTGCCTCACCAATTTCGACATCAAAGCCGACAAGCTTGCCATTTTCTTTATAGTTAAATGGTTTATATAAACCGCTCATTGCATAGCGAAATTCTTTCTTTCCGTCTGTTGATGTAGTGCTGCTTTCTTTACTACAGGCACTTAATACTAAAGAAGCACATAATGTAATCGCTGCTATTACTTTAAACATCTTTCGTTTCATAAAAACCCCTCCAATGTTTATATAATGTTTCGTAAAAATTGCTTCGCACGCTGATTTGACGGAGCGGTGAAAAACTGTTCTGGAGGTGCATCTTCTACGATTTGTCCGTCATCCATAAAAATGATGCGGTCAGCTACATCACGGGCAAATCCCATTTCATGCGTGACGATAATCATTGTCATACCTTCTTTTGCGAGGTCTTTCATAACTTGTAGTACTTCTCCGACGAGTTCAGGATCGAGAGCTGAGGTAGGTTCGTCAAATAACATAATCTTCGGATTCATTGCGAGTGCTCTTGCGATAGCGACTCGTTGTTTTTGGCCACCTGATAAAAGATCGGGCATTACGTTAGCCTTATCTTGCAATCCGACTTTTCCTAACAATTCGTAGGCAATGCTTGTTGCTTTTGTTTTGTCTAACTTCTTGACGTGAATAGGAGCTTCAATGATGTTTTCTAGTGAGGTCATATGAGGAAATAAATTAAAATGTTGAAAAACCATGCCGACATCTTCGCGGACTTTGTTTAGATTTGTATGTTTTGGATGGATTTTTTCTCCCTGTATCGAAATTTCTCCATCATCATACATCTCTAAGAAATTTAAACAGCGCAATAATGTACTTTTCCCTGAACCGCTTGCACCAATTAAGACAACAACTTCTTTTTCTTGCACGTGTAAATTGACGTTTTTGAGCACGTTTAAGGAACCAAAAGATTTTGTTAGATTTTGAACTTGTATCATGCATCCCCCTCCAATGAAATTCAGGTGTATAAAAATACCTTGTTTTTGGTAATTAGTCATAAATTGTCATATTCCTTTATTTTTTGTTAAAAATTTAAAGGGATTATAAAGTGGGGGATCTTATTGCCCGCGAATAGCGGGATAAATTGTCGTATATAAAATCTGTAAACAGCAATATTTAGGTGTGTTATATAGGATCATTGATAGAAAGGAATAGAGGTGTAATTATTTATTTTAAAATTTAATTATTTATTTTATGAATCTATATATCTTTTTATATGAAAAATATAGATAATAACATATAGAAGATACTTATATCATTTAGATAGGGGGAAGCTTAGGATGGAGAAAGAAAAGAAGCCTTTTTCCTTTGGATTGCGTATACAGCTAGTGTTGTTTACGACGATTTTAGCGCTTATTACGTATTCAACAAGTTTGGTGTTTATTTATGTTGTATATGATTATGTTCATGAATACATAAATCAAACTATGTACAATATTATTGTGATGATATTAGGGGTTATTTGGTCAGGGATTTTAGCATATTTTGCAGCAGATTTTCTTATTAAACCACTTCGAAAGCTGGAAGAAGCTGCCCATAAAGCGGCGAATGGAGATATTCGTGAAGATGTTTCTCTTCCAAAAGCAGATGATGAGATCCGTTCTTTAAGTGTTGCTTTTAATGCGATGCTTGGAAATTTACGGACAATGGTGAAAAATATTGATACAACGTTTGCATACACACACAATCAAGTACAGCAAATTCGAGAGCAAACAGGAGAGGCGACGAAACAAGCACAAGGAGTATCGGAAACACTCACCGAAATTTCCGTAGGAGCTGAGCAATCAGCTGCTTCTATTCAAACGATTGTTTCTACTGTTGATGCCACAATTTCTATTGCAAGTGAAGTAGAAGAAAAAGCAAAACAATCAGATCAATTATCTTCGCAAATGGTGCAGGCGCTTGGGCAAAGTACACGTGTTTTTGTGTCACTTATTGAAGGGATTCAAATGTTAGCAAGAGAAAATGAACAGTCGATGAAAAGTGTACAAAAGCTAGAAGATCACACGAAGCAAGTAGGGCATATTGTCTTATTAGTGAGTGAAATTGCTAGCCAAACGAATTTGTTAGCCTTAAACGCATCAATTGAGGCAGCGCGTGCCGGAGAACATGGAAGAGGGTTTGCAGTTGTTGCTGAAGAAGTACGAAAATTAGCAGATGAAAGTGCAAGTTCAGCACAAAATATTTCAAAGTTATTGCATGATATGCAAAACGAAGTGAACCATGTTTCTCTACAAATGAAAGAGCAAGTGAAAGTAGCGAAAGAAGAGGCAGAACGCGGCGAAGCAACAGAAGTTATTTTAAAAGAAATGACAGCAAGCATTATGGAAGTAGTGGATGCGATTCAAAAAATTAGTAGTTATATGAATGAACAGATGAATTATATTCATGAAACGGGTATACAAACGAAGGAAGTAGCAGCAATTGCTGAAGAAACTTCTGCAGGAGCACAGGAAGTTGCTCGCGTAACAATGAAGCAATCTGAAAATATGATATTCATTGATCGGCTATCAAAAGATTTAGAGAAGCGGGCAGCGGAATTAAAGAAGACAATTGCACAGTTTATGGTATAGGGAAGAACGATGATCGTTCTTCCTTTTTATTTTGTTGTAAACGAAAGGTGTTATGACGGTCGTAAATTAAAGTATGAAGGAAATATTATTATTGGTGATGACCGCTCATATGCTGATATGTTTGCCATTATAGATGATGCAGCGTATACAAAAATTAATGGTGAAGAAAAATCTGTAGGTGTATTGAAGTTTGATAAGAATCCAGCAAAAGGTTTACCAAAACAAGGTAGCGCTCATGCGCTACCTTATTTTATATTACTTTGCACGGATGAAAGTGTCACTTTATTTGTTCTTTAATCAATTGTAACAGCTGCGTGTGGGACGACATGTTCTATCCAATTGAAAAGCAGTTCTTCATTCAATAGGTATAAAGGAATTGCTAAAAGCTCTTGTTGGTTTTTATCATAAAAGACTATATAGTCTGTAGTAAAAGCGAGCTTCTCTAAGCGTTCCCCTTTACGGAATTTTCTTTTTTCAAAAGTAATCGCAGCAATTTCACTTGTGCGGATTTTCCATGCATCATATATTGTTTGATATTCAATGTAACCGTGTTTTAAATGAACAAATGTTGCTTTTACTTCGCGATAGTTTTTTTGAATAATCCAAACTAAAGCGGTAGCTAGTGCGGCAATCAACATGATTTCTACTAGGTTCTTGTCTTTAAAATAAAAGATAGAAAATCCTGCTAGTATAATAGAGCTAATGAGACGGAGATAATCAAATGAAGGTGTAAATTGATAAATCATTTCTTCATTGATTATTGCAATTTCATCATCATTGCTGCCAAATTCAATTGCGCGTTCTATATGCTCTTTAACAGAATATTTATGAGCTTCTTCGTATCCGGTGAATGCTTCTATTTCTATTGTTAATTCTCTTGTTAAGTTTTGTTTTTGCACACGAGCAACGGTAGTAAGTTCTCCTTTTTCTTTCCAGGGCATTTGTTCACTTGTAAACTTTGTTACATAATATATCCAATCGATGCCATTTTCATCTTGTTGCTCGCATTCTTTCCAAATTGTATGTGTACTAGGCAAATGTTTGAAGGTTCCTTCTAACAACATTTCTTCGATTTGTCCTAATACCAGTTGTTCTTGTGTTTTATATTGTAATGGGAACAAGTCTTCTCGTTCTAGAAGTTGTAACTGTAAAAATAGAAAACTCCGAGTCTCAGATAATTTTGCATATGTTTCATATAAATCCAATTCTTGCTCGATTCCTTTTCTTGTTAATGCGATAAGAGCACTACATGCGATCCAATCATCTTTTAGGGATAGGAAATTTTCGAGAAGCTCCCTTGTGTATGTATCACATAAAAATCCCATAATGCCGCAGTATATGCTTAACTCAGAACGAATTGGGAGATACATCTCATTCCATTGCTGATATACTTTGTCTATATAGTATTCTTTCTCAAATGATTGATAATCTTTGTATACTGACTGTGCTTTTGATGGCAAAATATGTTGTAACATTGCTTGATCGGATGGTGTTAATATGTATTTTTTATGAAGTAACAGTTGTAATAATAAAGCCAGAATATGAACCCCTTTTTCTCCTTCATCAATTTCCTTTAAAAGTTGAGGGAAAATGTGATGAGCAATGTCATCTAATTCTTCCAATAACCAGAAAGGAATGGTTACTTGTTCATCCTCACATATACTAACTAATTTCAAAAATGCAGGAATTCCTTTATATTCATCAATTTTTACTAATGTTTCAAGAGCAACTTCCTTTGCTCGTGATGAAAAATCGGAAAAACACTCTAATATTGGTTCAATGATTGTTTCGTTTGGGTATCGATTGACGAAAGAAAGGATACAAAAACTTGGATCATCTTGTTCATCTATGGGATTAGGATATTGTTTACTTGCAGCATAAACGAGATCTATAAGTACTGGAATGGGTATTTTGTTTTCTGTTATGTCGTGTAGCTCTATCATTGCTTTATAACGAATATCAAAAATTTGGTTATGCATAGCGGTGCATAACTTTTTAATTTTTAAAGATGTTAACATAAATCCTCCCTATTACTTTAAATATTACAATAGACTTTTTTAAAGATAATGGATTTGCTATATGTAAGCAATGGATTTTTAAAATGAACTGTATGGGAATTTCGTCCAATTTGGTATATGCCAGAAATTGTTCTCCCGATCTTTTTCATTTTTCTCTCTATCTTGAGGAGGGGGGCTGCCAGCGAATAGCGAGATAAAAAGTATAGACATTTATGTATCAGAAAGGGAACAGTAAACATATTAAATGAGTAAAAGTGGTAATATACGATAAAAAACCCGTTACAAATTTCACATATTTTGTTATGATATCTTTACGAAAACGTTTGCATCAACTTGTGCAAAAGGAGAGAAGAAATTATGAATAAAACGTGGTGGAAAGAAGCGGTAGCTTATCAAATTTATCCGCGCAGCTTTATGGATTCAAATGGCGATGGTATTGGAGATCTGCAAGGTATTATTTCAAAACTAGATTATTTAAAAGAACTTGGTATAGATGTAATTTGGATTTGTCCAATGTATAAATCACCAAACGATGATAACGGCTATGATATTAGTGATTATCAAGATATTATGGACGAATTTGGTACGATGGCTGATTTTGATGAACTATTAGCAGAAGTGCATAAACGTGATATGAAGATTATTATTGATTTAGTTATTAATCATACAAGTGATGAGCATCCGTGGTTTATTGAATCGCGTTCTTCCAAGGATAATCCAAAGCGTGATTGGTATATTTGGCACGACGGAAAAAATGGAAAAGAACCGAATAACTGGGAAAGTATTTTTAATGGATCTGCTTGGGAGTATGATGAAGCAACTGATCAATATTACTTACATCTGTTCTCACGTAAGCAACCAGATTTAAACTGGCAAAACGAAGAAGTACGTGCGGTGTTATATGACACAGTGAATTGGTGGCTTGATAAAGGAATTGATGGCTTCCGTGTTGATGCGATTAGTCATATTAAAAAAGAAGAAGGGTTTAAAGACATGCCGAATCCAAAAGGGCTCAAGTATGTACCTTCTTTTGATAAACATATGAATGTTGATGGTATTCAGCCGCTTTTAGAAGAGTTAAAAGCAAGAACATTTGCCAATTATGATATTATGACTGTCGGCGAGGCAAATGGTGTGAAAATTGAAGATGCTGAGCTTTGGGTTGGAGAAGAGCAAGGGAAGTTTAATATGGTATTCCAATTTGAGCATTTAAGCTTATGGGATGCAGAAAAGAAAAAAGAACTTGATGTTGTAGGGCTTAAAAAAGTTTTAACGAAGTGGCAAAAAGGTTTAGAAAATAAAGGATGGAATGCGCTCTATATGGAAAATCATGATAAACCTCGTATTGTCTCTACTTGGGGTGATGATAAACAATATTGGCGCGAAAGTGCAACAGCTTTAGGGGCAATGTATTTCTTTATGCAAGGCACACCGTTCATTTATCAAGGTCAAGAAATTGGAATGACGAATGTTCAGTTCCCGCGTATTGAAGATTATGACGATGTGGCGATTAAGAACTTATATCGTCAAAAGATTGAAGAGGGGACACCTCATCAAGAAATTATGGAGATTATTTGGGCATCTTGCCGTGATAACTCACGTACACCAATGCAATGGAGCAGTATGGAAAATGCCGGTTTTACAACAGGTACGCCTTGGTTTGGGATGAATCCAAATTATAAAGAAATTAATGTAGATGTGCAGCAAACAGATTCAAATTCCATTTTAAATTTCTATAAAAAGATGATTGCATTGAAAAAAGAGCATGAAGTGTTTACTTATGGAAC
>NZ_JBFLUS010000004.1:0-11094 GCF_050474045.1 Bacillus sp. S2(2024)
GAATAATAATTGTAAGAATGAGTGAACATAATTTTCTTTGAGAAAGAAAATTTTATAATAATAGTATTATCAATCTGGAAACGACAATCGATGTATGTAAGGTGCGTAAGCGCGGCATGCAAAGGGGGTAAAAGAATGAAGGATCTTCATACGTTTGGATGGTATGCAGCACGTGTATCACCGCATTTGCCAAAGAAGGCATTTAAACCAGTCCCAACTCGTTTGTTTGGTGGACTAGCCTATTTACTTATTACGATAGCGGGATTTTTGACAATTGGTTTATTAGATTTGAACGTGTGGGCTAATCTTGGAATTGCAATCGTTTTAGGATTATGTTTTGCATCTATGGGATTTCTAGGACATGAAATTTTGCATGGTACAGTAGTAAGAAAAGCGTGGCTACGAGATTTTCTTGGAGCAATTGCGTTCTTGCCGCTGTCAACTGGACCAAAGTTGTGGAGAAAGTGGCACAATTTGACTCACCATGTGCATACACAGCATGAGGAGCATGATCCGGATGCGTGGCCAACGATGGATAAGTTTAAGAAAAGCAAATTTTTACGCTGGGTATATCGCCTTCCGTTGCACGTTCGTTCTTTCTTTAGCTTTCTATCGTTAACATTTCAATTTACGATGCATTCGTCTCGTATGTTTTTCCTTTTTATCAAGGAATTTAAGCCATCAACTCAAAAATCTGTATGGCTTCAGCTTCTTTTACCATGGACAGTTTGGATTAGTTTATTTTTTATTATGGGACCTTTAAAATGGTTTTTTGCTTACGTTATTCCATTATTAATTGCAAACGCTATTGTAATGGGATATATCGCAACAAATCACCGTTTGAATCCGATTGTTCCTGTAAACGATCCGCTTGCCAACTGTTTATCAGTAACAGTGCCGCGCTGGGTAGACGTGTTACATTTTAATTTCTCATATCATACAGAGCATCACTTGTTCCCAGGTATGAGCTCAAAATACTATCCATTAGTAAAAGAGAAAATTAAAGAAATGTGGCCAGAGCGCTATCATGAAATGCCGATGGGGAAAGCTTTAGCTGCGCTTTGGAATACACCGCGTGTGTACCACCAAGGTAGCGAGTTAATTGATCCGCATAAAGCTCATCTATACGGTTCCTTAGGGAATGGATTAGATCCTGCGAATATTGAATATCGCGAGGAAAGTATAGAAGAAGTAAAAAATGTAAAAAACGGCTAAAATATATTTCGGTATTAGAATCAGTGATTTTTATATAATAAAGATAAAAGCACGAACTCATGAAGAGTTCGTGCTTTTTACATAGGGATTTCTTTTTGCTTAGCGGGTTGTGTATGATTCATATTTTTTCGTGCTAATCGTTTCTCAAGAAGATGAACGAGGTATGTAAATAGAAGAACCAGCACAAGGTAATAGATGCTGACGACAATATATGTTTCAAGTTGCTGAAAGTTGGCAGCAGCTTCAGAAAGCCCGGATCCCCATAGCTCGGACATTCCTACATAGGCAACGAGTGAAGAGTCTTTTAAGCCGATAATGAACTGATTGCCTAGAGGCGGAATAGACAAACGAAATGCTTGAGGCAAAATAATACGTCGCATTGCTAATGGGTATGTCATTCCTAAAGAGCGAGCTGCTTCGAGTTGACCTCGGTCTACAGACTGAATGGAACCCCTGAAAATTTCGGTAATATAGGCGCCGTTATGAATAGCGAGGGCAATAGCGCCAGCCCAAAAAGGTGATAACACAATAACAGATGTAATTCCAAAATAGAGAATCATAATTTGTACAACTAACGGTATACCACGAATAATGGCAATGTATACATGTGCAATTCCATTTAAGAGTTTACTATTGGAAATACGAAAAAAAGCAAATAACAATCCAATTAGGCATCCAAGCAATAAGGAGGTTATTGTTAATTGTAATGTCAGAACAATTGCTTTTAGGAACGTTGGATATGTAGATATGAAAATATCGATCATTAGTATCACCTCTATATGAGTTGATTTTAATTTTATGAATATGATAGCAATGCCCTAAGGAAAGGTGCGGGGCACTACTCATGTATAAAAATTTATTTTGCTTTCTCGCCTAGAATGTTACGACCAAACCACTTTTTACTAATTTTCTCATATGTACCATCTTGAATGATTCCATCTAATGCTTTATTTAATTTTTGCATTAATTCTTTATCATCTTTGCGAACAGCAATGGCCATTTCATCAAGAGATAATGGTTTACCAGCATCTTTTATATTTGATTTTCCCTCTTTCATCATACGAAGACCGACCATTTGATCTGTGACAACAGCATCAACTCGCCCTGGTTCTAAATCCATAAGAGCGGTAATGTCGCTATCGTATTCTGTAATTTGATTTGTCTGCTTGGCAACAAGTGTTTTGAATGTACTTGCTTTTACGACACCTACTTTTTTCCCCTTTAAATCTTCAGCAGAGGAGATTGATGTGTTAGTTTTTGAAACGAAAATTTGTGCCCCAGAGCGATAATATGGATTCGTAAAATTAACCGCTTTGAGACGATCTTCTGTGATAGCCATACTTCCTAAAATTACATCATATTTTTTTGCTTGCAGACCTTGTATGAGTGTTTCCCAAGGATTTGTTACAGGAACAGCCTTCATATTCATTTTTTTAGCAAGTGCCTCACCAATTTCGACATCAAAGCCGACAAGCTTGCCATTTTCTTTATAGTTAAATGGTTTATATAAACCGCTCATTGCATAGCGAAATTCTTTCTTTCCGTCTGTTGATGTAGTGCTGCTTTCTTTACTACAGGCACTTAATACTAAAGAAGCACATAATGTAATCGCTGCTATTACTTTAAACATCTTTCGTTTCATAAAAACCCCTCCAATGTTTATATAATGTTTCGTAAAAATTGCTTCGCACGCTGATTTGACGGAGCGGTGAAAAACTGTTCTGGAGGTGCATCTTCTACGATTTGTCCGTCATCCATAAAAATGATGCGGTCAGCTACATCACGGGCAAATCCCATTTCATGCGTGACGATAATCATTGTCATACCTTCTTTTGCGAGGTCTTTCATAACTTGTAGTACTTCTCCGACGAGTTCAGGATCGAGAGCTGAGGTAGGTTCGTCAAATAACATAATCTTCGGATTCATTGCGAGTGCTCTTGCGATAGCGACTCGTTGTTTTTGGCCACCTGATAAAAGATCGGGCATTACGTTAGCCTTATCTTGCAATCCGACTTTTCCTAACAATTCGTAGGCAATGCTTGTTGCTTTTGTTTTGTCTAACTTCTTGACGTGAATAGGAGCTTCAATGATGTTTTCTAGTGAGGTCATATGAGGAAATAAATTAAAATGTTGAAAAACCATGCCGACATCTTCGCGGACTTTGTTTAGATTTGTATGTTTTGGATGGATTTTTTCTCCCTGTATCGAAATTTCTCCATCATCATACATCTCTAAGAAATTTAAACAGCGCAATAATGTACTTTTCCCTGAACCGCTTGCACCAATTAAGACAACAACTTCTTTTTCTTGCACGTGTAAATTGACGTTTTTGAGCACGTTTAAGGAACCAAAAGATTTTGTTAGATTTTGAACTTGTATCATGCATCCCCCTCCAATGAAATTCAGGTGTATAAAAATACCTTGTTTTTGGTAATTAGTCATAAATTGTCATATTCCTTTATTTTTTGTTAAAAATTTAAAGGGATTATAAAGTGGGGGATCTTATTGCCCGCGAATAGCGGGATAAATTGTCGTATATAAAATCTGTAAACAGCAATATTTAGGTGTGTTATATAGGATCATTGATAGAAAGGAATAGAGGTGTAATTATTTATTTTAAAATTTAATTATTTATTTTATGAATCTATATATCTTTTTATATGAAAAATATAGATAATAACATATAGAAGATACTTATATCATTTAGATAGGGGGAAGCTTAGGATGGAGAAAGAAAAGAAGCCTTTTTCCTTTGGATTGCGTATACAGCTAGTGTTGTTTACGACGATTTTAGCGCTTATTACGTATTCAACAAGTTTGGTGTTTATTTATGTTGTATATGATTATGTTCATGAATACATAAATCAAACTATGTACAATATTATTGTGATGATATTAGGGGTTATTTGGTCAGGGATTTTAGCATATTTTGCAGCAGATTTTCTTATTAAACCACTTCGAAAGCTGGAAGAAGCTGCCCATAAAGCGGCGAATGGAGATATTCGTGAAGATGTTTCTCTTCCAAAAGCAGATGATGAGATCCGTTCTTTAAGTGTTGCTTTTAATGCGATGCTTGGAAATTTACGGACAATGGTGAAAAATATTGATACAACGTTTGCATACACACACAATCAAGTACAGCAAATTCGAGAGCAAACAGGAGAGGCGACGAAACAAGCACAAGGAGTATCGGAAACACTCACCGAAATTTCCGTAGGAGCTGAGCAATCAGCTGCTTCTATTCAAACGATTGTTTCTACTGTTGATGCCACAATTTCTATTGCAAGTGAAGTAGAAGAAAAAGCAAAACAATCAGATCAATTATCTTCGCAAATGGTGCAGGCGCTTGGGCAAAGTACACGTGTTTTTGTGTCACTTATTGAAGGGATTCAAATGTTAGCAAGAGAAAATGAACAGTCGATGAAAAGTGTACAAAAGCTAGAAGATCACACGAAGCAAGTAGGGCATATTGTCTTATTAGTGAGTGAAATTGCTAGCCAAACGAATTTGTTAGCCTTAAACGCATCAATTGAGGCAGCGCGTGCCGGAGAACATGGAAGAGGGTTTGCAGTTGTTGCTGAAGAAGTACGAAAATTAGCAGATGAAAGTGCAAGTTCAGCACAAAATATTTCAAAGTTATTGCATGATATGCAAAACGAAGTGAACCATGTTTCTCTACAAATGAAAGAGCAAGTGAAAGTAGCGAAAGAAGAGGCAGAACGCGGCGAAGCAACAGAAGTTATTTTAAAAGAAATGACAGCAAGCATTATGGAAGTAGTGGATGCGATTCAAAAAATTAGTAGTTATATGAATGAACAGATGAATTATATTCATGAAACGGGTATACAAACGAAGGAAGTAGCAGCAATTGCTGAAGAAACTTCTGCAGGAGCACAGGAAGTTGCTCGCGTAACAATGAAGCAATCTGAAAATATGATATTCATTGATCGGCTATCAAAAGATTTAGAGAAGCGGGCAGCGGAATTAAAGAAGACAATTGCACAGTTTATGGTATAGGGAAGAACGATGATCGTTCTTCCTTTTTATTTTGTTGTAAACGAAAGGTGTTATGACGGTCGTAAATTAAAGTATGAAGGAAATATTATTATTGGTGATGACCGCTCATATGCTGATATGTTTGCCATTATAGATGATGCAGCGTATACAAAAATTAATGGTGAAGAAAAATCTGTAGGTGTATTGAAGTTTGATAAGAATCCAGCAAAAGGTTTACCAAAACAAGGTAGCGCTCATGCGCTACCTTATTTTATATTACTTTGCACGGATGAAAGTGTCACTTTATTTGTTCTTTAATCAATTGTAACAGCTGCGTGTGGGACGACATGTTCTATCCAATTGAAAAGCAGTTCTTCATTCAATAGGTATAAAGGAATTGCTAAAAGCTCTTGTTGGTTTTTATCATAAAAGACTATATAGTCTGTAGTAAAAGCGAGCTTCTCTAAGCGTTCCCCTTTACGGAATTTTCTTTTTTCAAAAGTAATCGCAGCAATTTCACTTGTGCGGATTTTCCATGCATCATATATTGTTTGATATTCAATGTAACCGTGTTTTAAATGAACAAATGTTGCTTTTACTTCGCGATAGTTTTTTTGAATAATCCAAACTAAAGCGGTAGCTAGTGCGGCAATCAACATGATTTCTACTAGGTTCTTGTCTTTAAAATAAAAGATAGAAAATCCTGCTAGTATAATAGAGCTAATGAGACGGAGATAATCAAATGAAGGTGTAAATTGATAAATCATTTCTTCATTGATTATTGCAATTTCATCATCATTGCTGCCAAATTCAATTGCGCGTTCTATATGCTCTTTAACAGAATATTTATGAGCTTCTTCGTATCCGGTGAATGCTTCTATTTCTATTGTTAATTCTCTTGTTAAGTTTTGTTTTTGCACACGAGCAACGGTAGTAAGTTCTCCTTTTTTCTTTCCAGGGCATTTGTTCACTTGTAAACTTTGTTACATAATATATCCAATCGATGCCATTTTCATCTTGTTGCTCGCATTCTTTCCAAATTGTATGTGTACTAGGCAAATGTTTGAAGGTTCCTTCTAACAACATTTCTTCGATTTGTCCTAATACCAGTTGTTCTTGTGTTTTATATTGTAATGGGAACAAGTCTTCTCGTTCTAGAAGTTGTAACTGTAAAAATAGAAAACTCCGAGTCTCAGATAATTTTGCATATGTTTCATATAAATCCAATTCTTGCTCGATTCCTTTTCTTGTTAATGCGATAAGAGCACTACATGCGATCCAATCATCTTTTAGGATAGGAAATTTTCGAGAAGCTCCCTTGTGTATGTATCACATAAAAATCCCATAATGCCGCAGTATATGCTTAACTCAGAACGAATTGGGAGATACATCTCATTCCATTGCTGATATACTTTGTCTATATAGTATTCTTTCTCAAATGATTGATAATCTTTGTATACTGACTGTGCTTTTGATGGCAAAATATGTTGTAACATTGCTTGATCGGATGGTGTTAATATGTATTTTTTATGAAGTAACAGTTGTAATAATAAAGCCAGAATATGAACCCCTTTTTCTCCTTCATCAATTTCCTTTAAAAGTTGAGGGAAAATGTGATGAGCAATGTCATCTAATTCTTCCAATAACCAGAAAGGAATGGTTACTTGTTCATCCTCACATATACTAACTAATTTCAAAAATGCAGGAATTCCTTTATATTCATCAATTTTTACTAATGTTTCAAGAGCAACTTCCTTTGCTCGTGATGAAAAATCGGAAAAACACTCTAATATTGGTTCAATGATTG
This sequence comes from Bacillus sp. S2(2024), assembly GCF_050474045.1. Taxonomy (NCBI): domain Bacteria; kingdom Bacillati; phylum Bacillota; class Bacilli; order Caryophanales; family Bacillaceae; genus Bacillus; species Bacillus sp. S2(2024). The sequence goes on from NZ_JBFLUS010000004.1 coordinate 7,019, forward strand.
TTTCGTTTGGGTATCGATTGACGAAAGAAAGGATACAAAAACTTGGATCATCTTGTTCATCTATGGGATTAGGATATTGTTTACTTGCAGCATAAACGAGATCTATAAGTACTGGAATGGGTATTTTGTTTTCTGTTATGTCGTGTAGCTCTATCATTGCTTTATAACGAATATCAAAAATTTGGTTATGCATAGCGGTGCATAACTTTTTAATTTTTAAAGATGTTAACATAAATCCTCCCTATTACTTTAAATATTACAATAGACTTTTTAAAGATAATGGATTTGCTATATGTAAGCAATGGATTTTTAAAATGAACTGTATGGGAATTTCGTCCAATTTGGTATATGCCAGAAATTGTTCTCCCGATCTTTTTCATTTTTCTCTCTATCTTGAGGAGGGGGGCTGCCAGCGAATAGCGAGATAAAAAGTATAGACATTTATGTATCAGAAAGGGAACAGTAAACATATTAAATGAGTAAAAGTGGTAATATACGATAAAAAACCCGTTACAAATTTCACATATTTTGTTATGATATCTTTACGAAAACGTTTGCATCAACTTGTGCAAAAGGAGAGAAGAAATTATGAATAAAACGTGGTGGAAAGAAGCGGTAGCTTATCAAATTTATCCGCGCAGCTTTATGGATTCAAATGGCGATGGTATTGGAGATCTGCAAGGTATTATTTCAAAACTAGATTATTTAAAAGAACTTGGTATAGATGTAATTTGGATTTGTCCAATGTATAAATCACCAAACGATGATAACGGCTATGATATTAGTGATTATCAAGATATTATGGACGAATTTGGTACGATGGCTGATTTTGATGAACTATTAGCAGAAGTGCATAAACGTGATATGAAGATTATTATTGATTTAGTTATTAATCATACAAGTGATGAGCATCCGTGGTTTATTGAATCGCGTTCTTCCAAGGATAATCCAAAGCGTGATTGGTATATTTGGCACGACGGAAAAAATGGAAAAGAACCGAATAACTGGGAAAGTATTTTTAATGGATCTGCTTGGGAGTATGATGAAGCAACTGATCAATATTACTTACATCTGTTCTCACGTAAGCAACCAGATTTAAACTGCAAAACGAAGAAGTACGTGCGGTGTTATATGACACAGTGAATTGGTGGCTTGATAAAGGAATTGATGGCTTCCGTGTTGATGCGATTAGTCATATTAAAAAAGAAGAAGGGTTTAAAGACATGCCGAATCCAAAAGGGCTCAAGTATGTACCTTCTTTTGATAAACATATGAATGTTGATGGTATTCAGCCGCTTTTAGAAGAGTTAAAAGCAAGAACATTTGCCAATTATGATATTATGACTGTCGGCGAGGCAAATGGTGTGAAAATTGAAGATGCTGAGCTTTGGGTTGGAGAAGAGCAAGGGAAGTTTAATATGGTATTCCAATTGAGCATTTAAGCTTATGGGATGCAGAAAAGAAAAAAGAACTTGATGTTGTAGGGCTTAAAAAAGTTTTAACGAAGTGGCAAAAAGGTTTAGAAAATAAAGGATGGAATGCGCTCTATATGGAAAATCATGATAAACCTCGTATTGTCTCTACTTGGGGTGATGATAAACAATATTGGCGCGAAAGTGCAACAGCTTTAGGGGCAATGTATTTCTTTATGCAAGGCACACCGTTCATTTATCAAGGTCAAGAAATTGGAATGACGAATGTTCAGTTCCCGCGTATTGAAGATTATGACGATGTGGCGATTAAGAACTTATATCGTCAAAAGATTGAAGAGGGGACACCTCATCAAGAAATTATGGAGATTATTTGGGCATCTTGCCGTGATAACTCACGTACACCAATGCAATGGAGCAGTATGGAAAATGCCGGTTTTACAACAGGTACGCCTTGGTTTGGGATGAATCCAAATTATAAAGAAATTAATGTAGATGTGCAGCAAACAGATTCAAATTCCATTTTAAATTTCTATAAAAAGATGATTGCATTGAAAAAAGAGCATGAAGTGTTTACTTATGGAACGTACGACTTACTTTTAGAAGATGATCCACAAATTTATGCGTATACACGTACGTTAAGTGATGAAAAAGTTGTTGTAATCAGCAATTTATCAGAGAGTGAAGCTGTATATGATGAGGCTGCATATAAGCTAGAATGCAATCGTTTGCTTTTAAATAACTATGAAGTAGAAGAGCATGATGCAATTACAACAATAACTTTAAAGCCATATGAAACAAGAGTTTATTATACTTATTAAAAAAGATGCTATATAAGCATCTTTTTTTTATAAAAAAGACAAATTTTTATAAAATTATTATTGCAATATGAAACGCTTTTATTAAAATGAATTTATGAAAACGATTGCGTAAAAAATGTTTTCGTAAGGGGATAAGCAATTATTATTTATACATGAGGGATTGTAATTTAGAAAAAGGAGGAACAAAGGATGAAGAAGCTTGCATCTTTCGATTTTTGGCAAAAGTTTGGAAAAGCTTTATTAGTAGTAGTTGCGGTTATGCCAGCTGCTGGTTTAATGATTTCCATTGGTAAGCTAATCGGTATGTCTGCTGGTGATGTAGCTGCAGTACAAACGATTGCTAGAGTTATGGAAGATATCGGTTGGGCAATTATTGTAAACTTACATATTTTATTCGCTGTAGCAATTGGGGGATCTTGGGCAAAGGATCGTGCAGGCGGTGCATTTGCAGCATTGCTAGCATTCATATTAACAAACCGAATTACAGGAGCGATTTTTGGTGTAAACGCTATAATGTTAGCGGATTCAAAAGCGAAAGTCTCTTCCTTATTAGCGGGAGATTTACTGGTAAAAGATTACTTTACTTCTGTTCTTGGTGCACCAGCACTTAACATGGGAGTATTTGTAGGGATTATTTCAGGTTTCTTAGGAGCTACGTTATACAATAAATATTATAACTATAATAAATTACCACAAGCATTAGCGTTTTTTAACGGAAAACGCTTCGTACCATTCGTAGTAATCGTTGGTTCTACAATCACTGCTATTATTTTATCGTTCGTATGGCCATTCATCCAAAGTGGATTAAACGAATTTGGACGTTGGATTGCAGCTTCAAAGGATAGTGCACCAATTGTTGCACCATTTGTATATGGGACACTTGAACGTTTATTATTACCATTTGGCTTGCATCATATGTTAACGATTCCAATGAACTATACAGCGCTTGGCGGCTCGTACACAATCTTAACAGGTGCCAAGGCAGGACAAGTTGTAGCAGGACAAGATCCATTATGGCTTGCGTGGATTACAGACTTAAATAACTTAATAAATAAGGGTGATATGACAGCGTATCATGATTTATTAAATAATGTTGTTCCAGCACGTTTCAAAGTAGGACAAGTTATCGGTTCAACTGCATCATTAATTGGTATCGCATTTGCGATGTACCGCAATGTAGATGCAGAGAAACGTCATAAATATAAACCAATGTTTTTCTCAGCAGCATTAGCAGTATTTTTAACTGGGGTTACAGAGCCGATTGAATTTATGTTTATGTTTGTCGCACCAGTACTATATGTTGTTTATGCAGTTATAACTGGTGTAGCATTCGCATTAGCAGATGTTATTCATTTACGCATCCATGCGTTTGGTTTTATTGAATTATTAACTCGTACACCAATGATCGTTAAGGCAGGATTAACAAGAGATCTTATCAACTTTGTTGTTGTATCAGCTATATTCTTTGGATTAAACTTTACAATCTTCAACTTCTTAATTAAAAAGTTCAATTTACCAACACCAGGACGTGCGGGTAACTACATTGATAATGAAGATGGGGCTGAAGAAGTAGCAGCAAATGTAAAAGAAGGTTCATTAGCAACAGCGGTTATCGAGCTATTAGGCGGGAAAGATAACATTGCCGATGTAGATGCCTGTATGACGCGTTTACGCGTAACAGTAAAAGATTTAGATATCGTTGCACCAGAATCGAATTGGAAGAAAAATGGGGCACTTGGATTAATTGTAAAAGATAAAGGGGTACAAGCTGTTTACGGTCCGAAAGCTGATGTATTAAAGTCAGACATTCAAGATATTTTAGGTG
>NZ_JBFLUS010000005.1:0-299122 GCF_050474045.1 Bacillus sp. S2(2024)
GCCTGATATAGCGATACCTATGATAATACTACTACTAATCTTTCTTATCTGATATCCCGTTGTGTTGGAATCCTGACGTAGTGAAAGTAAAAGGTATAAAGCAATGAAAGAGCTAACAAAAGCGATAATGGCAGAAAGAGTTAGTAGAAGAGAATTATATACAATTTTTGCAGCCATCTCCATTGCCTCCATCCCGATATAATGCATAGAGACAATACCCGTCCCATGAAAAGAGTTCCCATAATCATCTGGGTTATGCTCACAGAAGGTTTACCCACTATATATAAAGCTAACCAGGATGAAATAATAGCAGGGATAATGGATACAATGACCAAAGTTACATTATAGGTTACAGGAATTGATAAATGAAAGGCAAGCATGGCTACAAAATGCATAGACCATATTCCCATCCCCATTGCAAATGCTCCGCTAAATAACCAAATGTTGCGAGCCGTACCTTTTGATAAATGGATGCGAACCCCTATATTTAATGCAACAAATGAATCCACAATTGCGATAATAATAGAAAGAACAACAAGGGGTAAATTATAAGTACTAGAGATCATTTCCATATAATGCTCCTTTTCGGTATCGAATAATAAATGATTTAAAATAACCGGAATTTAAGATGTATTATTAATAATCCCTATATATTGTTTATTAGTTATTTTTAACTCTAAATAGGGGTCCCGTCCACATTTTAACGAAAACATATGTTAAACAAATTTCGACACAAAAAAACGTTGATTTTACTACTCTAAGTGATTTATTTAGTCTCAAAAACAGTGGTATTTGAGACAAAGGAAATTAAATCTAAAATAGGATGTAAATAGCTCAAAATATGCCTCAAAACTCATCTCTAAATCAAAATCTCAATTAAAATAAGTAATATCGAGTTTTGAGAATTTTTTAGGGTATAAAAAGGTTAAAATGTGTACACCACTCCAAAATATAATAAGTATAAATCTCATGAAAAAATTCTTCATTGTCCTTTCATGAACTTAAAAATTAAACAATCTAATTCTCGACTTAATGTAAGTACCTTTTTATGGTTGATACCATATTCGATAACGAATTGAATTAATTCGTTCCTTTTATCTTCTATCACACTATGTAGCTTTGTTAATTCCATCTATAATCTCCTCTATACCTATTGAATTAATCGGAAAAACATTCAAATAAAAAAACAAAACTAATAAAGATGATACAATACAAATTGGATTTTTCAAAGGTAATAAACCTAAAAGTTTGAATAAATTTTGGGCACAGCCGCATGCCCATCAAGCTAATATTTTGAAGTATCCCCAAAACGAAGTTTATATTATTTTGCAGTTATTTATGAGAATTCAACTCGTTTTTTCGTTTTGGGGAGCAACCAATTTCTTAAGTTGATGGTGAGGTGTTTCTACCCCGTTAATAAAAGGTGGAACTAATAATTCCACCTTTATAAATAATTTTTATTCTTTAATTTTAAATTGTGAAATTAACCTTTCTAATTCTTCAATTTTTCTTTTTATTTGCATAGATTGATTTATTATTTCTGTAATGGATGATGCTTGTGTTTGAATAGCTTGTACGGTTTGATTTGTATCTTTCGCTACGTTTGTAGAAGTTTCTGATACTACTGATAGGGAAGCGTTAATTTCTTCAGTTCCAGCAGACATTTCTTCTGTTGTAGCTGATACTTCTTGGATTTGACGTGTTATTTTATGAATGTCTGTCATGATTGCTGAAAAGGCCTCGTCTGCTTCATTAGCAGCATTTCTTCCTTGTTCCGCTTCTTCTTGACCTTTTCTCATAATTTGAACGGTATCTTTTGTATCTTGTTGAATTGCTTTAATTAAATCATTAATTTCATGTGCGGATTGCTTTGATTGTTCAGCTAATTCTCGCACTTCAGCTGCAACAACTGCAAAACCTTTTCCATTTTCCCCTGCACGCGCTGCTTCAATTGCAGCATTTAAAGCAAGCAAGTTTGTTTGTTCGGCGATATTCGTAATCGCATCTAAAGCTTTATCTATGTCTTGTGTACGCATCACAAGACGCTCTATCATTGTAGATGTTTCTTCCACAGCTTTATGTACATTATTCATTTGAGTAATAGATTGCTTGATTACTTCACTACCGCTATCCACACGATCTGTTGTAATAACAGACACTTCAGCAACAGTTGATGCAGATTCAGCTACTGTTTGCACTCCATTTGCTACATCACTCATTGCTGTTGAACTTTCTTGAATACTCGTAACTTGTCCTACTATTTGTTTGTTTACTTCATGAATCGTTTGAACAGCTTCGTTAGAGATTTGAGATGCTTGTTTTGTATTTTGCAACATACGATCAGTCGAAGAAGTAACCTCGTGTGTTGTTACCTTTATCTTCTCAATTAGTTGTTCCAAATTGTCTAACATATCATTAAAAGAAGTAACGATATTTCCTAATTCATCATTTGCTTCATAAGAAGTACGTACTACTAAATTCCCAGCTGCTACTTCTTTCATATCATGTTGTAATAAAGTAATCGGACGTTTAATCGCTATTTTAATGATATATCCAATACATATAATAATTGCAGTTGCAATAACGGAAATCATAATAAACATCAGTATTGTAGTATGTGCACTGTTCGTATTATTTTTTTGTAATTTTTCTGCCTGGCTATTATTATAGTTCACAAGTTCTTGAATAGAATTAATTGCATTGTGCATAGCAGGCTCAGTGTTTTTTAAATAATAAGCATAAGCTCCTTCATTGTCATTGGTTAATGCTAAATCTTGTGCTTCTTTCATTCGAGTTTCAAACTCTTGAAAGTTTTTTTGGAAATTCTCATATAATTGCTTTTCTTCTTGTGAGTTGATCTTAGACTCATAGTGTCTTAATAACTCATCATTTTCCTTACGTAGTTCGGCTATATTATTTGCTAATTCTTTGTTTCTTTTTTCATCAGTTGTAACCATAAGTTCCATAAATTTACTATTAGCGTCGTAGAAATTAGATTCTACAGATTGTATCCAAAAAATTGGAAGTAATCTGTTGGCATACATATCTGCAGAAGCTTCTCCTGTTTTTTTTAAAGAGATAACCCCTATAATGGATAAGAGAATACATGCGACACTAGCTGTAATCATTAATGTATTCAACTTCGTACCAATTTTGCTGTTTTTTAGAACGGACATTCAACCACACTCCCTTTAAATCTTAATATTACGTTTTATATCTTATAATAAAACCCAACAAATAACGACATATTTTTATAAAATGTCGTTATTTGTTGGGTTTTGAATAATTTAAATTAGTAAAGCTGTTAATCGAGAAGAGAATAATTATAGGATGTGTCACTATCTCGGTAATAGATTAAGGAAATCTTAACTTATTACGATTTATACATAGTAAAAGAGGTTTTGGTGCAAAAATAATTCGCTAGAACCATAGAATAGCAATATCCCATTAACCTTGAAGTTAAGCAGCTAACCTAAATAACTTATGAATGACTTCAACCTCATTTTGGGCATAGTTCACCCACGGGTAAAGCCTGCCCAAAATGAAGTTAGATTCATACATAAATTGTTTGAAATTGCATCATAAACTGTCATTGAACAGTCTATATAGGTTCTATGTCCCTATCAAATGTTTTTTGCACCAGAACCCTTCAGAGTGTCCCATATGACTTGTTTCAAAATAGGAGAGTAGAATATGAGAAAAATAGGTTATGTACGAGTAAGTTCTGTTGATCAGAATCCTAAGCGACAATTACAACAAATGAAGGAAATTGAAGTGGATATTATATATGAAGAAAAAGTGTCAGGTGCTACACAAGACAGACCAGAACTTCAAAATATGTTAAACGACCTGAGAGAAGGCGATACAGTTTATGTAACGGACTTAACTCGAATTACTCGTAGTACACGGGACTTATTTGAATTAGTTGACTACATAAAAAACAAAAAGGCAAATTTAAAATCATTAAAGGATACTTGGTTGGATCTATCTGAAGAAAATCCATATAGTCACTTTTTGATGACGGTTATGGGTGGAGTAAACCAATTAGAACGGGACTTAATTCGAATGCGTCAACGAGAAGGAATAGACCTTGCAAAAAAAGAAGGAAAGTATCAAGGAAGAGTTAAAAAGTATCATGAAAAGCATGCTGGAATGAATTATGCACTTAAGCTGTATGAAGAAGGAAATATGACAGTAAAACAAATTTGTGAAATTACCAATGTTTCAAGATCTTCTTTATATAGGAATCTACAAGGAAAAATATAAGAAAAACACACCCACCTAAATTGGAAAAATTTTCAGATGTGGCGGGTTATTCTTTGAATCGTTTCCGTACCCCATGTGTGGCGTTTTTGCCACACATGAAATAATAAAAAAAAAGAATCGACCAAGGTCAATTCTTAAATAGTTAACTAGTGCTATTTTTATTATTGTACAGGGTCATTTATATCTACTAGGATATTTTTTTCATCAGTGCAATCATCATCTGTATTTTCTTTTAACTGAAGCATTTGTTTGGATTCAGGTTTATTTACCGCAGGATCAAAAACAGCAAAAGCCAACCCTAATGCAGTGCCAAAGGACACAAGCCCCTTTTTTGACTGTTTCCAGTTAAAAAATTTTTTCATAGTGTTTAATATCTCCTTTATCCTTCTAATACAACACTGAATAAATCAAATTATACAATAGATCTTAGTACTAACCATATTCTTAATTTAGAAATAAAAGTTTCTTGAAGGGAGTTATACCTTTATGCATTGGATAAAATTTATGATTAAACAATTCTTAAAAGAGCCTTTGTGGTTTAAAATACTAATTTCTACAACTTTGCTTATTTCAATTATTTTTAGCAGTTCATTTTTTTCGAATAATGCTTATTTTTAAAGCTGTTCCAAGTATGCGTACTTTTAAAACATATATAAAGGCAATGAAAAACTACTTAGAAAACCTTAATTTTTATACAAAAGTGAATCTTAAGTTGATGGATGTGTGGTGCTACCCCCACGATAAAAAGTCATGAGCTAACGAGCCCATGACTTTTTATATGCAATATCACAAATAATCTGGGAACACTTTACAGCCCTTTTCTTGCTCCATATCATGTCCAAAGAAAATAATCGGATTTTCTTTCCTAACAACATCTTTTAAACGTTTTATTGAAGATAAAGCTAAATCCGGATCAAATCCAGCAAACGGTACTTCATCTTCAAAGTTTTCTTTCGTATATGATGCATCAATAGTTAGTAACACTGGACCTGATTTTTCCGTCTCAATTAATAATGACTGATGCCCTGGTGTATGTCCCGGTGTATATATTAATTGAACACCTGGCACTACTTCATAATCCCCTTCAATGATTTTATAGTTTAAATTCGGCAATATACATTCTTTCAAATATTCCTCTCTGTGGAGTGCTGCCTCATATTCAGCACGCTGTACAATAATTGGTGTATTTGTAAAAACGCCATTTCCTCCTGCATGATCAAAATGCAAGTGAGAACTAATGACATAAAGAAGATCTTCTAGCCCATATCCGGCACGCTTTAAAATATTTACGATCCTATCGTTCTCATTCATTTTAGGTAAAATTTGACCTTCAACAAATGTACCTTTAAAAAGATTCTCATTATTAAGCGCACTTTCTGGCATACCTGTATCTACTAAAATAGGTCCCTCTTCTGTCTCCAAAAGATAACACCAAACAGGTAAGTTTAATAGTTTACCCGGTGTAAGTGTACTATTAACTGAAGAATGATCCAACATACAACGACCTGCTGGGACGAAATAAAGCTTCTTTACTGTCATTATGTATCCACCTTTACAAATAATTTAGGATAAAACAATACAATATTTCGCTTATTAGGGGTAGCACCACATTGCCATCAACTTAAGATTTTAAAGTACCCCGAAATGAAGAGAAAGTTGTTACTCTATGTTTCTAACTAACATTTTTGCACCAGAACCAAATCAATTATATTACCTTTGGAATTTATCGTACGATAGAGATACAACCATTGCGATTTTACCTTGATATACGTTTCATCAACTCACCAAGAATCATTAACTTTCTTTAATTGACGACGTATCCGCTTGTTCAATTCAGAACCATACTGATGTATCCATCGTATAATGATCGTATGAGGGATAGATTGTCCCTGCTCTTCCATCATTTCTACGAAATTACAAAAGCTTAAATTGTACGGAAATCACTATCATTTTTACTCGGCTATTGCTGATCGAATAGCATTACCAAATTTCTCCATCTTAGAATTATCATTCTCAAGTTCAGTACGCAAAGCACCGGTGATCTCCAATTGTGCACCTTTTAAAGTTTTACCCCTATTTACGATATTCATCGGGTTGGTCCCCTTGAGATCGTCACGTATACCAGTACTGAAACCTGCGCTGGACAATTTTCCCTCAATCTTATCCTTTAATTTCACATCAAGTCCGCCCATGTAAACTAGTTTTTCTGTTCCTTCCGCACCATGAATAGAAACAACTTTGTTCTTTTGTGCTACCATTTTCAAAGCTATTGGGTCGTCATAATGGGTAGAAGTTAGATGCAAATCATTTCGCCCATCGTTTTTAAAGTCGTCATCTTTTATAGCATTAAATATGTAGTAACTGTAATCACCTAGGGCAACTTTTTTTGCTATTTGGTCAGTTCCAGATTCGATTTTTCCACCGTGAATTGCTAGAATGATTGTATCAGAACTTGGTATATCTTGGGTTTCAATGGTATAATCTATACCTTTTTGGTAATGCGCCGACAATTCTTCAAAGTTATCGTATACATCTGATGCGGCTGAAGCTGTAGACACTGAGAATGCTGAAGCAGCGAACAAAGATGTCAGAGCTAACATGAATTTTTTCATTTCAATTCCCCTTTTCATTTGAACTTTCATTTGTATGATCCTGAATTCGGAAAATGAATACGTGGTCATCTCAAGTAAACAAATGACTCCTGGAGAATCAATGGAACGTATAGCAAGGTAAAATCGCAATGGATATATCTCTATGGTGTGGTAGATTTCGAAAAACAAACCATTGATTTTTATCTGTTGTGCAATTGCTTGTTTTTTAATCATAAATTCACTTATTTTTTATATGAGGATTAATACACACAAAAGTAATTATAACTTATTTTCGCATAATTTGACATATTTATCCATCTACCATTATAACATAACTTCAATCATATGATATTATGGGTCGCCATACATGCCTATCAACTTAAGAAAAGTAAACACCCCAAAAACGAAAAAAGAGATGACTTCTCCAAATAACTAACTGTAGAAAAAGGAAATTTTCATTTTGGGGGTACTTCAAAATATTAGCTTGATAGCGATGGGGCGGGACCCCTATTAAAGTAAGAAGCAGACAAGGATAACATGAGGAATAACATGACACAAAGCGTGTGCAATCATCGCATATTGCAATCCTAGTTTCCGATACAGCCAACCAAAAACCATTCCCAAAATGCCGTTGAGTAAGAAGCAGCGTAGCAGAATAAGGGCGTTCAGACCACCAAACATCGTAATCGTTGCCGGAATATGCCCTGCTGCAAACAAAAGTGCTGATACAATGTTAGCAACTACAAATATCCATACGGGTATATTCTCTTTGTCTTTGCTGCGAGCAAACAGTTTCCACAAGATAAAAGCAGCCAATGACATGAAAAATAATCTCACCATAATTTCTTCTAGTACTCCACCATAAATAACCGAGACTGCCAGATAGACTAGCGAATAATTATCCTTCTTATAAGTTGCCGCGACTTCGGGAATCACTTTGGCGAAAGTGAAGTAATCCGATAATAAAAACAGACCACCCATAATGCCAATAAATAAAGTAATCAGAACACTTTTTTTTGTAAAGGTAAACTTTTTCAGCAAGTTTACCTTATCAGCTAAAATATAACCAAAAAACCCCATAATACCAGCATATAAAATGCCAATCTGAATACCTGAAACTAGAATATATGCTTCTTTTGACATCTTATCCAATATCTGATTTATCATTTCCTGATTCAAAGTAGTAATGCTAAATATTCCGGTCAGCACTCCACCAATAATACCGATTGGTAACATACAAAGTGAAAATTTCAATGCACTCTTATAAGTGTTTTTCATGTTCGTTCATCCCCAATTTGAATTTTAAAGTTCCAACGATACTCTTATACCTCGGCAGTTCCGTCAAAACAGCAAATGTAGGATTTTCTACAATACCTAGTACCATACTTGCTTTGATGGTATCTTCGTGTCGGACAGCCTTTGATCTAAGCTGGAATTCCTCGAACCAGTTATCAATAGCGTCAAAATAGGAATCGCCATGTAAATGTAAACCGTACAGAGAAAAAGTCGAAGTACAGACAGACGAATACTTTTGCAGCATATCCAATGCCTTTTCGTGATTTTCCTGCATGCAATACACCTGTGCAGCCGTATAATATACCTTTACTAACATATTAGGATGTAACTTATTCAGGTCATAAGCATCTGCAAGGACAAAAGTACGGTGTAATATTTCCTCCGTTTTTTCTACACTTGGTGCATTCAGCAACAGATAAGACGGTATTCCTGTAACTAGTGACATCAGGTGCTGATACATACTGATTTGCATGACCTCATTGGCTCTTTTCACATTTCCCATCAGTTGATACGCCTGTGCTATTATTTCATCGTCCGGAGAATGGGGACGGATGGTTTCACCAAGTAAATCCAAAACCTCCTGCGGTTTGTGTAACACAAGATAACAGGTAGCTTCCAACGATACTGCATCTTTGGCAAGCGAAACATCCTCGCATTCTGTTTTTATCCGAATGCACAGGCTGACAGCTTCCTCAAGAATTTCTGTCTGTTTTTCCGGCTCCGCCGCCAACATATGGTGGTTGGCAAACAGCACCGCCATCTGAAGCAGAAGAGGAAAACAGGAATAATATTTTTTTATGATATTCCTGCACTCTACAATCACTTCATCAAAAGGCTTTTCAGCAAAAGCGGACGCAAGCATGTGATACAGCTTTTTAATATCGTCCTGCATCATTTGGGGTGCGTATCCTATCAATTCATCTATACTGATATTGAAATATGTAGCCAATTGAGGAAGAAAGGTAATGTCAGGATAACTCTGTCCGGTTTCCCATTTTGAAACAGACGCTTTTGTAACACCAATATATTCCGCCAGCTCATCCTGCGTAATACCTTTTTCCCTGCGCTTTGCGATAAGTGTTGTAGCAATATTGATTTCTTTCATTTCATCACCTCAGTTATAATTATACAGGTTATTGTCACACAAACCATGGATTTAAAGTTGATTTTCGTTGATAAAATCAACCGCAGGGAAACTCAAAATAATTTTCTTAATTGGGTCCTGCCACATCGCTATCAAGCTAACAAAACAAAATTCCCCCTAAAATGAAAAAATACGCTATTCTTTCTATAGAATCATAGGAAAGGATGGCGTTTTTGTTAAGTTACAATAAAGTTGTTTAATTCTTATTGGACTAACGCGCAGTTTAGTGCAATTATCAAAGATAAGGGAGGATTTCCACCTTTACCTTATTTTAACTTTAGCTCTAGTATAGGGTATGGACGTCCAGAAGAATCTGTTTCCGTTTCATTTACTATAAAAAAGCCATTATTAATATAGAATTTAGTTGCACTCTTATTGTCTTTATTTACATCAACTGTTGTAATATCAAAGTCTTTAATTAAAGAATTAATAATAGCTTTACCGTATCCTTTACCTATTTTATTAGGTTTTAAAAATAACATTTCTAAGTGTTGTTTATTTATAGCAGAAAAGCCAATTAAATCCTCTTTCTCATACCATAACTGGACATTAAGATGTGGGAAATATGAGGGTATTTCTTTTTTAAACTCTTCTCTATCGGTAGCTCTTAAAAAGTGATGAGTAGCTAAAACCGACTCTTCCCATATATTCAAAATTGTATCATAATCTTTCTGATTTGCTTTTTTATATATCATGAATATCTCTCCTTTAGTTCTAAATTATCAACTCCTTCCCAATAAGTATTTTATGATTTTCATGTTATATAGCCACGAGCTTAAAATGTTCATTAATAAAACCTCCAAATAAACATTTATTCAAATGAATTACAATATTAAATATTTATTATTTAGTCAATAACTTTATTATTGATTTTTGAGTACAAATACCTTTAAAAGGATAGAAATTAAACAACTTTAAGGAGCTTTATTACGATACAATGTAGCAAATTTCTTGTATTTTTTATATCTAAGTTTAATAACTTTATTATCACTTTACAGTATTTTTTCATTTTAGGGGGTATTTTGTTTTTTTAGCTTGATAGCGATGTGGCGGGACCCCTTAGAGTAGAAAAAATGGGGCATTTCATGTCGAAAATTGCTTAGCGTACAAAATTCGCGTTTTACGGTCGGGACCCCATGCCCATCAAGCTAACGGTGAGAAACCCTAGCTACACCTTGATTTTTGTACTGTGACTAATGAGTTTTGGAAAAATAAACATGCCAAATAAACCTATGAGAATGTGATTTTTCCGCTAGGCAACTTGTCTTTTATTCACCGTCGTTTCATAGACAACACCCAGAATATCGAAGACGGTCATTTTTTTGTAACGATGACATTTACGACCATTCTTTTTAAGCAATTGATAGAGGCGATGCAGAATTGCTGAGAGTTCATCTGTGTCAACCGCCATTGCTTGGAACAGTAATGGCAAGTAATCCTTAATCATATAAATTGCTTTGTATTCGCTTAGTTCTTGCTTCTGCTTTCCGAGTAGAAACTGTCGCATTTGAAACATCGTAGAGGAACAGATGAGAATGCCAATGAGTTGACCATACAAATGGCATTCAAGACGTTCTTTTTTGATGCCCTTACACTCATCAATTTCAAAGAACGACTTCCATGTTTTAAACAAAATCTCTATTTGCCAACGCAGTGAATACAAGGAATGCACATAGTTAGTCGGTACTTCTTCTGGCGATGTGTTCGTAATATATACATTCATGCTCATCAAATGCTTACTTTTATCCTTCATGATAATACCCTTTTTCTTCTCACGTATTGCTTGATTTTTCAAACGTGTTTGTGTTTGATCGTCGGTTAAACGATGGATCATGACACGTGCTGGAAGCTTCTGATTTTGGCCAATATATGCCTCGGGGATTTCCATCGTTTCACCAGGGGATAGACTAGACATCATTTGTGTCATATCAAGTTGGATGTATTCTGTTTGCTTTTTTAACGTACCATTGTTGAAGTATTTTGGCTCAGGGTTCTTGATATAAATGCGTGTATTCAGCTTCAACCTCGAGATATAGTAAGCCTTTTTATCGTGAATCGCTTGTAAATCACTTAAATCGAAGTAACCGAGATCACGCAAACATAGGTCTCCTTTTTCAACGGTTTCAAGGCAAATGGTACCGTATGTTTTATCATTGTTCTTTCCTGGCCCAAGCTGTACGTTTAAAAATTGACCACTGAGTAAATCGTATTCAAGTTGAATCTTCACCCCTGCAGTATTACTACTTCCACCTGATCCTTGATAGTCAGTGGCGAGGGTATCTGGTAACTGAAACATCGTCGCATCTAAAATACGAATACGATTGAAAATAGACATCATGTATGCAGAAAGCGATTGATTGGAACAGAGTTTTTGTGTGAGAAGAGAAGTAAAGACTTCTCGAAGAAATGCGACAGCTGCTGGATTAAAGCGTTGATTCAATCCTTCCGGGCTCATTAGTACCCCAGCGGAAGCTTCTAACCGACTGCATAATTGTGTAAGTGATGTGCTAGCGATTTCCTGACTGAGCCATACGCAAAGGGCAATAAGTTCGTTTGCTTGATATTTACTAGATCGCTTTACAAAGCCAACTTGTCTGGCGATGTCTTGTAGGACTACTGGAGATAGACAGCGTTGTAATTCTTGTGAGAATAGATGTAATTCTTCAGAAAGCGAGAGGTCCATAAAAAAACGCCATCCTTTCCTATGATTCTACAGAAAGAATAGCGCATTTTTTCGTTTTGAAGGTAACTAATTTCTTTAGCTTAATAGCGACGGGGCACTATCCCTATATACACTGAGTTTATTAAGGATGGAGAAGGGTGAATACGCTCTGTCCTAATTGATATTATTACACGTAACATATCTTCATAATAATCTTCGATTACTTTCCAATCAATTGGTTTTGTAAATAACTCATCGATTTTTATAACGATGCCATAAAAGGAAGAATAGCGTTTAAAACTGACTCTTTGTTTTGCATATGTAAAGCATGACCTACATTGTTAATTTTAATGTGGGTTGCTTTAGGTAAGAGATGTAATGCTTGTTTAGCATCTTGGTCTCTTATTAACCCTCCAAATTTAGGATCGCTTTGAAGAAGTAAAACAGGACATTGAATTTTAGGAAGTAATCCCTCTATTTTATATTCAGCATAGGTTTCATCAAAGCGTTCAAGAACAGCTGTAAGTACCTCTGGATCATTTTGACTTAAACTTGTTGCTATAAAATTAAATAAAGGATTATCTTCTCCCAATACTTTAGAGGCAAGAACCATGTTTTTTTGATTTGGAATTGAGATTAAAAACTTTTGTTTTAATTCCGAAAGGATATATTCGACTGATTTAGTTTTTGCCAGGTCTCTTTGTAAAATCATCATTTCTCTATTGCCTTCTGTAGTACCTTCTTTTAGAACTTCTAATGAAATTGGGGAATCTCCAATAATTAATGCTTTAACAAGGTCTGGATGATGCGCTGAAACCAAAATGCTGATCATTCCTCCAAGAGAATGACCAAATACAATTGCAGGCTCCTTAATACAGTATTTGATAAAACAGGATATATCCGGAATATAATCTTCTATTACGTAATTTGAATTAATGTTATCTGATTTACCATGACCGCGTAAGTCAACTGCGTATAAATGCCAATGTTGCTCAAGTTCAGGAAGTATAGATTGAAATGACTGCCATCTTGAAGTAGCTGCATGAAGAAATAGTAGAGGTGGTTTAGATGAATTACCACCTTCTGCATAATTTAGATTAACAAATCCTGTATTAAAAACTTTTTCAATCATTTAGAACTCTCCTTTATTTTTATCTATCATTTTGGTGAAATTTTACAGTAAATCATAACCTTTGAGAAGAATTTTTTTATTAAGAAAGAAAATTTTCATTTTGGGGGTACTTCAAAATATTAGCTTGATAGCGATGGATCGGGACCCCTATATAAACAAAAGCGAAGTCTTCAAAGAGACTCCGCCTTTTCAACGTACAATGAATTTCAACAATTACTAGCTACTTCTTAAACATTGTTCTTCATTTACCAACCTGTTTATGCTTTTTTCAAACTTTGCAACAGAACCTTGTCTCTTTATATCTTTCCTAAATATTTGCAACAGAATCAAAATGTTATCATATATGTAATCTTATGCCTGCAAATCTTTTCTCGATGTTTTTTTTCTTATTAGTAAGTCAGCTAGATGCTTACGTGCTGTTTCCATCGGTCCCATGGTAAAGTAACCTAACCATAAAGTAGCAAAGAAAAGCTGCAGTAAACAGATTAATATCCAGACAGAAATGACCGTAAACGAACTAGGATTTCCACCAAACCCCAAGCCCCAACCATAAAATAGAACTGAACACAAAATATTCTGTAATACATAGCAGCTCAAGGACATCTTACCTGCTCTTTCTAGGAATCTCCACAATGAAAAGGAATGGAATTTTTCAACCAACAAGCTAATTGCTCCCATGTATCCAATCGACAGAATCGGGGCAAATATATACCTTACTGGAAAATCAAAATAACCTCCGGGAATAAACAGTAATAAATTTAGAGGTAAGCCAAAAGATAATCCGATTTTCATCATCTTTTTACGAATGTTCCGTCCGTTATCATCATTCGTAAAAGCTCCTTTTCTCATCAACAGAACACCTGTTAAAAATAGAAAAATATTAAAGGGAATAACAAAGATTGCTTCTGTTCGCAAATCCCAAAAATGACTAAGTCGGTATTGAACTTGTTCCAACCACGATCCAATTTGATAAAGGTTAGTGATTTCTTGAGGTGTTGCAAATGACTCACTATTTACTTGATGTACCAGTACACCTAAGCAAACAATTAATATAAAGAAGACATGAATTACTGCAGCACTGATCATCGTTATTCGCATCGTTTTTTCTCCTGCTTTGACGATAAGAGAGACAATAATCGCGGTCATTGCATAAGACATCAAAATGTCGTACTCCAGCACCAAGGTAAAGTGCAGAAATCCTTCGAGAAGTAGAATTAAGGAAATCCATATGTATATTCCTGGCCAAGGACGATTCAATCGTTGCGATTGCTGATATTTTAATTCCAACCCAACGCCAAACATGATGGCTAATAAGCCAAGCAATTTGCCATTAATTAAAGCTAAAAATAAAGTTCGTAAAAAGGCGTCACCCGATAACCACCACTTGTTATGAGTAAAGGTAAATATATAATTCAAATCCCCTAAATGTGCAAAAATCCAAATGTTTGTTCCTAAGGTTCCTAAAATTGCTAATCCCCGTAAAATATCCAGGCTTCGAATTCGTTTGTTGCTTTTCATGTTTCACTCTCCGTTTTCTTAATTTTTTCATTATTAACCATATGCTTACCTTATTTGAAAAAATACCTTATAGGCCTCACCATACATGCCCATCAAGTTAAGATTTTGAAGTATCCCCAAAACAAAAATTTTATCTCTTCATAGTTGTTCATGGGAATTCGGTTCGTTTTTTCGTTTTGAGGGTGACCTGTTTTCTTGAAAACAACTTTGAATTAAAAAGAAGTCTATGATATATAATGATTCAACATTTTTATTAGTATTGAATTTAAAAAACAAAAAGAACTTGTAGGAATCTCTACAGGTTCTTTTTGTTTTAATGAAAGCAAAGGTTACACGGCATAGTTCAATAGATACGAGAGGCAAACTACTTAATGACTGATGTGACAAGTTCATTATATAACAAATATTAACAATTAAGGTTTTAAAAGTTGAAAATTTTGTGAATTATTAAAAATGAGGGATTCATTGTATTTTTGGTTCTGGTGCAAAAACTTCAGGACAATTGCAAGTAATCTCTAAAACTTGGACATACTGATACTATTACTCTAAAAAAGGGGCACGATCAGTATGGAAAAGCAAAATTTGTTTAAATGGAAACATTATCAGCCTGACATTATTTTATTAACGGTAAGATGGTATCTACGGTACAATCTCAGTTTTCGTGATTTGGTGGAAATGATGGAAGAACGAGGCTTCTCTATTGCTCACACAACCATCATGCGTTGGGTTCATCAATATGGTCCTGAGCTGGACAAGAGAGTTCGTCGTCATCTTAAGAAAACCAACGATTCTTGGCGAGTGGATGAGACCTATATCAAAGTCAAAGGACAGTGGATGTATCTGTATCGTGCAGTTGATTCAGAAGGAAATACCATTGATTTTTATCTAAGTAAAACAAGAGACCACAAGGCTGCAAAGCGATTCTTTAAGAAAGCCTTGCGGTCTTTTCATGTTTCAATACCTCGTGTGATAACCGTTGATAAGAATCCCGCCTATCCTGTGGCGATTGAAGAGCTGAAGAAGGAGAAAAAGATGCCTTTAGGCATCCAAATAAGGAAAATAAAATATCTTAATAACATCGTAGAACAAGATCATCGCTTCATTAAAAAGCGAGTTCGTTCCATGTTAGGATTAAAGTCCTTTCGAACTGCCAAACAAATTCTTGCAGGAGTAGAAGCCGTGCATATGATGAAAAAAGGACAAACCCTCCAAGGGGAGAAGTCTGTCCGAAATCAAGTAAACCTCATTCATCAACTATTCGGCCTTCCAGCATAAAATAGATTCCACTAAGAAACTTTTCGCCTCTTTATATCTCTCCTGAAGTATTTGCACCAGAACCATTAAAAAGAAGCAGGTTCATCAAAGGGATGAAATCTGCCCAAAATCGAAAAGAATTCATTGATAAGCTGTTCGGTATCGTATCATAATCCGTAAGTTAGCAGAAAATTCATATCCTACGTTTTTTATAAATTATCTTTGCACCAGAACCTATCGAAGGAAATTGACTTTTTCACTTTCATTACATCTCACTCCTTGTTTGTTCTTTCTGTGTAAATACCCAAAGCCGACTGCTGATATAATTCACAACTACACCAAATCCCGTTGCGACCAGCTTACTAATCCAAAGATTAAATTGATACGTGTCGTATAAGAGAAACAGCAGGCCAAACGAACACAGCAGAGAAGCTCCGTTTACGACAAGAAACTTGACAATCTCCGGCATGTTCACACCGTTTGTAAGACCAAATGTCCATTTTCTATTAAAGAAAAAGCTGTTCGCTGTCCCGCATGAATACGATAGTACCTGTGCTACTGTGTATGGTACTCCTATGAAATGAAGAAGAAAAAAGGTAGCAAAATCGATAGCCGTATTCATTCCTCCTACTATGCAAAAGCGTAAAAACTGAATAACGCCTTGCTTATTGCCCAGCACTTGCGCTCACCTCTTTGTGCGCAGAGACTTCAGCATACGGATTGTTCCGCAGCAAGTAAAGCGGCCGTCCCTTCGTTTCATCGTAAATTCTGCCAACATACTCCCCAAGAATCCCGAGCAGAATAAGCATAAACCCGTTTAACAGCAGCACGCAGGCAATGAGTGATGTCCATCCAGAGACCGTGTTCGTTGTAAACAATCTTTGACATACTGATACCAATAAATAGATAAAGCTCGAGAACGAGATAAAAAAGCCAAGATATGTCGCCAGCTTCAATGGCTTGTGAGAAAATGATGTAATCCCATCCATCGAGAAGCGCAGCATTTTTTTAAGCGGATATTTCGTTTCTCCTGCAAAGCGCTCGTCGCGTTCGTATTCGATTGCTGTTTGGCGAAAGCCTACCCAGCTGACAAGCCCGCGAACAAAGCGATTTTTTTCTCGAACGCTGCGCATCGCTTCGCATACGCGGCGGTCCATTAAACGAAAATCTCCTGTATCAATCGGAATGTCAATCTCAGTTAATGACCGGAGCGTACGGTAAAATATAGCAGCAGTCCATTTCTTGAATAAGGTCTCTCCCTTTCGCTTCGAACGCTTCGCGTACACAACCTCGTAGCCGTCCTTCCACTTTTCGATCATGTCAGGAATCAATTCAGGTGGGTCCTGTAAATCCGCATCAATAATAACAATCGCGTCCCCCCGCGCGTAGTCCATGCCAGCTGTAATTGCAATTTGATGCCCGAAATTGCGTGAGAAGTCAAACAGCTTTACACTATGATCCCGTTTTGAAATCCCCTCTACAATTTCCGCTGTACGATCCTTGCTTCCATCGTTGATGAACAATAGCTCATATGTCTCTTGTAACGACTTCATTACACCTGTTAAACGGCGGTACGTTTCCTCCACAACAGCTTCCTCATTATAGACAGGAATAATAATGGAATACCGAACAGTTTGATTCATCTGATAACCCTCCTAATCTTTTCATAGCTAGCGGCTCGTCGGTGCGAGCCGCGCCTGCTAATCCTTTATTTATTAATTTGATACAGCGTACCTGATCCGCCCATACCCATTGTATTCGACTCGGACGAGCTTCCTTGCCATTCGCTTGTCGGTACCTTTGTGCTGTGCTCCTTAATCCAAGTCAGTACCTCTGAATTGCCTCTACCTGGATCGTTATCTGAAATATAGAAGAATTTGATCTCATTATTTTCCACCATTTTTTGAAGCTTTTCGACCGTAAGTGCAGGGTCTTCTCCTGAGAACCCGCCCATTGTCATAACACAACAATTGTTAAAAAAGGCTTATTCATATTAAATAACTCCATTTCAAACATATTTCACTATTTAAAAGTATTGTCTAGACCAAAGCTATTGGTTTAATGCCTTTTTTCCATAAACTCACTGAAGGAAATATCTTTACCATTCAATTTATTATTAATTTTTTAAAACCTTTCTTTTTTACTTAATTTTTAAGTTACTGTAAGAGTATTTGTAGGTTTTGACTAAAAACTTAAGACTATCTTTACAACACCTTTTTCTGAGCATTTACTATGAAAAAGGGGCCGACCCAAAAGCTCTTAAATAATGAAAATTAACGGAAGTATGTGAAATAGACCACCATCGAAACCTTTGATTTTTTTGAATCGTGCACTTTTACAAGCGTATACATCCTTTTTTCTTAATATTTAAAGGGTGTATTATTCTTTCGCATATTCATAAAGCGTCATTGAGGAATTCCTAGATCCCATCCACCCCTGATCCTTGCTTAGTTTGGATTTTGCATCCTGCCACTTGGAAGCAGGTACTGCAATACAGTTGCTTTTGATCCAATTAATGACCGCTGATTGTTGGTTGCCAAATGACCTTCCTTGAAGAAGGAAATAGCGGACTTCACCGTCATTAACCATCTTCTGCAGCTTCTCCACTGTCATTGCCGGGTCATTTCCCATAAATCCCCCCATTGCCATAACAGGAAGGCCGGTGTCAAGCATGATAGGCGCAGCTGACATCGCATTTAATGTCGCCACCAGGTAGGATCCCTCCCGGTAATTCGACTTTAAATAGTTTTCAAGTTTAGGATTAGATGCCATCCCGTCTCTTTCATGCTGTTTTTTTAGCTCAGGGCCCGCAAACGGTTTTGTTACCGACCCTCCATATTCAATGGGCGTCATGGCCCATGCTGTTGGAGCTGTTACTAGAGCCAGAACACCAGCTGCCATCGTAATAATCGAAATAGCTCTTTTACCTGAAGCATTTAATTTTTGGACAAAGAACAAACAAATAAAAGCAAGTAATGCAAGAACTCCTATTGTAATGGAAAGTGGGTCCCTTAATGTAGGATATTTCCATACTACTGAAATTTCAAAGACCACGGTGCATACCAATGCAAGAGGTAAAAACCATGTTTCTTTTTTTTCTTTTGAACGCCATTGATACCACATCTGTTTAAAACCAGCACCGACTAAGGCAGCAATACCCGGAGCCAACATAACCATGTAATAACTGCTGAACCTTTTTGCAATACTGAAGAAGATGAACATAGTCAAAACCCACACTGTCCAAAGAATGGCCGTTTGGTGCTTTCGATCGAGAGGGCCTCGAAAACGCAAACCCCACAGTAGTGCCACTATACTAATTAAGGCGCCAGGCAATAGCCAGCTGAGCTGTCCATCCAATTCCGGTGTTGTAAACAGTCTAAGAAGGCCCGTATTTCCCGTTTGTCCATATCCTGAAAAATGGTTCCCTGCATTTTGGTGGGCTTGACTTGTATTGTTCCAATCATTTGTCGGCTGACCTTTCTGTGACCCCATGTGGAAATTTCCTTGTTGACCTCGCTGCTGTCCAACGAGCCGGTTGATACCGTTATACCCAATCGCCAACGTCACCATGGAATTATCTTGTGTACTCCCAACATAGGGGCGCTGGTCTGATGGAATCGAATCAACGATAACCGACCAAGATAAGGAAACAACCGTAAGAACGATTGTAGCAACCAATAAGTGAACCAGCTTTTTAGTCCACGTTAATTTTGGGGATATTAAATAAAAAAGATAAAAGGCCGGTAGTACGAGGAATGCCTCCATCATTTTAATGTTAAATCCGACTCCAACTAGAAAGAATGCGAGCACTAACCATTTTAAATGGCTTTGCTCTACTGCTTTACTAATCGCCCAAGTGGCAATCAGTGTAACGAACATGAGCATACTATCAACTTCATTCGTCCGGTCTGCCGCCACAACAATAGGGGTCAGTGCTAAAAATAGTGCTGCTAGCAGCCCGGCCCCACATCCAAACACACGGGTCACAAGATGGTAAAGTAAAGCGACCGCTAACACACCAGCCAAAGCTTGTGGCAGAAATAAGCTCCATCCTTTAAACCCGAAGATATATGCACTTAATGTTTGAAACCAAAAACCAACTGGTGGTTTATCAATTGTTATAAATCCTTTAGGATCAAATGAATTAAAGAAAAAGTTGTGCCAACTATCCAGCATGCTTTTTACTGCAGCAGAATAATAAGTATTTCCATCCCCCTCTTGTCCTAACTTATAAAAATTAAGAATGATGGATAACAATAGAATTGCTGCCAACCATAGATAATGCCACTTAAATTTTGATTTTATTTGACTCATCGAATCTTTTCCCTACCTTTATTTGTTTATCAATAGTCTAAAGTTACGAAAGAAATATTGTTGAAATATGAACTTTTTAGATCAGTTTCGGGTTAAGTAAAGAAAGTGAAACGGTGTCTGATACATCACCTCATTTGACTGTAACAAACTCAACTTGAGAAGCTGTGCTACTCTGTGAATTTGTTGTTGAATAGATAAAATAAGCAATAACTCCATTACTATGCAATTCAGTATCGGATACAATCCTTAACTTTTGCTTAAGTTATTAACTTTGTTATGAATAAAAAAACAGACAGCCATTTTAGCTGTCTATTTAATAAGAAAGGTACAATATGAAGTTATTTATATTATCGGACAAAGCCCTTAACTTTTTCTTAAAATACAATCTAAGAAATATAAAAGAGCCATGCTTTAAAAACATGGCTCTTTACATAACCCGGATTATCGGAAGTTAAATCACTCTTATTTGTCTTGTTCCTCTTCAAAGTGTTTTTCTAATAAGTCATCCTAAGAAAAGATGACCAATTCAATAAATGGGTTCTTTTTTCCTTGCTGGGGATGTTTCAAAAACTGTTGATTATGAAACGTTCATTTTGCCCCCCATATTCTCTTGAAAGTACGTTTCAAAATTACATGCCAAAATCAAAAAGATTGTGGTATAGTTTAAATGAAACGCAAGGGGGAATATACCATGATTTTTGGCTATGCGAGGATCTCAACCAAGCATCAAAATTTAGACATGCAGATTGATGAACTAAAAAAATATGGTTGTGAAGAAATTGTGACGGAACAAGAAAGTGGAGCGAATCAACAGCGGGAACAATTGAATCAACTTTTAAATAAACTACGGAAAGATGACACACTGATAGTCTACAAATTAGATCGCCTGGGAAGAACCATGCAGCAATTAGTCATGTTACTCAATCACTTTCGAGAAAAAGGTATTAACTTTGTTTCTATGAAAGATGGAATTGATACGTCTACTACGATGGGACGATTCTTATATCATATCTTTGGAGCTATGGCAGAAATGGAGCGCGAAGTTATTAATGAACGTGTAAAAAGTGGTATTGCCAGTGCAAAAGCTAGGGGAAGAATGGGGGGCCGGAAAAAGTCTCATTCTGAAAAGCAAATTCAAGGAATGTTAGAGATGATTCGGTTAGGTAGGTCTAAAAAAGAGGTGCAAGAAATTTTTGGTGTTTCACGAACTACTTTATATAGATACATCAAAGAAAGTGAAAAAATACAAGGTTAACCGAGTTTCTACTATATTATGTAGGTGTACGGAGGAAGGAGACTTGTTCTCCGACGACATACACCTTCACCAACCGAAGAGCGGTAGTTTACCTATTTTCTAACGCCTTCCGCTACGCTTCAGTTGTTGGAGAGTTGAGACGAGAGGCGCACACTGATGCCCCTCTCGTCTCAACTCTTACTTTTCTAATGAATCATAGATACAGAGTTTTATACAAATAAGTGGAATAGTAGAAAGAAGTAGGAGTTCTTTATTTCACAGCTTCTTTCAGTTGCTTCCCTGCTTTGAAAGCTGGTACTTTGCCTGCTGCAATTTCAATTTCCTCACCCGTTTGCGGATTACGTCCTGTACGAGCAGCTCGTTCGCGCACCTCAAAGTTACCGAATCCAATCAATTGAACAGAATCGCCTGCTTTCAAAGCATTTTGGATTGTTTCAAATACAGCATCAACCGCTTGAGTTGCGTCCTTTTTTGTTAGTTCTGCTTGTTCTGCCACACTATTGATAAGATCTGTCTTATTCATATTGATTCCTCCAATGGTTACGTATTATATATTACTTACCACATTATTCCTGCATGATTCAACTCAAACCTCTTAAGTTTCCCTTTTTAGGGGAAAATTATCCTTTTTTACACAAAGTCTTTTTCTATATTACAATTTTGATGTGCTGAGAAGGGATTTCTTTTTCAGTCGGGTAAGCGAGGGGCATCACTGCCCCTAACTCCCCTAAGAACCGGACTGGAACCTTTCAATTCATCCGGCTCAAGCCTCCCATTGCAGTTCCACTTGTTGTCGTATCTTCTTCACAATCCTGATGGATAAGTTAAGCGTACGCCGACGCTCCGTTTGGAGGTATACATAACAGGGTTCTGGTGCAAAGATGATTTCAAAAAAACATAGGACATGAATTTCCTATTAACTTACGGATTATGCTGCAATGCCAAACAGTTTATCAATGAATTCTTTTCGATTTTGGGCAGACTTCATCCCTCGGTGAACTTGCCCTTTTTTCATCATATGCATAGCTTCAATGCCACGTACTATTGAAGTAGCAGTTTCATACGTTTTGAATCCCAGCATAGAGCGTACTCTTTTCTTAATGAAACGATGATCCTGTTCTACGATATTATTGAGATATTTCACTTGTCTCATTTGGATGTCTTCAGGCATCTCTTGCTCGTCTTTTAACTGTTGAATGGCTACAGGATACGCTGGATTTTTATCGATGGTTATAACACGAGGCTTAGAAACATGAAAAGACCGCAAAGCTTTCTTGAAGAAGCACTTTGCAGCCTTTTGGTCTCTTGTTTTGCTTAGTAAAAAGTCAATGGTGTTTCCTTCGGAATCCACTGCGCGATATAAATACATCCATTGACCTTTTACTTTGATATACGTTTCATCCACTCTCCATGAATCATTTGTACGTTTTAGATGACGACGAAGTCGCTTGTCCAATTCAGGACTATACTGATGAACCCAACGCATAACGGTCGTATGAGCCATCGATAATCCTCGTTCCTCCATCATTTCCACAAGATTACGAAAGCTCAAGTTGTACCGTAGGTACCATCTGACAGTAAGAAGAATAATATCGGGTTGATAATGTTTCCACTTGAATAAATTTTGCTTTTCCATACTGATCACGCCCCTTTTTAGAGTACTAGTATCAGTATGTCCAAGTTTACTAGATTTCTTGCACCAGAACCCATCCATTGACTGTTTACTTTAATATATGTTTCATTGACTCTCCGGGAGTCATAGGTTTGTTTGAGATGACGACGGACTCTTTTGTCTAATTCAGGACCATACTGATGCACCCAACGCATAATCGTTGTATGAGCAACGATTATGCCCCGTTCTGCCATCATTTCCACCAAATCACGAAAACTGAGGTTGTACCGTAGGTACCATCTTACCATTAACAAAATAATATCAGGCTGATAGTGTTTCCATTTAAACAAATTTTCTTTTCCATACCGATCACACACCCTTTTAGAGTAATAGTATTAGTATGTCCAAGACTTAGAGATTAATTGCAATTATCTTGAAGTTTTTGTACCAAAACCTTTAAGGATATTAAAATCTTTTAAGTTATGAAGCATTTTAAAAGTTCCTTTCAAATGTTTATTGGTTTCCGTATGCCAATATAATTCGATATTTTTTTCAATTATTTGGAGGATTTTATAATAATTGGTCGAATATTACTAAATTGTAGGAAATTACAATAGGAGGTAATATTATGAAAAAAATCGTAGCAGGAACTTTAGCATTCGGAATGGTAATTGGAGCTGGCAGTAGTTTTGCTTCTGCGGAAGAAACAAGTAACATTCCTACAAATGAAGGGGCAACAATCCAAACTAATTTTGAAACTATGAATATCGAATCTTTAGCAATTCAATCCATAACTAAGTCTCAATTTGAAAAAGTTTATGCAGCAATGAAGAAATACGAAGGAACACCATATCATTATGGTGGAAATAGCCCCAAAACTGGATTTGATTGTTCAGGATTAATGCAATGGGGTTATGGTACACAAGGAATTGAATTACCACGTACTGCTCAGCAGCAATATGATTTCACTAAGCGTATTAGTAAAAGCGATCTTCAGCCAGGTGATTTAGTGTTCTTTAAAGGAACAAATGGAAGTAAAACAGGCATTACGCATGTTGGTATGTACATTGGAGGTAATGCATTCTATAACGCTAGTGATTCAAAAGGAGTAAGTGCAGCTAAGTTAGATAATCCTTATTGGAGTCAACATATTGCTGGTTATGGAAGAATCAAATAAGAGATCTTAATACGTTGGCATCAAGCTAATAAAACAAAATACTCTCTAAGGTGAAAAAGTGCTATTCTGGTCTGACCCCATTTGGTGAGACAAAGAAAAGATGCATAGAATCATAGAAAAAGAAAAAGGCGAATCCCTTGTGAGAATAAGGGGACGCCTTTTTCTTTGCTACCTATAATGTTACGTTATGTTAACCAAGCATGTATATAATATTCATCATTCTTTCTGTACGACGGAACAGGTTAATAGGGGAATGTTTTTATATTAATGGTATAATAAGGTAAATTACTGGTGTATCGAAAGGAAAAAAGATGATTAAAAAGGTTTTATTAATTTCATTATCATTACAAATACTCTTTTTTCTTCTTTTTCTTAGCACTGTACTGGCAAGATTACCTGAGCCAGCTCCAACAGTTATTAGTTTGTTGATTGCTTGTATTAGTTTAATTGTTTCCTTAATGTCAATTATTAAAGGAAATAAATCAAAGTTGTCTATAATAGTATTAACATTATCATTTTTAATATTTCTAATGTTTGTATTTGCTATGTTTTTATCAGGAATGTAATACACTTATTGTTTTAAACTAACAGATTTATTAACTTCCGCTAACGAATTTTACGTCAACTAGCTTCTTTTGTAGAGGCTAGTTTTTCTGCTTAGCGTGGTTTTTTTCCGAAATGCTGGCGGTACCCCATCGCTATCAAGCTAATATTTTGAAGTACCCCAAAAATGAAAATTTCCTTTTTCTACAGTTAGTTATTTGGAGAAGTCAGCTCTTTTTTCGTTTTTGGGGTGTTTACTTTTCTTAAGTTGATGGGCATGTATGGCGACCCCTAATACCATATGATTGAAGTTATGTTACAATGATATGTGGATAAATATGGCAAATTATACAAAAATAAGTTATAATTACTTTTGTGTGTATTAATTCTTATATAAAAAATAAGTGAATTTATGGTTAAAAAACAAGCAATTGCACAACAGATAAAAATCAGTGGTTTGTTCTTCGAAATCTACCGCACCATAGAGATATATCCATTGCGATTTTACCTTGATATACGTTCCATTGACTCTCCAGGAGTCATTTGTTTACTTGAGATGACCACGTATTCATTTTTCGAATTCAGAATCATACAAATGAGAGTTCAAATGAAAAGGGGAATTGAAATGAAAAAATTTATGATAGCTCTAACATCTTTGTTCACTGTTTCAGCACTCTCTATGTCTACAGTTTCAGCCGCATCGGACACATCAGAGGCATCAGATGTATTCGATAACTTTGAAGAATTGTCGGCGCATTACAAAAAAGGTATAGATTATACCATTGGAACCCAAGATATACCAAGTTCTGATACAATCATTCTAGCAATTCACGGTGGAGAAATCGAATTTGGAACTGACCAAATAGCAAGAAAAGTTGCCCTAGGTGATTACAGTTACTACATATTTAATGCTAAAATATTTGACGACTTTAATAACGATAAGCGAAATGATTTGCATCTAACTTCTACCCATTATGACGACCCAATAGCTTTGAAAATGGTAGCACAAAAGAACAAAGTTGTTTCTATTCATGGTGCGGAAGGAACAGAAAAACTAGTTTACATGGGCGGACTCGATGAAAAATTAAAGGAGAAGATTACGGGAAAATTGGAGGACGCAGGTTTTCGTATGGGGGATACACCTAACAACTTAAAGGGGACCAACCCGATGAATATCGTAAATAGGGGTAAAACTTTAAAAGGTGCACAATTGGAGATCACCCGTGCTTTGCGTACCGAACTTAAGAATGATAATTCTAAGATGGAGAAATTTAGTAATGCTATTCGATCAGCAATAGCCGAGTAAAAATGATAGTAATTTCCGTACAATTTAAGCTTTTGTAATTTCGTAGAAATGATGGAAGAGCAGGGACAATCTATCCCTCATACGATCATTATACGATGGATACATCAGTATGGTTCTGAATTGAACAAGCGGATACGTCGTCAATTAAAGAAAGTTAATGATTCTTGGTGAGTTGATGAAACGTATATCAAGGTAAAATCGCAATGGATATATCTCTATCGTACGATAAATTCCAAAGGTCATATAATTGATTTGGTTCTGGTGCAAAAATGTTAGTTAGAAACATAGAGTAACAACTTTCTCTTCATTTCGGGGTACTTTAAAATCTTAAGTTGATAGGCATGGGCGGTACCCATAAAAAAATCTCAAAAACGGAGATTTTTGAGATCGAATAACGCGACTTAATATGTTCACCTCAATACTTTTTCCTTATCTTTTCCTCGACTTCTTTTCCTAAGCTTTGAGTTTGTGTATTCTCTGACGGTTGTTTTGAAATCAAATGAATGGCCATTAATATCAACCCTATTCCTACAAGGTGGAACAAAGAGATTTCTTCACCTAATATGAGTATAGAAAGAATAATACTGCTAATTGGCAAAACACCTGTTAATACTCCAGCCGTACTTGCAGGAACTTTTGAGACGCCTTGGTACATAAGAATAAAAGCAATAACCGTTACAACGATACCAAAATAGAATATCAGTCCCCACTCTGAAATGGATACTTTTTCAAAATGAAACCGACTGCCCTCGTAGAGAGAAAACGGTAAAAATAACACAGCACCAAAAGCACTGACAATCGTTGAAATAGCAAGAGAACTCACTTGTTGTGCTACAAGTTTCCCTAATATGATAAATAATGCTTCGCCAATAACAGCACCGAAAATGAGCAAATTCCCTAATACGTGAGAGGACCCACGTGCCACATTTGAAGATGATCCGAAAACATTAATTGCTAATGTCCCTAAAATGGCTAACATAATTCCTATACCGATGTTTTTTGTCAATTTTTCCTTAAGGAGAAGGAAGGCAATCCCCCCAGTGACAGCTGGAATTATACTTGTAATAATTCCACCTTCAATGGCTGTGGTTAATTTCAGTCCATATAACATAAAAATATTAAATAAAAACACACCAAATAATGCCTGTAAAAAAAGGATAAAAAAATCTCTTTTACTAATAGAAGGAATCCCCTCAAATTTTATCAACAAGGGAATCAGAATAAGGGTTGCGACAAGAAATCTTAGTTCGGATGCTACGAATACAGGAAAACTTTGAACAATTAACTTACCTGCTACGACTGAACTCCCCACAATAACCATAGCCAAAATAATTTTTACATTGGGGATTAAATGTTTATTCAATATTCCCTACTCCGCTTTGCTGAAGATGAATGTATCATATCCGTCACTGTATGATATAAATTTTCCGGATATTCAGCTATCCGATGACATAAATACAAGTACCACTCTTTCCCGTAAGTCAAATATACTCTAGAGTTATACCCTTTATTTTTTAAATTACTTAACATATCTGGACGAATTCCATATAGCATTTCTATTTCTACATTAGGTTGACTAAGATATTGACGTTGTTCCATTTCTTTAATAAGAATTTCATCATGTGTAGCTATGGACACAGGATGGTTGGTTTCAACTAATTGTTCTACAAGTTGAAGATACCGTTGATTTAAATCAGTTGACCTAGGCATAGCAATATCCGAAACTTCTTGATAGGCACCTTTTACAACTCGTATTTTTCCTGGATAATGAATGAGTTCTTGAATATCATTATTTGAACGATATAAATGTGCCTGGATTGTTATCCCTACATTAGGGTATTGCTCAGTTATTTTTTTATAGATGGTAAGAATGTCAGCTGTTTTAGATGATTCTTCCATACTTATCATGATTATAATTTCATATGTTTTTGCTCTCTCTGCTAACTCCATTAAATGGATATAAGCTGTTTCCGGATTTATAGACAACCCGATATGCGATAAATCGAGTGATACCGTTTGTTTCATAGACAGAGCACCCATGTCCTCAATAAGATTCAAAAACTCATTTTTTGCTTTACAACATTCCTCTAAATCTTTTGTATTTTCCCCTATATATTCTAGTGAAGTAAGATAACCTTTTGTGAGCAGTTCTTTTGCTGTTGCAATCCCATCATGTCTCGTTTCTCCGGTGACAAACCGTTTCGCAGCTTGTAATAATAACGCATAGAGTTCAGTGGATTGTTGTACATAGGATTTTATATGTTCATTTCGTGCAATCGATTTAAGTGCCTGAGCTACTCGAAATTCTGGTGTAGTCATCACATTTCATCTCCTTTAGAACTGTTTGATCCAACTATAGCATGCTACAATGGTTTGTATTAGTACCATTTCATACAAACTTTTATGGTACCATTTTTGATGAAGGGAACATTTATATGCTTTGGATATCTATTGATCGGTCGTTAGATATACCTTTAATTCGACAGGTTTATCACCAAATACGGGAACGAATATTAAATGGAGAGCTACAATCCGGAGAAAAACTACCATCAACACGGGAACTATCTTCTGAGTTAAACGTGTCTAGGAATGTAATTTTAGAAGCTTATGATCAATTATTTTCCGAAGGTTTTTTGGTTGCTCGACAGGGTTCAGGGACATTTATTGCCGAAGGAACGTATTTAGAACAACATAAAAAATCACCTCTATTTGATTCTTTATCTTGGTGCGAAAAAACAAATCAAGACAGTAACATCATTAATTTTCGTTCAGGGATACCAGCATTGGACTTATTTCCACGTAAGGCATGGGCGAAGTTGTCTCACACTATATGGAATGAAACATCTCCTTCTACGTTTGGATACGATATTCCCGAAGGGCGTCCGGAATTAAGAGAGGTTTTATCACGCTATTTACTGAAAACAAGAGGGGTTTTTTGTCATCCAGAACAATTGGTGATTACTTCCGGTGCAACCCAAGCTTTAACACTTGTTTCTAAGTTACTTTTGTCAACGGGTGACGAAGTGCTAGTGGAAGATCCTATCACCAATGACATTCAAACGATTTTTAAAACTTCAGGAGCCCTCCTTTATCCTATACCAGTTGATGATAATGGGATGGATACATCTTTGCTGCCTTTAAATAAAAATCCAAAGTTCATCTTTATTACTCCTTCTCATCAGTTTCCTTTAGGTGGAACGTTACCGATTCAACGACGGGTTCAATTGATTAACTACTCGAGAAAAATAAATTGTTATCTTGTTGAGGATGATTATGATAGTGAGTTTCGATATGAAGGCTCACCTGTAAGTTCATTACAGGGATTGGATCCGGAGCGTGTGTTATACATAGGTTCATTTAGTAAAATCTTATCACCGGCCCTTAGAATGGGATATTTAG
Source organism: Bacillus sp. S2(2024) (assembly GCF_050474045.1). NCBI lineage: Bacteria > Bacillati > Bacillota > Bacilli > Caryophanales > Bacillaceae > Bacillus > Bacillus sp. S2(2024). The sequence goes on from NZ_JBFLUS010000005.1 coordinate 29,470, forward strand.
TTCTTCCCTCACACCTTATTGAAAAATGTCGCAGGTTAAAATGGTTTTCGGATCTACATACCCCTTCTTTAGATCAGCTTGTCCTTGCTAAATTTATTGCCGAAGGTTATTTGGAACGGCATATTATAAAGATGAAGAAAATCTATAAAAACCGAAGAGACTTCCTTATCCATCAATTAAAATCAGCATTCTCGAATAAGATCAATATTTTCGGTTATTCTACAGGGTTACATCTGATTGTTGAATTCAATCATTTTCAATCCACAAAAGAATTACTTGCGGAAATCCAACAACTTGGAGTGAAAGTATATCCTGTGGAAGACCACGCCATTGAAAAAGGAAAACAGCATAACCGAATTATTTTGGGTTATGGACATTTAACAAATGAAGAGATAAAAGAAGGCGTGAGCAGGCTACATAGGGCAATATCTTGTATATACTCTCTTTAACGAATAGACTTCTAAACTCAAAATCGGCTCTTTTTATGTTGAGTTTGTTTAGCGTACATTTTCGTTAAAATGTGGGCATGCGGCAGTACCTCAGATAAGATCTGTAGGGAGATTAGTAAGGGAATTGTACATAAAAGTAGAGTTAATTGGCTTAAAATGCGATTCTCAGCGATATATTTTCGTGTTTTTTAGGGAGAAAATGCGATTTTATGAGTTTGTAGTAAAAATAGATATGTATTAGCATTGAAATTGCAATGCGAAAGACTCCTTTTTCATTTTTGGATTACATTTTGTTGGATCTTGTCTGGTGGCAGGGTCTTTTTTTTATGTATTGTTATTGGTTTGGAATAAAGTTTGATAAAAATGATGTTACAAACCTTTATTTAACAGCAACTACAAAAGCTCTATTTTGAAAAAAGATTGATTAAAATGGAATTACTCTTTTTAGCTATATATGAGATTTTTATAAAAAAGTTTGTTCATTTTAAGATAAGTTTTTTTAAACATTACCCTCTTTAGTTTAATAAAGCATGCCTGCTTCTTTCAATGCCTTTTGATAAGTCTCATCATTTAGCTTTTTAACATCATTTCGAAACAAATTTTTTCTAACGGTATCGAATAGACCACTTGGGATGTTAGGAAATTCACTTTCCCAATTCTCTCTTTTATCCAACTGAATTAGCGATTCAACAGTAACAAGATAAATATTTGGGAATTGCTTCTTAATGTCAGAAGAATACTTCAGAAACTCTTTTAAGTATTTATCAAAATGGTGACAATGGTATTCTTCAGTACCTGTATAGAATGGGAATCCACTTTCATCTTCCCACTCAAGGAGAAGTCCCCAAAAAGCAATAAGTGAACCCGCTCTATATCTCAAGTTATTATCATTAAAGTGTTCATAATAGGTGTACAACAATTTGCCACACCAATCTAAGTCGATTATGTCACCCATTTCCTTTATTTCATTATGTAGCAAATCCAATTTCCCTTGAATGGAATCCATTAATACCTCTCCTTTCAAAACAAAAAGGGCCCATTTGGGCCCTAAAATAGCCTTCTTCAACTAACGACAAAGTATACCCCTTTCCACTTTTTTATTTTATTTTGTTCTTCCCCAACCAGTGCATTATTTGTTTATACTCTCTGTATGTCAAATGACTTGATGTGATGCGTAAAAATGATTGTTCCATCAATTTCTATGTAGTGAATGTTTGCATCGGCAATGTCCTGTTTTAGTTTGTTTCGTAAAATAGACCAACTCTCCTCACGTATAACCGGTTCTGGTGCAAAAATAGAATAAAAGATAAGTATGTGGTCCTTTTACAATTTGAATTTCTTTTTAAGCTTCTTATATTTTCTATATGAACGTCTAACAATGTTTAACATGAAATACGGTATTTTAACAGGGAAAGGCAATTTATAAATGAAAGGCAAGTAAAATGTAAAATATGCCTTTTCTAGGTCTCTCCACTTACTATCTTCTTTTGTTTTTAAGAAATCAGATACATCGACTACATATCCCCTTCCGTTTTCCATCATCACATTTTTCCCGTGAACATCACAAGGAGTTAATCCTTGTTCCCTTGCATACTCTAAAGCTTCATTGATATCAAGGATTACCTGCTTAGGAATTTTAATCCCCTTATGAATAGCATCGTATAAGGTAATTTCTTTTAAACGTTTCAATACTATGAAATTTTCTCCTTTATATATAAGCTTCGAATAAGAAAGATGATTTCCGATTCTTCGGTATACTTCTGACTCTTTTTCAATTCCTTCTCCTTCTCGCGCGTAAACTTTCACTACCCAATCTTTGTATTCTTTGTGCATAAATACTGCGGCATAATTACCTGTCCCTAAACACTTCCAAAGTCTAGGAATATCTTTAATTACTACAGGCTCGAATTCATCCTCACTTCTTATGCTTACCTCTTTTAATAATTCGTCCTTTATCAATCCTACAAAACTATTTATACTCATCATTTCCACTCCGTTTTTGTTAAAAGGGGTCCCATTCACATTTTAAAATGAATATGTCAAAACATATACAATTTAATTTTCCTCATACTGTTTGGCAAGTTTATAAAATGAGGAACGTTTGATGCCATACTTTTTCATAGCTCCTACGGCTGTAATTGAACCAGATTTCCATTCCTTGTAAGCATCCATAAATTCTTCTGTTATTTCGACAGGCGGACGTCCTAAACGTTTACCTTGCTTCCTGGCAAGAGCAATCCCTTCAGCTTGACGTTGTTTAATATCAATCCGCTCTTTTTCTGCAAAGGCTGATAATATTGTAAGGGTTGCTTTTTGAATTGCACTCTGAATAACATCATTTGTACTTTCACCAGTATAATTGACGTTAATGTATGGTTCTTTTATAAATTGTAAATTCACTTTATGTTTTTCATAGTATCTAAATTCTTCTAATGTATCGTTCATATTTCTTCCAAGTCTCGTTAAGGAATCAAACACAATCGTATCCCCTGTACGAACAATACGCTTTAGAGTTTGATAATTCTCTCGCTCCATATTTTTTCCAGATTCTTTATCAATGAAAATATCCCGATCCTCTATTCCTAAATCCTTCATATTCTGAATTTGTCGTTGTTCATTTTGATCTTTACTTGAAACTCGTACATATCCAAATTTTTTATGTTTCATATTTTACACCTCACAGGTAATTATACCAATTTCGTCTGTAAAGGTATATGAAATAAAAAGATGTCTGTAAAACAAAAAATAAACATTTATGGACGTGGTTTTTTATAGTTTTCTACCTATCTGTAAAGGTATACTTTTACAGATATATAAGTCTCAAGAAATATTTATACATAAAAAAGCATAACAGAACACTATTTGTTATAATTAGAATAATTGGAAAGGAATGGTTATGGGGATATACGACAATTAAATAAGAGTTTAGAAATGAAAATAAAAAATGTATTGTGCTATTAGGTGAATAATATATATCTTTAAATTTCACTATATACTTTTATGAGACCCGAGAAAAACTTCAAAGAGAGCGTGATAATAAGCCTGATTTAAAGAGAGAGCATTATTGGCTTTCAGTTGAAAATTGATTATCGTTTAGCGGCCCTTCATCACATTAGATTAAGAAATTAGTTTTCAAAGATATTCGCAGGAGGATTTATTATGAAAAAGAAAATTACTTATAGTGTAATTGTTTTAGTAACTTTATCAGTAGGAACCTACATCACCCTAACATATAATGATAAAAAAGTAGAAGAAAAAGTTCAGGAAAAACCTAAAGTGCAAACCATTCAAAAGCAACAAAAAGATAGTTATGTAGTTAGCAATGATGATTTATCTAAAGCATCTCAGTCTATTGGAGAAATCCAAAACGAGCAAACTATAAATAACATGATGATACATATGTCTTTCCAAAAACTTACATTCAATGGAAGTAATCTTCATGTCCCAGGTACCCGTGATGTAGGTCGATTTCAAATGACCAAAGAAAACATTCAATACTTAAAAAACAACTTAAATGTTATCAATACTGATGAAAGATCAAAATATGAATCTATTCTGAACAAATGGTACGATGGAAATTTCGAATCTGCAGTTGAAGACTATAGAGAAATTCTTTATTTACGTTTTGGAAAAAAGCAAAGTTTAGAGGGATCTAACCTAGCCAAAAAAACTGATAAAGATGAAAAAGAGTTTATTCTCCATTTCTTTGGTCAAGAAGGATTAGATATTCATAATAAAGAATGGAAACAGGGAAAGTTGTAGAAATGAAACCACATTTCACTCCACTAGGAAGTAAAATGTTTTAACTCCGTATTACGGTATTTCCTTTTGAGGTGGATTTGTTTTCTTAAGTTGATGGGCATGGGACAGGACCCCTAAATATAATTAACATTCTATTTATATTAAAACATCAAAAAGAGGTGACACTTTGAACAAATGGGCTATATTATCTTTATCATGTGTACCTTATGCTCTTTTAACTATAATAAATGAGCATACATTAGAAATAGGTGGATCAGCTAATATCTTTTGGAAAATTGGATTATTTGCACCGCTTATAGGAGTTTTATTTTCAGCTGGAGCCAGTAAGACTTACCAACGCGTTATGCTTGCAATATTTAATTTAGGTTACTATTTTGGGCTTTACATCTATATGTTATACACTTTTTAAAGTACTCTTTTTATAAAAATAAAAAACCATGGGTTCTGTTGCAAAGTTTTCTAAACTAAGCTACACTTTCGAAAAAAGAAAACGCGGAGAATCACAGATGAGATATTTTAAAGGAAAACAATTCAAGAAGGATATTATTTTAATAGCCGTTGGCTACTATTGTCGTTTTCTTTAAGTTATCGCGATGTGTCTGAAATTCTTAAAGAACGTGGTATTTCTATTCATCCAACAACTATCATGCGCTGGGTTCATGAATATGGAAAACTTATCTATCACATTTGGAAAAAGAAAAACAAAAACACATGGTTATCTTGGCGTTTGGATGAAACCTATATCAAGGTGAAAGGGAAATGGTGTTATTTATATCGAGCAATTGATAAAGAGGAACAAACACTTGATATTCAACTTCGTCAAAAACGGAACACACAAGCAGCATATGCTTTTATGAAAAGACTTGTTCGATCTTTTGGAGAACCAACGGTTCTGACGACAGATAAGGCCCCTTCTTTAGCTTCCGCATTCAAAAAAATTAAAGGAGATAGGTCTTTACAAAAATACCTTTCATCGTACAATTAAGTACCTCAATAATATCATTGGGCAAGATCATCGGCATGTGAAACGTCGACTCTCCCGTTCTTTAGGATTTCAAAGTCTTCGCCATGCCTCAAGTACTATTAAAGGTATAGAAACTGTTCATGCTATATACGTCAAAAAAAACGAAGTCTTCAACCAAACTTCGTTTTTTTGACGTATAACGCATTACATGAATTATTAATAGTTTCATAAAACTGGTCCATAACATTCCCCATCTCTTTATATCTTCGGAAACTTTGCAACAGAACCATTTTTCTTATGTAAATATGGGGTCTTTCGTAGTCTTATCATAAGTAATTATTATGTAAATATATTTTTTAATAGATGCATTAAAACAAGATTCATTCTGTCTACCCTAATTGTTCAAATTCCTTGATACTCTTTAATCAAAATTATGTTCAAAAGATTTTTTTCGGAATATTAATTTTTAAAGATATAATAATAGAGTAAAATTCTTTATTTGCGGACCTAAGGGGGAAATATAGTGAAAAGATTATTATTAATAACTGGATTATTAACTATTATGCTGGCAGCATGTAGTGAACAAAATGTCGTCCAAAAGGAAATGAATCAAAAAGAGCCAGTGACATCAAAGGGGGAAGAAATAGGTAAAGTTGTAGAAGGAAGAGAATATACGGTTACAGCCATTAAAGAAAACGTGTTGTATCTCGAAGATTCTAATCAAAATAAAAAAGAAAACGCTGCAGAAATCAATTATTCTGAAATTAGTTATACTACGTGGAAAAACAATAAAAGAAATGGCGTAGTTGATGTCAGTGATCACGTATGCTTCGAGAAAATTAGCGATGGAAAATATAAAGCAATAATCGTGAAGGATGTTGTAGGAGAAATAAAATACGACGGCACAATTCAATATAAAATTATTGAGGTAGCTGACAAATCGATAAAATGGTTACCGTTACATGGTGAAAATAATGGGGGATATGTACCACCAGAAATGATAAAAATCACCAACGGCGACAAGATAAAGGTTGGGAATATCGTAACGATTAAGGATGTTCAGCCTCCTGAATCAAACTCGTTTGATGGAATCTATGAATTAACAATTGTAGAATAACCAATACTGTGTATTTTTCGAAAGCTTGTTATTTTGCTTCTGTATATTTCAAGTAATCCTTTTTTATATTTAAGTAAAAAGGAAGGCTAAGTATGAGTGTATGCAGTTTCTATAAATTTTAAAAGTAAAACGTTGATATCAGTTGATATCAACGTTTTTTTCCTGTTTAAAGAAATTTTCCAAAAAAAAATTAGATTCTTTTAATTTTTATGCTGTATTTTCACTTAATTAGATAAGGAGATGATTTATTTGACATAAAAAACAATTTAAATATTATGTCCCTGAATCATACCTGAGCTATATCAATAAAAAGGGAGGATTTTATTATGCCTTGTAATTCAAATCAAGCTACATTTTCTTTATGTACCGATGCAAATTATTATAAAAGTGGTGCAACTTCTGTTGATGTTTCATGCACTTATTATGGAGGCGGTATTATAGGCGGAGCCCCTAACTGGGCTTATACTTTTTACTTACAATATTGGACTGGTTCTTATTGGATGAATAAAACTTCAGCATCTGGATCATTTAATTATCCAACGCCTACAAAAGCTTTAAGCCTTTCTGGGTGTGGAGCTGGACAATATCGAGTATCAATGGTCTATTATTCTCAAACTAATGCATCTTATAATGGAACTGTTAATACTTATTCGTTTCAGGTTGATCGTTAAAAAAAGAGAGAGCTATATGCTCTCTCTTTTTTTAGTATTAGGGGCAGCACCCCATCGCCATCAAGCTAAGAAAAGCAAATACCCCAGGCTGAAAATTTAATCCGTTTTCTATTAAAAACACACGAAATTTTCAGCCTGGGGTGTTATAAAATTCTTAAGTTGATGGGCATGGGTTGAGACTTCGAAATATCATGCTTTCACATCAAATAACAAACATGAAAAGGACTTTACATTTAATTCGTAGGAAATCTCTCTTTTACAAGATCTTCGATGTTATTTGCTTCTTTAATTTCTTTTGATGATAACCAAGTTATATATAATGTTCCAGTCTTATTGGTTAGATCTATGACAAAATTTTTATTATATAGTTCTTCTTTAAGCATTGTGGTTACTTTGATTAAATCCTCAATTAAAGGGGGATTGTTTTCAAATACACCGTCGCTATTAAGTGCTAAAAGCACTATATATTTTCGAAGTTCCTCATTATCCGAACTTATATAAGTAATATCTTTAATTGAAAATCGATCGTTTTGCATTTCATGTAATCTTTCTTCTACTTTGGTGTGCGTTCTAATCCAATTTTCCCAATATTCGTCTATGGCATCTGACATCGTAGATTTCATTGTTAGTAACAGTTCTTCTTTTGTTATCACTTTTTGTACATTTTTAAAAGGTCCACCTAAAGATTTACCATTTTGATCCTTAATTTCTAGTTCTGTTATCTTTTTATTATTCTTCTGAATGAGTTGAAATAGAGTATATAAACGATCTAATTCTACGGAATCCAATTGGCTAAAGTCAATTTCGTTGCTCATTTTCAAAGTTAATAGCAACTCATCTGTCGGGCTTCCTTCTTCTGGATTTTGATTATCTAACATATATTGAAGAGCATTATCATTTTCAGTTTCCACGTACCCTAATTTTTTCATTTCTTCTAGAGTTGGTTTGAATTTCTTATATTCTTCATATGTTTTTTTACCATATTGGTATTCATCACCTACTATAGATGAATAGAGGAGACCTTGTACCTTTACTCGGAATTTTAGATATTTGTTATTTTTTTCTTGCACAGTATGGAATGTAAATCCCATATTATTTTCATTTATCGAGCTCCATTTTGTAACCTCAACATCGATTCCGTGTTTCTCTTTTATATAGTTTTGTACCTCAGCTTCATTTTTTTGATTACAACCACTTAAAAATATGAAACATACTACTAGCAATATTACATTTTTCATGCTTTTCATATAAGCACTCCCTACGTAAGAATTAATTCTTGAATGTGCAGCACAGTTCAAAGCCTTCTTTTCCTTAGTCATATTCTTTAACTTTTATATAGTGTGAACCTTTATTATTTAAGTTCTTGACATTCCACCTATACTGGCATACGGCAACCATTCGTTACTTTTGGAGCCACTCAAAAAAATGTACTAAATAAGCCTACTTTTTTAATTTTTTGTATTCGGTAAAGTGAAATTAAAGTTAGAAATTACGTGTTCGGTAAAGAAAACTACTGACTTTTTATTGAATAACTATACCGAATTCATATTCGGTATAGCAAAACACCTTAAAAGCTATGAAAATTGCCGAGTGGCTCATAAAAGAAGGAATGGTTGCCGTACCCCCTTAAAGGGCGCTTTAAGGGAGTAACTTAAAAAGCCTAATTTCTTAAAAAATGCTGTGAAATTAGGCTTTTTAATATGAGAATTTCCTTAACGTTGTAAATCCGCATTTTCCTGACGCTACCCCAATAAGACCGTATCAAATTTGATACGCTAACTAAAAGTATGAATTGTTGATATAACTGGTTTAACTTATATTTTTCTACTTATTACTATCTCATTCTTATATTTAGGGCTAAAAGTTCCGCAAGGAACGGGTTGTATTTTTGAGAAAAACACTCAAAAATCTCCACCCTTTCCGCTTTGCTTCATCCTTGCAAAACTTTTTTCGGCTCGTTTGCTTTTCTGGCCAAGCCGAAGGACAAAAAGCAATGCAATGGTTCTCGGCTTGGATTCTCAAGTATACGAGCCGAACCGCCAAGATCATTCGTCCTGGATTCGTTCTTATCCGTTATGATGCTACGCAACCCGTGGGGTCTCGCCCCCACACGACGAGCCAGCACTCCAAACAAAAAGCAATGGAAACCCAAAAAGACAAGATCAAAAGAAAAAATAAAAAATACCTGATAACAATTCGTCGGCAAATACTAATGCATAGGAGACTGATTTCCCATTAAAGAATCTAAGAACATAATTATAATAAACAGTGTTGGAATGAACCGATAAATTGCTAAAAAGATTGATATAAACAAACATGGAACAATAACCCAAGAATGTCCTTCTTTTGCTAGACTTCGAATGGAAAAATAAATACCAATATACGGACTAAAAAGTATAACGTAACTAAGCCAATCAGGTGCGTTAATGATTATTGGAAGAAACGGAAGAAGGCTAGCTCCAATAGCTATAAATAATCTCCAGGTGAATTTCTTCATAAATGGTAAACTCCTTAAAATATATTATGAATTTAAACATAACAATTAGTGGTTATGTTTTCCAATATTTATATAAGGGGTGTTAACGGCAAAACGTGGATATCATACGCTAAGATAGTTTCTAGAAGTGGAATCTCATCCTTGCTACTGTAAAAAAAACAACTAGCTCTCCATAAGAGGTGCTAGTTGACGTAAAATTCGTTATTGGAAGTTAAAATCTCTTAATTTCCTGATAAATTAAAGCATGCGTTAGTTCAATAAGCATAATTTCATTTTTTCAATAATCTTATCTCCGAATCCAATAAGAATACCGTGGTGATTTTCACATAGAAGCCATTCAAATTTCTTAGAAAAAATGTAATACTCAAATGCAAAGGTTTCATCAATGATCTTTTGAATCATCGTTATGTTTCCCTCATAAACCCAGAATTTTGGTTTAGCGCTTTTTTCCTCTACCATAAAAAATATTCTTTCATTTTCATCAACTAATTTATGAAGATGCTTATATGCGTCATCATCTATGAAATGAACGGAATAGCCATCACTTTTTAGAAATAGCCAATACCATGATATTTGATTAGTATAATGGGACTTTTTAATAAAAGCCTGTTCAAATTTCTGTATGATATTTTCCCATTGATGAATACCCACTTCACTTAGTAGTTCTTTAGGAATCATATTTTCTTTAAGCATAGAATTTATTTCTGTTCTTACAACATTTTTCATTTATACACCTTCTTATTAATTACTTAGCTCGTGCAACTATATTTCTATATTTCTTTTACGCAACTAATGCATGCGTTAGTTGCGGATTATTAACTAATAAATTCACCAGAATAATTTCTTAACTCTTCAATAGCTATTGGTATAGCTCTTTCTTCAGTGTCAATCAAAGATAATCCTCCTGTAATGGGACTCCAAAATTCATAGCCACAATCTTCCTGCCACATATAGACTTCTGTGGTAAAAAAAATATCTTTCCGTTTAATAATTTGAACTTTGTATTTCTTACTTGGGGAGAAAATTTCTTTAACTATTTGCTCCATTTTTTCATCATCTCCACTAGTAATAATGTGTATATTATATCATTCCTTATTCAACTAAACTGCCCCGTTAGTTGAACAAGGAATCCTGTATATTCTATTCATATGGGGTTAACATAACGTATCATTATCGGGATTCAATGTATTTAAAAGACTATTAAAAGTCCCCCAGATTTTTTAACTGGGGGACTTTTGTGTTCACATAATTCTCGTTATTGGAAATGAATTATATGTATAATTTTTAAAAATTATTGTATTTACTTATGCCTATACCTTTTAAAAACTTCTCTGTTAGGTACATGGATAAACCAAAAGTAAAAACCATACCAATCATTGTTGCTATCATCATTTGTCCTGTATAAGGTTTAAAAAAAGATACGATTCCGATTGTAAAAAAGAGATATATACAGCCAATTCTAAATAGATATTTTCCAAACTGTAAATTGCCTTTTATCCAACCTTCCTTTGACCCCATAGAACGCCAAGTCCTGTATCCTATAAACAGATTAGGCTCTCTTTTAGCAAATACAGGGCAAAGGAGCGAAATAATGATAATAAAAGCAGGAATACTTAAACAGATAATGCGTTCAACCAAGTTTTAATCCCCCTTTAATAATATATATATACCCCAATTTATACTTAAAATCCTTTAGATAAAATAAAAACAGACATGTATATCATATACATGCTAGGTTAACATAACGTAACATTATCAATAGTAAAACAAAAAGCACATTCCTCCCAAGGATAGCACCAATGTCCATCAAACTAATATTTTGAAATCCCCAAAACGAAAACTTTATCTTGCCACAATTATGTATAACAATTCAGCTCATTTTTTTCATTTTGAGGAATATCTAATTTCTTAAGTTGATGGAAATGTATGGTGCCCCCTATTATCCTTGTATTAATCCAAGTGATTTATTAACCTTTTTTCAGAATACCGGTTTAATACTGGCAATTCTATCAGTACCTCCCCAGAGTGAGCTGCATTATTGCTAAGCTTCATACTTCCATTATGTTGCTTAATTACTTTTTCAGTGAACGTCAATCCAATGCCATAATGACTGTTATTCGTCCGTCCATAGTTTTCGGTATAGAAAAGTTCAGCCCCTTTTTTAAGAGCTTCCTCTGAAAAGCCAGGTCCTTGATCAATGATAATGAATTGAATAAAATCTTTATCCTGCCTGACGATTAATTGTACTTTTTCATTCTGCGGTGTTCTTTCTATTCCGTTTAGTACGACATTATTTATTGCTCGAATAAGGAGACTTACATCTATAAAAAAGCTAGTTCCTTTCTCAGTAAAATCTTCGACGATTATATTATTACTTAAGCTTCTTACTTCGGATTCTAGCTTGCATAAAAAATCATTGACAGCTACTTCATCTTTATTCGTATTTATTTGCTTGTTGTTCAGATTGATATCGATAACTTCCTGAATATATCGTTCAACCTGTTGTATAGAATTCATAATATCACTAAAATTTTCCTTTGTATCATCAGTTGACATTACTTCCAAAAGTTCTATATTCCCTTTTATTACGGTCATCGGAATTTTAATATCATGTATTAAATAGCTGATTTGTTCCGCCTTTGAGTTAGTAATCTCTATTTCTTTTTGAATGGATTTAACCAATGCTTCTGATAAACTTTCCATTGCACCCATTACATCCTTATACTCATTAAATCGAACTCGCGGAAATTTGATATTCAGATCCCTTTCTTTTATTTTACCGGCTACTTTAATAAGCTTTTGATTTTCTTGGATAATAATTTGAGAGAAACTTCTAATATTCCAGACTAAATAAATACAATAAATCAAAATTGAAAGGATGGATAGCCATACACCAGGGTTAGGAAATACCTTTCTTAGTTCAACTTTTGCGAACTGAACTTTCAAGTTATAATAAATCAAAATCGTTTCATTTTTACTATCATACCTTATAAAAGAACTTTTGCCCTTAGTAGGATTCTGAAAAGCTTCTTTTGCTTTTTCCTTATTCCTCTGGCCCATATTACTCTTTACCATTTCGTTTGTCTGTTTATTAAAAATCGCGTAATCCAATTCAGAGGGGATGATGTTGGTATCAATATAATCGGCGTTTACAACATCATTTTGGATTTTTTCTGCTTTATTGATCGGCTCATTTGCCGGAAGTAAAAGGTGGTGATTGATTCCCCCTATTACGATTCCGATATTTAACATCAAAATAAGTAAACCAACAAAAATTAATTTTATTATCGATTTAACAAAATAAGCTGAAACCGAATTCTTTATTCCCATATATAACCTACACCCCAGACTGTATTGATGGGGGTTAAATTAAATTCGAAAAATTTTTTTCTTATCACTCTAATATGTTCAACAATCGTTGAAATTTGAGAATCACTTTCTATTGAATAGACAGATTCATAAATATCTTCTTTGGAAAAGATTTTCCCTTTATGCAAAGCAAGCAGTTCACAGATTTTGTATTGAGTCCTAGTGAAACTTACTTCCTTTCCTTGGATGATCACTTTTTTTGCTTCCAAATCAATAAGAATATCACCATCTATAAATACACTCTTGGTTCCTCTTTTTGGCCTGAATTCCCGTCTTAAATGGGCCTCGATTCGTGCATTCACTTCATGTATACTAAACGGTTTTACAATATAATCATCTCCACCAAATGATAAACCTTTTATAATTGAACTTTCATCACTTTTGGCTGTCATAAAAATGATTGGTACATCAATTAAAGGTCTAATTTTCTCACAAATTTTAAAGCCATCTTCTCCAGGCATCATGACATCTAGTAAGATAAGATTATATTCATTTATTTCCTTTATTGTGATATCTTTTATATTTTGTAGAGTTGTAACCTTATGTTTTTTCAACTCTAACATTTTCCTGACTAGTCTTAGAATTGCATCATCATCATCAATTGCTAAGATATTTGCCATATTTAGTTCCCCCTTTAATTCTATTTAATCGTTTGTTTTCCTTCCGGGCCAACGATTAATCCAAACGATACTTAGAAGAATCATTCCTGTTGTAAGAATAAAGAAAGAATAACCTCCCGTTAACAGCATTGGGTCGCTATCCAACTTTACATCTATACCTATTAAATAATCAATTACATATTTACTAAATCGATTTGTCCATGTCCAAGGCAGAAATCCCCAAATATTATCTCCTAGTGTGGTAAGAGAAACAGCAGTGATGATCACTCCTCCAAACCCACATATGCTACAAATCCCTATTCCATACTTATAACCAATAACTTGATAGAAAAAATACTGAAAGATAGATGATACTGTAAAAATTATACCCGTTACATAGTAGGGAGTGAAATAAACTCCATTCACACCAACTAGAAACTTCAAAGCCATGGTATAGATTAATATTGTTAAAAATATTGAAGCACTATAAGAAAAAATCATCATCGTTGTTTGACTTATGAATGAGTTGGTTTTACTCTGAATCACTCCAAGTATATTTTGAAAATGGCCTGCTTCATTTTCAGAATCGGCGACCATTCCACAAATAATGGAAATAATGACCGGTGTACCAACTCCAATTAATTCGAACAAAATGCCGTAGCCTGCTTCTGCACTTATAGGAACATTCCTACATAAGAAGTATACCATTAAAGTACCAGGTAAAATGAAGGGAATACCCAAGTGTAATAACAGAAATATACTTCGCTTTCTTTTTTTAAACTCTGCCAACACACATCGATAAAATTGTTGCATTATTTCACCTCCATTTTATTAAACGATCTAACAGTCATCAAAGTAAGTACAAAAAAGAATAGAATGCTTAAAACAAGAGCAATTGGAATCACCGAATAACTTAGCAGTTCATCGTTTTGTGGCAAGGGTATTCCATTAGCGTGCAGTTTCGTTAAAGGCATTTGCACTCTTAAATGCCAGCTATATGGAATGAACCACCAATCCTCCGTAGGAGAAAAAGATGCACCTAAACTTAAATTAAGCATGCTATTCAATAATAAAGTGATGAAGAAGTTCGTTTTTCTTGACAGCCATAAACAAAATGGAACCTGCCATAGTGAAGTAACAAACATCAAGATAACCGCCAAAATACAAGAAGAGAGTGAAACTAAATGTGGACTTGTTTGGATCAGCAAACTAGTTAGGCTAATAGTAGCAACTAATAGAAGAGACCCTAGCATTACAAATCCAATTACTAATACAATTCTACTCATTTCCTTTTTTTGAAGATTTATCGGTAAACCTAAGATCGTTTTAAAATTCGTTGATTTTTTTTCCAGATTATTTAAAAGTCCTGCCGTAAGGGCAATAAATACGGAGAGCCATAATATCCCCCAATGGTTGATGATGGTTTCTGCACTCAAGCGTATAATGCTTGGACCTCCAACAAAATTAAGGCCTATTGCAAGGAGAGAGCATATTAAGGGAATTATCAACAGCATTTTTCTTATCGTTGTTCTTTTTGTTTTTATGATTTCTGACTTCAAATATAAATACATACAATAACCTCCTACTGAGCTCTATGTTTTCGTACAACATCGGTAAAAAGCATTTCTAAATTTTCATATGAATGATATTTTCCCTCATAGCCTAGTATCCCATCGCTGATGATGCCGATATCATCAGCTAAATGTTCAACTTCCGATAACAAATGGCTAGATAAAAGGACTGTAATGCCCTGCTGTGGAAAAGAAGCAATCATTTCCCTTAATTCTTGAATCCCAATAGGGTCTAATCCATTAGTAGGCTCATCTAGGATTAATAGCTTTGGACGATTCAAGATGGCAATGGCAATGCCAAGACGCTGCTTCATTCCCATTGAAAAGTTCATCACTCTTTTACTTCCCGTATTTGTTAAGCCAACAATTTGAAGAACCTCTTGGATTCGCTCTTTTGGCAACCCAAGAATTGTATTTATGACCTCCAAATTTTCTTTAGCAGTTAAATTTCCATAAAGTGGGGCATTTTCAATTAAAGAACCAATATGAAGCAAATCCTCTCTAGTCCACTGATCTCCATTGAAAATTACCTTTCCAGATGTTGGCTTGAGCAGGCCTGATATGATTTTTAGCGTTGTAGACTTTCCTGCCCCATTTGGCCCCAAAAGACCATATACGGTGTTCTTTCTTACATTGATTGATACATCATTTATAACAGTAGCTCCTCTGTATTTCTTGGTTAACTGTCTAGTTTGTAAAATATACTCATCATTCATCTTCAGATAACTCCTTTTCTTCTTTATAGATGGAGTTTAACAATTAAAAATCAAGACTTTATCAATATTGAAGAAGAAATATAAAAAACAGATGATTGATCAGATAAAATCCTGTTCAACCATCTGCCTAAAGATATGCAAAATAACGTTTAATGTAGCTACTATTTAAAGTTTGATTAAAAAGTGTACCTAAACCCTCATTTTACAGTAAACAGGGGGTACGGCAACATCGCCATCAAGCTAACAAAACCACGCTAAGCAAAAATTATTTCACTGTTTACGGCATAGAACTTACTGTTATTTCTATTAGGGGTATCGCCACATCACCATCAACCTAAAAAATCAAAATCCCCCCATAACGAAAATTCTAGCCATTGTTGACTACTAATAATGATGCGTTATGTTAACCGAGCATGTATATCCTATACATTCAAAAATCTAAACAAATTGGTTCTCTTAAATGGTACAATTAGGAAGAAAGAGGTGTGAAATCATGGATAAACGTTTAGGTTTCTTGTTTGTGGCAATTGGTATGTGCTTTCTCATGTTAACTTTGACAATGAACGTTCAGAATGTTGCATGGACTGTGATGTTAGGGGTCAGCATTGTATCTAATATAGCAGGGACAACTTTGTTATTCAAATACATAAGAGAGTATAAGAAACAAGCATTTTAATTGCTTTTGCATTGTTGAAAAACAGGGTAAAGGATGAAAACCCTCTCCGTTTGGGAGGGGTTTGCTATAAAAGTCATTAATGGGAGATAAAACATGAATTTTACAAAGAAAGAAATTGAAAAAGAAATTAAGAAAACCAAACGAAAATCGTTAATTGTATTATTTTGTATAGTTGGTTTGTTCGTATACGGAGTGTATTGGGCGTTTTTCAGTATGGATCGATTACCGACAGGTGAAAAGATTGCTGAAGAACAATCTCCTGACGGAACATATACATTTAAAGCTTACCTAACAGACGGCGGAGCGACAACGAGTTTTGCTGTTAGAGGGGAGTTAGTATTTAATCACCGCAAATATTTTAAGACAAAGAATGTGTATTGGAATTACCGAGAAGATACGGCAAAAATTTTTTGGCAAGACAATAATACAGTAATCATTAACGGACATACATTAAATGTTCCTGGAGATACATACGATTTCAGAAGATAAATTAATAAATAACACAACAAAAAATTACTTCCGCTAACGAGAATTATGTAAAAAGTAAAGCCGTCCTGATGGACGGTTTTTTTGTATTTTTTGCTTAGCGTGGGTTTTTTCAAAAATGCTAGCGATACCTCTACTATAATTGACGTTGTATGAGCTTAGCTTGATAGCGATGGGGTAGCAGCTAATATTTTGAAGTACCCCCAAAATGAAAATTTTCTTTTTCTACAGTTAGTTATTTGGAGAAGTCAGCTCTTTTTTCGTTTTTGGGGTGTTTACTTTTCTTAAGTTCATAGGCATGTATGGTGACCCCTATCAGTTTAAGCGGGCGAAATTATTTGTAGGAAATTAATCCAAATAAGAATTTACAAGTGTACACTAAACCACTGGTTTGGTATAGCCAAAGTGAAAAACTTAATGGACCATTCGAAAGGTATCTCCCACCTAAAGCTGATCTATTACGCTTCACGTGTTTTAGGAAGGAGAATATTTTTGGATAAAAAGTCGGGATTTCTATTATTTGGGGTTAGTATTAAGATTTTCGTTATTTAGTACAGTAATAGTGTTTTCTTTTTCTACAGGTTTTCTACTTAATAAAATCACTACAATAATGATACATATGGCCCCAATGATTTGGAAAAATAAGAAAGGAATATGCAAAATAATTACAGATGAAAGAATTGAAGAAAGTGGTTCAGTACAGCCTAATAAAGTAGTTTCTTTAGGTGAAATGTATCTAATACTATCTAAGAATAGGTAGAAGGCAATTAATGTTCCAAAAATAACTACAAAAGTAATTAGTAATAGCGTATTTAAATCGATGTTCCCAATCGATTCCAAAAATATTATTCCTTTTTTAGAAAAGTAATGAACTATTGTAACGCCTATTCCTCCTATAATCATACCCCAACCAACTAAAACAGCAGAAGACCATTTTTTTAATAAAGATTTGGAATAAAGGGTATAAAAAGCTAAAGATAATCCAGATAACACTCCCCAAACAATTGCAGGGACTGATACAGTTAGGTTATCTATTGAGCCATTGGTTAATAATAAGAAAGTACCCAAGGTTGCAAAAGTTATTGCTAAAACATCAATTTTAGTAGGTAAGGCTCTAAATTTGATAATCAGATAAATTGTAATAAAAATTGGAGCTAAATATTGTAAAATTGTTGCGACTGCAGCATTTCCTTCGTTAATAGATGCAAAATAAGTGTATTGTACCCCCAGCATACCAAATATCCCAAAAATAATGAGCTTAGTAGCATCATGTTTATTTTTCCAAATTGCAACAATTTCGTGTTTATTTTTACTAAAAAGTGAAACAAATAATAATATAAATCCGGATATTAATAAGCGAATTGTAACTAACCATTCAGTGGAAATTTCTTTTTGCTGAAAAAGTTGTTGAGCTACGGTTCCGGATAATCCCCATAAACTAGCACCAATTACAACCATAATCATTCCTTTAATTCGATCTTTATTAACTTTATTCAAATAAAA
This sequence comes from Bacillus sp. S2(2024), assembly GCF_050474045.1. Classification (NCBI taxonomy): domain Bacteria; kingdom Bacillati; phylum Bacillota; class Bacilli; order Caryophanales; family Bacillaceae; genus Bacillus; species Bacillus sp. S2(2024). The sequence goes on from NZ_JBFLUS010000005.1 coordinate 47,850, forward strand.
CACCTCCAATAAATTAAACACTTCCGCTTAATTTTAGATAAACATTTAAAACATATATTGAATGCAATATATCGCGATGGTTAAAAATTTTATGATAACTTCAAAATATAACTCACTAGATACATTTGTTGAATTTTACCTAATGATAATTTGTCATATAGATTATGTGGAATTATAGACTAAATATATTTTATACAGCTAATTATAAATCCCTAGAAGCTAAAATATTTTGAACATCTTTCATTGGACGTAACCAGTTATTAGACATAGTATTTTCTAGTAATGATGAGTCACCAATTTCTAATGCCCTAATAATACTTGTGTGTTCATCTATAGATTGTCTATCATGAATTACGTTTTGAAAGAAAATATACTCAAAACGCAAGGCATGAAGATGTAAGTTTTCTAAGAACGGTTCAATGTATTTGTTCTTTGAAATCTCAACAATTAGGTTGTGAAATTTCAAGTCTAATATTAATGCTTTTTTAGAATCCATTTTCTCAATAGCTTGTTTAAACTCTGTATTTATTAACGTAAGTTCTTCAATGTCACATTCCTTAATATTATTAATGGCTTGTTTCCCCACGAGGGTATGTATGCTTGCAATAGTTTCGTAAATTAATGGCACATCTTCTACTTGAATTGGAGCAATTTTAGTTTTTTGTCCTGGAACCATTTCAACAAGCCCAGAAAGTTCTAAAACTTGAAGTGCTTCTCTTACTGGTGTTCTACTTACACCTAAAGCCTGTGCTAGTTCAGTATCATTAATTTTTTCATTAGGTCTTAAAACACCTTCAATAATCCAATCTTGTAGTTGATTTAAAACAATGCTTTTTGCAGAAAATCTTGTTTGTTTATTAAAATTTTTAGGAATAGGCATGATAAGGCACTTCCTTTTATTCATTTTGATTTCGATAATATATGATATACGGAATAAAATGAAGAATAAACTATAAAAGTAAAAGGTTTAACAACTGTATTATTTAAGTTTTTTTGTTACTTATTAACTAGCGATAAGGTTCTTTCAATTGGTGGATTGAGTTGAGTTAATAATACAAAAACCCCAATTAGACAAAAAGCCCCTATTGATTCAGAAGCTGTGTATGAAATTTAAAAAAATAATACAGAAAATAGAATTGCAGTCCATGGTTCAATATAGGAATATAAGCAAATATCTTTGGGTGTAATATAATTTGTACTTTTTACATAAAAAAACGATGTAAGAATAGTTCCAAACACAATAATAAATAGTAATAATAAAGTGTGGATTGAGACTGTTTTAAAAATAGATAACAGGATAAAGTCATTTGTAGAAAGCTTATTTAAAAGTAATTGTCTAGGTGTTTTTTCTTTGGCTCACCAAATGGGGTCAGACCACTGTATATTCCTACAAAACGTATAGCGTATTTTTATATTATATTAAATGAACATCAAATTATATTGAATATTATCATATATTAGGTGAACACTTATTTTCCTCATATAACACATTAACATACTGTTTTAAATTCTTGATGAATAATAGAATATCTTGACTAGACATTCTAGCATGTTGAAGATGAAATATGTTTCCTTTTCCGATTTCTAACTCATTTGAAATTAAAGTAATAGGAATATTTCTAAAGATATGCCACGGAAAATAAAGGTGTACAAAAGTTTCTCTAAAATATATACCCGATTGACAAACTAATACTCCATCTGATCCTTTACTCAAATTACCGAGGATAGATGTATCTAAAAAAGCAATTATTTCTTCTTCCTTTGAAATAATATATCGCTCCAAAACTTTCTTTAACTTTTTGTCTGAGATATGAGTGTCTACAAATAAACCATTATCAGGTTCTAATAATTCATCGTACGTCTCAAACAAAGAGCAGATTGATTTTATCTCGTCAATTTTTATAACTGGATGTATATCATTTTGCTTTGAATTGTGGAACGAATTTGTAAGAGTTATAAGTAATTCTTTAAATAACTGCGGTGGATAATCACTGCCGTTAATATTAAAACTTTTTTGTGCATCAAAAGATAAAAAACCATCTTTATCAATTTCGATTTGTTGCACTTCATTTAATTTAGCCCATTTCATATGCCCTTTACCTAATAGCCAATTTTTCCAATATAAACCTGAACTTGTAAAATAAACACCATATTTTCCTGAGCCAAACAAATTGCAACTTAAGAAAGCAATAATTCGATCATCTTTTGGTATAGAGAAACGTTTATTTGCATTTGATAAGAAATCTTCAGGTATTCTGGTAACATAAAATCTAGACTGTTGATATTCTAAACAAATATCAGTTAAACGATTAATATCTATATTCAACATGATAATTCTCTCTTTCTTATATATTTTCGATATAATAAATTATAATAGTTTCAGGTAAAAAATTACAGTTAAACTTTACTTAAATCGAGAGCACACTATTGGATTCCAAAGATCAATTAGTATTAAATTGAAAAATTTCTAATTTGGTTTTATCGTTTGGGGGAAGAATGTATTTCTTAAGTTGATAGGTATGGGGTACCGCCACATCGCCATCAAGCTAAGATTTTGAAATATCCCCAAAACGAAAAATTTATATTTCTACAGTTATTTATAAGAATTCAGCTCACTTTTTTCGTTTTGGGAAACAACCAATTTCTTAAGTTGATGGATGTGCGTCAGTACCCCACATTAGAAGAATTTAGATATTATGAAAAACATAAAGTGAATTTACAATTTATAAAAGAACCATACCTTAACGTCAATTATACTGGTGAAAGTACAAATGATGTTATTCAGAGTGCAATTCAAAAAGCAACCCTTACAATATTATCAGCCTTTGCAGAAAAAGAGCGCATTGATATTAAACAACGCCAAGCTGAAGGAATTGCTCTTGCTAGAAAACAAGGAAAACACTTAGGGCGTCCTCCTATCGAAATAACAGAAGAATTTATTGAAGCTTATAAGGAATGGAAATCCGGTTCGATTACTGCAGTAGGAGCCATGAAAAAGTATGGCATCAAACGTTCTTCATTTTATAAACTTGCCAAACAGTATGAAGAAAGAATCAAAAATTAGAGAGGTGGAAATTCAATGGATTGTGTTGCTCTCCCATGCCTATCAAACACGTCACAGAATTACATACTATTTCATCCATGTTTAACCAGAAATACAAAAAGAACTTGTAGAAATCACTACAAGTTCTTTTTAGGGTAGGGTAAATCATAGAGCTACGTAAACGACATACTAACCTAAGGAGAACTGTCTTAATAATTTTATTATATAACAAATATTACCAGTTCAAGATTATAATTTTGAACTTTATGTGAACTATGAAAACGAATTGTACCTTTGAAATAAAATCGTACTGTTTATAAAAGGAGGTGCCGTTTTAGAGAAAGTTATACCGTTTACAAAAAAGGTTACATCAGTTTATTCCTTTTCGATTAAAGAACTCTATGTGAGTTTTAATCTTTTCATTTTAGAGGGTATTTTATTTTGTTAGCTTGATGGTGATGGGTCTGTACCCCTATTAACGGTTAAACTTTTTTCAAAACGGTACCACTTTCTTACAAACGGTGCATCTTTGTTTCAAACTGACAACAAGTTGCATATTTTTTATTGTAGAATGGATTGTACAAGCGTAAATTTGTACCTATTATTTAGAGAGCTCTAGTGAGTGATGTCATAAGTCAAGCTAGAACACGTCAATTCATAAGAAAATATCACAAATCGACCACGTATTTCAATTTTTTACGCTTACATCAAATTTCTGAGGGGGAAATTGACTATGATGGATTGGAATAAGGTGAAAAAACAGATTGAAAATACGTTTAATGGCACTATATTGCTTGCACAAGATAAAAAAATTCTATTACAAGGTGCTTATGGAGAAGCTTCTGTTCAACCGCACGCTTCAATGCAACTCAATCAACGTTTTAACTTGGCTTCTGTATCAAAATCTCTAACAGCATTAGGTATTTTACTATTAGTGCAAGAAAATAAAATCAAATTAGATGATGATATCAACCAATGGTTTGCAAAATTACCTTATGCTAATATTACTGTGCGCCACCTTTTACAACACACATCGGGTTTACCTGATTATATGGAATTGTTTGCTAATCATTGGAACGAAACAACATTTGCCTCAAATGAAGATGTGCTACAGCTATTGACTCAATATGCACCACCTCGGCTCTTTGAATCAGGTGAACAAATGGTATATAGCAATACGGGTTATGTATTATTATCCCTGTTGATTGAGCGTGTCACTAATAAGAGTTTTTCTGAGTATATGACTGAAGCTATCTTTAAACCATTAAATATGAAGCATACAACAGTAACTTCAACTACTTTTATAGAAGAATATATTTATGAAATTGCACAAGGATATGTATATGATGTTTATAATGGTAAATATGTTAATCCTGTTGAATTTGAAGAAACTAGGGGCACTGTTTGCTTAGATTATATTACCGGTGATGGAGGAATCTATTCAACGGTGGAGGACTTATGGAAATTAGGGCGTGCTGTCATTTGTGCTCAACTTTGGAATAAAGAATTGCTTGAACAAGCTTTTGCCCCATCAACTCTTTCTGCAGAACAATCTTTTCCTTACGGAATGGGATGGATTATATATGAAGATGAACAACTGGGAAAATGCGTGTCTCATACTGGTGGTTGGCCAGGCTATGCAACCACCCTTAAAATTTTTCTTCAATCTAAAACCATCTTTGTCTTTTTACGCAGTAAAGAGCAAGAATTAACCTACGAACTAGCTATTGAAGAAGCGATTGAAAAGGCACTAAAAACAAATGAATTAGTCTTACCAAAAAAGCCTAAGCAACTTAAAGCTATACATTTATCAACTGAATTGTTGGAGGGATATGTAGGCAAATACTATTTACAAGAGCATCCTGAAAATGCAATTGAGGTGGTATTACAAAAAAATAATCACTTATATATATATTTACCAAATACAATGCCACTCGAATTACATGCAATTAATGAGAATGAATTTTTTTTACGTAATATAGGGGTTTTAATAACAATTAAACAAAATACATTAACTGTTATTGACGGAGATCAAAAAACAATCGCAATAAAGTAGAATTAATAAGTTTTAGTTAATAATTCATCCACATATGAAAAAAAACATCTGCAGAATTATAAGAAACTCACCCATAAAGGAGTTCGACCGAGATACGTGTAAAAATAGGTTATAGGCTTACTTTTATTTCCAGATATAATTTATTGAACTTATAGGGGTCACCATACATGCCCATCAACTTAAGAATTCAGAATTACCCCAAAACGAAAAAAAGTCCTAAATTAATAGGACTCTTTTTTACCTTGGTCTAATGTAAAGTTTTGAATATTAGTTTACTTTCAAATCACCTAAAACATTGAACTCACGCCAAATCCTCTAATATCCTCGAAATACTTAATAAAAGTATACATTCAAAATATGATAAATAAAGAAATTAAAATACCCATGATCAAAAAAGAAAAAGCTAGATTCATGCTAGCTTTTTTACATAATTATTGTTATCAAAAGTTAAGAATTCACTATACTTTATATTTTATATGCTCTTGTTATATCTATTTTTGAAACGTATGTCCTTGTTCTTTTATTGCTTGCTGTTTGTTGTTTACATAGTCTATAAAATCCTTTGCTTGTTGAAATTCTTCTTGAAGTTCTTTAGGAAGTTTCTTCACCTCAACGGGTCCCTTAGTTGTATCTACTTCCGCCTGTGCCGATATTTTTTCATATGTCATGAGAGCTTTAATATACTGTTTATATTCTTCAAGAGTTAAGATTTCTTTACTTGATATATCTTCATTAAATTTATCAAAATATAATTGTGCTTCCGTTAGGGCTCCTGTATACTCAGCTACTTGTTTAGGAGGCATTTTATCAAAATCAATCTGTCCATTCTTGTTTCCATATTTTAATTTAGCATCAGTAATTACATGTAGATATTCTTTAAACTGTTTATAGCCTTTTTCCCCTAAATCTCCTTTTGCTTGTAATAGTTTTGCATTCAAAGTCATATACCCATCGAAAGTTACGTTTGCAACATGTTTTTTGAGATTTTCAAATGATCCATACAATCCATCTGCTAAAATGGATTGATAAGCAAACGCACTCGTCGGAATTAGCAATGCCGCTACTAAACCACTTGCAATCAATCGTTTTTTCATTGTCATCTTTTTTCTTGCAGTTTGGCCTTCTATGATCTGACTTATCACTTTTTCTTTTAGTTCAGGTGGTATAATTACTTTTCTTCCTTTTTCTTGTAAGGATTCTCTTACTCGATTCTCTAAATTCATTGTCCGTTTTCCGCCTTTCTAAAAAAGATATTGTTAGCTTGGCTTTTTTGACGAAGCTTCTTCAAAGCAGTGTTAATTCTGGATTTAACAGTTCCGAGAGGAATGTCCAGAATACCGGAAATCTCTTCTTGAGAATACTCATTCAAATAACGTAAGATAATGACCTGTTTGAGTTTATAAGGTAGTTTATCAATTAAAGAAATGAGTTCATAATTTGAGATTTTATCAACTACATCATTTGAAAAATCAAATTCAACAACTCTCTTATAGGTTTCTGCCTTTTTCAGAATCCGAAAACGTGTCCATGTTTTCCTTCGGTAATTACAAATTTGCCGTACAACAATTCCCATTAACCAGGGACGAAATGGTTTATTCCTATCAAATTGACTTAGAGATTGGTATGCTTGGATATAAATATCCTGAACCACATCATCTACATCTGCCCGTTCTTTTATGAGAAAATGAACGGTTTTATAAACATCCTGGATTGTTCTTTCATAAAGCTCACCGTATATCTCTTGCTTACCTGATAAAGTAAGCTGAATGAGCTGGTCATATTCATTCTGGTTCTCCACCTATGATCCCTCCTTATGCTTTACACTATATATTGGTTAGAAAAGGAAATATCGTTCGATTTTTTTTTAAAGTTAGAAGTTCAGATAACAAAATGTGAATATTATACGTTAAGAAATGAAAAACCAGCCGCCTATTTAGGAGCTGGTTAACATAACCTCACTTATCAGTAGTCACTATATCTAGAAAAAACCCCTCCAATTTACTTGCTGAAAGAGTTTCGTATTTACATAATTCTCGTTAGCGGAAGTCATTTTAAAATTCTATGTATCACTTTCTATGCATAATTTCAGTGTACACAATAACATTATTTTTTGCACCAGAACCGGATAAACTACTGGTGTGCTATATTAATCTTCATTTTCCTTGTTATTATAAGCTAATAATGGCTCGTACATCATTATAGCGTGATTCTCCGTTACATATTGATCTTCTACAAACTGTTTCTGTTGGTTATATACTCTACGTTGAATAACATTGTGTCGTATATAACCACCCCAGTATGCAGATTGGATTGAGTGTTCTTTTTCATAAACTTCATATTGATAAAGCTGCGGATAGGCTGTTCTCCATTCACCAACTAAATGTTTATCTGTGATATAAAGATGAAGTTGATACGATTGGTCCGTTTCATTTTTAATTTGTAAGTCTAAATAATTATAGGAACAAGTCGCTCCGCTTCCAAACGGTTGGGTCCGCTTGGAATCAGGAAAGACATCAAAGCTATGACGATATCGCTCTGTTACTGTCAGTGGTGTATGTAGGGTCATCCAATATATTAAATTTGAAAGCTGACAAAGTCCCCCTCCAATGCCTGCTTGAAAAGATCCATAGTGTAATATCATACCTTCTACATACCCTTTTCTCCTAGTAGGCTTACCTATTAAACGCCAGTAAGAGAATGTTTCTCCCGGTCTAATGACGATACCATCTAGCTGTTTAATGGCAATCTTTAAATTTACAACTTTATTCTGTTGATACCACATATCTACATCCTTGAGCTTACGAAGTAGTATTGTTCGGTGCTGAATCGCTGTACAGGGTAACTTTTCTTGTTGTAAAGTTTTTGCATATGTTTTTCCGTCTACTAACCACTGGATGTACCTCTTTGTAGAGTAATACCATGTTCCTATCATAATACGATACTTAGACCGCTGTTTAGGACGTAAGTTCACTATATTCATTTTATTTCCTCTCCCCTTTTTCCTAATTATACCATTAAAGAAAAATGATGTACTGTATACTTTTGGATGTATATCCTATACAGAGTTAGTCGACATAACGCCACATTATCAGTAGTCAATAATGAGACAAGTGAAATATCTCAATAATATCGTAGAACAAGATCATCGTTTCATTAAGAAAAGAGTACGCTCTATGCTGGGATTCAAAACGTATGAAACTGCTACTTCAATAGTACGTGGCATTGAAGCTATACATATGATGAAAAAAGGGCAAGTTCACCAAGGGATGAAGTCTGCCCAAAATCGAAAAGAATTCATTGATAAACTGTTTGGCATTGCAGCATAATCCGTAAGTTAATAGGAAATTCATGTCCTATGTTTTTTTGAAATCATCTTTGCACCAGAACCCCAAAAACCATAAATATTGGTGTAAGTTCTTATGTCTGTTGTGATAAGTACTTATTTGCATGGTTACCACTCTTTTATGTACAATGAAAGAAAAACATCATATGAGATGGGGAGAGGAAAACCCATGTCCAGCCAACAATTAGTGAATTTACGCATTGATTTTGCTTTTAAACAATTATTTGGTACAAGTGGAAATGAAGATATTTTGCTTGCTTTTTTAAATGCTATGTTACAGGATTCTTTAGAATCACCCATCGTTTCCTTGCAATTAGAAGATCCACACTTGCACCGAGAACATGAAGAGGATAAATTATCGATTTTAGATATTTCCGCTACATTAGATACAGGCACAAAGGTAAATGTAGAAATACAGTTGAATAACAATCATGACATGATTAAGAGAAGTTTATATTACTGGGGAAGGCTATATACGTCCCAGTTACAAAAGGGAATGCCATATAGTTCTCTTCACAAAACAATTACGATTAATTTGTTAAATTTCGTCATGTTTTCAGAATATGAAGCATTCCATACAACAGGAATCCTATGGAATCAACAACAACAGAAGGTATTGAGTGATGATATTGAAGTCCATATTGTGGAGATTCCGAAACTCATGCAACAATGGCGGAATGAACAAGTCAATCCCTGGGAAGATTCGTTTGTTCGTTGGTTGTTATTACTTCCAGCGAATGAGGATAAACAATTAACCCAAACATTGGAGGAAATTGCGATGAACCAAGATCCGATTTTACAAAAGGCAATGAATAAATGGGAACGTATGAGTCAAGATTCTTCTTTCCGACAAGCATACGAAGCAAGGGAAAAAGCTCTTATGGATGAGGCTGCAAAGTTTGCTCATGCTCGTAATGAAGGAAAAAGAGAGGGTATTCAAGAAGGGGTTCAGCAAGGAAGAATACAAATGATTAAAGGTATGCATGAACTTTGTGTACCAATTGAAACGATTGCTAAAGCAAGCAAGTTAAGTGTTGATGAGATTGAACGTATTCTAGAAAAAAATAATTAACAAAAAAGAAACGAAGTCAATTTGACTTCGTTTCTTTTTTAATATACCCCCTTATTAAGGCGCAGCAACTATTACTACTTTTAGGGGCCATCCTTTCCTATAATTCTACAGAAATGATAATGCTTTTTTACTTGTAGCTTTATAGCGTTGTAGCGGTGCCTCATATGCCGTTTAATAATTATTTCTGTTACCTTTATATATTTACATAATTCCCGTTAGCGGAAGTCATTTTAAATTCTTACATGTGGACTTTTTCCTTGTTCTTGTGAATAAGCCACCACACCAAAGCTAGAAATAGTATAAGGAGCGGTATTGCCTAAATAAAGAGAAGTCCTTTCCAAAAATCAAGTTCAGTACTGTCTGGAGAATCTGTTGCCATCCCACCGATAAAAAAAGCCATTGGACTTGCGAGTATATTTATCCCTAAACCGATCATTACGAATGACATGTTCGGTGAAAGTAAAGTATTAGACTACCGCTGTTGTCATTCGACTAACGTATCCGTTAGCTTAACGAACTATTGAAAAAGATGCTTTTCTAATGCTTTATAAACCCCATCTTCATCATTCGATAATGTGATATCATTTGCTATTTCTTTAATTCTCACCTAGTGCGTTTCCCATCGCTATTCCTAATCCTGCGAACTCAATCATGTCAATGTCATTACTCGATCAAGTAATACTCAATTATATTAAATGAGAATCGATAAGTTTTTTTGCGCTGTCTAAAACGGTCTCCTCCGCTGGACGAGGACTCCAGCCCAACTCCGACCTTGCTTTTTTCGAAGTGTACCGGAATTTACGTCCCAGCATTGGCACTAAAGAGGCTAGGGACGGATTGGATTTAGCGGCGCTCTTTAGCACAGAATCTGGAATAGATTGGGTCGTAATCTTTTTTCCCGCTTCTCCTAACTCTTGCTTAAGAAACTTGGCCATATCGATCATTCTCATATATCCATTGCTAGCAATATACCGTTGTCCAGATGCCTTCGGCTCAATCATCGCCCGAATATGAAGATCAACCAAATCGCGTACATCAACGATTTCGAATCCGATATTGGGATGACCAGGCCCTTCCCCCTGTACCAGCTTTTGGATCACTTCGATGGAACTCGGAACGGGAGCAGAAAGAATAGGACCAAATATAGCTCCCGGAAGAATCGTCGCTAAAGTCGTTTTGCTGGTGTGCTCCTTCATATAATCCCAAGCAGCTTTTTCGGCGATGGCTTTCGATTTGCGATAAGCATTCAGATTTTTGTCGTTCGGATCGGACCAAAACGACTCGTTGACTTGCTGGTCTTCGCTGGAAATATCAGGGGTTGCCGCAGCGAGCGAAGAAGTTATGACCACACGTTCGACATTGGCATTAACCGCCGTCCGAAGTACACGAAGTGCCCCATCGCGAGCTGGGATCACGAAAGAGTTCAGGTCATCATGATTTCCCGCAACAAGCGGAGAAGCGATATGAAGCACGTAATCCACTCCTGCCATCGCCTCGTTCCAACCCTCATCGCTGGTAAGTTCCGCTATATAAAAAGATAATGGTGAGGTATCTATTCCTATACTCGAAAGCATATTACGAACCGACAGTTCCTTTCCCTTACTTCTTACGGTGGTCCGTACTTTATATCCCCGTCTGATGAGTTCGTAAATGGCCCATCCCGCCACAAAACCAGTACCGCCAGTAACTAAAACTGTTTGTTTATTTTGCTCTTTCATACCCACATCCTCCTTGATTCGTTTCCCTTAAATATCATACTGCATGTAATGGCTTATACATCGCTTCAATAACACTTCTCCTATCCGGCATTTCCGGATTGAAATAAGTGAGAGACAATTAGCCATGCGAATCCCTAGATGATGACAACAAGCAACTTTTCTAAGCCTCATTCATCTTGTTATTGTCCTTTCATGGTTTGCCGCTGAAGTAATTATATCTTACAATAAAGATAAAAACCTGATGATTCCTGCAGGAAAATTGCCCAATCCTGCAAATTCAAAGAGAGGTGCACGAGATGGTTAACTTCGCATCTATAGACGAAGATGGGCATCAAGAGCTGCGGATGCATTTGCTGGAGCAGGTTAAGGCGCTGACGACGAACCGAATTAGTACCGACTGCAGATATCAAACACAAATTCCCTATTTAACCATGAGCAGATACAGCCGTCAGACACCGCCGATTCCCGTCGTTTTGAATCCTTCGTTTTGTCTGGTCCTGCAGGGATCCAAAAAAATCCATTCCGGGGAGCATATTCTTTTTGCAAGGGAATGCGATTTTTTGACATCCCTCATCGCTTTGCCGACAACAGCGCAAGTGAATGCAGACACATTAGATACACAACCGTATATCGGCTTGCGAATTGATCTTACGATTCAAGAACTAGCTTCCGTCATCACGGAATCCCGATTGAGAGTTCGGCTGCGCGACAAGCATTCGAATGCAGCCTTTATCGGAAGGGCCGACACGGAATTGCTCGCCTTGTTTGTTCGGCTATTGATGCTTCTCGACAAGCCCGAAGAAGAAACAATCTTCTTATCAGGATTGATCAAACAGGAAATGATCTTTAAGCTGCTGACCGGCGAGTACGGCCATCTATTCTTTCAACAGGTGTTCTTTGACCAACAAGCGGAAGGTATTGGCAAAGCCATCGCCTGGATCAAGGACCACTATGCCCGTTCCTTTACTGTGGAAGAGCTCGCTAATGCCACCAACATGAGCGTGTCCGGGTTGCATCACAAATTCAAAGCCGTTACTTCAATGGGGCCGCTGCAGTACCAGAAGCAGCTTCGACTTCAGGAAGCTAGACGGCTGCTGATCAGCGGCCAAATGAATGTAACCAATGCCGCTTTAGAAGTAGGTTACGTAAGCTCCTCGCAATTTAACCGGGAATACCGCCGCCTGTTTGGTCTCTCTCCCCTGCAAGATGTCAAAGAGGTGAAACGACAGGCCAGCGAAGGGAGTAATCGAATATGGTGAACCGGGTTCATTCCGCTGAGGCGTTATCTTGAAGCTATTCTTCCCGTTAGTCTAACGCTATCGCCAGTCTAATACTTCATTTTTCAGTCTAGTGGTTTATTTTCTTTTAACATGACAGATTTTCAGCCTTAATTTTTGGTGAATCAGCCCTGATAATTACGAATATTGCAGTGCCGATTATAAGAAACAGTAATCCCAAATAAAACACAAAATAAATTCCATAATATCCCTCCATGATTTTGATTGCACCATCAGTAGGGACAATCTTGTGCAAATTCGGATGAATATCCTGAGCACGCGCTTTGCCATCAGTATCCCAAAAAGAACTTGTAGTGATTGCTACAAGTTCTTTTTGTTAAACTCCATTTTGTTTGTTATTAACTATATTAAGACGTTTAAAAAGATTCTTAGTGTAGCTTTGAAATAAAGTCGTACTGTTTATAAAAAAGATGTACCGTTTTAAAGAAAGTTATACCGTTTACTAAAAAGTTGCACTGTTTTATTCCTTTTCGATTAAAGAATTCTAAATGAGTTTTAATCAAACTTTTTTATAAAACGAAATGTTCATTCAAGAAGAAAAGAGGCCATTTTAGTTATTCTTTTTTCAAAATGGCTTCTTTTTATTTATCGTAAAATATGGGGATTGCGAGTTATTTTTGATCAAACTTTATTTCAAAGCTACATAAAAATGTCATTTTGTTAAAGAGAAAAGGGGATTTTATCTTCTTGCTTAGTTAGTGGATTAGCGATATATTTGTATTGCTAATCTATTCATCTTTTTTCTCTCTTGCTCCGTTCTATAACGGGGCCTTTTTTATTTTTAAAGAATCAATTTCGTTGGAAAAAATAGATGTAATTTGTATACTAAAGCAGAAGTTGAAGTAGTAAAGCTTCACACATTGATTTTGAGTGTAGTACAATCGATTTATTAAATGAATAAAGCCCATCGTATTGTCGTACAACAGGCTTCAAAAGGTGATGAATACATAAGTTACTGCGGCTTGTTCTTAACTCATGGTCGTTATAGGGATACAGCCGAGATAGGTGTAAAAATAAGTCATAGGCTTACTTTTATTTCCAACATACGACCTATTGAACTAATAAATAGGGGTGATAACAGGGTAGCTGGTACTACCCACCTTAACGTGAAGTGGTGAAGAAAAAAACTTTGTATCGTAGGAAATATATACAGAATAAGAATCTAAGTATGTACTTTCAGGTGAAGGGAGAAATCTCATGAATAAATTTGTAAATGACAAGTTTTATGAAACCAGAAATAACCTATTAGAGGAGATTACTTTATTGAGTGATGCTCAATTCAATAGTAAGCCAGATATGAATAAATGGAGTATAGCACAAGTTTGTCACCACTTAGTCTTATTAGATGAGAGAGCTATAAAAGTTATTTCATCTGGATTAAAAGAGATTGATAGTACCCAAAAAGAGCGTCAAGAAATTCACTCTATATTATTAGATAGAACGAAAAAATTTACAGCTCCGGAAACCCTTGAACCAAGCTTAGAACCATTTGAAGTTCAGCAAATGATTGATTTGTTAAACGATTCGAGAAAAAAATTGATGACTTTTCTTAGTACAATAGAAGATGTATCCATATTAGCGAAAAAATCAGTGAAGCACCTTGCTCTGGGAGAATTACTTCTTGATCAATGGATAGAACTGATATATTTGCATGAACAGCGTCACATAGAACAAATAAAAGAAATAAAATTACTTTGCGAAGTTGGAATGTGAAAATCTCTGTCTATTTTTCGAACGATTTGGGATAGCATCAAGGTTTAGAGTGATAAATGTCTTATAAAAAAATGTTTTAGACCACAGAAAAAAGTATTAGACTGTTAAAAAATAGTTGTAGACTGAAAAGGTGTTTTCCATACGCGAAAATACCTTTTGTTAGCAAAAAATTTCGTAAGCAGAAGTTAAATTTATCTTTTAAGAAAATCAATTGCTTGTTTAAAATCTGTATTGTCTATCTTTAAAGCTATAGCATGAGTTTTATCTGTACTTTCTGCTATCATAATTTCATGATCTTCTTCAACCCACACAAAGAAGGTTTCTTTTGATCCATCTTCAAAATTAACAATCATATGCGATCTCATTGCATCTTTAGTTTTTTGATCCAATAGTATATTCATTGGTTTACTATTTTCTATTGCTGAAACAACAGATTTAATCGTATCTTTATTTGTTGTTTTGAAAACATCGTTTTTGCTTAGGTTTTTTAACTCAATTACTGTAATTTTGTCCTTGTTCTCAAATATTACAGCATGTACCTCTGCTTTTTGCTGTTCAGATGTAGATGGTTTTGAAGAAACCACCTGATCTTCTTTTTTAGTACAACCCATTAAATTTATAGATAGCACAAAACACGTACCTAAACATATGGCTTTTTTCATTCTTTCTCTCCTTATTTTAGGAACTAAAGTATAAAATTTTGTACTCATGTGAAGTGAACATAATATCTCATTATACGTAGTAAACAAAGAGACTAGTACTTATTCATCAAGAATTAAGCATTTTTTGAAAGCCTTATAGGGGTCACCATATCATTCTGGGAAAATTGTACGCTAAAGGCTACAAAACCTTATCATTAAAGGATTCTCAAAGATAAATACATGTTCAGAAAGATAAAAATCCAAGTTTAATTGAACATTGATTTATTTACAGACTTTATGAACACGATTATAGTTAGAAAACGTTGATATTATTGAGTTTCATCCTCTATTCATAAACATAAGATTTTCTGGACAAATATGTCTAAACGTACAATTTTCCCAGAATGATATAGTGACCCCTATATGTACAACGAAAATTAGCTTTGTTATTTTTGAAGGTTCTCAAAAAAGACAATTCTATTTCCGAATGGGTCGCGAATGCAAACTTCCCAAGAATTCCAAGGGGTTGTTTCGATGCCAGGACGAGCATATTTGTATTTCTTTGATATAAGGTTTGAATGGAGTAACTCTAAGTTTTCTACTTCAATTCTTAAAGCACCTCCAGGACAGCAATCTCCATGATGTTCTGAAAGATGAATAATACAATTTCCATAAGAAATTTGCATATATAAAGGTAGACCATCTTCAAATCGATGCTCCCAATCTACCTCAAATTCCAAAAATGTTAAATAAAATTCTTTAGCTTTTTCCTCATCAAAAATACGCAGGATTGGAGTAGGGTTTTTCATAGTTATTTTAGATGTGCTCATTTTATACACCTTCTTTTCTATATTTATTTTAATACTAAATTACTACTTATTAACTATTTTATAGCATTAGTTCCTAAACCTGAAAAAGCTAAAAGTTCCGCAAGGAACAGGTAGTATTTTTTGTTCCATACCTACACAAAAAATCTCCACCTTTTGTTTTTTACTGCTCCACTTCGTTACTGCAGTAAAAAACAATCCTTGCAAAACTTTTTTCGGCTCGATTCGCTTTTTTCGCCAAGCCGAAGGACAAAAAGCAAAGCAATGTTTCTCGACTTGGACTAGCAATTATACGAGCCGAACCGCTTAGATCATTCGTTCAAAAATAGTTCTTACTCAAAATGTTGATACGTTTAGTACGTGGGGTTTCGTCCCCACACGACGAGCCAGCACTCCAAACAAAAAGCAAGGAAACCCCTAAATTCGTTTAATTTATTTTTAATTATAAATACGGTAAGTGAAATTTTATATTTATTCTTATGAAAAAACTAAATTAGGCATACGGCAACCATTCGTTACTTTTGGAGCCACTCAAAAAATGTACTAAATAAGCCTACTTTTTTAGTTTTTTGTATTCGGTAAAGTGAAATTAAAGTTAGAAATTACGTGTTCGGTAAAGAAAACTACTGACTTTTTATTGAATAACTATACCGAATTCATATTCGGTATAGCAAAACACCTTAAAAGCTATGAAAATTGCCGAGTGGCTCATAAAAGAAGGAATGGTTGCCGTACCCCAGATTGGACTTTTACCAGCAAACAGTGGCCAGCTTAGCTAGACATGCTAATAAAAAAACAGGCTCACCTGCAACAAGTGAAACCTGCTTAAAATCAAAAAGGATTCCTACATAAACTATTCATTTTAACTTCTGGACTTCAAATTGAAAAAATTGAATAGTTCTATATTTTTATTAAATGTTTTTGCACCAGATTCAGTAAAGTTACTCCCACCCTTGTTCCTTCCGATATTTTAATCGTTCTTCTGAATTTAATACAATAGCCTTATCAGGTCTTTTAATTTCTGGTTGGAGAAGTTTATCTAAATAACTAGGATCCGGATTAACATTCCACGGCCGTAATCCATAATATGCTTCCGCTAAATCATTTAATATTCCTGATGAAAAACTTCCAGAACTTATAGGTTGTATTGCACAATTCACTTCTTCATTACCTATTATCTTCCATTTATGACTATCCAAGTGTATAGGAATGATTGTAAGTAATGTAATCTTCCTCTGATTTACAATCTCTTCGGGTGAAAGTATATCTGTAGTTCTTATATCAAATAACGTACAAGTTGGAAAGCTGTATTCCTTCGACAAGACTTGCCCAAATGTATAACTTCCATCTGTTAGTGTTATAACAAACACATCACCGATTTTCCATTTTTGCTTTTTTGGACGTTTATACGAAATTAACTGATCTTGAATCAAATTTTTATCATCCTCTGATATAGGACAATTTATTAATTGGTTAATGTATTCAGCGACTATATACATCAAGTCCGGTTTACTAATCGATATAGTCACATAGTTACTCTCTTGGTCGAAGCTAATTCTCTTATACATTTTTTGATCTAAATAGCTTTTCAATTCTTTTTGCAAGATTTTTTTAGCTTCAGCATTTGTTTCCACTCCTAATAACTCAGCAAAATCTTCAGAAATAAAAAAGTATGAAATACTTGCATCTGGCAATTGAATTTCAATAGCTCCAAATTTTATTTTACTCATAATCCACCTCGGTTACATTATATATTGCATTTCCCCTGCATTCTATGCAATCATCCAAATAATAAATTAAACTCTATATCTCTTCCATTTTTTACGGCTTATTTCATATCTAGAATTTTCTAGTCTCCCCCCGTGGCGTTGAATGCCCCCTAACCTGTTAATCCATTTTTGTTCATACCTTCGTGCCTGTCTTCCTGGTTTTACATGCGTTAAAACGCGAAACTCATAGTTAGCTTGATTTTTCTTTGCATGTTCTACCTGTCTTTTCACATATCTTTCATATGATTTTGCTCTTCCTACATACAATTTACCTGTGTCTAAATTTTTCCTCAAATAAACTACAGCTGTTCTTGCACTTTTTTGAGCTACTTTTCTGGCTGCATAACGCTCAGCATAACTTATAGCAATAATTACGTCAAAATGTTCAAAAGGCGCTAAACCGCGGGGAAAGTTATCATAAATTACGTCGGACTGTCTCTTTTGCAAACTTTGGGAAACTTCGTTTCAAGACTGAACAAGATCAGCAGATCTGGAATGAATGTAGTAGGTTGCTAACCAATTGTATTATTTACTACAATGCGAGCATATTATCGAATTTATCAACAAAATCTCAGAATAAAGGTATCGAGATGAACATACTAAAGTATATTTCACCGGTCGCCTGGCAACATATCAATTTTTATGGCCGTTATGAATTTAGCAAATCCCCAACAGTAGTAAATTTAGAGACAATCTTTGAGGGCATCAATGAAGATGATATTTTAACCCGATTGGCGCAAGAGCGTTCACTTGAAGAAGAATAAGACAAAATATAATTTGGTATATTTTGTCTTATTCCCCTTTTTCGGGGGATGGGTAAAAATACCCTATATAATTTCTTTGGCAAAGAATATTTTTTATTTATATCTTCAAAAATACCTTCTACTCTATATTCATATATATTATTATGTTTAAATTTAACTGACCTTTCATGTTTTAACCTTTCTATAAACCATGCAAGTTTGCCATTATAATTTGTTGCACTTTTATAAATCTGTACTCCATAAAATGATGTGATTACAACAATAATGATAATAGAAATGTATTTCCATGCAGTTAAATTAATTAATTTTTTAGATTCATATTCTCTATCTTTTATGATTCGAATTGTAGTAAATGTAGTTATAGATATAAAAAATACTACACATAATAATAAAATGTAAATATTATAATTCATTCTTCCATACTTACAGAATGAAGCTAACTCATAACAAAAAATCCAGTATCCAATTATTAATATTGGATTTGTTAATAATGATATAAATATCCTTTTTGCATTTCCCCTAAATATGTAAATCACTCCTAATCAAATTTATTAATTATATTTATCCATATAAAGTATACTTCGTTTTACCAAATATTTGTATAATCCTTTAATCATCCTATTACTTAATTACATACGAACGAAAGTTAAAGTAATCGGAATTGATATAGTAATGAAAAGCAAATGAAAAAGTTCTTTTACACTTGAAGGCAGTTAACCTTCTTAAGTTGATGGGCATGTATGGTGAGGCCTATCAGCTAACCTAGGGTATCCTTTAACACTGTTTATATGGTGTCCAACAAATCCCTTTGCTTTTCCTGTACTAACAATTTCATATTTTCAAATACAAAACGTAACAAAAACCAACGCTTATGTTACAAATATCTTCGGAAAATAACTTCTGATAAATGGTGTATCCCTGTAACCTAATTTTGCACGTATCTTGACTGAACCCCATCACAACTAAAAATATCCCTTTAGCCAAGATTTTTGTAATCATTTTTATGGCCAAAGGGATATTAAATACAAATCTATTTATAATTTATTTACACAATATCAATACTCTATCCAAGATTAATTTTGTCTAATACTTTCTTATACAACCAATGCTTTTCACTTGTAAGTAGATTATTTTCCTTTTTTTGAATAAACCTTAAAACTTCTCTTACCTCTTCTGAATCAGAAAATTTCAAAAGAAATTTTATTGCGTCTACAAAGGGAGAAGGTTCCATTTGTACTTTTCTTTTACGCATTACAAGCTTTTTTACATACTCACAAACAATAGTAAGTGCTCTTTCATCCCCATGTCTTTTCAGCGCATTCATAGCATATGCTTTTGTATTTGCTGAACGATGTGTTAAAGCTTCCATGAAGACAGGAGTATGATTAACATCTCCTAATTCATTTAATGCATAAATCGCAGCACATCTAACATCATCCTTATCATGATAAATCAACTTAGTAAGGTAAGGAATAACTTTCATAGTCCCTATTTGCCTTAGAGATGCACAAGCATATACTAAGTCATATTGGTCATTAGAAGACGTAATTACTTCAATAAGGATATCTTCTACTTCTTTAGGAGAACATTTTCCTAAGGCTAGAATTGCTTCATGTCTAATTTCACTCCTCTTATCCCTAACAAAATTAATAAGAGAGGTAGAATTTTTTATACTAACTTGTTGATTCAAACATTGTAATAAACTTTCTAAAACATAACGATTAGATTCATGCTCCAGTTGTTCTGCTAAAAATTCTACAATACTTGTGTTGTTAAGAGAAACTGCACCAATACCCAAAAGCGTATATAAAAATTCTTTGACTTCTATATTTTTCTCTTTTACTACTAGAGATTGTAAATAAGGTACAAGCGTAGCGTCATTAATTTTCTTGGGTAATAAACGACTATATTCTTCTCCCTCTCTTATTCCATTTATAATTTTATCCAATTCTTGTTGATTCAAATTAACATCTCCTTCACTTGAAACCTGTACATATCTTAAATGATTTTTCAGTATTAGAGATAATATACTCTAGGTAATAAATGCTTAATATTTTCACATTAAAAGCTTCTATGGTGAATACTATAAGAAATCCCATTTTTCTTTAATAATCTTTGTACAGTTCTTGTTGGTCCTACTTTTCCGGTATGAGAGCTAGTATAAAAATGCCAGTGGACACGACTAGCCTTATTATTATTTAAAATCCAAGCATCTTTTCTAATTTGGTTCCTCACAAATCGACTAGCTGAAACTCTGCCCACTTTAACCTCATGATAACTTTTCTTTTTAACAACATCAATAAAACGTGAGCCATAAGGTGTTGCAACATGTTTCTCCATTTTTTTCGTATTTAATAGTCCTGCTACATACCTCTTAGCAGTGTTACCTACTATTCTATTAGCAATTACTCTTTCACCGTAACTTACGCCAGCATCAAGAGCCAATTCAGCCAATGGTATTAAAAATGCAAAGTGACCATCTGGATCATTAAACATAACTGGATTATTTTTTGCATAGGTGTATTCATTTTGCGTGATTGGATCGTCATTATCTCCCGGATCTGGATCCGTAGATAAGAATACACCATGGGTTGGATGATAATAACGAGCCATGAGGTAATATAACCCTGTTTCTTTATCATACATATATCCTGTATATCCAAACGGGTTATCAGCTGCTATACCTTGCGCAGTGTTCGATAATACATTTCCCCACGCATCATATTCGTACTGTGCTACAACATTTCCATTCTGATCCGTCATCGCAATGACGTCACCATGTGCGTTGTAATGATAGTATACTGTTTGTCCTTGCTCTTTCATCGCAAGACGTGTACCTGCAACCGAATATACATATTGACGTAATACAGTTCCGTTCGCATCTGTCTCGTAAGAAACGTTAATACTGTCACCATCATAGTGATACTGCGTAATTTGTCCATTCACATTCTTTTCAATACGACGACCATCATCATCATATTTATACGTCGCAAATGGTTGGTTCTCACCTTTTTTCGTAATGGCAGTCAGTTGATCCGCTTCATTCCACGTATACGTGTACTTGTCATCCGCTGTACGATTTCCATTTGCATCATACGAAATAGACTCATTTCCGAATTGGAC
The DNA here is from genome assembly GCF_050474045.1 of Bacillus sp. S2(2024). Lineage (NCBI taxonomy): Bacteria > Bacillati > Bacillota > Bacilli > Caryophanales > Bacillaceae > Bacillus > Bacillus sp. S2(2024). The sequence goes on from NZ_JBFLUS010000005.1 coordinate 69,217, forward strand.
AAGTTGATTTCCATCATTAAATTGTGCCGTTGTAGTTGTTGCTGTACCAGATGGAGGCGTTACTTTCACACTTTTGCGATTTCCGAATCCATCATAACCATACTCTTTAATTGTACCATCTGCTAAGGTTTCTTTTGTTAACTGATTGATAGAATCATATTCATACGAAATGGTTTGTGTACTGCTGTCCGTTTGACGTTTAATACTAGTTCTGTTTCCATTTGCATCATATCCATATGTCTCATACAGCAAGATATTGCCTTGGCCTGTTCCGACTGTCAGACTGTCAATCTTGTTCGTATGGTCATAGTGGAATGTAGACCCTGCACGATTTCCTGCTGTATAAGTACGTACATTTCCAAATTCATCATAATCAAAGTAATAAGAGTTTCCTCCATCTACTACCTTTGTATTTTGATTTAAGCTATTATACTCATAACTTGTCTTATTCGTATAGGATCCTTGTGTGACTGTAGTATCTTGTAATTTTTCTGTTTGTGGCACATAGGACCAAGCTACGCTGCCACCTCGGTCTGTCATACTGGTAATTCGATTTCCTGTGTCATACGTTTTTTGACGAGTAATTCCGTTTACAGAATCCGTAACCTTCGTTTCATTTCCATTCGGATCGTACTCAAAGGAGAATGCAACGTTCCCGTTTCGCTTCGCTTGTGTAATCCGATTCGCATTATCATAGGACCATTCTAAGATGCTACCGTTTGGCATTTCTGTCTTAATTAAGTTCGTATTTGCATCATACGTATGTAGAATTTTTCGTAAAAGCGCATCTTGGAAAACGGTAGGCTTATTATCTACATCATACTCATACGTGACAGTTTGCGTTTTGCCACTTGCATCTGTAATCAGCTTTTTCGTCACATTCCCATTATCATCATACTCATAAGATACTGATGTATTATTTGCGGTTCTGTTGCAAAGTTTTCTAAACTAAGCTACACTTTCGAAAAAGAAAACGAGGAGAATCACAGATGGGATATTTTAAAGGAAAACAGTTCAAGAAGGATATTATTTTAATAGCCGTTGGCTACTATTGTCGTTTTTCTTTAAGTTATCGCGATGTGTCTGAAATTCTCAAAGAACGTGGTATTTCTATTCATCCAACAACTATCATGCGCTGGGTTCATGAATATGGAAAACTTATCTATCAAATTTGGAAAAAGAAAAACAAAAACACATTGTTATCTTGGCGTTTGGATGAAACCTATATCAAGGTGAAAGGGAAATGGTGTTATTTATATCGAGCAATTGATAAAGAGGGACAAACACTTGATATTCAACTTCGTCAAAAACGGGACACACAAGCAGCATATGCTTTTATGAAAAGACTTGTTCGATCTTTTGGAGAACCAACGGTTCTGACGACAGATAAGGCCCCTTCTTTAGCTTCCGCATTCAAAAAATTAAAAGAGATAGGTCTTTACAAAAATACCTTTCATCGTACAATCAAGTACCTCAATAATATCATTGAGCAAGATCACCGGCATGTGAAACGTCGATTCTCCCGTTCTTTAGGATTTCAAAGTCTTCGCCATGCCTCACGTACTATTAAAGGTATAGAAACTGTTCATGCTATATACAAACAAAAACGAAGTCCTCAACCAAACTTCGTTTTTTCGACGTATAACGCATTACATGAATTATTAATAGTTTCATAAAATTGGTCCATAACATTCCCCATCCCTTTATATCTTCGGAAACTTTGCAACAGAACCCTTTAAATGATTATTTAAATCATATAATCCTGCTTTTACAACAATTTTAGGAAAAGGCATATTAAATTTTTTACGTAATGTTTCACTTGTGTAGTGAAGTTCACCTTTTTTTTCGTCGTATATCTCTGCTGTTTTATTATCTTCTACCTTTAAAACTTCTCTTACATGATTAAGTAGCTGTTGCTCTCTATACATCATAAAATTTACTTACCTTTCCTTGAAATTTTGTAAATTTTCCACCTTTTTAATTCAGTATATTATTACAAAGTAAGGAAGTAGCAGACTATAGCACCAGAAGCCTATTCAACTAAACTATAGATGGCTTTGGAAGCTGTATAACATTTTCTTTACAATCAAATTCTGTCTTTTGTTTATAATTCTTTTGGGAAAGATCTACTATAAAACTCTCAGTAATATGAAATGCATTTTCCTCATTAAACATTGATAAGGGAACTGAAACCCCAACATCATTATCCATGTGGCTAAGAACCATAACTGGAATTGTCTCACCTTTTAGTAAATCAACATATGAAGTTTTTACTTTATAATACTGTCCCTCAATAAAATTCATTTTACCGTTTATCAAGTTAACTGAAATCCCAGCATTACAATATGCTAAATTTTGATTTGCAAATTGAATATCATTCGATATATTAATAAATTCCATTGCTTTATGATCAAATATATAAAATCCCTCTCTTACTACAAATAGATTGTAGGGATTAATGAATTCTAAAAGATAGTGTGTTATTTCAATACTCATTCCCTCTTCAATCATTTCTTTATATTCTAAATAGAGTTTTTCTAGTTTTTTAAATGTACCAAGTTTAATCCCCTTTACCGGTTTTGACTCTAAGGTTAAATCATCTAATACCCATTTAGCCACGTAAGTAGTCATTGGAATCATTTATTACATACCCCCTCTAAATTAAATCCACAAATTTATAAATCTATAAAGTACTTAAATCCGATAAAAAATAGTCTCTAATTTAAGTATAAGAACAATCAATTAAATAACTAAGATAATTCCCTAACTTTTTTACATCTACTTCTCAATAATTGTATTTATCAACTTATATAAAGAAACTTTCAATATCATTTTACATTTTATGGATTTTATTACGCCATCACTTGTATATACTTTTTTTATTTTTAAAAATTCTAGTTATAACATGCACTGAGCGAAATTAGTGCATGTTTTTTTGTGTAATTCAAATATTCAGTTGAAATGTATAGTTGAACTTGATAAATGGAGGTGAGTGAATGAAGCATAAATTACTGCCGTTATCCGAAACGATGCATTATATCTTATTAGCGTTACGAGAGCCGTTACATGGCTATGCAATTATGCAAAAAATAGAACGAATGAGTAACGGGGATGTAATTTTAGCAGCTGGTACACTTTATGGTGCAATCGAAAACTTAAGTAAACAAGGTTGGATCGAACCGGTACCAAGTGAAACAGGGCGACGCAAAATATACCAGATTACACATACAGGAGAAGAAATTTTAGAAATAGAAAAAAGACGATTCCAGCATATATTATCACTTTATGAAACGAGGGAGTTCGATGAAGAAATATAAGCTATTCGCAAATGTTTTAAACGAACAAGTTTGGCTAAACGATATGCTTGCTCAAGCCTATACATGTACCCATGTCAATCTGTTTTTGGGATATACATTTGAAAAAACGGCTATTAAAAAAGTAATGCGCCTTGACTATCGAGGTTATATGAGTAAGGAAAAGTATGATGAATACATCGTAGCACACGAAGAATTTGGATGGGAGCATGTTTATGGTAACCGCTTCGGTAGCATACACTATTGGCAAAAGGAAGAGGATGGGCGTGATGAAATGTTCTCTGATCAAACATCTCAAGCCGCGTTTTACAAGCGGTTGTCGGACTATTCGCTTATGCTTGCAATGATGTTTTTTTATATACACAACCACGTTAGTTGACCATTCGTTTATTCATTTGTTAAATCCTAAAGCAAGCTATTTAACAGAGGGATTATGGGGAAAGGATGGGACAGCATTTTGGAGTGCTTTTTTATTTGAAACTCCATTTGCGATGTTTCGCTTTTTAGCACCATGGATTTTTATCATTGCATGCCTTTCCTTCCTATATTCCTATTCACAATATAATAAGAAAAAGAAAGAATTAACTTAAGTCGAAACAAATGAATGTTACATAAGAAAGCGTTTATGAAGTATTCGGTTTCTAGAATATTTTTTAACTAAAGCATGGTAACAGTAAAGTTTGCGGAAATATGTCCTTAAGTTAACGGGTGCCTTTTTCTTAAGAAATCATTAAAGGAGAGTACAACATGACCATTATCAACTTGGATACTTTTCGAAAGCAGAAAGAAAAACAAATGGTGACTGTACCAATCATTGAACGGATATACAAAGAAAATGGTGAGATTAAGATTGAAGTATCTGGAGAACAAGAAGTTTCTAAATTGTGGTTAAACAGACATGATAAGCAAATATAATAGGTTACTAAAGAAGAAGGATCTGATATTTGAAGTGAACCCCAAAAGTTAGACACATATTTTTAAGCAGCTTGCGAGGTATGAGTTCTGTATTGTACAGGACTCATACCTTTTAATTTTGTCTTAATTCGATCGTTATTGTAGTAATGAATATATTGTTCTAATTCCAACGTAAAATGCTCCATGCTTTCAAACTCTTGTAAATAAAGTAATTCAGACTTTAATAAGCCAAAGAAGTTTTCAATGACTGCGTTATCTAAACAATTTCCTTTCCGAGACATACTTTGCGTAATTCCTTGTTCTTTCAGTGTGTGCTGGTATTGTTTCATTTGATAATGCCATCCTTGGTCCGAGTGAAGGATAGGTGTATCTCCGTCTTTTAAGTGTTCAAAAGCTTTATCCAACATCTTTGATACAAGTGAATAGACAGGGCGTTTCTCCACGTTATAAGCAATAATTTCTCCGTTATACAAATCAAGTATTGGCGATAAATATAGTTTCTCCCCGTGTAAGTGAAATTCTGTCACATCGGTTACCCATTTTTCATTTGGCTTTGTAGCTTCGAAATCGCGCTTTAGAATGTTCGGTGCGATTTTACCAACCTTCCCACGATAAGAACGATATTTCTTCATACGGACAAGAGATTTCAAGTTCATCTCGCTCATTAGGCGAAGTACTGTTTTATGGTTTAGTACCATGCCACGATTACGTAATGCCCATGCGATACGGCGGTAGCCATATCGACCTTTATGTTCATGAAATATACGTTGAATAACTTCTTTCACTTCACTATATTTATCTGGGCGATTTAGTCGTTTTGTCCAGTAGTAATACGTACTGCGCGGAATGTCAGCGACTTTAACTAAGTCAATGACTTTAAATTCGTACCTTAATTCATAAATTATTTGCGCTTTGTCTTTCTCGGTGATTTTTCCTTTTCTTGAATTAAGGCATGTAACTTTTTTAAATACGCATTCTCCATACGTAATCGCTCAACTTCAGCTTGTAATGTTTCTTCTGATCCTTCGACTAAGTGATTGTTTTCTTTTTTATTGTTCATAGATGGACGCCCCTTTTTCTTTGATTGAAGAGCGTCGATGCCTTGTGTATCAAATAAACTCTTCCACTCCCAAACAGTGTTAGAGCCAGGAATATTAAAGATTGTAGTAGTTTCTGAAATGGACGCTCCCGTTTCGTTCATATAATTAAGTACGTCCATTTTAAACTCAATTGAATAATTTGTATACGCTTTTGGAAAACCTTCCAATCCGTGTTCTCTAAACCTAGCTACCCATTTCTTTAGCATTGATATATTTACACTATATTTTTCAGCCACTGTTTTAAAAGATTCCACACCACTCAGGTAAGCATGAACTGCTGCTAATTTTATTTCTAAAGAATATTTGGCCATAAAAAAACTGCACCTCCAATTGTTAGACTGTGTCTAACAATTGGGGTGCAGTTCAATTCATATCAGATCCTTTTTCACTATGTATAATTACTTCACTGCTTCTTTTAATTCTTTTCCAGCTTTAAAAGCAGGTGTCTTTGAAGCAGCGATTTGCATTTCTTCACCTGTTTGTGGGTTACGTCCTGTACGTGCAGATCTTTCACGCACTTCAAATGTACCAAACCCAAGAATCTGTACTTTCCCTTCATTTGCAAGCGCATTTGTTATAGCGTCTAATACAGCTTGTGTTGCTGCAGCTGCATCCTTTTGTGTAAGTTCTGCTTTTTCTGCTACTACTTTTGTTAATTCTGTCTTATTCATTTTCTGCACCTCTTTACATATAATTAGGTAACCATTATAACGTGCCTATACTCCTGCTGCAATTAATAACATATATAGAAAACTTCCTTGATTTCTTTAACGGTAAATTTTTTAGACTGATATAGTTCGATTGCCTGTTGAATTTTCTTCTCATCTTTTTTAGGTCTTCCACCATTTCTTCCTCTTGCTCTAGCCGCACTTAATCCGGCAAGTGTTCTTTCACGGATAATGTCCCTTTCGAATTCAGCAAAAACAGCAAACATACCGAACATGGCTCTTCCTGAAGCTGTAGAGGTATCGATGTTATCTTTAAGAGAAATAAATTGAACATTTTTTTTACGAATGATATCCATGATCTCGTATAGATGTTTAACGGAGCGGGCTAATCGATCTAGCTTATAAACTACAAATACATCTCCCTCGCGAAGCATATCCAAAGCTATTTGTAATTCTTGTCGATTCTTTTGAGCACCTGATACTTTTTCCTGGTAAATACGCTCACATTGAAAAGCACATGTTAGAAATGCGACAAGAGTGGGAGTGAGGCTATATCATACCTTACATGATCTCTGGTGTACTTAATGAACATCCACGTGTCGCCATGGCTTACCGTGATAGCGCCGATCGTGACAAATTCGTAGATTTTTATGACAAGGTAACATCACCCGAAGTCACTCTGGCTCCAGCATCGAAATAGGTTAGATTGCTAAAGGTACCTCTATTGTTTCTCGTAGACGAAGCATACACTTCTCAAACATGCCCTTGTTGCCAAAGAAGAAAGAAAGTGCAGACACGTAACTACGTTTGTGTGTGCGGCTACGAAGAACACTGGGACATTCACGGTGCCCGCAACATTTTGGCAAAAGAACTGTACGGAAAGATGTGTCATATCCCGGAAGAAACGAAGAGAAAGTATTTGTGGATTGCGTAAGCAAAAAGTAGTAGACGGTGTGTTCCCACCCTTCTGCATGTGCAGAAGTTGCTTAGTCAAATGAAGAAAAGGAGTCCCTGCATAGGTGCAGAGAGGAGATGGAAAATCCGCTTCTCATGGGACCTTGTCTTTGTTGATGCTAAGAAATCCCCACTTCAAGCGGAAGCGAGTAAGTGGGGGAGGTTCATAGCGAATTATTTTTGTACTTAAATCACTTAATCTCTAAAATCATTGCTAGATCGATTGTATAATTCGTGCGAGTTCTTTTTCTAAAGCAGCGGGCTCGTTTGCATAATTGTAAATCCCTAAAAACTTCTCTATAGCCTCTGGATGGGAACTGATTAGCTTGTTGACAGCATCCTGTTGTTCAGATATGCGTTCATTCTTCGAAATTTGGCATCCCATGTGAAACCGAACCATAAACTCATCTTCTATTGCCTTTTGATATTCTTCAGACATTTGATTTGATTGATCGGATTGTCCCTTATATTTTGATAGAATATTGGATAATATACGTGCTCCACATATAGCATCATGGATACCCTGCGCCATGCCAGGATCTTTAAAACAAACTGCATCTCCAACCAACGCCCATCCTTTTCCCATTCCTTTATACCAGTAATTATCATATCCGAGAATGCCTTTGACCGGTTCTACTAGTTCTGCATTTTTCAAGCGCGCCCCAATTGTTGTATTCGGAAAGTTATCTGTAAAGAAATTGGGTAGACAGCTTTCCGGATTTAATTTCAACCGTTCTATCAATTCCTTATTTTCTAATGGGAAAATGCCGACAATTACATATAAATCATCATTCGTCGGAAAGAGAATGGCTGTGTTATCTTTTATCTTGTATACTTCAAATTTAGGGACATTATCGTGGCGAAATCCAGAGAAATACCCGAAATAGATGCCGACTGTTGCCGGAATACTTATTTTGAGTTCACTTTTTACCAGCTTGCGAATAATAGAGGATCGGCCGTCTGCCCCGACTACCAGGCGAGCTAAAAATTCTTGTTTCTCGTTGTCGCCGTCTAAACCTTTCACGCCTATCACTGTTTCGTCATCACGGATGACATCCGTCACACGAAATCCTTCTAAAACAGTTACATTCATTTGGGATTTGGCTTGTTCAAGTAGAATATGATCGAGATAAGTTCTTCTAATACAATAACAACTTTCCTCTCCGTAAACTTCAGGGATGAGACCTTCTATCACGGTATCCTCAAATTGAAATTTAATATCCCGTACCGGCGGTGCTTTTGTTTCCAATAACTTGTCCAGGACACCGGTTTCTCGAAGAAGAGCGACAGTATTATTGAAAAAGGTATGGGTTGATAATGTGTCCCTTGGAAAATTCGCTCGGTCCACTAACAACACATGGAAACCTGCCTTAGCAAGATAAATTGCCAGGGTAGAGCCGGCACATCTAGCACCGGTAATGATGACATCATACGTCTTATTCATCGTATCACTCCATTTTCAAGTACAATTATTAACTTGCTTATCCATTAGCAGAGTTCTAAAGTTAATGCCCCTACGAGTTAAAGTAATGGGGAAAATTGATAAGAATGCACTACATACATAAGGTATGGAAGCTAAAACGAAATAAGTACAGAAAATTCCCACCTGCTATACAATTAAAAATAATTTGTGGTAAAAATCGGAATGATAATTTAAGTATTAAATAAAGGTCCGTTTACAGGAAGGTACGGATGTACTTGTATCTTGATTTTTCATGAGGATTTTAAAGGTATTTTCCAATATTTGTCGTATATGTACTTGTCTCCATATTATTTTAGAGGAGAGTGGGAATGATTAGTATGAAACAGGCACTGGTGGTTCCTTGTCTTGTTACTATATAAACAAAGGCGAAGTCTTCAAAGAGACTCCGCCTTTTCAACGTACAATGAACTTCAACAATTACTAGCTACTTCCTAAACATTGTTCTTTATTTACCAACCTGTTTATGCTTTTTTCAAACTTAGCACCAGAACCCTTTAACTAAGGGGCTTACCTCAATATGATAAGTCTCCGATAATTTTTTTCTAAGACTATCTAATTCTTCTTATTTATTAAGCTCAAAGAAAATTAATTTACTAAAGAAGATAGTTGAACCTTTCCAACGTGGATCTACATAATCCCCTTCATTATAAAGGTCTATTACTTCTTTCACTTCTTCAATTTCTAACAACTCACTTGAAGGTGTTAAACGAGTTATTTTTCCTTCTTTACACGTTAAACCTAACCAACCTTGATATTTATCAGATTCATTCAATGTAATTGGTTCGAGTGGTTCTCTTATATTTAATGCCATATAATGATCCCATAAATTAATTCCATATTGATTTTTGACAACCCCAGAGATTAAACCGCCTGCTGGTCTGCATCCGATTTCTCCAATAAGTACCCCTTCGTTAGTACGGAATACTTCCATATGAACGACACTGAAATCTATTTCTAATGCGTCAATTACTTTGATTAATAACTTTTTAATTTCTTCTACATATTCATCATGTTTAACGTTTACATTTCTCTAACCGTACCCCATGCATTAATTCTTTAACTATTATTCTTAATAAAATATATTATAAATATGGTACGTGAAATTATTAATATATAGACATGAAAAGCGAGGTGAAATCAACTTTCTCTTTGCTTTTTTAGTTGGGTAGCATGCCCTTGCCAACAAGCTAAGAAACTCTTTATTCCGTAAGCTACAGGCTGAAAAAAAGAATTTGGATTATAGATAACATCAAAAGTTTTGTTATGTCCTTACCTTTAGACCTATTAAAGTTAAGGTAAAACACAAAAAAGCTGATGAGTAAAACCATCAGCTTTTGCTGCAATTATCGATTATTACGAATTAATCGATGCATTTTCAATTGTAGCCGCTTCTTCACGAGAATGTAACATCCGTTGCTCAATCTTATCTAGTAATTCTCTTATCTTACTTGAGTACATTCTGACTGACTTAGTAGATTGAGCATTCTTAAGTTCTTCGAAAAATTCTACTAAGTCTTTTTTTTCTTCAGTTGTTAAATAATCAAAAATTTCCTTTTCAGACATTAGACCCACCTCTGCTCAATTTGGTCTTATAATACAACCAAATCTTCTCAGCTCTCTATTTCCATTTGTTAACCTATTAATCCTTCTTTATTCCTTATTTTTCTTTTCAAGTTCATTCAACTTCTTTGAAATTGACTGAATTTCAGGATTCTTTTCTTGCTCAGTTGTCAAGCGATTGTGCAGCAAAAACGTTTGCCCTGAAACACCAGCAAGGATACTAACTTTTAGAATATCCATTATTGTTTCAGGATTAAACATTGCTACCCCAACAAGTGAAGCGATACTACCTACAAACATTTCCCCCAAAAAACCAGGATGAAATGCAAGCTTGCTCTTACGAGGCAAAAGAAACTTTTTGTTTGTAATGTAATGGCTAGCCAATCCTGAGATCATGCCAGCGACAACAGCAACAGTTATGACCATCATAATATACACCCCTTTTAAAAAATTAGAATTTGCAGCAGCAGTTTCAAAATACATAATGATACCTAAGTCAATACATCACCCCTTTCAGGCAAAAAGAAATAACCCTTCAGGAGAATGAATTGTTTACACACTTGAATAAGAGAACTTAATGTTTCTTAGTGTATAAATTCATTAACCCGAAGGGTTATAAGTGATTAGTGATATAAAAAAAGAAAATAAAAAAAAGTATATATTTATTTTAGCAAAGGACACCCGTAAATTCAAAAATATTCAGAATGTTACGTTATTTATTATTGTGATATTATTAATTTATACAATATTTTCTTCAAATTTATTTTTATTTTTCTCTAACAAAAATAAGAACCTCTACAGGTCCTTATTTTTTCAATTTCCCCTAAAAAATTCACACTTAACTGAACCTTATATCACTTCTCCACCTTGATTTAAAACAATTAATCCTTTATTTGTGTTCTCTAATTCATTATTTGTAGGTTTTTGTTCTGACTTCTGCTCTGGTTTTTGCTCTGATTCCTCAGGTTTTTGTTCTAGTTCTTGCCCTGATTCCTCAGGTTTTTGTTCTAGTTCTTGCCCTGATTTCTCAGGTTTTTGTTCTAGTTCTTGCCCTGATTTCTCAGGCTTTTGTTCTAGTTCTTGCCCTGATTTCTCAGGCTTTTGTTCTAGTTCTTGCCCTGATTTCTCAGGCTTTTGTTCTAGTTCTTGCCCTGATTTCTCAGGCTTTTGTTCTAGTTCTTGCTCTGATTTCTCGGGCCTTTGTTCTGGTATCTCAGTTTTTTCTTTTACAATAACTTCCACAGTTATTGTAGCCGTCGAGCTGTTACCTTCTTTATCCGTCGCTGTAACTTTCACTGTAATTGTACCTGGCTTACTTGTATCGTATGCGCCCACTGTTACTACTGGATTTGGATCTTTATTATCTTTTACCTCTACTAAATCTCCTGCATTCAAGCCATATCCTACATATACCGTTACACCTTGTTTTGCTGTAATCACTGGTGCTTCTGTATCTTTCTCTTCCTCTTTTTCTACTACTTTTACTGTTACCGTTACACTCGAACTATTTCCTGATGCATCTGTTGCCGTTACTTTCACTTGGATTTCTCCTGGCTTACTTGTATCGTATGCGCCTACTGTTACTACTGGATTTGGATCTCTATTATCTTTTACCTCTACTAAATCTCCTGCATTCAAGCTATCTCCTACATGTACTGTCACACCCTGTTTTGGTGTAATCACTGGTGCTTCTGTATCTTTCTCTTCCTCTTTTTCTACTACTTTTACTGTTACCGTTACACTTGAACTATTTCCTGATGCATCTGTTGCCGTTACTTTCACTTGGATTTCTCCTGGCTTACTTGTATCGTATGCGCCTACTCTTACTACTGGATTTGGATCTTTATTATCTTTTACCTCTACTAAATCTCCTGCATTCAAGCTATCTCCTACATGTACTGTCACACCCTGTTTTGGTGTAATCACTGGTGCTTCTGTATCTTTCTCTTCTCCTTTTTCTACTATTTTTACTGTTACCGTTGCACTTGAACTATTTCCTGATGCATCTGTTGCCGTTACTTTCACTTGAATTTCTCCCGGCTTACTTGTATCGTATGCGCCCACTATTACTACTGGATTTGGATCTTTATTATCTTTTACCTCTACTAAATCTCCTGCATTCAAACTATCTCCTACATATACCGTTACACCTTGTTTTGGTGTAATCACTGGTGCTTCTGTATCTTTTTCTTCCCCTTTTCCTACTATTTTTACTGTTACCGTTACACTTGAACTATTTTCTGATACATCTGTTGCCGTTACTTTCACTTGAATTTCTCCTGGCTTACTTGTATCGTATGCGCCTACTCTTACTACTGGATTTGGATCTTTATTATCTTTTACCTCTACTAAATCTCCTGCATTCAAACTATCTCCTACATATACCATTACACCTTGTTTTGGTGTTAATACTGGTGCTTCTGTATCTTCTTCAGGTTTTGTTGTACCACCACCATCATTTCCGTCTCCACCTGTTGGTGGTTTTGTGCCGCCACCATCATTTCCTCCACCACCTGTTGGTGGTTTTGTACCTCCACCATCATTTCCATCCCCGCCTGTTGGTGGTTTTGTGCCGCCACCATCATTTCCATCCCCGCCTGTTGGTGGTTTTGTGCCGCCACCATCATTTCCATCCCCGCCTGTTGGTGGTTTTGTGCCACCATCATTTCCATCCCCGCTTGTTGGTGGTTTTGTGCCGCCACCAGTATTATTTTCTCCACCAACTGGAGTCTTAGGCATTGAATTATCAGCAATAGCCACACCATAATCTGAACCAAAATCTCCACCGAATACAAAGTTTTTATTATCTTTATTATACGAAACAGAAGGGGTATTTGCCGCTATAACAAATGAATCATTCAAATCATTGAATCGTTTTTTAGACTTATTATTATCAATTATTCCGGCAAAATTTTGGTCTGAACTACGTGTTACATTATCAATAATTTCATTAAAATCATTAGTATCTAACTTTTCACTAACTTCATTCTTATTTTCATCTTTTTTTTTACTTTTTTCACTTTCATTTTCTTTCTTAGAAACAGATGCAGTTTTACTACTCTTTTTATCTGAAGAAATTAAAGAACATCCGGAAAGTACACCCACACTTAAAGTAGTAGCAGTAGTTGCAAGTAAGATCTGTTTAAACATCTTTGAATAATCTATTGGCATATCTTATTCCTCCTCATTTCTTAACTAGCATTTTTGGCTGCTACCGAAGCAGCAGAATTATTAGATGTTTTTTCGTTGATTTTTTCTAATAAATCTTTATTCCCAACTTTCTGGGCAAATTTTTTCGCTTCCTCAGCTTTATTTAATTTCAAATAACTATTTACAATAATGCCTTCTCTTCTTCCATCAAGAGTGATTTTATCTTTTAATTTAATAATCTCTTCATGTTTCTCATCTAAAGCTGCGATTTCAAAATTAATTAATGGATTTTTGGTTTTTAATTCTTTCACTTTTTTCAAGTTATCAATCGCTAAATAATATGAAACTATCGATTCAGCAAAATCTTCTTCTAAATCAATTGCTTTCTGTGCTTTTCCACTTAGCAAATAAGTAAACAGAACCGCTTTTTTATCTTCTTTTCCTATTTTTTTATAATCAACCTTATCAAATTCGAGTGCTGCATCTTGATACTTCTGAACAGCTGATAATCTTAGACCATTTACTAGGTTTGTGTTAAGTTCAACAATATTAGCACCAGTTGTTGTAGCTGCCTTAGAATTCTTCAATGAAGTAAATACCAAACCAGCTACCACTATTACAAAGATTGATGCAACTCCTATTACGATGTATTTATATTTTTTAAAATTTTTCAAGATTCTTTTTGGATCATTTGCAGGATTTTCATTTTGTTCTAAATCCATATTTTCAAATTTACTTTTAGATTTTCTCAACTGGGATCGAAATTGTCTTTTTTCACTTTCCTTATGTCGTTCTTTCTCTGCTCGTTTACGTGCTTCCACTTCTTTACATCTTCTTGCTTCTTCTACTTGTCGTTCTTCCTCTTCTCGACGTCTTCTTGCTTCTTCTACCTGTCGTTCTTCCTCTTCTCGACGTCTTCTTGCTTCTTCCTCTAGTCGTTTACGCACTTCCGCTTCTTCACGTTTTCTTGCTTCTTCCTCCGCTCGTTTGCGCGCTTCCGCTTCTTCACGCCTTCTTGCTTCTTCCTCCGCTCGTTTGCGCGCTTCCGCTTCTTCACGCCTTCTTGCTTCTTCCTCCGCTCGTTTGCGCGCTTCCGCTTCTTCACGCCTTCTTGCTTCTTCCTCCGCTCGTTTGCGCGCTTCCGCTTCTTCACGCCTTCTTGCTTCTTCCTCCGCTCGTTTGCGCGCTTCCGCTTCTTCACGCCTTCTTACTTCTTCCGCTTGTCGTTCTTCCTCTTCTCGACGCCTTCTTGCTTCTTCTACTTGTCGTTCTTCTTCTCGATGTCTTCTTGCTTCTTCCTCTGTTCGTTTGCGCGCTTCCGCTTCTTCTGCATTTTCTTTCTTTATACTTGACTGCTGTTGAATCGTAGTTATCCATTCAAGCGCAGGATTAGTAGTCATATTTTCACTCGTAGAATTTGATTGTTCTTCGATTTTAATCTTTTCTAACTCATTCGTCGTTTCTTCACTTGCTTCTTCCTCATGAGCACCATAATACCGTTCTTCTTCAGCTAACAATCTTTCTCGGCGTTCTTTCTCCTTTCTGATTCTTTCTTTTATTAAATTCTGCTTTCGCTTATTTTGCATAAACTAGTCAAAGCCTCCTTTCTATCGGTACCTCCTACTTGAGGTTAATTAACTTTATCCCTTCATATTAATCATGTGGTATTTTTGTTTAAAATCTAAGGAATTTGAAACTTATTCTTATATTTTTTTGCTAACTACAAAAAAATATAAGATTTCTCCTTTGAGACACAAAAAGCCCCTCGAGATAGCGTATGATTACAAATTGAAGTGCAAAATTTGTAATTCACGTTACCCGAGGGGCGATTTTGAAAATTGATTTAATCAAATAAAAAGAATATATAATCGCATTATACGGTATCATCAAATGAATATGTATATTAACTCCTTATTGTATCTTATTAAGATCATTCATAATTCTTAGTTTTTCATGAAGCAGCTTAAATATCTCATCTTTATATTCACACTTTTTCAAACGCTTAATCGCTTCATCTTTAATCTGCGATACTCTTTCAGTTGTAATCATTAATGCTTTAGCTATATCTTTATGCAAATAAATTTTTTCCTCGATAAGGCCAAAACATAAATTAAGTACCATTCTTTGCTTTGGATTTAATACATTACTAAATATAACCCAAATCTCATAATTAATTTCTTCTAATAATATTTCATTTGTAGTCGGAAACATAGAATCTTCTTCACTAATTTCAAAACGTTTCGTTTCAGCATTTACCACACTATCTAACCCAATTGTTGTTACCTGTTCATAGTAAATTTTATATCGAATTACCATTTCTTTCGAAACTTCTAATATCCGTGCAGTTTCTTCAATAGTGGGTGGTCTATTATGTTCTTGTAAAAATCTCTCTTCAAGCTCAATATATCTCATATTAAAACTATTCACATAATATGGTATTTTAAAAAGACTAGCTTTTCTTTTATATATATAAGCAAGAATATTGTTCTTTATCCACCAGTATGCATAAGTCGAAAAACAATATCCTAAATCTGGGTTAAAATCTTCAATTGCCCTTAGCATTCCCTCATTACCTTCTTGAACTAGATCAAAATATTCTACTTCTGGGTGATTATTTTTATATCTATTTGCTATATTTTTTACCAATCCTTCATTCTTAATGAACAAATAATCTCTTAATTCCGTTTCACCGTATCTATAGCGACGAAATAAATCTAAGCTCTCTTTTTTTGAAAGAATTTTATAGTCGCCTATCTCAGAATACTCACCCTTAGTTTTCTCATTTATAATGTCGTATTCTTCAATAGTTTTAACAGTAGAACCATGAATACTTAATTCATTTAATGATTCTCTCCGTTTCAAAGCAGTATATGATTGCTTCATTTCCTATCCTCCCTTCACATTACTATTATCGAATTGCTTCTAAAAATTGTTTTGTTTCTTCCTGTAAACTATTAATTAATTTACAGTTTTTAGCACATGCATTTGCTACCTCCTTATGAGATTTTGTTTTTTTTAGTTCATTATATTTATCGCATCCTTTACAGATGCAGGTAATACCCTCCATGATTTCTAATTGTTTCTTTCTCTCAAACAAAAACTGTTCTTTTGTTTTTTTCCCCCTATATTTTCTCCCCAATTAAATCACCCCGTATAAATGAATAAATTTTAGTTTATAAAAACTACTGTCGATATTACATAGATACGAAATTAACCCCAAAAACCTTTTCCCAAATATACCCTTTTTTCTATGATATAGGATTATAAAAAAATGTAAATTTAAATCTTCTAAAAATTAGAAAAAATTATTAAGAGTTTGGAATAAATTATTATTTTTTTAAGATTCCTAAATTATACTTAAATATAAACTACTGTCATGTATCGCTTATATGTATGTCTCCACAATCATTAAATCCTAAATAGAATGTATATAAGCTTGATGATTATGGCGAGCAGAATATTTAATTATTAAATGGCCATAAAAAATGGATATTTTACAATTTCAAATTACAAAACATCCATAAAGAAAAAGTTAAAAATGATTTACTTCGAATGAATATTTTGATGAATTATAATTCTTCATGTATAATAAATTTATAGTTTATTCATTCATAAAATCCTATAATATAAGGTTTATTTAACTCTATCAATTTTAGGAATATAATCTTGCAATAACAAATCATCGAGTCCTTTTCCAAGATTTATATCCCAACTAGCATAGTTGATACTTATCCCATCTTGATACAGTGCTTGCGCACATTCTAATAAAGTCTTTTGGACATCCGGATTAGCAATCATATCCATATCCAAGGCGAAAGTTGCCTGTTTTACTCCCATTTCTTTTAAAGGTCCTACCAATATTCTCCAAACCTTAACTCCTGGTATTGATACAACTGTAGTTCCATACATTAATTTTTCTTCTTCTGTCAAGAGCTCATCAAGGTTATCTGCCGAAATATCCGATTTTAAGCTACCTTCTGTAATCCATATATTTTCTTTTTGTAAGAGCTTTCCTCTTTCCCACGTTTGTAGTTCGCGAGTAGGTACAGCAACATGTATAGGTAGAGGATTCCCAACACCAGTACCATGAAACTTCCCACTTGAACTTACCCAAACATATTTACTCTCCAACTTAAGCTGTACTTCACCTACCCTGTCACCTTGATAATTTATTTCATACCATTTCTTCACATCAACTTTTCCTTCATAGATTGTTTCTTTTTTCCCATTTATATAAGATGATACTTCTATAATATTAGGTTGTTCGATAACTTCAGCTTTAAATCCCGTTTTATTATTTCTAACGATGGTAACGAATTTAGGTTTATCGATTCGATATTGAAACCCACAAATTTGATTATAAATATTTCGTTGTGGGATTAATAAAGAATCTCTCCTTCCTGAAAAAGTAAAATACCTCCCATTCTCTGTTTCTTTAGCATAAAAACCTGGAATTCCAACTATTAAACCTGTTTTTCCTCCTGCTCTTTTAATTAACTCTCTTGTAACTTCCCATGGTTTAACAGGAAAGCTTTTATAATTTCTAATAGTTATAGCTTCTTTGGGAATTTTTCTATTTGGTCCAGTTAACATTTCAATATGTTCATCTCGAACTTCTAAATGCTGCAAGAACATGTAGTAGATGATATCTAAAGTGTAATCATTTTTCTTTTTATGTTCTTTAACCATTTGATCTGGAGAAAAATCGTATCCCCTTTTTTCATTTTCAGCTATTAAATGCAAATAACCAGCTTCACCTAATTTTGTTTCTGAAGGTATTCGTCCACATATTATTTTCGTCTCCGAATCATTTACCATGCACCATCCTTGCTTTCCGCATATTGGACATGTAGTTCTATAAAACTCAAACCACCTCTCATTACTCCCTTTACTCATACTACGTGCCGGTCTTAAAACTCTATTTGATGCTAATTTTTCAACTGACATCGTAATCGCTCCTTTTCGTTAACAGAAATAAAAAAGCCCTTCGGAATACGGAAATTAAACACTACACATCAATGTGCAATATAATCCGTAACCCGAAGGGCTTGTAATAATCACTAGGAAAATAAAAAGACAAATATAGTTTATATAATGAATATACCAAATTTTACTAACACAAACTAGAGATTAATCATATTTTTCTTTAATATACTTCAAACTCTCCTTATCTCACTAGACTAATAGTCATAACTTTCTAGTATGAGCTTATTGTTATTTGCATTCTTGTTAACAATAATTATATTTTGTAAATAGGCGTTCAAACTGTCCGATGCATTATCAGTCACTTTAACTGGATGTGTTACTAAATCTAAATTCTATAATTCATTTACTAGACACACTTTTTTAATTTTGGCGAAACATAGAAATGTGGCTTTTAGTGTTTTAAAACAAGGCGAAAAAAACATGTTTCAAAAAAAAGAAATTAGATGAAGTACACGACGTATTATTAGCTTCTCTTGAGCAAGACGAACTTAAGTACAAAGATAAATAACAAACCAAATACCCCTAATCAATGTGATTTCAAATCTACTGTTGGTTATATGAAACCAAATTCAGCGTAAATATCAACTTCATGTAAACATTTAAAAACTTAAACCTAAATTAGACGGATACATTGGAATTAACATATCAAATGAAATTGACATGTTAAGATGCAGAATGCTTATTGTTGTTAATTTCATGTTGACTGTTTTTTCTTGTTAATTCTAATAACGTTAACAAAACATTAACATATCTATGTTTTGTTAACGAGAAAATAATATGCATATTGAAATCTCTTAGTCTAAGTTACTCAGAAATTTATCTGTAGTTGTGAAATCACAAGAACAGATAAAAAACTAATCCTTAACAGCATTCAAGTTATAACCATCAATGACAAATTGCGTTTATAGCTACAAACACAATAGAAACTATTGAACAGATTGCGCTTTGTGATGATGCACTAACAATCTTAGAGGCCTTAGAATAAGTAATCCTTTTTGGAGGAAGCAAGCCTACAGGTATCTTCACTTTATCAAAACATAGCCTCACAATTGAAAATAAAAAGAAATCGGCTGATACCGTACAAATAACAATTCCAAATGAAAATATCAATCCCCCTAATCATAACGTTAAACCAGAGGATCTATCTTTGGAATACGACTTTAATGTACTATTACTAATAACTTTATTCAATCAAATTGAGACTCCCACGGTTAAAACCGCAAGCCCTACACCTTACGGTGTGACGGGTGGGATTCTTGAATGACTAAACGTTCGCAGTCCATTTCTGTTTTGAACAGCCTTCAAGATGAGGGCATCTCATTGCCCCTCCTAAGACAGTGCATAATAGCATCTTAGGCTGATTGGCTGTTACCGCCAATCACAGTTGCGTAGCGAATATTCATCGCCCCAACAATATCACGATGTTTCTCGAATCCACATCGGCACTTGTATTTTCTGTCTTGCGCTTTGTTCTTTTCAGAACATTTCGGACAGGTTTGACTTGTATAAGCAGGGTTCACGTATTCAACTTTAATACCAACTAAATTCGCTTTGTATTCAATGAATTGAGATAGGCGATAAAATGACCAAGTGTGTAGGTTTTTTTCGTTTTTACGGCTTGTTCGTGCCGTCTGTCTAATATTCGTTAGTTGTTCTAAACGAATGACAGAAATGTTATTATCTGTTGCAAAATTTACGATTGCACGACTTAATTTGTGGTCTTGGTCTTGCATCCATCTTTGTTCTTTATCATCAAGTTGTCGAATGGCATTCAACTTCTTGTTTTCTCCTAACTTCTTACGAACACTACGAAACTTACGCTTCATGTACTTATTTTGTCTACCGTTTCCGAAGAAACGAACCTTGTCATCGTCTGTGATGGCTACCGCAGGAACTTTGAGACCTAAGTCTACTCCTAAAATCCTCGTTCCTGTTTTTTCATTTGTAGGAATCGTCACAGATATTTGTGCAATCCACTTACTAGATTTTTTCGTGATACGAAGTGTACCTAATTTGTGTTTCAACAAATCAAAGTTTCGGTTGTCTTTATCAACCAATAAAGCACGAACCTTTAAACGAGTTGAATTTCCATTTACCATAAACGGAATTGAAATATGTGTGAAGTCAAATGAATAATTTTGATTATTCCATACGCAAACAGGTTTCTTTAGAATAGGTACAATTTTATATTTGCTTTTCTTCACTTTTGTAGAAAAAACACTCTTAGCGTCTTTAATTGCTTGATTTTTCACCGCACTTGGGATATTAGCTTTAATATCTTTTGTACTTTTCTTAGTACTTTTCTTTGTTTCAACCATTTCAGATACAAGTGTATTAATGACTTTAATATACTCGTGGCTACTTTGTTCTAATAGTTGGATTTGTTCTTTTGTTGGAAGCAATTTAACTTTGACTGTTATAGTTTGTGACACAAGTTTCACCCCCTCGTCTTTTGATTTTCAACATAATGTTTTATTGTCTCACTTGATACATTTCCAGCAGTAGAAACAAAATAGGAACGTGTCCATAGACTTGGCAAATGCATGAGATGTGGGAACTCTTCTCTCAAGCGTTTCGATGTCACCCCTTTAATTTTTGCCATTGTATCAGCAGGACTAAGAGTTGGTAGTGTATTTAAGAACAAGTGAACATGGTCTTTACCACATTCCATTGCGACAATAGCAATATCCAGTTCGCCACATATTTCTTGAATCAACTCTTTGAAACGTTCTTCTACTTTTGTGTTAAGAAAAATCTTTCTTCTGTATCGTGGGCAAAACACAAAATGATAGTTAATTAATGAAACGGTTGTTTTAGTTTTTCTATAATCATTCATCATGCCTACATTGTATTAGTTCAATTATATAACTGCAACAAAAAGATTAAAAAAAAATAAAAGATATCAATATTTTGGATACTTGAAGCACCACAAATCTTGCGATTTCAGTGGTACTCCGTATCCAACCTCACTTTCATCCCATGCCTAAAGGCTATGGACTTTCCCGTTCAGAAAGGGCTGTAATCGACATCGAACAAATATCCATCTGATTTAATACCTAGAAGTATTGTCCACGAAGACTACTATACAATCAAAAATTCAGATTATAGAACGGATACTTAATGCGTAAATATCAATTTCATGTAAACATTTATAAACTTAACCCTAAATTAGACAGATGTATTGAAATTAACATATCAAATGGAACTGACATGTTAAGACACAGAACGCTTATTATTGTCAATTTCATGTCAACTGTTTTGTCATATTCATTCTAAAAACGTTAACAAAACATTAACATATCCATGTTTTGTTAGAGGAAAAATAATATGCATACTGAAATTTATCTATAGTTGTGAAATCGTAAGAAAAAATAAAAAGAACTAATCCTTAACAGTATTCAAGTTATAACCATCAATAACGAATTGCGTTTTATAGCTACAAACACAATAAAAACTATTGAACGGATTGTGTTTTGTGATGATGAAATAACGATCTTAGGGGCCTTAGAACAAATATCCGCCGTATTTAATAGCTAGAAATATTGTCCACGAAGACTACTATATTAACCTCGGAGTCAACTAAAAAAAACAGCTCCAACCAATTAATTATATAGATTTCCAACTGACATTGCCTAATGTTAACCAAAAAGAATAGCCCGTGCTACTTTATAAATAGTATGGGCTATTCTTATATGGTTTATACATGAATCTCCTTTAAATTTCTAAAACTCAAATGCTATATCCTCATAATTTGTTTACAAATCATTTGTATTTACTTATCATTAATAATATATGAATAAAAATGTCAATCTCATAGCAACAATTAGCGAGATTACTAACAACAAGTGATTTCAAAAATCCTATATGACACTAACATTTTATTGCACTTAGTTGACAAAACATTAACAATCGAGTGCATCTGGTTAACAAAACATTAAATCGCGATGTATTTCTCATTGTTGATGTTTTGTTAACACCAAGTTCTTTACATGTTAATAACGTATTTTATGTTAATGTCACTAAAAGAAGGTATTTATATTAAAATCACCGAAAAATACTTAACATGTCAATCTCACTTTTCATGTTAATTTCATTTTCTGCCAGAATTACATAATGATAAGGGGGTAATATTATGATTAAACCAGAAAACCAGTCAGAGCAAGCAAGTTTAAATGATGAAAACCTAATGAACGAAGATGTTTTTGAAAAGGCATGGCGAATAACTGAGTTTTCTAAGTTAGTAGGACGTCATCATAATACTGTTTATAATTGGTTCAATACATTAGAAGAAAAAGGGTTGCATGGAACTCTTAGAACCAACAATACAAATGAAAAGCTATACAACTCATTGGACTTAGAAATAGCATTATTTATAAAACAGAAAAGAGACGAGAAATGGTCACTTGATGCCATAATAGAACTGTTACCACATCAATTTGAGCTAAGGCCAGTATCTCCCGAGAATCAATTTAGTGAGATATCGTCTCAGTTAAATTTCCAAGAAGCAGCTGCTACAATTGAAAAACTAGTGGAACAAAAGCTTCAAGCACATTTACAAAACATTGAAACACAGTACCAGGAAAAACTTGAAAATGTATTAAAAACATTACCACATCCTGAAGATCCAGGAGCAACAAAAGAACGACAAAGACAAGAAAGACTTGATAATATCATAATTGAGCATAGGGCACGTATGGAGTTAAGAAAAAGGGCAGAACAACTTTGGAATGAACAACCTGAAGAAGCTCGCATAAAAAAAGTTGGCTGGTTTAAGAAAGAAGAAGATCTAGCTAAAAAGCAAATCTTTATAGAAAATTATCTAAATGAAAATATGATAGAATACATGAAAATAATAATGAATAAGGAATAAAAAAAGAAGACTGGCAAATTCCCAGTCTTCTTTTTTTATTTTGTGCCAAACATTTTATCTGGATCCATAAATGCAGCCAATTCCTCATCATTTTCAGTATTAACTGTTGTTTCTTCATTAACTGGGCCCATATCGATATAATCCCCGAAGTTAATATTAAAGTCATCATCTTGTTCTTGTGCTTCGATTGAACTAATTTGTGACTTTTTATATTGGATTTGATTTTGCTTTTCTTTAAACTCATTAAACTCTTCAACTAGACCTTTTGACAAACGAGAAGGTAATGCATCAGTTTTATAGAATGTATACACACTACCCATAAAATCGTTTTTACTTACTAAGTAACCATTAAATACTGTACCATTGATTGGCAGCTTATTTGCAACTTCTACTTTTGCATCATCCATAAATGAGTCATCAATATTTTTTTGTTCATCTAGAATTGCAAGCATTCCAAAGTGATGTACCTTAGAAGCCTCAAGCTCACCATCATCGTTCGTTTTCATTAATTCTATAGGGTGATGGAAAGAGCTACCTTCCAATGATTCTGAGAACATATCTAAAATTTCTTTACTATTTTCAATTTGATTCATATTACGAGAAATTTTATTAATTACAAGGCAACCCGTTTTTTCTAAAAGAATACGCTTAAAGTCCTGAGAGTCTAGAATAACCGATGTTCCAGAACCATTTGCAGCTGTATTTAATTCGTGAATAATTTCTCCTATCCGTTGGTTAGCATAATCGCGTGAATTTGCAATACCCTTTTTCTCATTTTCATTTAGTGCTTTAAACTCATCATAGAAGTGTTGATTATCTGCGAAAATAACAAATGCAACACCTTTTGCTGGATCATTTGCTAACTTCCAAATTTCTTGAGAGAATTTATTCACCTGTCTTAATACATCAGGTCCATCAGCTCTTACAGGAAGTGTTACTACAATTCCCATTTTAATAAAGTCTTTACGTTCAATCGCATTATTAAAGGCAATTTTCGCATACTTTTGTTGGTTAGCTAATAATTCCTCTCTAGGGACTTGTTGAGCTATTTTTTTTAGCTCTTGGCCGATAACCGGCTTATTGTGAAAGGCTGAAAATTCTTCTATGGCTTTGATAATTGTAGAAGTACCTGTTCCACCACCTAATCCTGCAAAAAACAGAACAAGCTCATCTGTCGGTCTTACACGCTCAGTTATAAATTCTTTTAATTTTTCTTTAGCCTCATCATTTGAGTCTAATACTTTAACAGCACGTTCTGGGTTTTTCCCTAAGCCACCTAATTTTAATGAAACCTGGTTACTTTTTGGTACATTCTTTAATTCAGCTAAATCACCATCATTACTATTTAAAGCAAGGCAATTATATACTGCAGTTCCATCTGTATGCTTATATTCAGCAAATTTATCTACCATTCTAGTTCCAGCCTGACCAAAACCAACCATAGTCATTTTTACTGCTACTTCATTTTTTAGAAAGTTTTTTGCCATTCGTTTATCGCTCCTTTATTATTTTTTTTGCTTACGTCTTCCTAATTCAACTAATACTTGCTGTCCTCTAATTGTTGAAATTAAAAATTTATAAGGGTGCATAATCTTTTCAGTTATTAATGACATTGAGGATAATGTACTTACACTTACTTCAGCTGATCTTCTTGAAATATTGGTTCTTTCAACTTCTAACGAGTACGATTTTCCCTTTAATTTCTTTACTCTCCTATCAATAACAACACTTTCAACTATTTCATTTATTGAGATACCTCTCATATATTTCGTTTCTTGGTATTGTTTATTAACTTCAGATCCTATGTAATGAAATACATTGTATAGTATTTCGTCTTCTTCTAGAATATCTGCAAACATATTCACAACTTCATCAGGAAATTTAATTAGTTTATATTTTTCGCTTAATACCTCGTTCAAGTTGTCCCCCCCTCAAAAAGTTGGTTAATTATTCCTACAACCATATTACATTAATATAAAGCGTATATCAAGTCATTATATATAAATCGTATATGTAAAGCGTATATAAACAAAATGACTTAAAGTATTGATATAAAAACACCTTTATATAAGACGTGTATGTAAGTCGTATATATTATATATCGATTATATATTTCATGTTATTAACAAAACACTCTAAAAAGATATTATTTTATTATTTTTTTATCTATTCCACACACAATCTCCTATAAAATATGTTGTCAACAAACATGTATGAGAACAAATTATCTTACAAACACTCTATACACCTTATATATAGGCAGTTTATATACAGCGTATATATAAACGCTTGTAAATAAACATTTTGTTACTCATATATCAATTTCATATCAACAATATTTATACCAATGACCAATGTACGTTGTATATATAAGTCGTATATATAAGGTGTGTAAACAAGAGGTATACAACAAAAAAGCAATACTTTATAAAGTATTGCTTTTTAATAGCAAATATTTTGATATGATTCTTCCAATTTATTAAAAAGATTCTGTTGCGCTTTTTTCTTTATTAACAGTGTTTTTCCGTTTTCTTCATCTACTGATGAAGGGTTTTCTATCAATGTCATGTTATGCTGTTTTGTTTCTTTGATTAGTTCCATTGTTATCTCACATAACTGCATATACAGGACATAAAAAGATGATTCATTGGAATCTATCTCAACATCTTTAGTATTAAGTTCTTCAAACTTATTCGTAAAATTTGTTAATCTCATATCTACAAAATCGTTATAACTAACATGTAAGGACATGATTATATTAAATTGACTAAAACTTATTATATTCTTTATGAAACAAAGATTTATTAAATGAATTTTATATATTGCTCTAAATGAAAATATATATTTAGGGCCTATTTTTCTAGCTTGAATATAGTTATTATACTTATTTAAAAAATAACGTATTCTATTGCTTTTTATACCTAGAATTTTACTTGCTTGTGAAGTTCGATAACTCCTATATGGATCTATTTGTGCGAACTGTATCGGTACTAATTCAATCTCATTATTTATTACAGATTTTAATTGCACAAATAAGAAGTCTGAAGCAAATTCTACATGTAATATATCCTTTATTAAGTTATACTCAGCTTTCTCATTCCACATTTTTTCACCCCTCAAGAATATTCTAGCATGCAAAATATTAAATTTACATAATGTTCACTCGATTCATCATAAATATTTGCATATTTCTGATATGATATATTTTTCCCTTCTGACATTTATCTACTATACACTAAACAAATTACAATTTTTGTAATTCACTTTTTCTATTTATACCAAAAAACATACAGTAAAATTTAACTATCTTTTTGACTACTTAATATATATTTGACGTATTACAAGTGACGAATTCTAAAAGGGGGAGATGCTTTCGTCATATGTTCTTTAATTTGTGTCGAACAATAAGTGACGAACTCTAATGAAAGAATAAACCTATAGATAACTAGACTTTTCTCTCCACATTTGAAGAATAAATCGCTAATGCAAAACCGATAGTCCATAGGTGATAGTAGATTACTTTTTTGTTAATTTCATTTAGAATACATTTTAATAAAATCGAATATTTCCAATCCAGCTTTTAAATGGTAAATTTATACTATTAACACAATGATTGCTACCGGTTTTATGCAAGTTATTGTATATTTTTTCCTAAAGGAAGGAGTGTTAGAAATTGAAAAAATCGTTTAATCATGTCGTTAAATATATCGTAGGGGAAAATGATCGAGGGGCCTATTTTAATCGTTCTGACATCTTTACGGTTTTATTTTTATATGAACAACGAACTGTCTCTCAAATACAGTTACGTAAATTTTATGAATTGGTAAACGGGGAACCGATAAGTCGTACTACTTTTACTTCAAAGTTATCTAAGTGGGCTAAAATGCGATTAATAAAAAAAGAAAATATTAGCGTTAGAAAAAAACGTGGCTTTACATTAGATTTTGTTTCTATTACCGCAAAAGGTACAGAATTACTTTATCGATTAAAATTGATTTCAGACAGTAGTACCTCATTTGTTTCTAAAAGGCAATATGAGCACAATACTGCAATTACGCAGTTTGTTCTTAACCTTCTTGAATTAGAATCAATCAACGAACATACCGGTGCAGTTGTGGGTGGCAATAGTGATTATTTGTTCCCATTAAACCCCATAGTGAAACAGAACCTCCAGCTGTCTAATATTATTTATTCAGACTCAAAAGATGTTTACTTTTTATATGAGGACGAAGAATATCGTGAAATGATTCAACCAGAACTTCGACCAGTTTCCTTTCAGCAAGACTTACCTCAACTCGTATATTCTTTTCGACCATCTAAAGACATTTATCCTGATTCACAAGGTAATCCTATAATCATTCCCGATTGGGTAATTACCTGTAACAAGAGCATAATCAATATTGAAGTTGATACAGGTACAGAGAACATTCCATTTTTAGAAAGTAAATTAAGAAAATATCTCGATATTGCTGCTTCCAATCCCTCTAAAAGTTATTTTGTATTATTCTCAGTCATTGATGATTCTTACCATACCATTTCTTCTTACAAAAAAAGAACAACACGCGTAACAAACTTAAAAAAAGCTTTTGGTAATATTCCACGTCTAAAAGTTGTCGCCAACCTAAATGTCTGTGTTTGTAACATGGGAAGTTCTGCACTTGTAATTAATAATATTCTTCAACAGATTCGTAAAGTTGATAAACAGGATACTCAGCACCTTTTCAAAAAAATCACTGATCGTTTAGAAATTAACTCTTCATTTCCATACTCTGCTAAATGGATAAATAACAAACAACTCATGAAATCAAAAGGGATACAACATGCCAAACTACTTGAGTTAACAGATAGCATTATGGTTTTACAAAAAAAATCAGTGGATGAAAGAAAAACTTCTTCAGATTTCTTAGAAATCATATGTATCTTAACCATACTTAAAGTAGGGGAGGTAAATACACACCTTAGATTACACGAATTATCAGGATTGTTGGCCGTGCAAAATCAACACCGAAAACTAAATCCTATAAAAATTTTGGGAGTTTATGAAGCGGATGAATTGGAGCATGGGCAGCAGGCCATTAACAACGATTTATTTCACAACTCCATTACACAAGAAAATGTTTTATTGGCAACTTCTGCCGAATTGCTTAATTTCACCGCAACTTTCTACTCATTAAAGGAGAGGGTGAAACAAGAATTTGGAGAATACAGTTCAAAAGAATACCGATGCTAACCCACCACCAGAAAAAAAAACGGGGAAGTCAAAATCACTGAAGAATAACAACAAATCAATTACATTGACCATTGATGTTACAAAAAGTTGGAAATATCGATTAGCAGCAAGAGCCTCGTACTACGTAGTAACGCTGCTTCTGCTTCTTGCCTGGTATTTTGCTGCTAGGGGAATTTACAAATATCTGTTCTTCTGGTCAATTCAAATAGGAGTTCCATTACCCATCCTAAGTATTTTTGGTAATCCGTTTGATACACATTATTACATCGAGACTTTCTTCAGTTTTTGGATTTTAATTTATACTTGGAAAGTTTCAACTAAGATTAAGACCTATCAAGAGATAAAACGAAGATGGTTTATTTTTGCGATGATGTTAATAGGAATAGTGATGCAATATTTATGGGCATTTAGTGTTCCCTTAGCGAAAATATTCATTCCATTTTTAAATTCTAAGGCAGGAGAGGTTTCACTAAATGATAAGGGATTAGAAGATACAATGCTTTCTAATTTTAGTAACGTAATGTATCTAGTCTTTTCAATCCCAGTAATTATTGTAATCCTCGTGCTCCTATGGCTTTTTAAGATTTTTTACGAACACAAAAAAGAACTCCTAGAAGAATTCAAGAAGTGGGAGTACGTGTTTAAATTACCTGGTTGGATACTATCCTTTTTGAGTGATGACCGTCAACGTAAACTTGCAACTGCTTTACACAGATTTTTTACTGAAAAAAACCCTTCTAAGCTACCTGAACCTGATATATTTCTTGGTCCTAATAGTGATACTCGGGAGATGGCAGTAATTCAAGGGAAATCATTAACACTCAATGTTATGATTATCGGTAACATTGGTACTGGTAAATCAGCTGCTTTAGGTTTGCCTATTGCGAATCAATTACTTGATTACATGGCTTCTATGATTAATAACTTTAAAGCTTTGTATGAAAGAGAGGATTATCACACTGAGAAGGTAAAAGGAACACTGGTAAACGGTATTACGGTCATAGAACCATCCAACGACTTTTGTGAAAAAGTATATAAATTAGTATTAGCACACAAAATTCCTGAGAGTGTAATTTTTTATTTAGATCCAACTAATCCTGATACCCCTTCAATTAACTTTGTGCGAGGCCCCGTAGATAAAGTGGCTGAGATGTTATGCTCTGTATTAACTGGTCTTTCTGATAATGGTGCAGGAAACCCATTCTTTGTGCAATCGGAGCGTTCCCACCTTAAACAGCATATTTATTTATTAAAACTACACGACCCAAATTTTGAAGCAAAGTTTGAGCATTTAATTGACATGTATAATGATGCTAATTTTGTTTTTGAAATGCATTTAAAATTAAAAGACCGTCTTCCTAATAACATTGAGGCAATTACTGACAGAGATGAGCGGAATCACTGGCGCATTGTAAAGCAAGTGGATGAGTGGTTTGATTTAAACTATGTACCTGAAATTTCTGGAGGACGAGGCGGGGGAGAAGTTGTATACCATACGGAAGGCAAATACTATGGCAAACCTAAAATTATCGATAAGCAAGAAACCTTCGTTCGTGGTTTACGAAATACTTTGAATGATATTTCTGCTCAACCTCTACTTCGTCGTGTATTATGTGGTTCATCTAATTTTGACTTTGAAAAACACTTGGAGTTTGGGGGAATTCTTTTAATCAATACAGCAAAAGGAGAACTCTCTGACTTATCCGATGTTTTCGGTAAATTATGCTTATATGCTGTGCAAAATGCGGTTTTCCGACGTAAACCAAATGTTTCTCCTTATCATCCGGTTATTGTAGATGAATTCGCTGACTATATTTATAAATCATTTAAAAGTTTTCCTGCTCAATCACGGAAATATAAAGCACCGCTTATTGTAATTGCACAAACAATTAGTCAATTAGCAATTGAACATGGGCCAAGATTTATGGATATTCTTTTAGGTACATTCCGAAATAAACTTGTATATGGTGACGTAACTACTGAGGATGCTAAATTATTTAGTAAAATTATGGGGACAAAGACTATTTATGAAGCCCGCGAAGGGGATCAAGAAATAGATATGGTAACTGCAGAAACGAAAACACAAAGTACTCGCAGAACCTCTTACTCATATTCAAAAAAAGAGGTACCTGTTCTCTCTGAAAATGATATTTTAATTCAAAAAGCATTCCAGTGTGCTGCCAAAATAGTAAAAGATAATGCACCTCAATTAGGTATCCAAGTAAATGCAAACTTTGTTTCAGATGAAGAATATGTGAAGGCTAAGGTACAAGTAAATGAGGAAGCAGCAAATTATTGGCTTAAGGTACGTGCAGAGTCATTGAATAATGAAATCACTTACCAAGATTACGTAAAAGATACGGACGTTGATTGCGAAGAACAAGTAATCGAAGATTTAAGCACACAGACAGCTGCTCCTACCGCAGTTAAAAATTGGTTACAGACATTGAACCCTGATACTTATAATCACTATGGTAGCGACGATGAAGTAACAGAAGAGGAAAAAACAGATAATCCTAAATCAAACAAGCAAATGGCAGCTACTCCTATTTTAAAAAGGGAAACTGATACAAGTATCAATTCTGCTACCAATAAAACGTTTATAGAGAAGAAAGATGATGCTAATAGCAAGAAAGAAAATGCTTTACGTCCACGTATCCATAGAGAACCTGTTCAATCAAACATTTTAGTTAAGCAAGCCGAAAAGCCTTTTGTAGAAGAAACAAAAATAAAGCATACACCACAATATAGAGAACCTGCTTATATTTCTACAGTTACACATGCTCAGCAGGAACAAGAAATTCAAAGAAAAGCTGAAATACACGGTAAAAGTACAACTACAAACTTAACAATGCAATGGTTACAACAGCAAATGGCAGCGGCTGCAGTTCAAGAAAGTGAACGTGATATGTCTCCTGAGAATATTGCAGAGGGGGAGGGAACTCGATTACAGAGGAGAAAAGTGGCAGAAGTAACACCTGAAAGTGAAGAAATTAGAAAGAAGCTCACTCAATATATTGAAAATGATAATAACAATGAGCATTTGCGGTTATAAAATAAAGTTACAATATTTATAAAAAAGTCATACCGTTTTGCTCCCTTTTGATTAAAGAATTCTAAATGAGTTTTAATCAAAATTTTTTATAAAATGGAATGTTCATTCCAAAAGAAACGAATCCATTTTGATTGATTTTTTTTCAAAACGGATTCGTTTTATATGCCATAGAATAAGGGTTTGTGGACTATTCTTAATCAAACTTTATTTCAAAGTTATAATTTATGGTATTATATTCATAGCAAACTAGATGTAACAATTTACCAAAAGTATTTGGAGGTTTTTTATGAAAAGAAAATTAGTATTATCTATTGGTTTTTCAGGTGCTTTAGCATTATCAATCGGATTTGCAAGAGACTTTCAATGTCCTAAGGTATTTGCACAGACTAATGGAGATCAATACAAACTTGTTACTAAAGAGGAACAAGATCAAAGAGAAAGTACGGTAGTAGAAGGGAAAGATGTTACTACTGTTATAACAGCAGAAGAGCAAGATATGGTGGAAAATAGTTCCGCTCAAGAAGGGTTTGTTCCACAAGAAAATGGGACAGGGTTCTATTTTGAAAAATCCATAAAAAATTAAGTTTGGTTGTTAAATTAGTTCATGAGTTAGTTTAATAAGGTACTAAAAATGTTGTTGTAGTAAATGGGGTCAGTTATAGTACAGAAAAAAGAGTGAAAGAAAAAAGTCTGGAGATAGTGATTCAGATTTATCATCGGAGTACTAAGATAAAGGAAAGAGTTTGGGACATTTATCATATGGGGGGATATAAATTGATTAAATATGAAACTCCTGAGATTTTAAAAGAACATGAAAATATAATAAAAAGAACTTTTAGATATAGTAATGAGATAAGTTTTAAATGTGAAGAAACAAAACCATGGGAGAGTAAATTAGGTGGATG
Organism: Bacillus sp. S2(2024); assembly: GCF_050474045.1. Lineage (NCBI taxonomy): Bacteria > Bacillati > Bacillota > Bacilli > Caryophanales > Bacillaceae > Bacillus > Bacillus sp. S2(2024). Next base: position 101,407 of record NZ_JBFLUS010000005.1, read on the forward strand.
TCCATATTTAAAAAACATTGAAGAATATCCAGTAGATGAAGATGGAAGACCTATGTTATTTTTAGCACAGATAAATCTAACAGACCTTGAAAAACTAGATGATTTACCCCAAACGGGGTTATTGCAGTTTTTTGTAGTAAATGAGGATATGTTTGGTTTGGAAAGTCCTATTGTAGTAAAATATATAGAAGATTATGAAGAAAATGAAGAACATTTAATAAAGAAAAATCCTTATGAAAATGATGAAGAATATAAGGGAAACCTCCCTTTTTCACATAATGGAAAAATGTATTTTGAAACAAGGGAAATGCCTATGTCTTCTTCATTAGATTCATTTGATAAAATTTTTAAGAATAAGCTTTCAGAAGAAGAATATGAGAAACTGAGTGATGATTGCTATAGTTGTGATAGCAGAGTTGGTGGTTATCCATATTTTGTTCAGAATGATTATTTGGGTTTTGATGATGATGATTTCCTTTTATTGCAGCTAGATATAGATGATGAATGTGGCATTATGTTTGGAGATTCTGGGAACTGTGTTTTCTCTATTCCAAAGGATGCTTTGAAGAATAAGGATTTTTCAAAAGCAGTGTATGATTGGCAATGTTGCTAGTGTGGAAGGTATAGTTTATGACACTTTTAAGAGGGTGAGGGAACTCGATTACAGAGGAGAAAAGTGGCAGAAGTAACACCTGAAAGTGAAGAGATTAGAAAGAAGCTCGCTCAATATATTGAAAATGCCAATAACAATGAGCCTTTTTAAATAAAAAAGAAGCAGGAAACCATTTTGAGGTATTCTGCTTTTTTATTTACATATTAAGTGATAATAAAGCTGTTAAAAACAGCAGTCATGTTATTTAGTTAAAAGGCTGTTTGGTTGAGCAATCCCTTTTAAGAAAATTGGATATCTATGTTAAAGTTTAAGTGAAATTGTGAAAGTTTCTCTTAAACTAACATGCAGTTTAGTTTTAGAAAGAGTAATAAGTTTCTATAACAAATTAGAGATAAAAAGGCAAGGAAATGTTGATGTAATCATTGGAAGATTGTATTAATAGAAAGGAAATTAGGAGATGGAAGAATCAATAAAAAGTGAATTAATTGGAGTGTTCACCTTGAATGCGGCTTGTAAAGCATATCAGCAAAATAAGGGGAAAATACATTGGCAATTGGATATTGGAAATGAATATGTAGATGTTAATGAGCTGATAAAAAGAGCTGAAAAACTTTTTTTATGCATAGAAGAATTTGATAAAAAGGCTAAAGTAGCCATAGCAGAGAAATTGATTGGTTACAAAAATGATTTTTGGCCTGAGTATGATGAGAATGATGAACATTTAAATTGGGATGCTGTAGATGCAGGAGAATATGATGTAACTAAAGAAGATTTTGAAAAAGCAATTACTCTCTATGACATCGAAATTAGAGCAAATGATATATACTGTGAATATCATGATGGAGATTTATTTGGTGGACACAGAATACATGCCTATTTTGATAATGATTACAAGTTATTAAGTGCAGAGGTCTAGTATTAATTAGAGAAAAGTTGCGAGAATAATGCGGGATTACGTTAATTCATAGCTTTTAGTTATATGTAACAAATACAATTCTTTATTATCTGTTTCAATGTCTACAATTATGCAGAAATGAATATTTTTAAAGAGCTTTAAAAGGAGATACTACGTGAAATGTAGTATCTCCTTTGTGTTTTTGAAAGAAGAATAACATTATTATCTCTACCAATTACATAGACTCAATTATCATTTGTCTTTCATACCATTTGGTTAATTTTTCATTAACACTGTTCGAAATACGTTTCATTTTCTTATTACAAAATCTTGATAGGGTGGCAGGAGATAATCCAATCTCATCTGCTATTTCGCGCATTGTTCTATTTTTTTGCATATGTTGGTGCAAAATTTTATTTCTAATTAAATCCTCAGCGATTTCTGTAGTTTGAATTTCTACATGTGTATTCAAATTATTTTCTTGCTTTTCCAATGTATCAATTGGTTTTCTCTTTACTAAACTACCAATATTACTCATTAGCTCATTAGGTGGTAAGATAATGATTCCTAATTTGGAGTAGTAATTCTTAAACCAATTACGTTCCCCAATTTTTACTTCATCAATTTCCTCAGCGTAGGCGCAATTTGAAATGACATTTTCTTTTTCTAAATCAATAAGAACATTTTCTAATTGTTCACGAATACGGTGAGGACGTCCAGAATCCACGTTGATCCCCATTACAGATAATAAGCCTTTTTCTCCACCCATTGAATATGGTCTTCTTAAGTTACTGTACTGTTGGCGAATTCTCCATTGTCATGATAAATAACGGATCAAGCGCTTATGGAATTTATCATTTTTTGACAGAAGACTCCTTCCTCAAAAATGTGAAGGTGTGAAACACCAATTTTAGGTGAGAAATGAATGTCGGTAGGCGTAAGCCTACATTTTTTAGTATACTTTAAGCATCCTACCAAAAAGTGAGGTGCAACCCATGTTAGTAAATAAGGCTTATAAATTTCGTATCTATCCAAATAAGGAACAAGAAATATTAATTGCTAAAACGATTGGTTGCAGCCGCTTTGTATTTAACCATTTTCTTGCTCGTTGGAATAATACCTATAAAGAAACAGGAAAAGGACTAACTTATCCTTCTTGCTCTGCCGAGCTAACTCAATTAAAGAAGCAACATGATACGATTTGGTTAAAGGAAGTAGATAGTATCGCTCTTCAATCAACATTGAAAAACCTCGCAGATTCTTTTTCACGTTTTTTTAAGAAACAGAATGATATTCCACGATTCAAGTCTAAAAAGAATAAAGTTCAATCCTACACAACCAAGCAAACGAACGGAAATATTGCAATTGTAGACAACAAAATGAAATTACCTAAACTTGGCCTTGTCCGTTTTGCCAAAAGTCGTGAAGTAGAAGGGCGTATTTTAAATGCAACGATTCGACGCAATCCAAGTGGTAGATACTTTGTATCTATACTTGTCGAAACAAAAATGCAAGAAATGCCTAAAACCGAATCCACTTGTGGAATTGATGTTGGATTAAAAGAGTTTGCCACTCTTTCTGATGGCACAACATACAAGAACCCTAAATTCTTTCGTATATTAGAAGAAAAGTTAGCGAAGGCACAGCGTATCCTTTCCAGAAGAACGAAAGGTTCTTCGAACTGGAATAAACAGCGTGTAAAGGTTGCACGGATCCATGAACATATTGCAAATTCCAGAGCGGATTACTTACATAAACTCTCTACTGAGATCATCAAAAACCACGATGTCATCAGTATGGAAGACTTACAAGTCAGTAACATGCTCAAAAATGGAAAGCTTGCAAAAGCGATTAGTGAAGTATCTTGGTCACAATTTCGAACGATGTTGGAATATAAAGCAAAATGGTATGGCAAATAAGTTGTTGTGGTATCTAAAACATTTGCTTCTAGTCAGTTATGTTCTAATTGCGGATACAAAAACAAAGATGTTAAAAATCTAACAATTCGTGAGTGGGATTGCCCTTCTTGTGGTACACATCACGATAGAGATCAGAATGCAGCACTCAATCTTAGAAACGAAGCAATTCGTCTCTTAACCGTAGGAACTACGGGGATAGCCTAATCCATTAGAATTCGATAGAACTCTGTACTTAGGAATCTCCCACTTCAAACAGTCCGAAGGACGTTAAGTGGTGAGTAGTTCAATTTATCCTCTGCACGATAGTACTCTATACCGTTGGCCTTCGCTTTTGGTAGGTTACACATCTCTAGCACATCTTCATAGCTGAAATCAATAAAATCATCCGGAGATGTCGCTTGATTCAACCACTGTATTGTAATTGTATCTAAACAATCTGCTGTAAGATCATCCATATTGCTTATTACACCATCAACTAGAATTGACGATCTTTCTGCTTCATTTGTGCAAAACAAAAAATAACCTGCTTCTGACTTATATAAAACAGGAGCAGGTTATTTTTTGTCCAATTATATTAATAGAACAGTAGTAACATAATGGTCAAAATTATTTTTTATAATGAATATCCAATGGCTGGTTACAGTGAACACAATTCCATTGATAATCAATTGGTTAATCAAGTTCCTTTTTTGTATTTGCCACAATAATCCATAAGCTATTTTTACAATTAGGACAATAGAAGTAAGCTTTATAACTAATAATTGCATTGGGGCTGTTACGATCCCAAAAGAAACCTATTATAGCTGTTAAGATAAAAGCAACGATAAAAGCTGCTAAACCAAATAACATAAATATAATGCCATGTATACCGCATATAACCCAATACGCTTTTTGATCACAAAGGGGTATCCTAAGTGAATTTGAATTAAGAAATACTTGGCTCTTTGCTAATTCCTCATTAAAGATTTTTTCTTTTTCATCATCTGTTAAAGCATTGAGTTTTACTTTCATTTCTTCTTCTTTTCTCATTTTTTCTTGTTCAAAGACTATTCTGCGCTCTTCTGGTGTAAGATTCATGAAATCACCTCATTACATGTTTATATTTATATCTATTATTAATTGACTATAAATAATATTATTCTATCAATAAATTAAGAGACGTAGAAATAATAATAGAAAGCGAGCCAAAGAATAGAGTTTAAGAAAGTAAAAGATGCTACAAGAGCAATAATAAAAAAGATGAAACTGAGAAAGAATTAAAAAGATTCTTATCAAAGGTGGTTAAATTTATTTATGTTTTGAGCAAAAGATTAATTAAAATTAATAAATATTAAAATATAATTAAATAACCATTGAAGACATTAAAAACATTGTGAAAATCCAGTAGCTGATGAACCTATATATATCAAGGGTTTTAAGCTGTTTTTGACTACTTAAAAATATCGGAAACTCACATGATTTTTTTTAATTATAAACAATAAAAAGTTCTTAGGAATTTTGTTTATATCTAAATAAGTAAAATTTTTTCAGAAATTTTTTGTTTTCTTTCAGCATAAATTTGATTTTTTTCACGAAAACGATAATCATTATCAATAATAGGATTTTAAAATTGGTTTTTAGTAGTAAAAATGGGTGATTTATTGAAAAAATTAACAAAAATAAAATGCCCAATAAAAAAGGGCATAAGAAAGCAGGGGTATTCTAAGCTGCAAATTTCGCCTGATAATACCCAGCTGCAATTTTTCGGATATATGTAGCTAAATCATTCTTTAACTCTTGAAGAAGAGAAGTATATACATGTACATCAGAGTGGAAGCAGTTCTCAATTTCCTGTTCTACAACTTGCATAGATTTTTCCACAATTGATAATCCGTATTGATATACAAGGCTATGTAATTCGAATGGTTTCAGAGTAAGATCAGCATGTTTTTTAACAGAATTTGAAAAATTGCGTAGAGCTTGCTCTGAGTATATTTTTTCTAACTCTTGATGTTTTTTACTATTAAATGCACCTACTAAATCAAAAGAAAGTACAAATCCGTCTTGAACTTTTTCGATAATGGATTTTTTTGGTTTTACTTCTTCTACTAAAGTAGAAACACAGTCCGCTTTTTCTAATACTTCAATACGAAAAACATTATTAAGTTTCTTTGCCATATCTCGAATTGCTGATTTGTATGCTATATATTTTGGCAGGATGTGTTTAATCTCACTATAAGAAATAAGTGCTTCACATTCTTTCTTTACGTTTACTTCCTTTTCGAAAAGGTATAATGCTCTTGCTGCTAAGCGTAAAACATTAACTTGTTTTACTTCGAATAACAAGTATATTACCTCATCCGAAATAGATGTATAACCAGCTTTAGAAGTATACTTTTCTAAGACTTCAGGGTTTTCATAGAAGTCATCTTCTTGATTGGAAGTAGCAGAAGCTTGTTGCTCTGCTGCTTCTTCTTTTTTGTGTAAGTCTAAGAAGCATTCTAAGTAATCACAAAGTGAAACTTGAATGTAGTTATCGAATAAACGATCCCAAGTTAAAATCCCGTGTGCTTCTAATAATTTGTTGTTGTTTTGGACTGTACGTACAGAACAACCAATCGTATATGCTAATTCTGCTTCAGAAATAATTGTAATTTCACCTTTACTATCACAAGAAGCGCTATAAGCAAGCATTTGTTTGATTAAGGATGCGCTCCATTTAATACTAGTAAAGTTATCAGCAAGCCCTAGAGCATGCTTCTCATAGAAGTAACCGTCTTCATGTTTTGTTTTACGGCTTAATCCAGAGAATAATGCTAATAGTTTATTGGATATAAGGATATGTCTTTTACAGCGGATCTTCTTATTCATGTACGTACACTCCTTTCTTCTACATTTTTCTATCTATTAGTATAAATAGCTAGGAAAACAATGACAAATGTGCTGTGAGTACGAAGAATATGTGCAATTTTTTGTAGAAACCATGTATATCAAAGGATTTGATGAATTGTTTCAAGATGTGCTAGAAGTACGAAGAATATGTGCAAAAAGTATTGTAGGTACGAAAGTTATGTGCAAAAAGAGCAAATAAACGTGATTTAAAGGTCTTTTTAATAGTAAATCTAAAAGAAATGGGAAAGAGTGTACTTAATAAATTTGATTTCTTAATTTAAGTTTCATAAAATTTTTATAGAAGATGTCCTGTGAGTACGAGGTTTATGTGCAAAAAGTACCTTGGGTACGAAAGTTGTGTGCAAAAAGTACTATAGGTACGAAGAATATGTGCAAAAAAGCATAAAATCAAAAAGTTTCGTTCACAAAACGTTCACAAAAAAACATGCATTTTTTTATGTGTTGTTTAAAGAATGAAAAAAGTTTGCTTGTTTTTAGCTATTTTTTACGAAAAAGATAAGAAAATGTGCTGTAGGTACGAAAGTTATGTGCAAAAAGCGCCTTGGGTACGAAAGTTATGTGCAAAAAATAGTGTCCAATTCACAAGGAATCATAGATTTCTAAAAAAGAGGAGATGTGAGCATTTAATTGGTGTATTTTGAGTACGAAGAATATGTGCAAAAAGAACAATAGGATATAGCCTTTGTATTTGTTAAAGCATATGTAAGCATGGGTATCATTTTGGAGGTATTGAGGAGTAATTCCATATAAAATATAAAATAGTTATTTATTATCATGAAGAGCTTATATGAATTTTGATTAATATCAAATATAATCTTTTTATTATTATATAAAGATTATAGCGATATTTTTATAAATTATAAGGGTATTATGTTGAAAAATCTTTTACATAATACCCTTTGATAATAAAAACTTTAAGCTATCGTAAAATGGTTAGTTAATTAAAGTATTTGAGTAGTTCTCTAATGGAGTGTAATCATAATTACCTTCCAATAAATCTTGTACTTCTTGCTCGTTAATAGGATGGAATTGAATTTGGAATACTTCACCAATACGTTTATAGGATTTTACTACAATGTTTTGTTCTACTAATTCACTCAAAGCTGCTTCAAGTTCTTTAAGGTTTTCGTTTTTTCGTTTCTTTTTAAATCGGATTTTGCCAGCAAAATAGGTGTAGTCACGAGTAACTGCATAATTAGTTTCTGATTTGTAACAAATTAAACGTTCTTTTTGCATAATAAAAATTAGATGTTGGGATGTATTTTGAGTTAGGTTATCTACTTTTTCTTTGTAAATTCGTACTGTTTGTTTTTGGATGTAGTCTTTATAGATAGCTTCAGTTACATAAATTTCTGCGACTTTAGTACCATTTGGTTGAACAATTACATTTACATCAGAAAATATACCAATTGCCGACCAGTTACCTTTATTATCTTGTTTGGTTATACTAAAATGGCGCATTTTTTTTAAACGTTCCTCGACTATCATATAGTTTTTCATCCCGCCTGAACTATAAATGTTACTTACTAAATCACCAATTTTCACGATGATTAATTTTTGTGTTGCAAATAATTCATCGCGATGGCGCATAACTTCTAAAAATATTTTATAATCCATTGGATCAAGGTCACTTACTTTATTTTCCTTAGACATGACATAGTCTTTGTCTACCAATACATTAATTTCCATGTTTTTATCAGGTGTATACTTATGCCTGTAGTACTCATTATCTTCATTCATATAGGTTTCTTCCTCTAAGCTTACTTTACCTCTAGTATTACCGAAGAAAGCAAGGTCTACTAATGAGTTTTCGTATACCTGCGCTCCACTACTTTTACTTTTTTTTAAATAATTGCCGATTAAGATGGCTATGTCAATTTCAATTGCTTTTTCAATTTGAAGTTTAGTTTTTTGATTTATATATCTATAATCAGTTAGAAATTTGGTTTCCGACTCGCTCCATTCTTTAATTTCCGCAATACGTGATGAAATGATGGATTCAGGTGATTTATACTTACTAAATTCCTGTTCGAATAGATTTTCTCCATATTGCTCATAGAATCTTAATAAGAATTCAGCCTCACCGTCTATTTCTATTCGGTTTTTTTTCTTTTTTTCTGCTTCATAATTCTTTATGGCATTGGTAAACCATCTTTTTTTAGTGCGATTTAAATCGTCTCGCTTTAACTTATTAAGTGTGTCTTTGATATCTTTATCTTTATAGTATTTTTCGAAGACTATATTAATTAAATCTTCCAAGTCTATACTTATATATTTTTCAATTACTTTAAATAAGTTCATTTTTGTAATTTGATCAATAATTTGTTGCACAGGTAATGTTATCTCCTTCAATGTTAAACACCTCTTTCCGGCATTATACCATTCAATTATTTTACTCGAAATGAAAGAAGATGAAAAGGAACGGCCCAATAATAGCGTTTTTAAAAATTTTCTATAAGCTCATAGAATTTACAACTTAAATCGTTACAATGTTTGCAACAAGACAATATTTACATGAAACTACCTTTTTTTATGGTTCTATTTCTCCAGACCCCTGATTGTATCTACGTTTATAGGTCTCTTTTTATATTTAATATAGAGCACTCTTCTTGCGTATAAACCAATTTCATTTTGATATGAGATTGGTTTTTTTTATTTATCAAACACATATTGCATTCATGTCTTCAGTACTTTCAAAAAACAACTAATAAAAATATATAAATTTTTTTCATTTTCCTTAGATTTACATGAAAAGTAAATAATACTTAAAGTAGATAAATCATTTTATGGTTTTCTAGTAAATAAAATGAACACTATTATTCATTAAAGCGAGGTGAACCAATGGTTAAAAAGCGATCTCCCAAGAATTCGAAACAAAAGACTTTTCAATTTTTTAAGAAAGCAAAAAGTAAAACAACTGAAATATTAGATATGCAGCAAGAAAACTCTGAAGCACTTAAAGAAAAGAAAAAACGCAAAAAACGGGAAAAAGTACCTACTATTACAGGGAAAAAAATAGGCAAAGTATCATTCTGGTCTGCTATGGGATTTATGTTCTTAGGAAGCTCACTTTCATATATCCAGCTTGCTGGTCCACCAAGAGCAGTTGCTGTTCAAGAGAAAAAAGAAGATCCACAAACAATAAAGATTTCTGAAGCAGAATTAATTTCTTATGCCAATAGCTTCGCAAGTGATTATTTTAATTGGAAAGTAGAAATGAACATAGCAGATGCTCGTAAAAAACGATTAGAAAAATATTTAGCAGAAGGATCAGATGAACAAGGTGGACTAAACAAAGATACTCTTAAAAATGTTAATAGTACTTTAGTGAAAGCAGAAGCAGTAGAGGTTCGTCAAAAAGGAAATCAAGCAGAGGTAACACTAAAAATTGTTCAAAAGCTGGAACCAGTAAATAATCCTCTTCCTGATACAGCTCAAGCCCCTGATACACCAAAAGAACCAAAGGAAGTAACACGTTACTTTTCTATTCCAATTTTAATGGAAAAGGGAAAGATGATAGTTCCTAATAATCCTACTATTGTTCACGGTGAGAAAGTTAAAGCAGCATATAAAGTAGCTACGTTTAAACCAGAAGGTCAACAAATTACTGATGCTACAGAAGTGAAAAAAGTAGAGCAATTTTTACACTCTGTATTCAAAGTTTACACAGAAGGCACTCCAGAAGAAATTGCATATTACTTTGAAAAAAGCAATATAACAAATGGGTTAAAAGGTATCATGACTTTTAATAAATTAGAGAACCTTCGTATCTATGAAAATAAAGATAAAGGTTATCAAGTTTTAGTAGATGTAAGATTAAAAGATAATGACAGCAGCTTAGAGTACACATATACCTATGATCTAAATTTAGTAAACAAAGAGGGGAAGTTTTCAATCAGCTCTATGAAGCAGTTTGAAAATAAATTAGAAAAAGTGGAGGTTAAATAATCATGGAACTTTTGGGGTTAGATTCAGTAGCACAACATTTACCTGGAATCTCGGATGCACTGACTTTGGGAAGTATAAACTTTGGACAAAACATTAAAAACTGGTTGGTTGGTCAATTAGGTCCAATCTTTTTAGTTGTATTCATTATCGGGGTTATCTTTCTTGCAGTGAAAAGACAGATGGCAGGATTAATTTCTTGGATCTTTATTGGCGCACTTTTATCGGTATTTGTGTTTACACCAGATATTATCAAAGATCTTGGTACAAAATTATACAATCTTGTATTTAAATAAAACTAAAATTTTTAAAAGGGAGTTGGTATGAATGAATCCAAAACCGACTCGAAAGGAAGTTAGGACATATAACTCTATATGGGATATACCAAAAAGTTTATATGGGATAAGGGATATAACACTCCCTTTCCCAGTTCCCTATAGACAACTTGGCTTCTTTGTTGGATCTTTAATTCTTGTTTTCATTTTAGAACAAATTATTCCATTAGGAAGTAATGTCTTTTTGAAATATCTAATTATACCTGGTGGAATTGCATACTTCTTTGGAAATGTAGAGTTAGATGGAAAAAGCCCACATAAATTTATTTTTCGATTTTTCGTCTTTATGTTTGAAAGTAAAAAGATAAGTCGTTATAAAGATACAACTGGTAATGTCGGAAGTTATCAATATAAAACTTTAATACGATTCAAGGATGATTCGGTTAAGGAAAAATAATTAATTAATCTATACAGAAGAATTATTTTGGATTCGTATTCTTCTTTAAGGAGGAACAAATGAATCAGGTTGAATTTCCGGTCAAGTATTTTCATGATAATTTGATTTTTAACCAAGATGGTTCTTGCTGGGCGTATTACGAGGCACATGGTATCCCTTATGAATTTAGGGGAGATGACGATAAGAACACGTTATTCATGAGACAACTCGGTTTATTTTGGAATTATGATGAAGAAAAACATCTCTTAATGATTCCTGTTTATCAAAATTTTCAAGAAAAAGCTGATGAATTTAAAGAAACGGTTAGCGGAGAATTAAGGGACCTTGCAATTGATCATACAGATGATGTGGTATATGAGCTAGAACGAAAATTTGGTAAAAACGCTGTAGAGTATAGATACTTTATTGGCATAAAACTAAAAGTCAGGCATATTCAAGAAGGGTTTAAAGAAATGCTGTACAACGCATTTCACACCTTTAAAAACACCGCAGAACAGTTTGGCCTGTTAGGGGATACCAAAATATTAAAAACAGATTTAGAGATGTTTAAAAGGGAAGCAAGTGCCTTTAAAAATAAAATAAGAAAACACTTAAGTGTAAGAAGTCTAGAAACCAATGAGACACAATGGATTATATTGAGAAACTTCTACCGTACACTTGAAGCACCAGTTACTTCTGGGTGGACACCACCAATAATGGATGATGATTCTGCTATATTACCGAATCAAGAAAGTCTACTACGTTTATCTGAAGCAGAACTTGACGTTAAAGGAAGACATATCGAAATGTCTCAAATTGGTACAGATGGTTTAGAATACCCAGCATATATGAGTTTCTTATCTGCTTCAAAGATACCATATACACTAGAGTTTCCAGATCAAGAATGGATGTACATGATTCAAAATATTGACTTTCCAATTGAACTAAGTGTTCGAACGGAGAACATCAATCATCGTAAAGCTTTATCAAAATTAAATAAGAAGAAAAAGGATCTTGAAGACCAAGAACAACATGCAAGGGAAAATGCTCAAATTGCGGGATTAAATGTATATGAAGGTGTTCAAGAGGCTACTGAATTACAAGCACTTATACAAAAAACACGTATGCCTTTAGTGAAAACATCCGTTTCTTTTTGTGTATGCGCTGAAGATTTAGATACAATGCTTCGAAATACCAATTCACTTATTTCAATCTATAGGGAAATGATGATTGAACTTGTTAGACCATATGGGGATCAGTTTTTGTTATTTAATGAACATATTCCTGGTTCAAAAAGATTGGTAAATGACTATATACACTTTATGGAACCAGGAGTATTAGCAGCAGGAATGTTTGGGGCAACTCAAGATTTAGGTGATAGCGTTGGTTTCTATATTGGAACAACGGGTATTTTGAATAAGGCGGTATATATGACACCTTCTCTAGCAGCAACAAATAGTGTAGCCAATCAAAAAACAAGTGCACTTTCAGTTGCTGTTACTGGAAGTACCGGCTCAGGTAAATCGTTTGGTACTAACTTAATCGTTTACCTTGCTGTACTTGGAGGGGCTCAAACACTTATCGTTGACCCTAAGGGTGAACGTGGTAACTGGACAGAAGATCTACATGGATTAGAAGGTAAGGTTAATGTCATTACATTAGGAACAGATATACGAGATGAAGGAAAGCTGGATCCATTCATTATTCATAAACATAGCCGGAAAGATGCAATAGAACTAGCAATGACGATTCTTACATTCCTTACGGGGATTAAACCTGATAACTCAGAAAAATTCCCTCGTTTAGCATCAGCGGTAGAGTTTGTAGCTGGAATGGAAGAACCTTGTTTAACAGCTGTATCTCAATATTTAGAAGAAAGTGATGATAAAGTCGATAATCAGTTAGCAGCTCATATTCAAGCGTTTGAAAACCTGTCATTTGCACATCTAATATTCGGTGATGGAACAAATAGAGATATTGAACTAGATACTGCAGTTAACATTATTCAAATTCAACATCTGGATATGCCGGATATCGGTAAAGACCCAAAAGATTACACATTACAAGAAAACTTATCAGTTAGTATGCTGATGTCTCTATCTTCTTTTGCAAGAAAATTCTTTCAAAAGGACCCAACGAAATTCAAAATTGTATTACTTGATGAAGCGTGGGCAATCATGGGAACTTCCCAAGGTCGTGAGTTGGCTCGTAAGCTAGTTCGTGAAGGACGTGCCTTAAACTCAGCGGTTTACTTTGCTACACAAAGTGCGAGTGACTTAGGTGATGAAACATTTAAAAATAATATTGGTATGAAGTTTTCTTTCCGAAATACAGACAGTAAGGAAATTTCATCTATATTGGATTTCTTTGGATTACCAGACAATGAAGAGAATCATGCAATTATCGCAAATCTTGAGACAGGGCAATGTTTATTCCAAGACATTCAAGGTAGAACTGGTGTTGTAACTATGGATGTTGTATTCAAAGATCTATACGATGCATTTGATACAAGGCCGAATGCTAGAAAGAATTATAGAAGCTTGAAAAAGGATGAAAAGCAGGAAGGTGATGCGACCTTTGTCGAAGAAGGGGGAGAAAAAATAAATGCGGGAGTGAGTTTATATGCTGAAGTTTAATATTAAAAAATTATTACTTACTAGTCTATGTGCTGGCGCTCTTATGTTGAGTGCAGCATGTGGAAAGAGTGTGGAAACTATGGGGGAGCAAAAAGATAATAATGGTCATACACCAAGAGAAGTGATGATCGACTTTGTAAAAGCAGACTTACAACATGATTATAAAACAATACGTAAGCTTGTAGTTGATGGTGATAAAGATACTATCCTAGATCGAAATCAAGGTCCACAAAATAATTTATCTTACAAAGATTATAAAGTAAAAGAGTATGTAGTTGATAAAGATACAATTATGTATAACTTTATCTCAAAAAAACCCCCTAAAAACCTAGATAAAGCAGAAAAGTGGATAAGAGTAGTTCGAACAGACGATGGTTTTAAAGTGCGTAGTTATGCTGCTCCTTATAGAAATGAAATTGATGAAGTAGCAAATACTAAACCTACAAGTGAGTTTAGTTCAAAGGATTAGCGTTTTTCATAAAAAAAAGGGAGTAACATGAAATGAAAAAGTTTATTACCCTGTTGTTATTAGCTTACACATGTATATTGGCTTTTAATTTACTTTTTAAAGCTGCTCCTGTTTATGCAGAAGAAGAACCCAGACCGTCGCTTTTAGATGATATTATCCCTAAGAATAAAGAAAAACTAAAGTATGAAGAGTATCCCCCTAGTAGTTATGGTATTGATATTTATGTTCCAGAAGGAGGATTTGGTGAATCTCTGAAGTTCTGGAAATGGGGAGATAAAGTAAAAGAACAAATGGTCGCAGTTCTATTTAGCCTTATAAGTATTGGGTGGACCATTAATTTAGGAATTAGTACTTTCGTAACAAGTATGGTCGGTCAATCTATGAGTCTAAATATAGTTGAAGACGTAGGAGATAAATTAGGAGATGTAATTTCTACAGCTGCAGGTTTTAATGGCTCTTGGGGAACTGGAATATATAGTGAGCTAATTGGTCTTTTATTAGCCCTACTAGTATGTTGGATGATATGGGTAGGATATGTTCAACGACGTCAGTCAGATATGTTAGGTGGATTTATAAAGGCTCTAGGTATTTTAGTTTTTACATTAGGTTTTTTCGCAAATTCCAGTTTTATCATTAAAGGATTGAACGCATTTTCTGAACAAACAAATAAAACAGTTTTAAATGCAACGCAAAGTATTGCAGGAACAAAAGAAGGCCATTCAAGCGGTGTTGATGCGATTACCGATTTAACCCATTCTTTATTAATCAAGCAACCTTATACTCTATTACAATTTGGAACAACAGATATGAAGAAAATCGGTGACGAAAGAATAAAGAAAATGTTAACAACAACTAATACTGATGATAGACAAAAACTTTTAAAAGATGAAGTTGAAGTAAAGAAAAACAACACTTTAACCTTAGACGCTACTTTTGAACGTGGTGCATTAGTATTATTACTATTTTTAATTAATGCACCATTATGGGTTGTCTTACTCTTATGTAGTATGGCAATGCTTTTCTACCAGTTAATGTTCATCATTGTTGCTTTAATGTCTCCTGTAATGTTATTAATGGCATTAGTACCAGCTTGGGTTGGAACAGCTAAGAAGTTCTTGGCTGAATTGTTTAGAACACTGCTTATGAAAGTTGCGATTGGTTTTCTATTAACTCTAATGTTTTGGGTTTCTTCAATCCTTTATAGCGCAACTGATAAATATGGATATCTAGTAGTTGCTGCATTACAAATTCTTTCATTTTTAGGTGTTTGGTTATATCGGAAAACAATCTTTGATGCAATTACAACTACACCAGCTAATGCAGGAGTAGCTCGTGCATCAGAAGCAATGACTAATATAAGAGATAAATATCATGATGTAAAACGCGGTTCTAGAAAGATTGGAAGAACTGCAGCGGTTGTAGCCGCTGGTACAGCTGCTGTAAGTAAAGCAGGACTTGGCAAATATAAACAGTTAAAAGAAAACCATGCTGATAGGAAGGAAAAAGCAGCGGAAGGTAAGCGTAGAGAAAAAGAGCAATTGCAAGCTGAAAAAGAACAGAATATTAAACAGTTAAGAAAAGATGATAACTTAGCTGTTCGTGACAAGAAAAATGATAAAGAACAAGAACAAATTAAGGATGAAGTTGCTGCTTCTAAAGAAGATCAAGATCTAGCTGTTAGAGGTAAATACCATGACATAGACAAACAACAAGATGAGGTTAAGCGTAAAGAGGAAGACGTAAAAGCAGAAGTGAAACCATTAAATGGTAAGGGAATTGAAACACCACAGTCAGAAATACCAACAATTCCGCCGAAGCCATTGGAAGGTAAGGGAATTACGACACCACAATCAGAGACACCAACAATTCCGCCGAAGCCATTGGAAGATAAGGGAATTACGACACCACAGTCAGAAATACCAACAATTCCGCCGAAGCCATTGGAAGGTAAGGGAATTACGGCACCACAGTCAGGGACACCACAATCAGAGACACCAACAAGCCCACCGAAACCATTGGAAGGTAAGGGAATTGAAACACCACAGTCAGGGACGCCAACAAGTCCACCGAAACCAATGGAAAGTAAGGGAATTGAAACACCACAATCAGGGACGCCAACAAGTCCACCAAAACCATTGGAAGGTAAGGGAATTGAAACACCACAGTCAGGGACGCCAACAAGTCCACCGAAACCAATGGAAAGTAAGGGAATTGAAACACCACAGTCAGGGGCGCCAACAAGTCCACCGAAACCATTGGAAGGTAGGGGAATTACAACACCACAATCAGAGACACCAACAAGTTCGTCAAAACCAATAGAAAGTAAGCCAGTAGCCACACCACAGCCCAGTACACAAGTAAGTTCACCGAAACCAATGGAAAGTAAACCGATTACAACGCCACAGTCAGAAACGTCAATAATTCAACCAAAGCAAGTAGATGTTAAACCAGTTACAGCAGCACAACCAGGTACATCAGTAAGTGAACCAAAACAAGTGGAAGTAAAACCAATTTCTCAGCCGCAAAGTATCAATACACCAAAAACAGAACCACATAAAGAAGGTAATGGAATAAAGAAAGTTTTAACTGATGCAAAAGCACAACATGATGCTTTAAAAAATGCTAAATCAAAAGGGACAATACAACCCAAATAATTCAGCTACTAAAGGAGGGTTTATAAATTGAGTGCGGAACCAAATCGCGACTTTGATAATGAACATCATCCTGAAGCTGAACTGGAGAATGCTAAGCCTGCCTTGAAAAAGGCAGGCAATTCTTTGGGGAAAGCAGCTGGCAAAGGCACTAAAGTAGCAGGAAAAGCGGTCGCAAAAGTTGGCAAACAAGTTGCAGTTAAAGTAGCGCAGAAGGCAGCAACTGCTGCAATAGCAAAACCAGTACTCATTGCTGTAGGTATATTCTCAACTGCAGTACTAGGTTTAGTTCTCATTGTATTCTTATTAACATCATCTGGAGAAGATGAACTAAAAGGGGGGCCATTTGCACCAGGTACTGCAAATGTAAGCCCTGAAGTTATGAGATGGGAACCCTTAGTACGTAAATATGCTGCCATGCATGGAATAGAGGCAATGACCCCGTTAATCCTTGCATTAATACAACAAGAAAGTGGTGGAACCCAGTTAGATGTAATGCAAAGTTCAGAGTCACAAGGATGGCCTCCAGGATTTATTACAGATCCTGAGGAGAGTATAAAGTATGGGATGATGCATTTTGCAGATTGTTATCAAAAGTCAAATGGTGATCAAAATATTACCCTGCAAAGTTATAACTGTGCGACACGTTCTTAACTGAAAAGGTTAAGCGCTGATATAAAATCAGAAGAACTACTATTTCGAGAAGTCAAATGACAGGGTAACGCCTGGAAGGGCTTCCTCTGATACTCCGACATGCATGATGCAGTGGATAAGAACTGTAAGTGTATGAAGCTCGGTGAAGTCGGCTGAGAGTTACCGTAAGGTATCTAAATACCACGAAAGTTGTCCAGAGGTGGATGATGTAGCCTATAGGCCGGGAGTCTATAAAACACTCATGGGTAGAATGGATTCACAAAACCAACGGGTAGGCAGAATCTGACGAATCTCCGAATGTACGGGTCTAGAACGCTTAACACATAGAAATGTGTGTGCCACGAGCGTGGCGTTGATGTGGGCGAGTAAGAATAGTTGTTATGAAAGTCCATATGTCGTTACAGGCGGCATCCAGTCAACAGGCTTAAAGGAGAGCCCTAAAAGTGTCATGAACAGATAGAAATAGTGGAACGTGGAAAGCCACCAACATGGAGGACTTATCTTCGAAGAAATGTTTAAAGGGAAAATGCCTGTGAAATTAACACGCATATAACCTTTATTTATGGTGGTGAGAGTGATGGCATAGTACCTATGAAATCATGGAAACATGATGGAGGGATAGCCATTAGTCTGATAAAAGATTGACCAACCATTTTATAATGCAACACAGTCAGGTTATAAGGTTCTTGTGAGACTAAAAAAGGTAAACTCTGAAAGGAGCACCGACTTATAAAGAAAACTGTGAAGCTTAGACATGCTGAATACTATGATATGCAGTCCATTTTGGACGGTTTGTATCAGCAAAGTCAGAATGGAGATAACTTTTATAAATTAATAAAACTTATGACGATGGATGAAAATATTAGATTGGCGTATCGAAACATTAAAAGGAATATGGGGAGCATGACCGCAGGTGTAGATAGCATGACCATTAATGATATAAAATCACTTTCCACAGATGAAATGATAGATAAGATTAAATCGATGTTTTCTTGGTATCAACCGCAAGCTGTTAGACGAGTTTTTATACCTAAACCTAATGGGAAAAAGAGACCCCTTGGAATACCAACGATATGGGATAGATTGTTTCAACAATGCATATTACAAATACTCGAACCTATATGCGAAGCGAAATTTCATGCGCATAGTTATGGTTTTCGTCCTAATCGAAGCACACATCATGCATTAGCACGAATGAAATCATTGGTAAACAGTCAAGGTAAGGGATTTCATTACTGCGTGGATATAGACATTAAAGGTTTCTTTGACAATGTAAATCATGGAAAACTCATAAAACAGCTATGGAGCATAGGGATACGGGATAAGAAGCTACTTTCTATCATTTCGAGTCTGTTAAAAGCGGAAATCATTAATGAAGGTTTTCCTAAAAAGGGAACTCCGCAAGGAGGTATCTTAAGTCCTCTTCTCTCCAATATAGTTTTAAATGAATTAGATTGGTGGATTAGTGACCAATGGGAAACTATAGAAACCAGACATCCATATGGAGCGAGGAATGACAAATATAAAGCACTAAAGAAAAGTAACCTAAAAGAATGCTTTTTAGTTAGATATGCTGATGACTTCAAAATATTATGTCGCAACTATCCAACAGCACTCAAAATGTTTGAGGCAACAAAAGATTTCCTCAAAACACGTCTACAGCTTGAAATTAGCAATGAGAAATCTCAAATTGTTAATTTACAAAAGAAGTCCAGTGACTTTTTGGGCTTTACTATTAAGGCACGCAAAAAGAGGAATCGTCATGTTGCTCATAGCAGAATGTGCAAAAAGGCTAGAGAGAATGCTTATCTCAAATTGAAGGAAGCCATCAAAAAGATAAGTAAAAAGCAAACACCAGAGGCGGTATGGCATTACAACACTGTTGTAATGGGCATACAAAATTATTATGCCGCTGCAACCCATATTAACTATGATTTAGATCACATGAGTTGCCATCTCATAAGAACACTTTATAACCGATTGAGGCGAGATTGGAAAAGAGCCACTAAGCATGATATGTCACCTACTCTGAGAAAAAGGTATCGGAACTATAATCCTAAGCTTTATAAAGTCCAGGATATTGTACTAATTCCGATTCATGCCCAAAAGCATAAATCGGCAAGAAACTTTACCCAATCCATTTCAAACTACACGGAAGAAGGTAGAGAGAAAATTCACGATACCTTGAAAGCTATAGATAGAGAAATACTCAGGCATGTACAACGATTCTATATGAATCATCGGACTGTAGAATACAATGACAACCGTATTTCGAAATTTGTAGCACAGTATGGAAGATGTGCAATTACTAAACAAGAATTAGGTCTAATTGGTTGGCACTGTCACCACAAAATTCCGTTGGAATTCGGCGGAAAAGACGATTATGAAAACTTGGTAATTGTACTCGAGGATATACATGTGGCAATTCATCATGACAACGCGGATAAGGTAAAATCCATCTTAGCCAACTATGAAATAGAAGAAGAAAAGAAGAAAAGAAGAAAATGTTCGATAAGCTAAGGGTACTTGCGAACCGAACTCCTGTCTTTTCTTTAATATAAAAGTTAGGTCAATTGAATCAGATGGAACGCTGTATGAGGGGAAACTCTCACGTACGGTGTGAAGTGGGGGAAAAGGTAGAGATAACTTCAAAACCTTACCTATCACTATATGGAACTGGTTACGCATCATATGCCCTTCAAAATGGAGGATATACACATGAGAATGCACGAGCATTCTCAGCAGATCAAAGTAGGAAAAACGGTTATAAATGTGGCTCTTGGCGAAGTCCTGAAGCAGTAGCGAATAATTGGTGTTACGGGGATCCGGACTATGTTCCGCACGTAATGAGGTATTATAATCCAGGTGCTGGAGGAATAGCAGGAGGTAGTGCATTAGGTGATGATGTATTTCAAGTTATTATGACTGAAGCATTGAAATATCAAGGATGGCCGTATGTATTTGGTGGGCGTAATCCGAATACATCTTTTGATTGTAGTGGGATTGTTGAGTATACGTATTCTAAGGCTGGAATTAATTTATTTGGTACAGCTCAGACGCAATGGGATAAAACTCAACGTGTAAGTGATCCCAAACCTGGGGACCTAGTGTTTTTTCATAGCACATATAATTCAGGTAGTTATATTACTCATGTTGGCATATATGTGGGAAACAATAGAATGTATCATGCAGGAGATCCAATTGGATATGCAGATTTAAACAAAGACTATTTTCAACAACATTTTGCAGGATATGGACGTGTCGTACGATAAGTGTAGGGTTACAATCGGATTGGCATATATTTAGTCCATCAAAATTGAACTTTTTAATGATAATCCATTAAGGAGGGCGGATGTCAACAACCCGCCACTTAACACCCTTACGGGTCGTTTGAAGTGGGGGCTTGCGTCTGTCAGAGTTCGACAGTGCTTCTATCCTCATAGAGAGCAACTACGCTTATTCCTACTCAGTAGTGCGAACGAGCAACGCTCTCCTACCTTGGTGTGGTGGAACATAAGGACGGTTGACTTCGCCCTTACTACAAGAGCTATACTCCTGTAGTAACTACACCAATATGTTCAATCCCTTTACGGTGTAGATTCATAGCACCAATACGGTCATCATTTGACTTGTATTGACAGTTTTTACAACAGAATGTGTGTAATTTCTTATTACGGTTTTCTTTCTTGATATGCCCACATTTCGGGCAGGTTTGAGAAGTATACTTTGGGTCTACGACAATTACCTTATGTCCGTTCATTTCTGCTTTATATTCCAGCATCTGACGGAACTGGTAAAAAGCCCAAGAGACGGAAACATAGCGGTCTTTCACTCGTACTTTTTCAATTGCGGAACGAACACCTGTTAAGTCCTCTAAAACAAACATAGTACCTCTAGGGTATTTATCAACGAGTGCCTTTGTAATTTGATGGTTTACATCAGTTACATAACGGTTTTCTCTTGAACCAATTTGTTTTAGTTTTTTACGAGCAGACGGTGTTTGTCGCATTTGCAATTGTTTACGAGTGGCTTTAAACTTACCACGCTTATGCTTAACAACATTTCCGTTGTAGAAAATAGTTTTACCCTGACTATCATAAGTGGTAGCAAGAAAATTGATTCCTAAGTCAATACCGACAATATTGTTTACATCTGCGTAATCTAATTCAGCAAATTCTTTTGTCATTGGAATGTGTAAGAACCATTTTTTATGTTTATGCACAAGTTTAGCAGTTCCAAACTTCCAAGTATTATTAAAGTATTTTTTCATAGCCTTGCGTTCATAATTCAATTTAAGACGACCATCAAGTGTATTTACACTAAATTGGCTCTGAGTTAATGAGTAGTCACGATTCCAAACAAGGTCATATTCTGGAAGTTTAAATTCAATTAAAGACCATTCATGTCCATTTGATTTAGCTGACTTGTATCGAGCAATCACTGTTTTCATAACAGATTGAGCCATTTGACTTTTTAGTCCAAACTGATTTCGTAAGTTAGAATAATACAAGTTATTCAAGTTTACTTGATTTAGATTTTTTGTTTCAAAGATATGCTTTGATAGCCAATTACAAGCTTTACGATAAGCGTTAGTTGTTATCTTTAGGCTTTCAGCTTGATTTCCAGAAACATAGATTTGTATTTTCGCAGTAATTGTAGACATTATTCTCACCGCCTTTCACTAAATATATTATAACGAAATTTTAGTGAAATTAAATAACCTAAATAGGAGGAAGGAGGAGGCAAGATGGAAGTTTCAGATACTTAATATGGTACAAAATCTTACGATTTTTAACGTACCATACCGTATCTGACGGCAATTCCTCCCCCACTTATCGTTGGGATACGCCCTGCACACGATTGAAGTAGGGGTATCCTTGCCGATTTTAGATGAAAAAATTTTCTATTGTATTATTAATTTTACTAATTTGTAGTATAGGATTATCTTTAAAACTCAATTCAGATAATAAAAAACTAGAGGTTGAAAACAATAAGTTAACTAAAAAAGTAGAAAAAGTAGAAAAAGTAGAATATCAGTATAATGATACAAAAAAGGAATTACAAGCTTTAAAAAGTAATAATCAACAGCAAGTTAAAGAAGCAGCAGAACGGTTTCTAAAAGCCTTTCGTACCTATGATTCAGGTAAAGGAGAATCATATATTTCTAATGTTGAAGCTTATATAACACCAAATGCCAAAAAGGAACTAACACCGCCAGGTGAACCTAATAAATCAGTGGCGAATCAAGTTGATGAAAAAGATAAGAAAAAGGTAGCTTTTAAATCCGAGTACGTAGACGGAGAATTGTATTATGCTTTTATTGATACAACAAAGGCAAATGTTCTTGCTAAGGTAAAAAGTAAAATGATTATTAATGGTGTTTCATCAGATAATATGTCATTAATGCAAATCAATTTGATTTATGATGGGAATAAGAACTTATGGCTTATTGATAAAGTAATTCCTTTAGCAGATTTACGTGATCGGATGCCTTAGTTTGAACTACCCGCCACTTAACGTTCTTGTGGACTATTTGAAGTGGGGGATTCCTACGGTTAGAAGTCTTACGGCTTCATTTTTAAGGTTTTGTACTGCGTTAATATCTCTGTCATGATGCGTGCCACAAGAAGGGTAATCCCATTCACGAAGATTTAGATTCTTTACGTCTTTGTTTTGGTAACCACAACAAGAACAAAGCTGACTGGAAGCGAATGTTTTAGACACAGCGATGACTTGTTTGCCATACCATTTAGCTTTGTATTCGAGCATGGTTCTAAATTGTGACCAAGATACTTTACTTATTGCTTTCGCTAATTTATGATTTTTTAGCATATTTGACACTTGCAAATCCTCAATACCAATAATATCGTGGTTTTTGACAATTCCGGTAGAGATTTTTTGCAAGTAGCCTGTTCTTGCGTTGGTGATTCGTTCATGAATGCGAGCGACTTTGACACGCTGTTTATTCCAATTTGAAGAGCCTTTTACACGTTTGGAAAGAATACGCTGTGCATCAGCCAACTTCTTTTCCAATATACGAACCCACTTAGGATTTCCAAATACTTCACCAGTTGAAAGGATAGCAAAGTCTTTTAATCCAACATCAACACCAACAGAAGAACCTGTTTTTTCTAATGGTTGCACTTCTGTTTCAACAAGAATTGAAACAAAGTATTTCCCACTTGGATTACGTCTAACGGTAGCGTTTAAAATACGCCCTTCTACTTCTCTTGATTTCGCAAAACGAACAAGGCCTAATTTCGGTAATTCTATTTTATTTCCTGCAATCGCAATATTTCCGTTTGTTTGTTTTATGGTATAGGATTGAACCTTATTCTTTTTAGACTTAAAGCGAGGTGCATCTGTTTGTTTTTTGAAAAAACGAGTGAAGCATCAGCAATGTGATGTGTAGTGATTACAAAGAAAAGAAGTGCGCTTCGCGCTTCCTTTTGAGGCCTCGCCAACAAAACGCGGATTTTAAACGCCAAGGATATGCAGGATTTCATGCAGACTACGAGAACGATTAGAACTGCCAAATGCTGTTGTGACAGGGCTGTATGAAATCTTACATACAGTGGAGGGAACAGAAGGCTGGCAAACTCTTGGTATGAATGGATTTCTGGAATTTGATTACTGCTGATAATGATACGTTATGTTAACCGAGCATGTATACAATATACATTCAATATTTATAACACCCCTCCTCTTCCAAATGGTACCATTAAGGAAGAGGAGGGGTGTTATGAGGAAAAAGAATTTTGGAAACTTATTTGTATGTTTAGTGATTATTTTGGGATTCTCGGCTTGTCAAAACTACAACGGTGAATATGTACAATGGGGCGACACTGCGGAAAGCGTTGACATAGATAAGCTGGAAAGAAACGATATACCATATAAAATCAAGGACAATAAAGTCTATATTCCTGAAGATGCGTTTGATAAGGCGACATATTGTTGTACATAAGAAATGCTGTGAGTTTCTTCTTTTTGAGGAGGGGTTTGCTGTAATTTAAAAATATACTGACATATTGGAGTGCTACATATGCAGAAATATATAACAACATCTATTACATCTGTCCTACTCATTATGCAAATGGGTATTCTCTATTTCTGGATTGTTGATTGGCAAAAGATCGTGACACAAACAGGATTAGTCATTTGGGGTAGTTCTATCCTTGTGGGAATATGGTTATATTTGATACACCGTAAATCCAATGAAAAAGTTCTAAGCATAAACAGAAAAGTAATCTTTGTTTCCACATCCATGACTGTTCTTTTAGCTATTTTGTCATTACTAATAGAATCAATTGTAAGGTCTATGCCGTAACAACAATAGAAATCAAAGAACTTCTAATAACGAATTTTACGTCAACTAGCTTCTTTTGTAGAGGCTAGTTTTTTTGCTTAGCGTGGTTTTTTTCCGAAATGCTGGCGGTACCCCATGCCCATCAAGCTAACACTGCATTAGGGAAATTTCAGAAGAATTTTCTTATTTTTTATAGAGGGCCAGTTAAAATTAAAATGTAGATTAAGAGTGAAGTAAAAGAAAGGAAGATATAAATGGAACAATTGAAATTTATGTTTTTAGTTTTAGGGACAATGCTATTTATTTTATCTGGATGTAATGTTGATACGAGTGATAGTGAAATGCAATTTAAAAAATCAGTATGGGATCAATTAACTGAATCTCAAAAAAATGAAGTAATAGGAGGATGGAGAAAAGCAGAGGTACACAAGGTAGTTTTAACTGAAAAAAAGATGTTAGGTATAAAAGATAAGTCATATTTAAATAAAGAAGTTTACTTAATTAATTTCAAATCAAAAAAGAGTCACATTTTAGGAGATTTAGGTGTATATGTAGAGATGGAAACTGAAAAAATTATTGGCGGTCCTTTGAGAGATTGATATTAAAATAAAGGCATTTAAAATTTTAGACATACGCTTTTTAAAAACGCTTGGATATTCAGTGAAACTTATAGTGGGTCCCGCCACGTGCCCAACCAGCTAAAGTTTTAAAATATCCCCAAAACAATAAAAACGGCAAAATGCACAAAATTTTCATTATAGGAGTATTATGTGATCTTAAGTTGATGGGCATGGGGTACCGCCACATCGCCATCAAGCTAATATTTTGAAGTACCCCCAAAACAAAAATTCCATCTTATTTTTTGTTTTATAGATTATTAATTTCTTTTAACACATGAAGATTTCGTTCATGTTCATTTTAAAAAACGTTTTAGACTAAATAACATTGATCTAATGAATATTATCACCCGATTGTACCATCCAAAACCATAAATTACACCAAATCGATATGTGAACCTGACGGAATCATGAATTTCGTCAGGTTCTTTCTGCATTCTGGCTCTTGTTAAATCAAAGTAATCTAAGTGAACATAAAGGTATTTTATATTTTTGTATAAGTTTACTTTACTTTTATAAAAGTTGGATTTATAATTTGGTTCAAGAGGTGGTAGTCATGAAGAAAAATTTTGGTGATTCGATATCAAATAAGGTTTATGAATATCGTGTACTTGCCAGAATGTCTCAGCAAGAATTAGCAGAGAAAGTCGGGGTTTCCAAACAAACCATCTTCGTAATGGAAAAAGGAAATTATGTTCCGACTCTGATGTTAGCTTTTCGAATTGCCGAATTTTTTAGTGTTGATGTAAACGATATTTTTACTTATGTGAAAGGAAATGATCAAAATGATAACTAAGCCTATCTCAGATATCCATAACGCAATTTTTTCTCCTTTAAAGTCCTGGGCTGAACAATCTACGGGAAATTGGAATATTCTCATTGGAGTTGGTTTTTTACTGCTCATGGGTAGTGCGATTTTTGGTTATGTATTTTATAAGAAGATTGGGCCAGACGACGAACGGACAAATAAAATCTTTTTGAAAAGCAGTTCCTATATGCTGTTGGCAATTATTCTATGTGACATGATTTTTCCTAAAGACGATATGTGGACCATCTTTTTCTTGTTCAAATATACGCTGGCATTTTTAGCTGGTGGGATTTACCTAGCCGTCCAATATAAAAAGGATTTTTCATAAGGAAAGGTCGGGGAGCGAGACTCAACCAAGGATGGAGGATTAGACAATGTTGATAAATATGCTAACTAAGCGATATGGAAGTTCAATAGTTTTAAACGATCTCTCTTTAGATTTCAACCAAGGAGAAATCGTTGGTCTAATTGGAAGAAACGGCGCTGGAAAAAGTACCCTGATGAAGGTTATAGCGCAAACTATTCAAACCTATGATGGATCAGTTACAGACAATCATCAGGTTGGATACTTGATAGAGGAACCAAAACTATTCAGTAATAAGACGGGACTATTCCACTTAACTTATTTTTCAGGAATTTACGGAAACACTTTCAAACTAAATGAATACGAGGGGCTCTTACGGAACCTGCATTTATTCGATGTGTTGTATAAAAAGGTGAAGGAATATTCTTTAGGAATGCGGCAGAAGTTAGGAATCGTCATTAGCCTACTAAATAATCCAAGCTACATTGTATTAGATGAACCTACTAACGGCATGGATGTGGAAACGTCTTTTGAGGTTTTGCAGGAATTGAGAAGAATGGCTGATGAACGAAATGTCGGTATTTTGATTTCTAGCCATAAGCTAGAGGATATTGAAGCTATTTGCAATCGAGTTTTATTCTTAGAAGATGGCACAATTGCTGGTGAACAGCACTTTTTAAAAAATGAGCAACGAACTCTCACGCTAGTCTTTGATAATTCGGTTGATTTAGCTACATTCGCTTCGAAACAACACTTTGGGAGCGTAATCCACTCGGGTGACAAAGATATTCAGATTGAAACAGCTGTGGAAAACGCTGAGATTTTCGAAATGGTAAATCGACTAGGCGTCCGACTAATTGATTTTACTGCGGAGAAGAAAACCCTGCGTAGTGTCTATATGAACAAATTCAGAGGTGATTATCATGACACTGAGTATTAACAAATATGTGGTTTACAACCTGAAAGAACTGCTTAAAAATGGTTATCTAATTGTTGGTTTGTTGGGTGCTTGTGTACCCGCAGTCGTTATGACTTACTTTATCCTTAACAAGATCACGCCCTTTAACATCAAACATGTTTCAAATTTTTATTGTATGCTGGGTATGCTCGCGGCAGTTTTAATGCCGCTTTACTTTATCAATAGAGACTACTCGACTAAAACGATTTCTCTGATTAATAACTCAGTGCAGAATAGAAGAAACTATGTTTTCGCTAATGGTATCATCGCTCTTTCGGTAAGTTTACTTTATACGGTGCTAGGTATTGTACTACTTCTAGTTACGAAAACACTTGGTGTTTCTGGTGACTTAAAGCTCTCTTTCTTGGCTGGATTCTCTGTGAATGTCTTTCTCTTGGTAATGACATATTTCTTATTTGGGTATCTTCTATTCTTATATGGCGTTCGTAGTGGTGCGGTTTATGGAATCTTAACAGCCATACTGTTGTTTTTCCCAAACACCTTGGCTAATATCCAAGGAATGAGCCATAACGAGTTTCTTTCAGAGTTGATTGAGAATTTTCCCGGGTATTTCTATCCAATCATGGTCGGATCAAATCCGCTCTCTCCTCTACAATATTCTATTGGCTGCCTTACACTAATCGTTTTGTTTCTGGTTGTCCTTAAAAAAAGTGAAAAAATCGAAGTATAAGAATCGTTTACTTGGGGTACCGCCACACATCCATCAACTTAAGGATTTGGTTCTCCCCAAAACGAAAAAACGAGTTGCATTCTCATAAATAACTGCAAAATAATATAAACTTCGTTTTGGGGACACTTCAAAATATTAGCTTGATGGGCATGGGGCAACCTGTTTTGTTAGCTTGATGGCGATGGGGCGGGACCCCTTAATGTTCGTTAGGTACGTTTTACGTGTATTCACTTGATTGAATATCAACTGAAGTTTACTATGGGATAAACTTGGTGGAAAAATCATTCTAACACTAAAAAACACGTTAGAAACCTGATGCTAACGTGTTTTTTCTCTAGTTAAATGCGATTATGGTCAGGCTTCCAATCCTTGATAGCTTTCTTAATGTCATCCGGCTTTAGCCCTTCGGCAGAGGCTTTTTTACACAAATCTGCAAACTCATTGTCGCTAGCGAATCGTAACGCGACAATTTGACCCATACTGAGGGCGGGATCGAGCAACTTTCCGGTTAGTACATAATAACGAAGGCCTTCCTCTGCTCGAATTGCCCGGTCTTGCGCCTTTAGTGCATAGATTCTTACAAGCGCTGCAACGATAACGATAATAATCATAATTAATACAAGAATAACAGCTTGAAGAATATTAGTTCCCGCATTAATAGCGCGGACCATATTTGTAATTGCACCTACCAACGTTCCTAAAACTAAAAGTGTCAATACATAATGATACACAGGATGCATACGAGTATGGTTCTTATAATTTTGAGATTGCATGTATTTCCCTCCTATTCTCTATCTATCTTATTTACTCCCATTTAAATATATAACACGCAACGACAAACGCACAAATGAGGCATCTACAACATTAGTAGGAACACATACTACCAATTCTCCTCTGATTGTTTATAAAAAAACTTCCGATAACAAAAATTATGGTGCGACAAGATGTCGCTTTCATATAGTGTGGCTTACGCCACTGGTTTAGACGCAAAGACTATCCCTATCCGAAACTGCGTATCTGGTAACGGATACGTGGGTTGCATGAGGAAATGCGGAAACAGAGGGTTTGCGTACAACCCGGAACACCGCTAAGGGAAGATGAGTATGGTGAACGAAAGTAAAGGTTTGTAAGCTTCGTAAATGTTAGCTCGAGATAGTACGTAGCTCCACTCGGGTATTGGCAAGAGGAAAAGTAGATTCATAATGCTGCTGCGCTGCGTCCCGCATCTTGTCCGGAGTAAAGAACCCACCTAACCTCGTCGTATCTATAGGATGCGAAACTTGGTAAGCCCTATGTCATCTGTGTAAACAGTAGGGAGATCGTAAGGTCAAACGATGTGGCAGAGGGTAAAGGATACGAGAGAAAGCGAATGCCATCATCTCGAAAGGGAACAGGAAAGCATAAGACTGTATAACTGGATAGATACTGTCGTCCCAACGGACAAACCCATGACAGACCCGAAAGGGAGCCCACTTCTCGTTGGTCTCTCGCAGGAACATAAGATTGTGGTTATTTTCTGACGAAAGAAGCGTACTGTTATGTATACCTCCAAACGGATCGTCGGCGTACGCTTAACTTATCCATCAGGATTGTGAAGAAGATACGACAACAAGTGGAACTGCAATGGGAGGCTTGAGCCGGATGAATTGAAAGGTTCCAGTCCGGTTCTTAGGGGAGTTAGGGGCAGTGATGCCCCTCGCTTACCCGACTGAACTAAAAGTCCCTTCAGAAGAAGATCTGAAGGGACTTTTTCTAGGTTTCTAGATAGATTGACTGCTGATAATAGTACGTTATGTTAACCTCATATGAATATGATATACAACTAATCTTTCTCACTTCAAATAATCACCATATGGTAAAATTTTTAAAAAAGGAGGTAAATATTTTGAAAAAATTCATTGTTATTTGTTTAATTTCTGTGTTCATGTTAACTTTTGTTGGGTGTTCAAGCCAATTTGATAAAAAAACAGGGGCTAGTACAGCATCTACAACCACTCCAACAAAAGTTGTGAAGTTTGAGAACAAGGACATAACATTTATTGAATTAAAAGACGCAAAGACGAACAATATTAAAAAAATAGATAGTGAGGCTACCATGCAAACCTTTGTTGATGGTCTCCAAAATGCAAGAAAAAGAGAAAATGTGCCCGTAGATAAACAAGCTCGAGATAATATGAATGCTATAATGACAATAAAATATAGGGATGGGGATAAAAAAGAATTTTTTGTGTGGTTAGAAGGAAACAATAGACAAGTTATGTTTATAGAGAATACCAATGAACAGTATGGTACAGCTTATGAAGTAAACGATACATATGCCCGAAATATCATCAGTTTGTTTAAATAATAAATAGTCAACTTCTAATAACGATCATTATGTGACATAAGGTCCCTTCAGATTACTTAAACTGGAGGGCTTTTAATAGTTTCCTAAATACATTGACTCCCGATAATGTTACGTTATGTTAACCGGATATGAATACAGCATGCAAAAAACTTCTTAAGTCATTTTTATCTAAAAAACATGGATTATAATGTAAATATAGGATAATATAGGATATCGAAACAGGTAATCTTCTCCTTCTCTTGAATAAGGGTAGGTTGTAGAAATGAACATAAGGAGTTTAGATGAATACTATGAAGAAGTATGGATTATTAAGTATACCTCTTATTCTTTTCAGCTGGGACTTATTGTCGTATTTCAATTTTCAAATTGTATTGAACATGATAATTGTTTTGATTCTGCTGGCTATTCTTTTAAAACGTACAATACTTCAAAATATTTTTGATTGGATCATTGGTAGTTGTTTCTCTATATATTTTTGTTTCCTGTATATGAAGACAATTAAAATCAGTCTCTTTTACTCTCAACTGAATCACACAACAGAGGAAATAAAAAGAATGCTTACATTATCAGTCAATCTGATACCATTCAAAGGAATTATAGATATATTCCAACATAATCCTTCTGCTTTTTATCAAGTCTTCGGAAATGGAATTATGCTTGCTCCTTTTACATTTGCTATGCTGTATTTTAAGTGGGTAATAAGTATCAGACAAGCTATCTGGTACTCATTCCTTTGTACAGTGGCTATTGAATTCATTCAATTCATACAGACTTGTATATCAGCTTTATTTGGATTAGGCGAAGGTAGAAGTGCAGACATTGATGACGTAATCTTAAATACTATAAGTGCTGTGGTAGGTATTGTTTGTTACCTTCTATGGTGCAAAATTAAAAACCGATTTAGCAGAAAAACAAGAGACGCCAACATACCTATTTAACTTCCGCTAACAAGAATTATATGAACACAAAAGTCCCCCAGTTAAACAATCTGGAGGACTTTTAATAGTTTTCTAAATACATTGAATCCCCATAATGTTACGTTATGTTAACTGAACTTGTATAGAATATACAAGAAAGAACAGTAATCTTATAGTAAGATGTTTGTGTTAAAATGGAATAAAAAGGAAGGTTGGGGTTTGATGAAATTAAGGTTATCTTTCATTGTTTTATCTGTAATACTTAGTGTTACATGCGTATTCTTTATACAAAAAAGGAATGTTATTTTTCAAGAAGGAAATCCAATACCATTTGCAATTGCTATGTCAAAGATGATCCTTGCAGATAAAAATATAATGAAAGTACAAACTGACGATATTCCCTACACCCACTTAGTAAAACGAGGGAAACTAGAGCCCTATATTGAAATGAGAGAGAAAGATGGATGGAAATTTTTAAAAAGAGATATATACGCAAATTCTCTAACTTTCCAAAAAGGAAATATAACAGAGAGTGTTTCTTACAGATATTTCACACGGTATTATACAATTATTGATTCCCAATACTAATAAATACATTGACTTCCGCTAACAATCATTATGTGAACACTAAAGTCCTCCAGTTAAACAATCTGGAGGACTATTTTTTTTGTTATTTTTTCTTCTTCCCATCCCCGTCTTCATCTTCAGCTACTAAAACTTTCTGTTCCTCATGAAATTCTGAAATTGCTTGACCGGTAATATTATCGAATGGAGTATAGAAAGAGGTTATATTTTTCTTTTTAATAAATAATTTATAGAAGCCAATTATCACTAAGATAACAATTGTTAACGGTAATCCCATAACAGCCATAAGTAAAGGATCCATGGTTAATCTCCTTTTTATATCTAGTTTAAAATACATGATTGTTTCTGAACCAAGTTTACAACATGCAAAAAAATAAGCAAAATAAAATATAGAAATTCTCCTAGTATATACATTTCAATGTATGGCTTATTTTTTCCTAGATGAAAGCTTATTGTTTTACTTCCAATAACGAGAATTATGTAAAAAGTAAAGCCAGCCTGATGGACGGTTTTTTTGTATTTTTTGCTTAGCGTGGGTTTTTTTTCCGAAATGCTGGCGGTACCCCATGCCCATCAAGCTAAGATTTTGAAGTATCCCCAAGACGAAAATTTTATTATTTTACAGTTTTTTATGAGAAATTAACTCATTTGTTTTGTATGGGGGAACAACCAATTTCTTAACTTGATTTGAAATTAAAAATATAAACCTTTGCCCACCGGCTGAACAGTTTCTAACACAGTATCAACCATGTCTTCATTAATTAGGGTTCTTATAATCCAAGCTGAGAGATCTTGAGCAGCAAAACAACCTGCAGCTGTCGAGATATTTCCTTCGTTTACGAAACTTTGTTCAATAACGTCTACATCAAATTCTTTTAGCTGTTCTACTACGGATGGATATGTAGTTGCTTTTTTGCCAGTTAACAATTTTTTAGCTCCTAGTAGTAGTGAACCAGAACACATAGAGCCTATTAATTGTCTTTGAGGATCTACATGAATGTTATTAAGATATTCTTGATTTTTATATAAATCTTGTACACCCTTACCACTTCCAAATATTACAGCGTCAGCAGAAGGAATATCAGATATGCTTCCTGTCATGGGAATACGTAAGCCAGACATGGATATATGAGTTTTTTCCGTTCCTAATAGTTGGACATTCCAATCAGAAATACCGCCAACTAAACGTACACGATTTAATAAATCCCATGGTAAAAAAACATCTATATCAGTAAAGTTATCGAAACAGACTATTGCAATTTTCATTCTCTAACCCTCCATTATTTAAACATTAAATACATTTTAATTATAACAATTTCAAATGGCGGTAGCGTGGTTTAAATTTTTTAATAACCGGGTATCCGACCAGCGCCATCAAGCTAAAAAATTGTATCCATAAAACGAAAAAACGCTATTCATTTTGTAGAAATATACAGAAAGGGTGGCGCTTTTGATATGAATTTATCGATTTCTGATTTATAAATAAGAAGGATAGCGAGTTAAGAGGTTTGAAAAAATTCACACAAAAGAAAATTCAGAAAAAAATTTCTCAACTTTTTAAAAAATTCTTTCTTATCCAAACATGATATTATAGAAATAATATACATTTGAGGAAAAAGGGGGAAAATGTGTGAACATTCAAACGA
Source organism: Bacillus sp. S2(2024) (assembly GCF_050474045.1). NCBI lineage: Bacteria > Bacillati > Bacillota > Bacilli > Caryophanales > Bacillaceae > Bacillus > Bacillus sp. S2(2024). Next base: position 134,971 of record NZ_JBFLUS010000005.1, read on the forward strand.
AGGGGAGCGAGCAAATTATAGGATTGTTAGATAATTGGTATGTTGTGATTCGCAAAAGAAATTCAGAGAAAGCAAAACAAATTAAAAATGAAATTGATCGAAAAATTTCTAGTGTAGAAGATGAAAATTTACTTTTTTATCATGCTTTATTAGAATTTCGCTATCAATATTTGACAGAACATTTAAGTATCGGTAAGGATAGCTTCAATAAAATAGAATCATTTGATAAACCAGATGATGAGAAATTATCATACTATTATTACTTTTTTAAAGCAATGTATTTGACGATAATGGGAGACTATAATTTAGCGAAAAAACATTATGAGGAAGCAGAGAAAAAGCTTCACAAACTTTCAGATCGGTTGGAAAGTGCAGAATTCCATTTCAAGCTTTCTACATTTAGTTGTCATACCCAACGCTATGTTTTAGCTTTAAAACAAGTATCCAGAGCGAGAGAGCTTTTTGCGAATAATTATGAGGGTAATGAACTAAATATAGGTTATTGCAACAACGTTGCGGGGTTAGTTTGCGTGCATTTAAAGGAATATGAATTGGCGGAAGAATATCTTATTTCCGCATTAGATACATTTAGCAAACAAAAAGATGAACACGCGACACTATATGTACGTCATAATTTAGGTTTTATGTATGCTAATCAAAATTTATCAGAATTGGCAATTCGTCATTTGTCGGAGGTATCTGAAAATGAACCTGGCAATTATAGAGCGATTTTATTGGAAGCTTGTGAATATGAAAAATTAGGGAAGAAAGATGTTGCATTAAGTCTTTTTGAAAAGGGTTTAAATATTAGTAATGAGTTAAAGATTGAAGAGTATCAGCATCATTTCAAAATTTTAAAAGCGATAAATGAAGAGGTTCCAGGAGAACAACTGGAAGCAGCAATTTTAGCAGGAAATAAGTACTTTGAAAAAGAAAATTTATATGAGTATGTTGATGAATATACTGAAAAGTTAGCATTAAAGTTTTATCAAGAAGGTAATGATTCAAAGGCAAGTAAATATTTTTATTTAAGTTCGCAAGTGCGAAAAGAAAATCATAAGAAGGAGGTATGAAAATGAAAAAAATGATAGCTGGTCTTATGGGCATCATTACAGCCCTTACTCTAACATTTGGAATTACTCAAGGATCAAAAGAAATTCAAGTATCGAATAGTCAAACTGTTCAATATTCGCATGGTAATACTGGTGGTTGATAAAAAATAAAAACATATTAACATTCTAATAACTATACCCTATTAATGAAGGCGCCCTCCAGGGCGTTTTTTTTAGGGGAGAATTTCATTTTTTAGGAAACAAATGTCTCGTTAAATGTACTTAATTTCCATGATATTACAAAAGGAGGTGGAACTATCTTTCTTATTTATAGAATTCGATATGTTTGAAAATATACTAAATAAGATAATGGCAATTAGAGATCATTATGCTCGTATGATGTTGCTAGTTATCTATACTCTATTGAGAAAGGAAGCTTTTTTGATGTTACTTGGTTCGGAAATTCTCAATTACAATTACCAAAATTATAATTGAAGTAAAACAATTAACCTTTATGCAAAAGAATGCCTATCGGTGTAAATACGTACTTTGGGAACGACATACTTTATATAATTAGTTTAGTATAATACTTAATACATTTGTTCGCTATTATCATAGACTTCCTCGTTTACGAGTCCTCTAATAAAGCTTTCAAAATCTTTTGCTAACCACGTAATTTTATAATCAGCTTCTTGATCTACATGTACAACACAAGGTTCTCCTTGTGGTCCGCATTCTCTATAATCAAGAAATACCATATCATGACCAGCTGAGGGACAGTCACAAATGGCTATTCCTATTTGGGGATATTCCCATTCTTCAATCCAAAATTGACTACCGCATTCTCCTCCCAGCGAAGAACTTTTTTTATATCCAATACCATAAATACCAGTTATGGCAATATGATCTTCAGCCCAACTTGTGGAAGTATTTGTAGGGAAACAATTATTTATTGGAATTCCTCCATTGTGTTTTTTCATTAACCAAATATAGGATGGTGGTAGCTTATATCCTAATTCAGTTTCTAAATTAAAAATTATTTCTTCTGTAGGGTGTTCAGAAATATACTCCTTTCTTGCATATTCACTTTCCTTCCAAAAATAGTTAAAATCAAAATCATCGAAATATCCCATTTATTTAACCCCCTTCATATATATTCCAATTTTATCATGAAAGACGAATCATATTTAACTAGTAACATGCTTCTTTGTCCGTTAATGCAGGATAAACCTTTTAAGTTGGAGTTTATCGATTGTCTTAATTAGCTTTGTATTTTCCAATATTATGATAAACTTAGTATTAACAGGAAATAATAAATAAAGGAGAGAGCGTATGGATTATATGAATAAAGAATTCATCTCCATTTTAGAAGACTTTAAAAAGAAACCTACTAAAGAAAAAGTAACGCAAATATTAAAAGAATTTGGTGTACAATCTCCTGAATATTGGGCTGAGGATGAGATAAAAGGTAACGAAGCAGTCCTTGCTGCTTTTCGTTTTTTAAGACCATTACAAGCAACCCTAGATAAGTATTTATACGACAATGAGAGATGGGTGCAACATTCTATTGAACGTACCAGTGAACAAAAGAATCCCAATCCAGAAGATGTGATTTTAAGAGAAATGATAAGCGCAGGGATTTCACCGGAACAAATAGGATTGTTTGCTTATTGGATTGCTAGGTCAGCTATTAATGGAGTTCTTTATCGTTTATCTGATCCATGTGGTGGAGATTATGATTTACCTAACGAGGGAGAGGGGCTACCAATTTGGAGGTTAGAGGAATACATTGAATCTTATAATGAAAGGACATTCAATGTAGAACGTACAGGGCGACCGTTACCTGAATTACATAATATTTTTCCATTCCACAATCCAGGTGAAAAATAAGGATAGATTTATAGAGATGCACTTACATACTTCCTAAAAGGTGGAGAATTTGATTATATGGCTCCTGTCGTGCAAGGTGAAGTAGACCAAGGGCTATTTCAAAAGAATGATAAACTGAAACGAAGCTGGAGTAAGTTAGCAAACATAGAAAACCCTAAAGAGAATAAAATAGGCTTTTCCGAAGTATATGGGGAGGCGCGACAAGAGACAAATGTTAGGCCTTCTAAATATTTTATTAAGAGGAAAGGTTCCAAGTAAATTGGAGAGTAAAAACATAATAGATGAAAGAAAACAGTTAATTGAACAAATAAAAATTGTGATAACTAGCCTTGAAGAAAAGTATTATAAAGAAATACAAAGGGGAGGAGTTCTACAACTTATATACATAAGATATAAAAATGCATTAGAGATACTTGAGAATGATAAAGATATCGCTAGAATTGTTATTATTGGTGGTATAAAAGCATATCTAGATAGTTATAGTGATTATGAAAATCCTATATTAGGAGAGTTATATAAAGCTGAAAAATTGTATAAAGAATTATTAAATTAAATAGATTGTGATGATTGTCTATTATTTTTTATGTGTAAGGTAAATAGCCACAAAAATAGGTACTCAAGTGAGTATCTATTTTCTCGTTTGTCGGATTTAGAAAATTAATATAGGTTGAAATATTAAAATGAATTTATATGATTTAATCGTACTTTTAAATAGATGATTTGATATATTTTGGAATGCGAGGTCTGCCCGTAAAAGTGGAAGGATGTTTCTTGTATGCCTTGATGGATGCAAATAATGATTTCCAGTTTTGATATAACTTTTTCATAACTGCTTGATTCGTTTGCGCTGGCAAACTCATATAGTCTTGTTACTTCATTGTTTTAAACAGACAATCTAGGAAGTGATACGATAAGAACGATTTCTCTTTTGTCGGGAATGCAAACAGATTACATTTGATTTTTTGCGTTTTTACACATTTCTAGGAAGTAAGGGTATAACTTATGACCTTTCTTGATCCAAATTTGATAGGTTGCATATTCTTTTTCTTTTGTCATCATGTTCACCTCCTTCTCCCCTTCATGATACTACAAAACAGTCGGAAAGAACGTACATTCGCCATGGTGCAAAATATTTTTACAAGTGCGATGGTAATTCATCTCCACCTTAAACTGGACTATGCCCTACACGTTTTGAAGATGGAGTTTTCTTGCCAATTTTTCGATAAAAAAATTTCTTAAACCCCTTAGTTTTCGAAAATAAAGTAAACATACTTAAAGTAGAGGTATCACTTCTCGAATCTTTAAGCAATCTATAGTAAGGGAGAGGAGAAATTTATATGGATTCTAAAACATTTGAAAAGCTACAGACATTACGTAGGTATAAAGAACCGATTCCAGCAGTACTACGAACAGTTAAACGTAAGGATAAGGAGAATCCAGATACAGAGTATGCTGAATTTGCACTTGAAAATGGAAAAGTAATCGGTATTTGTACAAAAGAAGATTTTTCTGATTACGCGTTCAGAAGTATTACACAATTCACCGGGAATATTTTTAATGTAATTATTACCCAAATGTCTGATGAAATAGAAGTAAATAAAGTTCAAGTATCTGTAAAAGAGGCCAGCCATAGGGCAGCAGATACCTTTATTCGCGAATTAATTGAATTAGAACAAGAAGATAGACTCCAAGAACCTACCTATGAAGCAGAGGTAACTGGATATAATATGAATGCTCAAGTTCCAACAATATTCTTACGCATTAATGGTGCAGAGTGCTTTATGAAGCTACATGAATTAAATTATGGAAGAGTGTATAAGAATGCAGTAGATCGCTATGCGCCAATAGGAGAGCGTATACCAGTGAAAGTTCTTCAGTTTAGCCCGGAGCAACGTTTAATCCATGTTTCAAGAAAAGCTGCCGTAGAAAACCCTTATCAGTTATTAGTGGATTTAACAGAAGGTGACACAATTGTAGGCAGGGTTGTAAATGTTGATCCAAGATTTGGGGTATTTGTTGAATTAGATCAAGGCTGCACAATTAAAGGTATTGTCCCTAAAACAATCGAACAGCCAGTATTGGATGAAGTTGTTAGTCTGAGAATTGTTAGTGTAGATGTAGAAAAAGAGAGGGGTTCGGGTGTTATCTTTAAGTTCCCATTCGGGCGTAAAAAAGTTAATGACCCAACGTCCTTTTTATATAGCTAATGAGTACACCACAGGTTTCTGTACAAGAGAGTGGAAAGGCAATTCAATATTGGCTTAATAGGGATGAAACTTTATCATTATGGGATGATCCCTCTTTACAGGGAGGGCCTATTCTTCCAGACAAATTTAAACCATTAACTGATCTGAGAAGTATTTACGATAGAATTAATTCTGGATTTATAAATGAAAAGGATAATCTTATTTTAAAACTTATTTGGGATTCATTAGCAATAACTGAAGCTCAAATAAAGAATTTTGTAGAATCTAAAATTAGTAGATCCCAAGTCTCAGAATCCCTAAAAAAGTTAGTTCTATATGGGTTTGTTAGTCGATGGGAAGTTAAATCAGGATTGTTTCCAGACCAACCTAAGACTTCTGCTCCAATCACTCTTAATACCGCTGGACACTTAATGATGTGGGCATATCATAATCGGAATACAAATTACTCATTGAAGCCGGAACAATGGTTAAAATTAGGGGTGGCAGGGGTGCAACGATTTGTCACCATGAATCAAATTAAATATGAGTTTGCTGTTGGTCAGAGATTATTAAAAAATTGGTGCTGGTATCCAAAATTAAAAGGCACTGGTAAAGGATACAATCCCATTGCAGTCGCTGAAGTAAAAACACCTATTGGAGAACAAAACTTCATATTTGAGCGTGTTCAGCAGGGCCAACAATTCTCCAAGCATTTGAAATCAAGGCTAAAAATTTGGGAAGAGCAAATTGAGAATAGTTCCAATGGGTTATTACATTTTGAAAATACTAAAAACTTACCGGGGATTTTTATTTTATCTATATCGAATCTTTCTTTAGCAGAATATGTTCGAAAAGAGCTTATGTTGGATTTACGTAGGATTCCCATTATGCTTTTAATTGATGAATGTATTCATAATGAAGGATTTCCTAAAGCATTTTATATTGCAACTCAAAATGGAATTCAGCAGGCACCATTACCATTTTTGAAATAACACGAGCTGCTTCAGATAAAAAACTGAAGCAGCTTTTCGTGCTTAAATCAGTATAATCTATCATATTTAAAGAGAAAAAGGAGTTTTATAAGGTGATTCATTTGAAGGAATGGAATAGATGTGTTGAATTAATATTCCCATGTAAAGTTGAAACACTATTTAATTGTAAAATCGACCATTAGGGAAAATAGTATCTGATAAATAATTGTAACTAGAAAACATTTGTCAGAAAATTCGATTTGATATATAATAGTAATGTATACTTTTTATATTTTTCACTATTCCATAATGAATCTAAGCCTTTCGGGTTTACTTTTTATTACAGTGTAGCGTAATTACTATGCACATCTGTGATATTAATGTATTCCTGAAGGGCTTTTTTGTGTTTTAGGAATGGAGTTAGTGAAGACTAACAAGGAGTGATGTGATTATACAATTCCAATATGAATAGGCATATTGAATTAAGGGCAATGTTTTATACGAAAGTAATTATCAAGTGAGAGAATGAATATGAAAGTAGTTTCGAATGAAGCTAGGGAACTTTTGAGTCATTTAGAAACGATTTTTAAAAAGATAGAAAAAGAGGATTGTCTATGAATAACAGAGTTTGTTACTGCAGAGGACATGCTTTTAAAGGTCTTTTGAATTTAGAACTTTATTTTCTATGAAAATTCTAATCAAAGGGGATAGAAAAATGGGAAAAACCATTATGATACAATCAGTAAAACTGGTTAAAGAAAGTAATAAGATTTATGATGTAGAAAAGAAAAGAATTACTAGTCCTGAAGATGTATGTCGTCTTGCTAGAATCGTATTAAAAGCTGATTCTATGCCACACGAGGTTTTCGGAGTATTTAATCTAAATAGCAAAAATGAAATTATCGGATGTAGTATTGTTTCGCAAGGTGTACTTAATGCTTCGATAGTTCACCCGCGCGAAACGGTGCGCCCATAAGGGTATGTAGGAAATCTGCTTTCGCAAAGCAGTAGAGTAATATCACAAAATAATACTCTATCATCAGCCAACTTATCTGAAAGGGAAACCGGACAGGGAGTGTAGCATGTTGGAAAAACCGTAAGTTGATTAGTTACCAAATCACGACTGAACGGTGAGATGAAATATTACGGATAAGGATGAAAGCTAAACTGCTTGAAGGATAGCTCAAGGGGGACTACGTGGACCTACAGCGGGAGGTAACGATAAACGCTGTGTGAAATGTGCGTGTTTCTTATACGTTTCGAGAAACATGATGTGATACCATTTCAACCACTTTCTATATGGAATGTAACGAGCGAAAGTCACATCCGCTACCGTAATAAGCGATGTTCCTTCTTATCTAAATGGGGATTGCCTAAGTTGGACTGCCAAGAGATGGCTATAGCGAATGCGCTTGAATATCCAATATGGCAACGGAGCTCTCGTAGTAGTTCGAGATGGGGAAAGCCCATTACATGGCGAAGGGGAGCAGTTTATCAGTATTTAATACAAAATTGGGAAGGAGCGCGAGGCTCTATGAGAAGTCCAAAAGTAGTATTAAATAATCTAGCCTCTAAAGCAAAAGATGTAAATTATAAATTTGAGCGATTATATCGAAATTTATATAATATTGAATTTTTCCTAGAAGCATATGGGAAAATTTATACAAATAAAGGAAGTAATACGAAAGGCTCAACAGAAGAAACTATTGATGGAATGAGTATAAGTCGTATAAACCGTTTAATCTCGAAACTAAAGGATTGTAGTTATCAACCTAACCCGGTAAGGCGAGTATACATTCCAAAGAGTAAAGGAAAGTTACGTCCGCTTGGGATTCCCTCTTTTGAAGATAAACTAGTTCAGGAAGTAGTAAGATGTTTAATTGAAGGCATCTATGAAGAAAGTTTTTCACCTCACTCACATGCATTTCGACCGAATCTAAGCTGCCATACAGCCCTTAAAGAAATCAAAAATACATTCACTGGTTGTCGCTGGTTTATAGAAGGCGATATAAAAGGTTTTTTTGACCATATCAATCATCATATTTTGATTCACACCTTGCGAAAAAGAATAAATGATGAGAAATTTCTTGATTTAATCTGGAAGTTTCTGCGGGCCGGTTATATAGAAGATTGGACCTTTCATAAAACGTACAGTGGAACACCACAGGGCGGCATTATTAGTCCAATATTATCAAATATTTACCTAAATGAATTAGACAAGTATATGGAAGAATACATGGATTTGTTTAATAAAGGAGATAAACGAAAATATAACCCGACCTATCACAAAATTGCAAATAAAATTGTGCATGGAAAGGCAAAGAATCAAAAAGAATGGGAAACGTTAGATAAAGAAACCCGTTTACAAAGAGCCAGTGAAATGAAGCAACTGTATAAGGAACTTCTTAACCATGATAGCAAAGATCTGTTTGATCCAAACTATCGTCGAATGAAGTATGTGAGGTATGCAGATGATTTCTTAATAGGTGTGATAGCGAGTAAAGATGAAGTGCAGCAAATAAAGCGGGATATTACTTTGTTCTTAATAGAGAAATTAAAATTAGAACTCAGTGAAGAGAAAACGTTGATAACGCACACAACGAAGAAGGCTAGATTCCTCGGATACGATATAAAAGTCGCTCGTGACCAGCAGACAATGAAAACGAAAAAAGGTACAAAAAAACGGAAATTTAATTTTCAAGTAAGGTTATATGTACCGCACGAGAAGTACATCAATAAGCTCATTCAACTAGGAGCCATTACACTTGGAAAGAACAATAAGTGGAAAGTATTACAGCGACCTTATTTGCTATCGAATGATGACGTAGAAATTATGCTTACGTACAATGCAGAAATTCGGGGGTTATACAACTACTACCGTTTAGCAACGAATGTCCATGTCTTACAATCATTTCGACAAAACATGAAATATAGCATGATGAAAACATATGCTAACAAGTACAAGACAACAATGAGCAAGATGATTGATAAAATGTCAATCAATGGTAAGATAGGCATTCGTTATAGTACTTCTAGTGGCTCGCGAATTTTATATTTCACTGACCAACGCATGGAAAAAAATATGAACATCGATAACAAAGAAATAGATAACGAACCAGTAACGCTCAAATACAGTGGTAGGACAAATCTCATCGATAGACTTTTAGCAAATATATGTGAATGGTGCGGAGCAACAGGAATACCACTTGAAATGCATCATGTCCATAAGCTAAAAGATTTAAAAGGTAAAAAAAGATGGGAACAAAAGATGATTGCAAGAAAACGGAAGACACTTGCGATGTGTGAAAAATGCCACCACAATTTACACAATGGTAAGCTAGATTGATAAATGGAGAGCCGTATACTTTGAGAGGAGTACGTACGGTTCGGAGGGGAGTTCTTGGAAACCTACCTTAGAAATAAGGAAAGGCGCTGGGTTCTTACCCTACTTTCGGACAGCTATATTAAATAATGCAGCATCAATCATATGTTTTCATAATCATCCATCTAGTCATGTGGAACCATCAAGGGAAGATTTAGAAGTAACTGGAAGATTGGCGAAAAGTGGAGAAATTTTAGGCATTTCTTTATTAGATCACGTTATCATAGCAGACAATAAATTTATCAGTTTAAAAAATAAAGGCTATATGAATTTTAATTAATGAAAAAGCAATCAGAGTAATAATATTCTGGTTGCTTTTTATCTAAAATAGGCGAGAATACCCCTTCCTCAAGGAATGTGAAGGGTATAGCCTATAAGCCTAGAGTAGGGAGGGGGAATCGCCTTCGGACAAGGGATAGCTTACTTACCATCTCGATTGTCCGACTGTTCGAGCGTCATTTATAATAAATAAAAAAATAGCTTGCGTACGAGTGCCAAAACCATTCTTCTTTTTGTAATGGTCTACTCTTTCAATTCGTTTTTTCGGCGTTCTTAATGCAATGGATTTTTTTCTATTCTTAAATTTTTCGTCATACAAAAAATATATTAAATGGTATAAAATGTATGTAGTAACTTATAAAGAGGGGTGGAAATCAACGATAGTCAACAAGGCTTATAAATTTCGTTTGTATCCCAATCAAGAACAAGAAACATTAATCAATAAAACAATTGGCTGTTCTCGCTTTGTATTTAATCATTTCCTTTCTAAATGGAACGATACATACACGGAAACAAGAAAGAGTTTATCATATGGAACATGTTCGGCAGAACTTCCTAAGCTGAAGAAAGAATTTGTTTGGTTAAAAGAAGTAGATAGTATCGCCATGCAATCATCTGTCAGAAATCTTGCAGATGCGTTTGACCGTTTCTTTAAGAAACAAAATGATGCACCACGATTCAAGTCCAAAAAGAATAAAGTACAATCCTATACAACAAAATATACAAACGGAAATATTACGATTGCAGGAAATAAAATAAAATTACCGAAATTAGGTCTTGTTCGTTTTGCTAAATCAAGAGAAGTAGAAGGGCGTATTTTAAACGCTACCGTTAGACGTAATCCAAGCGGGAAATACTTTGTTTCAATTCTTGTTGAAACAGAAGTGCAACCATTAGAAAAAACAGGTTCTTCTGTTGGTGTTGATGTTGGATTAAAAGACTTTGCTATTTTGAGTACAGGCGAAGTATTCTCTAATCCCAAATGGTTTCGTAAACTTGAAGAAAAATTAGCGACCGCACAGCGTATCCTTTCCAAGCGCGTGAAGGGTTCTTCGAATTGGAACAAGCAACGTATTAAAGTTGCAAGAATCCACGAACGTATCACCAATGCAAGAACAGACTACTTGCAAAAAATATCTACCGAAATTGTCAAAAACCACGACATCATTGGTATTGAAGATTTGCGAGTGTCAAATATGCTAAAAAATCATAAATTAGCGAAAGCAATAAGTGAAGTATCTTGGTCACAATTTAGAACCATGCTCGAATACAAAGCCAAATGGTATGACAAACAGGTCGTTGCTGTGTCTAAAACATTCGCTTCCAGTCAGCTTTGTTCTTGTTGTGGTTACCAAAACAAAGACGTTAAGAATCTAAATCTTCGTGAATGGGATTGCCCTTCTTGTGGCGCACATCATGACAGAGATATTAACGCAGGACAAAACCTTAAAAACGAAGCCATAAGACTTCTAACCGTAGGAACTACGGGGTTAGCCTACTAAGATAACTAAAGGATACTTTGGTGTTCGTAGGAATCTCCCACTTCAAACAGTCCGCAAGGGCGTTAAGTGGCGGGTAGTTCAAATACTTAAAGTAGGTAGAACTATTTTATAAGAGGGAGATGATACTTTGGAGGTTTTGTATACAGCTGCTTCTGCACAAACAAAGAAAGAAGATTTGCCATTTGATATTTCATGGATGACAGATTGGTTCACAGACTGGTTCGGTTCATTATTTAAAGGAAGTAGCGATGTGGTGAAGGGGGGAGGCGGTAAAATAGATGGTGCAGTTCATGCCAGTGTACCTGCATTCTTTGATTTTATCTTTGTTATCCTCTCTATAGTAATTTTGATTTCATTATTGGTATTTGGAGCTTCACTATGGTTCAAACATATTAAGTGGAAGAAAAGATCAATTTATTTTGGAGTAGGCTCGTTCATTTTAATACTTTTAATTAGAATTATACCCGTGTTAATTTTAACGACTCGTTCATTTGATTTCCAAACATTTATGAGCAATATGATAGGCCTAATTACATCTATCATTTTAGGAACAGCTGTTTTAATGTTTTTAATCTCTTTAGCATTAGGTATGCTTTATAAAAAATTTGAACATCCCAAATATGGGAAATGGAGTTCAAGTTTAAAGTATAGTTCAATTTTTATTTTTATAATGACACTGTTAGTACCCGTGCTTTTACGTCATTTATAAAAACGAGTCAAGGATAGATGGAAGAAGAGGATTGATTGAATTAATTTCAAATGAAAATAGAGATTATAAGAATAGTTGTGTTCATTACAATCATGAATTAGAAAAGTGTCCTTTTCTTTATGGAATAGATTATAGCTTTAAAGACATTATAGTACGTTGTACTTTTTATACATCTAGAACTGAAAAAAGGTTTTGGTTAATAAGTTTGTTTAATTAATAAAAAATTATGCTTTTTTACATACCCAGAGCCACCTTAGTTTAATAAAAAAGATTAAATTTCTAATGATGGCAAGGTAAAAGGGGGATATGTTTTTAGTGACTACGTTTATCGTAATGGTTAGTATATTTTTAATTTTGTTTGTAATAGGTCCGATAGCAACCAAGAAGAAGGAAGAAAAAGAAAAAATGGAAAAAGAGCTTTTGGAGAAAGTAGCAGCATTAAATGAGCAAGAAAAAGTTGAAATGGAGGTAAATGGTACTAAGGTAATGGTAACCAAAAAATCGAAGTTAAAACAAAAAGTATTTAAAATAGTAAGCAGTAGTGAACAAAATGATAATTTATAATATGGAGTGAAATTGAATTTTCACTTCATCTTTCTCTCTATTTCTGTACAGAGATAATAAAGTTGTTTAATTTACAATAAAGTCGTTTAAAACATAATAAAGTTGTTTAAAATACTCTCAGAATTACTCAACAATCGGGCCAAATTGTTGAGTAATTCTGAGAGTATTTTTAGATATTTTAAAGGAGAATTAAGTAAATAAGGTATTAATCTTATACAAATGGTATTATTTACATGGAGGAGGTATAAAAAATGATTTTACCTAAAATTAGAAAGGAAGTCTTTGAGAGAGATAATCATAAATGTACATATTGTGGTACTGAATTGTCCCTTTCCGAAAGTCATTGACAGAATAATACAACTGTTAAATTGTATTTTTAACAGTTGAGTAAAGGTTGTACTATGACTAAAAAACATCTATAACAATCCAGACGTTAATCGATAATCATGAGGAGAGGATTCCGTTGACTATTTATGAGCAAATAATAGAGGTTCTTAAAGAAAAAATAGGTGATACTTTAACATCCATAGAGATAAGAGACAGATTAATAACAAAATTTAATACAAATCCAAGTAGTATTATTCTTTCCGATTATTGTTATAACCGTTACAACAACGGAATACCTTTTAATAAACATCTGTTTATATATATAAACAGAAATACATATAGATATGTAGGTGAAAATTATCCTTATACTGGACGAGTTTATCACAAACCTAAAGGTGCAGAGTATGAATCTGTTGTAGGTGAGTGGAATAATGGGCAACTTCTTCTCTATAAGGATCAAACTATTAAAAAAGGTACAATAGGAATCTCACAAATAAAAAAGTTATATGAAGAATACTTTGAAATGTTACGATTTGAAATGAATGTCCTTGGATGCAAGGCAACTGAATTAAGGCATCTTATAGGTCGTCTAGGTGAATTCTTTTGTGTTCTTTACACGAATGGAGAGCTAGCTAAAGTGACTAATCAACATGGATATGATGTCATAAAAGACGGAAGAAGAATAAGTGTTAAAACAACTGCCCAAGATAATAGTTTTATTACAATCAATCAAAATACATTCGACCAATTCGATGACTTCTTCGTAGTTCAGTACAAAGATGATGACTTGAAACTGTTATTTTATGGGCCAAAAGAAGAAATCCCATCACCCAGAACATATGGAAATAAATATGAGGTCGATATAAGTTCTTTAAAAAGACTATCAAAAACAATTTAATCAACAAGCATGTGGTTAAATTTAACATAATAATACACTTTAATTTTCAACAATCGTGCGATATTTTTGAGTACAGTGAAGTACCTTATATCGAAAATTAAATAACTTTATATTAACCCCGCCCTAAATTTAGAACGGGGTTATGCTTGTTTTAGGTTTTAAGATTAAATAACTTTATTGTCTTTTTACAACTTCGGGTAATGCATCAGTAGTTCTGAAAGATCCTAATCTTCTTCCTCTTGAGCTAAAGATAAAGAGATATCATCACGTACAACAGACAGCTTCTTCTTTTCACCATTTGGATTACGCCTACGTCAAAACCGCAAAATAATTATTTGTTTAACTTTGTGTATATTTCGAGCATTCGAGTGGATGGTAATGAAATACATGTTCCTTCAGATAAGAGTGAGCTCCTTGCCTTTTTAGATAAAGAGTTACCAGTCAAGATGCAAGGTGCAGAGCAAAGTGAGGCAGCGTTTATGCGCTTAAAGCAGCTTGAACAGTTACAAGTACTAACAAAACAGAAGGAGAACATTCATAGCGATGCTGAGAAATATGATGAGTTAAAGGAAGCTGCACAGGCCCTACTCGAGCTACCGTTATTTTCATCTCTTGTATTAAAAGAACGTCTTCCAGTAAAGCCAACACAAGTGTTTCTGCATAATCCGTCCTACCGCGTAGCGTGGCAGGCACTGCAGCGCATTAAGCATGAACTATCTGCTTCATTATTTGTACAACAGCACCAACGACAGATTAGTACTGGAAAGGTGGAACAAATTTTTGAGGTATGGACGCTTTATAAAATCATACATATCCTAACGAAAGAAATGGGCTGGCAAATTGATGGTTATAAGGATATAACATTATGTCTTGATCAGTACATGATGGAGGGAAGCACACAAGGACTCCAAAACTTTTCGGCTATACTTAGCTGGCAACACTGTCAGGTGGAACTTTATTATGAACCGAAAATTCATCTTACACCTAGACGTTATCTTACACCAGACCTTGTCTTGAAATTTAAGATGCATGACCAGACTATGGGGCTTGTCATATTAGATGCGAAATATCGTAATTACGAGTCTCAGGGAACTGACCAGTGGAAGAAGGACGTTGTTGATATTGCAATTAAAAAATACGGTCATATGCAACCGATTGAGCCAAAATGGAAAGAGCCCATCCTGGCGTCTTGTATTTTGCATTCAGATGTAGTGATTTCAGAGAACGCCGAGGATATGTACAACCCGTATCATGTGCTGTATAACGAAGCGTTATTTAAAACTGATTTATGTAAAGAAGAGGCACATAAATATGGATCAATTTATATGATTCCTTCTATGACTCATGTCTTTAAAAACTGGTTCCGTTTGATTATGGAATACCATTTAGGAGAGCATAAGGTATGCTGGTACTGCGGAGAGGCGAATGAAGTGCAAGAGCGTCAACTTCTAACTCAGGCTGGTTACCCAAAATACTATTATACATGCAAATCTTGTAACGGGTTTTGGGTGAAAGTACATTGTCGATCCAATCATCATAAGCTTATTAAGCATATGCATAACTACCATCTACAAGTAGAAAATCGTAGAAAATGGTATGTTGTTTGCCCGAGTTGTGGCGATGGTCGACCAAGGGTTATAGGAAATCCAATCGTAACAATTTCATAATAATAAATGTTGGTGTGAACAGATCTCTATGTTCTGCTGTAATGATTTCGGATGAAGAGTGCTCTGTAGTGTAGACTGCAGAGCGTTTTTTATTTGGATATTAATAAAAATTCATATATATAATGTTGATTTTGTAAAAAAATGTTATTATTCCTTATGTAAAGGTAATTCATATAAGGGGGAACAAATGAATTGAAAGGTAGAATCAAAATGATTAGTGACTTAAAAAAAGCAGCATTATCTTCATTAAAGGGTAGATGGGGATTAGGAGCGGGAGCATCGGTTCTGAATTATGTCATTTCTATGTTGGGTGTGGGTACTATTGGAGTCCCCATGTTTCTTTTGTGGAGCTTATTAGCAGGAATGATAGCCCCTAATTTTGTATATTATTCAGTTACAGGGGAAGCTGAGATAAATGTAACACTCATGATTATTATGTTAGTTACTTATGCTTTTTTATGGATTATTATGTTTATTGTTTCGATAACTGTACAAGGCATTATGAATTATGGCTATTATAATTTGACATTGAGTTTAGCAAAAAGGGAATCTACTACCATTGATGGGTTATTTGAAGGGTTTCGAAAAAAGAATGTGTTTAGATCTATAAAGGCGGCTTTTTTAATGGCTGTATACACATTATTATGGAGTTTATTGTTAATTGTACCAGGTATTATAAAGGCCTTCTCTTATTCTATTACCTACTATATATTAATGGATCATCCAGAATATACGGCGAGTGAAGCAATTAAAAAGAGCCGGGAAATGATGAAAGGACATAAATTAGATTTATTCATACTATCGTTAAGCTTTATCGGATGGTTTATTTTAGGAACCTTTACATTTGGTATCGCATACCTTTGGATTTATCCATATTACACTACAACAGTATCGCATTTTTACTTAAAATTGGTAGATAAAAATAAAGTTATGGAAGAAAAAACAGTTATCTAAATGAATATTTTTTACAGTTGTAGCGAAAAAAGAGTCCTGTATTTAAGTATTATGGTTTGCTATTATAGAGAATTTATTAACTGTAGAAATTGAAAATTTTCGTTTTGGGGGTATTTAATTTCGTTAGGTTGATAGCGATGGGGTAGCACCACATACCTATCAACTTAAGAAAAGTAAACACCCCAAAAACGAAAAAAAGCTGACTTCTTAAATAACTAAAGGTACAATTCGTTTTCATAGTTCACATAAATTTCAAAATTATAATCTTTAACTGGTAATATTTGTTATATAATAAAATTATTAAGACAGTTCTCCTTAGGTTAGTATGTCTTATGAGATTGTTTGTGTAGCTCTATGATTTACCCTACCCTAAAAAGAACTTGTAGTGATTTCTACAAGTTCTTTTTGTATTTCTGGTTAAACATGGATGAAATAGTATGTAATTCTGTGACGTGTTTGATAGACATGGGGGAGCAACACAATCCATTGAATTTTCACCTCTCTAATTTTTGATTCTTTCTTCATAATGTTTGGCAAGTTTATAAAATGAAGAACGTTTGATGCCATACTTTTTCATGGCTCCTACTGCAGTAATCGAACCGGATTTCCATTCCTTATAAGCTGCAATAAATTCTTCTGTTATTTCGACAGGAGGACGCCCTAAGTGTTTTCCTTGTTTTCTAGCAAGAGCAATTCCTTCGGCTTGACGTTGTTTAATATCAATACGCTCTTTTTCTGCAAAGACTGATAATATTATATTTTTAGAAAAGGGAAAGGTAGTAGAAACAGGTACTCATGACGAATTAATAGCGAGACAATCTAAATATACCGAACTATATAAGTTGCAAGTTAAAAAGTATGTTTGAATGGGAGAGAGGAAATGAGTAAGATAGACAAACTAGTTTGCTTTCAAAAAGAAGATATTGATGTCATGGAATCTTGGTTTCAGGATGCTGAGACTTACCAAAGACTGGGAGGGATTCTACCTTTAAACGATTGGTACAAATTTGTCAAAGAAAATGAAAATTACGTAGTATGGATGGCTAAAAACGGAAATAAAGTCGTAGGAATTACTATGGTTGAAGTAGATGAAGATCACACAGGAAGTATTGCTATATTAACGAATCCGTCTTTACGTGGAAGGGGGATTGGTAAATCCTTAATAAAAAGTACGCTATTATTGGATGAAATGAGTCACGTCAGGAAATGGTTTGCAGGAATTGAGGCTGATAATAAAGCTTGTTTAAAATGTTTTCAGGCGAACGAATTTGTATTTGAAAATCTATATCCTGATGAAGATGGCTATTACTCGCTTGTATACTTTGTTAAATGTAATAATAAAAGTTGAAAAAGGTTCTGGTGCAAAATTTGGTTGTGGTGCAAAGATGATTTCAAAAAAACATAGGACATGAATTTCCTATTAACTTACGAATTATGCTGCAATGCCAAACAGTTTATCAATGAATTCTTTTCGATTTTGGGCAGACTTCACCCCTTGGTGAACTTGCCCTTTTTTCATCATATGCATGGCTTCAATGCCACGTACTATTGAAGTAGCAGTTTCATACGTTTTGAATCCCAGCATAGAGCATACTCTTTTCTTAATGAAACGATGATCTTGTTCTACGATATTATTGAGATATTTCACTTGTCTCATTATTGACTACTGATAATAGGACGTTATGTTAACCAAGCATGTATACGATATTCATAGTTTGCTACATACTACATTCTGATAAAATGAAATGAAAGAAAATTAGAATAATTCAAAGGGAGAAGAGTGATGATTGATATTTTTAAAATTTTTGCGGCCTTAGCTTTGGGCTACTTTTTAGGCAGCCTAAATACAGCGGTGATTGTAGGGAAAATATACAGAAAGGACATAAGAAACCATGGAAGCCAAAGCGCCGGGCTTACCAATACCCTGAGGGTACTTGGTAAATCTGCTGCAGTATTTGTTCTTGCTGGGGATATATTAAAAGGGATAATTGCCTGTTTTATAGGATTGTTCCTTAGCGTTTACTTTTATTCAGGAGAAGCTAAAGATTGCGTAAGCCTTTTAGCGGCAGGCGCAGGAGCGATTATAGGGCATAACTGGCCGATATATTTTGGTTTTAAAGGGGGCAAAGGAGCACTTACGGGAGTAGCTGTGATGTTTATGATCAACTGGATTATGGCCATTTTATGCATTTGTTTTTTTGTGATGATAGTAGTTTTTACCCGTTATGTTTCTTTAGGCACAATATGCGCTACAATGCTTTTTGCAGCTATTTCATTTATTCCGGTTTTTGGTAATACTATATATTTTTATATATTTGCTTTCCTAATGACGTTTATAGTTATTTTCAAGCATAGAGAAAATATAAAAAGGCTACTTTCAGGAACAGAAAATAAACTTATTTTTTCGCGACGTTGAGCATGTCGTCAAAATGGAAAAAATTTAAAGTTAGTTAACCGTTTAAAACAAGAGACCACATTACAACTTCCAATAACGATAATTACGTGAACATGAATACCCTCCAGATTGCTTGCTGGAGGGTACTTTTATAGACTCCTAGACACATTGAATCCCGATAATGATGCGTTATGTTAACAGAGTATGTATACGATATACATATTAATTCTCATATATAATTTAAGATAAACAATGAAATAAGGAGCATATAATCAAATGCGTAGAAGAAGATCGTATGGAAGAACAAATAAGAAAGAAATTAGCTATGAAAAATTTCGTTGTACTCATTCCGAACAGGAACTACCAATGAGCTATGGAAGTGATGCTCCTATTTATTATTACAATGTTCCTGAAATGGAAAGACCAAAACGCTTTGAGATAAATTCTGATATCTGCATTATGGATGAAGAATATTACTTTGTTAGAGGTTGTATAGAAATTCCGATTATAGATAGTAACGAAATATTTATTTGGAATATATGGGTATCTTTAAGCGAAGAAAACTTCAACAAAACAATGGAATTATGGAAAGTGAAAGAAAGAGAAACAGAAGAACCTTACTTCGGATGGCTTTCTACATTAATCCCTGGTTATCCTGAAACATTAAATTTGAAAACACATGTCCATACAAGATCCATTGGTATAAGACCCTTTATCGAATTGGAACCGACTGATCATCCTTTAGCAGTTGAACAGAGAGAAGGAATTACTCTACAAAGAGTTGCAGAAATTAAAGGAATTGTTACTCGATATAATCAAGAAGAGGATTCTGAGTAAAACATATTATAGTTTCTGAGAACGAGAATTATATGAACCATAAAAATCCCCTGATTTTAGATAATCAGAGGATTACCTTTTTTTACATACTTGAAAATGGGGCATGCTTCCATATTAAGAGGGTAGGTAAAGTTTTTTTTATGTTTGCTATTAGTTTTTGTATGAATTTAACCTCAGGTAATTGTTTGTTGTATTCTTCTAAGTTAATTAGATATTCATAATCATGTTGAAACATTTTATCTTGTAAAAGTCCATTCAAATTTATGGCTAGGAAAAGGGTTAATATAGATAAGTATTGTCTTCCACCTTTTAAAGCACTTTTTCGTAAAGAGATAAGAATTTGCTCTTTAGTTTGAAGACATATGTAACGTTTTTGAAATGATAAACCTAGTATTCGTTTTTCAATTACTTTTATTTGTTTTTTTCGCTGTATACAATCTAAAACAGAATTATATAGCTTGTGACTTGATTGTTGTTTTCCGCAAATTGTTAGTATCCACATTCTTATATTGTGATTGTTGCCTAAATGTTGTGTTAAATCTAAGGTATGTTGTAAATAAGGGATATCAGATGACTTGCTAGTCCTATATATAATAAATTCATGATCTATATAAATATATTTTTGAAGGTAAAGTTCTAGTAAGATGTTTATTGTAATGAACATTTCTATATTGGATTGAACAGGTGGTTGTATAGTTTGAGTATCATCATCTACAGTTAGTAAGAAAAAAAGCTCAGGGATTGTTAGATGTTCCATTTCTTCTTATCACCTTTCTTTAGATAGAATTTGTATTTAAATATATATTCATCTTTTTATTTCATAAGTCCTCTTGGAGTATTACTGGGACTTAGCTACCAAGAATGATGCGTTATGTTTGGTAGCAGGGGTATTTATCGTCTATTCTTTTGCGAAGCATACAGTACCTAATTTGCTTCTGTTGGGTCTCCTGTCTTTTGCATTTTTTTACTTGGCAAGAGTAGTAGGATATAAATTGCAACAGAATCGCAACAAGTAGAGACTTATCTCTCTCTCCAAAATGAAGGGAAGGGTTTGTCTTACTTCCGCTAACGAAATTTATGTAAACACAATTACTCCTATCTAAAAGTTATCAAGACCTAAATTATAAAAATTCATAAAAGATAAAGGCTATCACATATTAGTCATGATCAACATGTGATAGCCTTTTTACTATTGCGAATTATTTTTCAATCGTTGTGCTTGTGGTAATCAGATATCCTTAGATAGTTTGCGATTTCTCTAAATAAACAATAATCAAATTAGAATTCGCTATAAATTTAGCACATAAAAACGCTTGGAGATATCTCCAAGCGTTTTCAGTTTTTGTTCTTCAACATAGCCTTTATTTTATTAAGGATTTTCTCTAAAGTTAAGTTCTTTTCGCATTAGGATATAACTGAACAAATAGAAAAAACTAGTGATTCCAAACAAAAGAAATATACTAGGGGTCATTAGTAAATATAAACTTGAAGGTAAAGACCCAGCGAAGGCAATTAACATTAATATTTTTTTGAATTTCAAACATCTCCTCAATCATCAAAAATCTCATTTATTTATACAATTCACTCGAAATTATCTTTCTTTTTCCGTTTTTTAATATAATATACTATATAAATACATATAAAACTTTTTTTACAAAGGATGAATTTATATGAAAAAGAAAATCGGATTTATTTTAGGTATAATTGGTAGCATTTTGGGTATTATATGTTCTTTATTTGTATTATTAATTGGATATGTTAATGACATGGGAGCAGCACTTGAAACAACAAATGGTACACCACCAATTAATAAAACTACTATTTTAGGTTTAATTTCTCTAGCCCTATCAATTTTAGGAATTATAGGTTCAATAATAACAAGAAAAAAAGAGAAAAATGGTTATTAATTCAATTAACCTGCTTGTTAGTGAAATAAGAAAGGAGAACAGCGTTCTCCTCATCCCCTAAATCTTTTTGTATACATCCACGTACGCAACTTTTAATTGCTCACGCAATTC
This sequence comes from Bacillus sp. S2(2024), assembly GCF_050474045.1. Lineage (NCBI taxonomy): Bacteria > Bacillati > Bacillota > Bacilli > Caryophanales > Bacillaceae > Bacillus > Bacillus sp. S2(2024). The sequence goes on from NZ_JBFLUS010000005.1 coordinate 156,602, forward strand.
CTTATTTTCTCCTTCCAACTTCTTGATTCGACGTTTCAAAGAATCTATGATGGCATCTTTGTTGTTTTCATTCAACTCACGTTTGATCTCCTTCAAAGTAGGCGTTTGTGCTTGTTGGGATAGCACCAACAAAAAGCGAATTTCGTACGCTAAGAAAATTTCGACATAAAATAAGCAGTTAAAAAGAATATTGTTCCACTAAATGGCATTATAGAAGGAATTAAATAATAATTGTATAAGGATTTGAATATTATACATTGAAAATAACAACTAACTTTTGGGAAGTGAACCCATATGAATAAATATAGTGTTTTTTCACTTACTACTTTAATAATCTTCATTATTTTGTTTTATACAATATGGAGTGGTGTGTCGTTAGGAACATTAGGTAAACCATTTATTATTGCAATGTTTCTGTTCCCCTTATTAGGAACCTTTTTGGGACTAAAAGCAAAAAAAGGTTCAATGAAGTGGCTACTAATAATACTTAACATTATTGCAATTTGTATAATCGGGTGTATTTTATTACTTGCTTTTGGTATGGGGGAAAGATAATTAAAATAAAAGAGAATAAGTCGTAGTTAATAAAAGAATATGATAAAAAGAAAAATAGAACAAAATTCAACTTCTACAATCGAATTTTACGTCAACTAGCATCTCTTGCGGGGAGCTAGTTGTTTTTTTACAGTAGGGGTCCCGCCATATCGCTATCAAGCTAATATTTTGAAGTACCCCCAAAATGAAAATTTCCTTTTTCTACAGTTAGTTATTTGGAGAAGTCAGCTCTTTTTTTGTTTTTGGGTTGTTTACTTTTCTTAAGTTGATGGATGTAGGGTGCTCTACAAAATTAAACAGGGTAATACATTCATTCTCTGGCTTTTATTTTAATTCCTGGCGGCAATGCCCGGGATTAAAATAAGGAATTTTAACAATTTAGCATTTGTCTAAAAGAAGCGGGCAAAATTAGGGGCGGATCAGCGTTTCCAGATTGAATCCAAAAGAGAAAAGGAAATAAGGCATTAATACCATTTCCTATCTCTCACAAAGGATTAAGAGGAGTTATTATAGAATGTAAAAATATGGTTCTTTTTTGCGGAAGGAGAGATGAAAGGAGTAAAAATCACTTAAAGGAGTAAAAATCTTCTATCCAATATCTTAGATTAACCGTTCTCAGGTTTGAGAAGGCTGCTTTTGCATCGAATGTTTCTAAACTTAGCATAGGTTTTTAGAAATATGATAACAAAGGAGAAAAGTGGAAAATATGAGGTTGAAAAATCAAATTGGAAAGAAACTATTGCTTGTATGGCTAATATGTATATTAAGTATTCCCGCTAGTGCATTTGGGAAAGAAGCAAATTCTCAATCAGATGATTTAGTTTGTCAGAAATTGGATGCGATAAAAAAGACCGATGCAGTGAGAACGCTTCACTCTCCTGACTTGCTCATCAATCAGTGCGGAACTTCCCTGGACCGCAAGCTTGCCGCTGCGACGGAAATGACAAACAGCTCAAACCAGGGCATAAAGGATCCTCTTACAGAAATTACAAAACGGAAGAATCGATCTGTATTGACGGCCTTTAAGTTTGTACGGGATATGCAAATGGGCAATTATCAAAGTGCTCTCCAATCAACTTCGAGCGCTTTACAGAAAGGAATATCTGAACAGTGGATAGAGGCTTATTGGAACACACTTCCACTGCAATTAAATGCCGGTTCTTTCATTGGTTTCGGGGCAGTGGAACTAAAGAAATCAAATCCAGTTCATACAAATGTGGAAATTGGGCTCATTTTTGAAAAAGCAACCGTTCCAATAATGGTCAGACTTGATCCATCAGGAAAAGTAGATGATTTTTTAGTAAACATCCAATTGAGTCCCACGGTTGCAGGAGAACCTTCATACAGTCATCCCAACTCATTTACTGAAAAGGAAATTGTGATAGGAGAAGGCCCCTTCGCGTTGCCTGGAACACTGTCTGTCCCTAAAGGAAAGGGACCTTTTCCGACAGTCGTTCTTGTCCAAGGATCAGGCGCTAGTGACAAAGATGAAACAGCCTATGCCTTGAAGCCCTTCCGTGATTTGGCACAAGGCCTCGCTTCCAAAGGAATTGCTGTTCTTCGCTATAATAAGCGGACGTTCGAGCATTCTGTAAAAACGATGACAGATCTCAATCATACCGTTGATAAAGAAACGACTGATGATGCTCTGCTTGCGGTACGCTTTCTACAAAGCGAAAAGAAGATAGATAATAGCCGAATCTACATTCTCGGCCACAGCCAAGGAGGCATGATGGTTCCTCAAATGCTCAATAAAGACGAGAGGCAAAACATTGCCGGCGCAATTGTCATGGGTGGCCCTGCCCGCACTATTCAGGATGTTGTCATGGATCAATTCGATTATCTCCTTTCCATCGGACAATTGACACCTGAGTTACATACGTTTATGAAAGGACAGTTTGAGCTTCTAAATGATCCTAATTTCTCCGGTGAAAATCCTCCTGTAGGATTCCAGCTGGGACAGGCGGTGTTCTGGAATTCCATCCGTAAAATCAAAGCTGCAGAAATGGCGAAGGAACAAACGGATCCACTTCTTATCATCCAGGGGCAACGTGATTATCAAGTAGTATCAAATTTTGAAATTCCCATTTGGAAAGAACAGCTTGCGAATCGAAACAATGTAGATTATCGGATTTACCCTAAGCTCAACCATTTCTTCACGGAGGGCGATGGTACGATGAGCAGACCTGAAGAATATTTTATTCCAACGAACATCCCCGAATATGTGATCAACGATATAGCTGATTGGATCCAATCCAATCCGAAGTAAATCAATGTAATAAGTTGATAGAATCTAAGAACATGGTCGCTGAGCGACCATGTTCTTACGTTGTTGAAGGAAGAAGTTATCCATCAGAAAACTCCATATTCTTGGGATTTTTTATAGACTTCTAGGTACATGGTTCTGGTGCAAAAATTTCAAGGTAATTGCAAATAATCTCTAAATCTTGGACATACTGATACTATTACTCTAAAAAAGGTGCGTGATTAGTATGGAAAAGGAAAATGGGTTCAAATGGAAGCATTATCAGCCTGATATTATTTTGTTAACGGTAAGATGGTACCTACGATACAACCTCAGTTTTCGTGATTTAGTGGAAATGATGGAGGAACGAGGCTTATCCATTTCTCATACAATGATTATGCGTTGGGTTCATCAGTACGGTCCTGAATTGGACAAAAGAATCCGTCGTCATCTCCAACAAACAAATGACACCTGGAGAGTCGATGAAACATATATCAAAGTAAAAGGTCAATGGATATACCTGTATCGTGCTGTTGATTCGAGAGGAAATACAATCGATTTTTACCTAAGCAAAACAAGAGACCAGAAAGCTGCAAAGCGCTTTTTTAAGAAAGCCTTAGCTGCTTCTCAAATTTGTAAACCTCGTGTTATAACAGTAGACAAGAATCCAGCCTATCCCGTAGCGATTCAAGGGTTAAAAAAAGAGAAACGTATGCCTGAAGGCATACAAATAAGGTAAGTTAAATATCTCAATAATATAGTGGAACAGGATCACCGTTTCATTAAGAAACGTGTGTGTTTTATATTAGGATTCAAGTCGTATAAAACAACCACTTCTATATTGAGTGGTGTTGAAGCCATGCATATGCTGAAAAAAGGACAACTTCACCCACAGGTGAAGTCTGCCCAAAATGAATTTAGATTCATACATAAATTGTTTGGAATTGCATCATAAACTGTCATTGAACAGTCCATATAAGTTCTATGTCTCTATCAAATGTTTTTTGCACCAGAACCAAAAAGGATTCCGCAAGCAAAATGAGCATTTGTACATTTCTAGTAAAAACGTTATAATAGCATCCTGAATGAATCATTACCTGGAGGTATACATATGAATAAAACAGAACTTATCAAACAAGTTGCCCAGGAAGTAAACTTAACACAAAAAGATGCAACTGCATCTGTGCAAGCCGTTCTGGATCAAATTACACAAGCCCTAGCAAAAGGAAACTCTGTACAATTAATTGGATTCGGTACATTTGAGGTACGTGAACGCTCTGCACGTACAGGACGTAATCCTCAAACAGGAGAAGAAATGTTCATTCCGGGAGGAAAAACACCTGCATTTAAAGCGGGGAAAATCCTAAAAGAGGCTGTAAAATAGATTAACATACATAAAAAGAAGAGGGATTCTAATCTCTCTTCTTTTTCATATGAACCATTTCTTATTTCACTAAGTACTGTTGCAATTCGTTCATTAAAAGCTTAATTCCCTCTGGGCTTAAATTAATCTTCCCATTTGCTAAAGAGACATTTCGATTCGATACTTCACCGGTTATGGCACAGGCACCATCAGCTTCATATTTTTTTAAGATAATTTTCTCTCCATCTACATAAATCTCTAATGGTGCCTTCTCTCTAATTTCTAATATATCCCTTAACTCTTTTGGTATTACCACCCGTCCTAACTCGTCTACTTTTCTAGTTATACCTGTTGATTTCATTTGGCCTCTCCCTTTTATATCTTTATTTATAGCCCACACACGATACCCTATGTTTCTTTTATTGTAACAAACTCCTCCCAAAGATTAAAAACATGATGAACTAAAAACTTACAATCATAATAAGAGCCTCTTTACAAATTTGTAAAAAGGGAAATTGTACGTCTTCCATCTATTGTTCCCTCCTTTTATATAAGGGGCATCGCCAGCATTTTTGAAAAAAAACACACTAAGCAAAAAAACTAGCCTCTACAAAAGAAGCTAGTTGACTTAAAATTCGTTATTGGAAGTTGTTTTTATAAGGGGTAGCTTGATTTAAAAAAAATAATATATTTAAGATAGTTTGCTTAATATTGAGCGAACTTATTTTTCGGAAGAAAATGGAAATTTTATGTTAAAATGAATATACAGATTGTGGAATGTTGTACTTGAAATAATGAAGAAGCTTAGTAGAACAAGATTTTTAATAAATTTAATTGGCGGGAAATTTTAAACACATCGAATTTTAGGAGGGGACAAATGGAAACAAAATTAAGTGTAAAAAGTGAAAACAAAATTAGTGATATAAAACCAATTATATTGTATCTTTTCATATTTTATCTTGTTTGGACTTTTAAAGAATTATGGTTAGCAAAATATATTCATTTATTTGGGGATACTACTGCAGCTTTTTTGACTGCATTAATTAAGATTTCAATTTGGATTGTTCCAGTTTGGTTATACATAAAATATTATTTAAAGACTAATCCAATTGGTTACCTAAAAATAAATATTAATGTGAAAAAAGGACTTTTTTTGGGAGTAGTTCTTTCATTGTTACTCGGTTTATATTTTGTCCTTGAAACTTATATGCTTAATAATCAAACATTTAACCTCACATTATCTTTCGACAACTACCTTAATGCTATTCTTTTAGTAGGAATTACAGAAGAGATTGTGTTTAGAGGATTAATTCTGCAAGAGATAAGTAAAAGATTACCTTTTTGGAACGCCAATCTTATTACATCCTTCTTATTTTTAGCAATACACTATCCAATCTGGATTTATAGCGGGGATTTTTTTAATTTATGGAGTCAAATATATGTTTTTCTTCTTGGATTAATTTTTGGATTTGTGTTTAAAAAGACAGGTTCATTATGGTCGGTTGTTATATTGCATTCATTTCATAATTTTTTTGTTAGTATTACTTAAAACAAACAGGAATTTTATTTGTCTCATCGAATCCTTCTACATACCTTATTGATATTTCCTCATATCCCCATTTTGCTGTATTAAATTTATGGTGAGTACTAAAAAATTAATGAATAGAATATTCATGCTCGGTTAACATAACGTCTCATTATCAGTAGCAAGTAAAAAGAGGATCCCTACTCTCACAAGGGATCCTCTTTTTTGTTCTATGGATTTATGTATTTTTTTATACATTCCTATCCTGGCGTAGGTTTTAGGGTTCTCGTTTGTTACTGGATTAGCCGAAAAACTGTATAAAATCTTGCATGCTCTTAGCGTGGTTTTTTTCCGAAATGCTGGCGGGATCCCAATGAATACTTATTGTTTACCCACTAGTTTAGAAGTACCATCTTCATAGTTAATCTCTACACCGTCTTGTACATTGTAACAAAAGACGTTGAATTCTAAGTTTTGATTGTTCATAGACTTCGCTTTCATCTGTACCCCACGAGCAACCTTTTCACTACCAATAAAAACAGGTTTTACTTCATATAATACATAGCTTCCTTTTTCTACTTCTTTGTCTACCATGTTTTCATACTTTACCATGCTCTTTTGATTGAAGTCTTTTGTACCCGTCATTAAGTTTTTAGGGTTATCATTCTGTCCGGACAACTGGAATCCGATTAAGTGACTTCTGTTATATAAGTAACTACCATCATTCAACTTCTTCTGATGCCAACCTGTAGGTTTCGTATTTAAACGGTCATCTCTTTTCTCTGTTGGTTGGTTTTTGTTTGCCTAACAATGCTGTTGCTGTACCTACACGGTTCATACTATCTAAATCTGAATACTCTTGCCATGTAGGATTTGTATTCTTCAACTGTACTTTATCTAATTGATCTTGTGTAAAATCAGCTTTATTTCCGTTTACTTCTACTACTTTTTGACCTTTGTAGTTCTTTGCAATGTCCTCTATGTTATAAGACTGTTTTTGGTCGTTAGAAGTCTGGTATTATCCCTTTTGAGTAGACAGTGTAAAAAGACTGTTTTTGATAAGTAAGTGTTACACTCTATTTGGAGGGGATTTTCTTTGGCTAAAAAAGGACAAACATTTCAACCGTATACAGAAGAATTCAAACGTAAGGCAGTCATGCTGTATGTAAATGGAGAAAAGAGTTATCAGATTCTGGCAAATGAACTAGGGCTTAGAAGTCCTACTCAATTGAAAGATTGGGTAAAGAAGCATAAGCAGGGTGAGCCTTTGGCTGATCAACGAGGGGGAGAATCAAGAGAACTCAATCCCTTTCATCGCTTATCTAAAACAACATTTATAAGTATCGAGGAAGAAAGAGATTATTTAAAAGCGCAGGTTGAATACTTAAAAAAGCAGTATCCAAATCTACATGGGAAGGATGGGTTCCAAAAGTAAAACGTTTTGAAATCATTCACGAATTACACAAGAATTATCCTATTACCTGGATCGTAACGATTGCGGGTGTTTCCCGATCTGGCTACTATAAATGGAGAGAAACGGAGAAAGTTCGAAGAAAAAGGTACCAATATGAACAACTCTTGAAGAAACATTTAATGGCTATCCATCATACACGTCCTTTTTATGGATGTCCCCGCTTGCAAATAGCACTGAAAAAAGAAGGGTTTCATGTGAATCATAAACGTGTGTATAGGTTAATGAAAGAGCTGAATATTCGGTCTGTAATTCGAAAGAAACGCCGTTTCTTTGGGCGGAAGGTCTCTATCATACAACCGAATCGACTCAATCGTGTATTTAAAACGAATAAACCGAACCGTCTTTATGTTACAGATATAACCTATCTAGATCTTGGAGATCGTTTCTATTACCTGTCTGCCATCCAAGATCTTTTTAATAATGAAATCGTCGCGTGGGAGCTATCCAAACGAAATGATTTGAAGCTGGTGAGTGATACTGTCAAAAAACTGGCTACAACAAGAGAAGTACAAGGAGCAATCCTTCATTCAGACCAGGGTTTCCAGTATACATCTAAAACATACAATGATCAAATTAAAACATTCGGGATAATAGGTAGTCATTCTCGCAAGGGAAACTGTCTAGATAATGCATGCATTGAATCCTTCTTTTCACATGTCAAAACAGAGAATATGTATTTTTCTGGATGTAAAACAGAAAACGATCTCTATCGAGCCATTGAGGATTATATTTGGTTCTATAATCATGAACGATTTCAGAAAAAACTGAATCAGTGTGCTCCAATCGAATATCGGAACACACTGATTGCATAGTCTTTTTTGAATCTGTCCACTTGACAGGGGTAAGACCAGTCTTATTTTGAGTCTGATTAGATTCTTGTTTCTTTTGACTCTGTTCTACTACTTTTACCGTACTTGTTTCTTTACTTACATGTTGGTTTGTACAACCTGCACCGAACCCCAACAACAATGTTGTTAATGCTAATGTTGATAATAATCTTTTATTTAACATGCTATACTACACCTCTTCTTATTTATAAAGTCTCTTCAATAATAACATTCGTAAGCTTTCAGATAGTGCATCAACTTCAATCACACGTTCTAATAACTGTACCGCCAGCATTTTATGCTGAAATTTGCTTAACGTGGGGTTTTTCCGATTTGCGGTCTGTACCCCATGTCCATCAACCTAACAGAACAGGTTGCCCCATCGCTATCAAGCTAAAGTTTTATAGTACCTCCCAGAACAAAATTTTGTACTAACTTGTAACAAAAAAGCTCATTTTTTTCGTTTTGGGGAAGAATCAATTTCTTAAGTTGATAGGCATGGGTTCTAGCATTGTTTGTAGCGTGTTTTATATCAAAGGTAATGGTTTTGGAAATTATTTACAAAAAATAAGGGGGTATTTTCAGCGAAATGGGGAATCTCTAACCCTATCGTAGTCTATCGTTTCACCAAAAACTTAAACAGAAAAGAAGGAGGAGTAAATTAAGATGTACATGAAAGCAGGGCTAGTTGGACTTCTTTTATTTAGCGGTATACTGTCTACCTGCCAACAGAGTGATAGGAAGGATTTTCGTAGAGAGGAAGCAAAAGTCATGAATGCAGTTCTCCATGTAGTAGATAAACAGGATTTTATCGGTGCTTCTGTAGATGAACCAACAAAGGTGGTTGATTTAGAAATAGCAGATACAGAAAAGGCAAGTACAGTAAGAAAGGAAATTAACAAACAGTTAAAACATCAAGGCATTCAACCGTATACAGTTAATATTAGTCAGAAAAACATGGTACAGGTACAAAAAGACCAAAGATGGGAAACCATTCAAGGTAATCTGTTTCAAGGATTCCAAGAGAAAGGCTATAACGGATTTACAACTCAACTTACCACTAACAATCAGAATCAACTTGTTACGCTAGGTATTCATACACACCTAAACAGTTCCGATGCAGAAGCACAGGATTTCGCCAAAAAAGTCGAGCAGGAGATAAAGAGGTTTCTTAGTGAAGGGAAACTGAAAAACTTGGTGAAGTCCGATTCTTATACAATTGTAATCTACAATCAAAATAACCAAGTACTGAATTGACCCAACAAAAAATAGACTGGGGAATGAATCTCCAACTCTAAGGTTTTCTGAAAAAACCCTATAAGTAGAAGGAAATTTTAAACCCATTGTCTCTTCAGCTAAAATTATAAGATTTTCAGAACATGGACCAACAAATATACCATCGATATATTAATCCTATATTATGTAACCGTAATAACTCCCCACCCTCAAAATGATAGGGAGTCCTTTGGTTACAATCCCATTCAAAAAATTAATAAAAGCAATATATCTAGAATGATTGAAAGTTAAAATTTAAATTGTAACATTAATATTAGCTAGTTGCTTTTTTAAATCCCAGTTTTTGGTTGTGATTCATCATAAAACCATTCAGCTCCTTCTTCAATCCATCTATGTAGCTCCTGATTGTTGTATAGTGTTGCTAACATGGAAAATATTTTAATCATCGAATTCAGTCTAATTCGATTTAAAAAAGAGGAGCTATCATCAACATGACAAGCAAAATTCTGCACTTCATTGAAGAAAAACACAACAAATACCCTGGTACTATTTGGGCATTAATAGTTGTGATGGTGTTTTGTATACTCACATTCATTTTGTTCCCACATCACTTTGTAATAGCGTGTATTTTGGGATTCTTGGCTGGGCTAGGTGTTTGGGTATTCATCTGGTTATGGTTCCTTGAAGGAACAAAATTAGGAGATTTTCTGCTTAAAGTCAGAGGAGCTATCAAATATGCATTTGATTTGTTAGAAAAGCTAAGTAATTCCTTAAAAAAAGCATCAGATACATATCAAAAGCAAAATCCTAGTTCTATACATAACATCTTAACAATCGCGCACTGTGATGGGATGACCGGTAGAACTTTTGAATACTACTTGAAAGAATTATTTGAATTGATGGGGCACAAGACAAAATTAACTACTGCAAGTAATGATCAAGGTGCTGATGTAATCGTATGGATGAACGAAAAAAAATATGCGGTGCAAGCAAAACGATATAAAGGAAATGTTGGAAATAAGGCGGTACAAGAAGTGTATAGTGCAAAAGCATATTATGGATGCCATGCTGCAATGGTGGTTACAAATAGTTACTTTACTGATTCTGCAAAGAGGCTTGCTGAAAGTACTGGTGTCGAATTAGCGGATCGCTCCGAATTGCAAAGATGGTTAAAGCGATACCATGTGTATATCAAATAAGACTTACAGGAATTCAAAGCTACAGGAAGCATTTTACTGATTCTGTTAATATAGAAATTTTGATTTATTGTCGAAGTGGGCTTACTAGAATGTTATTATGGTAAACACACTTTCTATATGATTGTAGAAATTTATATTTAATATATTGTATCCAGCCAAATAGAATAACGAAATTTCAAAGAGGGATTTGATAGTTAGTGTAGTAATAGAGATATACATTGATAATCTCAGGAGGTTTTATGATGGCCTATCTATTTACAATCGACGATGAAGATAGAGTAATAGACTTTGCGATATATAGTATTCCATTAGAAAAAAGTCGCAAAAAGAGGGTTACAAAGTTAACCATGATTAGAGAATTTATAAAACATAATAAACCAGCTTTTTTTACAATTGATGATATAGCAAAATTATTAAAATTGAATCGAAAAACCATTGAGAGATTTCTAGTAACAGGGGAGTTACGAACATATAAAATCAATTATTTTTTTGCTCCTAATGGCACGCTTAAAAAAGAGGAGTGGGAAAAACAAAATGATTCCAATCTAAAGATGGTGGTTCACCAAAAGGATTTAAGAGCACTCTTATTCAATATTATAAAGTCGAGCCATATACGGTTACGTGCTAATACGGTTGAAGCAGGTATTGATGATCATTTTAATCGTAATGGTGAAATAATTGAAAACAAACCGTTTGTTTGCTTTTTGGAACATGAAAGGACCCAAGAGCAAATACAGGGCTTGATAGATGATATCGTAATAGGAACCGTTCAATTACACTCAAAGCTAACACTTCAGCAATTGATAAATAAAAGCGATACCTCGTTCACAAGAATGATGAAATGTGCAGAGACAGTACGCTTAAATTTTGGAGGAGAACGAGACACCACGCGTGTTGTATTTCGAGATGAAAACATAAAAAACGTGAAAGATTCAGCTTTAACATTAATCCGTATCATTTCAACAAACCAAGTTGTAATTCTTCCTATCCAACTTCCTGCACCAGAATATCTAATTGATAAGGAATTTAAAGATCCAGTGGATTATGTCAGTTTATATAAAGAGGGGTATAGGGAGCCACCACAAGGTATATTCCAAACTGATAATATGTGCTACTTTGCTGTTGAACGTGAAGCTGCTGGGAATAAGGGAATAGAAATAAAACGCTATTTAAATATGCTAGAAGAAATTGCCGCTGCAATGGAACCAGTTGTAAAGGCTTCTAAACTACTGAAAGGGAGATAGGACATGTATGAGAATAAACAAGAATTTTTAGATATGTCGATTGATACGGCAGTGCAGGCGCGCCATTTTTTAAAGATATTAGGTAAGCAGCATAGCGACTTGCTTGAGGATGCAGAAATAATTGAAAAGCAAAAGCTTGCATATCGAATATTTCGCACAGGCTGTCGTACGAACCAAGCATATATATCATATGTAAAACGGGAGCAAGCACCACCTGCAGCAAAAAAGAACTGTTATGAAGTCTTATATAAAGGGCAGCTGATTGGCTATGTAGCTGAGTTTGAACAAGGTTGGATGTTTGTAGAGAAGTATGAGGAATTTCGCTCTAAGACAGCATCATTTGCACGAATGCGGAAGTATGCGGTGGATACATATATACAGAACAGAATTAGAATAGATATAGATTTAAAATAAAGTTTGTAATTTTCAAGAAACGTTTTTAAAAATTTATAAAATGGAGTGAATGGAAGTGAAAAATATCCCTGAATCAGTAATTAAAGAAGTTAAGGAAAGAGGATTAAATCCTGAAGAAGAAAAAGAAATACTTGAGGATCTAGAAAAACAATTTATCAAAAGAAATGAACGTAATAAAAAACATGAAGAGAAGTTAGCTACTAATAAAGTATATCGGAAGTTGTGGGATAAAACGCAAGCCATTTTGCCTGTTAGTCGGGATAAATAAGATTACATTAGTAGAAAGGAGCGACATTCAAATGCAGTATGCCTATATAGAATCATTCGAAGGGTGGAAAGATATTTTTCCAAGTGGTAATGAAATTGAGTTTCAGAACAATAAATATATTGAATTAGATTCCACAATTATAGATACAGACCTAGAAGCCCAATTTATTAGGGGAAAAAAAGCAATTTATACAGCAGTATGTCCTGTATGCCAAGAAAGGCTCTCATTTAACAAAGGAACTGTTAGGGATAATGCATTTGCCAGAAAACCATTTTTCTTTCATCCAAATCGCGAGTGTTTTTCCTATGAATCATTAGCACATGGTCATACTAAAAAATATCTCTATAATCTATTTGAAAAAGCAGGTTATATTGTAAAGGAAGAGAGAAGACATAGTAACCTTGTTCGAGCAGATGTAGCAGTGTTGCAATTAGCAGAAGGAAAGGAAGAATTAAAATTAGCAATTGAAGTCCAGGCTTCAAACATTCGAATCGGGGATATTGCACGGAGAATCAATACATATTTCGAAGAAAAAGTGCCTACCGCATGGGTTCTAATTTTAGATAGTTTTTTTCCTCCAAAAGAAAAGGAACTTAATGGCGATAAAATCGTTATAGATGGTTATAGTGGTACAAGGGTTAGTAATTTTAATCCGGAGACGAATGCTTATGATTACGAATACATCTCGACTAGAAAAGAGGAGTATTTTTTTGTAACTGGATCTGATAATAAAGCTTTTAACTATTTAATGGACCAATATCACGTAGTTTTAGCGGTAGACCATATTGGACATGTATTCTTGATACGTCGAACTAAGGAAAGTGCAAGGTTAAGAATTGAGGCGATGCTGGAGAATCGGCCGCATTCTACACAAGACGATAAATTTAAGGTAAGCCGAGTAGCAGAGTCAAACATTGTACCTGTTTTACTGGAGACAGAACTATTGTTTGCTCAATACAAAGAAAATGAGAAACACTCAAATCATGGAAACCAGGAAGACGAGGAATTTAAAGGACAAATACATATAAGCGATTATCATAAGAAGGAACTTTTTGACTCAAGTATTGAATTTGATAAGGCTCAAGAAATAACAGATACGCTTGATAGTGTAACATTGGCTAGACAGACCCGAGAAGAGCTACAAAAAGCATATAAACAAAAATTTATGGAGCTACAATTGGAAAAGCAACAAGAAGAACGACGAAAAGAAGAAATACTAGCTCAACAAATGTTAAATGATTTTTTAGGAGAACTTCATAAGAAATATGTTGCATCATTTTCTTTGTTGTTGAAGCGATTAGAAAACGAGAAAAAGAATTTACAGTTACAATCGATCAGTGATTGGTATGCTTGGTTCAAGTTATTGAGCATGGAAGAGAAACAGTGGTCTGCATTCGTAATCGATTTATATAATGGATTTCCAGATAGTTATTTGAGAGAAAAAAATGATTTTGAAGAGTATTATACGATGGAAAAAGAGCTGTATCAGGAATGGATTGAAAGCAGAGAGATAGATGAATTTATAGAAGAACTACGCTATCATTCAAATAACAAGAATGAAGAGCATGGAACTGATATAGAACAAGTAATGTTTTTGGAACGGTTACTTCATAAATATGAACACAAAATGGAAGAAAAGAGAAAAGCTGAAGCAGAGGAAAGAAAACGAATAGAGCGAATTCGTTATGAAGAAAAGTTATTGAAAGATAGGGAAGAAGAAAGGATACGTCGTAATAAAATAGATTACTGGTATTCCCACATGGACATTTTGACGAAGGATTACAATGAATCGAGTCAATTTTCAAAGAAAGAGATTGATGATGTTGCAGAACGCTTTGTGAGTACTGTTATGCAAATGGATATAAAAAGTCGTACAGCATTTGAGAGAGAACTATTCCCATTAGGTTTGCCGCAGCGGATCATGAAAAGAAAGCTTAAGATTGAAGAGAAAGAAATAAATGCCATCAAACGTGAAAGTAAGGAAAGAATGAAGCAAGCAGCCAAGAATACTACGAACGATAGTAAAGAAACCGATGATGGATTTGTGCAACTGAAATTATTGTAAGAGTACAGAGAATTAGAGAAAGTTTACATATAAATGTGAAGGTACATTACCACATAGGTCGTAATAACTCGTGCAAAAGAATACTTGCATGTGTATTCACCAAAAAACATACGTGGAAAAGTAGTTGGAATTTCACATTTTTTAAGAGAAGCTTTTACAGAATTACAAGAAAAAAGATAATAAGCAATGCCTTCTAAATGCCTAACTATTTAGGGGGCGTTTTATCCTATCTTTAGTGTTTATAAGAAATATTTTTTATGAAAATAAATAATAAAAACATAAAAAAATAGGATATCCGAAGATATCCTAAAACCAAACTTTGGGATAGTTTTTGTGTATCCCATACACCAAATCAAGGAATGGATTGTTAATCAGACAATCCTAACTGCCACAGAATCTGAAGGATTCCCTAGCAGATAAACGTCCGATTAAAATGCAGGCATTGAAGGAGCATTCTGACCTTTAGACATTTGAGCAGAAGATGAAGATTTCTCATTCTTTGCACGAACTTCTTTCATGCACATTTTGTGAATCTTCTCTTGATATTTAAGCTCTTTGCTTGCATTTTCCTCTTGAATCTTCTGTAATTCTAACATAAACCCCTTTGCTTCGCAAAACAATTTTCTTTAAAGTTGTATATTTGGATTAACTTATATTCATTGCTTCATAAGCTGAATTTTATATTCATTGCCATATCCTCCAATAATATAGCTGCTTTATTTTACAATATGAGAATGAACTTAAGAAAAGGTTAATAAAAAAATTGTTAAATCAACTTTTTCGAAATGAAACCCTCAATAGGAATCATGTGTTATCAAACCTATAGGAACATTTATAGAGGAAGAATTTCAGTGAAAAAGACCATCTCTCTTTAGAGCTGGTCTTGTGCTTTTCTTACTACGATAAGTACCTTCATTATTAGAATTTTTGTGTTAAGATGTTACTAAATACGAACAGAAGGTGGGGAATTTATGAACAAGAAACGTTTAGGAAGTCAATCTCACTTTAAACCACATCGTATAAAAGAAAATCCTCAACAGGAAGAAGAAAAAGAACTTACGACAGAACAAAAACTTGAATTACTAAATAAAATTGCTGGTTCAGGAAGAAAATTTAACCCAGAACACATCGAAGAATCACTCCGTATTGCAAGTAGAGATGAATGGAAATAGGTGAGAGGGGAAAGTAGATGGTGCAACAAGTTCTAGTCGATACCTATACATGAGATGAGATTCAAAGACGCAGTAGATTACATAAATGATTGGTTTAAAGAACTAATACTGAAATAACCATTAATAGAATGGATTCTAATGTCGATTTGAAATAAAGTCACAGTGTTTCTAAAAAAGATACGATGTTTATAATAAAGTCGCTACGTTTTAAAGAATGTTGCGATGTTCTAAAGTTTGTTTAGATCCTGTTTTACAGGATCTTTTTTATTTAACTAAAGGGGCAGTTTAGTAGCAAAAGGATTTTACAATAATTACATCGAATTTATTAGGTAAAGTATAGGGCATTATTGTAATTTATTTTAAGTAGAGAAAATAATTGAACCTAGGTAATCCAATAGCTATAGGGAATATAGCAAAGATATATCTTTGTGATAATAAAATTGTGAAAGTGTTTAAAAAACATTTTCCAAATACAGAATCTTTATATGAGGCAAAGAAAAAATAACAATATCAATTATTAATATTCTTGTCTTAGATTTTTAGTAAAAACCAGATAAAAAAGAATAAATATAAAGTATGAATAGGGATGTAGTAAAAATGACAATGATAAAATTTAATTCTTATCAACAAAAAGTAGAAATTAAGAGGAATTTAGAACTTATTAACTTAGAATATGAAAAAATTAGAGAATATGTAAATTTTGATATATTTCCTTTTGAACAATTAGATGAATTTCAAGTAGGATATAGCATTGACACTGATGGAAACTCCCTTGTAACCGATGAGGAAGATACTTGGGATGCAAATTGGATTGTTATTGCATATGAAACTATGTGTGGAGATCCAATTATTATTGATTTAAATGAGGATGGATACCCTATATCTTCATTAATGCACGGAATGGACAGTTGGGGTGTTGGCGGTTTCCTTGCAGATTCTATGGACTCATTTATCAATTTTATAAAAGATATAGGTAATTTTCTTACTGAGAAACAAGTGTTAGAAGGAAAAAGAATTATACAAAATAGAGAATTAAAAGCATTGCTAAATAAGTTTTTGGAAAAAAATAAATATGCTGATTTTGAAATATGGCACTCTTTATTGATTCCATTATTTGATATTGCAGAAGAATACGAACAAACATTGGGGACAAAAGTAAAAAAGATGAAGAAAGAAGGAAAAAAAATAACGGAAATTGCTCACCTGCTTAATATAAAACCTAAAGAAGTGTATGAGTATATTAAGAAAGTTTAATAGAAACTATTAAACTCTTAGAGAACAATCGGGCGCGATTATGGAGCAATACAGGCAGAAAATGATCAAACTTTTTTATAAAGCCGAAACAAAAATCTGCTGAAGAAGAATCCATTTTGATCAATCTTGATATGCTCCCCATTAGGTAGACAGATAAAAAATAAAAATCTGTTTATCTAAGGAGGAGCATATTATCTTTTTTCAAAATGGATTCTTTTTATTTATTGTAAAATGATGTTTTGTGGGGTATTTCTGATCAAACTTTATTTCAAATCTACAGAAGTTTCTGAAAAACAATGCTCAATTCGATGTAAAATATCACTAGGAAAATATATGCATTCATGGTAATAATTAAATTCATAATTTATTTTAGGGAGTTTACCATTTATGAAAAGATACTCCTAGAGATTACTTATAGCTATTGGAACGAATTAAAATATTAAGTTACTTTCCTAGTCTCGATATCAACGTACCTGATTGGCTGGTTACATTATAATTTTTAGTCCTTATATTGGTATTTATTTTTCTATTTGGAGCCTAGCAAAAGAAGGACAATCGTGGGTTATTGCACCATGTTTGTTTATATCAATCTTTTTGGTGGTTTATTGGTTCGTTCCAACACTGCTCCTTGTGGCTGAAAAGATACTTAGGCGAACGGGACGATGAGGATTGCTGCTTGTTTATCACCGAAAGAAGACCCAAAAGACGTATGAGTATTAACCTTATGAGATATATCGTTAAGTGTATATCAAGTCGCGCAGGAATTAAAAAGAGTATTCATCCACATCAATTACGGCATAGTTACGCGACTCACATGATTAACAACGGAGCGCCTCTTGAAGTAATCTGTTGTTAATCATGAAAAAAGTGAAACCACAAAATTATATGCACAGCTAAGTGGATTGTTAGAATGAAAAATAGCTAAGTATTATAGAATATAAAAATATACTACTTAACTACTGCTTGAATAATAATTCCTTTAAATAATAAGTATCTTATCGCATTTAGAAGTCCTATATCTTCTATCTTAATGTCTTTCTTTATCATTTTCTTAATTATATTTCTTAATACGTCTTTCTTAATAAAATGGCTCTGTTAAATTTTAATGTTGATTTTTATATTAATTAAAGGGAAACACCTAAATATGGTGTTCCCCTTGTTTAATATAAGCTAAATTCAATTAAATACTTTATCAATTTTATTTCTATCGTAATCTAATATCCAATCATTAAATGTATTATAAATATCCTTAATTGTTTCAGGGGAGGTAGCTAATAAATCACAACCCCTATCATCATAAACGTGAAATATAGTGTTCTTGTTAACATTTATGAAATACACCCTATGAAAAATACTCGATTTTATTCCCATATCTTGATTACAGATTGCTTTTAGCATAGGAATGTATTTAAAGGCAGAAGCCTTACATTTCAAAGCAAATCTATGTGTTTTATATTCTCTATCTTCATCGTCTTCTGGAAAAATATAAGGGATTGTATTTTGCTGTAACTTAAACAAAACTGACTTCTCTTTTACATACTTAGAAAAGATGTTCAATTTGTGTTTGAAAGTTTCACCGTCTGCAAAGTCATTTACATCCATTACAATATAAATATCATCTTTTGGTGAATGTAAAGACTTAAATAAAGTAATTGCTCTGTTATAAACGCCTTCTAAATATGGGCAATTTTCATAAATGTTATTGTAATCATAGTCCACACCTAATTTAAAACGAATACCAATAGCCCAATTATAAAATAGAGGTGGTCTAAGTTCTAAATTGGGAAACGTTTCAAGCATATACTCATTCAACCTCATCTCAACACCTCTTCATAGTTTGAAAAAATCTAATCAAATTTTAAATCCAAGACTATACACTAAATTTAGACAGACGCAAACTATCATAAGTATCGGTCATTTCAAATACAAATGATGTAAGCAAGAACTCTTTAATATTGTGTTTTGTACTCTCATTACTACGATTATCAACAAATAAAAACCAAGCAAGATAATTATCAAGGTACTTGGTAGGCACACCTTTAAAACGGTCTATCCATTGTTTCATCCGAGAGTGGAGACCATTGACATTTTGAATATGATACAAGCCCTTTATAACGTGTTTTCCATCATTTGATTTAATACGATAATGCTCTAACTTTGGTGCGGTCTCTTGCCACAAGAACACAAACTTGTTCGTGGCTAATTCCTCTATGTTTGGATTTCCCGCCACGCTTTCGAGGTTTGCGTTCCGCAATACCACGTTGCCCTTTTTGAGAGTATAGGAAATAGGTCTCGTCAACTTCAACGATACCATCAAATTGCTCGAAATCCATTTGTTTTATTGCATTTAACAATTTGTGTCTCCAATAAAAAAGCGTAACCCAAGTAGCCCCTACGATTTCGGCAGATTTTCGCAGGGAATAGCCTTTGAACATACAATCAACAAATGTAATCCATTCATCGCCTTTTCGAGTACGATAAAGAACGGTATTTGTTGTATCAGTAAATGTCTTACTACAACACTTACAACGATAGCGCTGACGACCATTGTATTGACCGAACCGTACTACGTTTTCAGATGCACAATGAGGGCATTCAAATCCTTCTTTGAAACGTGTTTCTCTCATTTCATTGATTAGACGACCACCGATAGAGGGAGAAGGTTCAACATAGCGTTTTACCCATTGAAACACTCGTTCTTTTTCTGTGTGTGACAAATTGCCGAGATGCTTTAATAAATTACTGAACGCTTTGCTCAACCTTACTACCTCCCGAATATTTGTTCTTATTTCAATTATACTAATATTTCAGATAGTTTTCAAATATCAACATTTACCTTTAACAGAGCCAATAAAATAGAGAGCTACCATTATAAAAATAGCTAGTTGCAATATCAGTATTATGTAGTTCATTAATGAAGCATAAGAAATCATATCGTTATCCATTAGTTTACCCCCAAATACTGTTAATAAGTTTTATTTCCTCGATGACGAAAAATACTAAGTGTATAGTGTTCATTATGAACCATGACATGAAATTTGAGTTCTTTACAGTCTTCAACTGATTTGACTTTGTATCAGACAATTCTATCTTTAAAGACGTTAATATAATAGTGTTAGACATAAAACCTAACAATATAAATCCGAATAAAGGTAAGTTTGTTATAGTACCTATTACCATAATTCCTATGTATATTTTAACTTCTCTATATCTTTACTTTTAAACCAGTCTCTTACTATTCTTGCAAAGACAATACTTTGAAATACCAGTACAACGATACTCACAAGTATAAGAAAGTAAGGATCTAGCTTACCTAAACTAAGTTCAAACAAAGTATATACCTCCTTCTACTTATGTAGCATTGATTTTAGTACTTGAAAATAGAAGTATACCCCTTCTGAAATTAGTCCTCCACTGTATAGAAAGAATAGTAAGTTTCGAAAAGACTCCGCCCAAACTGACTTCTTAAATTTAGGTGTACCTTTAAACTTAAAACGTATCTCTACTTTACAGAACCATATCAATATAAAGTTAGTTAGTACACTTAAACTTGTGAATAGTAAAAAGTAGTGTTTAACTATAAAATAGATGAGGGATATACTGATAAATGATACGTTTACAAATAATGCAATCCGTATAATCTTTTCCAAACGGTTAAATCTATTAACACCCCTGTCTGTATCCAATAAATGTGCAACAACATATAGTATAAGTATAACCTGAAAGAAACATGCTATTGTGTTTACGATGCTATCTACATTTATATACATTAAAGACATTCTCCTACTTTATTTGTGAAGTCATAGATAGTAAAGTGTAAAATCTTAAAGAGTCTATCTTACTTCTATCCTTAGTCACTACTGAATATCTCATATTTAAATTCCAATAAAATAAGTTCATAATTAAAATCATAGCGTGAATACCTACTATGCTATATAGTCTCACATTTTCCATAAGCGTTTACCTCATAATTATTCGTACTCACATTTGTACAAAGTGTGGAACGGTATTGGATAGAGACTATAACGAGAGCCGGAACATTTTCTCCTCATTAATCCTCAATTTCAATTGCAGCTTGTTTAAATGGTTCTAATACTTTTGGATAACACAGTGAAATATATTCCACTGTTTTTAAATTTTTTAGATTCTGAAATCCTTCAACAGACGTTACATCAAATAAACTGTCTTCGCCATCCCAATCTGGCTTTAGGATATGATAAATTTCATTCCCCCCATCAAAGCAAAGGGATTCAATCTTTTCCAAATCACTTATTTCTAAAGTTAGCTCTTCTAAATAATCTCTGATTTCAACTATTGGTCCAGCTCCAGAATACCAATCGAAATTATTCGTATACTTATCTATTAAGTCTGTTAATTCTTTTAGAAATAGTGGCTCTTTATCTAATAAAGCTTCAATTACCACTAATTTAAAATTAAAATCTTTAAACATCTCACTCTTTCCCATTTTAACTACCTCCAATATTATCTCTGTCCTAGACTTTTAATCTAACCTGCACTATTATTATAACAAATATGGAAAAATTAGCATTATTCACAATGACCTTATTGAACTAATTTGCCCCGTTCGTGGAATAAGAAAAGAATTCGGAAGCAACGACCTCTACGAACAGATTACAAAAAAAGATATAGGCTTTTCTTATCAAGCCCCTAAAGGCTTAATGTATATTTAAGGAGATGCAATATCAACAGTAGGGTCTATTGTTGATATGTTGTTACAGGAATATTCTCCATTGCAGAAATTTATTCAGCAAAAGGTGAAGAACTAAAACTAAGTGATGTGTTAAACGGTGATGGGTTACTAGACACAGTAGTTGTAAAAGACGAGGAAGGTCAATTACATGCACAAGTGGTAAGTGAACTGTTTATTACATTTGATTTAGAGGATTTCTTACGTAAAACAAACATGTAGTCGTATCTGAACATACAAATGAACATAAACGTAGTAAAAAGAAAATATTTGAAGAATAGGCTATGGAAGATGGGGAAATGTTTTTGGAAAGTGGTTTTTACCGTTAACAATTAGTAGTTTAGATATTCCAATTGTATTAGGTATTATAAAAAAGAGAAAAATTTTATAGAAAACTCAAAGTATAAAAGTAGTATTTTCGTTATTTTGTTTGCGAAGAATAGTTGATGCGTTTGTATCACTAGACAATTGACTTTTAAACTATATTTTTATTAAAGATATTATGTGCTAAGTGGATATAATTACATGACATTTTTATAACCCATCTGAAAATGATATGAGCACAGTGGCAATAACATTGATTATTACCTAATTATTGAAATACAAAATGAGAAAATGACAACGTGGAGGGGAAATTATGGGCTTTTTTAGTAGACTTTTCAAAAAGGTGGAACAAGTAAACGATCGTGAGGCAACCCTCAATGAATTAAATGAAGAATTATATGTTGAATCTCCAATAGAAGAAGCAAATAGCTATTGGGTATCAATGGCACAAAATTTAATTGTCAATACTGTAAAAGCCGCTGATAATAATGTGGAACGCGCTTTTATTTTGGCTAATTTTAAAAAAGGAGAGGCTTCTTTTGATATTTTTTATCAAATTAACGGGCAATTATATTTTTGGAATCAGCTAGAAAATCAGACGATTAAAAATAGAATTAAGAATGAGTTGTTACCACAAGCTTCGGAAGTTTCACATGCAGTAAACCAGCAATTTCATGAAGCGGACCATCCTACAATCTCGTTTGCAGAACTGCAATTTGAATGGGAAACAAAGGCCTGGTTTTCACACATCATTTGGGAAGACGATCCCGCCTCACAATTACCAAAAGCTCAAATATTAAACGAATGGTTCAGCCTAATTAAAAAGGAAACTCAGAATAAACCACTTGATAGTGATACAAAATTTTCTTGGTATCCATCAATCCCTTAAAGTCGATGAGCATGGGTGCTACCCAAACGTCAAGTAACTCCAAAATTACCTTTTATAGTATATTTTGGAGTTACTTGACGTTTACTTTCCAAACTTGTATATCTAAGTTCGTAATATAAGCCATACATTTGAAGGAGTGGAAAGATCATATACAGGAGATATAAAAGAATAATTAACTACGGAGAACTTTATTATGACCATTATAGCAAATACTTAGGCGATCCAATAGATCGAGAGGTGTTTAAGAATAATGAAGAGCTTCCAAGTATACAAATTTTAAAATATGAAAATACATTTGAAGAATGTTTAGTTTTTAATACGCTTGGATTCAGTAAGTATGAGGAAATAGTAGGGGATAATGTTGAAATTTCAATGATAGTTGATGGAGCATTTAATAGTACAGGGTATATACTTATTGTATAGGTAATGGAATAGAAATAGGACGAGGAACAGCAATTAGCGGCATTGAAAGTATTGATAAATCATTTGTTCAAAAATACAATAAAAATGCAGTTTACTTTATTGAACCATTCGCTTTCCCGGAAGAATATAGTCATGTACGTACTGAAGGTGAAGATAAAGATGGTAAAATTCTGTTAGCATTCTTTATTTCCCAGTCGGAATATGAATGTTTTGTAAAATACGGAACAGAAAAATTTGAAGAGTTGTTAGAGGAAAATAACGTAGATCCTTTTAATGTTAGCAGGAAATCTATAATTTGACGGCTAACTAGTACTGAATGGAACACTCTATCCTATGATAACTAATATACTATTTGTTTTACTTGTAGGAAGATTTTCTAGATGAGATATATGCACATAAAAACTGAAAAAGTATACATTATTTAACGTAATAACGCTACGTTGGACAGGGCAATTATAGTCAGATACTACTATGATTGGCCTGTTTTTTTGTTAAGTTCACTTAGTACTTGATTGTCTATAATAGACTACGAGTACTTTTCTGCGTTTTAGAATGAAAAGTGAAAAGAGCATTATAATTTTATAAGTGCACTAAGGGTACGCACCAAAAGATGGAATATCTGATACAATTATACTTCACCATCATGAACAAAGAGTTGAGTGACCAATAATTGAGATGCCTAGTAGATACCATGATTTGGGGAATGCAAGACAGCATCCATTTGGAAATAAAGGTGGAGTTGGCAGTGGAGAAGCTAGGCAGGAATTCAAGAAATGGCGTGAAGAATATTGGGAAGCAAGATATACCGATGAGATGATTAAAAGGGGGGATTGAATGAAAATAGAATTTTTAAATGCAATTGATGAAGAGGTTGAAATGTGCCCTGAAGCATTTGGAGGACCTGTTAATATTGAGGAAGTGACACAAGCTGAAGATGGGTTAAAAGTAAAATTACCAGAGGATTTTAAAATGTTTCTTTTGAAGTATGGTTCGGGAGCAGTTGGTGAAGTAATTGTTTTAGGATTGAGAGAGGCGGAGTTTGTTGCTACACCATCATTTGTAGAGAAATCTCTACAGTTTAGAAATATTCTTCTTGAAGGGTATGAGAATTTTATTGTTATTGGAATAGACAGTGCAGGGAATCCAGTAGGTTTTAATTCCCCTAATACAGAAATCATTACATTTGACTTTGATTTTGGTAGAAAAGAAATTATAGCAAGCAGTTTTGAAGAATATTTAGAAAAGGCTCTTAAAGAAGAGATAAATATACATTTTTAATGAATTAGATTACTACTTAAAAACACATGAACTTAAAGCGCTGGATTGTCTACAATAGACGATGAGTGTTTTTTATTTTGGCTGTGTTAAACGCTAATGTTGATATTGAGATAAAAATAAGGGAAACCCTATTATCATAGTTTCCCAATCTCTGCATAACTAACACACCCGATTCTTTATAATAAAAACAATGTATGTATCACACTTTATAACCATTCCTTATATTCTTCAAAAATAAACTCTCCAAAAACCTCAATAGTAGTATTTGGCTTGCTTCCATCATAATAAGATATATCCGTGGTTACACCTGTCCAATGGATATAAAAAATTCCGTTTCCTTTATATTTCATTTTCAGTATATTACTATTAACGTCTTGGTGTTCAAAATAATATATTCTTGCCACCCAATCGTTTCTGTCTTCATCATATCCTTTGGAAATAGTAAATTCTTGTTCTCCAAAATTTTCGAGATTTAAGTTATCCATATAAATGGTTATCTCTCCACTTGGATTCATTTTACAATCTGCTGTATCGGGTAGTGACTGGAGTGGCTCTTGCTCTGTTTCTACTTCAAGCCATACCATTATTTCATTTTCATTTTTTTTTACCGCATATATTATAGCTTCAGAAATTTCATATTTCTCAATTCCATTAAAACGATTAAGGATAAAAATTCCCATTAAAATCACCTTCTATTCAATAGTTATTGACATTAAATTAATAAGTATTTGCTCCGTATAGTGTTAGCTTATTATTAATTACACTAAAATATCAACATTGTTCTTTAACAGAGTCTTTATTTTAAGATTACAACAAAGGATACATGGAAGTTTGATAAAATAAAGGATATATCTAAATTAACTACAGAAGATATCTCGACTGCAAAAAGTGGGAAATTTAATGATTTCTTCAACTCTCTTTCTAGTCATGAATTGGATGAACTATGGAAAAATAAAAGAGTAGAAAGAAATTTGAACGTCAGATCAGAGAACTTGGTGGCTTGTATGAATGACATTTAGGGTTAAGAGCTCCGCAATTCAAGTTTTGGAATATCAGTGCTGAAAAAATTAAAGATTTAAGAAGGGCAATATTTAATATTAAATTTGTAGATTCTAAAGGTGTTTATGGAGGATTAGGTTTTACAAAAGTACAAAATGAATTATTAGTACATCAAATGGACTATAACACATTTATTATAAGACTTAATAGTTGGGCTCACTATAGATTAGAGGGTAGTATTTCATCATTGCCGGAAGGATTAAGATTAAAATAGGAGTGTGTTATTTATAGAAAAACAAGGAATAGTTTCAATATGGCTAGGTAATATTAAAACACAAAACCAGTTAGAGAAATACGTCAATTTAACATACGATGAAGATGGAGAGTCTATACCTTCTAAATTTTTTGTAAATTTCAATATTGATACAAATGAAATAGATGAAGACTTTGTTGAAAAAGAAGTATTAGAAGAAAAGAGCGATAATATCTCTGTTTTGCTAGATGGGTGTTCATACGAGGAAATTATACTACCTAAAATTAGAGAATATGTTAACTTAAATAAGTCGTATAATGCTGTTATTTTAATTTACAATTTTGAATACGAGAATCTAGTTAATTCTTTTGAGGATTTTGATTATATTACTTCTACTAGTTATCTACAATAGTAATATCTATATTTTGGAGGGAATTGAAGTGAGTGTTTTGCCTGATAAACTAGACCAAGTTCTTAGAGAAGACATTTATAAACGTGAAGGTAAGAATAAAGTGAAAGAGACCTTAACTAGCTTAAGTGTAGAAGTATCTGATACATTTAGTGATTTTTATCATCGATATGCAGGGCCTTTTTGGGAAGAGCATGTTCCCTATGAGTTGCTAGATATTGTAGATGAAGAGAACAATATTGAATCATATACAATTATTGCTCGAAAAGAGCATGGATTTCCTAAAAAGTATCTAGTTTTAAGTGAAATGTCAGCAAATGCTGTACTAGTGCTTGATAGTATAACTGATAAAGTTTACTTAGTTAATTTTGAAGGCGGAGATGAGCTACTTTTAAGCGGAGAGTTAAAAGAAACTTGGTCAACGTTTTATGCGTTTTTAAAAGAATATTTTAACTGTTAGCCAGGGAATAAGTTAATGTTAGACAGAATGATTTTACTTATGATATTAAGTAAACACATGAGACAAGTGAATGAAAAAGAAATGGGTGTTTGAACGAAGTGACTTATGATGGTTGTACTATGTATAACAATATAATAGCACGAGAAATTTTATTGGATGACAACTATAATGGCATGGTTATTGAACTAACGAACTCATACTAGCTCGCAAGTTTTAACGTATTACTTGTTACGATATATAAAAGGTTTCATACTGTAGCTACAAAACTTACAAATTTAATGCTACTTAAAAAACACATGAACTTAAAGCACTTGATTGTGAACTGCACCCCAATTGTTAGACTGTGTCTAACAATTGGGGTGCAGTTCATTGTCTACAATAGGCAACGAGTGCTTTTTATTTTAAGATTACAACATAGGGTACGGGTAATGGTAATCTCGGTAGTAGAAAAAATACAAATGTAGGTGACTTTGATGCAAAAACAGCTACAAATAAACAAAAAGGTAATTATGGTGAAATAAAATCAAGTGATAACTTATTAAACAATCAAAGTTTAAAAGATGCAGGATTTGATTTAAAGCCAGTCGGCAAAAGTGCACCATCAAGCATAGATGATAAAATAGTAAAAGGGATTGACGGATTATACGAAAATACAAATGCAGAATCAAAGATCAAATATGTTATTGATGAAGCTAAGTTTGGTAGTTCACAATTAGGAAAAACTAAAGATGGACCCCAAATGTCAAATGATTGGTTGACAGGTTCGGAAACTAGAAAAAGTAGAATATTGAAAGCTGTTGATGGAGATAAACGATTAGCAGATAAGATTACGAAAGCGTTGGAAAAAGATCAAGTAGAAAGAGTACTATCAAAAGTCGATAGTAGTGGAAATGTAAAAACATATAGAATAGATGCAGAAGGTAATGTAATTGGAGAATGGCCTTAATTTAGAAGCTAGGAGGAATTTAATGTAATGAGAGATCATTTATGTATAGAAGAGAAATGTAGAGAAGGAATAGAATATAATAAAGAGTTTATTGAAGAAAATAGAGAGGATATTAAAAGTTTAGAAGAAGATGAAAAAAATGGTATTCAAAGATATTCTAAAGATAATAATAGTATTATAGAAGGAACCTATCTAGCAAATTTTAGATATGAGATGGAGGATATTAGTGCAAAGTACTCTTTAGGAGAAGACATTAGTGCAATAGAAGAAGATTTTCATAATGCACTTTATGATTTAGAACGTACAGGGACTAGGAAAGTTGGATATATATATATGCTTTGTATGATATCCTTAGGAATATTATTAGAAACGGATAAAAAGAATATAGAAAGATTAAATAAGTTAGTTGAGAAAAAAAATATGAATGATTCAGTGATTGATTTTTTATTATGTGCTAGTGATATTGGATACACAAAAATCACCAATGTTTATTTTAAAGAAAATCCATATGCAAAGACAAGAGAGATTATAGAACTTGCACAAACAGATAAGAGAGAAGCATCTAAAAGATTGAAAACGTATATGGAGAAAGAATGGTTTAAAGGACATTATGATTATGAATGGAAAAATGCGCATAAAGAACCTGGATATGTAGGGTTTTGGAGCTTTGAAACTGCAGCGCTTGCGAAAATTTTGGAACTTGATGATACTAGTTTAAAAGATAATAATCACTATCCATATGATTTGGCGCATTACAAAAATTCAATGAAATTCAAACACATATCTCTAAGTGAGTATAACTATGAGGATGAGACGGAAGAGATAGATGAAATAATAGAAGGTATTGAACATAATCCTTTATTAGAAACGATTATCCCAATAAGATGGCACTCATTTGTCAATGAATTGATACATGATTATGAGATTATGAGTGATAGTAGTTTTTATGAAAAATACAAAAAGTTGATAGGGATAGATCAAATTTGGTTTTTATTACAAGAGTATGAAAAAGAAAATGAACAAAAAAACCTCTTAGGAAGTTTAATTGTTTTTGCCCTCACAGAAAAAGATTACATATTACAATTGGACTATAAAGAGGATTTAGAGGACTACATTGATAATATTAAAAATTTCTGGAATGAATCAGAAACAAAATTGGTTCAATTTATTTTAAATAATGATCAGAATTATTATGTAAGGGTACCGAAGGAAGTAAATATGCAAAATATGTATGAAGTAAAAATAGAGGATGTCGATGTAGACGAAGTTCTATAACAAGTAAATCAAAATATTGTCCATCATGTATAATGTTAGAAGACAAAATTGTACAGAATTTAATGAATTAAGAGGTTATAAAAAGTGGTAGTTTGGGGAATCCGACTGCCACTTTTTTGTGTTTGCAAACGGCGCTGTAATTTAAGTAGAGTGTTAAAGAACTTGTATATAATGTAGGGAAATTAAATAAGCCTAAGGGTACGGGTAATACAGTTCATAGATCTGAAATTGACGAAGTAATTAAAAAAATTACGATAAAGACGGGAATTTGATTAATCGATCGATTGTCCCTAAAGGCTACGATAGTGTTGAAGACTTCTTAAAACTAGTAGATGATACTACTATCAAAGAATTTGGGTATGATAGCGTTGAAGAATTTAAATCAGTGGTAGGATATGTTGATGACTATTTAAATGCTTCACCTAAAAATAATATAATTAATAAAGGATTGGCAGGAGGAACACATGTGAAGGGTGTAGACTATGATGTGTTAGGTTTTCCTATTTTTAAAGGAGATAATTTAAAATTTACGTTAAAATTAGATGAAAAATATTATGTTATGAAAGATACAGATCAGTTTAAAGAGTGTACAAGGATATTAAAAGAGGCAATTGAAAAAGGTGAAGTGCCAAGAGAACTTTTTACTCCACAACAGCTTGATCAGATTGAAAAGGGAAGAGCTAGAATAAAGGGGTTTACTTGGCATCATCATCAGGTTCCTGGAAAGATGCAATTAGTATTAGAAGATATTCATGGGGCAGTTAACCATCTTGGTGGAAATAAATTATGGGGAGAGGGTATTAGATGAGAAAAGATTTAGAGTGGGAATATACTGATGCAGAAGTATCAGAAACTAAGATTAAAGAAATTGGATTACAATTAGGCTTCCAGTTACCTCAAGATTATATTGATTGTGTAAAAATAAATGGAGGTGCGAGTGTATTACCAGAGGAATTTAATGTAGGCAATGTAGAGCGTTGCTTTGGTAGTTTATTTAGTTTTGATGAGGAAAGTAGTGAGTACATTGTTAAAAAGTATGAAATATACAACCTTACGCTTCCACAAAAGGTTTTCCCTATTGCAAATGATCCAGCTGGAAATTTAATTTGTTTAGATTATAAAAATAATACAGAAAACCCAATTGTGATTTTTTGGGAGCATGAGAATGCTGGCGAAAAAGAAATGTTAATGCGTCAAGAAGGTTTAACAGAAGCACAAGTAGAAGAACTGGCAAGAGAAAATGTATTTTACATCGCAGATACATTTACTGATTTTTTAAGTAAATTACACGATTAAAAAATATAGTAATGAATGAAAAATAAAGTATATGTGAAGTAGATAGAAAAAATAATAGGGTGTTTGAAAATATATACTCCATGATGGTTGTACCATCATGGAGTACTGTGTGCAATGATAGAATAGAAAACGAAGTACGAGCTTAGGTGAGATGACATTTTACTATGCGACGAATATAATTGCAGTTCGAAAATACAGTCTTATTGAATAGAGAGTGCAGGCTCGTTTAATTAGAAAATAGTTTTTTATCTTAAATGTAAAAAGGAAAATTCACTTTGAAGATTAATTTCATTGTGGGTTTTCTTTTTTATTATCTATTAGCATACAAGAATTGAATATGGGATG
The DNA here is from genome assembly GCF_050474045.1 of Bacillus sp. S2(2024). NCBI lineage: Bacteria > Bacillati > Bacillota > Bacilli > Caryophanales > Bacillaceae > Bacillus > Bacillus sp. S2(2024). Next base: position 187,048 of record NZ_JBFLUS010000005.1, read on the forward strand.
GACGGCGTCTATTCAAAAGATTACAGAGGATAAGGCTCATGAAGTTGAGAAACTTGCGTATAGTGATTTGGCTGGAGAAGAAACAATAAACGATGAAACTTCATCAGAATCGGGAAAAAAAGATTTTGATGGTAAAAAGTTAGCTAGGGATATAGCTGGCGAGATAAGTGGTGAATATGATGTTCGTCGTGCTTGGGAAGGTGTTGATCCATCTACTGGAGAAAAATTGTCTACTTGGGACAGGTTTTTAGCTGGTGGAATGGCGTGGCTGGTCTTACACCTGTCGGAAAGATTGCAAAAGTTGGTAAAGGTGTGAAAATGACTGCTGAAGCAGCTGAAGTTGTTGCTGCAGTTACAAAAGCTGAAAAAACCACTACTCAAGTTGAAACTACAGTCAAAAAAGTGGAACATTTTGCAGATGAAGAAAAACTAATTAGTCATTTTGAAAAGCATGGTGGGGAGTTTAAAGGAGTTTATGAAAATGCTGAGCAATATTTATAAGGTGCTAGGGATGTAATCGAAAATGGAATAAAAGTTAAGTATGATTATAGAGGTGAAGTACGAACAGGTTATGTTAAATATATGGGGAATACAGGTAAGGGTAAAGTTAAGTTTGAGTTAGTAGGTACGAATAATGAAGGATATATTACAACATATCATACTTAAAGTGGTAAAACATTTTGGAGAACGCTAAACGGAAAAAATGAACAAATTATACACCCTGCTGATTAATAAATAATAGGAGGAAAAAATGGAATATATAGCATATGTGGAAAAAATTGATGAATTAATTGAAGAGGAAGTTACAATAAATATTAGCGGTGTAGTATTTACAGGATTTTCTACTGTTTGTCCGTATAAAATTGAAGAAGGGAAAAGTTATCCTGTTAATCTCGATATTACAGTTTTTGATGATATTGAAATAAACAAAGGAATAGATGGAGTTAAAAATTTAAAAAGAATTGATAATTCTTTTAAGTATCGTATTAGTGGAATATTAAATCGTGAATTTATTGATGCGGGAATCATTATTACAGATGCAGATGAAAATTTCCTGGAATATAGTGAATACTTTAACAAGTATGTTGAAATTGAAGTTGATAGAATCAATATTGAATTTTTAAAAGAGGTTCCGCCAACATGTTAATGTTGTCTTGATTTCAACGTGAGAACTAATGGAGAATATATTTAAAGACTTAAAAAAGCATGAAGTAGTCAATGAGGATACCATATTAAAGTATAAAGATAAACTTCCAGCAGAATTAATAGAAGTATGGAAGAAATATGGTTTTGGTAGTATGCTAAATTCCTATCTGAAAGTAATCAATCCGGATATGTATTTAGATATTTTAGAAGAGTGTTATTCAAGAAGTGAGCAAGATATCCCAATTTTCACCACATCTATGGGAGATATTATCGTTTGGGAAAAGGGGAAATATGTAAACTTGTTAAACTTTAGAAAAGGATGTGTTAATGTCGTATCATCTGGATTTGAGTTCTTTTTTGAGGACTTAAAAGATGCTGATTACATGGATGATAAATTACAATGGCAACCTTATAAAGAAGCCGTTGAAAAATACGGAGAGCCATCTTACGAAGAATGCTTTGGCTATATTCCATATCATAAAGCTATAACTAATACACAACGTACATTAACTAAACATTTACAACCTGGAGATAGTGTAGATGTAAGCTGGCCCATACCAAAACACAACATCTACCCAAAAGGGAAATAAATAAATTTAGAAAGAGGTTTTTATATGTGGAAAAATCAGATTTTAGAAATTGAAAAAATAGAGGCAAGCTTTAATGATAAACTGAATACACCAGCAACAGATACTGAAGTTCAGAGACTGAGAGAACATGTGAAAGAGAATTTTAATATTGACTTACCGAGTGAATAAGGAGGAGTTTCTTAAAACCGTAAATGGTTTAGATTTTAATGGGCTAGTAATTTATGGAGTTGACTCTTCTTTACTAGACACTGAAAGAGACAAACTAATTTGTGGGCTTATAGAAACGAATGAGATATGGTATGAAAATGAATTTCAAAAAGAATATCTTTTCCTTGGAGATTCAAATATTGCATGGTTTTGTAAAGACTTATCTGAAGGTACTTACTTAGAACTTGATAAACCATCTGGTACAGTCATGGAAACATATATTGATTTTAATACAATGCTTGAGGAATCGTTAAAAACAACTCTTCTTTAGAAGGGTGCATTAAAATGAATAATATTACATGGATTGGAACAAGTAAAAAAACAATTACAGATGAACATATTCAACAAGTAGAAAAATATCTAGGCATAAAACTTCCTAATGATTTTATTAATTGTGTCAAAAAATATAATGGAGGTTATCCATTACCCAATACATTTAACATACAAGGACAGGGCGCAGATGTATTCAATAAACTTTTAACTTTCGATTTAGAAAGTAAACACTCCATTCTTCAGACATATGAAGACATAAAAGATAGATTAATAGATAAAGTATATCCTTTTACCAGAGACTCATTTGGAAACCATATATGTTTTGATTATCGAAATAATCCCTAATCACCAACGGTTATATTTTGGGATCATGAGGAAGAGATGGAAGAAGCGATTTATCCAGTTTGTTCATCTTTTCAAGAATTACTTTCTAGCTTATATGAATTCGAAGGTGAAGAATAAATGAAAATTTGGGAATTGAAAAGTTCAACTGATGATTATCAGTCTTTTCACTTATTAAATTATAAAGAGGATAATAAATATTTTAAAAAACAATTTAATTCCAAGGGAAAGTTATCAAATTCTTGGACGGATATTTTTATTAAATTAGAAGACAAAGGGACTCGTAGTGATTGCCCTATTTTTTTGGGGAAATCTGGCGTACGAATGATTAGTGGGAAAGCAAAGCAGATATTAGAGCCATTAATAGGTGATAACGTTGAGTTTCTACCATTAATTCATACCATAACAAATGAAAAATATTATGCTATTCACGTTTTAAATGTGTTAGATGCACTTGATAGTGATAATACAGTATTTGAAAAACTAAGCTCTGGTTTAATAATAGGGTGTGAAAAATATTCATTTATTCCTAGTATTGTTCAAAATCAAGCAATTTTTAAAATATATATAAACAAAATTATTCATCCTACTGCTATTTTTGTATCAGATGAATTCAGAAATGCAGTTTTAGAAAGTGATTTAAAAGGTTTTGAATTTGTTGAGGTGTGGGATTCAGAATTGAATATGTAGGGTATAGGAAAGAAAGTTGATTTAGAAATAGAAACATTATAAGAGGAGAGAGTGCGTGTATTTATGACATGCACTCTTTTTATGTGTGTTGCATGTGCACATTCTCTAGGGTTCAAGCTCCGAATATAGCAATTAGCTCAAGGCAGGGGTGTCCGTGGTGACGTCAAGTTCAAGGCGGGAAAGGTTTCAGTCCCGCAAGTGGTACATTTAGTGTACAAGAATTGAATATGGGATGGACGGCATCTATTCAAAAGATTACAGAGGATAAAGCTCGTGAAGCTGAGAAACTTAAAGAAGAAAATCCTTCTGAAAAATCCAACGTAGAGAAATTTTTGAGTGGCGTGTGGGATGGTGCAGGACAAGCCGTTGAGGATACAATAGATGGTATAGTAGCATTAGGTGATTGGGAAACATGGAAAAACATGGGCATGCTGCGTTGCACCCTATTGATACCCTTAGTACCATGTATAATGTATTGTCAGATTCATTTATTAATGATGTAATAAATGGTGATTTAGAAAGTGGTACAAGATGGTTTAGTTATGCCCTAACACAAGTAGGATTAGGACTGATTGGTGATAAAGGTCTTAGCAAGGTATCAAAAGTAGCGACATCTGCAAACCTAGCAAAAGGAATGTCTGTAGTAAGTGATTCTGCTACATATAGAAATGCAGTTAACACATTAAATAATTATGTAGGAAAATTCGGAAGTGATTTCGCGCTCGCAGGTGGTACACAACACTATTTGCAAAAAGCCGTAACTTATACTTACGAGGGTGCTAATGGTCCGAAAACAATTAGGCTAAGAATGGGTGATTTAGCAGGAGATAAACATCCAGTTACAGGTGTACCGTATGATGCTGATGGGTTTCCTATTTTTGAATCTAAGGGCGAGGTAACTCTAAAAGAGGAAGATTTCAAAAAAACTAGACCAACGCATTTTAGAAAATGTAGTAAAGCATTATATGAACAAATAATGAAAGACCCTGGATTAGTTTCAAAATTCACAAAAGAAGAAATTGATATGTTTAAAAAAGGCGAAACACCAAAACATTACACATGGCATCATCATCAAGATGCTGGTAGAATGCAACTTGTAGATTATCAGATACATCACGATACTGGTCATACAGGTGGATAAAAAATTGGGGGAAAAGATAGTGATAAATAAGGAGTGGTAAAAATGAACAATATTACATGGTCCTTTATGAGTAAAACACCAATTACAGATGAAAAAATCCAAAAAGTAGAACAATATTTTAATATTAAATTACCTAATGATTTTGTTGAATGCGTGAAGAAATATGACGGAGGATATCCTCACCCAAAAGTATTTGATATACCGGGACAAGATGAAAATGTATTTAGCGACCTCTTAACTCTTCATATAGAAGATAAATATTCGATTGTTCAAAACTATGAAGGTATAAAAGATAGATTAGTTGATAAAGTATACCCTTTTGCTAGAGACCCGTTTGGTAACCTTTTATGCTTTGATTATCGAAATAATCTTGAATCCCCAACTGTTGTATTTTGGGACCATGAGGTAGAAGAGATGGAAGAAGCTATTTTTCCTGTTTGTTTATCTTTTACAGAATTACTTGATAGCTTACGTGATTATGACGATGAAGAATAAAGAAGAGAAAGCTTATGCATAACTTGCATAAGCTTTTATTATGCTCATTAACTTTTATTACTGGATTGATATTTAGAGGTAATCTTCATGGTGTTGGTTATGGCTTGGTGTCTGTTACAGTAGGACAGGGGAAGGTTTTGAATCTTATGTTACAACAGTAGAAGGTTTTTATTGAAAATCCCACCTGTTAGAATTATTATACTGTAAAGTATATAATAGTCGTGTGAACAGGCTAACTGTGATACCCTACAATTAACTGTAGAATTACTTAATATGACTGTTAAAAATGATAATAAATGATAAACAAAAGGGGAAAAATCGACTCAAAATCGTGTTCCTTCGGGAGTGTCGGTTCGACCCCGACCATCGGTATTGAAAATAGTTGAAAGCCTCTGATATATCAAGGTTTTTTTCGTGTGTAGAAAATTTGTAGAAATTAAAGTTAAATAAATATAAGGGCACGGGAGAAGTTTCTAATAGTGGCGAAAATTTAAGTAGAATAGAATACTTGCGTAATAAATATGGTTGGTTTACTCCATAAGAATTAAACAATAGGATTAATTTACATGGTGCTGTAGCGTACGAAGTTGAAAGATTAAATAAACTAGGTATTTCTAAAAGGTCTTAGTAAAGTTTCAACAGTTACAAGAGGTGCGAAGTTTGCAAAATTCAAGGAAGTCATAGTACCGCGTATACAACAAACTTTTACAAATTTAGCTGATAATTTGAGCATAGAAAATCGACTTGCTTTTGCTGATATGGGTGAGCTTAATGTAAGGTCTAGTTTTGATTCTACTGCTTTTAATCAAGCTGAGGATACAATGGTACTTGCTAAGGGTACGGGTGAAACGGTTAAGAAGATAGGTGATATTAATGATCCTATTAGAACATATCGTGGTGCTGATTTAAGTAAGCTAGAGGCTAAATATACTGCGGATCCTCGGTTAACTGTTGAGATGCCCTATGTTGGTAAAGGGCAAAAAAACACCAATGCAGAGGGTTGGTTACGCGATAAAGATTTTTATTGGAAAGAGATGTTAGAGAAGTACCCAGAAGCGTTTAATAGGTCAAATAGACAAAAAATAGAATTAGGATTCTCACCTATAAACAATCCAACGTTTAGAAAACATTTTCCTCAATATGATTTAAAAGAATTATATAATGACACTTTAATACATCATCACATTCGTGGTGGAGGTCAAGCTGTGGCTGTACCCTCAAAACTACATCCAGGTTTAGGAGGGATTCATAATGCTGAGAAAAGCGCAGGAGTTTGGGGAAATGACCAAAAATATGCTGAACTATTAGAAAAATTCTTAGAAAAGTAAGGGTGATTATTTTGGTAATGAAGGATGCTATGAGCAAATATTTTAATTTAAGAAAAGAATATTTTGATAAAGGATTAGATTTTTTATTTAAAACGCCATATAACGAAGAAGTTGATTCATTTATATATCAGGGTGAAATGGATGATGAAGAAGAAATTTCATGGAAACCTATTGAAAAAAATAATAAGAATGATTTAACGACGATTGAGGAAAGATTTGAAATTAAACTGCAAACTTCGATTGATGACTATTTTAATTCTTATTGGTTTGCTGATTTAGATGGATTTATTGGTAATCATTATATTAGGCTAGAACCTGTATTACCAAATATTGAATTGGATTCCTTCGAAAGTAATTTAGAAGGATATAAAAACAATCATAATAAGGTTGATAAGACTCCAATAGGTGTAGAGGGGAACGGTTTGATAGTTGTTTTAGATAATACAAATGGAAAAGTTGAATTGGAGGATTTTGAACGAGGTTCGTTTAAAGAGATTGCGAATGGTCTAGATGAGCTAATTTCTAGTTTAAGGTTACAAAAATAAAATAATAAGAACGTTTATGTAAAAAAGACCGTCTGATATTAGAGGGTCTTTTTTACATAAGGACATATTCATTGTATCCAAGCCAAGGTGCAACAGTAGAACTTTGGGAAAGAAAGCTAAAACAATTGGAAATACAAAATAAGTAAATATCAGTAAGGTGGTAAGGTGTAATGGAAAATAAAGATATTAGTTTGCTTGAAGAATTACTTTATAATACAAATAAAGAGGATACAATTAGTCGACTAAAGAATATAGATAATCCAATAATTCTTCATTGTTTTGCAGCAAATTATAATTGTAATAGTGGATTTGATATACCAACTGCAATTCTTGAAAATAAAGATTGTGACTTAGGGACGGGATTACAAATGTTTCATTATGCAGATGGATATCGACTATTAGAAAGTCCAGAGGAAGTTTCAAATTCTCCATTACAAGAATGGAAGGTTTTTATATTAAAACTTCAAAATAAAATTATGAATTCGGAGTTTAAAACACAAAATATATCATTTAACCCTAAATTAACAAAAATTCAAATATCCAAGTTGAAAAAAAACAACCCAAGTATTTCAGATATTCTTATTAGTGAGTCCCCAGGAAATATAATTGATATTCCTAAAATATAAAATCACTATACTAATTTATATTTTATGTACGGATATGATAAAGTTCGTGGTGCTAAATTTAAATACGCACAAGTATATATGAATGAAAAATAAAGTATATGTGAAGTGGATAGAAAAAATAATAGGGTGTTTAAAAATATTACGCGTATCTAGTGGGTATAATTCCGTCAATTTTATTAGCAGAATAATACCTGCAAGAATAAAAAGATCCAAGATTTGTGTCGCCAAATAGAAGAGGGGTGTGACTTGAACCATAAATCCGCCTCACTTTGAACCATAATATTGCCCAAAATCTTTTATTAACCCATAAACTTGCCGCTAATTAATAATAGGCTCAGTTAACGTTTAATGTTGATTTTCATGTTAAGATTGAAGTATGTAACAACATATCGCTACAAAAAGAACGGAGGAGATACGGTGAAAATGCATCTTCAAGAAAGTTTACATGTTCAGTTGAAAAATGCAATTCGTTGTCATTATAATGAACTTACATCTAGGTGTGGTAATGACACAATATATGGATACTCCCTAATGACGGACGACTGTTTCAGTAGCGTTGGACCAGTGGCTAATAAAGAAAGACTGATTAAGGTGAATAAATCAGACCCTTTATACAACTATTATAGATATGGGGCTGTTGAGTGGAGTGAGTGGGACGATTTCGGAATGTTTGATGAAGTGAACAAAATTATTAAGAAATATCATGAAACCGCCGAAGATGACTTTAACATGCGAGTAAATACACTGTTGAATGAATTATTAAAAGTGTTAATAGAACTTGAGTCAGAAGGATTGTTTGGTGACAGAAACGATAACCGATTTATTGATATTTGTGTAACTGATTCATCAAACGAAATCATGCTTAAATCAGCTAGACTGCTTAATACATTAAAGGTATATGAAGAATACGCTTCAGAATTTGAATAAGAATGAATATAAGTAAAACTGCTCTCTATAAGAGGCGGTTTTCTTTTGTTCCAAAGTCAACAATTAATATTAACAGAGCCTAATAATAAAATAATATCCTCTTCTTTCCACTTACTGTTTTACAATAAATCAAAATATATTGCATTGAAATTGGTACAAGAGAAATTATGTTATTTATGTAATATTATATTTTTGTGAAGCCTAACTTTGCCGCAAATAAAAAGAACCATAACCTTGCCGAAATGGCAAAGTTATGCTTCAAATCACAAGGGGAATAATTATATATTAATGATAAAAGGATATAGAACTTTACATTAAATTCTTATTTAATTAACTCTTGGTGAAGTAAAATTATGTGCTAAGTCAATTATTAACGGAATTCGTAACTTTGCTGTCTAAGTTAATAACAATTGCATTTGCATGTATAGGGAATTATCTTATAAAATAAGAGAAAAAGAAAGACAGGGAGAGAAAGTCCGTGTCCACAAAATTAGTAAATTTAAGAATCGATTTTGCGTTTAAACAGTTATTCGGAACAAAGGGCAATGAAGAAATTCTAATTGGTTTCTTAAATGCAGTTTTAGTTGAATCGTTAGAAGTGCCAATTGCGTCACTACAATTAGAAGATCCGCATCTTCACAAATCATATGAAGATGATAAATTATCCATTTTAGATTTATTAGCGACACTTGACAATGGAACACAAGTAAATATTGAAATCCAGCTTCGGAATACACATGATATGGTGAAACGTTCTTTATATTACTGGAGTAAACTCTATACGTCCCAAATGCAAGAAGGGATGCCGTATCGTTCTCTTCGGAAAACCATTACCATTAACTTATTAGATTTTATTTTGTTTTCTCACGATGACGCATTTCATACTATCGGCCAATTGTGGAATACAAAATCGCGACAAGTATTAAGTGACGATATTGAAATCCATTTTGTAGAGATACCGAAATTGATCAAACAGTGGCGTGAAGAAAAGGTAAACCCGTGGGAAAATGTATTTGTTCGATGGATGTTACTGTTACCAGCCCATGAAGATGAACATTTAACTCAAACATTGGAGGAGATTGCGATGAATCAAGATCCAATTTTACAAAAGGCAATCAATAAGTGGGAAAATATGAGTCATGATTCATCTTTCCGAACAGCTTATGAAGCACGTGAAAAAGTACTTCTAGATGAACAAGCTAAAATAGCTCATGCTCGTGAAGAAGGGATTGAGCAAGGGAAAATTCAATTAATCCGCGGTATGCATAAAAATGGAATGCCTCTAGAAGACATTGCAAAATTCACTGGTCTAAGTACAGAAGAAATACGAAAATTACTATTATAATGTACGTAGTTATAAAAGCTTTGCGAAAAATTTCGTAAAGCTTTTTATTAGTGTATTATAACTCAAACATTGGAGGAGATTGTGATGAATCAAGATTCAATTTTACAAAAGGCAATCAATAAGTGGGAAAATATGAGTCATGATTCATCTTTCCGAACAGCTTATGAAGCACGTGAAAAAGTACTTCTAGATGAACAAGCTAAAATAGCTCATGCTCGTGAAGAAGGGATTGAAGAAGGGATTGAAGAAGGAATTGAAGAAGGAATTGAACAAGGGATTGAACAAGGGGAAATCCAATTAATCCGTGGTATGCATAAGAATGGTATGCCGTTAGAAGACATTGCAAAATTCACTGGTCTAAGTACAGAAGAAATACGAAAATTACTATTATAATGTACGTAGTTATAAAAGCTTTGCGAAAAATTTCGTAAAGCTTTTTATTATTGTATCCTTATTCTATTTGCTACAAGTATTAAATAAATAGTCATGGTGTAGTAATAATTAAACAGATACAGATCACAACCAATTAGATTTTTTATTTCTAGTTTTTATCTATTTACAAAAATAGTTGGGAGTTAGTATTTTTATGTAGTAAGAGTAGTGAGATTTGTGTCGCTGGACACCGAACAACAACAGGGGATAATATAAAATTTAACTTACTTTTTATTAGTTTACATAAGATAAATTATAGGAAGTTGTGACATTGATTAATTTTAAATCTCAAAAAGTATAGTTTTGTTATGAATTTGAGACGTAAAATAAAAAAATCAAGTGATAATTAACGATTTGATTTTTGTTTCATGGTCTAATCCTTTCATGTAAGGCTTTTATTTGATATCTATAGGTATGTCTATGATTCAATATTTAATGGATATCTCAAATTGAAGAGTATTCTTAGTTTTTGAGATTTCATAAACAAAAAGCCTATTTATTAGTTTTCGGCATTTTAGTTAAAAAAGAAAAAGACCCTTTCGCAAGGTCTTATTATGTTACAAAACAATAAATATGACGGAGGCGATGTCTATGAAAACACTATTAAATCCATGCTTAACATTCCATTTGCTGTAACAGTTGTATATGAAACTCTTTGGGCAGGACTTGTAAGTGTCGTGGCGGGCAGTGAGCATATGAACGTAGAAGCACTTGTTCATTGAACAAGTGCTTCTATTCGTTTTTTGTATTACATACATTATAATAGTAATCTTTGTATTTCTTCTGTACTTAGGCCTGTAAATTTTGAAATATCTTCTAACGGCATACCATTCTTATGCATACCACGAATCAATTGGGCTTTACCTTTTTCCAGACCTTCTTCTAAACCTTCTTCACGAGCATGAGCTAGCTTAGCTTGTTCATCTAGAAGTAGCTTCTCCCGTGCTTCGTAAGCTGTTCGGAAAGAAGAATCATGACTCATATTTTCCCATTTATTGATTGCCTGTTTTAAAATTGGATCTTGATTCATCGCAATCTCCTCCAATGTTTGAGTTAAATGCTCGTCTTCATGTGCTGGTAATAATAACATCCAACGAACAAACGCATTTTCCCAAGGATTCACTTTTTCTTCACGCCATTGTTTCACAAGTTTTGGAATCTCTACGAAATGAATTTCAATGTCATTACTTAAGATTTGTTGTGTCTTCGTATTCCATAATTGTCCGATTGTATGGAAAGATTCATCATTAGAAAATAATTTGAAATCTAATAAGTTAATGGTGATTGTTTTCCGTAGTGAACGATATGGCATCCCCTCTTGCATTTGAGATGTATATAATTTGGACCAATAATATATTGTACATAAAAGAAGGTCGAACATGCAAACAGGCTCTTATGCTAACTCATATAAAAGTAAACGGGGACCGGTTATACAGTTATAGATTAGCCTGATATTATTTTGTTAACAGTATGATGGCACCTATCTGTTGTTGGAGATGTTTCTGATTTATTTGTAATATTAGGAATTTTTTGTTTGTTATAGATGATATTTTTGATATCACCTATGTTATAATAAGTATGTAACTCATTAACAAGTCTAATCGGTTTATATGACCATCAATCGATTAGATGATGAGTTACACCCCTTAGAAAAGGTACCTTGCAGCAGGGGTACCTTTTCTTTGAATGTCTAATAATAATTTCACGTATCAGGTAAAATACAAATTTCTATATTTGTAGGCAAAGAAATTTCAATGACTTAATACTTTCGTGTAAATACCTAATAAGTTGTTTTCAATCACAATATATCCTTATTTCCTTATTTGGTATTGTAAAAAGTATTTAAAGCTGTAAAGCCTTTATTTTTAAAAATTTATCGTTTTTATTGTAAGTGAAAAACAAATGGGATCAAATTTTAAAGTTAATGACAAGATACGCAATAATTGAACTATCCACCACTTAACGTCCTTCGGACTGTTTGAAGTGGGAGATTCCTAAGTACAGAGTTCTATCGAACCCTAATGGATTAGGCTATCCCCGTAGTTCCTACGGTTAAGAGGCGAATTGCTTCGTTTCTAAGATTGAGTGCTGCATTCCGATCTCTATCGTGATGTGTACCACAAGAAGGGCAATCCCACTCACGAATTGTTAGATTTTTAACGTCTTTGTTTTTATATCCGCAATTAGAACATAACTGACTAGAAGCAAATGTTTTAGATACCACAACAAATACGTTACTTTTCATACAGCTTCCCCCTACTCGTTTTATCCACTATAAATTGATAGGGCGTGGTTTTTCTCTCCCTGCCTAGTATGTTCTTTTTTCTTTATTGTACAAGATATAGCGAGATAGATGCAAATGACGAAAGCAACGATTCGTTCTGTCCATCTCAGTTATGCCTCTTTTTGTTTTCTATAGTATGACGGTTCATTAATTCAATTAAAATATCTGCTATAAGTTTTGCATTCTCAAAGATGATTTCATTTTTCGTATACGGATCGATGGGTTCATGAATATGGAAATCTTATCTATCAAATTTGGAAAGTGAAAAATAAATCTGCATGTTTATCCTGGCATTTGGATGAGACTTATATCAAAGTTAAGGGGAAATGGTGTTATCTTTATCATGCAATTGATAAAGATGGACATACATTGGATATTCAACTTCGTAAAAAACGGGATCATCAGGCTGCCTATGCCTTCATGAAAAAATGAGTAAAACATTTTGGAGAACCAACGGTTCTCACTACATATAAAGCGCCGGCATTACTTTGCGCATGTAACAAATTAAGAAAACAAGGATTTTATCAAACTACAATCCATTGTACAATCAAACATTTAAACAATCTTATTGAACAGGATCATAGGTATGTAAAGAGACATTTTGTCAAATCCGCAGGATTTCAAAATCTTCGTCATGCTTCACGTACAATTAAAGGTATTAAAACCATTCATGTCCTATATAAACAAAGGCGAAGTCTTCAAAGAGACTCCGCCTTTTCAACGTACAATGAACTTCAACAATTACTAGCTACTTCCTAAACATTGTTCTTCATTTACCAACCTGTTTATGCTTTTTTCAAACTTTGCAACAGAACCCCGTAGGTACCATCTGACATTAAGAAGAATAATATCGGGTTGATAATGTTTCCACTTGAATAAATTTTGCTTTTCCATACTGATCACGCCCCTTTTTAGAGTACTAGTATCAGTATGTCCAAGTTTACTAGATTTCTTGCACCAGAACCCTTTTTATTATCAAAGTCCTTTTATCCAACGTCCAGCCATTTCAATCCAATTAGCTACTTCTGGCTGGATGGTCCATTCGTTATTTTTTTCCTTAGTTTCCTCTGTTCCAAGGGACAAACCATGAATCCCATTAGGGTAAATGTGCATTTCCAAATGTACTTTATGTTTAAGAAGAGCATTAGCAAATAAAAAACTATTTTCAACAGGAACAGGCTCGTCCGTATAAGTGTGCCATAGGAAAGTTGGCGGGGTGTCGGTGGAAACGTGCTTTTCCAATGATACCTCTTGTAAAGATTTATCATGGTTTTCTCCTAACAATGCAGTAAAAGAATCCTTATGTCGATATGGTCCAGATGTAATAACTGGGTAACTTAATAGAATTCCGTTCGGCTTTATCTCATCATTCGGAATCCCTAAACTTTCAGATAAAAAACTTCTATTCCAGAATACCCCTAAACTTGCTGCTAAGTGACCACCAGCTGAAAAACCAACAACAATGATCTTATTCTTGTCAACATGCCATTGTTCTGCATTCTGCCTAATAAGTGAAACTGCCATGGAAAGTTCTAACAGTGCTGTTGGAAAAGTAGCTGGGTGAACGCTATATCGTAAAACACATGCATTAAAACCGATAGCCATCATTCTAATGGCAATCGGTTCTGCTTCTCTGTCAGAGGTAAATTCATATCCCCCGCCAGGACATATAATGACCGTTGGACGTTTTCGATTACTATCTATTTCTGGGGAATTATTTAAAAAATAAGTATATAACTTAGCTTCAGAATTCTCTGTTCGAATATCGATAATTTCATGTATCATTTTTTCTGCCTCATTTAATTTTTTCAGAAATAAGTTTCACTTTTATTTCTATTAAAAAGGAGTAGTAAAACAACAATTACTCCTACTTACTAAAACAATTTTGATTTTCAAAACAATAAACAGTTTCTATGAGGTTTTACCTCACTCTTTACAATGCTCTATATACTTCACGCATTACTTATCTTTAAAACTTAATGCCTTTTTAAGTGCATTAATATATTCACTTTTAGCACGCTGGCTGATTTCTGCATTTGGAACAATATGTTCGAAAGCATGAAAACAACCCGGATATAGATGAAATTCTACTTCAACGCCGGCTTGTGCAAGACGTGTAACATAGTCAATCGTTTCATCACGGAAAGGATCCAATTGACCTACACACGTATATGCTGGAGGAAGCCCTGACAGATCCTCCTCCCGTGTTGGTGCGGCATATGGAGAGATTTCACCATTTGCATGCTCGCCTAAATACATACCCCAAGCCGCCAAATTATTAGATGTGTACCATATTGCTTGCTTGTCCTTAATTTCGTTGCTGGAGAACGTAATATTTCTATCATCAATCATTGGATATAACGGCATTTGAAAACAGATGGCAGGTCCTCCTTTATCACGAGCCATTAATGCCAATGCAGCAGTTAATCCTCCCCCTGCACTGCCCCCTCCAATCGCTACTCGACTCAGATCGATATTTAATTCTTCCGCTGAGTTAGTCATCCATACCAATGCAGAATAACAGTCTTCTATAGCTGCCGGATAAGGATGCTCAGGGGCGAGCCGATAATCTGGAGATATGACAATACAGTTGGCCGCTTCTACAAAATTTTCACACAGGCTGTCTTCTCCGTTTGGATGACCTAAGACATATCCACCTCCATGGCTCCATAGAACAGCTGGTAATTTTGTCTGATCTCTCTGAGCAGGTTCGTAAATCTTGATCAGCATTTCTTGTCCATCTCCACCGGAAATAAACCGTTCGGTAGTTCGAACAAGTTTTGAATTCCCTGTTGGGGGTATTAGCATTTGTCTTGCCATGACCAAGTCATCAGGGAGTTGAATTACTGGTGCTGTTGTTAAAACCTCTCTTAATTCAGGATTTATCCTACCTAAAAACTCCATCATTTGATCCTCCATCTTCTTCATTAACCTAAACCTATGTTGTACCGCCTTCAATTAGTTTTACATCAAGTGGTTGAGTAAAATCTATAAGATTATCATCATTGTTTATTCTACTATCTAATAATTTTACTGCTCTTTCTGCCATATCAGATATAGGCTGTTGTATTGTAGTAAAGTTCGGAAGGAAATTTTTTGCTATATCAGTACCATCATAACCAACAATTTTTAACTAATCCGGAACATTTATTATAAGGCTTTAAGCTTTATAATAAATGTTTGTTGCTAGAATATCGTCACTTGCAAAAATACCATCTATATCAGAGTTTTCTAGAAAGATTTGAGTAATCAATTCATAATATACTTTAGAATTAAATGATTGATTAGTTTCATAAATGATTGGCGTAAAACCGCAAGCAACCATTACATCTTTATATACGGGTGTTTTTAAATATATTGACGTCTTTAAACTAGCTGGACCACCCATATGGATGATTATTTTACAATCTTTTTTTATCAAATGGTCTGTTGCCAATTTACCTCCTAAGTAATTATCAGAAGATACAATGGGAGCAGAATCAGAAATATATTGGTCAATTGCGACAATTGGTAACCTTGTTAAAACTTGATCCAATATCCCCCTATCATGACTACCAAGAATGATGCCGTCCACTTGATTCCGTAGAAGCATATCTAAATACTTTTTTCTTTCTGTGCATGATTCAAGCTATTACATCAAAATACTTTATAACCTAATTCCTCGTATACCATTTCAAGATTAAATATTAATTCAGAAAAAAAACGGGTTTTTCACTGTTGGAAAAATTAGCCCAATTATGTTACTTTTTTGTGTAGACAAAGATCGTGCCATCTTATTAGAAAAATAATGGATTTCTTTCATTGAATCATTAACTCGCTTGCGAGTTTTGTCACTAATATAGCCGCGGTTGTTCAATACTCTGGAAACGGTGGCTGGTGAAATTCCAGCATGTTTTGCTACATCTTCCAATTTTGGTTTCATTTCTTTCAACCTCTTCAACTAATTGAAAATTGAGGAAGTCCCCTCTACTGGGATCACTATATGTCGGTTTTATGCACACTGTTCCTTCGAAGTGAGGACTATTGTCTTTGTTTTTATATATAAAATTAATTACCGCTCAATTTTCCCTATCAAGGATTACCCAAGATATAGCCTTTTCAATATATTCGTTCCAAAAATCATTTGAATGGTCCCCCTTTGTTTCTCTATATGTGACATTCACTTTTTTCGAAACTAAAAATTCATGAAATTTCTGGTTTACATCTAACAGGAAGTCCTCCGTTCCACATGCCATATATATTTGGGGTATTTCCACTTTAGCCTTTATCAACTCAAGGACAAGTGCCTCCGGATCTCTATCACTGCCCATAAGCTGATTTAAGTCGCCAAAAACTCTTCTATAATATTTATAATCTGCTACTTCATCTTTATAGTCACTAGATATTCCTGCTATCCGGTAAGTTATGATTGCGGAGGACAAGGCAATTATACGACTGAAATTATCAGAGTACTTTAATCCGTTGCGAATTGCTCCATATCCGCCCATTGATAATCCACCAATAAAGGTATCCTCTCTCTTTGTGGATAAAGGAAACATTTTTCGTGTAAACATTACCAATTCATTTCCAATGTATTCACCAAATAATTCTCCTTTATCAATATCATCCAAGTAAAAATGGTTTTCACCCGACGGCATAAACACAGCTATGTTATATTTATCAGATAGTTCCCGAATTCTTGAAAAGCTAAGCCAATCCAGATAACTACCGGAATATCCATGTAAAAGATAAAGAGCTTTTAATGGGCGCTCCTCAGCATTTACATGCCCAAACATCTCATTGCGATCTAGCGGTAATAGTGCATTAAAAGTAACATCCCTTTTTAAAGCCTTTGAGTAAAAATTAATTTGTGATATGGCCAATTGACTCACTCCTTGTGTCTATTAAATTTTATAAAAATGGAGGTTTATAAATAAAGAAACGGTTCTTTCGTATCAATAAAAGTGACAGGAATGTCCTTTACCAAGGGCTTCAACCATTCTGCCATGTATTTCATTCCCCATACCTCACTCCGCTCATGACCAACAACAATCATTCCCTTGTTAAGTCCGAGCATGGTTGCATCATTGACATAAGCACAAAGTGTCCATTCTGTGATTTCACCACACACCATAACATCCAAGTTATGATTTCTCATTAGCTCCATTGGCATTTGTTCTCTGCCTAAACCTAAGCTTCCTCCACCAACTAACACTCCTACTCTCGAACATTTCATTTCGGGGTTGCCGACAATTTGAATAACATCCATTGATAGTTTCTGTTTGAAAAATCCGGCAAGTTCAGCTAAAGTGACTTCATTAATTTCGTATGTGAAAGGCGAGTTCTTCTCTAGCAAATTATTTTCCCATCCAATTTCTTGCAGAAGCCCATCATAAATTCTATCCGTTTTCGCCATATGCATATAATCATGGTACCGCCAAATTACTATATTGTTTTCTTCGATCAGCATTTTCTTTGCAAGATATAACGAGTCATCCTCAAGCCAATCCGTTTCATCCGACCCCGTATAGAAAGTGGGTTCATGTGTAATTATCATATTTGCCCCGACCGCAATAGCCTGCTTAATAACATCTATCGTTGCCATAAACGTAGTGACAATTCCTTTGACCTCAGTATTATGATTCCCGCATATTAATTGATCACCTGTTTTTTCAAGTCTCATATCGCCACATGAATCCGAGAGAACTGTCTCAATCACTTGTTGTACATTCATTTACTATTTCCTACTTTCATCTTTATAAATTAAAATAAAAGATAAATGGTGATACATTCCTTATTCCATTTACTTAAAGAAGGAATGTATCACTATATAAGTTCAATTTGTTACTTCGACATAAAAAATAAAGCAAGTAGCGTGTTGAAGTTGAGATATTCCATAGTCCTGGAATCGTAAATTCCTTCTATACATCTCTTCTTCCAATAAAAAAACAAAATAAGGGTCAAGTTTTTGCGCTATTGCCTGTACATAGGCGTGAAATAAAGCTTCTTTACTTAATGTCGAAAGTATTTTAATTACCTCCCTTAAATCAACATATCTTTAGCAGTATGTTGAAAACTTAAGATGAATTTATATAGGGGGTGAACACTATTAATTTGAAATAATATTTTTCTTAGCTTTTTTAATAGAAAGTCAAGCTGATACATTATTTTTTTCAACTTGTCCTTCTAAACCAAGATTCTTAGGAAGAATGAAAGATGCTAACATGCCAACGACTAAAATCATTGCCATAACGTACATGGCGCCGGCTTGCGAACCGGTTATCGAAATAATAATACCTGCAAGGTATGGACCAGCAAAACCACCGATTGCTGAAGTAACTCCTGTTATCCCTCTACCGGCACCTTCAACTTCCTTTGAGAAAATAAGAGATGGTATTGAGTGAAAACTAGGCATAAAGGCCTGTATAAAAAAGCCTACTATACACATCAAAACGATGTACAAAGCGGCATTTGTACTATTAGAAAAAAGACCTAAGGAAGCAAGAGTAATAGCAAACAACAGTAGCGGTATCCCAGTACTAAGGCGACGCTGCTTTATCTTCACTGTTAATTTAGACCATACTGCCAATCCTAAAATCGCAGATATAGATGGAAGTGCACTTAGTAGCCCGATATTACCAATCCCTGCATGTGTAACAGATTGAATAGCTGTGGGCATCCAAGTAAAAAATCCTATCTGACCGAACACCCCGCAAAAGCCAATGATACTCAAAGCCCAGCTATACTTATTTCTTAAAAGATACCCTAAAATAGGTAGCAGCTTATCCCCACTTAGATTATTGTTCTCATCTTTTACAAAAGCACTCTGTTCCTTTTGAATGGTTGTAGTAATATAGTCTCTTTCTTCTTTGCTTAGCCATCTAGCTTCTTCAGGTCTGTCATACATTACAGCAAACCATATAACACCAATAATTAAACTGATAACTCCTAAGATGATAAACATCATTTTCCAGTTAAACATTGCTATTAGAAACCCAGCGATAGGGCCAGTAAGCGTTGCTGCGATGCCGGAGGCACTGAACACAACAGCTATAGCTCGACTCCTTTCACCATTCTTTTCAGGAAACCAGTATGTCAAAAGAGTCATGATGCCTGGTACACTAGCTCCCTCTGCAACACCAAGTAGAAATCTGAGTACAATGAGTTGCCAACCGTTTGTAACAAACGCTGTAAGAATGGTTATTACGCTCCAGCATATCGTTGTAATGCCTAAAAATTTTCTAAGTGTTCCTTTTTGGGCACTGTGTCCACCAGAAATTTGTAAAATCATACCTCCAATACCCGTTACTCCACTCGCAAGCCCAGCAACGCTTGCAGCAATTCCTAAATCTTTCATCATACCTCCAGGTAAGGCAATAGCTAAGAGTGACGAACTCAAAAATGTAAAAAAGCCCATTAAAAATAATACAGGTAAAAAGTAAAACCATCTCAATTTTGGTATTCTTCTCGATTCACTCATGATTAAATCCCCCTCCCTTTTTAATAATATTATCTTGCGTTTTAAAGCTATATACTCAGGTCGATAACCATGCACAACTGCAACGCACCTCCATGAATATAAAGCGCTTACAAAAAGTTTCCGCATTACGAATGTATCTTTACATCCATACCATTAATTCTGATAAAGAGGTCAACGTTTTATTGTAGTCCCCAACAAGATACAACTATAATTTTAGTTTTCATCTAATTTAAGGGTAAAAAAGGTGATTATTCATATTTCATTCCAATACCACATGCCAAATCAAACTAAAAACCAATTAAACTTTTTAAGTTACGTTAGGGATATTAATTCTCACTACAAACCAATACTATAAAGCGTTTACATGTATTATAACAATTCTAAATCAACCGGTTGTTATTTATATGTTAATCGGTTAACATACATGTGTCAATCGTTTAACATAATTTTATGTGAAATTAGAATTTTAAAATTTTATTCAAAAACTGAAAAAACTACCGAGTGACACGCCCAGTAGTTTTTTAAAGAAATGGATTATGGTTAAAGAGATCGAGTTTGGCTTGTACCTGTAAAATAATAAGCACTTTCTATTATTTACTGAAAGTCTAAGTGGTACCCCTTTCAATGGTAGAGACCGGTATAATATTTTCAAGTGGTACCTCTTCCCCTTCAATTTGCCTTGTAATCAAATCGATTGTTAGCTCACTCAATTTTTCAATTGGTTGACTTATAGTTGTTAGACGCGGCCATATTAAAGATGCGATACCAATATCATCGTATCCTATGACTTTGATTTCTTCCGGGATTGTCTTTTTTAATTGAAGACAGGCTTGAATGACCTGGGCTGCAATTACATCACTGCTGGCAAATAAACCATCAACTTCCTGGTACTTTTGAAGGAACCGAGCAATCTTATCTACATTGTATTCTAGTTTTGAGTCAGTTCCATCTAGTTCCAAAGTGGTATATTCAATCCCAGTGTCTTTTATTTCTTCCATGAAGCCTTTGAACCTATCACTTGCGAGCAGTGCATTGTGATGTTGTGCTCCGATGCCACCATAAACAAAAGCAAGCTTTTTGCAATTTTTCTTGATTAATAATTGTGATGCAAGTTTTCCTCCCATAAAGTTATCTGAGGCAACATATGGGATATCTTCAGAGATAATGCGATCTAAAGATATAATCGGCAATTTTAGATTAATATATTTATCCACATCCAAACTGTGGCTACCCATAATAATACCATCGACTTGGTTTTTCTTTAATAATTCAAGATAGCTACTTTCTTTAGATTTATTACGATTTGAATTACATAGTAGTAATTTATACCCCTTTTGATATGCATAATGTTCAAGAAAATAGGCTAGCTCACTAAAAAAAGGATGTGAAATTTTGGGTACAATTAATCCAATCATATTTGATTTTTTTTTAAACAAAGAACGAGCGAGTTCGTTAGGTTGGTAATTTAATTCCTCCATAGCCTGGTGTACCTTTTCTCTTGTAGATTGACTGATATAGCCTCTATTATTCAGCACGCGTGAAACCGTTTGTACAGAAACACCAGCTTTTGCTGCCACATCTGTAATTGTTGCCATAAACTCACCACCAACATTTTAGTCTTATTATACCTTTTTAGTGCTTATTCATCATCTATATCGGAGCGTGGTCAGATAGTATTGTTATCCAAAACGAACCCCCCCGAAGGGGTCGGCGCTATCGGATGTTAAGCTTCTAATAGCATTTGTTTGAAACGGTACTGGTCCAACACTTCACTCAAATTGATATATATCCCCTGAGGAAACATAATAAGTTGCAACCTTGTTCTCCACTAATTCAGCAATCCATTCAGCGGCATACTTCATACCTAATTCTTCTAAACTAAAATGACCCGTATTAAACATTGCTTTAATTTTTCCAAGCTGTACGGCATCGCGTATATAAGAAAGAACTGTCCACTCAACAACTTCTCCCGGAATAATAGCATCTAGCCCATTTTCCATTTCTCGGATGATTCCTGTCGCATATTCAACATAATATCCGTCTTTATTTACATAATCAGTACCAGATGCATTAGGAGTCAAATGCCCAACAATGGCAATGCGACGAATCACATCATCTGGTTTGGCTCTGGAGCAAAAACTTCAGGGCAATTGCAAATAATCTCTAAATCTTGGACATACTGATAATATTACTCTAAAAAAGGTGCGTGATCAGTATGGAAAAGGAAAATGGGTTCAAATGGAAGCATTATCAGCCTGATATTATTTTGTTAACGGTAAGATGGTACCTACGGTACAACCTCAGTTTTCGTGATTTAGTAGAAATGATGGGGGAACGAGGCTTATCCATTTCTCATACAACGATTATGCGTTGGGTTCATCAGTACGGTCCTGAATTGGATAAGCGAATCCGACGTCACCTTAAACAAACAAATGACTCCTGGAGAGCCGATGAAACATATATCAAAGTAAAAGATCAATGGATATACCTGTATCGTGCTGTTGATTCGAAAGGAAATACAGTCGATTTTTACCTAAGCAAAACAAGAGACCAGAAGGTTGCAAAGCGCTTTTTCAAGAAGGCCTTGCAGTCTTTTCATGTTTCAAAACCTCGTGTTATAACAGTCGATAAAAATCCAGCTTATCCTATAGCAATTGAACAGTTGAAAAAAGAAAAAAGCATACCTGGTGGTATGCGACTTAGACAACAAAAGTACTTGAATAACATAGTAGAACAAGATCATCGTTTTATCAAGAAACGTGTTCGTTCTATGTTAGGATTGAAATCATTTTGTACTGCCACTTACATACTGAGTGGTATAGAGGCGATGCATATGATGAAAAAAGGACAAACCCTCCAAGGGGAGAAGCCTGTCCGAAATCAAGTGAACCTCATTCATCAACTATTCGGCCTTCCAGCATAAAATAGATTCTACTAGGAAACTTTTCGCCTCTCTATATCTCTTCTGAAGTATTGGCACCAGAACCGCTTGTAGCGTATAGCGAGCCCATGCTTCCCCAGTTATTGGTACAACATGACGTATACCAGCTTGTGTCTGACCAATCTCCAAATCCTTATCGCAATGAACAACCAACCTAATAACAAGTTCAAATGCTAGACTTATGTTCAGTTTCCTATATCCATATTTTCCCTTTCGATGATATACACCATCGTGGCATCATTGACATATGTGCAGAGTTCTATTCCATAGTTTCACCACAAACCATGCCATAATTGTTAAACAAAATATTGAGTTACCTCCCCATTTTCGTCAATATAATCAATTATCGTCTTATTCGTTTTAAGATCAATAAACAATGTACAGTATCTATCATCCTTTTTCCAGGATATTCGAATTTCATCATTGGCAGATTCCAAAACTTTAAATTTCCCATTAAATGCTTCATACTCATTTCTAAATCTTATTAGCTTTAACAGCCGCTGAACAACCTCTTTTTCAAGGGATTTTTCAATTTCTTCAAGGCTAAAGTTGTGGCGGTTTATTTCACGTCCGTCACCTGTTTTCTTTACATTTTCGAGGTCATTTTCCCCTGCCAGCAGTCCTACATAATACACTTGTGGAACCCCCGGTGTAAAAAATTGAATAGCCCTGGCTGCTAAGTATGCGTCGTCATCACAATTAAGAACAGAGTAATAGGAACATCTAATTTGATGAACATCAAAGCCATCCTCTGCTTTATGTTCATCCGATAAAATAAGACTAAGGTTTGAGCCTCTTTCCAAGCATACATCAACTAATTTTCTAGCCTCTTTTGTGTTAATAAGATCATCCATGTCCGGCTTAATGGGAATTCCGTCATGGCAGTCTAACATTGTAAACTGCTTATGCGGACGACTCTTGAGATAGTCACAAAGAGCGCTGCTGTTCCTATTAATCAACGTATCTAGAACCCTATATGGTAAAATAAAATCATAGATCCAGCAGCCATGCTCAGCCAGCTTGAATTGGGTGGTGTAATGGGCATGCACTTCCGGAAGCAGTTCAATGTCCAGCGAAATGGCAAGCTCCATAATCCAATCAAGGAACTCATAGATTTCCGGTTCCACGAAAAAACAGCTTGTCCCAAGCTTTTTAATTACGTAGCCAACCGCGTCCAAACGGACAATCTTCACACCATTTTCTTTAAAGTTCATAAAGAAATCCGTAAGCAGTTGTTTTACCCTCTCCGATTTAACATCTAAATCAATTTGTTCTGAAGGATTGTTCTTGCCAAATGTTGTCCAAACCTTCTCTTCTTTGCCCGTTTCCTGAATCGTAAAAGTAGAATGGGGGATTGTCCGGCGCAGAAACATTTTGTCAATGTCTTCTTGTACCGGCTCTCCATCTTCCCAAATTTTGTCTAAGGTAATAAATAAATCAGCATACTCTGATTTACGTCCTTTTTTTAGGAAGTCTTGAAAATAATTAGACTTCTGGGAAATATGGTTGACCATCAAATCTACCAGCACATCAAAATTTTCACCAATCGCACGAACGTCATCCCAAGTGCCGAAATTTGGCTCAATTTCTAGGTACGTTAATGGAGCAAATCCCCTATCCCCTGAAGAGGGAAAAGGTGGCAGAATATGCACTCCACCTTTAAATATGTCTAAAAAATGTTGATGTAGGACATGATTTAGTGCCTTTAAGTTTCCTCCCAGTGAATCAGGATATGTTATTAGTTGTACTTGATTTTTTACTGTCATTTGTTAACCTCCTGCAATCAAACAGTTCTTTAATTAATTCAAGCTTCGGTAAATCAATTACGGCACCTGTATATTTCAATTTATAGGCACATACAGCGAATCCCAAATTTAGGGCTTGTCTAATCGTATATCCTTTCACCACCGCAGCATAAAATCCTGACCAAAATGCATCACCTGCGCCTGTCGTATCGACTACCGCAGTAGCTAATGTATTGAAAGAAATCATCTTTTTCCCATTCGACACAATTGCTCCATCCTTACCCAATGTCATGATGACAAGTTTTACTCCGAGATTCAAAAATTTTTCAATTTGTTTTTCATGAGTATCTTTTCCAAACAATCTCTCTGCATCATCCTCCGAAGGCTTTACAATATCAACCTTACCTATGATTGATTTAACATACTTAACACCATCTTCTCCCTTTCGCCATAACTTGGGATGATAATTTGGGTCAAAGCATACTAGGCTATTGTTCTTTTTTGCCACTTCCATCACTTTTTCGATAGTATGACGGGATGGTATCCTAGAAATTGGCCAGCAAGAGAAATGAACTATTTTAGAATTTTTAACTGCCTCTTCAAGTTCTAAAGTATAGTCTAATTGGTAGTCGGCCCCTCGATAAAAAATAGGAATAGGTGTTGATTTACTCTTTGTTACTACTACCATACTTGTTGAATCTTCGACTATCTGTACACAACTCGGATCTATCCCCGTTTTACTCAAGTAGTTTATTAAAAAATTTCCCAATCCATCTTCTCCAACTGCCGAAGCAACAAGGGAGTTTATTCCTAGCATTTTGACGTTCATCGCAATGTTGGATGGTGATCCCCCAAAAAACTTAGAATAAGTATTACACTCAAAATTCTCATCATAATCTGTAGATATCATATCTATAAGAATTTCTCCAACTGTTAAGATATCATTACTTTTGTTTTGAAATTCTATTTTTTCATCCAAATTAAACATCTTAATCCTCCGAATTTTTGAAAGGCACTAAAAGAAAAGCTTTAATTGATATTCATTACCTAATGAATGGAATGGAAAAGAGCAACATCATTATTATGCTGCTTCTCAGTTAAATAAGCTTTTTTCTACCTTCATTCAAGATTAATTCATATCTTTATGAAAAAACTTAACGTTTCTTTAAATAAAGCCTCTCTGTGTGGAATATTCCCCCAAGAATGATCGGCACCTTCAACTATTTTTATGATAATTTCTTGTGAATAAGCTTCTTTATATTTAAAGGCATATTCAGGTGGAACAATCAAATCCTTATCCCCATAAATAATCTTTACATCCCCCTTAAATCGAGATGCATTAGAATAGATTTTCAAATCTGCAACGTCATTAATAAAATTCGGACCAAGTTTTAAACTATTAAAATCAAAATACTCTTGTTCCTTTATTTGCAAAATGGACTGTCCTTGAATAGTTTTATCTATATTGATTTCATCTGTAACTACTGCCGCTGGAGACCACATACATAATGCTTGAATGTTATTTGGGGTTTCACCTGCAACAACGCTTCCAAGACTCATCCTCAAGAGACTAATTTTTGTCTCATCTACAAATCCTAAGTTTTTTACAAAATCGATAATTGCTTTTCCTTCCTCAACTTCTTTTGAGATTGTAACGTTAAAGAACTCTTCATCACTTTCTCCATGTCCTCCAAGATCAAATCTTACAGCAACAATTCCGTTTTGCTCCAACATTCGAGAGAGCTGCACAAAAGAATGGAAATATTCAATTAAATTTATTTAATGCATTAAAACGTTTTCATAGCTCTATTATATGTCAAAGGATTAACATGTCAATCCTTTGACATGTTAATCCCATATTTTTCAATAAAATTTAATTTTTAATATAACATGCTTTTTAACAATCGTATTATTTCTCCTTCTTAGATTGTATTTTTACATGAACGTCTATTCTCTTTTTTGACAAAAAAAGTCATATTTTAATAGTGAAAGGTATTCACTATTAAAATATGACTATGTTGTGCTGCCTTCGACAAGACTTACATCAAGTGGTTTATTCAAATTCGTTAAAATTTCCTCATTTTTTATCTTGCTAACTAATATTTTAACTGCTATTTCTGCCATTTCAGAAATAGGCTGTTTTATAGTTGTTAATTGTGGAAAAAGTTTTCTTACTGTTTCAGTTCCGTCATAACCAACAATTTTCAACTCATCTGGTACGTTTATTCCAATTTGTAATGCTTTATTATAAAGGTTCGCTGCAAAAATATCGTCACTTGCAAAAATACCATCTACATCTGGATTTTCCTGTAATACTCGCTTAATTAATTCATCGGTTTCAGTATGGTTAAAAGCTTGAAACGTTTCATAAATAATTGGCTCAAAACCATTAGCTTCCATCACATCTTTGTATGCGGTGGAACGTAAATGTGTCGGAGTATCTAATCGTATTGGTCCACCAATATGGATAATCTTTTTACAACCTTTTTTTATTAGGTGCTCTGTAGCCAATTTACCACCTAAGTAATTATTAGAAGATACAATTGGAGCAGATTCAGAAATAAACTGATCAACAGCAACAATTGGTAGACTTGTTATAACCTGATCAAATATCCCTCTATTATGACTACCTACAATGATTCCGTCTACCTGATTTCGTAATAGCATATCTAAATACTTTTTTTCTTTATCCACATGATTTAAGCTATTACATAAAAACACTTTATAACCTAATTTCTCACATATCATTTCAATATTAAAAATTAACTCACCAAAAAACGGATTGCTCACCGTAGGAAAAATCAACCCGATAATGTGACTTTGTTTCGCTAAAAGGGACCTCGCTATCTCATTGGGAAAATAATTAATTGCTTTCATAGACTCATAAACACGCTTACGAGTTTCTTTACTAATATAACCACGATTATTCAATACCCTTGAAACGGTGGTTGGTGAAACTCCGGCATGTAAAGCAACATCTTCTAATGTCGGTTTCATTTTTTAACACCCTCCCCCGTGTCCTACAAATCATCAAACAAATTATAAAGTATTAATGGTTCTGGTGCAAGAAATCTAGTAAACTTGGACATACTGATACTAGTACTCTAAAAAGGGGCGTGATCAGTATGGAAAAGCAAAATTTATTCAAGTGGAAACATTATCAACCCGATATTATTCTTCTTACTGTCAGATGGTATCTACGGTACAACTTAAGCTTTCGTAACCTTGTGGAAATGATGGAGGAACGAGGATTATCGATGGCTCATACGACCATTATGCGTTGAGTTCATCAGTATAGTCCTGAATTAGACAAGCGACTTCGTCGTCATCTAAAACGTACAAATGATTCATGGAGAGTGGATGAAACGTATATCAAAGTAAAAGGTCAATGGATGTATTTATATCGCGCAGTGGATTCCGAAGGAAACACCATTGACTTTTTCCTAAGCAAAACAAGAGACCAAAAGGCTGCAAAGTGCTTCTTCAAGAATGGTATTATCCCTTTTGAGTAGACAGTGTAAAAAGACTGTTTTTGATAAGTAAGTGTTACACTCTATTTGGAGGGGATTTTCTTTGGCTAAAAAAGGACAAACATTTCAACCGTATACAGAAGAATTCAAACGTAAGGCAGTCATGCTGTATGTAAATGGAGAAAAGAGTTATCAGATTCTGGCAAATGAACTAGGGCTTAGAAGTCCTACTCAATTGAAAGATTGGGTAAAGAAGCATAAGCAGGGTGAGCCTTTGGCTGATCAACGAGGGGGAGAATCAAGAGAACTCAATCCCTTTCATCGCTTATCTAAAACAACATTTATAAGTATCGAGGAAGAAAGAGATTATTTAAAAGCGCAGGTTGAATACTTAAAAAAGCAGTATCCAAATCTACATGGGAAGGATGGGTTCCAAAAGTAAAACGTTTTGAAATCATTCACGAATTACACAAGAATTATCCTATTACCTGGATCGTAACGATTGCGGGTGTTTCCCGATCTGGCTACTATAAATGGAGAGAAACGGAGAAAGTTCGAAGAAAAAGGTACCAATATGAACAACTCTTGAAGAAACATTTAATGGCTATCCATCATACACGTCCTTTTTATGGATGTCCCCGCTTGCAAATAGCACTGAAAAAAGAAGGGTTTCATGTGAATCATAAACGTGTGTATAGGTTAATGAAAGAGCTGAATATTCGGTCTGTAATTCGAAAGAAACGCCGTTTCTTTGGGCGGAAGGCCTCTATCATACAACCGAATCGACTCAATCGTGTATTTAAAACGAATAAACCGAACCGTCTTTATGTTACAGATATAACCTATCTAGATCTTGGAGATCGTTTCTATTACCTGTCTGCCATCCAAGATCTTTTTAATAATGAAATCGTCGCGTGGGAGCTATCCAAACGAAATGATTTGAAACTGGTGAGTGATACTGTCAAAAAACTGGCTACAACAAGAGAAGTACAAGGAGCAATCCTTCATTCAGATCAGGGTTTCCAGTATACATCTAAAACATACAATGATCAAATTAAAACATTCGGGATAATAGGTAGTCATTCTCGCAAGGGAAACTGTCTAGATAATGCATGCATTGAATCCTTCTTTTCACATGTCAAAACAGAGAATATGTATTTTTCTGGATGTAAAACAGAAAACGATCTCTATCGAGCCATTGAGGATTATATTTGGTTCTATAATCATGAACGATTTCAGAAAAAACTGAATCAGTGTGCTCCAATCGAATATCGGAACACACTGATTGCATAGTCTTTTTTGAATCTGTCCACTTGACAGGGGTAAGACCAGTTGGCACTACTTCAAGATTTAGTACAACAATACCGGAGCCTTGAAATACTATATTATTCTTTTGAGATTTCTGTATCTTTTTTTGAATATTCATTAAAATTCACATGTTCCATCTGAACAATAATCATCGAGCGACGGCTCTAATTTATGCTCTTCAACCTTAGCATTCTTTCCAAACCCGTTGTAATATTTCTAAAAATACTTGGCTAGGTTGTGCTCCTGAGATGGCATATTTGTCATTCACTACGAAAAAGGGCACGCCCTGAATCCCAATTTTTGATCCCTCGGCTCTATCAGCTGCAATATTCTCGCTATATTTATCATTTGCTAAAACATCCAAAGCTTCGTTGCCATCAAGACCTATCTCACTTGTAAGTTGAGCAAGTGTTGCATGGTCACCGATATCTAGTGAATCCGTGAGATGAGCTTTCATAATACGCTCCATAAACTCCTGTATCTTCCCTTTCTCTTTTGCATAATAAGAAAGACGAAGTGCATCATATGAATTCGTAGGAATCATTGTATCAAATTGATAATCTAACCCAACCTCTTTTGCTTTCTGTTTCAATTGATTGTTTCTTGCTTTTGCTTTTTCATATGGGATACCATGCTTGGAAGATGCTACCTGATGGATATCCATTCCTGTATTTTTTTTCGCATATGGATCTAATTGAAAATTACGAAATAAGACTTCTACCTCTTCTTTATGTTTAAACTGTTCTAACCCTATTTCAAATTGACGTTTGCCAATATAACAAAACGGGCAAACAAAATCAGACCAAATTTCTACTTTCATCATATGTTCCCCCTTTATTATTTTGATGAATGTGTTTTATCTATTCCCTATTACGCTTGACAGTTTTAATTGTATAACGTAATTTGATATTACTTAGCAAGAATAGTTTTTAAATTTTTGTCCTCTTGATTTTATAGAAAAATCCCCTCCATTATTAAGTACAATTTAACGTTCTTTTTGTACTAGTCTACTGTGAGGGGATTATGTTAATAAAAATCTTTTTAACTAATCCCACCAATGCTCTTTTTTAAAAAGTTCGTGCTACCGCTTTTGCCTTTTCAATTGCTGCAGCAACAATTTCTTCTTCTTTAGTTGGATCATAGTCAATACCTTCAACAAAAATCGTTGGAACCACTTCAATCCCAACAAACTTTAGCGCACCTTTCACGTAAGAATCGGAATGCTCCATTCCAATTGCCTGCGAATAAAACCCTCCCATTCCATGAATATGGATTGCTTTTTTCCCTTTCATCAATCCTTCTGGACCTTCTGGTGTATATTTAAACGTTTTTCCAGCACTCATGATTGTATCAAAATAGGCTTTTAATAACGGTTGGATTCCTAAATTCCACATTGAAGACTGAATGATGTATTTATCTACTTCCATAAATTGCTTTGTGAATGCATTAACTGCTTCTACTTTCTGTGCTTCAACATCTGTTAGCGCTTCCCCACTTCTTAACTTCTTTTGTCCAGTTAAAAAATCAGCATCAATTAATGGCACATTTGCATAATAGACATCCACCTCAATTATTTCATCCGTTGGATTTACTTCCTTATATTCATTGATAAATGCTCTTGCAACTTGCGTACTTCTTGATTGCTCCTCACTTTGAGGTGTTCCTTTAACAAATAATACTTTTGACATGATAATTGTCTCCTTTATGATTTTGATGAATGTTTTTTATTCCCAAACATTTTTTGAATACTCATTAAAAGAATTTACACGTTTCATCTGAACAATATTTTCGGTATGATTCTAAATGATCCCTACAATTTTTGCTGAATCAACACCCTCAAACAAAAACATGTGTTATTTAAACAACGCGCGTTGTATAATTGATGATAAGATGAAAAAGAACTATTAACAACCATCAAAATGGCTAATATGTTGTTTACACAACATCTCTATTAACACTGTCGCTTTTAAACACCATTATGTATCTAAAAAGGAGAAGAACAGATTGATTATGCCAAAACAAGATCCGAGAATACTTCGTACAAGACAATTGATTGTAGACTCTTTTCTTTCGTTAGCTAGTGAAAAAGATTTCAACAATATAACGGTACGTGATATCACAGAAAAGGCTACTATTAACCGCGCTACATTTTATGCGCACTTTGACGATAAATTTGATTTATTACATTCTACAATCACCAATACTTTTACAGACAAATTGAAAAAAAGACTAAATGATCACGAGGGATTCAATGAAAAAGTCATTGCAAATATTTTTCTAGCCATGTGTGATCACCATAAAGAGTTAAGCGACCTATGTCCTAAAGGTTATAACTCTTTAGGAACTATTATAGAAAGTAAAATTAAAGAAGAGTTACAGAAGCTAATAGCTGATCTTATGCTAAAAGGAACTAAAAATACCATTGAATTAGAGGATAAACAATTGGTAACAACCCTATCTACTATGCTAAGTTGGAGTATATACGGAGCTGCATACACATGGAATAAGGATGGAAGACCTATTTCACCAGAAGAGCTAGTGACTAAGACCCTGCCTATATTTAAAAATGGCATGAGTAAGTATTTCCTTTAATGAAACTCATGTTAAATTTCAAATCTTTTTCGCCATTTTAAAGTAGCCTTTACTATTAAATTACGCAACAAAAACGAACGTTTCTGTTACGCTGGTTCGTACCAATTTTTTCAGCTTGTAACTTTACACTTTATTTTGCGCACTTTTGACACGAATAGTTGCGCAGATCCATGTAAGGGACTGAGTGACTAATTACGGTTCTGTTGCAAAGTTTCCGAAGATATAAAAAAATGGGGAATGTTATGGACCAGTTTTATGAAACTATTAATAATTCGTGTAATGCGTTATACGTGGAAAAAACGAAGTTTGGTTGAAGACTTCGTTTTTGTTTGTATATAGCATGAACAGTTTCTATACCTTTAATAGTACGTGAGGCATGGCGAAGACTTTGAAATCCTAAAGAACGGGAGAATCGACGTTTCACATGCCGGTGATCTTGCTCAATGATATTATTGAGGTACTTGATTGTACGATGAAAGGTATTTTTGTAAAGACCTATCTCCTTTAATTTTTTGAATGCGGAAGCTAAAGAAGGGACCTTATCTGTCGTCAGAACCGTTGGTTCTCCAAAAGATTGAACAAGTCTTTTCATAAAAGCATATGCTGCTTGTGTGTCCCGTTTTTGACGAAGTTGAATATCAAGTGTTTGTCCCTCTTTATCAATTGCTCGATATAAATAACACCATTTCCCTTTCACCTTGATATAGGTTTCATCCAAACGCCAAGATAACAATGTGTTTTTGTTTTTCTTTTTCCAAATTTGATGGATAAGTTTTCCATATTCATGAACCCAGCGCATGATAGTTGTTGGATGAATAGAAATACCACGTTCTTTGAGAATTTCAGACACATCGCGATAACTTAAAGAAAAACGACAATAGTAGCCAACGGCTATTAAAATAATATCCTTCTTGAACTGTTTTCCTTTAAAATATCCCATCTGTAATTCTCCTCGTTTTCTTTTTCGAAAGTGTAGCTTAGTTTAGAAAACTTTGCAACAGAACCCTTAAATCTAATACGAGATAAGCCCTTGTTAGTGAAATATCCTTGTTATAAGTACAATGCCAATGAGGATAGCCCCAAGTGATAATATTAGACCAAAACCGCCAAACTACTTGGATCCGGATGTCAGTTAATTGAACTGCTTGGTTTTCAGGAACTCTTCAATTGAAACTGGAAGAACCTCTTGGCTCCAAGGGGCCCATCCATACTCCTTGCCGTTATAAAAAATGTTGTATCGATAGGCGACCGCTTTTTTTGTGTAAAAAACAATGTTGAAGACTTTCTGATCAGGATGACTGTGATCATACCGAAAGTCATCGTTTTCCGTCCCCTGGTTTAGTAAACCGAGGAAGTTCTTAATTTGGAATGAATCCGTCAAGGTCGATAAAAGCCGATGTTCAAGCTTGGTGTCGCCATGCTCCTCGTAGATTTGTATTTTTTCCACTTCGTCCTGATTCAGATTCTTGAAATGGTAGTTGTAGGATCCACGGTCACGGTAATAGACTCTATAACCGCCGATTGCTTCCTGGTCTTTTACGGCAACCAAATCAGGGTTTTCTTTTACCTCATAAATTTTCGTCCCTTTTTCAAGGAAGGCAGCATCCCCATCCTTTATCTTGTAGTTCGGGTTAGTCACATTATCGGAAACCCTGAATTTTACGGTACCGATTTCCTTTCCCACAAGGGATGGGTCAGAGAGAGTCCCTGTATAAATAGCTTGATAACTGTGGCCATTGAGTTTGATGAAATCCACCCAGTCAATCACGGCATGTCCGCCGGAGGTTGTGGGAGAGTGGCTGCACCCAGAGACAATAATAAAAAACAGAAAAAGAGTGCCCATCATCATTTTTTTCACATTAACGCCTCCTTTTAAAAAAATCGATATATATTAATGTCGTTCCGAGCTTCTCTTGAAAATGACTTCACACTGACTTGGCCGTAAAAGAAGTTATTTACAAATAAAACGTACTATAACGACTAACACGTTATATATATCAATACCTAATACCGATTATAAATCATACCAGTATATGGAATAAAGATATTTAAGGGGGCTTTAATCGCATAACAATGAGCTTTTATTAGCTGCTTTAGTTTAAGTACAACCTTGATAATTTCACCATGATTTAGCATAAACATCCAATTTGCTTTAAAGGTGTTGTTCTGCAATCTGGCCCGATTGCGGAATAAAAGACATCCAACACATAAAAGTCAAATAAAGGAGGGAAAATCGTTAGAACTAAATTTCCTCATAAATCTTTCCAAATTGAATTTTCAATTGTTCTTTAATTTCCTAATTTTCATTTTCTAAATCCTTGATTCGCTTCCGTAAGGAAGTAATAATTACATCTTTTGATGCGTCACTCATATTTCTTTTAACTTGTTTTATTGAAAGGAGACCTTCTTGTTGTTTGCGAAGCGTTTCGATTCGATCTCGGATTTCTGTATTTCTGTATAGAAATGCCTTTGAACCCCCTGATTCTGCAGATACAGAGTTAAAATTTCTTTTCATTTGTTTTTTAATCATTTTTTTGATCGCTTCTTCAACTTTTTGAATGGTCGTTTCCGTTTTCAACTTCGCATATTTTATAATACCTTCGGTATTTGGGTTTTCATTAGACATTTTGCAGCACCTTCTCACGTTCATCTCCAACATACTCAGGTCTAGTTTTATCTAAACCAAAGATACCACCATTATGTTGTAAATCACTTGCTAATTCTTTATATCTTTTTAATTTGGGTTCAATTAACTCAATGGAACGTAGCCTTCCAGATTTTTTGTATACTTCAATATCAGCTTCCATTTTAGATATCTGTTCCTGATAATAGTCGAGAAAAGTCTTGTCTACGTGAAAACTCCGGCAGTTGTTTTTAATACACGGTGGTTCCAATGTCTGTTCAAGAAAATCACAATGAAGTTTTGGGCTTTTTATACAAAAACCATGATCTAAACGAATGGAGTCCATGTTGTGACGTATCCACTCCAGTTCAACTCCATTTTCTTCAGCCTGTTGAACTAAATCGGCGAAAATAACTTTTCCATGAGTATCTAGTCTTACTGCGCCATTGTCTCGAGCCTTTTCCCATTCTTCACGGAGTGTCTGGTCATGAATTTGAGCATAGACTAGTGTCATTTCAGGACTGGCATGTGCCATCAGTTTTTGAACATGAAGGATATTCATTCCGTTATTAATCAAATTAACACCGTAACGGTGTCGAAATGCATGATTTTTAAACAAATAAATTTCTCCATTCTTGCCCTTAATATTACGTGTAATCAATGTGGCAAAAAAGAAGATGTATTCTTTCCTACTGGCACATTAAAATTTCATAAATAAAAAATCCCATATTACGGAAAAATAAATCTAAGATAGCATGTTTCAACTAGGCATGCTATCTTTTTTAATCTCCAATGACTGGCATTTTTTCAAGAAGTTTTGCTAAATTAGAAAAATCGAAAAGAAATTTGTTAGAGAAGAAACTATTTTGATCAATCTATTTTCAAAATGTCTTCTCTATGCCTTCAAAGGCTTTCTCAAAATTATTTAATCCATATATATACATAAAATGTTGATTTTCATTTTACTTTTCTTTACAATTTTATTTGGAGGTAGAGAAAAAGTAAAGAAGACGAGGTTGAGGTGAAGCATGTTATGGTTAAATACACTGTATCTAGCAAAGGTCAAACCACTATTCCAAAATCAATTCGTGAGTACTTAGATATCGAGACAGGCGATGGAGTCGTTTTTAAAATTGATAAGGAAAATAATACGGTTATTTTTGAGAAAGATGAAAAGGAAAAAATGTGCCCTATTTGTATAGGGAAGAAAGTAATTGGTATTAAGAAATTCCCCTGTTTTATTTGCTCTGAAACGGGACTTGTAAACACAGAATTTCAAAATCCTTTGACAGCAGTTCACCATATCAAATACGGCATTTCAGTTGTAATAAGGTCTCAAGAAATACATACAAATAGTAAATTATCTTTTAAATTGATTCCTATTGTTCAATTACAATCTAGTAAATATCCAAAATCTATTATGGAACGAACGCAAGACTACTACCAAATGAAATTCATCGAAGAATTTGCCCCTAAAAGGAAATCAGATCCTAAAAAATTCATAATTCCTTCTGATAAGGAATTAGAAGAAATATTGTTGTTATTAAAGACGGATGATGCAAAGTGGCTTGTGAGGCGTTGGTTTCGTTAAAAACAGTTACTTAATTATAAGAATTGATAATAATACTGCAAATACACCGATTGAGGTAGATTAGGATGAATGGAATTAAAAGCATTAAAGATGTATTAAAAGGAAGCCAATTTGCTGAATCACTTGCTATTAAACTAGAGGAATAAACGAATCGATTATTAGATTCACCATCGATTTAAAGCTACCTGTGTGAAAATCCAAGCGTAACTAAGCAAGATATAATAGATAATCTAACTGTTTTTGTCGAATATAATGAGATCAAACGAGGGTGTAGTGGTTGTTCCGGTTTACATGAATGTAAAAATAGAATACATGGCCATGCCTCCTACATACAGAAAAGTAATCGATACGCCAAGTATAAGAAAGGAAATTGTTTCGAATTAACCTATCAATACTGTCCTTTTATGCTTGAATATAAGCGGATTCAAGCTCAGAAAAATTGTATTCGAAGTGTCCATGTGTCTGAAAATGTGTTAAGTGTAAAATTCAGTGATATAGAAACAGATGAACTAGGACATTTGCATGCTATACGAGCAGCTTTGGACTTTACATCTGGTGTAATTCAAGGGATTAGAACAAAAGGATTATATTTATATGGACCTTTTGGAGTTGGAAAGAGCTTCTTTGCAGCTGCTATTGCAAATGAACTAGCGAAGCACACCATCCCTTCTACTTTCGTATATGTCCCTGATTTTTTCAGAGAATTACGTTCTAGCATAAAGGAAGGTACAGTAGAAGAGAAAATTGATTATATAAAAGAAACGCCTGTACTTATCCTAGATGATATAGGCGCAGAATGTATTAGCACTTGGTTACGAGATGATATCTTGGGTTCGATTTTACAGTATCGTTCGGCTAATGGATTGCCAACTGTGTATACATCTAATCTATCTATTTCTGAATTGGAACATCATCTATCGTACACTTATAATACTGGAGAAGAAAAGATGAAGGCAGCAAGGCTTATGGAGAGAATTACACCATATGTCGATGTAATTGAAGTACAATGGAAAAATAGAAGGCGTGCTGCTGCTCTGTAATATTTCAGTTCATATAAATTTACCACAAGAAAAAAGAATCCTAAGTTTGCCAAAGTTATAGCAAATTTAGGATTCTTAAATTCTTATGATTTGGTTTTAAAACCTTTCATCATTATTTTATTTTTAATTAAAAAAAGCAAAAGAAGGTAGAACCCTCCCCTTTGCTTTTTTTAATTCCCTACTTGCCACGGGCGATTAGCAGTTACTTTCTTCCTTGTTGTCTGTTTAGGACCTAATTCTTCGCGCGTCATTCTGCGTGGCTCCATACCTTTTTCAATTCGGGTGCGTATCTCTTTTGAGTAGGAAAAGAGATTAGGAGCATAATAGATTCGATTTGATTCAAGTGCACAATCAGGACATACAGCTTTATCTTTATTTCCTGTCATTGATATAAAGAATAATGTAAATTCTCCACAATCGGGGCAATGAAATGTGTAACTGGGCATGTTATTTCCTTTCCCCTCTATTTATTTTCGGTAAAATATCTTTTTCAAAAATTTTCGTTGGAATCGCAATGGTACAGCAGGCATTTGGAATATCTACAATTCCATTAATTCTTCCTTCAACCGGAGCTGTACCCAAAATCATGTATGCCTGCTCTCCTGTATACCCCTGGGATTTTAAATATTCAATTGCATTCAAACAAGCTCGGCGATAAGCCAAATTAGCATCTAAATAATGCTGTTTCCCATCCCTATCATCTACGGAAATCCCTTCAAACACTAAGAAATCGGAATAATGAGGATCAACAGGCCCCGGTTTGAAAACTGGGTTTTCTGTAATTTTATACTTTTCCATACCACCTTTAATGACGTCTACCTTGAGGTCAATCCAACCCGCCATTTCAATGCCGCCGCAGAAAGTGATTTCTCCGTCACCTTGTGAGAAATGGAGGTCGCCAACTGAAAGCTTGGCCCCTTTAACGAAAACCGGGAAGTAAATTCTTGACCCCTTCGACAGGTTTTTAATATCACAATTTCCGCCGTTTTCCCTTGGTGGGACCGTTCTTGCTCCTTCCATGGCGACCCGGTCAAACTCTGCTCCTTTTAGCGTTCCAAGGACGGCTGCCTCAGGATTTGGTCTGGTGGCTAATTCCGGTACACGATTAGGATCTGTATCTCTAAGCTCTTTTTCTCTTTCATTCCACTTTTGCAAAAGCTCCATTGAAGGCGCAACACCTATTAGCCCTGGGTGCATGATGCCAGCGAATTTCACACCTGGCACATGTCTGGAAGTGGTATAAATACCTTCGAAATCCCAAATAGACTTTGCCGCTTCAGGAAATTCATCGACTAAGAAGCTTCCACCATTTTCTCGTGCAAAAATCCCATTAAAGCCCCATTCTTCACCCTGAAATGCCCCAATATCCAAAATATCAACTACCAATAAATCTCCCGGCTGGGCGCCATTTACATATACCGGTCCACTTAATACATGAACGCGTGCTAAGTTCACATTCCTGATATCATTGGGATTATCATCATTTTTAATTTGCCCGTCTGTCCAATCCTTACATTCCAACCGAAACGATGTACCTGGTTCAACGGAAAAGGCAGCAGGTATATCCGGATGCCAGCGATTGTGACCGGGATGTAGCTGCTCTTCCATTGGTTTACTCAAATCAAGCTTGAACATAGTTTTTGGCATTTTATTACCTCCTTACATTTTAAATATTATAGTAGTTAAATAATGTATGCGCTTCCATTATATGATTGATTACCAACAATATCAATAAAATTCAAAAAAATCGAAATACTTGTATATTTAGACCGATTGGAAGTAGATGAAGTTTCATATGGTTGGGACGGTATTGAATACATCTTAATTGAGACTCCCACGACTAAAGTCGCAAGCCCGTTTTCATCTAAAATCGGCAAGGATACCCCTACTTCAATCATGTGCAGGGTGTAGCCCAACGATAAGTGGGGGAGGAATTGCCGTCAGATACGGTACGTTAAAAATCGTAAGATTTTGTACCATATTAAGTATCTGAAACATCTACCTTTCCTTCTCCTTTCGTTTTGTTATAATTGGAACATAAGAGAAAACCGTTGCGTAAAAGGCACTCTTATTCGTTCTTTAACAACTAAAGATATGAGGTTGGTTACAGGAATACGTTGTAACTATAAAATCTTTAACGTATACGAAACCGTTTTTGACGGTACTACTTGGGTATGACTCTTGTAGTAAGGGCGAAGTCAACCGTCCTTATGTTCCACCACACTAAGGTAGGAGAGCGTTGCTCGTTTGCACTACTGGGTAGGAATAAGCGTAGTTGCTCTCTACGAGGGTAGAAGCACTGTCAGTCGGACTTTGACAGACGCAAGCCCCCACTTCAAATGACCCGTAAGGGTGTTAAGTGGCGGGTTGTTGACTACTCCTGTGGATTGATTAAGTAAGTACCAATTTCCGCCGTCCTGCACTCACCCCTTTTTCATTTCTCCCGTAGATTGGTCAAGTAAGTACCAGTTCCCTCTGTCTTGCCCCCAACCTCTTTTAACTACACCTGATGCATCATATAAATACCAGGCCCCATTCACTTGAGTCCAGCCAACATTAATCGCAGCATGAGATGTTACTCCACCCATAAGTAAGATGGTTGCCATTGCTGCACCAATAATTTTAGATTTAATTTTCATCATTATCTCTCTCTTATTGTATTAATCAATATATGTACACGCAAAAAAGGACCCACCCATGCTATTTTAATAGCACGCAGGTGTGTCCTTATGTTATTGTATATCAATTAATATATATAGATTTATTTATAATTATAGCACTTATACACTATACGCTCAACTACTCGGGATATACCGAGTGT
This sequence comes from Bacillus sp. S2(2024), assembly GCF_050474045.1. Classification (NCBI taxonomy): domain Bacteria; kingdom Bacillati; phylum Bacillota; class Bacilli; order Caryophanales; family Bacillaceae; genus Bacillus; species Bacillus sp. S2(2024). The sequence goes on from NZ_JBFLUS010000005.1 coordinate 227,009, forward strand.
ATTTTTGCAAATAATAAGATTGTTAAATAATAAATTGAGGAGGACTTGTATGCAAAATCATAAAAAAGCTAAAGAGAATTTGGGTTCTATTATGAAACCGGATTTTGCTGGAACTGATGCAAAAAAAGTAAAACAAGAAATTCAAAAAGATGTAAGCGAAGGACAAGGTGCAATAACTTCCCGGGAGGCAGGGGCAATGCGAGATTAAGAAAACACTCTGAGTGGTTTTTTATTTTTCCGCTCCAAAATTTAACATTTGTAAATTATATATATAACCATCAAAAAAGCACCCTTTCGGGTGCAGATAACTAATTGTTTGTGGAATTATTTTTTGTATCTTCCTTTACTTTAGAAATTTCCCCTTAATATCAAAGTATTTAGTGAAACCTTATTCACTCTTTTTAATTGGACACATTTACCAATATTATTTCTATATAATTCATGTTATGGTAATTTAGTCTAGTAATTCGTTACTTGACACAATACCTTTAGAAGCCCCGTTGATAAGCGGGGTTTCCTTTGCTACAAAATGAAATTCAAAACTATTTCTATTCATCCAACAACTATCATGCGCTGGGTTCATGAATATGGAAAACTTATCTACCACATTTGGAAAAAGAAAAACAAAAACACATTGTTATCTTGGCGTTTGGATGAAACCATATCAAGGTGAAAGGGAAATGGTGTTATTTATATCGAGAAATCGATAAAGAGGGACAAACACTTGATATTCAACTTCGTCAAAAACGGGACACACAAGCAGCATATGCTTTTATGAAAAGACTTGTTCGATCTTTTGGAGAACCAACGGTTCTGACGACAGATAAGGCCCCTTCTTTAGCTTCCGCATTCAAAAAATTAAAAGAGATAGGTCTTTACAAAAATACCTTTCATCGTACAATCAAGTACCTCAATAATATCATTGAGCAAGATCACCGGCATGTGAAACGTCGATTCTCCCGTTCTTTAGGATTTCAAAGTCTTCGCCATGCCTCACGTACTATTAAAGGTATAGAAACTGTTCATGCTATATACAAACAAAAACGAAGTCCTCAACCAAACTTCGTTTTTTCAACGTATAACGCATTACATGAATTATTAATAGTTTCATAAAACTGGTCCATAACCTTCCCCATCTCTTTATATCTTCGGAAACTTTGTAACAGAACCGAATTTCTCAATCAGCATCTGTCAGACTTTTAACTTTCACCCAAAAGAAGTTTCCCACTTCTAGGGGTCCCGCCCACATTTTAACGAAAATATACTTTAAGCAAATTTCGACATAAAATGAGCCGGATTTTCTACTCTAAGAAAAATCCGGCTCTTATTTTTAGACTTGTTGTAAAGGACGAAGAGATTCTAACGTTGTAGTATCTTTCTTATTAAATCGGTACTCACCTAAAAAGTTGATATGCTCCCATCCTAGTGGTGAGATATGTTTTAATAGTTCTTCGTTAAACCCATGCGTACTTCTTAACATCTCTACAGCCTTACCTAAATATACGGTGTTCCATATAATGATGGCATTAATGAGAATACTTAATACACTTGCTCGTTGCAATTGGTCTTGGAGAGCACGTTCACGGAATTCTCCGTGTTTCCCAAAAAATATTGCTCTTGCTAGTGAATTCATTGCTTCCCCTTTGTTTAATCCTCGTTGAACTTTTCTACGTAACGTTTTATCTGAAAGATAATCTAAAATAAAGATAGTCTTTTCAATTCTACCCATTTCTCTTAAAGCCTTTTCTACTTTATTCTGGCGGGTATAAGAACCTAACTTGCTCATAATTAGTGCACCGGACACTTTTCCTTCTCGAATTGAATGGGCTATACGTAAAACGTCATCATAATTTTCATAGATCAATTTCATATTCACTTGTCCCCGTATAAGACCTTCTATATTTGAAAAATCTTTAGGTGAACCAATTGTATATAATTTAGAACTCGATAAGTCCCTTAATCGAGGTGCAAAACGGAATCCTAACAGGTGAGTTAAGCCAAATACTTGGTCAGTATAGCCGGCTGTATCCGTATAATGCTCTTCAATCATTAAATCAGATTCATGATGAAGTAACCCATCAATCACATGTATAGCATCTCTTGCATTCGTGTTAATAACTTTTGTGTAAAAGGAAGAAAATTGATCACTTACGAATCTATATATAGTCGCTCCTTTACCAGATCCATAGTGTGGATTCGAGCTAGCGCTCAAAGAGGATACCCCAATTTGAACCCGCATTCCGTCCGATGATGAAGTAGTACCGTCACCCCAGTAAGAAGCCAAGGGTAGCCGATGCTGAAAATTAACCAATATTGCTTGTGCACGATTTAATGCATCATCGTACATACGCCACTGACTTGCATTAGCTAACTGATGATAAGAGATATTTGGTGTAGCTTCTGCCATTTTCGTAAGTCCAATATTTGTTCCCATAGCCATAAGTGAAGCAAGAGAAATAATGATTTCTTCCCCTTTAGGTGGTTTGTTTGTGGATGCGTGAATAAATTGCTGCTCGAAGCCTGTCCAGCTCGCTACTTCTAGAAGTAGGTCTGTAAGCTTAACCCGAGGTAACATGTGATAGAGTTTGGCACTTAGTTGTTTGGCTTCCTCTGGAGTATCCTTTTCCAAACGCTGGAGATGTAGATTTCCCTTGTCAATATCAACTCCATCTAATGAGTGAGCATTGTTAGAGAATGTTTCAATTCGCTTTAATAGAGTTTGTGCTCGTTCCGCTATATATTCATCGGCATGTGTAGCAACTGCTAAGCGTGTCCCTATTTCTTTACTATCAATCCAATCTTGAGATGGTACTAAGTATTCATCAAAATCTTTATGCTGCCGGCTTCCCACAATAGAAATATCTCCAGAACGTACATAATTTCGTAGTTCGGTAAATGCAGCTAATTCATAGAAATGTCGATTAATGTTTCCATCTTCGTCGTATATATGTTTTTGCCATCTGTTTGAAACAAAAGCTAATGGGGCTCCTTGTGATACTTTACGTTTTCCTGAGTCATTTAGTTCACGGATGACGTCTAAAGCATTTAATACAGACTTAGCATAATTTGTAGACTGAAATTCTAAGGCTCTAAGTAATGTAGGAGTATATTTTCGTAGGTAATTGTATCGGCTTTCTAATAAATCAAGATAATCATAATTTATAGGTCGAGACAGTTGTTTAGCTTCCTCTACAGAAGCTACAAATTTATCCCAGGGCATGACTGTTTCTAATACCACAAAAGGATTCATATTTTCTTCTTTAGCTTTAATTAATGCAGTTCCTAAGTCTGCATAATGAAGAATTTTTTCATTTAGCGCTTTTCCGTTTTTTTTATGGATCTCTTCTTGCTGCTTTCTTCCCTTTAATTGAAGATTCATCATTTGTTTATCATGAATCTCAAAAGCTTGATCAATTAAATCCTGAGTTAAATCGAATAGATAAGCTACCAATATGGCATACTTTTTTATCTCTTTAAACCTTCGAAATGAGAAAGCTTCATAGCGTGCTCCCATTCGAGACAGTTGTCGTAGTCGATTAGGATGTATCCCTTTTGTATTAATGTTTAACTGTAGTCCTTTTATGTATTCTAAGCGCTCAATAACCTTTAAAAAAGATTCTGGTGAAAATTGACCAGGTACTTCTTTTAACCAAGCTAAATAAGTTTTTGAAGAGTTAGGCATGAAATGGAGCAACCCACTTAGTTTTTCCTTTTGTGAAAAGGTTAAAGATGATGTTAGCATCTTAAATATGCTTTTCTCTGCTCGTTTACGTGTTTCCCATATTGCTCGTTCTATAATTGCCATCGAAGGAAGTATAATCTTCCAAGTACGGAGTTCTTGCAATACTGTTTCAATGAGATATGTTGTATTTCCATTATTTAATGCATGTGGTTGAAGAAATTTAGATAACTTTCGATAGTCAGCAATTGTAAAGTTACGAAAACCGTATTCTTTTCGAATCTCTTCTATATGTTCATATCGTGTAGCGTCTCGTTGAGCATAGAGTCCCCAATCTTCTGTATTTACACCAATTTGTGTAGCTACAAATTCTAAAACGACATTCGGAATATCTCCTACATCAGATAAGGGCCATCCTGAATATCGTAAAACACTTAATTGAATAGCAAAACCTAGACGATTATAGTCCCTCCGATGGCGATTAATGATTTTGATATCATGCTGACTGAAAGAAAAGTATGTACTTAATATCCATTCGCTTATATCAGAGGGGATTTGCATATATTGCTTTCGTTCTTCTGCTGTAAGAAGTTCTCTTACTCTCACATACATTAGAAGTCATCCCCTTTGTATTTGTTATTTCGCTTTCTGCAGATATCGATACAATGTAGCTCTTGAAACACCTAAGGTGTTACATATATCTTCAGTAGAATAATTTGGATCCTTCATTAAAGATTTTGCCATAGAAACCTGGGTTGTATCCATCACTTTAGGTCTCCCACCCAGACGACCACGTGCACGAGCGGCTGACAATCCAGCTTGTGTACGTTCTTGAATCATTTCTCGTTCAAATTCAGCTAATGCTCCGAATACGTGGAAAATGAGTTTCCCTCCACTTGTAGAAGTATCCATATTTTCTTGAAGACTTCGAAAGGCAATTCCTTCTTCATTTAATATATTGATGGTTTCAATAAGGTGCTTGAGGGAACGACCTAAGCGATCTAATTTCCAAACTACTAATGTATCGCCCTCGCGTACGTAATCAAGAGCTTCATCTAATCCAGAGCGAGATGAGATAGATCCACTTACTACATCAGTAAAAATCCGTTTGCACCCAGCTTGTATAAGAGCATCTTTCTGTAAATCCAAATTTTGATCATGTGTAGACACACGAGCGTAGCCAATTAACAAATTATCACCTCCATATACTTTTGTATTGTCTCATAACTCATAAAATAAAGGAATAATGAGATTTTGATTTTAAGACAAGTTTTGAGACGGATAACATAGCATTATTTCAATATCAAATAAAAAGCATAAAAAAGTCTCAAAAACCTCCGTTTTTGAGACTTTTTATTTCTTTAACATTTCTATCAATGCACTTGTTTTAAATAGGGATACCGCCAATCAAGCTAAGATTTTGAGACACTCCCATAACGAAATTTTTACCTTCTACAGTTATTTATGAGAGTTCAGCTCGTTTTTTTCGTTTTGGGAAACAATCAATTTCTTAAGTTAATGGCGATGGGGCGGGACCCCTAACAGTTAAACTAGCTAAGAACTATTGTTAACTAAGTAAAACACATTTTCAGTCTAAATCATTTTTTTAATAAGACATCAGTAATCTTTGTAGTATCTCGGCCGAACCCCCTTCACATAGGATAAAAGGTATCAATACCATTCATGCGCTATATAAACAAAAGCGAAGTCTGCAAAGAGACTCCGCTTTTTCAACATACAATGAACTTCAGCAATTACTAGCTACTTCCTAATCCTTTTTCCTCATTTACCAATCTATTTATGTTTTTTCAAACTTTGCAACAGAGCCAAAAATCTCATACTATCATCATGGTTATTCTCTACTTATTCATGATTAAATTTTTTATTAGCAATCCAATAATTCGTTACAAAAAGTGTCAATAAAATCCAAACGAGTGTTAGAAGTACATTGCCTATTACGTTTGAATTTACTAATCCCGTGATTAGTGTTTCCATTGCATGTTTGCTCATACTGGCTGGATTTAACTGATCCATTATTGGATTCAAACCAACGATTATTCTACAACCTATAAGAAAAATAATTGAAATTAGTGCGATAATACCTTGACTGTGAAAAATAGTACTTATCATTGTTGTGAAAGATACAATAAAAAGAACCCATACTAGATAAAATACCAATCCAGTAATCATGTGTGAAAATGGAACAGCAGTAAAAAGATAATTTACATATAGATAAGAAGCAAAGTATCCACTCGTTACACTAAAAGCTGCCACAAAATAATTTGATATTATTTTCCCCCCAATATATGAAGTAACGGATACAGGCCGTGTTAAAATAAAGGCCAGCATATCGTTGGCTTTATCTGTTTGAATGATACCCATCATAGAAATTGCAAGAATCATAATACCAAGCTGATCAAATTGAGATCCTAAAGTACTTGCTAGTACTTCGCCTCCTTTTTGTGCTGTCATACTCGGATCAATGGTAATTCCCTGACCACCGCCCAATGCTTCTAAAATTGATGGCAAGTAATGAGTTACTATCGGCTGAGTTGCCCCTAAAAAGATAAAAACAATCGGTAACCAAATTACTTTAAAATCACGTACCATCTGAACAAATTCTTTTTTTATCAGTACAATTAAGTTATTCATTTCTGCACCACCAATTCTAAGAAGATTTCTTCTAAAGTATCGTTATTCATTTCAAATTTAACGATGTCTACTTTATGTTCGAGTGCATTTTTTAGCAATATATTTTTGTTCTTTTCGATGTTTTCAACTTTAATTTTAACTTTAAGCCCGATAACTTCTACCCCTTTCACATAAGGGAGTTTTTTTACAACGTCAATCCACTTTTGATCCTTCGCAGTGATTTCCACAATTAACTTATTTTCGCTATTACGGTTTAAAAGCTCGGTGATCGTTGTATCTTCTATTTTTGTTCCATCTTTTATAATGACAAATCGTTCACAGATTTCTTCCGCATCGCTTAATATATGGGTGGATAATAAAATGCTTGTATCTTTTTTTATTTCTTCAATCAGGTTTAATACCTCTCTTCGACCGATTGGATCTAACGCAGATACCGGTTCATCCATGACAATAAGCGAAGGTTTATGTAGTAAGGCTTGTGCAATACCGAGTCGTTGTTTCATTCCACCAGAAAATGTACCAACCTTTGAATTTTCTTCACCCATTAGTCCAACTTTTGTCAGAATTTCCGGTATCAAGTTTGTTAATACTTCTTTTTTCAATCCTGATAGTTGCCCCATAAACGTAAGGGTTTCTCTTGCTGTCATCCAATGAAAAAAATTAGGGTACTGCGGTAGGTAACCAATTTCTCTTTTCATTTTTGATATTTTTTTGCCATTTAATAAAACTTCACCTGCGTCTGAATTAATAATGTCTGAAATCACTTTTATTAATGTGGATTTGCCGGCTCCATTTGGTCCAATTAGACCGACACATTCCCCTGATTGCAGTTCCATCGAGAAATTATTGACAGCAATTTTCCCTTTAAATAATTTTGTTACATTTCTAATTTCTAGTTTCAAGATCTCTCACTATCCTTTCTCCCTATAACAAAATACAAAATAGGTCCAAGTATACTAACAAAAAGAATAATTAGCGTCCATATAAGCACATTTTTCCTTGTCTTCCTATGACGATATAAATCAATTAATGCAATTAAAACTAAAAGCATTCCCACAAAAATAACTGGCAATAAAATGGGCAGAATAGCCATAAGGTCAATGTCTTTGAAGTCATTTAATCCATAATGTAGTTGCATTCCCATCATTCTCCTTTTAAGTTCATTCTCATTATCAATAATGATAAACGAAGTGTGTATGTATTGCAATCATAATTCTCATTATTTATAATGAGAATTAAATTTAATAAAAAATAAGGTGATTGGATGAGTAATAAAGCTGAAATATTAATGCATCCGGTAAGAATAAAAATTTGCCAAGCATTAATGAGAAATAGAGAAAATGGGTTAACACCATTAGAAATGGTAAAAATCCTTAAAGATGTACCCCAAGCAACTCTATATAGACATCTACAAACTATGGTTGATTCTGGTATTGTCCGTGTGATTAAAGAAAAAAAGGTGAAATCTGTTTCCGAAAAATATTACGCAATAAATGAAGAAGAAGCAAAAATTGACGGGAGTGAATGGAAGGAACTATCGAGTAAGGAAAAGTTAGACTACATTTCCTATTACCAGTTATCACTTATGACGCAATATCAAAGTTATCTTAAGAAATTAGATGAACAAAACCACCAAGAGGATAGTGCTACTTTTTCTGTAGTGGAATTGAAGATAGATGAGGAACACTTTATAAAATTTCAAAACGAATTAAATGAATTAATGACAAAATATTACCAGACCCAGAGTAAGGGCAACGAAATAGAGGCTCCATTTAGGACCATCGCCATTACAATTATTCCGGATAGTTAAACGAATTAAGTATTTGTAAAACCCGGTGACTCCAATATTGGAACAAGTACTCATTATTTACTCGACAGTCACTTGATCGATTAAAACAGCTTTAAATCTTATAAAAATAAAGCCGATGATTCCTTAGCGTAGGAAAAATCGGCTTCTTTCATGTCGAAATTTGCTTAGCGTATATTTTCGTTAAAATGTGGGCGGTACCCCATGCCCATCAACCTAAGATTAAGTAAAAGTTCGTTCAACTAGATTTTTTCTGTTTTCTAAAGAAGTGATATCAGCTATCTAAAAATTTGCATACCAAATAAACCCTAACGGGTTTCATTTTTTTAATTAAGCTACATGATTATGAGTAACGAAACAAGTGTATATGACACCCAATATATCAAAGACTGTTTTCTTCTCATATCGATGAGATTTCCTTCCGTTTTTCTGCAAAAAATTAAACAAACGAAGCAAGATTTTTGATAGTTCTTGAGTATCTTTTTGTAGAGCTTGATAAAGAAGTAGAAAGTAATCTTTAATAATATAAACCGCTTTATATTCACTCAGCTCTCGTTTCTTCTTGGTGAGGAGTAATTGACGCATTTGAAACATGGTGGAGGAGCAAAGAAGGATACTTATTAATTGTCCATATAAATGACATTCTAGCCGTTCTAATTTTACAGAATTACAATGATGAATACAAAAAAATGATTTCCATGTTTTAAATATCAATTCAATTTGCCATCGTAAGGAGTAAAAATCGTATACTTGTTCCTTTGGTAGGTATTCCGAAGGGATATTCGTAATGTAGAAGTTGATTGCACTAAGTCGCTTACTGCGTTCTTTATAGGTGATTTGCTTCTTGTGTTCTTTAACAGCTAAGTCCTTTTGTCTACGTTTCATTTGCGTTTCAGTTAATTTATACAGAATAAGTCTTGCAGGAAGTTTTTGATACATTCCAATATAAATCTCAGGAATCTCATATGTTTCACCAGACTGTAATTGGTCAATAAATTGCTCCATATCTAGTTGGACGTACTCAGAGTGTTTTTTTATTGTTCCACTTTGAAAGTATTCAGGCTCTCTATTCTTCTGATATATACGAGTATTCAGCTTTAATCGAGAAATAAAATAAGCACCACACTCGTCTATCGTATGCAGGTCTTTCAAATCAAAATATCCTAAATCACGTATACATACATCGCGCGGTTGAAGAGACGTTAAGCAAGTAGAACCATAATTTTTATCATTGTGCTTTCCAGACCCTACATGGACATGTAAAAACTGACCACTAAGTAAATCGTACTCTAGTTGAATTTTTACACCAGCACTATGACCACTACCTCCTGAACCTTGATATGTAGAAGCAAATTTATCTGGAATCTGAAAATGTGTAGAATCCAATACACGAATACTGCGAAAATGGTTTGTATATAAAGTTGAAATCTTACTAGATGTACAGAGTTGTTGGTGGAGTAAATAGGTTAATATTTGTTGTAAAAACTGCACAGCCTGAGAATTAAATCGTTGATTGAGTCCTTCTGGACTCATAGAAATACCTGTATTCGTTTCTAAGCGACTACATAATTGTATCAATGAAGTATGAGCTATATTTTGGCTTAACCAAACACATAGAGCCACTAAATCTTGAGCACGGTATTTACTTTTTCTTTGAACAAATCCTATCTCTCTAGCTAACTGTTCTAAAACATGTGGTGACATATATCGTTGTAATTCTTTAGAAAACAATTCTAGTTCATCTAAAATCGATAAATTCATACAAAAACGCCATCCTTTCGTGTATGTGGTTAACAAAAGAATAGCGTTTTTTTACATATAAGGAATAGTCTAAATTGCTACCTGAATAATAAAGACAAAACATTTTTAAATTCTTGTACATTTTTTATTTAGTTTCAAGATCCTCTATGAATTAATCAGAATAAAATTTTCACTTCACATAGTTCATATTAGATGGTGTAAGGGATTTTTTAACTTGCAGTTTCTGTAATAATTTCCATCCCATAAATCCAACTAAGAGGCCAACCAAATGAAAAATAATACTAGTAGTGTCAAAAGTACCTACTAACATGACAATATACAACAACTCAATGCTTAAAGTTAATTTCACAAAGAGCATAAAAGCTGCTTTAGAAGAACGGAACTTATGAAATAGTATAGGAATTAAAAATCCCAATGGAATCAATAAGATAATTGGTTTAACTGCATGTGCTATCCAATAACCAGGTATGTTATATAGAAAAAGGGTATAGAAAGGTGTAATATCAATAAAAGTGCGAAGCAACCACATTACATCATGATTTCTTGAAAATTGCTCAATAATCCCAAGAAACCACTCACGACCAACGCTATTTCCTAAGTACTGATACCAAATAAAGAATAATATATAAGGAACAAATAGAGACAATGCAGAACGCTTTATAAATTTTTCATATGGAAAAATAGATTTTTGAAGCTCCCCTCCAATAGAATCTGGTTCTCCAAAATGTTGTATCGCCAATTGTTTTGCTTGCTCTATAGACATTCCTTGTTTAACATACTCTTCCTTTAAACTAATAAGATGATCAAGTAATTCTATAGCTAGTTCCTCACGGGCTGCCCCATCTAGATTAGTCTTTTTTACAATACATTCTATGTAATTTTCAAACTCTTTCATGCGAATTCTCCTTTCTGACAAGCTTGAATAAGTGCAGTGATTTGTCCCCAATAATCCAGCTTCTTCTCTAGTTCCTGCTTTCCAGCCTTAGTAATACGGTAAAATTTCCTTTTCATTCCACTTTCTGATTCTCCCCAGTATGATTCAATCAAATTTTTTTGCTCCATTCGTTTGAGTGCTGGATATAGTGTGCCTTGACTCATATGGTAAACGTCATTGCTTTGTACTTTAAGTTTTTGAATGATTTCATAACCGTAAGTATCATGGTGAGAAATTATAGAGAGTACAAGTATATCAATGCTTCCCTTCATCATTTCTTTGTCCATTTTTTCACCTCCTAAGATAAATCGTAACACGACATATATCATGAAACAACATGTAAAGATAGAAAATAACATCTTTCATTATGAAAGATGTTATTAAGATCCTAGCTACATAAATTTTTCTTTTTACTTGTTTTGGATAAATACACTTATCTTAAGTTGATAGTTCCTCAAAACAAAGAAAATTTTCGTTTTGGGGGCAACACGTTCTATTAGGTTGATGGCTATGGGGCGGTACCCCTACTACTAAAATCTTTTTTTTCATACTAATCCCCTCTAATAAAAATATTTATAAACTTAATTTCTAGAAATATCCTTCTAGTAAATATTACATTACACTGATGGGTAAATCTATATATAATCATGTTACTTTGAATTCAACGGTTATATAATTTCACGTATCGTAATATAAATTAAATATAAACAATTTATTTTCATCAAGGGATTGAATAGCACGGGATAAAAGGATTATAATAGGAACAAACGTTCTGTTTTTGGGAGGTAAAATAATGTTTGATTACTCAAAATGCATGAATCGGATGATATTCTGTATAGATCTTTGCTCATTTTTCGCCAGTTGTGCCTGTGTGATGCGAGGTCTAGATCCACTAAAAGTGAAATTGGCGGTTGTCGGGGATACGGACAGAAATGGATCTATTGTATTAGCGGCCACGCCAGAATTAAAAAAATTAGGGATTTCTACAGCAACCAGATTATACGAAATACCCAAAGATCCAAGCATCATAATTGTGAATGCAACAATGAGAAGATTTGTTGAAGTTTCAAATCAAATCACAGAAATTTATACGAGATATGTAGCATTAGAAGATCTACATGTTTACTCAATAGACGAGTGCTTTCTAGATTTGCAACAAACAGCACATCTTTTTGGACGAGATCCCCTTGTTATTGCTAAAAGAATTCAAAAAGAGGTATATGATACAACCGGAATAACTGCATCCATTGGAATTGCGCCTAATCTATTCCTTGCAAAAGTTGCATTAGATGTGGAAAGTAAACATTCAAGATCAAGGATTGCGATGTGGTCATACGAGGATGTTTCAAAAAAATTATGGGAAATCAAGCCCCTTAAAAAAGTATGGGGAATCGGATCAGCTACTCAAGAAGCTCTACACAAAATGGGTCTATTTTCCTTAAAAGATGTTGCAAAAACGCCAAAAGAACATTTAATACAGCGATTTGGCAAAGTAAAAGGTGAAGATCTACATCGTTTTTCATATGGTATTGATGAAAGCCGGATTTCTAATAAATACATTCCTAAAAGTACTTCAATAACAAAAGGACAAATATTATTAGAAGACTGTTTTAGCCTAAATAAATTAAAATTACTTATTTTAGAACAGATTGAGGAAACCTGTTTTCGATTACGATCTATCGATAAATGTTGTAGAACGGTTGAACTTTCCATAGGGTACAGTAAATATATTGGTGGAGGATTTAAACGAGCAATTACCTTGGAACAACCGACTTGCTTAACTGAAGATGTTTATGAAGCGTGCTTACAATTGTTAAAAAAGTTTCATTCTGGGCATCCAGTGCGCCAAATACATATAACTTTAAAGAATTTGACTAGGGATGATGCAATACAAATGTCTTTATTTGAAGATACTTCCAAAAAAGATGTTCAAAGGAAATTAGCAAAAACAATGGATGGTATCCGTCATAAGTATGGTAAAAGTTCGATTATGAGAGGTATAAGTTACATTCAAGGGGCTACACAGCGTGATAGAAATAACAAAATTGGTGGTCACAAGGCATAAGGAGGAATACAGTCATGATTGATAGAGGTATGATGAGATGGACGCCGTTTTCGGCAATAAAGGAGCAATTTGAAGGGCTAAATGAATTGTATGAAAGACAAAGTCACGTTCCAATGCCAATTTTAGATGAACAGCAATTAGAATCTATAAATGAGATTGTATGTGAGGCGATGTCCGAAAATCTTGAAGTAGGCATTTCGTATCACAAACAGGAAAGAATACATTTGGAAACGGGCTATATTCATTATTATGATACATCTAGAAATGAATTAAGAATTATTAATAATGATAACAAGGTACGATACATAAATATCAGTTATATTACAGATATAAAATATAAGTGAGTTTTATAAACAGTGTAACTTTATTTTAAATCTATAATTCGACAATATAAAAAACCTAATTAAATTAGGTTTTATCGTATAGTGTGGTCTTGATTAGAGTGTTCTTTTAAGTTTTTTGTCTTAAATAAATGTAGACACATTTTTTTAAATTGTTGTTTATACATATGGAATGGGCTAATTAATCGATTTACTTGTTGCTCTGTTAGATAAAATTCCGTGATCTTTTCTGGAATCCCTTCTTGAGAAGGGAAGTTTTCTTTATATAACCTTGTTCGCTCTAGTGCAAGTTTTACGGACATTCTAACCCAATTTGATTTTACATCAACCATGTCTATATACTCTAAAAATTCATAGTTTTTTCCATCATGAACATAATTCTTATTGTATTGAGTATAGAAGGGTTGATTCCTATGGTCTACATTTCTAACCCAAATTATTTCTTCTGTATTTAAGTACATTGTATTCTTCTTATCTTTTGAACGAAAATACATGGCACCACTTTCTTGGAATAACTTAGGATTATATTCATTTAAAAAAGCAAAACAACCGGATGAACTAGGGTCATTGAAGTGAGGTTCTATAATCATATTTTCACTGTCTAAAATTTGATTATTATTAGTTAACGTTGTGATCTCCACATCAAGAAATGGGAATGCATGATAAAAGCAAGAAGAGTTATATGGCTTTGTGAAAAACCCCTTATTATCAAAGCGAATTACTTTTGCAAACTCTATTTGATTATTAAACATCTATTTCCCCCTTATTTACTCTAAAATGCCTTTTGATATACACATGCAATATTCCTACTTTCAGTCAATCAGTTGTTTTCAACAAATTGATAACCCTCCTATTTCGTGATTGCACACTACGCTATTATTCAGTTTCAAAGCTAGGTATAGAACAACAAACTCCCCAACCATCTGAATATTTCTTCATTAGACGTTAATAGAGCATCATCAACGCTACTCGTTTCAAATTTGAAAGTACCAACCATAAATTCCATAGTAGGGGTCACCATATCTATTAGGCTTCTTTATTTTTTATTATTTGCAGTATGTTTTGAGGATCTATTCGACTTGTATAATCTGGATTCACATAAGTAAATGTAATTTCATCAGCTTTATTAATTAAATAAGTAGCTGGTATGGGTAAGTTCAATCCACGCATCCACGAGGGATGCGACTTTAACTGTTTATTTTAGTACTGTCACGAAAACAGATTTCAATCCACGCACCTACAAGAGGTGCGACCACTATCTCCTGTATAATGATACCAATATTCTGATTTCAATCCACGCACCTATAAGAGGCGCGACAATCTGCATAGTGTAAATGAGTACCACCTGCATTATTTCAATCCACGCACCTACAAGAGGTGCGACCGAAGATTGGGTGATTATCAACGAGATCTAGAAAATTTCAATCCACGCACCTATAAGAGGCGCGACAATCTGCATAGTGTAAATGAGTACCACCTGCATTATTTCAATCCACGCACCTACAAGAGGTGCGACCGAAGATTGGGTGATTATCAACGAGATCTAGAAAATTTCAATCCACGCACCTACAAGAGGTGCGACGTATAGATATGAGGTGACGAATTAAGTCATTATAATTTCAATCCACGCACCTACAAGAGGTGCGACTTTAGCAACGTTTTATCAGCGTGTTAGACGTGGAATATTTCAATCCACGCACCTACAAGAGGTGCGACGTCTTGCGTATGAAGGAAAAAACCTGTTTGGCGTATTTCAATCCACGCACCTACAAGAGGTGCGACGTCACACCTCTTTATTCCATTATGTCGAAGAACATTTCAATCCACGCACCTACAAGAGGTGCGACTTTAGAACAGGCATTAACGTTGTTACTGTTTTAATTTCAATCCACGCACCTACAAGAGGTGCGACTCGTTACACCTAGATTAATTAATTCTTGAGGTATATTTCAATCCACGCACCTACAAGAGGTGCGACAAAAGTTGGCTGACATTCTAGCAGGCGTACAGTGATTTCAATCCACGCACCTACAAGAGGTGCGACACAATTTATTTTTAATGAAAGAAAACGAAGTACTATTTCAATCCACGCACCTACAAGAGGTGCGACGACAATTCTTTGCAAAGAAAGAAGATGATTCAGAAATTTCAATCCACGCACCTACAAGAGGTGCGACCTGACGGTGTCTCTGGAATGTTCATGCAGTTGTGATTTCAATCCACGCACCTACAAGAGGTGCGACCTATACCTAAAAGCATTTTCCAGTTCTTTTCTATATTTCAATCCACGCACCTACAAGAGGTGCGACTATAAAGTGGATAAGCCTTCAACTGCTTATAACTTATTTCAATCCACGCACCTACAAGAGGTGCGACCTCACCCACTTCATCTTTATGACGGCGCATATTTATTTCAATCCACGCACCTACAAGAGGTGCGACGACTATTTTTTGTTTTCAGGGCACAATAGTTTGATTTCAATCCAC
Source organism: Bacillus sp. S2(2024) (assembly GCF_050474045.1). Classification (NCBI taxonomy): domain Bacteria; kingdom Bacillati; phylum Bacillota; class Bacilli; order Caryophanales; family Bacillaceae; genus Bacillus; species Bacillus sp. S2(2024). The sequence continues at coordinate 242,735 of NZ_JBFLUS010000005.1, forward strand.
GCACCTACAAGAGGTGCGACCATAAGTCGCCCAACTTGGCAAGTCAACATTTCCAATTTCAATCCACGCACCTACAAGAGGTGCGACATTTTATAATTTTTTTGGAAAAATATCAACAAAATATTTCAATCCACGCACCTACAAGAGGTGCGACGCATAACTTTATAAATTAGTTCAAACAACTCATGATTTCAATCCACGCACCTACAAGAGGTGCGACCTTTTATGCCCATATCATTCACCACCTACACGAATAATTTCAATCCACGCACCTACAAGAGGTGCGACAACACCGAAAATCGTTTATGCTCCCGTCTTTGAGATTTCAATCCACGCACCTACAAGAGGTGCGACGCTGAATTAAAGGCCCTTCCTCAATGGATTTTGTGATTTCAATCCACGCACCTACAAGAGGTGCGACCTCGCCTGTTTTAAAAGCTCGTATTTGATTAGGGTATTTCAATCCACGCACCTACAAGAGGTGCGACTACTTTTCCAATTCTGCAAATAGCATTGAGAGTTATTTCAATCCACGCACCTACAAGAGGTGCGACCTTATTTTCCAATTCATTCCCTCCTTAACATATTTATTTCAATCCACGCACCTACAAGAGGTGCGACCGTTGCTGTCATTTTCAAAAGAGGTAACAAATATATTTCAATCCACGCACCTACAAGAGGTGCGACTTCCGCATCTTCGGGCGGTGTCGTCTTCTTTGCGAAATTTCAATCCACGCACCTACAAGAGGTGCGACTTGATGGCGACTTCGCAAGGTTAAGTGTCTGTAATATTTCAATCCACGCACCTACAAGAGGTGCGACTACTTTTCCAATTCTGCAAATAGCATTGAGAGTTATTTCAATCCACGCACCTACAAGAGGTGCGACTTTTGACATTTCCGCATTAACAGGTGGAGCTGAATTTCAATCCACGCACCTACAAGAGGTGCGACAAGATCGTTATAACACGTGTGGTTGTGTCGGATAATTTCAATCCACGCACCTACAAGAGGTGCGACAAAGAGGCGTGGTATAGAGCGTGGCATATAAATATTTCAATCCACGCACCTACAAGAGGTGCGACCGAAGCTGGTCGAGCGATTCGAAAATACTTCATAATTTCAATCCACGCACCTACAAGAGGTGCGACCTCTTTCTCCATCTTCCATAACACCTAATGTATATTTCAATCCACGCACCTACAAGAGGTGCGACGAAGAGATTTACTACTTTACAACTCATTGCGTTTATTTCAATCCACGCACCTACAAGAGGTGCGACTAAAGTCAAATGCATAGCAACCTTTTGGTAATGAATTTCAATCCACGCACCTACAAGAGGTGCGACTGCGATTTTTGTTCAAAATACGGACAAATACGTAAATTCTGTTCAAAAATACGCTAATTTCTTTATTAAATAAAGAAACTTATACAGAAAATCATAAAATTCAATCATAAATCATGAAAATTCAGGTGCGAATGTACCTGGATTTTCATGTGTGCTGTACGTTCGCACTAAAAAATTAAAGGGCTTTCTAAATCAATTGATTCTTTTACACCAATATGTTCTACCTTGGTCTTATAATTGTTACCTAGACGATAAAATCTAAGGCTATCCTGATCTTCATCAATAATAGTAGCAAGCTCTATTTTTAAAGCTGTAAACTGGGCTGCATCTATAACACATTCAAATACTGAGTTTTGAACGCGTTGACCATAATTCTGACATACTTTCGAGACCTTGCGCAGTCTTTTTTGTCCTTCACTAGTGACTGTACTCACATCATATGTAATCAATACTAGCAAATGCTGCACCTACTTCCATAAAAATGGCGGATATTCATCTAAGTCCTTACGTAAATAACGGGCTAACAATAAGGCTTGTGCATGCGGTACTAATCCCCAGGATATCTTCTCACCTAGGTATGGGTGTGTTATTTTCTCATGCTTTTTATTTTGCCAGGCTGTTAAAAATTTCTTCCTTGCCTCATTCGTCATAATAACAGCACCATTTTCTTTTTTTAGAAAATCCCATTTATTCATGACCTTTTTATTAATTAATGATAAAACAAACCTATCTGCGTAGACGCCACGCAACTCTTCCATTACATCCAAAGCTAGAGAGGCTCTTCCCGGTCGATCTCGGTGTAGAAAACCAACATATGCATCTAATCCAACACTTTCTAGTGCAGATGCCGTATCATTTGCCAATAGTGTATAAGCAAATGATAACATTGCATTTACATTATCTAATGGAGGTCTTCGGGAACGTGTATGGAAATAAAAGTCCTCTTTTTGTTGTAATATCATTTGATTGACTAACTTATTGTAGCTGATAGCTGCTTGACCTTCCCAACCTCTTAATCTTTCTAAGTTTTCACACTTTCTTACTTCAAGAATAATAGATGATAAATGCTGGGATACTTCTTTGAATTGTGTGACATCGATTCGCAACGGGTAATCTCTCGTCATTCTTTCAATCATCCATTTATTATTGTAGATTTTACTTGTAATAAAGTTACGTGCAATTTTTGCTGATGCCACTTCATCTTCAGATGTAGAATATTGTTTCTTTCTTAAAATTACATTACCCTTGCTTTGCCCGATCACTCTCGCGAGAAATCGGCCGTTTATTGTTAAAAATACTAATGAAATATCTCTTTCTGCGCAATAGCCCATTAACGCTGGGCTTGCACCGGTATAGCCAAAAGAGACAACAGATTCTAAGTTATGAAGTGGCAGCCTGCCTAGCTTTTCTTGTTCCTTCAGAAGGACAATGTTTTCTCCATCTAACGATAAATACACGTCTGGTTGAGTGATAAATAATGTGTTAAGAAGTTTTTTCATTCCTTAATCTTCCCTTCAATATAGCTTTTCACAGACCGTTTACTCATAAGTTCCGGTAGACAGATATGTTGAAGAGAACAACTTTTGCAAAATGGACCTGTCTTTACTTTAGGTGTATATTTGCGCTTATAGTATTCGTGCATTTCTGCGACAATCGATTTAACTTTTTCTTTAGTATCAATTGTTAAAGGTACTTCAACTCTATGTTTTATTTCGTTATAAAATATATACCCTATGCTTATTTCACAAAGCATCATTTCCTCTAAGCACATAGCTTGTGCTGCTAATTGTAATAAATCTGCATCGTTGTTCTTTGGTTTTCCACGTTTATATTCGATAGGATAAGCAACGTATTTTCCTTCAGTACCAGCTATTTCAACACCACTAGTATCTTGAATAAACTCAACCACATCACAAATACCTGTAATTTTAAGCTCATTTGACTTTACAGGCATCGCACGAACAGCGAGTTTGTTCCCTCGTTTCTCTCTAATAAATGGTTGATCAGCTTTTTGATGAACATGCTGTCCTTCAATCGTCCTAACATTTTCTTCCCACTGCTGTTCAATATGAATGAGGGCCCATTGTCTTTTACAAAATTGAAAATGTTGAATACCAGATAACATTAGATAACTATCTTCTTCATTATAGTCCATCAATGATCTCAACTTTTAAACGATCTAATTCATGTACCAAGATGGTATAGTCATCAATTGTTTTTGGTTCGTCAATATTCCGCTTAATATCCAGTAAACGGTGTACTTTTGCAGAAGAGTACTGACCAAGTTTTGAGTTATGCTCCCACCAACAAACTTTATGTACTTCTATACTTCCTTCAGGACGTGCTGCTGACGCATCATTTTCAAACAATGTAACAAGTGCATTTTTAATCTTTTTCGCGTCCTCGTTAGTAAAGCCTGTCTTTTCAGCTAATTGTGTATTAATACTTCCATAAAAAACATAAACTCCAAAATCGACACGATGCTTCATCCCCATCGTATCTGAACCTTTATCCTTCCCAGGCTCAGAATTTACACTTTTCGTAATTTGCATACTAGTGATGTCAATTGGATCAACACTAGTTGCCGTATGAATAGAAACAGGTCCTCTTACTCCGACAGAGACACCTTTTCCGGCTCCGCCTTTAAATGCAAAAAGTTGTCCAAAGCTCCTTACATCAATCCACTCCTTACATGCAAGTGCAGCAAATTGCTCACTAGGATTTTCTTTCGATTTTAATGCTTTTACTAGATCTTCATTCGCCTCTGCTCTTTCCCTTAAACTATTAAACTGGTCTACTTTTCTGTCATTTGACTGAACAAAAATAGATCCCTCCATATCCTGAAGGCGATTTCTAATCTTTCTTTTAATAGCTACATCAGAAATTTCACCATAGCCATCATAATTTTGTCTCGGACGATTTCCGTTCAACGGATCTCCATTTGGATTAGCCTTTGTAACAGATAGAACAACTGCAAAATCGATTTTATGATCCAAAGTTGTCATTTTTAATTCTCCTCTCCATTATTTACTGCTGCATCTAGTGAAACATTCTTTTCCTTTTTTTGATACAACTCATGTCGCTGACTATAAAAGCCTAACAAGTATCTACCAGATAGCGGTTTATTATTAAAATCTTCGGTTTTGATTTTTGAACCAACCTCATCAATTAATTTATTATAATACCAAACTTTCTCTCCTAAACGTGCCTGGTATGGTTGGAGAGCCCCTTGAATCGTTCTCCATGTTCTTTCTGGATGTTGGGAAAAGGAACTCATGTAACGTCTTGCATTCGTGGCACGTGAATCACTTGGATTCAAAGCATTTCTTTCTAACACATCCGCAATCGCTAAAAGACGCCCGAATAAATAGTCTCGATCATTACTTTCTTTATCTAACGCCAAATTGTACCCCTCCTGTTTATTGATTAATGCGCAGGCAATGCTGAGAGTTTTTTCCCATTCCCACCCCTCCATTGACACGGGATTTGATGCGCGCTGAAAGGCACTTCTGACGATGTCAAATGGAATTTTCTTCCCATCTATAATACAAGGCAGCAAACGCTCCATCAATCCTTTTACTACTTTATCACTCGCCCTTGGCCCATACGTAGCATATGCTATATCTCTCGTAGCTGGAGCGCCGTAAAACTGTATGTATTCACCAGCTTCATTTTTTTGATATCGATGAAGCCATGCGCATGTTGAATGCCATGCTGCCAGCCTATTTAAATATATTTCTTTATTTATATTCCGATAGTAAAGTACTGCCAATCGGCCTGTAGTTGCAGAATCAATGATTAAAATATTGATATTTGACTTAATCGATAAGTTATTTCGGTAGCCGTCTAAAGCCTTAGCAAATTCATGAGCAAATTCCTGATTGGTAAAGGATATTTTATTTACTTTTTCAATTGGGATTGGGTTGATCGAAAAAGTATCATCTGTAAGATCCGGAATATCGAGTTCATCATTACCCCATATAAGAAACACTCGCTGATCAATTATTTTTCCCTGGCGATTAATCAGCCACTTTAAGGCATTATGTGCTTTTTGAGACGTCTCATAACCAATACTTGCAACCTCATCGCTTTTATTAAAGCGCCCTCTAAACGTAAAACCACTTGTGTCGTTTGCTGAGATTAACTTCGCTTTATCTGCAGCATTTCTTATTTTATTTGCATGTTTGTCCGTGCTTGGTAACAATTTGCCCGTTACATAGCAAATATCTGTATCCCCTAGTAATTCTTTATAAAAAGAAATGAAAGACTTGTACATTTCTTTATCTTTCCAAATCTTCGTTAAAACCTCATTCGGTGAGTAAATATTAAATCGAATAAAGGCACTTTCCTGTTCGCCGCTAAGGACTGAAAATATGGCTGGCTTTTCTCCATATATAGACTCACACTTTTTATCCCACGCATCTATTAAATGACCATTAGCATCTAAATACAGAATCTTTTCTGCCACTAAATCTTGAATTAATTGTTTTTTGCTTAAATACTTATAGATACTCTTCACTTTAGCATTGGCATATGGAGAATTTGCCCACTCTTCCAATTGCTTAATGTAATATGAAAAAGGCTCTTCTTTTTTGATTTTCCCGCCATACGCTACAAAGTCTCCCGCCACATAGCTTAATTTATCATGAAGTGGATAAGGTGCTATCTTAGAACCAGCTCGATTTGCCGAGTCTTCCGTACATGGAATTAATGTATTAGCATCTTTCTTCTCAATGACGGCCGCTGAATGAAACTCACCGGCGTCTGTTATTTGCACTTCAATATGCGCATTTTGTGTTGTATGAGAAATGGGCAATAATGTAAATTCCTGATTATTATACTTTTTTTCAATCACGCCAACTTGATCTAAATTAGATTCATATGTTTCATATAAATTTAATAACCAACTCACGCCTTCACCCCTGTTCTAATTGTTGTAACAGGTCGTCTGCTGATTCAGTATTGGCAGCATCAAAACGCTTCGGTTCCATGTCTATAATTTTACGTGTGTGCTGACACTGATCTGGCCTTATAAATTGGATAATGCCATCCTTCATAACCGGATTCCATAGACGCACTTCCAATTGATTCCTGCCTGTTTCATCTGGATAGTTAATTCCATGAACCATAGTACCTAAATGAATCTCTCCATAATTATCATAAAAGCCCTCACCTTCACCAAATACGCACGGTTCTACATAAGCCTGACATTCCCTTGCACCAAGAAAAATATCTCTCCGTCCCCCAGTATAAAGAGCGCGCTTCAAGATGTTATGATGCTTATGTTCGTTACGGTCAAAAGCTAGATCGGGTCTATGCGGATTAAAAGTAAAGTGAGCGCGAACCTGGTATCTAACATCTTTTAAATATGTATAATTAGCAAGCGTATTTCCTCCGCCATATTCAATTGGCCGAATCCCTTTTGACTCCATTCGGATTGAATTCATGATACGAACTTCATCAATCATCATCAATAATGTCGGTTTCCAATATATAGACTCGACAATTCCTTTCAAGCTTTGATAGGTAGGAACTTGATAAGAAAGCTTCTCACCTCCCAGCTTTGTTAAAGGATCAGTGAATAAAGCATAATTACCATAGACTTCAAATTCAATAGCATTTCTCATACGGTCACCTCCACTCTTTATTTTCCAAATAATTCAATTATATACTTTTTGCGAATTAAAAAATATACTATTTTATTTAAAAAGAGCTGACCTAAAAGATATTTTAGATCAACCCTTTTTAGTACATACTTATATCGAACTGACTGTCGTTTTCGAGGTTAAAACCGAATTCTGTGTCATAAGCGCCTTCTTTTAACACTAAAATCTTTCCATCCAGATAACTGACCAATCCATCATTTTTTGCTAATTGCTCCAATTCATATCTATAAAGATTTATTGTATACTGTTGTGCTTTCCGTAGTAACCTTGTAAGATCAGCAATTGATGCATTGCTACTTAATTCTGCAATAATCTCTTTTCCTTCGTCGTAAGGAACGATTACAGAAGTTGTACTGTTTTCAATTACATGGAAATGTTCTGCTGCTGTCTTATAGCTATTTACGATAAATAACGGAAGTTGCTTTCGCTCCTTATAAAGATAAGCTTGATAGTAACTACTGTTTGTTTTCCCTGCAGACAATAACTCAGTCATTTCCTTTTTTAGCTTCGGTATAAAATAATTTAAGCCAGATTTAAACTCTGTATAATACTCCTTAAAATATTTTTCCATGGCTTGTTTAGATAAGACATGTCCGCCATGATGCGTTTTATTACGCCTAATATCAATGAAAATTTTTCTTGCCTCTTGTTTCCCAACTTTAATCTCTTTTAAATAATTTAGGTTTTCTTCCTCATGATCTATAACATATACCTTTTGTAACTCCTTCTCTCCATGCCGATTGCATCTACCTGCAGCTTGTGCAATGGAATCTAATCCCGCTAGAGAACGAATTACACACTCGAAACTAACATCTACACCAGCTTCAATAAGCTGGGTACTAACACAAATGATTTTATTACCCTTTTTAAGATGCACTTTTACTTCATCTAAGATTTTATTTCTATGTGCCGCACACATTGATGTACTTAAATGGTAAATTGGAATACGTTCTTCACTATTTTTTAATTTGGTATATAGACGTTTAACAACCGATTTCGTATTTAAAATGACTAAAATACTTTGAACTTCTTTTATTTTTAATTCAATAAAATTGGAAAGTTTGTCAGTATTAAATGTTTCACTCGTTGCTTTATCAACAACTTCCACCCTTTTAAACGCATCAATAACATATTCTAAGTTATCAATAATCTCAGCATCTGTATTGATTTCTAACTTATGTTCAACAAAGTCTAGTGCCGGCTGAGTAGCAGTACAGAGAACCATACTAGAATGTGCATATGTTTTTAAAAAATTTAATGCCTGATTAAATAAGGATACACAGGAAATAGGAACCTTTTGCACTTCATCAAAAATAATAACTGACTCACTTAGATTATGAAGCCTCCTGATATTTCGACTTCCCTTTGCATAAAATACATTTAAAAATTGCACCATCGTTGTGAAAATAATAGGAGAATCCCAATTGTCCTTAGCTAGCTTTAATTTTTGCTGTACAGTAATGAAGCCATCTTGATCTTCATCATTATCATTCACATCTTCAATTACATTTGAATGATGCTCTAAAATATTGACCTGATCCTCTAATATTTTTCGAACCTCTTCTGCATTTTGCTCAATAATAGTTGTATAGGGAACGATATAAATGATGCGTTTTTTATTATACAGTTTGGCGTGTTTTAGCGCATACCTCAAACTTGCTAATGTTTTTCCTCCGCCAGTCGGAATAGATAGTGTATATATTCCTGAAGACTTCTCAGCAAATTGATCACACCGATCTGACATCTCTGCTCTTAGATGGTTAATGGGAGTTATTGCACTTTTATCTTCTTTAAATGAATTAATTTTTGCTATAAGTTTTTCATAGTATACGTTGAACAACTCTTCATAATTATCTAGCGATTCGTAGGTTTTATTTTCCTCAAATAATCTTGTATTCGTTCTGTCAGCATCAATTAAAGTACTAAAGATAAATTTCGTCAAAAACATCAATTGTTTTTCATTATGTTCCGGGGACTCTTTTGCTAAAAAACTCTCTAATTCAACAGCTGCCTTGTCAACATACTCATGGAAATCTGCCTCGCTCATAATATGTTCAAAAAAACAGTGCTTCGTTACATGAAACTCAGTTAGTTTCTTATCTTGTACTCTATTTAAATAGCTGGATTCCAAATTTGGACTTAAAAAATCTTGAAGGTAAGCATGATGAGAAATAATAGCATTTCCTACAATTTCAGCCACTATTCCTTTATAATGAGTAATGTTCCCTGCTGTATGAAAAAGCTCGTATAAAAGCCTTCCACCTGCCGTTGAATGATCGACACTGCCTCTTTTAGGTGGAGAGTCAGGGTTGCCTGCTGCTTCTAATATGTATTCTCTAAATTCATTAGTATATTTTCCTATATCATGGAGCATCCCAGCTAAACCGGCTAAGTGCTTCACACCGAGCTTTTCTCCATAGGTTTCTGCTAAATCTTTCACTTCTAATAAATGTTCCTCAACGGTTTGTATTTCATTATCACTTTTACGTATGTGAGCAATATAATTCATTTCATCCCCTCCTGTAATAGGAAATATGTATAACCATAACTAAGTAAATCAATTTCATAATAGGGGTTCCGTTGCAAAGTTTGAAAAGAAAATCGAAACTCTTATTACAGTCAAACCCTTTTTATGTCCCGAGGATACACAGTAGTTTGCGAACAAACTGTCCACCGACAAGGTATTAAATTAATTAACTATAAAATGATAAAAAACTGATATTATAATTATTCACTTATTAAAAGAGTGTTAGTTGACAAAGAAAGTTCTTCTTGGCACTCTACTGTTTTTTAATAAAATTCAAATTGTTTAATTTTGTTTTTTTTCTACGGTAGTTTTTAATTCTCTATATAAAGTGGAACTTGAAACGCCAGTCATTTCTTTGATTTCTTTAACGGTAAATTTTTCAGACTGATATAGTTCGATTGCCTGTTGTATTTTCTTCTCATCTTTTTTAGGTCTTCCACCATTTCTTCCTCTTGCTCTAGCCGCACTTAATCCGGCAAGTGTTCTTTCACGAATAATGTCCCTTTCGAATTCAGCAAAAACAGCAAACATACCGAACATGGCTCTTCCTGAAGCTGTAGAGGTATCGATGTTATCTTTAAGAGAAATAAATTGAACATTTTTTTTACGAATGATATCCATGATCTCGTATAGATGTTTAACGGATCGGGCTAATCGATCTAGCTTATAAACTACAAATACATCTCCCTCGCGAAGCATATCCAAAGCTATTTGTAATTCTTGTCGGTTCTTTTGAGCACCTGATACTTTTTCCTGGTAAATACGCTCACATCCAATTTTCTGTAATGCATCTACTTGCATATCTAAGTTTTGTTCGTGTGTACTTACCCTTGCGTATCCTATTTTCATATTTCATTACACTCCTGTTGTCGAATAATAAAGTTGTCTAAAAAGCATAAAGTATTTAATTTTAGAAAAAATCATGTTTGGGGTTTCTAAGATCAATCTTAATTTCCAAAATATTACTTATTTACACTTTAATTTTATCATAAACGTACATATTAGGTATATAGTTTTTGTAATGAGTTTTGGGAGTAGTTTTCGACAAAAAAACATCAAAAATTGATGGATATCCGAATCTCCCAAAAATAATCGTTTTTGGGAATTGGTGAATACCTTAAAGTAGTAAACTCAACGTTTTCTCATGTCTAATTTTGCTTAGCGTATATTTTCGTTAAAATGTTGGCGGTATGCCTTCTAAACGTAAAGGTGCGACAGTACCAGTGAAAGTGGGAGATGTCAATATATCATTAGATCAATTTTATATAATTTCACGTACCATATTTTTAATAAAATTTTATAGATTTTGCGATATGGGAAAGCCCATGCAGGACTTTGGTCCGCCTTTAGGCATGGGATGGAAGTATCGCTTTTTCCTAGAAAAACATTTGTTTTGTTATAATAAGGTTATAGACAAGTACAAGTCTTTAAAACGCATATGTGTTCATTGAAAACAGCATACATATGGAGTTGTGACAACAAATTCTTTCGCCATGTAAAATGTATGAAGTCGTCAAGAACAAGACGCTAAAACATTTTCGAACACGAATAATCTGTACGGTATGGTTATAGTTCCGTAGCCATAGATGCTAGATGCACTGTCTATGGAGTGGTGATGGCACACCGCAATCTTGCACGTCAGCGATACCAGAAATGGACTTCGCCTTTGGTAGCAAGAATTCCACAAGCGTCAGCTTGCTTGCCCCTTTAGGGGTGGGAGTGTCAATAATTCATATTCAGGAGATTTCTTACTATCTCACATATTTATACGACTGAAATTCCTATATGAAACTAAACTTCTCAAGTCTTTACTTCTCTTCTTTTTCCCCCTCTTTTATTAAATAAAAAAGTATCCTTAGTTTAGAGTAAGGATACTTTTTTAATTTACCTATGTAAAAATCTTTAATGAGTTCTATATTGACCCACTAATTTCTCTTCACTCATTCGAACAAGGCGTTTTGTAATCTCCCCACCAACAGAACCATTGGCACGTGCGGATGTCTCTGGACCAAGTGTGACTCCAAATTCGCGAGCAATCTCATATTTCATTTGCTCAATTGCACTTGCTGCCCCTGCAATAAGAATTTCATTTGTATTATTATCATGACGTTGAATATTCATAATTACACCTCCATTATATTTGTATATAATGTGCTCTTAATTAGGATAAATATGCGTTTAATCTAAATTTCTTCCATTTTCGTATCGAATTCACACTAGAGAACTTTTTTCGTCTTTATGGAATATATAGTAGAAGTTTTACGCACACCAGGAACAAAAAAAATTGTTTGAAAAAATCTCAAATTAGTTAAGATTTTACGTCACTATTCTAAATTCTTATAGATAGCTATCAAGTTTCGTCCCGATTCACAAACTTAAGCTTTTTAAATGTGATACTGGTTCTACAAAATAAAATTCGGAACTATTTCGCTTGATACTTTGCAAAGAAATCATCGATTCTAAATTTTTCATCTTGTACACGTTGGATGTCAGTTGCTATATCTTTCATCGCAGCATCATATCTTTCTTTGGTATACTTTTCTTTCGCTTTTTTTCGATTCCTGGCGCTATTTCTTTTTTACTTCATCAGTTAATTCATTTTTAAGCTTCTTACGGGGTATTTTTTCCGTTTCATTTAAAGAGTATTTCTCTTCCTCCCTTGTCTTAACTTCTTCTTTTGACTTACTTTCTTTACGTGCTTTTTCTAGGTCAGATTGGTATCCTGCTAGCATGACAGTTATTCCTAAAATAGAACTCAATACAACTTTTTTAGTATTTGTACACACAATAAATTCGTTTATAATCACATTCCAATTAATGGAATATCTTTTCACAAAAAACACTCTTTCTGCAAGGAAAATAATATGTTATTTTTTGTCGGTCCGTTTCTCATAGTATTCGGTAATAATATGTTTTATTACTTCAGAAGATGAATTGAAACCTCCGCGAACCTTATCTTTCCCAACCTGATTGTAGAGTGATTTTGATAACTGAGTAGGTAACTTTTTCTTTCCTGTTGTAAAGGTAATCAGATTCTTTTTATTTACTACTTCCCCTTCTGTATTAAACTACCCCCACTTAGCTAACGTCTGAAGTGTGGGATTCCTACAAACACCAGCCCGTTAGTTATTTAAGGGATTACTCTCGTAGTCCCTACGGTTGATACGGAACTCGTAGGGTATTTCAGTCTTGGTTGTTGATTTGACATTTAGTTTTCGTGTCACAGATTTACGGTTTATCCTTTTTGCGAATTTCGAATGGTATAGGTGAACGACAACCACTAGACAAGTTCTATTTACCAACTAGCAACCACGCTTGAATTCGTTCTATATTTATCTTAACAAAAAAATATGTTTTGCTATACAAAAAGCTAATTCATCTCCCACTTACTCATCGGGCTACACCCTTCACATTCCTTGAGGTGGAGTATTCTTGGCTATTTGAGATAAAAGCGCCATTCTTATTAATTATCCTACTAAAAGGATAGCATTTTTTAAGCATGATGGGCATGGGTATGTTAGAGGTAGTTTTGTATTCAGAATGGGGTTCTGACACAGTTACTAGCTTGGTAGACATAAATCAGAATCCCTGTTTGCAACCAAAGTGAAAGATTTTATTGCTATTGTACAATGGTATAGATATAATATCTTATGTATATAAATGATAACAATTATCATTATCGTAAAAGATGCTGCAGAGGATAAAGGAGTAATTAATGTTAGAAAATTTTTCTTTAGAAAATCGTCGAAATATTTATATAAAATTAAGTCTTTTCATTTTGATAACTTTAGGATTAATAGTGAGCATGTTTTTAGCTATAACATTTGGCGCAAAAGAGATGAATGTTCATACCGTATGGTCAGCCGTATTTCATTATAATCCTACACTAACATCGCAACAAATTATTTATGAATTGCGTCTTCCACGTGTGTTGGGAGCAGCAATTGTCGGAGCAGCTTTTTCTGTGGCAGGAGCTTTAATGCAAGGAGTAACCCGAAATCCCTTAGCCGATGCTGGAATATTAGGAATTAATGGTGGATCAATGTTTGTTGTTGCACTCTGTTTTGCATTTTTTCCAAGTATGCCATATTCCATGTTAATGGTCTTTTCGTTTATTGGAGCTGTGTTAAGTACATTATCTATTTTTATTATTGGCTCGGCTACTCCTGGAGGACTAACACCAATTAAGCTTACTATTTCAGGTGCCGTAATTGCAGCGCTTTTACATTCACTTAGCTCGGGTGTGGCCATATATTACGATTTGAGTCAAGACTTGGCCTTTTGGTATGCAGGAGGAGTAGCCGGGATAAAGTGGGCCCATTTGCGTATCTTAGCCCCTACTATTTTGTTTACGATTATGTGGGCTATCTTTTTAGGACGATCTGTCTCTCTCATTTCAATGGGAGATGGTATTGCAATAAGCCTTGGGGTGAAAACAACGCGTGTTAGGGTAATTTGTATAACGGTAGCTGTGATTTTAGCAGGGGTTTCTGTGTCAGCTGTTGGCTCTATCGGATTTGTTGGACTTGTTGTTCCTCACCTTTCTAGAAAGTTAGTTGGAGGGGATTATCGGCTTATTATTCCGATGTCAGCATTATTAGGAGCGATTTTGTTAGTTTTAGCTGATTTAGGAGCTCGGACAGTTGATCCACCTCGAGAATTAGCTATTTGGGGTCACCATACATGCCCATCAACTTAAGAACGGAAACAAAATGAACTTTCGTTCAAATAAACTAAAAAACCCTTAAAACACTTTTTATCCTTAAAAATGAGCATGCCAAATAAACCTAGGTAGGTATTATTTTTAAAGGTTATGCAACTTTCTTTTGTTTTCTAAATCCACTATACTCATAGATAACACCCATAATATCAAAGACTGTTTTCTTCTCATATCGATGAGATTTTCGCCCGTTTTTCTGTAGTAGGTGGAATAGGCGGATTAGAATCTTTGTTATTTCTTGGGTGTTTTTCTGTATAGCTTGATACAGAAGATATAAATAATCTTGGATCATCCCTATTGCCTTATATTCGCTTAATTCTCTTTTCTTCTTTTGCAAAAGAAGTTGACGCATTTTAAACATAGTAGAGGAGCACAGGAAAATAGAGATTAGCTTTCCATATAGTTGGCACTCTAATCGTTCTTGTTTTACATTACGATAATGATCTATTTTGAAGAGTGATTTCCACGTTTTAAAGACAATCTCTATTTGCCAACGCAAAGTATATAACTCATGTACCTGTTCCATCGGAACCCATTCCCAAGGTGTATTCGTCACGTACATGTTTAATCCCGCTACAACTTTACTTTTCTCTGAGTACGTTCTATTTTTGGATTTTTCTTTTTCCGCGATTTTTGCTTGTCGTTTTTGAAGTTGCTTTTCTGTTAGTCGGTTAAAAATAACACGTGCAAACAGCTGTTGTTTATCACCGATATAAGCATGTTTTAATTCAAATGTTTCTCCAGGCTGTAGTTGATTTAAAATTTGTTTCACATCTATTTGTATGTATTCTGATTGTTTCTTAATTGCACCGTTTTTAAAGCATTCTGGGTTTGGATTTTTCACATATACATTCGTATTCAATTTTAAACGAGAAATATAGTATGTACCTCGTTGATCCATTTGATCTAAGTCTTCCAATGAAAAATAACCCAAATCACGAATACATAAATCCCCTGGTCGTAAGGTATCTAAGCATTCTGTACCAAAAGTTTTGTCATTATTTTTTCCTGGTCCAACTTGAAAGTTAAGAAATTCCCCACTGTGCAGATCATATTCTAATTGAATTTTGATTCCAGCTGTTTGGGCACATCCTCCAGATCCTGGATATACATTTTCTAAAGCATTTGACACTTGAAATACGGTGGCATCTAGGATACGGATTCGCTCAAAATAAGAGAAGAGTTGGTTAGAAATCGGTGTTTGTTCACATATTTTTTGTTGTAACAGTAAAGAAAAAATATGTTGTAAAAACAAAACTGCTTTTGTATTTAAGCGTTTATTTAAGCCCTCAGGGCTGAGTAAAGTACCAGTAGCTGCATGAAGCCTACTACATAATCGGACTAAGGGATCGCTTGCCACCCGTTGACTGATCCAAATACAAATAGTAGCTAAGTCTGATCCAGAAAACTTACGTTTTCGCTTTACGAATCCGATTTCTCTTGCAAGTTCTTCTAAGAATACAGGTGTAACATATCGTTGTAATTCTTCAGCAAATGGTAGTAGTTCATCTTGAATCGAGAGATTCATAAGAAAACGTCATCCTTTCTAATTTAGCTTGTTTAGAAAGGATAACGTTTTTTGGTATTTGAGGGTATTAAAATTTCCTAAGTTGATAGCGATGTGACGCTACCCTTATATTAAATCGCAATAAAAGGTGTTTTATGAATATACTCTTTATTATCAATCTGGCTAATTATAAAATTTGCTATTTCTTTATTTGAAATCATTGTCCCAGGCATATCGGTAAGACTTTCTTTGACTGCTCTAACTTCAACACCCTCTTTTACAAAAGGTAGTCTTATTAGCGTCCAATCAAGGTCTTTATTTTTCAAAAGAATATTCAGCTCTTCTCTTTTATCTTTCATCATTTTGGAAAAGAGCACTTCAAACATTTTTGCTCCAATCTTATTTAAAAGACTTTTTTTATCTCCTATAATATTAAGAGAAGCTCCTGTAACTCCAATATATCTCTTAATATCCTTTTCTTTCATTACTTCAAGTATATCTCTGGTAACTTTGCTATATATAGGTGTATCTCTCATAGGTTGACCAAAGCAATTTATAACAATAAGACAACCTTCGAGTAGTTGTCTTATTGCATCTACATTCTCCGCAGTACCTGTTACAATCTCAACTTTATCATCGTTATATTTTAAATTTTTAGGATTCCGAACAAGCATACGAACTTGGTAGCCATTTTTTAACGATTCTGAAGCTATATAACGCCCTACCTTACCAGTGCCACCAATTACAGCTATTTTATAAGGATTATCCATTCCATCACTCCTAAGAATATATAAGTAAACTCAATCCTTCCGAATTAAATTCTTATTTTACAATCTTGTCCTTTTTACAATTAATAATATTTATCATTTTTCTTTATATTTTAACATAAATTACCTAGTTGTTCTGAAGTTTTCTTTTAACGCCTTAAATAACAAAATAAATCGCAACCGAAATGGAAGTCTGACAATAATCATTGTCACATTGTTAAAAGCGATGCTAATTATAATCTTATTTTAGGAGCCCCGCCACGTTGTCATCAATCTAGTACTTTGAAGTGTCCCCAAAACAAAAATTTTATTATTTTGCAGTTATTTATAAGAATTTAGCTCATTTTTTTCGTTTTGGGGAATAATGAATTTCTTAAGTTGATGGGCATGGGGTCACCATATCAAAAAAAGAAAATTGTACGTTTAGACACATTTTGGACACAAATTAACCGATTCCCTGTACGTTAAGGAACCGGTTATTTATTTTACTGCTTTTTTATGAAGTTTTTATCTCGTAATGATCTTAAATGATTAAAATTTATTATTTGTTGATTTATCATTATCTCTTTTTTTTACAATTTTGTAAGCAATCCAAATAAATAAATTACAAATTATCAGTCCGATAGAAGCTGGTAAAACGATTGATACTCCTGAACCATCACCTGCATATAAACTCCATAGAACTTTCAATATAGCAATTAAGTTAATGACAAGTATTCCATACGTCCAAGAGTGTTTCCAAAACGCATATGCTAAAGCAAACATTGTCACCGGAACCAGTGAAGACAACGCAATCTTAATAAAGTTCCACTTGCCAAACAAATAATCCATTTCTATTTCCAAAAAAGCTTCCACTTTGGGATTTACTGTTGTAGGTTTTGGAAACCAAAACATACTTGTAGCTAATGCAACTAAAGTGATTATTATCCCTTTGATACTTCTTTTATAAGAAAAATAGCAAAACGGCAATAAAAATAGCGGACGAATATACCAACTTAGGATATTTTGATGTCTTTCAAACGCCCAAGTAAAAAAATCATTAAGAAAATCCACAGATAATCACCTCCTAAGCGCAGCTACATTGGTATTTGATTTAAAATGAAGAATAGCCAGTTTAATGTTAGCATGTTTTTAAACATATATTTGTAGAAACGTGTAAATGTCTATTGATATAGGGGTACGGAAACGATTCGAAGAATAACCCACCACATTTGAAATTTTCCCCATTTATAGAAGGAACCTATCAGGAATGAAGTGAACCCCAAAAGTTAGACACATATTTTTAAGCAGCTTGCGAGGTATGAGTTCTGTATTGTACAGGACTCATACCTTTTAATTTTGTCTTAATTCGATCGTTATTGTAGTAATGAATATATTGTTCTAATTCCAACGTAAAATGCTCCATGCTTTCAAACTCTTGTAAATAAAGTAATTCAGACTTTAATAAGCCAAAGAAGTTTTCAATGACTGCGTTATCTAAACAATTTCCTTTCCGAGACATACTTTGCGTAATTCCTTGTTCTTTCAGTGTGTGCTGGTATTGTTTCATTTGATAATGCCATCCTTGGTCCGAGTGAAGGATAGGTGTATCTCCGTCTTTTAAGTGTTCAAAAGCTTTATCCAACATCTTTGATACAAGTGGATAGACAGGGCGTTTCTCCACGTTATAAGCAATAATTTCTCCGTTATACAAATCAAGTATTGGCGATAAATATAGTTTCTCCCCGTGTAAGTGAAATTCTGTCACATCGGTTACCCATTTTTCATTTGGCTTTGCAGCTTCGAAATCGCGCTTTAGAATGTTCGGTGCGATTTTACCAACCTCCCCACGATAAGAACGATATTTCTTCATACGGACAAGAGATTTCAAGTTCATCTCGCTCATTAGGCGAAGTACTGTTTTATGGTTTAGTACCATGCCACGATTACGTAATGCCCATGCGATACGGCGGTAGCCATATCGACCTTTATGTTCATGAAATATACGTTGAATAACTTCTTTCACTTCACTATATTTATCTGGGCGATTTAGTCGTTTTGTCCAGTAGTAATACGTACCGCGCGGAATGTCAGCGACTTTAACTAAGTCAATGACTTTAAATTCGTACCTTAATTCATAAATTATTTGCGCTTTGTCTTTCTCGGTGATTTTTCCTTTTCTTGAATTAAGGCATGTAACTTTTTTAAATACGCATTCTCCATACGTAATCGCTCAACTTCAGCTTGTAATGTTTCTTCTGATCCTTCGACTAAGTGATTGTTTTCTTTTTTATTGTTCATAGATGGACGCCCCTTTTTCTTTGATTGAAGAGCGTCGATGCCTTGTGTATCAAATAAACTCTTCCACTCCCAAACAGTGTTAGAGCCAGGAATATTAAAGATTGTAGTAGTTTCTGAAATGGACGCTCCCGTTTCGTTCATATAATTAAGTACGTCCATTTTAAACTCAATTGAATAATTTGTATACGCTTTTGGAAAACCTTCCAATCCGTGTTCTCTAAACCTAGCTACCCATTTCTTTAGCATTGATATATTTACACTATATTTTTCAGCCACTGTTTTAAAAGATTCCACACCACTCAGGTAAGCATGAACTGCTGCTAATTTTGTTTCTAAAGAATATTTGGCCATAAAAAAACTGCACCTCCAATTGTTAGACTGTGTCTAACAATTGGGGTGCAGTTCATAAGTCAGTTCCTTTTCCACTTTTCTTTATAATATGGGGTCCCGCCACATCGCCATCAAGGTAAGAATTTAGAATTACCCCAAAACAAAGATTTTGTGCAAATTGCTCAATTTTCTCGTTTTGGGGTAGTTTATGTCTGTTAGGTTGATGGGTATGCGTCTAGACCCCTTTAATAAGAAAAATTAGATTCCAGCCCAAACATCTTTTCCATATCGTCCTTCACATTGTAACTGATCCAACCATTTTTTTGCCTCTTGTTCACTGACACCATGATGTTCTTGGTAAGCCTGACAAAGAGTATCTTCTACATCCGGAGCCATTCGACTTCCATCACCGCATATATAGAGATGAGCTCCATTATCTAATAATGAAATTAATTTAGCTCCATCTTGTTTCATTAAGTTCTGTACATATGTTTTGGGATGTCCTTCCAAGCGAGAAAAAGCTGTGTGCAAGGATATTAAGCCATCCATTTCATCTTTTTCCAGTTCTGTACGATAAAGATAATCTTTTTCAGGATGACGACAACCGAAATATAGATGAACTTCTCCTAACTTTACCCCTTTTTGTTTTTGAACTCGGCGAGCTTGTAAAAACCCTCGAAATGGTGCAATCCCAGTTCCGGGTCCAACCATGATAATTGGCGTTTCTGGATCTTTTGGCAACTGAAAACCGGATTGTGGAGTACGAATAAAACAAGCAATATTGTCTTTGTTGTGACGTTGAGCTAAATAGTTAGAAGCGACCCCTTTATATTTGCCTCGTCCACTCCATGCAGGTCCGCTTACAACACCGACTGTAATACTAAGGAGATCCCGGGCAACGAGTGGTGAGCTTGAAATAGAATAGTAACGCGGTTTGAGTGCAGGGAGAAGTTCTAAAAACCGCACAAACGGCATTTCACATGCTTCGTACTTTTCGAGAAGATCTAACATGGAAATACGTTTCTTTAATATTTGCTCCTGGTAAATTCCCTCTTCCACTAAAGCTTCCAATTCGCGTTTGTGCGGAGGACAAACCGTAAACGATGCCAGTTCCCGTATTTGTGCTCTGGTTGCTGCTTCCTGCACTTCCACATTATAGCTGAGAAGATCATGTAAACTAATAGGCACATCAAGTGGCAGATGACCTGCGTTTCGTCCACTTAATGTTAGCACTACTTGATCATTTCCATTCAAATTATACCTACGGAGAATGCGGTTGACATTCTCCTCACTGTTGTGTGGGAGCACTCCGAGATGGTCTCCTTCCTGATAAGTAACTCCTTGCGATAAGGCCACCTCGATATGCCGAGTACTCCGATCACTGCCTGCTGATTGAAGTTCGCGATTTTCCACAATAGTTGCATTCACTGCTTCGTACGAACGAGCAAGAGGAGACCCTCCAAGGCCACTGACAAACTGAAGGCTTAGGGTACTGCGTTCTTTTTCTACATTTTCATTGAGCTCCAATCCAAAAGCTTTCATCGCGTCCGACCACATGCTGCATTTCCATTGGTCAAACTGCTCCTCAAAGTCTCCGCTTGCATCGCCCTCCCCGCGTGCCGAAAATCGGGTTGCCCCTTTTTGGGCAAGCTGTTCATCAATGAATCTCGGGACATACTGATAGGTACTGGCCCAGTTATGATCTCCACAGCCAAACACCACATAATGGACACCGGTAAGCTCACCCGGGTTTAGTTCCTCCAACCACTGAACAAACTGACCTGCATTGCTTGGCGGCTTTCCATTATAAGAGGAAGTCACAATAAGAACCGCCCCTTCTTTTGGCAGGCTTCCAATCCGATCATTAAGGGCTGCTACTTCCGTCTGAACACCGTGTAAACTAGCTGTGTCCGCCAGTTCTCGTGCAATTCCTTCTGCAGTCCCTGTATCAGAGCCGTAAAGAACAAGCAGCGGACGGTTATTGATTCCAATGAGAGAAGCTGCATTCTGAACTTGTTGTTCCATCTTGCGTTCCTCCGGCGTCTCCACTATAGGTGTAAGGACAGATGGATGGATGGCAGCTTGATTTCGGGATTGAACCCTAATCTTAAAATCGCCTGGCTTTAGTGTTAATGTTTGTTTGACATCCAGCTGATAGTTTTGATAATCGATAAATTCAAAATGCTGGAGAAGCATTCCCAGTACGAGAGTGGCCTCATGAAGGGCAAACTGCATACCGATACATGCCCGCTGGCCATTTCCAAATGGCTTATAAGCATGGTGTGGGACTTTATCCGGATCTTCAAACCGTTCAGGATGGAATTCTTCAGCATTGTCTCCCCATGCGTCTTTGTCTCGATGCAGCTGTGGAATAAGAACAGTAATTCGTTCTTCTTCTTTTTTAATTGGGTATTTCCCGCCAATCACCGTGTCTTCTTTTGCATATAGGCTGAATGCTGGTGCGGTAGGCCATAGACGCAGCGATTCATTTAAAATCATCCGTATATACTTAAGCTGCAGAACTTGTTGATATGTCGGAGTGGGACCTGTTAATACCCGATCTACTTCTTCATAGGCTTTTCTCAATTTATCCGGATTTTCCAATAAGAAATAGATCGCAAAGGATAACAATCCACTTGTTGTCTCATGCCCGGCTATTAAAAAGGTGATGATTTGAAAACGAATATTTTCATCATCCAGTTTTTCGCCGGTTTCCGGATCCTTCACATTTAACATACGGGAAAGTAAATCATTTTCTTCCTGGTTTCCATTGGCCTTACGTTCAGCAATAATATTATCCACTAAAGAAAACATGGTTTGGATATCATGCTGAAATTGACGTTTCGTTCTTACCATGAGTTTGTCCTGTATATCCAGTCGCTGTAATTGATGCATAGCTTCATCTAGAGCACGGACCATGCTGGTGATAAAAGGATGAGGAGTCTCACGATAATAACTGTTGAATCGGTAATTAAAACCGCATAAACCAATCGTGTCCAATGTAAGTCGGGTCATATCCTCCGGGACATCCACCTCTTCATTCGGATTAAGCCGTGCCCATTTTTGAACGAGCTGTACGGCAATATCTACCATCATGGCATGGTAATCCTTCATTGCCCTCTGGCTAAATGTAGGCATTAAAATATTATGGGCTTTTCTCCAGTTAGGCTCGTGAGTCCCGCTTGTAAATAACCCGTCTCCTCCAAACGGACGAACCTTTGCTAAAGCCCCTTCTACACTTTTATCGAACCGTGACTGGTCACAGACTTCCGCTACCAGTTCATGTCCAGAAACGATAATGGCGGTATCTCCTGGAGTTTGAAGCCGAAAAATGGGACCGTACTCTTCGGCTAGTTTGATAAACGATAAAACAGGTTTATCTCTATCGATTAATGGGATATTACCAAGCGGTCCATAGGTTTTCGGTTGAGGAATAGCAGTCAATTTTTCCATTAAAAACACCCTTTCAAAAAAGTATGTTATTTTTATTGATTATCTTTATTTGAAAATCTCTGACTATCCGTATTACTTGATAAAGTTTACTTTTAAGCTGTGCTTGATCACTTGTTTCCATTTCTCTTCATCTTTTGTTATATCCGTGAAATTTCTCATAACATGAGGGGTGGCCTGCTGGTATGCAACAGATGACAACAACATGACACTGAGTTCCTCTGGATGCTGGTCTGCGACAACACCCAATTCTATCCCTTTTACAATAAAAGGATAAGTTTGTTCGTGAAAAGGCTTGATTAATTTAGCAAGTAAATGGTCAAATCTTTCACCTTGTTGAACGGTTTCGTTAATGATAAACAAACTGAATTCTCGATGTTGAAAACTCATGTCAACCAGTTTGTCGAATAATTCGACTAATAAGACTCTCATATCCGAAGCATTATTTACATCTTTTAGACTAAAGTCATTGGTTTGCATCACCCTATGGGAAAGTTTTGATATCACTTCTTTCCATAAATCTAATTTTGAACCAAAATGGTACTTTACAAGAGCCATATTGACATTAGCATCCATTGCAATTTCGCGGAGACTCGTTTCCGTACCCCTTATACTGTTACAGCTTGAGAAATCCATTGAGCAGTTAGTTCAGGAGATTCAACAGGAAACTGATGACCGTACTGAATACGTGTAATATCCAAGTGTTCAAACTGCTTTGGGACATGATGATCTTTGTCCAAAGCTCCCCATAGTATCTTAATTTTCCTCTTATCCCATGTCTCGGGATTTAACTGAATGGATTTTGATATAGTTAAGCAAGACATGACCGTAGCGTTAGTTTTGCGTATACGGGGGGATTTTAAATCCCGAACCACAGAATGAGCGTAATTACTCAATAACTGACTGGATGTTCTAAAGCTATTGGCTTGAAGTAGCTCTTTTTCCAAACGGGCGGGCTCCATATATTTTAGAACGAAACTTGTAATACGTCGAAATCTATATTTAGGTTGGATAGGATGCAGTACTGGCTGCAATAAAATGAGTTGTTTGATCAGTGAGGGCAGCCGTTCCATCACTTGAGCCGCAATCAATCCGCCAAATGAATGCCCCACTAATATAACGGGTCTGTTCAACTCAGTGATCATAGTGGAAATGCTCTCTACATAGCCTTCTAGCACAGAAGGATTATGGTGATAAGGGGTACGCCCAAATCCAGGTAAATCTACGAACCAAGTATTTAAACTGCTTAAAAATTGTGAGAGGGGCAAAAGGGCATCGGCATTGCTGAACGTCCCATGAAGAAAAATAATAGGCGTTTCATTCCTATCTTTCTCTAGCGAAACTAAGTTAGCCCTTCTTCGTTGACTAAAATCTTTCTGCTCATTTTGATTCAGACCTAAATGATTTAACCGATAATCCAAATCACTAATGATAAAAGGGAGCGTGGACGGAACTACGAATGAATTTCTGCCGCTCCTTTGTTCTATTTCTAATTTACTGTAAACAGGGAATTCCGACTTAACAAGAAAACTCATGGATTCTTTAGGAATACCAAGCATCTTACCAGCACCCATTCTAAGTACAGTTTTCAATAACGGAAGCGGTATAGTTCCTAACGGCTTTGTTGTCTGCAATTCGTGTGCCATGAGTTTGATGAAAGTTCGGATCGACGGACTCTCTTGCTTAGAATCTAAAAGATAGTAGGTATTGCTTGATAACCCTTCTGTATTAGCAAGTTTTGAAATAAACGAAGCCACATGATCAATATGAACCATTGGTAACCAATAATCGTCGCCGCCTGGAACAAGCGGCATAAGATTTCGCCTTACGGCATCGACTAAGATACTAAGGCCTCCAATCTGTTCTGTTTTCCCTGAGAAGGAGTCTCCGACGATTACACTAGGATTAACAGTAGATAAGGGAATGCTCATGTTATGAAGAGATTTTCGTATATAAGAATCGGCTAAAAACTTCATTTTTTCATAAGGCGGTTGATTGTCCAGCAAATGATCTAGATCCAACAATGCATTTTGTTCATGATAGGGACTCATAAAGCCTGCGACATGGATAAAATGCTTTAATTCTTTTGCAGCGTGGATATCCTGTGCTAGCCGAACAAGGGATTTTGCAGGGGTGAGGAAAGACTGCTCAGCTTCACTGAGGTTCAACTCAATATTCATTGGACCTCCTGCATGAATAATTAGATCAGTTGCAAGTAATTGCTTGTAGCTGTCATCACTTAAACCTAATCGAGGCTGCGTTAGATCACCGATAACAGGAACAATGTTGTTCTGTTGATCGGGTGCCAGTTGATTGATGATGGTAAGAAGACGATTTTTTTGACGTACAAGTGCATAAATCTGATGCTGAGAAGCTAACTCAGCGATTAAATGACGTCCAATATAACCAGTTCCGCCGGTCATGAAGATATTCATAATAAAAACACTCCTTTATTATTTTATAGTACTAACTAGTACTAATGCATCTAAAAATATTACTTTAGCATGGAAGCTAAAGCAGGAAATAAATTTTTGATCATATCTTGATTGTTAGAAGCTTGAGCCAAGAAGAGAGCACCCTCAATAGAGGAGACAATCAACATAGCTGTTTGTTTAACGGGCAGCTCTTCCTTTAGTTCCTGTCGTGCAATCCCTTGGGCTAAAATCAATTCAACACCATGCAGCTGTTTTTCAAAAAAACTCTTGATTCTATCTCTAATTTCAACCGCGTCAATAGGCGTCTGTGTATACAGAGTCAGGAAAGGACAACCGCCAAGGTAGTTATTTTGTTCAATAGTATCGCTTAAAATGTGGAGTACCGCTTCTAATTTCTCCTGAACGGTGAGCTCAGTTTGAGACACAATATAATTAATTCGCTGCTCGTAATGTGCTATCAACTGATTAACAATAGCGAGCAGCAACTCCTCCTTGCTCTTAAAATAATAATAAATGTTCGTTTTTGAAACTTTGCTATGTGTGACTATGTCGTCCATGCTTGTTGCCAGAAAACCTTTAGTAAGAAACAATGTAAAAGCGGATTGCAGAGCAATATCTTTATTACTAAGTGTATTTTTTTTCATATTAGTACTATACAGTACTACAAATGGAGAGTCAAGGGAATGATTGATGAAATGCATACAAATATAAAAATCACTATGGAGGTATCAATACTCCTAAAGAATTCCCCATAAACGTACGAGCCTGGATAAATACCCAATCCGAATATATTGTGACCGAACTAAAAATTAGGGGCTTCCAGTCAAGTGTCACTTTTGTTGTCTAAGTCGCATACCACCAGGTATGCTTTTTTCTTTTTTTAACTGTTCAATTGCTATAGGATAAGCTGGATTTTTATCGACTGTTATAACACGAGGTTTTGAAA
Source organism: Bacillus sp. S2(2024) (assembly GCF_050474045.1). NCBI lineage: Bacteria > Bacillati > Bacillota > Bacilli > Caryophanales > Bacillaceae > Bacillus > Bacillus sp. S2(2024). Next base: position 268,710 of record NZ_JBFLUS010000005.1, read on the forward strand.
CATGAAAAGACTGCAAGGCCTTCTTGAAAAAGCGCTTTGCAGCTTTCTGGTCTCTTGTTTTGCTTAGGTAAAAATCGATTGTATTTCCTCTCGAATCAACAGCACGATACAGGTATATCCATTGACCTTTTACTTTGATATATGTTTCATCCACTCTCCATGAATCATTTGTACGTTTTAGATGACGACGAAGTCACTTGTCTAATTCAGGACTATACTGATGAACCCAACGCATAATGGTCGTATGAGCCATCGATAATCCTCGTTCCTCCATCATTTCCACAAGATTACGAAAGCTCAAGTTGTACCGTAGGTACCATCTGACAGTAAGAAGAATAATATCGGGTTGATAATGTTTCCACTTGAATAAATTTTGCTTTTCCATACTGATCACGCCCCTTTTTAGAGTACTAGTATCAGTATGTCCAAGTTTACTAGATTTCTTGCACCAGAACCTTTTTGCATTGTACTTTTTGATATGATGTATAAATTTTTTGTGAATTGAGCTAATTCCCCCGTTTCGGGATTTGGGCAAAAACACCCTTATTCACGATAAAAAACTGGACAGAGTATGTCCAGTTTTTTGATTAATTTTCTAAGGTATAAAATTCCACAGTAAAGTTGCTAGTCGCACCGCTTGGATTTGCAATGTATAAATTACTACTATTTGCATCTGTAGGTACAGTTAATAACGAACCATTTCTTACCCCTGACCAAATAACCGGATCAGTATCGGCCGACTTATCACGCATTACTCGGAAGCTAATACTCGCTTCTTGCCCTTCAGCATTTTTTATCAGAACTCGAACTTGCTTACCTTTTGCGCTGCCAAGAGAAAAATTGTTGCTAGATCTATTTTTTTGTCCAGATTGTGGACCTTTTTCAGACACTATGGAAGCTTTCTTTGTTTCATTTCGTTGAACTAACTTGAATTTTTGATTATTTTTTTGGTTTAATGGCCAAACACCTATATTGGTATCATTAGTGCTACTCCCGCCAGTTACATCTAATACCTCACCATTTTTTAAGTTTTCTAGATATACATAACTATTTCCAGCACGCTTAAATTTCCAATAATGTTCATCTTTGTTCGGATCAAATGGTGTTCCAAACACATTAAGCGAATTAGGAATATCATTCCATGCCATCACTTTAGTTGGATCCCAACGGTTCCAAATAGTGTATGCTTTTTTAGATTCATCGTATTGAAGGGTAAATTCAAGATGTAATTCATTATTATACTGGTAAAGAGTAATATTTCGACTGTCATTACGGTGCATATGAACAGCTTTAGCTGTATTTAATGCAGATCTAATACTAAAATGTCCATCTAGTACTCGAATTTCTTCCCCTTCTTGTTCGTCTACATTTAAAATTTGACTTTTAATTAGTGTTTGTTGGTCACTATTTTTTATAAAAACTTCTACTTTATCACCTGTAAATAAGGGAGCGTCCCCTGTTTTAAACTCATGTCCAAAATCTGTCTGATGCCAAGTGCCATAATATGGGTGTCCTTTATTAATTTCTCCATAATACCTACCATTAACATAAATCTTATAGTGATTTTGCAAATAATTATTCCCACCAAACCCGATTCTTATAGTTTTAGATCCTTGTGGTTCTATATAGCGAATAGTTTCACCCATGAATCTCTCATTCAATCGAATAACACGATCAATTAATCCTTTTCCTGGGAAGTCTGCGGCAATAATACCAGCATGGTGGATAGGCCACTGTTGGATATATTGGGTAGCCATTATGTTCATTCCACCATAGAAAATTTGACCATAATATCCACGTGGAAATTGTGGCCACTTGTTTGGATCACGATGCTCTGTGATCATTTGCTTGCCATCATTTGTACCTCGACCTCTATACCCACTCGAAACAAACCAAGGTTTTGCCCCTGAAAAACCACCATTTCCACTTAGATGGTTTAGATAAATGGATTGACGATTACTCGCATCAGCAGCTTTCAAGTGGTTGCCTACAGCAGTCCATTTTGAATACATACTATCTGGTGTATCATCTACATTATCCTGATCCTGAATATTAAGCGTATTATAGGAAATACCAAATTTTTTTGAGGCATTAAAGTTTTGTATGAGTACGATCTTTCCTCTCACTTCATTTAATGTTGGATTATTATTGGATGAAGGTGGTTTCCAAAAATATTGTTTATATGCAGGATTATCCCAATATCTGTTCAAAATTTCTTCAAATGATAATGATCCTGCTTCAGGTGTATGTTCTTCTTTTAAGCGCATCAAGACTGTTTCTTGAGGGTTTTGATGTAAAAAAGTAGTGACTTCGTTTAAAATATCACCAAACATTTTTTTTTGATATACTGAACCATGGTGCATAGCGAATGAGTTACCGGTTCGCCTTGCACGTATATCTAAATAACGAATACCTGAAGTTAATTGTGTTGTGATAGACATTCTTTGATTACGTACCCAATCCTCATCCGCAAATGTAACCCCATGTAATGCAATAGATCCATGAGTCCCAGGAATGGATAATTCACTAATTTTTTTACTACTGGAAATTTTACTCATCCAATTCGGATTAGAATATCCAATATTTGAATCATACGCATAACCGTTATCATTATTCGTAATTACGGAATCCTCAAAAGATTCTACATCACCATTAAAAGTTGATTTAGGGAAAACCCTTGTAACGGTTCTAGTGTCATCTCTTACAGTCCAATTAGCTGTAATTCGTGTACCATCCATATGTGTTACATAAAATTCATTTACCAATACATATTGAGCACGTGCCAACTCATAATTAAACGGGTTTGTATAGTTCTCTTTATAAGTCTCTTCTGTCATTTCTGTAGTTGAAGTACTTTTGGTAACAGATAATTCTTTGGTAATTTGTGTTGAAAGGTTTGCTGAAAATCCTTTGAACATAAACCCAAAATCTGCACCAATTGACATAGAAACCGTTTCTGTCATACTTGTTTGATCTGTTCGAGATATCCCTTTTCTCTTTTGATATTCATACTCGTCTCTTGGTCCTAATATTCGTTGGGTAACCTTTTCCCAATATTGAATTTTTACTAATTTATAATAAGGAGAAATTTGAATTTGTTGTTGGGCATTCAAAGTATTATCAGCAACCATAAAATAAGGAATATTGGTATAGTGTGTGATAACAGGATCTGTTTTATCTGGTAATTGTTCATTTATATCATTTTTAAAATCAGGCGCAGGTGGTAGAGTTTCTTTTGATGGATTTGGTACTTGAAAATTTTTAACTTGATCAAAAGTAAATTTCTGATTAACCGCATTATTAAAATTGTATTCTACAATTAATGCATCATTAGAGGTTGATGCGCCAGCTACATCAAACACTTTTCCACTACGTTTTACTGCAATAGTTCCATTATTACTTATAAGAAATTTTTGATTATCTGCATTTTCAAAACCGTATTGTATTAGAATTCCTTTGAAAATTAATGATTGTGATATATCAAGTACTTTACCGCTATTTTCTGATGCAATAACTGAATAGCCATCATCAAGAGTGAAAATGAGAAAGTTTTGGTTTTTTTTATTGTTAACAGAGTATTGTACAACCATTGCATTATCAGCAGTTGATTGCCCCACTACATCTAGCATTTTTCCACAAAAAGTACGAATACGGTAAAAAGTATATGGATCAAGAGCTTGTATACCATTATCGATTTCATTGAAACACTGCGTATTGCTATCTAATTCATTAGTCATTAATAAATCACTCCTTTGAATAAATTTAAAACAACCGTCTTCTTTTTTGATATGGTAACCCCTACTTAATTATTTGTGGCTACATTTCTATGTTATAAAGACAGGAAATAAATGTAAATATTTAATTGGTTTTTATTTCAAAATTATACAAAATTATTAAATTTTTATTTTCGTTCCATTTTTACTTATATTTATAAATTTATCTACATTTCAAATTTAATGGGCTCTATTTTTTGAGCTGTTTATGTTGCATATTGTATACATTCTCGGTTAACATAACGTAACATTATCGGTAGCAAAGAAAAAGGCGAATCCCAATTCTCACAAGGGATTCGCCTTTTTCTTTTTCTATGATTCTATGCATCTTTTTATACATTCCTATTCTGGTGCGCCTTTTGGCTTCCCGATGGTTCCCTATGTCTCCCTATTTTTTGTATAAAATTTTGCATGCTCTTAGCGTGGATTTTTTCCGAAATACTGGTGGTACTCCAATGAATACTTATTGTTTACCCACTAGTTTAGAAGTACCATCCTTATAGTCAATCTCTACACCGTCTTGCACATTATAACAAAATACGTTGAAGTCTAAGTGGTCGTTATTAACCGTTTTCGCTTTCATTTGTACACCTCTCGCGACTAGCTCGTCACCGATAAATACTGGTTTTACTTCGTAAAGTACATAACTTCCTTTTTCAACCTCTTTATCTACCATGTTTTCATACTTTAACATACTATGTCGGTTGAAATCTTTTGTACCAGTCATTAAATTCTTTGGATTGTCGTTTTGACCAGTTAGTTGATATCCAATTAAATGACTTCTATCAAATAATGTACTACCATCACTTAATTTCTTTTGATGCCAACCAGTAGGCTTTGTATTCAATCTCTCGTCTCGTTTTTCTTTAGGTTGAATTTCTTTACCAATTAGTGCTGTTGCTACTCCAACTCTGTTCTTACTATCTAAGTTAGAGAACTCTTGCCATGTAGGATTTGTATTCTTCAACTGTACTTTATCTAATTGCTCTTGTGTAAAATCAGCTTTATTTCCGTTTACTTCTACTACTTTTTGCCCTTTGTAGTTCTTTGCAATGTCCTCTATGTTATAAGACTGTTGTTGATGGCCGTTAGAAGTCTTATTTTGAGCCTGATTAGATTCTTGTTTCTTTTGACCCTGTTCTGCTACTTTTATCGTATTGGTTTCTTTACTAGCTTGTTGATTTGCACAACCAGTACCTAAACCTAGTAATGCTGTTGTTAACGCTAATGTAGATAATAATCTTTTACTTAACACGCTATATTACACCTTCCTTTTCTACAAAATTCAAATCTGATTGATTAAAATTCACTAAGAGCAAAGTCATAAAACGCATCGGCCACATTTTCTACATGATGATACGAAACATGATTTTCCAAAGCTTCCATCAACATAGGTTTTTCATCCTTAAAGTCAATTGCATAATCAATTAAGAAACTCCAATTCCACGATGGAATAGCAACCAAACAACTATGCTTCATATCATGTTCACAAAAATACACCGTTGGTGATTCATAATTTTTCAACACTTCAAACTCAACACATTTCACGTAAAATTCCTCCCTTCAAAGAATGTTTCAAACATTTTTTTTCAGATTTCTTTTGTTAATTTCACGATATAGAGCTGAACGACTAACTTGTGTAATATTACAAATTTGGTTTATCGTATGTTTTTCATTTTTATATAACTCAATGGCATGTTCCATACCCTCATGCTTTTTTCCATACTTACGAGGTCGACCCAGCTGCACCCCTTTTTTCTTAGCGATATCTAAACCAGCTTTTTGCTTTTCCTTTAAAAGTTCGCGCTCCCACTCTGCAACAGCACCAATAATGTGAAATAACATCTTTCCTGTTGCTGTTCGTGTATCAAAATTATAGTCTAAGCTAACTAAATGGACATTTCTTCTTTCCAGATCTTCAACTAACTCTAACATGTGCTTTAAACTTCTGGCTAAACGGTCCATACGAGCTACAACAACTGTGTCCCCTTCCTGTAAATCAGAAAGTAATTCCTCTAATTTGGGACGCTTTTGGGATATGCCACTAACTTTTTCTTGATAAATGATATCTACCCCGTGTTGTTGCAACGCTTCAATTTGTGTATCTAAGTTTTGATCACTACTACTTACCCTTGCGTATCCGCGAATCACATTATCACCGTCTTATTTTTGGAATAAGTTTTTGGAACTATCTAAGTACAGAATACCACGTTCCTTACAATTGGTAAATAATCCAATTCCAAAAACTTTACTTTTTGGGACACTAAATTATATGACATGATTGGATTTGTAAAAATTTAACTTTATATTTAAAATAAATATGTAAGAATATTCAAAACGTTTAGAGGGGTGGAGGATTACTTAATGTGTTCACAAAAAGCTCGTTTATACAATTTAAAACTTATCCGAGATGAATTAAAGAAAAGAGATTGGGCTGTAGACGCTTTTCTATTTCAGTATAAAAAGAGAGAATATATTGTTTTAGTAAAAGTTTATTCAAAAGGGGAAACTAAGGATAGTCCATATGCGATTGTAAAGCTGGAATTTATAAAAAAGGGACGCGGTTCCGAAAGCTTATGTGCGTATGCAGATTTATATAAATTACATTTTCCAACTTATAAGTCGTTTAGAGAGTTTTTCGAAATCGATTTTGATCAAGAAAATCTAGGAGATATCATTCAACAATTCACACAATATTTTTCTACTTTTATTCCAAATCAATTAATTATAAATAAAGAGTCGGCATTAGAAAAATCTATAACAAGGTATTTGAATAAAACTGATTCCGATGGTATCTACTGTTTTGGTGTCAAAAGAAATGGACTTAAAAATGATGGTACACCAGGGCAAAGAAGGCCTGAAAATAATCAAAAAGCAGAACTATTGAGACCAGAATTATTTAAAAAATTAAAGGATGATCTAACAATCAGTTTTTGTTTTTCTGAAGACCCTGCTAGAGAGACTTCAGATGAGATTATTCTTCTACGATGGGCGGAAAGAAACCGCTCCTTAGTTTTATAGGACTGAAAGCGGTTTTATCTTGAGACCTTTACTAAGGATATAGTGAAGATTCGTTATATTTATGCATCCTTTTAAGGACGTATTATTTATAAAAAGTAAAACTAAGTTGATAATTTTTTATTGTTTGTAAAACTGTTCGTTAAATATCTATATAAAAAGCCATTGATTTCAGCATTTCTTCTTGAAATCAATGGCTTTTATAAATTTAACATTTTGTATCTTTTGTAAAACTCATTTATTGAATAAAAAAATCCCTTCACGATTTGTGAAGGGGTCAGTATACATTGAAAGGGTGCTTTCATTTTAATATGTAAAAGAAAAAACCCGTATTGATAAAATTCACTTTCTTAGCTTAGTTTAATGCTTTTTATAAACTTATTTAAATACATTTAATCTTAGTGTTCAATGGAAGACAACAAAACTTTATGTAAGTCTTGTCGTGAATTTAAATACATCTTATGTTTGTGTTAAACACAATCATTGCTTCCTTGCTCATGTGTCCTCCTAGCATTTAAATACATCTTATGTTTGTGTTAAACATAAGTTTTGTACAAAAGCGTTATTGTATTACAATTATTTAAATACATCTTATGTTTGTGTTAAACTCACGTGGGTACGTAGGAAAAATGATGATGCCCACATTTAAATACATCTTATGTTTGTGTTAAACAGAATATGCTGTTAGACAAGATACTTCAATTAACTATTTAAATACATCTTATGTTTGTGTTAAACAGAATATGCTGTTAGACAAGATACTTCAATTAACTATTTAAATACATCTTATGTTTGTGTTAAACACCGATGAAATAAAGATATATACTTTAACAGATACGGAAAAAACCTGATAAGATGAACATTAAACATTATTTTACCAACAACTAGATGTATCGTGTAACGGTTTTTGTGTTACACCCTTCAGAGCATGAAAAATGCCCATGCATCAATGTTTATTTACATTTGATACTACCTTATGGAGTGTTGGCACTTGGTAAATTTCTTACGTGCTACTTCTCCATTTATGGCGTGTAAATCCACCAAATTATTTAATATAGACTCACTCACCTGTATTAATCAAGGTATCCTAATTTTTCTATATACTCTTCCATGCATTTTTTTGAATGCAATTTGCTTTGTCCCGCTAATTGTTTATTTATAATATTTTCGATATCATAAGTAGCAATGTTTTTTGCCGCATTATAATCAGCATGTGTTTTATATCCACACTGCTTACATTCAAAAACCGCTTGTGTACAACGATTTTCTTTACAAATATATCCGCATTGACTACATCGTTGACTAGTATATGCGGGGGCAACTTTAATGACTTCAATTCCATGAATCTCAGCTTGATTCTTGATTTTCTCCTGCAAATCAAAATAAGTCCAATCTTTAAGAACCTTATCATTTTTTGATATGCCTTTTAAAAGTTCCATTTGAATACGCCCACAGTTATGTTTTAGGCACTGTTTTATTATATAGTTTGCATATTTATGGTTAGTGCTATTTCGAAACTTAGCTATTTTATTACTTAACAGGTCTATTGGCTGTAACCGTTTTGTCCTACCTTTTCCAGTTCTACTATTACTACAATATTTACTTTGTTTCAATAAATTGATACGTCTCTGTCGAATTCTTTCATTAAACGCTTTAATTTCATCACTTTTAATATTGCTACGAATAAACCCTTCATTAAATGCAAAGTAAACTGTATTTATTCCACCCATATCAATACCCATGATTAATTTTTTATCAAATTTATTTTCTTTTATAGCATTGAATTTATAAGTAATTGATAAATACCACTTATTTTTGTATTTATGGATCATACATGCGCCTTTACTGTATGTTTGATTCATTAATCGGTCTAAAATAACTTTCATACTTTTTTGTTTTTGGGTAGCTAACTTTACAAAAATCTTCCCTTTTGGAACATCGTTATTTTCCTTATGAAAGTCTCGTGAAAAAAGAGATATACCAGCAATATAATCTCCATTCTTCTCTTTTGTTATGTCTACAGAATTATTATGGAGATCAATTGGTATACGATTTCGAAAAGAAGGAATTGACATTTCACCTTTTCTAATTTCATTTCTTCTACTCTTCCACGTTTTTATAATTTTTTGAAGAGTGGTAGACATGTTTCCTTTATGTATATTTGGATATTTACTTTGTAATGTATGGTATATATAACCGTCAATTTTCTTCTGTGTACACCCATACAAATCTTGGACAGTAGGGTATGTCCCTCTTGCTTTAAAGTAGTCAAAGGATAAAGCATCAAACTCCCATAATTGTTGAATGGTTCGATTACTTATCGTTCTGACCTGATATGTTAAGTTTCGTAAATGTTTTTCAAATATTGTCCAATCGACATTCATTGGACATAAAATTTGATATTTCATTATCTTAATTGTTACTCCCAAAATGTCACCTCTTCATGTACCTGATGTCACCATCCTAACCAAATCAATAAAAATTATACTATCAATTATTTTTATAACTATATATTTTTAATCAGTTGTGAATTTATCATGTATAGAGGTCTGTGTATTAAAATTTGCGTAAAAAAAGACCCTTTTGATATATAAGGGGTACCGCCACATGCCCATCAACCTAAGGTTGGGTATTCCATGAACTTCCGTTCTTATTGCCTACATGGGGTCTACATGATTGATATTTTGTTTATTTATTTTTAAAAATACGCATTCCAAATAAACCTTGATAAGGTGTATTTTTAAAGGTTATGCAGTTTTCTGCTTTAGATTGGATACAGTGCATTGGTAAACAACGCCTAAAATATCAAAGACTGTCTTTTTCTCATATCGATGGGATTTCCGTCCATTTTTCTGTAAGAGATCAAACAAACGAAGGAAAATTTTTGATACTTCTTTGGTGTCTTGTTGTATAGCTTCATATACTAAGTACAGATGATCTTGAATCATATAAATCGCTTTATATTCACTTAATTCTTTTTGTTTTTTCTGTAGTAACAGCTGTCGCATTTTGAACATAGTGGAAGAACAAAGAAAAATAGCGATTAACTGTCCATAAAGATGACATTCTAGACGCTCTCTCTTAATATTGTGACAATGATTGATACCAAAAAGAGACTTCCATGTTTTAAATACAATCTCTATTTGCCAACGTAAAGAGTAAATCTCGTGAACATGTTCCATCGGAACAATTTCCCACGGTATGTTGGTAATATAAACATTGATTTCTGTTAAACGTTTACTTTTTTCAGAGTATGTAACTCCTTTTTTCTTTTCAATATAAGATTGCTGTTTCCTACGTTTATGAATTTGAGTTGATGTAAGTCTGTATATTACAACTCGTGAGGGTAATTTTTGTTGTCCAACATAGGCATTCCGAATTTCATAAGTATCCCCTGGTTTTATCTGATGCATGATATCTTCAAGATTAAGTAAAACATATAACGATTGCTTTTTTACCGTCCCATCCCGAAAGAATTCTGGAGATTCATTTTTTATATATACTCTATTATTTAATTTTAACCGTGAAACATAGAATACCCCTCGTTGATCCATTGGGTCTAAATCTTTTAGAGAAAAGTATCCTAAATCTCGAATACATAAATCTCCTGGACGTAAGGTATCTAAGCACTCTGTACCAAAGGTTTTATCATTATTTTTACCTGGTTCCATTTGAAAATTGAGGAATTTCCCACTATGTAAATCATACTCTAGTTGAATCTTAATACCGGCTGTTTGTGCACATCCTCCTGAACCAGGATAAATAGGAGCCAAATGATTGGGTACTTGAAAAATAGTAGCATCTAAAATTCGTATACGTTGAAAATAAGAGGTGTATTGGTTTGAGATTTGAGACGAGTCGTTTAGTTTACTTTTGATTAAAAGGGAAAATACACGCTGCAAAAATAAAACAGCGCATCGGTTAAAGCGTCGATTAAGTCCTTCTGGACTCATAAGTGTAGCTGTATTTGCATAAAGCTGACTACATAATCGAGTAAGAGAATCACTTGCTACCTGTTGACTAATCCAGATACATAAAGCAGCTAAGTCTTGTGCGCCATACTTACTTTTACGTTTTACAAAACCTGTCTCTTGTGCAAGTTGTTGAAGAATATGTGGAGATAGATATCGCTGTAGTTCTTCAGCGAACAAATGAAACTCATCTTGAGTCGATAGATTCATACAAAAACGCCATCCTTTCTTTATATTTCTACAAAAAGAATAACGTTTTCTGTGAATTATGGGTATAAATTCATCTTTGATTGATAGTAATGTATGATGGCCCCTTATAGATTATTTTTTCTCACAGCATATGTGATTGCATTTGTTTTTAATAAAACAGACTTTTCATTTCGAATAATTTTATATTCGAGTGGTTTTACCATGATACTCAATACTTCCCAACCATCATATATTTGTCTTAATATATTCATCATTTCTTCTGTTGGAATGTTTATCTCCATTAGTGCATCCAATTTTTTATTGGTATCCATATCAATTTCTTCAACTTCAGAATTTACAATGATACAATTTATTCCGTTGTACTTCGTTCCATCTGCCATTCGTTGAACAACTTTTCCAAATACCTCTTCTGATTGGACATGTTCTAAACTTGAAACTGCAACAATGAAGTCGAAGTTATTAGGCTTAATCTCATAGTTTCCTATATCAGCTTTTTCAGTTTGAATTACTTCTTGAACTTCATATTCCTGACTATATTCATTTAATTTTTGCAAAGCAGAGTCTAATACATCAACACACACAACTGTACCGCCATTTTCTTTTATAGCTTGAGCCAATGGGATACTATTTCTACCCACTCCAGAACCTAAATCAAGCATATTAAGATCGTCTTTTCCTTCAAACAATGGAATTAGATCTATTACCGTTTTTACAGGTTTATGTAGCCACGAACCTTCTTCAAACAGTTTATAATTATCATAACAATAGTCGTGATATTTTTTCTCTTCTTTTCTTATAAATTCAATTCTGTTCATTGTTTTTCCTCATTTCTCAAATTATGTATTCTATAAAATACTGTAACAGATTTAATATAACTTTTTGAACTATCTTACCTTGTTACTTGAAGAAAAAAAGATGAATCATATATACATGTGAGGTTGACATAACCACTCATTATTGAAAGTATCAAAAAAAATCTCACTTCTTATCTGAAAAAAGATAAGAAGTGAGATTTTTTGTTTTGGGGGCGACTTAATTTCTTAGGTTGATGGGCATGTGGCGGTACGCCTATTTGAGGAGATGTACGAGACAGGTGTAAATTTAGGAGAATCTAATATTTTCCACTCAAATATGATAGAATACAAGTATATCCAAAACGGAGGAATAACAAATGAACTCAAACACAAAACAGTTTATTTATGATATCCAGCAAAGAAAGAACAATTATATAGAAAATGTATTAATAGCAATACAACACCCTAAAAAAGAGCAATCTGAACAAGTCATTCAAAATATAGTAGAGAAGATGGATATGATGATCAGTTTAGTTACTACTTACATGGTTATTGAATCAGAATCTACAAAAGAATTAAAAGAACTTCAAGAAGAACTTATTCATGCTCAAGCATATATTCAAAAACGGAAATTTGAAGAAACACAGAGATAAAACCCTGTGTTTTTACTTGGTGCACTATGACACTAATTTTTTATAAATCTGATTAGATATAATTTGATTATTGTTTTGGCATAATCCATACAATTTGTTGAATGCGTACAATATATGGCATCGTATCTTCAATGAGCAAATGATCTGGTTTCACATCTTTTAACTTTCCTCTTACATTACCTCTTACAGTTTCAATAACCACATGTTTACCAATTACTGATTGTAATGTCTGATATACGTAGGGATTGGGTGCACTTACCATATGTTGTTCACTCAAGTTATTTCCTTCCGAATAACTCATTCTATAAGACTCCTTTCTAACTTGCATTCTTTCTCCTAATATATGATATAAATCTTATCAATATGCTAGAAGGATAATTCATTATAGGAACGGAAATAACATTTTAATAAGGTTCGGTTTCTATTTCTATATTGCTAAAAAATGATTTATATAAAGTTATTTTTACTAGTTAATAGGAGATGATATAGGGATATTTTGAATGTACATCTAGGTTGTTCTTTTTAGGATATGTATCATTTTAAATACGCCCTTTATTAGAATAGCGCTCATACTTTTTTTTTGATTCTTTCGTAATACGTGCGTTAAGTAAAATTGCTAACAATAAAAACACTCCATATTTTCCCCCTGTAGCTCCTATGATAATCACACTACTACAAACAAGTACAATTAATAGGATAAACGAAACTAAATAAATACGATTATAATTCTTTGACATCTTCTCGTATTTTATGCGTTCTTTCCTTGCATCCATCTAAATTCCTCCTTTAAATGATCCATTTCACTCTCAAATAAATCTCGCCCTTAAAAAGGAAACAATCTATCGTTTTAAATAATTAGTTTGTTTTTTTATCAACTAATTTATATAACGTAAAAAGAAATCCTACCAATATTAAGCTTTCCACCATGATAATCCCGACCCTCTCCTTCCTTTTAACCCCAACACATCAGATAAAAGTTATGTATATCCCACATTAGCTGCAGCAAACAAAAAGGATCATCCCTTTTTGTAAAGGATCATCCTTTTCTTCGTTCATTCAACAATTTTTAGGTATTCTTGATTAATTAAAATAACAGCCGGTCCATTTACAAGAATTCCACCAACTTCAATTTTTTCATAAGACTCAATCTTAATAGAAGTAATTCCTTTCCGCTTCTTTAACTCGTTACTTAATTCTTGCGTTGGCATGCGTTTCATATCTTCACTCCTTCTTATTGTTCCATTTAATCTTATTATGTTAAATAAATTGTAAAAATGGGTTCTAGTTCTAGAAATCCCATCATTTTTTATCGTTGACCATATATTTAGATGTTACCAACTCGCGCATCTCTCTTATGAAAAGAAGATAAATAATTACTATTCATTGTCTCAGTAATTGTAAAAAAATTCTTAAAGATAGAAATGCGATTGATTGTTTTTTCTTCTAGAAATAATGACTTAGATAGTATATTACCTAAAACAATGAAAGCCCTACCTCTCTTTCATCCTTACGGCTCCTTGTCCGTGCCAGTGTGAATCAGGATTACAAAAATCAAGTGACTATTTAATCGAATTATTTGATGAAACTTCGAACGATCGTAAAAGAAATTTTATAATAAAAATGGATTAGATTGAAGTAATAACAAAAGAGGTTCCTACTCTAAAAGTGGGTTGAAGAAATTGAATGTCTTTGAAATGATTTGCTTTTAATACTCATCACATTCTCGAAAAATTCAGGATGTTTTCGGGTGAGATAATACATTATCTATAATGAACCTTAACAGAAACTTTTTATTTGATTTTCAGTAATTCCTTTAATTAATTCTAGTTCACTGACCAAAAATTTATATGCATCATCCAACAATTTTTTTTCGCTTGTATTCAGTTCTTTTTCTTTCTTCATACGCATTAAATCGCGTACAACTTCAGCACCTTCTTGTATTTCACCCGTTTTTATTTTGTCTGTGTTCACTTTATGTCTTTGTTTCCACGGCAGTAATTTACAAGATTCTTCATGCTGAAAAATGTGTATAATGTGCTTTAATGCAAGTATATCAGTAACTGGGCGTATATTCGCATTCAATATTTTATCCGTAGGAATCATGACTTGCATATTACTGATCGACATTTTTATGACATAATACTGTTGTTTTTCCCCTGAGAATTCTTTTTCTTCTATGGCTTCAATTATACCTGCTCCGTGCATTGGATAAACAATGTTATCGCCAATTTGAAACATATAATCCACCTCCATATATGGTAACCTTCTTAACCTTAACATATACGCGGTTTTTTATCAAATATTTTATAATATCATAAAATCATTTTTACCGTCAACTACTTTTAACAAAAATTAAATTAAGTAAAAAACACCCCCAAAACAATAGGGAGTGTGTCAGATTTCCCATAAAGGGAAGGGGAATTTCCCCGCTTATATTCTGAAATCTCTATTCATTAACGTAGATCAGTTTTCCCTTGAAAATGACCAAATCGATCCCGTATTTTTTTCAATCTTGTGTGGTACTCCAAAATCTCAATTCTTGCTTTTTCAGCTAAAGGTGCAATTGGTCGTAAGTCTTTTAACCCCCAATAATCAACCAATACATCAAGTACTTGATCAAAATATTGTAGTGGTCCATAATTCGCTTCTTTTGCAATCACAGCCATTCTATTTTCAAAATCAGGCATGACGGCACCTGGCATTTTAAAATTCTTAATCACATTGGCAATATGATAGCAATAATTTGGTTCCAATTCTAAATGTGTTCGAATGACGTCTCGATAAAACGCATAATGAAGAGTTTCATCTTTTGCAAGACGGCGTAATAATGTAGCAAGATCTGGATCATGCTTACTTGCAACCTTAGCTACATTATTGTAAAACACCATCGTTGCAAGTTCTTGTAGCGTCGTATACGTCATTGCTTCGATTGGTGTATGAAAATCAGGCTCAAATCCACCCTCAACGACTGACTTTCTTAAATCATGTATTCGTTTAGGGTTCACACTTCGAGTGAGTAGTAAATATGTCTCCAATAAATTCGAATGTTGATCCTCTTCTGAGGTCCAAGTATGAATAAAGTCTGTAATAACAGAAAGGGATCCTTTAAAGGTCGCCGATAAATACGTTGTAAACCATGGTAAATTCACTTCTGTTAATAAGGCTGTTTCAATGGCCGTAATTACACCAGAAGGAAGAGTAACTTGACTTTCATCCCAAGGAACTCTTTTAAAGTCCATCCCCTTATCCCATGGTAAAAACTCATGATAACCCCAGTCTATCTTCTGCGCTCTTATTTTATGTTGTTCATACAATTCTTTTAAACGTGGTTCTAATCGGAAATCTAAATCATTTGTTAGCATATAAGTGCCCCCTTTTCTTACCATGGATATTCATCCTATTTTTATCCTTAAAAATTTTCTACAAATAAATATTACTTTCCTTTTGTTAAATAAATGTAGTTGATTAGATAGCCTTAAAGGTTCTGTTGCAAAGTTTTCTAAACTAAGCTACACTTTCGAAAAAGAAAACGAGGAGAATTACAGATGGGATATTTTAAAGGAAAACAGTTCAAGAAGGATATTATTTTAATAGCCGTTGGCTACTATTGTCGTTTTTCTTTAAGTTATCGCGATGTGTCTGAAATTCTCAAAGAACGTGGTATTTCCATTCATCCAACAACTATCATGCGCTGGGTTCATGAATATGGAAAACTTATCTATCAAATTTGGAAAAAGAAAAACAAAAACACATTATTATCTTGGCGTTTGGATGAAACCTATATCAAGGTGAAAGGGAAATGGTGTTATTTATATCGAGAAATCGATAAAGAGGGACAAACACTTGATATTCAACTTCGTCAAAAACGGGACACACAAGCAGCATATGCTTTTATGAAAAGACTTGTTCAATCTTTTGGAGAACCAACGGTTCTGACGACAGATAAGGCCCCTTCTTTAGCTTCCGCATTCAAAAAATTAAAGGAGATAGGCCTTTACAAAAATACCTTTCATCGTACAATCAAGTACCTCAATAATATCATTGAGCAAGATCACCGGCATGTGAAACGTCGATTCTCCCGTTCTTTAGGATTTCAAAGTCTTCGCCATGCCTCACGTACTATTAAAGGTATAGAAACTGTTCATGCTATATACAAACAAAAACGAAGTCTTCAACCAAACTTCGTTTTTTCGACGTATAACGCATTACATGAATTATTAATAGTTTCATAAAACTGGTCCATAACATTCCCCATCTCTTTATATCTTCGGAAACTTTGCAACAGAACCGTTTTATTCATCGTTTACTTTGATACATATATTGAAATTCTTTGTTATTCATTGTCTTTCTACTTTTAATTCAACATATCTGCAAAAGTAGTCCCCACATTATTTTTACGTTTCATGTGCTTTTCTAAATAAATCTTTGTTGTTTGTATATCTTCATGGCCCAATGTTTGCATAAGATGATACAAATCAGCATTTCCCTGCTCTACCGCCATAATCGCAAAAGCATGACGAAATGTATGTGCAGTTACAGGGTTTTCACGATGTTTTAAGAAATCTAAATTTGTTTTTTTAATCATATCCGTTACCTGGTTAGATAGTGTTTTGGCACTATAAAAGTTGCCTCTTTGATTCACAAATAAAGGATTCTCATCTCCCTGGTTCAATACTGTCTCAAATCCCCTTCTTTTTCTCATTTCACAAATACATCGATACAAATATTCTGAAATGAAAAGTTCACGTACTTTATTCCCCTTTCCTGTTACTTTTAGCCAGTACTTTCCATCGTAATGTAAATCTTTTACCTTTGCTGTACAAAATTCTTGAATACGTGCTCCAGTACTTGCTAATGCAAGCAGAATCGTGTAATTCACTAAATGTCCTCTATCTTTATAAAAACCAAGTATCTTCATAACCTCGTCATAAGATAAATCGCGGTTTGGTCGATCCTGTGCGTTTACATTTGCCTGCTGCATTTCTTCATGAAGTGGTTTTTCTATGTATCCAAACCCATACAAGTGTTTTAGAAATGAACGAATTAAAACCGTCTTCTTTGCAAGTGTTGCGACTGCATATTTGGATTCATTTCGGCCATTCTTTACTTGTTTTAACCAGTTATTAAATTTTCGAATGTGCCAAGGTTTTAGTGTTTTTAATAAGGAATCTTTTTTCGTTACTTCTGCCCCATCTATCTCAAATGCTTCTGCATGCTGCACCATACATTGGCAAAATGATAGTATTTCAGTTAAATAGCTCTTCTTGGTATCTTCTTTTCTATTCTTTTTTTCATCCATATCTTTTTGCATATGTACAAAGTGGTAAATCACTTCAAGGTCACTCAGGAAATCGTATTTTCCCTTCCCCTCTCTTTCTGCTGCTTCCATTTTTTGTTCTACATCATTTATATAATGACTGTTATTCAAAAAGGTAACAACATCTTTTATGTTATCTATATATGTATCTATAAATTCGTTTTGATTGTTTTTAATAGGTATAATTTCTTTTCCATTTTTATTATCCATACAATTACTATCCCACTTTCTGTATAGATTCTTAATATATTATCTTATAATACATTATAATACGTAATTGAATTTACTTACATAAATTATATAAATTAAAAATCATCTTTTTTCGGTAAGAATCCCCCATTCTTCTATATTTAAATATACACTTATTTTTTTATAATTTATTATTAAATGATTGTTAGTTTAAAGAATATATCTAATCTATTTCAATTGATTTATATTTAAATATTGATTAGAAGTTTAATAATTAATAAATTACATATCATGTTTTAAATACTTATATAAACACAATGAATTTTGATTTATAATATCCATAGGTTTAATATATATCAAATACTCTGATATAATATAAATATAAGTTTATAGATTAGGAGGCATTGTATTAATGTCACAAGATTTATTATTTATCTCGAAGCCGACAGTAACTACCAAAGAAGCAGCTGAAATATTAGGAGTAACTGTACAGACCGTTTTGAAGAAAGAAAAAGAGGGTCTAATAGAATGTGTATATAAAGATAATTGGAAACAATTTGGTAGCAAAATATTTTACTTAGAAGATATTGAAAAGTTAATAAATGAAGAAGAGATAAGAGGCTTAAGCACTAAAGAAGCAGCTGAACTTTTAAACGTGGCACCATCTACTATCTTTACTTATATTAAATCTGGAAAGTTGCCCGCAACATTAATCGAGAAGCGTGGAAAACTAGTTTATATGATTTCGGAAGACGATTTACAAACCTTTCAACTTCATTATGCAAAAACCACTACGAAAGAGCGAAAAACATTTATTACCAAGATTGAGGATACTGAAGTGCATTTATTTCAGTTACTCACACACAATGAAACATCTAAATTAGCTCGTATTATAGAGATAAACGGAAAAGATGGAAAAGTCATGACACAAGAGGAAGAAATCTTTCCTCTATCTGAATACATAGCTCGTGGATACAAAGTGGAGCATTTTGAAAAGCAAGCAGTTATTACAAAACGTGGATATCTCTCATTTAAATTTAAAAGACCGCAGCTTTTTGACTCTATTACGTACAAATTAATTACATTATTTTATAGAGAAATTGGCTCTACAAATATGCGATTATCTGTGGATCAAGATACAATTCATATAGAAATTAAGCCCTTTGTATGTAAGGTTGATCCGATTCAATTTCAAGAAGAGATTAGGTATTTACATTCACATATGAAAACAGGTTCTATATTACCACATGCTGAAGGAATCTTCTTTAAAAGTAATATGGAACCATTAACATTTCATGCAGATCATGAATTTAAAAAACAAGTCATTAAAATGGCAACGGTTGCAGGTTTAGGGCAAGAAGAATTTTTATTTCAAGCTGTTAAGACATATATGAGTACATTAAAAGAGGGAAATAATTAAAATCTACATAATGGATAGTGCTCAATTCTCATCAAGGAATAACCTTTTTTCTTTTAAAAGCCTTATGCAAGAAACATTATTTATATATATATATTTCTTCAGAATTATTCTTATTTATTATATAAAAATTACACAACTATAATTCGGTTTAATAGATTTTATAAATAGAAATAATATAGGGGGCATAATCACATCAATCAACACATGCCCCTACTTGAAGAGAATTGGAATAAATTCTTTTTTATATTTTTATAGATTCAAAGAGAATCATATTTCTTCTATGGCTCTTATTATTTCAACTTTCTAAGTATAATTATTTAGTTTACGATAATTTTATTATGTGATATGCATTGCGTTTTATCACATAATAAATAAATGTTTATACAGGAGTACCTCCACATGCTCATCAACTTAAGAAAACAAATCCACCCCAAAACAAAAAAATGAGCTTTTTTATTACAAGTTAAGATAAAATCTCGTTCTGGGGGAGTTGTATTTTCTTAGCTTGATAGCGATGCGGTTGAACCCCTATATAATTATTACCTATAAAAAACGCTCTTTGTTAACTTTCTCTATTTTTGCCCTAAATTTATTATTAATAATGTGGATTCATAATTGAAAAAGCATCTAATGTATATTAGATGCTTTAATTCTATAAAAATGTTCTTATCATTTGAATATTAAATAGGAGTGTATTCTGCTACTATAGCTTTTATGTTGTCATCCTTTTCATCAACAGCATATATCTTTATGTTACTGGATGATGGAATTCCATGAAGGTTGAATAGATAGAACCCGACACTTCTTATACCATTGCTATCATATGTGGCATCTGATCGTATCTCTGTTAACCTATCATCTACTTCTAATTGATAACGGACTTTTGAAATTGGAATCCTAGGGAATCTAACACTATATATTTTGTCTCCATCAAATCCCCATCGAGGAATTCCATGGTTTCAAATGTTCCAAAGCCTACAATTTGAAATTTATCTCCACTTCAGAGTATCCCATAAGACTTGTTTCAAAATAGGAGAGTAGAATATGGGTATTTTTGCTCACCCCCTCGAAAAGGGGGAAAGACTTAATTGTATTTATGTTTACCTCATATTTCTCAGCAAGCTCTTTACACTTCATACCTTGCATGTAATCCTCTTGTGCTAACTCGTGTTTTTGTTTCACGTCACATCACCACACCACCTCTATATTAAATAGGAAGTAAAATGTTTTAACTCCTCCTCACGATAAACTCTTGCATATATTTTATTTATACCGTATTATTTAGATGCAATAATTTTTTTAACTGTATCTTTCCTTTGGATGAACCTAGACTACTCTAGGTTCTTTTTTTTGCAAAATAAAAAAACAGTGGATTTGCTACTTTAATCAATTCACTTTAAATAAACATCGATATCATAATAAATTAGTGAAAATATAGGTATAGGTAAATATAGAATTCTTACCTAAAAACCTATATTTTTATTTATATTTAATCTATTAAAGGAAAATGAAAGGGTTCTGGTGCAAAAACTTCAAGGAAATTGCAAGTAATCTCTAAATCTTGGACATACTGATACTATTACTCTAAAAAAGGTGTGTGATCAGTATGAAAAAGGAAAATTTGTTCAAATGGAAGCACTATCAACCTGATATTATCTTATTAACGGTGAGATGGTACCTTCGGTACAGCCTAAGTTTTCGTGATTTGGTGGAAATGATGGAGGAACGAGGTTTGTTTATTGCTCACACCACCATTATGCGTTGGGTGCATCAATATGGACCTGAATTAGATGAAAGAGTACGACATTATCTTAAGACAACAAATGATTCCTGGAGAGTCGATGAAACGTATGTGAAAGTAAAAGGTCAATGGATGTATTTATATCGCCCAGTCGATTCAGAAGGAAATACCATTGACTTTTATCTCAGCGAATCAAGAGATAAACAAGCAGCCAAGTGCTTTTTCAAGAAAGCCTTGGCTGCTTCTCATATTTGTAAACCTCGCGTGATAACAGTAGATAAGAACCCTGCCTATATAGCAATTCAAGAATTAAAAGAAGAGAAACATATGCCTGAAGTCATACAATAAGGCAAGTTAAATATCTCAATAATATAGTGGAACAGGATCACCGTTTCATTAAGAAACGTGTGCGCTTTATGTTAGGATTCAAGTCATATGAAACAGCCACTTCTATATTGAGTGGCGTTGAAACCGTGCATATGATGAAAAAAGGACAACTTCACTTACAGGTGAAGTCTGTCCAAAATGAAGTTAGATTCATACATAAATTGTTTGGAATTGCATTATAATCTGCCATTGAACAGTCTATATAGGTTTCTATGTCTCCGTCAAATGATTTTTGCACCAGAACCCTATTTTCTATTATTATTGTAATAGCAATTGCTCATTTAGAGTAACTGATAGTTCTTCCGCAGGCATAGGACGGCCAAAGAAGTATCCTTGCGCTTTGTCACATTGTTGTTGTTGAAGGAAATGAAGTTGTTCCTTCGTTTCAACACCTTCTGCAACTACTTTTAAATCTAAGCTATGAGCCATATTAATAATGGTATTGACGAGTGCGGCATCTCTTGAATCCGTATTTATATTCTTTGTAAAAGATTGATCAATTTTTAAATTATCAATTGGAAAATGTTTGAGATAGCTTAAGGATGAATAGCCCGTTCCAAAATCATCAATAGAAAGACGGATACCCATTTGTTTTAATTTATGCATAGTAGCAATAGCGTACTTAGAATCTTGGATAATACTTTCTGTTAATTCAAGTTCAAGGTATCGAGGGTCAAGTCCTGTTTCTTTTAATGTTTTACTAATTCTTTCAACTAAGTTGTTTTGTTGGAAATTCCTTGAAGAAATATTAACAGCTACGCGTAAAGGAGAATATCCTTTATCTTGCCATTCTTTATTTTGACGACAAGCCTCATAAAGTACCCATTCTCCAATTGGGATAATTAAACCTGTTTCCTCCGCTAAGGGGATAAAATCAGCTGGTGATATAGTTCCCCATTCAGGATGATGCCAACGAATGAGAGCTTCTACCCCAATTACATTTCTTGAAACGACATCTACTTGAGGTTGATAGTAAAGCTTAAATTCACCACGTTCTATTCCTTTACGCATTCCGTTCTCTAAATTCATTTTCTTCGATACAATTTCATTCATATCAGGCGTGTAAAATTGAAAATTATTTTTGCCTTGTTCTTTTACATGGTACATGGCTGCATCTGCATTTTTAATTAAAGTTTCTATGTCCCGGCCATCAGTAGGATATAAACTAATTCCAATTGATGGAGTTACAAACATTTCATGTTTATGGATTCTGAACGGTTGACTAAATAAATTTACTATTTTTTGAGCATACTCCGTAACTTCATCTTGAGTTGTATTTGAAAGAAGAATGATAAATTCATCGCCACCTTGGCGGGCAATCGTATTGCGTTTACCTAAACAAGCATCCATTTCTTTAGCAACCTTGATTAATAAATGATCTCCCATAGCATGCCCTAAAGTATCGTTAATGTACTTAAAGCGATCCAAATCCATAAACATAATAGCGAGCATCTGTTTATTTTCACTTGCTTGATTTAACGCTCGATTCAGTCGGTCATTCAGTAAATGACGATTTGGTAAGTTTGTTAAAGGGTCATGATAAATCATGTGGTTGATTTTTGCTTCCGCTTGTTTGCGTTCCGAAATATCCCGAATAATACTACTAAAATAGGTGTCGCCATCAGCTTTCCAAGTCGCAATAGAGAGTTCTAACGGAAATTCGCTTCCGTCTCTTCTAAGTCCTTGTAATTCAACTGTTTTGCCATTAACATGGAGTTGACCTGTTGAATGGTAACGTTTCATTCCTTTTTGATGAGCAGCATGGTATCTTTCTGGAATAATAATTTGTAGATTCTTTCCTAAAACTTCATTTTCTTGATAACCAAAAAGAAGGTTAGCCCCTTTATTCCATGACATAATGGTCCCTTTTTTATCAGCTAAAATAATAGCATCATTAGCAGACTCAATCACTGAACGAAACTTATGCTCTGATTCTAAAGCTTTAAAGTCAGCTCGCTTATCAATAAAAATGCTAATGAATAACAATCCTAATATAATCAACATGACAATCCCAATAGCATAAGCAAAAAGGATATTATCGAATGATGATTTCATTAAACCTGCTTGATGTTGATGGGATTGGAACATGGCTGATGCCATTCCAGTATAGTGCATGCCTGATATAGCGATACCTATGATAATACTACTACTAATCTTTCTTATCTGATATCCCGTTGTGTTGGAATCCTGACGTAGTGAAAGTAAAAGGTATAAAGCAATGAAAGAGCTAACAAAAGCGATAATGGCAGAAAGAGTTAGTAGAAGAGAATTATATACAATTTTTGCAGCCATCTCCATTGCCTCCATCCCGATATAATGCATAGAGACAATACCCGTCCCCATGAAAAGAGTTCCCATAATCATCTGGGTTATGCTCACAGAAGGTTTACCCACTATATATAAAGCTAACCAGGATGAAATAATAGCAGGGATAATGGATACAATGACCAAAGTTACATTATAGGTTACAGGAATTGATAAATGAAAGGCAAGCATGGCTACAAAATGCATAGACCATATTCCCATCCCCATTGCAAATGCTCCGCTAAATAACCAAATGTTGCGAGCCGTACCTTTTGATAAATGGATGCGAACCCCTATATTTAATGCAACAAATGAATCCACAATTGCGATAATAATAGAAAGAACAACAAGGGGTAAATTATAAGTACTAGAGATCATTTCCATATAATGCTCCTTTTCGGTATCGAATAATAAATGATTTAAAATAACCGGAATTTAAGATGTATTATTAATAATCCCTATATATTGTTTATTAGTTATTTTTAACTCTAAATAGGGGTCCCGTCCACATTTTAACGAAAACATATGTTAAACAAATTTCGACACAAAAAAACGTTGATTTTACTACTCTAAGTGATTTATTTAGTCTCAAAAACAGTGGTATTTGAGACAAAGGAAATTAAATCTAAAATAGGATGTAAATAGCTCAAAATATGCCTCAAAACTCATCTCTAAATCAAAATCTCAATTAAAATAAGTAATATCGAGTTTTGAGAATTTTTTAGGGTATAAAAAGGTTAAAATGTGTACACCACTCCAAAATATAATAAGTATAAATCTCATGAAAAAATTCTTCATTGTCCTTTCATGAACTTAAAAATTAAACAATCTAATTCTCGACTTAATGTAAGTACCTTTTTATGGTTGATACCATATTCGATAACGAATTGAATTAATTCGTTCCTTTTATCTTCTATCACACTATGTAGCTTTGTTAATTCCATCTATAATCTCCTCTATACCTATTGAATTAATCGGAAAAACATTCAAATAAAAAAACAAAACTAATAAAGATGATACAATACAAATTGGATTTTTCAAAGGTAATAAACCTAAAAGTTTGAATAAATTTTGGGCACAGCCGCATGCCCATCAAGCTAATATTTTGAAGTATCCCCAAAACGAAGTTTATATTATTTTGCAGTTATTTATGAGAATTCAACTCGTTTTTTCGTTTTGGGGAGCAACCAATTTCTTAAGTTGATGGTGAGGTGTTTCTACCCCGTTAATAAAAGGTGGAACTAATAATTCCACCTTTATAAATAATTTTTATTCTTTAATTTTAAATTGTGAAATTAACCTTTCTAATTCTTCAATTTTTCTTTTTATTTGCATAGATTGATTTATTATTTCTGTAATGGATGATGCTTGTGTTTGAATAGCTTGTACGGTTTGATTTGTATCTTTCGCTACGTTTGTAGAAGTTTCTGATACTACTGATAGGGAAGCGTTAATTTCTTCAGTTCCAGCAGACATTTCTTCTGTTGTAGCTGATACTTCTTGGATTTGACGTGTTATTTTATGAATGTCTGTCATGATTGCTGAAAAGGCCTCGTCTGCTTCATTAGCAGCATTTCTTCCTTGTTCCGCTTCTTCTTGACCTTTTCTCATAATTTGAACGGTATCTTTTGTATCTTGTTGAATTGCTTTAATTAAATCATTAATTTCATGTGCGGATTGCTTTGATTGTTCAGCTAATTCTCGCACTTCAGCTGCAACAACTGCAAAACCTTTTCCATTTTCCCCTGCACGCGCTGCTTCAATTGCAGCATTTAAAGCAAGCAAGTTTGTTTGTTCGGCGATATTCGTAATCGCATCTAAAGCTTTATCTATGTCTTGTGTACGCATCACAAGACGCTCTATCATTGTAGATGTTTCTTCCACAGCTTTATGTACATTATTCATTTGAGTAATAGATTGCTTGATTACTTCACTACCGCTATCCACACGATCTGTTGTAATAACAGACACTTCAGCAACAGTTGATGCAGATTCAGCTACTGTTTGCACTCCATTTGCTACATCACTCATTGCTGTTGAACTTTCTTGAATACTCGTAACTTGTCCTACTATTTGTTTGTTTACTTCATGAATCGTTTGAACAGCTTCGTTAGAGATTTGAGATGCTTGTTTTGTATTTTGCAACATACGATCAGTCGAAGAAGTAACCTCGTGTGTTGTTACCTTTATCTTCTCAATTAGTTGTTCCAAATTGTCTAACATATCATTAAAAGAAGTAACGATATTTCCTAATTCATCATTTGCTTCATAAGAAGTACGTACTACTAAATTCCCAGCTGCTACTTCTTTCATATCATGTTGTAATAAAGTAATCGGACGTTTAATCGCTATTTTAATGATATATCCAATACATATAATAATTGCAGTTGCAATAACGGAAATCATAATAAACATCAGTATTGTAGTATGTGCACTGTTCGTATTATTTTTTTGTAATTTTTCTGCCTGGCTATTATTATAGTTCACAAGTTCTTGAATAGAATTAATTGCATTGTGCATAGCAGGCTCAGTGTTTTTTAAATAATAAGCATAAGCTCCTTCATTGTCATTGGTTAATGCTAAATCTTGTGCTTCTTTCATTCGAGTTTCAAACTCTTGAAAGTTTTTTTGGAAATTCTCATATAATTGCTTTTCTTCTTGTGAGTTGATCTTAGACTCATAGTGTCTTAATAACTCATCATTTTCCTTACGTAGTTCGGCTATATTATTTGCTAATTCTTTGTTTCTTTTTTCATCAGTTGTAACCATAAGTTCCATAAATTTACTATTAGCGTCGTAGAAATTAGATTCTACAGATTGTATCCAAAAAATTGGAAGTAATCTGTTGGCATACATATCTGCAGAAGCTTCTCCTGTTTTTTTTAAAGAGATAACCCCTATAATGGATAAGAGAATACATGCGACACTAGCTGTAATCATTAATGTATTCAACTTCGTACCAATTTTGCTGTTTTTTAGAACGGACATTCAACCACACTCCCTTTAAATCTTAATATTACGTTTTATATCTTATAATAAAACCCAACAAATAACGACATATTTTTATAAAATGTCGTTATTTGTTGGGTTTTGAATAATTTAAATTAGTAAAGCTGTTAATCGAGAAGAGAATAATTATAGGATGTGTCACTATCTCGGTAATAGATTAAGGAAATCTTAACTTATTACGATTTATACATAGTAAAAGAGGTTTTGGTGCAAAAATAATTCGCTAGAACCATAGAATAGCAATATCCCATTAACCTTGAAGTTAAGCAGCTAACCTAAATAACTTATGAATGACTTCAACCTCATTTTGGGCATAGTTCACCCACGGGTAAAGCCTGCCCAAAATGAAGTTAGATTCATACATAAATTGTTTGAAATTGCATCATAAACTGTCATTGAACAGTCTATATAGGTTCTATGTCCCTATCAAATGTTTTTTGCACCAGAACCCTTCAGAGTGTCCCATATGACTTGTTTCAAAATAGGAGAGTAGAATATGAGAAAAATAGGTTATGTACGAGTAAGTTCTGTTGATCAGAATCCTAAGCGACAATTACAACAAATGAAGGAAATTGAAGTGGATATTATATATGAAGAAAAAGTGTCAGGTGCTACACAAGACAGACCAGAACTTCAAAATATGTTAAACGACCTGAGAGAAGGCGATACAGTTTATGTAACGGACTTAACTCGAATTACTCGTAGTACACGGGACTTATTTGAATTAGTTGACTACATAAAAAACAAAAAGGCAAATTTAAAATCATTAAAGGATACTTGGTTGGATCTATCTGAAGAAAATCCATATAGTCACTTTTTGATGACGGTTATGGGTGGAGTAAACCAATTAGAACGGGACTTAATTCGAATGCGTCAACGAGAAGGAATAGACCTTGCAAAAAAAGAAGGAAAGTATCAAGGAAGAGTTAAAAAGTATCATGAAAAGCATGCTGGAATGAATTATGCACTTAAGCTGTATGAAGAAGGAAATATGACAGTAAAACAAATTTGTGAAATTACCAATGTTTCAAGATCTTCTTTATATAGGAATCTACAAGGAAAAATATAAGAAAAACACACCCACCTAAATTGGAAAAATTTTCAGATGTGGCGGGTTATTCTTTGAATCGTTTCCGTACCCCATGTGTGGCGTTTTTGCCACACATGAAATAATAAAAAAAAAGAATCGACCAAGGTCAATTCTTAAATAGTTAACTAGTGCTATTTTTATTATTGTACAGGGTCATTTATATCTACTAGGATATTTTTTTCATCAGTGCAATCATCATCTGTATTTTCTTTTAACTGAAGCATTTGTTTGGATTCAGGTTTATTTACCGCAGGATCAAAAACAGCAAAAGCCAACCCTAATGCAGTGCCAAAGGACACAAGCCCCTTTTTTGACTGTTTCCAGTTAAAAAATTTTTTCATAGTGTTTAATATCTCCTTTATCCTTCTAATACAACACTGAATAAATCAAATTATACAATAGATCTTAGTACTAACCATATTCTTAATTTAGAAATAAAAGTTTCTTGAAGGGAGTTATACCTTTATGCATTGGATAAAATTTATGATTAAACAATTCTTAAAAGAGCCTTTGTGGTTTAAAATACTAATTTCTACAACTTTGCTTATTTCAATTATTTTTAGCAGTTCATTTTTTTCGAATAATGCTTATTTTTAAAGCTGTTCCAAGTATGCGTACTTTTAAAACATATATAAAGGCAATGAAAAACTACTTAGAAAACCTTAATTTTTATACAAAAGTGAATCTTAAGTTGATGGATGTGTGGTGCTACCCCCACGATAAAAAGTCATGAGCTAACGAGCCCATGACTTTTTATATGCAATATCACAAATAATCTGGGAACACTTTACAGCCCTTTTCTTGCTCCATATCATGTCCAAAGAAAATAATCGGATTTTCTTTCCTAACAACATCTTTTAAACGTTTTATTGAAGATAAAGCTAAATCCGGATCAAATCCAGCAAACGGTACTTCATCTTCAAAGTTTTCTTTCGTATATGATGCATCAATAGTTAGTAACACTGGACCTGATTTTTCCGTCTCAATTAATAATGACTGATGCCCTGGTGTATGTCCCGGTGTATATATTAATTGAACACCTGGCACTACTTCATAATCCCCTTCAATGATTTTATAGTTTAAATTCGGCAATATACATTCTTTCAAATATTCCTCTCTGTGGAGTGCTGCCTCATATTCAGCACGCTGTACAATAATTGGTGTATTTGTAAAAACGCCATTTCCTCCTGCATGATCAAAATGCAAGTGAGAACTAATGACATAAAGAAGATCTTCTAGCCCATATCCGGCACGCTTTAAAATATTTACGATCCTATCGTTCTCATTCATTTTAGGTAAAATTTGACCTTCAACAAATGTACCTTTAAAAAGATTCTCATTATTAAGCGCACTTTCTGGCATACCTGTATCTACTAAAATAGGTCCCTCTTCTGTCTCCAAAAGATAACACCAAACAGGTAAGTTTAATAGTTTACCCGGTGTAAGTGTACTATTAACTGAAGAATGATCCAACATACAACGACCTGCTGGGACGAAATAAAGCTTCTTTACTGTCATTATGTATCCACCTTTACAAATAATTTAGGATAAAACAATACAATATTTCGCTTATTAGGGGTAGCACCACATTGCCATCAACTTAAGATTTTAAAGTACCCCGAAATGAAGAGAAAGTTGTTACTCTATGTTTCTAACTAACATTTTTGCACCAGAACCAAATCAATTATATTACCTTTGGAATTTATCGTACGATAGAGATACAACCATTGCGATTTTACCTTGATATACGTTTCATCAACTCACCAAGAATCATTAACTTTCTTTAATTGACGACGTATCCGCTTGTTCAATTCAGAACCATACTGATGTATCCATCGTATAATGATCGTATGAGGGATAGATTGTCCCTGCTCTTCCATCATTTCTACGAAATTACAAAAGCTTAAATTGTACGGAAATCACTATCATTTTTACTCGGCTATTGCTGATCGAATAGCATTACCAAATTTCTCCATCTTAGAATTATCATTCTCAAGTTCAGTACGCAAAGCACCGGTGATCTCCAATTGTGCACCTTTTAAAGTTTTACCCCTATTTACGATATTCATCGGGTTGGTCCCCTTGAGATCGTCACGTATACCAGTACTGAAACCTGCGCTGGACAATTTTCCCTCAATCTTATCCTTTAATTTCACATCAAGTCCGCCCATGTAAACTAGTTTTTCTGTTCCTTCCGCACCATGAATAGAAACAACTTTGTTCTTTTGTGCTACCATTTTCAAAGCTATTGGGTCGTCATAATGGGTAGAAGTTAGATGCAAATCATTTCGCCCATCGTTTTTAAAGTCGTCATCTTTTATAGCATTAAATATGTAGTAACTGTAATCACCTAGGGCAACTTTTTTTGCTATTTGGTCAGTTCCAGATTCGATTTTTCCACCGTGAATTGCTAGAATGATTGTATCAGAACTTGGTATATCTTGGGTTTCAATGGTATAATCTATACCTTTTTGGTAATGCGCCGACAATTCTTCAAAGTTATCGTATACATCTGATGCGGCTGAAGCTGTAGACAC
>NZ_JBFLUS010000006.1:0-10747 GCF_050474045.1 Bacillus sp. S2(2024)
GCTTCCGTCTCTTCTAAGTCCTTGTAATTCAACTGTTTTGCCATTAACATGGAGTTGACCTGTTGAATGGTAACGTTTCATTCCTTTTTGATGAGCAGCATGGTATCTTTCTGGAATAATAATTTGTAGATTCTTTCCTAAAACTTCATTTTCTTGATAACCAAAAAGAAGGTTAGCCCCTTTATTCCATGACATAATGGTCCCTTTTTTATCAGCTAAAATAATAGCATCATTAGCAGACTCAATCACTGAACGAAACTTATGCTCTGATTCTAAAGCTTTAAAGTCAGCTCGCTTATCAATAAAAATGCTAATGAATAACAATCCTAATATAATCAACATGACAATCCCAATAGCATAAGCAAAAAGGATATTATCGAATGATGATTTCATTAAACCTGCTTGATGTTGATGGGATTGGAACATGGCTGATGCCATTCCAGTATAGTGCATGCCTGATATAGCGATACCTATGATAATACTACTACTAATCTTTCTTATCTGATATCCCGTTGTGTTGGAATCCTGACGTAGTGAAAGTAAAAGGTATAAAGCAATGAAAGAGCTAACAAAAGCGATAATGGCAGAAAGAGTTAGTAGAAGAGAATTATATACAATTTTTGCAGCCATCTCCATTGCCTCCATCCCGATATAATGCATAGAGACAATACCCGTCCCCATGAAAAGAGTTCCCATAATCATCTGGGTTATGCTCACAGAAGGTTTACCCACTATATATAAAGCTAACCAGGATGAAATAATAGCAGGGATAATGGATACAATGACCAAAGTTACATTATAGGTTACAGGAATTGATAAATGAAAGGCAAGCATGGCTACAAAATGCATAGACCATATTCCCATCCCCATTGCAAATGCTCCGCTAAATAACCAAATGTTGCGAGCCGTACCTTTTGATAAATGGATGCGAACCCCTATATTTAATGCAACAAATGAATCCACAATTGCGATAATAATAGAAAGAACAACAAGGGGTAAATTATAAGTACTAGAGATCATTTCCATATAATGCTCCTTTTCGGTATCGAATAATAAATGATTTAAAATAACCGGAATTTAAGATGTATTATTAATAATCCCTATATATTGTTTATTAGTTATTTTTAACTCTAAATAGGGGTCCCGTCCACATTTTAACGAAAACATATGTTAAACAAATTTCGACACAAAAAAACGTTGATTTTACTACTCTAAGTGATTTATTTAGTCTCAAAAACAGTGGTATTTGAGACAAAGGAAATTAAATCTAAAATAGGATGTAAATAGCTCAAAATATGCCTCAAAACTCATCTCTAAATCAAAATCTCAATTAAAATAAGTAATATCGAGTTTTGAGAATTTTTTAGGGTATAAAAAGGTTAAAATGTGTACACCACTCCAAAATATAATAAGTATAAATCTCATGAAAAAATTCTTCATTGTCCTTTCATGAACTTAAAAATTAAACAATCTAATTCTCGACTTAATGTAAGTACCTTTTTATGGTTGATACCATATTCGATAACGAATTGAATTAATTCGTTCCTTTTATCTTCTATCACACTATGTAGCTTTGTTAATTCCATCTATAATCTCCTCTATACCTATTGAATTAATCGGAAAAACATTCAAATAAAAAAACAAAACTAATAAAGATGATACAATACAAATTGGATTTTTCAAAGGTAATAAACCTAAAAGTTTGAATAAATTTTGGGCACAGCCGCATGCCCATCAAGCTAATATTTTGAAGTATCCCCAAAACGAAGTTTATATTATTTTGCAGTTATTTATGAGAATTCAACTCGTTTTTTCGTTTTGGGGAGCAACCAATTTCTTAAGTTGATGGTGAGGTGTTTCTACCCCGTTAATAAAAGGTGGAACTAATAATTCCACCTTTATAAATAATTTTTATTCTTTAATTTTAAATTGTGAAATTAACCTTTCTAATTCTTCAATTTTTCTTTTTATTTGCATAGATTGATTTATTATTTCTGTAATGGATGATGCTTGTGTTTGAATAGCTTGTACGGTTTGATTTGTATCTTTCGCTACGTTTGTAGAAGTTTCTGATACTACTGATAGGGAAGCGTTAATTTCTTCAGTTCCAGCAGACATTTCTTCTGTTGTAGCTGATACTTCTTGGATTTGACGTGTTATTTTATGAATGTCTGTCATGATTGCTGAAAAGGCCTCGTCTGCTTCATTAGCAGCATTTCTTCCTTGTTCCGCTTCTTCTTGACCTTTTCTCATAATTTGAACGGTATCTTTTGTATCTTGTTGAATTGCTTTAATTAAATCATTAATTTCATGTGCGGATTGCTTTGATTGTTCAGCTAATTCTCGCACTTCAGCTGCAACAACTGCAAAACCTTTTCCATTTTCCCCTGCACGCGCTGCTTCAATTGCAGCATTTAAAGCAAGCAAGTTTGTTTGTTCGGCGATATTCGTAATCGCATCTAAAGCTTTATCTATGTCTTGTGTACGCATCACAAGACGCTCTATCATTGTAGATGTTTCTTCCACAGCTTTATGTACATTATTCATTTGAGTAATAGATTGCTTGATTACTTCACTACCGCTATCCACACGATCTGTTGTAATAACAGACACTTCAGCAACAGTTGATGCAGATTCAGCTACTGTTTGCACTCCATTTGCTACATCACTCATTGCTGTTGAACTTTCTTGAATACTCGTAACTTGTCCTACTATTTGTTTGTTTACTTCATGAATCGTTTGAACAGCTTCGTTAGAGATTTGAGATGCTTGTTTTGTATTTTGCAACATACGATCAGTCGAAGAAGTAACCTCGTGTGTTGTTACCTTTATCTTCTCAATTAGTTGTTCCAAATTGTCTAACATATCATTAAAAGAAGTAACGATATTTCCTAATTCATCATTTGCTTCATAAGAAGTACGTACTACTAAATTCCCAGCTGCTACTTCTTTCATATCATGTTGTAATAAAGTAATCGGACGTTTAATCGCTATTTTAATGATATATCCAATACATATAATAATTGCAGTTGCAATAACGGAAATCATAATAAACATCAGTATTGTAGTATGTGCACTGTTCGTATTATTTTTTTGTAATTTTTCTGCCTGGCTATTATTATAGTTCACAAGTTCTTGAATAGAATTAATTGCATTGTGCATAGCAGGCTCAGTGTTTTTTAAATAATAAGCATAAGCTCCTTCATTGTCATTGGTTAATGCTAAATCTTGTGCTTCTTTCATTCGAGTTTCAAACTCTTGAAAGTTTTTTTGGAAATTCTCATATAATTGCTTTTCTTCTTGTGAGTTGATCTTAGACTCATAGTGTCTTAATAACTCATCATTTTCCTTACGTAGTTCGGCTATATTATTTGCTAATTCTTTGTTTCTTTTTTCATCAGTTGTAACCATAAGTTCCATAAATTTACTATTAGCGTCGTAGAAATTAGATTCTACAGATTGTATCCAAAAAATTGGAAGTAATCTGTTGGCATACATATCTGCAGAAGCTTCTCCTGTTTTTTTTAAAGAGATAACCCCTATAATGGATAAGAGAATACATGCGACACTAGCTGTAATCATTAATGTATTCAACTTCGTACCAATTTTGCTGTTTTTTAGAACGGACATTCAACCACACTCCCTTTAAATCTTAATATTACGTTTTATATCTTATAATAAAACCCAACAAATAACGACATATTTTTATAAAATGTCGTTATTTGTTGGGTTTTGAATAATTTAAATTAGTAAAGCTGTTAATCGAGAAGAGAATAATTATAGGATGTGTCACTATCTCGGTAATAGATTAAGGAAATCTTAACTTATTACGATTTATACATAGTAAAAGAGGTTTTGGTGCAAAAATAATTCGCTAGAACCATAGAATAGCAATATCCCATTAACCTTGAAGTTAAGCAGCTAACCTAAATAACTTATGAATGACTTCAACCTCATTTTGGGCATAGTTCACCCACGGGTAAAGCCTGCCCAAAATGAAGTTAGATTCATACATAAATTGTTTGAAATTGCATCATAAACTGTCATTGAACAGTCTATATAGGTTCTATGTCCCTATCAAATGTTTTTTGCACCAGAACCCTTCAGAGTGTCCCATATGACTTGTTTCAAAATAGGAGAGTAGAATATGAGAAAAATAGGTTATGTACGAGTAAGTTCTGTTGATCAGAATCCTAAGCGACAATTACAACAAATGAAGGAAATTGAAGTGGATATTATATATGAAGAAAAAGTGTCAGGTGCTACACAAGACAGACCAGAACTTCAAAATATGTTAAACGACCTGAGAGAAGGCGATACAGTTTATGTAACGGACTTAACTCGAATTACTCGTAGTACACGGGACTTATTTGAATTAGTTGACTACATAAAAAACAAAAAGGCAAATTTAAAATCATTAAAGGATACTTGGTTGGATCTATCTGAAGAAAATCCATATAGTCACTTTTTGATGACGGTTATGGGTGGAGTAAACCAATTAGAACGGGACTTAATTCGAATGCGTCAACGAGAAGGAATAGACCTTGCAAAAAAAGAAGGAAAGTATCAAGGAAGAGTTAAAAAGTATCATGAAAAGCATGCTGGAATGAATTATGCACTTAAGCTGTATGAAGAAGGAAATATGACAGTAAAACAAATTTGTGAAATTACCAATGTTTCAAGATCTTCTTTATATAGGAATCTACAAGGAAAAATATAAGAAAAACACACCCACCTAAATTGGAAAAATTTTCAGATGTGGCGGGTTATTCTTTGAATCGTTTCCGTACCCCATGTGTGGCGTTTTTGCCACACATGAAATAATAAAAAAAAAGAATCGACCAAGGTCAATTCTTAAATAGTTAACTAGTGCTATTTTTATTATTGTACAGGGTCATTTATATCTACTAGGATATTTTTTTCATCAGTGCAATCATCATCTGTATTTTCTTTTAACTGAAGCATTTGTTTGGATTCAGGTTTATTTACCGCAGGATCAAAAACAGCAAAAGCCAACCCTAATGCAGTGCCAAAGGACACAAGCCCCTTTTTTGACTGTTTCCAGTTAAAAAATTTTTTCATAGTGTTTAATATCTCCTTTATCCTTCTAATACAACACTGAATAAATCAAATTATACAATAGATCTTAGTACTAACCATATTCTTAATTTAGAAATAAAAGTTTCTTGAAGGGAGTTATACCTTTATGCATTGGATAAAATTTATGATTAAACAATTCTTAAAAGAGCCTTTGTGGTTTAAAATACTAATTTCTACAACTTTGCTTATTTCAATTATTTTTAGCAGTTCATTTTTTTCGAATAATGCTTATTTTTAAAGCTGTTCCAAGTATGCGTACTTTTAAAACATATATAAAGGCAATGAAAAACTACTTAGAAAACCTTAATTTTTATACAAAAGTGAATCTTAAGTTGATGGATGTGTGGTGCTACCCCCACGATAAAAAGTCATGAGCTAACGAGCCCATGACTTTTTATATGCAATATCACAAATAATCTGGGAACACTTTACAGCCCTTTTCTTGCTCCATATCATGTCCAAAGAAAATAATCGGATTTTCTTTCCTAACAACATCTTTTAAACGTTTTATTGAAGATAAAGCTAAATCCGGATCAAATCCAGCAAACGGTACTTCATCTTCAAAGTTTTCTTTCGTATATGATGCATCAATAGTTAGTAACACTGGACCTGATTTTTCCGTCTCAATTAATAATGACTGATGCCCTGGTGTATGTCCCGGTGTATATATTAATTGAACACCTGGCACTACTTCATAATCCCCTTCAATGATTTTATAGTTTAAATTCGGCAATATACATTCTTTCAAATATTCCTCTCTGTGGAGTGCTGCCTCATATTCAGCACGCTGTACAATAATTGGTGTATTTGTAAAAACGCCATTTCCTCCTGCATGATCAAAATGCAAGTGAGAACTAATGACATAAAGAAGATCTTCTAGCCCATATCCGGCACGCTTTAAAATATTTACGATCCTATCGTTCTCATTCATTTTAGGTAAAATTTGACCTTCAACAAATGTACCTTTAAAAAGATTCTCATTATTAAGCGCACTTTCTGGCATACCTGTATCTACTAAAATAGGTCCCTCTTCTGTCTCCAAAAGATAACACCAAACAGGTAAGTTTAATAGTTTACCCGGTGTAAGTGTACTATTAACTGAAGAATGATCCAACATACAACGACCTGCTGGGACGAAATAAAGCTTCTTTACTGTCATTATGTATCCACCTTTACAAATAATTTAGGATAAAACAATACAATATTTCGCTTATTAGGGGTAGCACCACATTGCCATCAACTTAAGATTTTAAAGTACCCCGAAATGAAGAGAAAGTTGTTACTCTATGTTTCTAACTAACATTTTTGCACCAGAACCAAATCAATTATATTACCTTTGGAATTTATCGTACGATAGAGATACAACCATTGCGATTTTACCTTGATATACGTTTCATCAACTCACCAAGAATCATTAACTTTCTTTAATTGACGACGTATCCGCTTGTTCAATTCAGAACCATACTGATGTATCCATCGTATAATGATCGTATGAGGGATAGATTGTCCCTGCTCTTCCATCATTTCTACGAAATTACAAAAGCTTAAATTGTACGGAAATCACTATCATTTTTACTCGGCTATTGCTGATCGAATAGCATTACCAAATTTCTCCATCTTAGAATTATCATTCTCAAGTTCAGTACGCAAAGCACCGGTGATCTCCAATTGTGCACCTTTTAAAGTTTTACCCCTATTTACGATATTCATCGGGTTGGTCCCCTTGAGATCGTCACGTATACCAGTACTGAAACCTGCGCTGGACAATTTTCCCTCAATCTTATCCTTTAATTTCACATCAAGTCCGCCCATGTAAACTAGTTTTTCTGTTCCTTCCGCACCATGAATAGAAACAACTTTGTTCTTTTGTGCTACCATTTTCAAAGCTATTGGGTCGTCATAATGGGTAGAAGTTAGATGCAAATCATTTCGCCCATCGTTTTTAAAGTCGTCATCTTTTATAGCATTAAATATGTAGTAACTGTAATCACCTAGGGCAACTTTTTTTGCTATTTGGTCAGTTCCAGATTCGATTTTTCCACCGTGAATTGCTAGAATGATTGTATCAGAACTTGGTATATCTTGGGTTTCAATGGTATAATCTATACCTTTTTGGTAATGCGCCGACAATTCTTCAAAGTTATCGTATACATCTGATGCGGCTGAAGCTGTAGACACTGAGAATGCTGAAGCAGCGAACAAAGATGTCAGAGCTAACATGAATTTTTTCATTTCAATTCCCCTTTTCATTTGAACTTTCATTTGTATGATCCTGAATTCGGAAAATGAATACGTGGTCATCTCAAGTAAACAAATGACTCCTGGAGAATCAATGGAACGTATAGCAAGGTAAAATCGCAATGGATATATCTCTATGGTGTGGTAGATTTCGAAAAACAAACCATTGATTTTTATCTGTTGTGCAATTGCTTGTTTTTTAATCATAAATTCACTTATTTTTTATATGAGGATTAATACACACAAAAGTAATTATAACTTATTTTCGCATAATTTGACATATTTATCCATCTACCATTATAACATAACTTCAATCATATGATATTATGGGTCGCCATACATGCCTATCAACTTAAGAAAAGTAAACACCCCAAAAACGAAAAAAGAGATGACTTCTCCAAATAACTAACTGTAGAAAAAGGAAATTTTCATTTTGGGGGTACTTCAAAATATTAGCTTGATAGCGATGGGGCGGGACCCCTATTAAAGTAAGAAGCAGACAAGGATAACATGAGGAATAACATGACACAAAGCGTGTGCAATCATCGCATATTGCAATCCTAGTTTCCGATACAGCCAACCAAAAACCATTCCCAAAATGCCGTTGAGTAAGAAGCAGCGTAGCAGAATAAGGGCGTTCAGACCACCAAACATCGTAATCGTTGCCGGAATATGCCCTGCTGCAAACAAAAGTGCTGATACAATGTTAGCAACTACAAATATCCATACGGGTATATTCTCTTTGTCTTTGCTGCGAGCAAACAGTTTCCACAAGATAAAAGCAGCCAATGACATGAAAAATAATCTCACCATAATTTCTTCTAGTACTCCACCATAAATAACCGAGACTGCCAGATAGACTAGCGAATAATTATCCTTCTTATAAGTTGCCGCGACTTCGGGAATCACTTTGGCGAAAGTGAAGTAATCCGATAATAAAAACAGACCACCCATAATGCCAATAAATAAAGTAATCAGAACACTTTTTTTTGTAAAGGTAAACTTTTTCAGCAAGTTTACCTTATCAGCTAAAATATAACCAAAAAACCCCATAATACCAGCATATAAAATGCCAATCTGAATACCTGAAACTAGAATATATGCTTCTTTTGACATCTTATCCAATATCTGATTTATCATTTCCTGATTCAAAGTAGTAATGCTAAATATTCCGGTCAGCACTCCACCAATAATACCGATTGGTAACATACAAAGTGAAAATTTCAATGCACTCTTATAAGTGTTTTTCATGTTCGTTCATCCCCAATTTGAATTTTAAAGTTCCAACGATACTCTTATACCTCGGCAGTTCCGTCAAAACAGCAAATGTAGGATTTTCTACAATACCTAGTACCATACTTGCTTTGATGGTATCTTCGTGTCGGACAGCCTTTGATCTAAGCTGGAATTCCTCGAACCAGTTATCAATAGCGTCAAAATAGGAATCGCCATGTAAATGTAAACCGTACAGAGAAAAAGTCGAAGTACAGACAGACGAATACTTTTGCAGCATATCCAATGCCTTTTCGTGATTTTCCTGCATGCAATACACCTGTGCAGCCGTATAATATACCTTTACTAACATATTAGGATGTAACTTATTCAGGTCATAAGCATCTGCAAGGACAAAAGTACGGTGTAATATTTCCTCCGTTTTTTCTACACTTGGTGCATTCAGCAACAGATAAGACGGTATTCCTGTAACTAGTGACATCAGGTGCTGATACATACTGATTTGCATGACCTCATTGGCTCTTTTCACATTTCCCATCAGTTGATACGCCTGTGCTATTATTTCATCGTCCGGAGAATGGGGACGGATGGTTTCACCAAGTAAATCCAAAACCTCCTGCGGTTTGTGTAACACAAGATAACAGGTAGCTTCCAACGATACTGCATCTTTGGCAAGCGAAACATCCTCGCATTCTGTTTTTATCCGAATGCACAGGCTGACAGCTTCCTCAAGAATTTCTGTCTGTTTTTTCCGGCTCCGCCGCCAACATATGGTGGTTGGCAAACAGCACCGCCATCTGAAGCAGAAGAGGAAAACAGGAATAATATTTTTTTATGATATTCCTGCACTCTACAATCACTTCATCAAAAGGCTTTTCAGCAAAAGCGGACGCAAGCATGTGATACAGCTTTTTAATATCGTCCTGCATCATTTGGGGTGCGTATCCTATCAATTCATCTATACTGATATTGAAATATGTAGCCAATTGAGGAAGAAAGGTAATGTCAGGATAACTCTGTCCGGTTTCCCATTTTGAAACAGACGCTTTTGTAACACCAATATATTCCGCCAGCTCATCCTGCGTAATACCTTTTTCCCTGCGCTTTGCGATAAGTGTTGTAGCAATATTGATTTCTTTCATTTCATCACCTCAGTTATAATTATACAGGTTATTGTCACACAAACCATGGATTTAAAGTTGATTTTCGTTGATAAAATCAACCGCAGGGAAACTCAAAATAATTTTCTTAATTGGGTCCTGCCACATCGCTATCAAGCTAACAAAACAAAATTCCCCCTAAAATGAAAAAATACGCTATTCTTTCTATAGAATCATAGGAAAGGATGGCGTTTTTGTTAAGTTACAATAAAGTTGTTTAATTCTTATTGGACTAACGCGCAGTTTAGTGCAATTATCAAAGATAAGGGAGGATTTCCACCTTTACCTTATTTTAACTTTAGCTCTAGTATAGGGTATGGACGTCCAGAAGAATCTGTTTCCGTTTCATTTACTATAAAAAAGCCATTATTAATATAGAATTTAGTTGCACTCTTATTGTCTTTATTTACATCAACTGTTGTAATATCAAAGTCTTTAATTAAAGAATTAATAATAGCTTTACCGTATCCTTTACCTATTTTATTAGGTTTTAAAAATAACATTTCTAAGTGTTGTTTATTTATAGCAGAAAAGCCAATTAAATCCTCTTTCTCATACCATAACTGGACATTAAGATGTGGGAAATATGAGGGTATTTCTTTTTTAAACTCTTCTCTATCGGTAGCTCTTAAAAAGTGATGAGTAGCTAAAACCGACTCTTCCCATATATTCAAAATTGTATCATAATCTTTCTGATTTGCTTTTTTATATATCATGAATATCTCTCCTTTAGTTCTAAATTATCAACTCCTTCCCAATAAGTATTTTATGATTTTCATGTTATATAGCCACGAGCTTAAAATGTTCATTAATAAAACCTCCAAATAAACATTTATTCAAATGAATTACAATATTAAATATTTATTATTTAGTCAATAACTTTATTATTGATTTTTGAGTACAAATACCTTTAAAAGGATAGAAATTAAACAACTTTAAGGAGCTTTATTACGATACAATGTAGCAAATTTCTTGTATTTTTTATATCTAAGTTTAATAACTTTATTATCACTTTA